>JBHZQV010000009.1:0-174993 GCA_042867185.1 Sphingomonas sp. NCPPB 2930 | reverse complement strand
TCTGGACCAAAATACGGAACCAATCGCCGGTTGGAGCCCGCTAGGAGAGTTCGTCTCTGCGTTTCCACACAGCCTCGGCCAAAAACAGACACTTAAGATGGTGAAAAAATTTCCTACCAGACCGAGCAGTTCTACAACTGCTGATATTGGGATTAATTGTGTCGCCACGATATTTAACGATATTTTTGGATGGATTTTCAGGCGAACCCACCAAGAGCACGATTTTGGTGTTGATGCCTACGTCGATTACGTTTCGAAGAGAAATGCCGTTACGGGTCGCACCATTGCCGCTCAAATAAAAACGGGTGCAAGTTACCTTTCGAACAAGGGAAGTATGCACTGGTACAAAGACACCAAGGAACATTTAAATTATTTTCTAAATCTTCAAATGCCAGTTCTTTTAATAATCTGCGACCCTAATACTAAAATATGTTTTTGGGCTGCGCTTGAGAAAGACAAAGTGGATTTTCAGGAGAGCGGCTGGAGATATCCGATTCCCAAAACGCAAATTCTTGATTTGCAAAACTTCGAATCTATTGAGCTTTTATTTGGTGAGGCTGAGGACCACGTTTCTAAATTCGAGGTCGAGCAGCAATTGCTTGGAAAAATCGGTGGTGAATATTTTATTCATTACAGCATACCAAGATCGGCAATAGAGAACCGAGACACCACCCAATTAAAAAGATTCATGAGTAGAATTTCAAATAGTGAGCGGCTCGCAAAATCCATCCAAGGAAGAATATATTTGGCAACTTATGGCTACGAAAATGATTCAAGGGAAGTAAACGAGATTGCTGAAATTAGGGAATGGGCGCATCAAGCCAGGAATGATATAAAATCGTGGTATCTTTTTGCCAGAACAGAAAAATGGGTGCCCTCCACTTTAATATGGATTGCGGCCTGCACCTGCGAAATTATTTCATCAAAATTCGAAATTAGCAATAATGGTAGAGCCGGCTATCAGTTGGCCAGTACAACCCAGGATTTAGTAAATTTCAAAAAAGAATGCTATGACGGATTAAACATCGATTCTGAAAAATGGGGTTGGCCCATAAAATACAGCTATGATGTGTCGAAAGCAATACATCTAGAGATTTTCCCATCGATACCATATCCGCCTCTAATACTGGACTGATCCCCAGATACGGTTACGATTGGCGGCCGGCGAATCACAAATTTCGGGTCTGCTTTGAGCTGAGGCTTTGTGAAGGCATAACTCTCTCGCTCGATTGAAGCAACTCAATGAGAGCCTACCTCGCGGATCGGCCTCAACTCATGATATCGATGAGGTTAAGCGTATAGGGTTTCCCGTGAAAGTGTGTCATCTACGTTTTCCCATAGCCTCGGCACGAAGTAAACATTGCCCATTATGTTGGACGACGCTCTAAAAGTTCGGCCATCTGATAAAATCTAGGACTTAGATTTTTCAAAATTCGCTCTACCATAACACCAACCCAACTTTATTCTCTTGAGTACGAGATAAGCCCCAGGCCCTGAAGAATATTTCCCATGTAACGACCATGCTCCGCTCGCTCTATTTTTTCAGATTTTGATTGCGAGCTTAATCGATCGGAATTAATAAGCTCCCATCGGCGATAAATTTCTTTGTTGAGCTTGGTTTTTATTGTTGCAAGGTCAATATCTTTGTCCAATCGATCAAACCAATTTTCCTCTAGCGACTTAAAAGAGGCTAAACCGGGATCAAATGCTTTTCCTTCATCGGAGTGAACTTTCCAAATTCCAGCCGGACTTAATGTGAGATGATGATATTTATCAATAGGAGGCGGGACCGGAATATCGCTAGGCTTAATCCACCAAGCTTGAGTCCAGAGTGGCGGCGGCGTCCAACGTCTTAATTCAATCTCACTGTCAAAATTGGGTAGGCAGTAAAATACAGGAATTCCAGTTGCTTCTATCCAAAGCAACAAAGAGTGTTGGTCGCGGTGGGTGGTCCTATTAAGGTTCCAGCGCTTAAAACCTCCGGCAACATGGTGAAGTCTTTTATACTGGACAAAACCTCCAGACCATGCTCCATCCGTGATCTCTATGTCGAATCCAAACATTGATTCTTGTGCTTGCGTCGCGCCCAGGGCATAAGCTTTAATTTGATGGTATCGCCTCATTTTCTCGATCACCGTGCGAGAAATATTTAGCTCAACCGTTTTTTCTGAAATTGCCATTGAATCTCCAGTAAAATTACACCTCGTGCTAACGACTCTTAATCATTACACCGTCACCACCTTGAAAAAGGTGAGTGCCCAAATAAACCGTCGTTCCGTTCTGGCCGAAAGCGGCATCCTACAGGCTCCGCGATCCGAGCCCAAGCGGTCTCTGGCTACTGTAAGCAGTCAGCAATAGGGCTCCACTGCGCGCGCGAACCGGGTAGCTACACGGTTGGCAGATCGGAATTTGTTTAACCTAAGTTGCGCGAACTCGACCATAAACGTATGTTGAATAGCGCGATCGTGCTCATGTCCAAGGCGCTCAGCCACACGCTCCTTTGCGGAGCAGGGACTTACCGCGCCAGCGATGACAAGTCCAGTAGCAGTCCCGCACTGCTAACCAGCATTTCGCCGCGCCAACAATGCACAGATCGCATCCGCCGTACGCGCCGACGCGCCGCTGTGCGACGCGGCAAAGGCGGTCGATGCCGCAGCCGCCTTCTGCCGCGCGGCCGGATCACCGACCAGCCGCAGCGCCACTTCCACCCCCTGCCCCATGTCCGCCACCCGCGTCGCCGCACCCGCCGCTGCGGCCTGCTCCGCCGCATCGGCAAAATTGAAGGTGTGCGGCCCCATCACCACCGGGCAGCCGCAGGCCGCGGCTTCGATCAAATTCTGGCCGCCCAGGGTCTCGAAGCTGCCGCCGAGCAGGGCGGCATGCGCCATGCCGTAGTACAGCGCCATCTCGCCGACCGTGTCGCCCAGCCAGACGTCGGCCTCGGGCGGGGCGGCTTCACCGTGCGGCCACTGGCTGCGGCGGGCTACCCGCAGCCCCGCAGCCTGCAGCAACTGCGCGACTTCGTCGAATCGGTTGGGATGCCGCGGCACCACAAGCCACTGCGCATCGAAAGCGCCAGACGGGTCATCTGCTATGGTTTCTGTAGCTGATGGTCGGCGTGCCGCGCCGGCTGCGGGCACTTTTCGTTTGAATTCTGCGATCCACAGCGCCTCCTCGCCTTCTCGCGAACTGGCGAACAGCACCACCGGCCGCGCACCCGCATCGCGCCGCTGCCGCCCGCGCGCCAGCAGCGCCGCATCGGGCGCGGCATCGAACTTCAGGTTGCCGAAAACGCCCTGCACCGGCGCGCCCAGGCTGCGCAGCCGCGCGGCATCGTCGGCATGCTGGGCCCACACGGCGGACAGCCGCGAATAGGCGGGCCGGGCCAGCAGACGCAGGCGCTCCGACTTGGCGAGCGAGCCGGTGTTGAGCCGTGCATTGGCGAGCACCAGCGGCACTCCCTGCGCCACGCAGCCGGCGACCAGGTTGGGCCAGACCTCCGTCTCCATCAGGATGCCGATGTCGGGCGCAAAGGCCCGCAGGAACCGCCGCACCGCCTGCGGCGTATCCCATGGCTGCCACACCTGCCGGTCGCCTGGGCGCAGCAGCTTGCGGCCCTCGGCCCGGCCCGTGGCGGTGCCGTTCGTCAACAGCAGCCGCATGCCGGGCAGACGCGTGCGCAGGGCCGCCACCAGCACCGCCGCGGCCCGCGTCTCGCCGAGCGACACCGCATGCAGCCACACCGTCGGCCCGGCGGCTGCTGCTGCTTCTGCTTCCGTAGGCCGCGACCAGCCCGCCGGTTCGTAATACCCGAACCGCTCCTCCACCGCCTCCCCGTACCCCGCCTCCACCCGGGCCCGCCGACGCAGCTTGCGACGCAACAACGGCTGCGCCGCCGTCAGGGCAGCCGAATATCCCAAAAGGGCGAGACGAGAAAGCAGGCGCATGGGCAGAAATGGAAACGGAGCAGTCAAACCGCTCCGTCAGGCAAAACAAGCCGCCACCTGGCGACACCGCGCATTAAACGCTCTCCCCATCAGGGAGACCGCAGAACCGGCTCCGCCGGGCTGCCGGTCTCGCCCCCGGCGAGGGGGTAGGCGCAGACACGAAGTGCGGAGCCTGGGGGTGAGCTCAATGTGCGGCTGCCCCGATCTTCGCATCCGGCTTGACCGTCTTCAGCAGCGCGGTCATCGCTTCCTCGATGCGGTGCAGCGCCTCGGGCGTGTGGCCTTCGAAGCGCAGCACCAGCACCGGCGTGGTGTTGGAGGCGCGCACCAGGCCGAAGCCGTCGGGCCAGTCGACCCGCACCCCGTCGATCGTCGAGACCTTGGCCGGCGCGTCGAACTTCGCCGTCTCGACCAGCTTCTGCACCAGGGTGTGCGGCTCGCCCTCGGCGCAGGCCACGTTCAGCTCGGGCGTCGAGAAGCTGGTCGGCAGCGCGTTCAGCACCGCGCTGGCGTCTGGGCTCTTGCTGACGATCTCCAGCAGGCGGCAGCCAGCATAGGTGCCGTCGTCGAAGCCGTACCAGCGCTCCTTGAAGAAGATGTGGCCGCTCATCTCGCCGCCCAGCGGCGAATCGGTTTCGCGCATCTTGGCCTTGATCAGCGAATGGCCGGTCTTGAACATGGTGGCCTTGCCGCCGGCCGCCTCGATGGCGGGCGCCAGGCGCTGGCTGCATTTCACGTCGAAGACGATCTCGCCGCCGGGCACGCGGCTCAGCACGTCCTGGGCGAACAGCATCATCTGGCGGTCGGGAAAAATGTTCTGGCCGTCCTTGGTGACGATGCCCAGGCGGTCGCCGTCGCCGTCGAAGGCCAGGCCCAGCTCGGCGTCGGTCTCCTGCAGCTTGGCGATCACGTCGCGCAGGTTCTCGGGCTTGCTCGGGTCGGGATGGTGGTTGGGGAAGTGGCCGTCGACCTCGCTGAACAGCTCGATCACCTCGCAGCCGATGGCGCGGAACACGTCGGGCGCCGAGGCGCCGGCGATGCCGTTGCCCGAATCGACCACGATCTTGATCGGCCGGGCCAACTTGATGTCGCCGGCGATGCGGGCGATGTAGTCGGCGGTGACATCCACCGTGCGGACGTTGCCGCCGGCCTTGCGGGGGGCGCTGTCGGCGTCCATCGTGCGGCGCAGGCCCTGGATCTCGTCGCCGTAGATCGCCTTGCCGGCCAGGACCATCTTGAAGCCGTTGTAGTCCTTCGGGTTGTGGCTGCCGGTGACCTGGATGCCGCTGTGGCAGAGCGTGCTGGCCGCGAAGTACAGCACCGGCGTGGTGACGGTGCCGACGTCGATCACTCCCACGCCCGAGGCCACCAGGCCGTCGATCAATGCCTTGCTGAGGGCCGGGCCGCTCAGACGGCCGTCGCGGCCGACGGCGACGGCCTTCTCGCCGAGCGCCAGCGCGGCGGCGCCGAAGGCCTGGCCCAGCGCTGTCGCCACGCCCTCGTCGAGGGCGGCGGGCACGATGCCCCGGATGTCGTAGGCCTTGAAGATGGACGGTGCGAATGCCATGGAATCGTCTTTCTGCTGGATGAAAAAAGCTCGTCGATTCTAGGCATGCCACCTCGCCCGACCTGTGGGACAGGCGCGCGAGCTTGCCGCCCGCGGGGCACGGCGGCGGCCGCGGGGAGATGTCCGGAAACGGCGTGTGCCCGGCCGCCGGCTCCGTATCATCGGCCGCATGCCAGCGCCCGCCTCGCCCCCTTCGCCCACCGCGCACGCCGACAGGACGGACGGCGGCGCCACGCCCATCGGCAGCCGCCCGGCCGCGCCCGACGGCGATGCGTGCTACCGCGCCCTCGCGGCGCACGACGCGCGGTTCGACGGCAGCTTCTTCACCGGCGTGACCTCCACCGGCATCTACTGCCGGCCGGTGTGCCGGGTGCGCACCCCGCGGCGCGAGAACTGCCGCTTCTTCACCCTGGCGGCCCAGGCCGAGAGCGCGGGCTTCCGCCCCTGCCTGCGCTGCCGGCCCGAGCTGGCGCCGGGCGCGGCCGGCACCGTCTGGTCGATGCACGACGCCGCCGCGGTGCTGGCGCACGAGGCGGCCCGCCGGCTGGACGACCCGGCCCACTGGCGGGCCGCCAGCAGCGACAGCGCCGCCGCACCGGTGCAGCGGCTGGCCGCGCAGATGGGCATCAGCGACCGGCACCTGCGCCGGGTGTTCGAGGGCGCTTTCGGCGTGTCGCCGCTGCAGTACCTGCAGACCCGCCGGCTGCTGGCCGCCAAGCAACTGCTGGCCGACACCGACCTGCCGGTGGCCGAGGTGGCGCTGGCCGCGGGCTTCGCCAGCCTGCGCCGGTTCCAGGCGGCCTTCCTGGCGCACTACGGGCTGGCGCCGGTGGCGGTGCGGCGGGAAAAGGCTCCGTCCGCGGAACGGGCCGGCACCGCCGCCCCGGTGGCACAGGCACGGCTGGCCTACCGGCCGCCGTATGCGGTCGCGGGCATGCTGGCGTTCCTCAAGCGTCACCTGGTGGCCGGGGTGGAGGCGATGGTCGACACGCCCACCGGCCCCGCCTACCAGCGCGCGCTGGCGCCCCGGGGCGCGGCCGGGCCGTCGGGCTGGCTGCAGCTGCAGTTCGACGAGGCGCGCAGCCAGGTGCTGCTGCAGGTGGGCGACAGCCTGCTGCCGGTGCTGCCCACGGTGATCCGCCAGGTGCGCGCCCTGCTCGACCTGGATGCCGACCCGGCCGCGATCGACGCACTGCTGGGCCCCCATTTCCCCGGCATGGCCGGCTGGCGGGTGCCGGGCAGCTTCGACGGCTTCGAGCTGGCGGTGCGCGCCGTGCTGGGCCAGCAGGTGACGGTGGCCGCCGCCTGCACCTTCGCCAACCGGCTGGCCGCCCGCTACGGCGCGCCGCTGGCCACGCCGCACGGCGGGCTGCTGCGGCTGTTCCCGACGCCGGCCGCGCTGGCCGCCGCCGATTCGGACACGCTGGGCGGCCTGGGCATCGTGCGCCAGCGCCAGGGCGCGATCCAGGCGCTGGCGCGGGCGGTGGCCGACGGTTCCCTGGTGCTGGAACCGGGGAGGCCGCCGGCCCCGGCCATCGCCGCCCTGGTCGCCCTGCCCGGCATCGGCGACTGGACGGCCCACTACATCGCGATGCGGGCGCTGGCCTGGCCCGACGCGTTCCCGTCCGGCGACGTGGCGCTGCAGCAGGCGATGGGCGTACGCGCCCTGCCCCGGCCCGCCAAGGCGGCGGAAGCGGCGTCGCAGGTATGGCGGCCGTGGCGCAGTTACGCCGTGCTGCGCGCCTGGCATGCGCTGGAGCCGCTGGCGCCGCCCACCCGCACTGCTATTGAATCGATAGCTGACGGCCGGCCCCCGGCGCCGGCCACGGCATTCAAAACCACCTGAAACCATGATCTACGCACCCGACACCGTGCTGCGCCGCTGGGCATCGCCCCTGGGCGCCATCGACCTCGCCGCCACCCCGCGCGGCCTCGCCGGCCTCTGGTTCTCCGACCAGCGCCACCGGCCGCCGCAGCTGGACACCCCCGGCACCTGGCCGCTGCACGACGGCGCCCACGCGGTGCTCGACCGGGCCGAGACCGAGCTGGCCGCTTTCTTCGCCGGCAGCCGCACCGCTTTCGGTACCCCGCTGGACCTGCCGGGCGCGACCGACTTCCAGAGGGCCGTATGGCACGCGCTGGTCGCGCTGCCGCTCGGCACCACGACGAGCTACGGCGCGCTGGCGGTGGCCGTCGGCCGGCCGGCCGCCGTGCGGGCGGTGGGCGCCGCGGTGGGCCGCAACCCGGTCAGCATCGTCGTGCCCTGCCACCGGGTGGTGGGCAGCGCCGGGCTGCTCACCGGCTACGCGGGCGGGCTGGAGCGGAAGGCGGCGCTGCTGGCGTTGGAGCGCGGGGAGGCCGCGGCCACCGGCATCCCGACCCGCCCTTCCACACACCGCACCGCTCCCCGCTTCGGACCGCAAACATGACCCCCTCGATTCCCACCCGCGCCTGGCTCGGCGACTTCCTGCTGCTGGCCGCGCTCTGGGGCAGCTCCTTCCTGTTCATGCGCCTGGGCGCGACCGAATTCGGCCCGGTGCCCACCGCCGGCCTGCGGGTGGCGGTGGCCGCGCTGGTGCTGCTGCCGCTGCTGCTGGCACGCGGCCAGGCGCCGGCGCTGCGGCGGCATTTCGGCCGCATCCTGGCGGCAGGCGTGCTCAATTCGGCGATTCCGTTCGCGCTGTATTCGTATGCGGTGATGCATGTGACGACCGGCACCGCATCGATCGTGAACGCCACCGTGCCGCTGTTCGGCGCGGTGGTGGCCTGGCTCTGGCTGGGCGACCGGCTGGGCGTGCAGCGCTGGTGCGGGCTGGCCATCGGTTTTACCGGCGTGGCCCTGCTGGCCAGCCGCAGCAGCGTGGTGCCGGGCGCTCACACCGCGCTGGGCGGCGCCCTGCTGCCGGTGGCGGCCTGCCTGCTGGCCTGCGCCTGCTACGGCACCGCTGCCAGCTATGCCAAGCGCTACCTCGGCGGTGTGCACCCGATCGCGACCGCCATGGGCAGCCAGCTGGGCGCCGCGCTGGCGCTGGCGATTCCCACCGCGCTGTTCTGGCCGGCGCAGATGCCGGGCGCCAAGGCATGGTTCGCCATCGTGGCGATGGGCGTGCTCTGCACCGCGCTGGCCTACCTGCTGTACTTCCGCCTGATCGAACGGGCCGGTCCCAGCCGTGCATTGGCCGTGACCTTCCTGGCGCCGGTGTTCGCGGTCGCCTACGGCGCGGTGCTGCTGGGCGAGCCGGTCACGCTGTGGATGGTGGGCTGCGGCCTGGTGATCCTGCTGGGCACGCTGGTCTCGACCGGGCTGCTGCAGTGGCGCGGGACCGGGGCACGACGCTAGGCGTGCGCGGTTCGCCCGGCGTCGGGGCACCGCGACCGTCGCGTCCATGGAAAAAGGCGACCGTGCCACGGGGGCACGGTCGCCTTCGGAGGGCTGGCCCGTCAGGGCCCGCGCAGGCTCGACGCGGATTTACGCGAAGGCGCTGCTCATCACCAGCGTGCCGTTCAGGCCGTTCGGGTAGAAGCCACCCTTGGTGACCGCGCCCGGGTTCAGGTAGACGATGTTGAGCACGTCGTCGTAGCTGCGGCTGTAGGCGATGCCGTTGGAATCGAGCGGCACGATGCCGGCGATCGGGGCGGTGCCGCCGGTGCCGGTCAGGCTGGCTTCGGCGGTCTTGGAGCTGTCGAGCGTGTCGCGGGCCCGGGCGATCGCGTCGGCCGAGGTGCGCAGCGCCGGCGTCTGCAGGCCCTTCGAGTACAGCACCGTGCGGACCAGACCCGCGTGGTAGGCCTCGGCCGCCAGGATGCCGGCGGCGGCTTCGAGGTAGGTCTTGTTGGTGATCAGCGGCGCGGCACCCTTGTAGGCGGTGACACCGACGTCTTCGAAGATGAAGGCGGCCAGCAGGAAGTTGGCGTCGTTGGCATACGGGTCGAACACCTGGCCCTTGGTGATCAGGCCGGCGGCGACGGCGGCCGTCGAGAACGCACCGTTCGGATCGGTACCGCTGATGTCGAGTGCCGGCTGGGCCACGGCCGCGCTGCCGAGGGCGCTGCGCAGGAACGCCACGTGCTGGGCTTCGTCGCGGGCGATTTCGCGGGCATAGGCCGCGACGACCGGGTCGCTGAACGGCACCGCACGGCCACCACCGACGACCGCGCCCTGCACGCCCACGCCGGTCTGCTGCGATGCGGCCAGGCCCGTGCCGAAGACCGCGTTCTGGTAGAACTGGGCTTCCAGGTATTCCAGGTTCAACGCGAAGTTGAGGATCTCGACATCGCTGGGCGCGTCGGCCGCGACCGCGCCGCCGGAGCCGCCGCCGCAGGCCGTCAGGATCGCGCCGCCTGCCATGCCGGCCGCGAAGCCGCCGGTCTTGCGGAAGAACTGGCGGCGCTCCGCGAGCTTCTCGCTGCGGCGCTGCAAAACGTCCATCATTGCGGGTTCTTGAATCATGCTCAACTCCTCGGTACACAGGGTGTGGTGGGAATCGCGGGCCACGACGGCGGTGCGATTAAAGACACTGCCGTAGCACTTCGTGTGTGTGCCGCAGTCCGTGCATCTTCAGGAGGCATTACGGGCCCCCGTGCGGGCTGGATGCAGCTTTTTTGTAGGACGTCGGCCCGTCCCGCGCCGGCGGCGGAACTCTCGCGGGTTTACCCGAGCATCGAGGCCGCCGCGTTCACGCCGAGCGCCAGCAGCACCACGTTGAAGACGAAAGCCATCAGCCCGTGCACCGTCACCAGCCGGCGCATCGCCGACGAGGTGACCTGCACGTCGGACACCTGCGAGGTCATGCCGATCACCAGCGACTGGTACAGGAAATCGAAGTAGTCCGGATCGCCCTGTCCCGGGAAATCCAGCCCGCCGCTGGCGGCCTTCTTCGACTCGGTCGCCTGCGCGCCGCCGTCTTCGCTCTGGTAGTAGCGGTGGGCGTAGCGGAAGGCGAAGAGCGTGTGGATCCACAGCCAGGACGTCGCCAGCGCCAGCATCGACAGGGCGACGTGCGCACCGCGTTGCGACGGCGGCAGGTCGTGCGTCTGTTGCAGCAGCATGACGATCGCGGCGACGCTGGCGCAGAGCGCCACCACCATCGCCAGGAACAGCACCGCGGCCGATTCGTCCTGCGCCTGCGCCCGGCCGCGGATCCGCGGCGCGTCGAAGTTGCGCGCCAGCAGCCAGGCCAGGCAGAGGTCGGTCGCGCCGGCGGCCACCCAGGCCAGCAGCAGCCGCACCGGCGGCACCAGCGGCGTGGCGGCGGCGAAGACCAGCACGCCCGCCGCGGCGGCGTAGCCCAGGCGCTGCAGGCCGGTGGTTTCGGTCAAATGGCGTTTCACGTAGCGACTCCGTTCAAGAATGCGGCCGACCTTAGCCCTGCGCAGGGCCCGGGCTGTATCAGGACGCCACCGGCCGACCGGCGGCGACCGCGTCGCGCACCTGCTGCAGCGCGGCCGGGTCTTCGAGCGTGCTCAGGTCGCCCGCGTCGCGGCCCTCGCACACCGCCTGGATCGCGCGGCGCAGCAGCTTGCCGCTGCGGGTCTTGGGCAGCGCCGACACGAACAGCACCCGCGCCGGCCGGCCCACCGCGCCCAGCTGCCCGGCGACCCGCGCCATCACCGCCGCCTCCAGCGTTGCCGCCACCGCCGCATCGGTGCACGCCGCCGCGTCGCGCGGCACCGCCAGCGCGAAGGCGGCCTGGCCCTTCAGCGCATCGGCCACGCCCACCACCGCCACCTCGGCGATGCCCGGATGGCCGGAGACGATCTCCTCGATCTCGCGCGTGCCCAGCCGGTGGCCGGCGACATTGATCACGTCGTCGGTGCGGCCCAGGATGAAGAGATAGCCGTCGGCGTCGCGCATGCCCCAGTCGAAGGTGCTGTAGCGCTCGGGGCCGGGCAGGCTCTGCCAATACGTGGCGACGAAGCGGGCATCGTCGCGCCAGACGGTCTGCATGCACCCGGGCGGCAACGGGCCGTCGATGGCGATCACGCCCTTCTGGCCGGGCGCGGTGATCTCGTCGCCGGTGCTCTCGTCCACCAGCTTCAGGTCGTAGCCGTACATCGGAAAGCCCGGGCTGCCCAGGCGCGGCGGCGTGCGGTGCACCCCGCGGGCGATGGTGAGGATCGGCCAGCCGCTCTCGGTCTGCCAGTAGTTGTCGATCACCGGCACCTGCAGCGCGTCCTGCACCCACTGGGCGGTGGGCGCATCGAGCGGCTCGCCGGCCAGCCACAGTCCCTGCAGGCCCGACAGGTCGTGGCGGGCGAGCCAGGCCGGGTCCTGCTTCCTCAGCACCCGGACGGCGGTGGGGGCGGAGAACATGTGGGTGACGCGGTACTTCTCCACCAGCCGCCACCAGATGCCCGCATCCGGGCCTTCGGGGCCCGCCGCATCGGGCGCGCGCAGCGCCGTGGGCACCACCGGCAGGCCCTCGTACAGGATGGTCGCCATGCCGCCGATCAGCGGGCCGTAGACGATGTAGCTGTGGCCCACCACCCAGCCGATGTCGCTGGTGCAGAAAAAGGTCTGGCCCGGCTGCGCATCGAAGATGTGCCGCATGCTGGCCGCCAGCGCCACGGTGTAGCCACCGGTGTCGCGCTGCACGCCCTTGGGCCGGCCGGTGGTGCCGCTGGTGTAGAGGGTGTAGCTGGCGTGGGTGGCATCGACCCACGCGCAGGGCACCTGGGCATCGAGGTGCTGCTGCCGCAGGTCGCGCCACAGGTGGTCGCGGCCGGCGACCAGTTCCATCGGCGCCAGGTCCCGGTCGGCCAGCAGGACATGCGCCGGCGGCCGGGCGGCCAGGCGCAAAGCTTCGTCGAGCAGCGGCTTGTACGCCATGATGCGGCCGCCGCGCGACCCGGCGTCGGCGCTGACGATCACGGTCGGCGCGGCGTCGTCGATGCGGCTGGCCAGCGAGGCCGGCGCGAAGCCGCCGAACACCACCGAATGCAGCGCGCCGATGCGCACGCAGGCCAGCATCGCGAAGACCGCCTCGGCGATCATCGGCATGTAGACCAGCACCCGGTCGCCCTGTCCCACGCCCAGGGCCTGCAGCGCGGCGGCCATGCGCTGCACCTCGGCATGCAGTTCGGCGAAGGTGTAGCTGCGCTCGGTACCGGTCTCCGTCGAGACGGCGATCAGCGCCGGCTGGTCGGCGCGGGCGGCCAGGTGCCGGTCGACCGCGTTGTGGCAGAGGTTGGTGGTGCCGCCCGCGAACCAGCGGGCGAAGGGGGGCCGGTCGTAGTCGCAGATGCGCCCGGGCGGCGTCTGCCAGTCGATCAGCCGGGCCTGCTCGGCCCAGAAGGCGTCGCGCGCGTCGAGGGAGCGGCGGTGGAAGCTGGCGTAGGGGCCGTTCGGGTCGGTGTCCTGCATCGCGTCTGTCTCCTCATGGTTCCCGCCGGTGCGCGCGGCGGGCGCCCCTCGTGGCGGGGGCGGGTCCATTATCGGAGCGGGCCTTGCAACAGGCTGACGCCGGCCGCGCGCCGTCGTATCAGCGGACCAGGTCCTGGATCGCCTTGAAATCCGGGTGCTCGGCCGAGCCCAGCCATTCGAACAGCACCATCTCGGTGGTGACCAGCTCGGCACCGCTGCCGGCCAGGCGGTCGAAGGCGGCGTCGCGGTTGCGCTCGGTGCGCGATCCGCAGGCGTCGGTCACCACCCAGACCTCGAACTCGTCCTCCAGCAGGTCCAGCGCGGTCTGCAGCAGGCAGATGTGCGCTTCGCAGCCCGCGATGACGATGGCACCCGGCTCGGGCGCCTGCGCAGGCTTCTGCAGGTGCTTGGGCAGGCTGCGGGCATTGCCGCCCTGTGGCTTGGGCGCCGGCCGCAGCCAGTCGCCCAGGCCTTCCTCGACCGCGCTGAACTGCATCTTGGCCAGGGTGCGGTGGCACAGTGCGCGCAGTGCCGGGTCGTTGGAGCCCAGGCCCGACGGGTTCTGCTCGGTGCCCCAGACCGGCACCTCCAGCAGCTGCGCCGCGCGGGCCAGCCGCAGCGCGTTGGCCAGCACCGCCGGGCCCTCGAAGATCGCGGGCATCAGGCGTTCCTGGTAGTCCACCAGGACGAGTTGGGATTCGGAGGCGTCGAGCAGCATGGCAGGGGTGCGCAGGGGCAGGAAATGGGAGATGGGGCGATTGTCGCAGCCCACCCCTCTCCGCCTGCCGCCGGCTAGGGTTCCAGCCGCAGCAGCCGGCCCTGCGGGCCGTCGGTCAGCACATAGAGCCAGCCGTCCGGCCCCTGGCGTACGTCGCGGATGCGCTCGCGCAGGCTCTCCAGCAAAAACTCCTCGCGCGCCACCTTGCCGCCATCGATCTGCAGCCGGTGCAGTCGGCCGAACTTCAGCGAGCCGACGAACAGGTTGCCCTTCCACGCCGGGCCGTAGCGGTCGCTGGTGAGGAAGGCCATGCCCGAGGGCGCGATCGACGGTACCCAGTAGTGCAGCGGCTGCTCCATGCCCTGCTGCCGCGTGATGCCGCGGCCGATGGGGCCGCCGCCGTAGTTCTCGCCGTAGGTGATCACCGGCCAGCCGTAGTTGCGGCCGGCCTCCGGAATGTTGATCTCGTCGCCGCCCTGCGGGCCGTGCTCGTGCATCCACAGCCGGCCGTCGGGGCCCAGGGTGGCGCCCTGCGCGTTGCGGTGGCCGAAGCTCCAGATCTCGGGCAGCGCGTCGGCGCGGCCGACGAAGGGGTTGTCGGGCGGCACCGTGCCGTCCTTGGCGATGCGCACGATCTTGCCCAGATGGCTCTTCAGGTTCTGCGCCTCTTCCTTCTGCGACGAGCGCTCGCCCAGCGCCAGCCACAGCGTGCCGTCGGGCTTCTCCACGATCCGGCAGCCGAAGTGCAGGCTGCTGGCGATCTTCGGCTGCTGGCGGAACAGCACCTTCACCTGCTCCAGCCGGCGCTCGTCGGCCGACAGCACCGCGCGGGCCAGGGCGGTGCCGTTGGTGCCGTTCGCGCCCGCTTCCGAATAGCAGAAGAAGAGCGCGCGGCTGGTGGCGAAGCCGCCATCCAGCACCACGTCGAGCAGGCCGCCCTGCCCCGCCGCGGCGACCGCCGGCACGCCCTGCAGCGGCGGCTGCACCTCGCCCGCGGCGGTGACGACGCGCATCTGGCCCCGACGCTCGGTGACGAGGAATTTGCCCCCCGGCAGGAACGCGACCGCCCAGGGCGACGACAGGCCCTGCGCCACCGGCACCGCCTTCACCGCGTCGGCCGCGGCGGCGGGGCCCGCGATGCACGCGGCCGCCAGTGCCACGGTGAAAAAAGCGCCGACGGCGCGGCGGTGGAGTCCTACAGACATGTCGATCCTTTATTTAGCGTGCCAACCGGCCGGCCCTGCGGCACCTGCCGGTGCGCTGTCGGGGAGGACATGGTACTTCTGCTTAAAAATCAAGCACTTAGAGAATGTAACCGCGCTTGACGCTGGCGCGATGCCCCTTTAACCTCCGCGTCCATGTCCAGAGTCCTGTGCGTCTTCCTACTCACCGCCGCGTCGGCCTCCTACGCAGCCCCCTCCCAAAAAACGGACGACATGGACGCACTTCTGGCCGATCGCGGCCTGTTGTCGCATGTCGAACATGTGCGGCAGTCCATCAGGAGCCAGACCTCCGACGTCGTGATGAGCGCCATGGGCTTCCTGGGCGTGCCGTACCGCCGGGGCGGCAACAGCGCCGAATCGGGCTTCGACTGCAGCGGCTTCGTCCGCGCCATCTACGGCCAGACCGTCGGCCTGCTGCTCCCCCGCCGGGCCGACGAGCAGGCAGCCGCCACCGAGAAGATCGACCGCAAGGAACTGAAACCCGGCGACCTGGTGTTCTTCAAGACCATGCGCAGCGCGTTCAGCCATGTCGGCATGTACGTCGGCGAGAACAAATTCATCCACGCCCCCAAGCCCGGCGCCGAAGTGCGGGTCGAGGACATGGACATCCGCTACTGGAAGACCCGCTTCACCGGCGCCCGTCGGGTGGTGCAGGACACCGGAGCCGACTGAGGGGCCAGCCGCAAGCGTCCCACCTTGCGGAGCCCCCAAACACAATGCCCTGCACTGCAGGGCGTTTTGCTTTGTGCGGCATAGAACCCCATGCATGGCCCGCCGCGCCGAGCGGCAAAGCGTCCGCAAGACGCTTTGCCGGGCTTGTCGTCAGCGCTTCCTGGCCGGCGGCACGTCGGTGCAGCTGCCGTGCGCCACCTCGGCTGCCAGGCCGATCGTCTCGCCCAGCGTCGGGTGCGGGTGGATCGTCTTGCCGATGTCCACCGCGTCGGCGCCCATCTCGATGGCCAGGGCGATCTCGCCGATCATGTCGCCCGCATGGGTGCCGACGATGCCGCCGCCGACGATGCGGTGCGTCTCGGCGTCGAACAGCAGCTTGGTAAAACCCTCGTCGCGGCCGTTGGCGATGGCGCGGCCCGAGGCGTTCCACGGGAAGAGGCCCTTCTCCACCTGGAGGCCCTGGGCCTTGGCCTGGTCCTCGGTGATGCCGACCCATGCCACCTCGGGGTCGGTGTAGGCCACGCTCGGGATCACCCGGGCGTTGAAGGCGGCGCTGGCCAGCTTCTCGTTGCCCTGCAGCTCGCCGGCGATCACTTCCGCCGCCACATGGCCTTCGTGCACCGCCTTGTGCGCCAGCATCGGCTGGCCGACCAGGTCGCCGATGGCGAAGATGTGCGGCACGTTGGTGCGCATCTGGATGTCGACGTCGATGAAGCCGCGGTCCGTCACCTGCACGCCGGCCTTGTCGGCGCCCACCTTGCCGCCGTTGGGCGTGCGGCCGACGGCCTGCAGCACCAGGTCGTAGACCTGCGGCTCCTTGGGTGCGCCCTCGCCTTCGAACGTCACCTCGATGCCCGCCTCGGTGGCCTTGGCGCCCACCGTCTTGGTCTTGAGCATGATGTTGTCGAAGCGCGGCGCGTTCATCTTCTGCCAGACCTTCACCAGGTCGCGGTCGGCGCCCTGCATCAGGCCATCGAGCATCTCGACCACGTCGAGCCGCGCGCCCAGGCTGGAGTACACCGTGCCCATTTCCAGGCCGATGATCCCGCCGCCGACGATCAGCATCCGCTTGGGCACCGACTGCAGCGCCAGCGCGCCGGTGGAATCGACCACCCGCGGATCGTCGGGCAGGAACGGCAGGCGCACCGCCTGCGAGCCGGCCGCGATGATCGCGCGGCGGAACGTCACCGCCTGCGTCTTGCCGGTTTTTTCCTGCGCCGCGCCGCCGGTCTCGGCCACCTCCAGCGCATGGGCGCCGGTGAACCTGGCCAGGCCGCGCAGCACCGTCACCTTGCGCATCTTGGCCATCGCGGCCAGGCCGCCGGTCAGCTTGCCGATGACCTTTTCCTTGTGGGTGCGCAGCTTGCCGATGTCGAGCGACGGCTCGCCGTACGACACCCCCAGGTCGGCGAAGTGCTTCACTTCGTCCATGACGGCGGCCACGTGCAGCAGCGCCTTCGACGGGATGCAACCCACGTTGAGGCAGACGCCGCCGAGGGTCTGGTAGCGCTCGACCATCGCGACCTTCAGACCCAGGTCGGCCGCGCGGAACGCCGCCGAATAGCCGCCGGGGCCGCCCCCGATCACGACCAGGTCGTAGTCGGCATCGGCGATGTCGGAGGCCTTTGCTACGCTTTTCGTAGCTGCCGGCCGGCTGTCCGCGCCGGCTGCGGGCACTTTTTGCTCGGATTTTTCGGCTGCGGGCGCCGGAGCGGCCGCCGGCGCAGCGGCTGCCGGTGCCGGCGCAGGGCCGGCGGCGGGCGCCGCGGCGCCGGCCTCCGCCTCGATGCTGATCAGCACCGAGCCTTCAGCCACCTTGTCGCCGACCTTGACCTTCACCTCCTGGACCACGCCGCCGTGCGAGGACGGGATCTCCATCGAGGCCTTGTCGGACTCGACGGTGACCAGCGACTGCTCGGGCTTGACCGTGTCGCCGGCTTTCACCAGCACCTCGATCACCGCCACCTCGGCGAAGTCGCCGATATCGGGAACCTTGACGTCGATCCGGCTCATAGCAGCACCCGGCGGAAGTCGGCCAGCACCTGGCCCAGGAACGCGTTGAAGCGCGCGGCGGAAGCGCCGTCGATGACCCGGTGGTCGTAGGAGAGCGACAGCGGCAGCACCAGGCGCGGCACGAACTGCTTGCCGTCCCAGACCGGCTTCATCTGGCCCTTGGACAGGCCCAGGATCGCCACTTCGGGCGCGTTGATGATGGGGGTGAAGTGGGTGCCGCCGATGCCGCCCAGCGAGCTGATCGAGAAGCAGCCGCCCTGCATGTCGCCGCCGCCCAGCTTGCCTTCGCGGGCCTTCTTGGCCAGCTCGCCCATCTCCTGGCTGATCTGCAGGATGCCCTTCTTGTCGGCATCCTTCAGGACCGGCACGACCAGCCCATTGGGCGTGTCGGCCGCGAAGCCCACGTGGAAGTACTGCTTGTAGACCAGGGTGTCGCCATCCAGGCTGGCGTTGAACTCGGGGAATTTCTTCAGCGCCGCGACCACCGCCTTGATCACGAAGGCCAGCATCGTCACCTTGACGCCCGACTTCTCGTTTTCCTTGTTGGTCGCCACGCGGAAGGCTTCCAGCTCGGTGATGTCGGCCTCGTCGTTGTTGGTGACGTGCGGGATCATCACCCAGTTGCGGTGCAGGTTGGCGCCGCTGAGCTTCTTGATGCGCGACAGCTCCTTGCGCTCGACCGCGCCGAACTTGGCGAAATCGACTTTCGGCCACGGGATCAGGCCCAGCGCGGCACCGTCGCCGCCACCGGCGGCCGCCGCCTTGGTGGACGCGGCACCCGACATCACCGCCTGGGTGAACTTCTGCACGTCTTCCTGGGTGATGCGGCCCTTGGCGCCGCTGCCCTTGACCTCGTCGAGCGGCACGCCCAGTTCGCGGGCGAACTTGCGGACCGAGGGCGACGCGTGCGGCAGCTTGCCGGTGGGGGCCGACGGCTGGTGCGCGGGCAGCGCGGCCGTCGGGTCGGTGCGCTCGACCGGCTGGCTGGCCAGGGCGACGGGTGCGGACGCGGGGGCGGCGGCACTCGCTGCGGGCGTAGGCGCAGGCGCCGGCGCGGGACCGGCGGCAGGCGCCGGTGCGGCGGCTGCGCTGCCTTCCAGCACCGCGAGCAGGTCGCCGATGTTGACCACGTCGCCGACCTTGACCTTCAGCTCCTTCAGAACGCCGGCGGCCGACGACGGGATCTCCATCGAGGCCTTGTCGGATTCGACGGTGACCAGCGACTGGTCGGCCGCGATCGTGTCGCCGGGCTTGACCAGCAGCTCGATCACCGAGACGTCCTTGAAGTCGCCGATGTCGGGCACCTTGACCTCGACCGGGCCGGCGGCGGCCGGTGCGGGAGCGCTTGCTACCGATTCTGTAGCACCAGACCGGCTCTGCGCCGCGGCAGGAGCGGCTTTTTCTTCGGATTTCGCCGGCGCGGGGGCCGCGGCGTCGCCGGCGCTCTCGAGCACCAGCACCACCGAGCCCTGCTTGACCTTGTCGCCCATCCCGACCTTCAGCGCCTTGACGGTGCCGGCGGCGGACGAGGGGATCTCCATCGACGCCTTGTCGGATTCGACGGTGATCAGCGACTGCTCGGCCTTGACCGTGTCGCCCACCTTGACCAGCACCTCGATCACCGCGACCTCGTCGAAGTCGCCGATGTCGGGAACCTTGATTTCTACTTGTGCCATCGTGAATGTCTCCGGCCTTATGCGTAGAGCGGGTTGGTCTTGTCGGCGTCGATGCCGTACTTCCTGATCGCCTCGGCCACCTGCGCCGGCTTGGCCTTACCATCGTCGGCCAGCGCCTTCAGCGCGGCGACCACGATGTAGTGGCGGTCGATCTCGAAGTGCTTGCGCAGCTCGCTGCGGAAATCGCTGCGGCCGTAGCCGTCGGTGCCCAGCACCCGGTAGGTGCGGCCCTTCGGCACGAACGGACGGATCTGCTCGGCATAGGCCTTCATGTAGTCGGTCGAGGCGACCACCGGGCCTTCGCTCTTGCCGAGCTGCTGCAGGACGAAGGAGGCGCGCGGCGCATCGGTCGGGTGCAGCAGGTTCCAGCGGTCGGCGTCCTGGCCGTCGCGGGCCAGTTCGTTGAAGCTCGGGCAGCTCCAGACGTCGGCGGAGACGCCCCAGTCGGCGGCCAGCAGCTCCTGCGCCGCCAGGCTTTCGCGCAGGATGGTGCCGGAGCCCAGCAGCTGCACCTTGGCGCCCTGGGCCTGCTTGCTCGGCGCCAGCAGGTACATGCCCTTGATGATCTGCTCTTCGGTGCCCTGCTGGATGCCGGGCATCGCGTAGTTCTCGTTGAGCAGGGTGATGTAGAAGTAGACGTTCTCCTGCTTCTCCACCATCCGCACCAGGCCGTGGTGCAGGATCACCGCCACTTCGTGGGCGAAGGTCGGGTCGTAGCTCACGCAGTTGGGGATCGTGCCGGCCAGGATGTGGCTGTGGCCGTCTTCGTGCTGCAGGCCTTCGCCGTTGAGCGTGGTGCGGCCCGAGGTGCCGCCCAGCAGGAAGCCGCGCGCCTGCATGTCGCCCGCCGCCCAGGCCAGGTCGCCGATGCGCTGGAAGCCGAACATCGAGTAGTACACGTAGAACGGCACCATGATGCGGTTGTTGGTGCTGTACGAGGTGGCCGCGGCGATCCAGCTGGCCATGCCGCCGGCCTCGTTGATGCCTTCCTGCAGGATCTGGCCGCCCTTGTCTTCCTTGTAGTAGGAGACCTGGTCGCGGTCCTGCGGGGTGTACTTCTGGCCGTCCTGGCTGTAGATGCCGATCTGGCGGAACAGGCCTTCCATGCCGAAGGTGCGGGCCTCGTCGACCAGGATCGGCACCGCGCGCGGTCCCAGGGCCTTGTCGCGCAGCAGCGTCGTCAGGAAGCGCACGTAGGCCTGGGTGGTGGAGATCTCGCGGCCTTCGGCGGTCGGCTCCAGCACGGCCTTGAAGGTGTCGAGCGGCGGCACCGGGATCTGCTCGTCGGCCTTGACGCGGCGGTGCGGCAGGTAGCCGCCGAGCGCCTTGCGGCGGGCGTGCAGGTACTGCATCTCGGGCGTGTTGTCGGCCGGCTTGTAGAACGGGATGTCGGCCAGCTGGTCGTCCGGGATCGGGATGTTGAAGCGGTCGCGGAAGGTCTTGACGTCCTCGTCGATCAGCTTCTTGGCCTGGTGGGCGGTGTTCTTGCCCTCGCCGGCCTTGCCCATGCCGAAGCCCTTGACCGTCTTGATCAGCAGGATGGTGGGCTGGCCCTTGTGCTTGACGGCCGCGTCGTAGGCGGCGTAGACCTTCTGCGGATCGTGGCCGCCGCGCTGCAGGCGCCAGATGTCCTCGTCGCTCATGTGCGAGACCATCTCGAGCGTCTTCGGGTCGCGGCCAAAGAAGTTCTTGCGGACGAAGGCGCCGTCGTTGGCCTTCATCGCCTGGTAGTCGCCGTCGAGCGTGTCCATCATGATCTTCTTGAGCGCGCCGTCCTTGTCGCGCGCCAGCAGCGGATCCCAGTAGCTGCCCCAGATCAGCTTGATGACGTTCCAGCCCGCGCCGCGGAATTCGCCTTCGAGTTCCTGGATGATCTTGCCGTTGCCGCGCACCGGGCCGTCGAGCCGCTGCAGGTTGCAGTTGACGACGAAGATCAGGTTGTCGAGCTTCTCGCGGGCGGCCACGCCGATCGCGCCGAGGGATTCGACCTCGTCCATCTCGCCGTCACCGAGGAACGCCCAGACCTTGCGGTTGGCGGTGTCGGCGATGCCGCGGGCATGCAGGTACTTGAGGAAGCGAGCCTGGTAGATCGCCATCAGCGGGCCGAGGCCCATCGACACGGTGGGGAACTGCCAGAAATCGGGCATCAGCTTCGGATGCGGATAGCTCGAGAGGCCCTTGCCGGCCACTTCCTGGCGGAAGTTGAGCAGCTGCTCCTCGGTCAGGCGGCCTTCGAGGAAGGCGCGGGCGTAGATGCCCGGCGAGCTGTGGCCCTGGATGTAGAGCAGGTCGCCGCCGTGGTTTTCGCTCTCGGCGTGCCAGAAATGGTTGAAGCCCGCGCCGAACATGGTCGCGAGCGATGCGAAGGAAGAGATGTGGCCGCCCAGGTCGCCGCCGTCGGCCGGGTGCAGGCGGTTGGCCTTGACCACCATCGCCATCGCGTTCCAGCGCATGTAGGCGCGCAGGCGTTCTTCGATGTCGTTGTTGCCGGGGGTGCGGGCTTCCTGGTCGGGCTCGATCGTGTTGACGTAGCCGGTGTTGGCGGAGAACGGCATGTCGATGCTGTTTTGGCGCGCGGTTTCCAGCAGCTGCTCCAGCAGGAAGTGGGCGCGCTCGGGGCCTTCCGACTCGATGACGGCGGCCAGCGCATCGGTCCATTCGCGCGTTTCCTGGCGGTCGGAATCTTGGGTATCGCGCGCGGCGGCGCCGGACTGGTCGTCGGGAAGGGCTGACATGGCTTGTGTCTCCGTTGGGGGGCCGGGGCTCGGTTGAGCCGGTCAAGTTTCGCATATTTCGAGCGCATTTCAAATGGTGTCATGCCGTTTCATATAGCGGTAAATTGCTGCGACTGCACATGGGCTGTCGAGGGGCCGCCTACACTTGGCCCATGCCATACCTCAGTGCTTCCCGACTGCCTGTCGGACGGGTTTCCCGCATCGTCGCGCTCTGGCGCCTGTGGTGGCGCCGGCAGTCGCCGACGCGGCAGGACCGCTTCGCCATGCTGGCGCCGATGGCCGCGGTGGTGCTGTTCCTGGCGGCGATCGTCTCGGCCTTCTGGTACCTGCGCGCCGAGGAGATCGACAGGGAACACGAGGCGGTCCGGCGCGACGTGGAGTACACCCAGCAGCGGGTGCGGCTGCGCCTGCTGGAGCGGCAGGAGCAGCTGATGCGCATCGCGCGCGACATCTCCAACGGCGAGTTGGACCGGCAGGAGTTCACCAGCCGCGCCGAATCCCTGATCAGCCAGTTCCCCGAGATGCAGGCGCTGACCTGGATCGACGAGCGCCGGCGGGTGCAGGCGAGCCATGCGGCGCCCAGCCTGCCCGATCCGCAGTTGCGGGTGGTCGGCGAAACGTTGAAGCCCGGCGGCGAAACCGAGGGCGTCTTCGGCCTGGCGCGCGACCTGCAGCAGCCGGTGTATTCGCAGCCGGCGGGCGGCGAGACGGTGTCGAGCCTGCTGCAGCTGCAGATCCCGCTGACGGTCCAGGGCCACTTCGCCGGGGTGGTGCTGGGCGAATATTCGATCGACAGCCTGCTGCGCTACGGCGCGCCGACCGAGGTGCTGGCGCGCTACGCGGTCTCGCTGCGCGACGGCAGCAACCGGCTGCTGGCCGGCGTCGCGCTGCAGCCGCGCGAAGGCGCCAAGCGGCTGGTGCCGTGGTCGTCGCGCTCGATCAGCTACGAGGTGCCGGTATCGCCGGTCGGTAACGGGCTGGTCATCAAGGCCGAGGCCTACCGCACGTCGCTGGGCGTGGTGGGCAGCGGCTTCTTCTGGCTGGTGAGCACCCTGAGCGCGATGACCGCCTGGATGCTGATCGCCACCTGGCGCCACACCCGGCGCCGGGTGCAGGCCCAGGAAGCGCTGGTGGCCGAGACCAACTTCCGCCGCGCGATGGAGAACTCGATGCTGATCGGGATGCGGGCGCTCGACATGGACAGCCGCATCACCTACGTCAACGCCGCCTTCTGCCAGATGACCGGCTGGAGCGAGAGCGAACTGGTCGGCCAGCGGCCGCCCTACTCCTACTGGCCGCCGGAGGACCACCACATCCTGGCGGCCCGGCTGCGCGACGAGCTCAGCGGCCACCACATCCCCGGCGGCTTCCAGGTGCGGGTCAAGCGCAAGCGCGGCGGCATCTTCGACGCGCGGCTGTACGTGTCGCCGCTGATCGATCCGCGCGGCCAGCAGACCGGCTGGATGACCTCGATGACCGACATCACCGAGCCCAACCGGATCCGCGGCCAGCTCTCGGCCTCGCACGAGCGCTTCACCGTGGTGCTGGAGGCGCTCGACGCCGCGGTGTCGGTGGCGCCGCTCGGCAGCCAGGAGCTGCTGTTCGCCAACAAGCTCTACCGCCAGTGGTTCGGCTCCGAGACCGGCGGCCATCTGCAGCTGGTGGCACAGGCCGGCACCGTGCCGCGCAGCGACCAGGAGCAGACGCTCGACGACGTCGACGGCCTGGCCGGCCTGCCGACCGGGACGCTCACCGACGCGCAGGCCGAGAACGCCGAGATCTTCGTGCCCGAGCTGTCCAAGTGGCTGGAGGTGCGGTCGCGGTACCTCAACTGGACCGACGGCCGCCTGGCGCAGATGGTGATCGCCACCGACATCACCCCGCGCCGACAGGCCGAAGAGCAAGGCGCCCGGCAGGCCGAGCGGGCCCAGTCGATCAGCCGGCTGATCACCATGGGCGAGATGGCGTCGAGCGTGGCGCACGAGCTCAACCAGCCGCTGACCGCGATCAACAACTACTGCAGCGGCATGCTTTCGCGGATCCGCGAAGGCAACATCACCGAAGAGGCCTTGCTCGGCGCGCTGGAGAAGACCTCGCGCCAGGCCCAGCGCGCCGGCCAGATCATCCAGCGCATCCGCGCCTTCGTGAAGAAGAGCGAGCCCAACCGCTCGCCGTCGAACGTCTCGGAGATGGTGACCGAGGCGGTGGAGCTGGCCGAGATCGAACTGCGCCGGCGCAACGTGCGGCTGTCGCACTACGTGGCGGCGCGGCTGCCGGCCTTGATGGTCGATCCGATCCTGATCGAGCAGGTGCTGGTCAACCTGATGCGCAACGCGGCCGAATCGATCGACTCGGCCCAGCGGCCGCCGGGCCGCCGGGCGGTGGAGTTGCGGGTGGTGCCCAAGCGCTTCGAGAACCAGGACGCGATCGAGTTCGCGGTGCTCGATTCGGGCCAGGGCCTGGCGCCCGAGGTGCTGGAGCGGCTCTACGAAGCCTTCTTCTCCACCAAGGCCGAAGGCATGGGCATCGGCCTGAACCTGTGCCGCAGCATCGTCGAATCGCACCAGGGAAGGATGCTGGCGGAGAACATCTACAATGGTTCGGACGTTACGGGTTGTCGCTTTTCTTTCTGGATTCCCCTGGCGCAACCGGCGGAAGCCGCCGCGCTTTCGACCACAACAACACGAGACCCTGGGGCAAACGCATGAGCTTGATTCCTAAACGCGGCACGGTATATGTGGTGGACGACGACGAGGCCGTGCGCGATTCCCTCCAGTGGCTGCTGGAGGGCAAGGACTACCGGGTTCGCTGCTTCGATTCCGCCGAATCCTTCCTCTCGCGCTACGACCCCCGCGAGGTCGCCTGCCTGATCGTCGACATCCGCATGGGCGGCATGACCGGACTCGAATTGCAGGACCGCCTGGTCGAGCGCAAATCCCCGCTGCCGATTGTCTTCATCACCGGCCACGGCGACGTGCCGATGGCAGTGGACACCATGAAGAAGGGCGCGCTCGACTTCATCCAGAAGCCCTTCAAGGAAGACGAGCTGGTCGGCCTGGTGGAGCGGATGCTCGACCATGCCAAGGGCGTCTTCGCCGATTCGCAGCAGGCCGCCAGCCGCGACGCGCTGCTCGGCAAGCTCACCTCGCGCGAGGCGCAGGTGCTCGAGCGCATCGTCGCCGGCCGGCTCAACAAGCAGATCGCCGACGACCTGGGCATCAGCATCAAGACGGTGGAGGCGCACCGCGCCAACATCATGGAAAAGCTCAACGCCAACACCGTCGCCGATCTGCTGAAGATCGCCCTGGGCCAGAACGCGCCCAAGACCTGACACGCCTTTTGTCATCGCCACGAGCGCCCGTCTGGCATGCCCCAGCGGGCGTTTTCATTTGTTGAAGAGCACACGACCATGACCGCCCAGACCATCGACGGCAACGCCCTCTCCCGCCAACTCCGTGCCGACGTGGCGCGCCGCGCAGACGCGCTGAAGGCCCGCGGCACCGTGCCGGGCCTGGCCGTGGTGCTGGTGGGCGACAACCCGGCCAGCCAGGTGTACGTGCGCAACAAGGTCAAGGCCTGCGAAGACAACGGCCTGCACTCGGTGCTGGAGAAGTACGACGCCGACCTGTCCGAGGCCGACCTGCTCGCCCGCGTCGACGCGCTGAACGCCGACCCGGCGATCCACGGCATCCTGGTGCAGTTGCCGTTGCCGAAGCACATCGACGCGCAGAAGGTGATCGAGGCGATTTCGCCCGAGAAGGACGTCGATGGCTTCCACGTCGCCAGCGCCGGCGCGCTGATGACCGGCACCTCCGGCTTCTGGCCCTGCACGCCCTACGGCTGCATGAAGATGCTCGAATCCATCGGCTACGATTTGCGCGGCAAGCACGCGGTGGTGA
Organism: Sphingomonas sp. NCPPB 2930; assembly: GCA_042867185.1. Classification (GTDB taxonomy): domain Bacteria; phylum Pseudomonadota; class Gammaproteobacteria; order Burkholderiales; family Burkholderiaceae_C; genus Xylophilus. The sequence continues at coordinate 149,180 of JBHZQV010000009.1, read as the reverse complement.
TTGGCCGCAGCAACATCGTCGGCAAGCCGATGGCGCTGATGCTGCTCGCGCAGAACGCGACCGTCACCGTCTGCCACAGCGCCACGCCCGACCTGGGCGCCTTCACCCGGCTCGCCGACGTGGTGGTGGCCGCCGTGGGCAAGCGCAACGTGCTGACGGCCGACATGGTCAAGCCCGGCGCGGTGGTGATCGACGTGGGCATGAACCGCACCGAAGAAGGCAAGCTCTGCGGAGACGTCGATTTCGCGGGCGTGTCGGAAGTCGCCGGCTGGATCACCCCGGTGCCCGGCGGCGTCGGCCCGATGACGATCACCATGCTGCTGGTCAACACGCTGGAAGCGGCCGAACGCACGGCCGACGCCTGAAAGGACGGCTCTCGGCGGTGGTATCGCGAAGATAGCCGGTTCCAATCGCACGCCGCCCCTTGAACCTGGGCGGTGTGCCGCAAAATCCGGGGGATGAGCAATCCCCTCCTCGACTTCACCGACCTGCCCCTTTTCGACCGCATCCGTCCCACCGACGTCGCGCCTGCGCTGGACCAGCTGCTGGCCGAGGCCGAAAAGGCGCTGGAGACGGTCACCGCGCCGGATTTCCCTGCCGAGTGGACGGCGATCGCCGCCGTGCTCGACGTCGCCACCGAGCGCCTGGGCACCGCCTGGGGCGCGGTGAGCCACCTGAACAGCGTGGCCGACACCCCCGAGCTGCGCGCCGCCTACAACGCCGAGCTGCCCCGCACCACCGAGTTCTGGACCCGCCTGGGCGCCGACGAGCGCCTCTACGCCAAATACAAGGCGATCGACACCGCCACCCTGGGCGCCGAGCAGCGCCAGGCGCACCACAACGCGATGCGCAACTTCGTGCTGTCGGGCGCCGACCTGCAGGGCGCGGCCAAGGAGCGCTTCGCCGAGATCGAGGAACGCCAGGCCGAGGTCAGCCAGAAGTTCAGCGAGAACGCGCTGGACGCGACCGAAGCCTTCGCCTACTACGCGACCGAATCCGAGCTGGCCGGCGTGCCGCCCGACGTGGTGCAGTCGGCCCGCGCCGCGGCCGAAGCCGAGGGACGCGAAGGCTACAAGATCACCTTGAAGATGCCGAGCTACCTGCCGGTGATGCAGTTCGCCGACAGCGCCGCATTGCGCCAGCGCGTCTACACCGCCTACTCCACCCGCGCCAGCGACCAGTCGGCCCCGGAGTTCCACAAGTTCGACAACAGCCGCCTCATCGGCGAGATCCTGTCGCTGCGCAAGGAAGAATCGGCGCTGCTCGGCTACCCCAGCTTCGCCGACGTGTCGCTGGTGCCGAAGATGGCCGATTCGCCGGCCCAGGTGGTCGCCTTCCTGCGCGACTTGGCCGCCAAGGCCCGGCCCTATGCCCTGCAGGACGTGGCCGACCTGCGCGCCTTCGCCGCCGAGCAGATGGGCATCGCCGATCCGCAGCCCTGGGACTGGGCCTACATCGGCGAGAAGCTCAAGGAGCAGCGCTATTCCTTCAGCGAGCAGGAGGTCAAGCAGTACCTGCCGGCGCCCAAGGTGCTGGCCGGCCTGTTCAAGATCGTCGAGACGCTGTTCGACGTGTCGATCCGCCGCGACGATGCGCCGGTGTGGCACCCCTCGGTCGAGTTCTACCGGATCGAACGTGCGGGCGTCGCGGGTGGCGTACCCGCGCTGGTCGGGCAGTTCTACCTCGACCCGTCGGCCCGGGCCGGCAAGCGCGGCGGTGCCTGGATGGACGACGTACGCGCCCGCTGGCTGCGGCCCGACACCGGCCGGCTGCAGACGCCGGTGGCGCACCTGGTCTGCAATTTTTCCAGCGGCACCGGCGGCAAGCCGCCCCTGCTGACCCACGACGACGTGACCACGCTGTTCCACGAGTTCGGCCACGGCCTGCACCACATGCTGACCCAGGTGAACGAGCGCGACGTCTCGGGCATCAGCGGCGTCGAGTGGGACGCGGTGGAACTGCCCAGCCAGTTCATGGAGAACTTCTGCTGGGAGTGGGACGTGCTGCGCCACATGACCGCCCATGTCGACACCGGCGCGCCGCTGCCGCGCGAACTCTTCGACAAGATGCTGCGCGCCAAGAACTTCCAGAGCGGCCTGGCCACGCTGCGCCAGGTCGAGTTCGCGCTGTTCGACATGCTGCTGCACGCCCAGCACGATCCTGCGCAGGACGTGATGCCGCTGCTGCAGCAGGTGCGTGCCGAGGTGGCGGTGCTGCCCGCGCCGGCCTTCAGCCGCCCGGTCAACACCTTCAGCCACATCTTCGCCGGCGGCTACGCGGCGGGCTACTACAGCTACAAGTGGGCCGAGGTGCTGTCGGCCGACGCGTACGCCGCCTTCGAGGAAACCGCCACGCCCGACGGCCTGCCCAGTGCCGAAACCGGCCGCCGCTACCGCGAGGCGATCCTCGAAGCCGGCGGCAGCCGTCCGGCGATGGAATCGTTCAAGGCCTTCCGCGGCCGCGAGCCGACGATCGACGCGCTGCTGCGCCACCAGGGCATGGCGGCCTGACCCTGCGCAGCGGAGGAACCGGCCGAGCGGCCTCGCCGGGCGGCCAGGTTCCTGCAGCGCGCCGGAACCGCGCCCTGCAGCCCGCGCCCGGGTTGCGCGCGCGGACCGGCCACCGCACCTCTGACGAACGGAGGTCGTCGCCGGCCCCCATCGCCTACCATCCGGTTTTTTGCATCGACCGCCCCAGGAGAATCCATGCCCGCGACGTCCCGTTGCCTCGCCATCCTGCTGGTGGCCCTGGCCGCCAGCGCACAGGCGCAAACCCTCTACCGCATCGTCGGGCCCGACGGCCGGGTGACCTACTCCGACCGGCCCCAGGCGGTCGAAGGGGCCCGGTCGGCGGCACCGGTGGCGACCGAGGTCAATCCGGTGCTGACCGCGTCCGCCCTGCCCTACGAGCTGCGCACCGTGGTGCAGAAGTACCCGCTGACGCTCTACACCGGCAACAACTGCGAGCCCTGCGCCGCCGCGCGCAGCCTGCTGCGGGCCCGGGGCGTGCCGTTCTCCGAACGGACGGTGAGCACCTCGGAAGACGTCGAGGCGCTCCGCCGGCTCAGCGGCGACAACAACCTGCCCTTCGCCACGCTCGGGTCGCAGCAGATCAGGGGTTTCGCGGAGATGGAATGGACCCGCTATCTCGACGCCGCGGGCTATCCCAAGCAGTCGCAGCTGCCGCCCAACTACAACCCGCCGCTGCCGACCGCGCTGGCCCCGCGTACCGCACCGGCCGCCGCCGAGCAGGCCGCCCCGGCACCGCGCGCTCCGGCACCGTCGCCCGCGCCGGCCGTGGCAGCACCGGCACCCAGCCCGTCCAATCCCGCCGGCATCCGGTTCTGAGCGGCTCCGCCGCGGCCCTCGCAGCCGCGGCCGGCAAGTTTGAAGCGGTCAGTAGCTGAGCGTCTCGACGCCGTCCGGCGTGCCCAGCAGGCAGACATCGGCCTTCTGGTGCGCGAAGACGCCGACCGTCACCACCCCGGGCCACTGGCTCACCCGGTCCTCGAAGGCCAGCGGCTCGGCGATCCGCAGGCCCCGCACGTCGAGGATGTGCTGGCCGTTGTCGGTGACCAGCGGCGCGCCGTCTTGCAGCCGCAGCGACGCGGTGCCGCCCATGCCCGCGAACTGGCGCACCAGCCGCTGCGCCGCCATCGGGATGATCTCCACCGGCAGCGGAAACGCGCCCAGCACCTGCACCTTCTTCGACGCGTCGGCGATGCAGACGAAACGCGCGGCCAGCGCCGCCACGATCTTCTCGCGGGTCAGGGCGGCGCCCCCGCCCTTGACCATGTAGCCGCGGCCGTCGATCTCGTCGGCGCCGTCGATGTACACCGCCAGCGATGCGACCGCCTCGGCCTCCAGCACCGGAATGCCCAGCGCCTTCATCCGTGCGGTGCTGGCGACCGAGCTCGACACCGCGCCGGGAATCCGGTCCTTCATCGTCGCCAGCGCGTCGATGAAATGGTTGACGGTCGATCCGGTGCCCACCCCCACCACCTGGCCGGGCACGACATAGTCGAGCGCCGCGCGGCCGACCAGCGCCTTGAGCTGGTCCTGGGTGAGAGAGGGGGAAGGCGGGGACGAAGAAGCGGTGGTCATGGGCGAAAATCCGGGGGTTGACCCGGAATTATCCAATGCTGCTCCCCTACGCCCTCGCCCGCCCTTTTCTCTTCTGCGCGGATCCCGAATCCGTCCACGATGCCACGATGGACTGGCTCGCCCGCGGCCAGAACACGCCGCTGCAGGCCCTGTGGCAGCAGCCCCGGGTGCAGGACCCGGTGCAGCTCGCCGGGCTGGCGTTCCCCAACCGCGTCGGCCTGGCCGCCGGCCTGGACAAGAACGCGCGCTGCATCGACGCGCTGGGCGCGATGGGCTTCGGCTTCGTCGAGGTGGGCACCGTCACCCCGCGCGGCCAGCCGGGCAACCCCAAGCCGCGGATGTTCCGCCTGCCCCGGGCCGACGCGCTGATCAACCGGCTCGGCTTCAACAACCTGGGCCTGGATGCGTTTCTGGCCAATGTCCAGCGCTCCCGGCTGCGCAGCCCGGCCGGCCGGGGCAGCCTGCTGCTGGGGCTGAACATCGGCAAGAACGCCGACACCCCGATCGAGCGCGCCGCCGACGACTACCTGCTGTGCCTCGACGGCGTCTACCCGCATGCGGACTACGTGGTCGTCAACATCAGCTCGCCCAACACCCAGAACCTGCGCGCGCTGCAGGCGGACGATGCGCTCGACCGGCTGCTGGCCGCCGTGGTGGAGCGCGCCGCAGTGCTCGCCACCCGGCACGGCCGCACGGTGCCGGTGTTCGTGAAGATCGCGCCCGACCTGGACGAGACGCAGGTGGAGGCGATCGCCCTCACCCTGCAGCGCCATGGCCTCGACGGCGTGGTCGCCACCAACACCACCATCGCCCGCGACGCGGTCGCCCACCTGCCGCACGGTGCCGAGGTGGGCGGGCTGAGCGGCGCACCGGTGCGCGCGGCCAGCAACCGGGTGATCGCCCAGCTGCGCGCGCGGCTGGGCGGCGGCTTTCCGATCATCGGCGTGGGCGGCATCCTGTCGGCGCAGGACGCGGTCGACAAGATCGCAGCGGGAGCGGACGTGGTGCAGATCTACACCGGCCTGATCTACCGCGGGCCGGCGCTGGTACGCGAAGCGGCGCAGGCGTTGGCGCGGCTGCCACGCGGGGGCTAATCGCTCCGGCAAACTCGCGCATCATTGCAGGCGGATGGCCCTGCGCTGAAGCGTGCAATGGTGGTGCATGAAGTGCGGGTCAGCGGCTGCACTGTCGGCAACTGCTGCTTGCTGCGCAGTCAAAAGCTGGCTGAAGCGATGCAAGACCTGTTCTAAATGCGCCCCGTTTCCTGCAAGCTTACGGAGGTGGTCTCCATCCCTGTTGACTTGCGTTGATCTAGAGCCTAATTAAGCAACCATGCATCCTGCTCTTTGCTTGATCTTTCGCGTAACAAGAAGAGCGGTTACAGTGAGCAGATTGTCTACTTTGTGAGTACCTATGAACATCAATGCTGCAATCGTCGACCAGCAACTTAACAGGCTTGTCGACGAGATTGGGCCTCGAATTGTAGCGGAATTTTCTTTTAATGATTTACAGAGACAGAAATCGTTGTCTTTTGTTTTTTTGTGCGCAAAAACATTGCTTAATTTAAATGAAGATGAAGCGTTTGAAACCTTGACTGATGGCGGCAATGATTTCGGCGTCGACGCATTGCACATCGGAGAAGTTTTGGATGGCGAATTCGTAGTCACAATTTTCCAGGCAAAGTACTCATTCAAGACCGACTTCATTGGCGAAGGCAATTTTCCAGAATCTGGGATCGTTAGCGCAGTTGGAGCCGTGCGCCACCTTTTCGACCCATTTTCGCAATTGGTGGCCAATAAAAAACTGGAACCGAAAGTTGCCGAGGTCAGGTCACTCATTAGCGACGGCCTTATTCCGCAAGTTCGAGTTGTCCTCTGTAGCAATGGAATTCGGTGGAATGCAATTGCTGAGGATCATATTACAAGATTCGGAAATCAAAGCCAGGTTACTTGGGAGCACGTAAATCACGATACATTGCTGACAATAATGCAGTCCACCAAGCCCGTAACGGATTCATTGAGGCTTACGGGAAAAGCAGTTGTTGAAGATTTTGAATTTAGCCGTGTTCTTGTTGGGAAAGCCAGCGTTCAGGAAATTGCCGCTCTGATTAACCGAAATGGCGATCGTTTGCTCGAAAGAAATATTCGGCGCTATCTGGGACTTTCGGGCAATCGGGTAAACGAAGCAATCCAGGAAACTCTTACGCGCATTGATGAACGATCCAATTTTTATTTTTACAACAACGGAATTACTATAGCCTGCAGCAATTTCGAGTACAACGGATTGCAGTCCGCTGATTACCAAGTAAATATCAAAGATCTACAGATTATCAACGGCGGCCAAACTTCCAACACAATCCACAGGGTTTTGGCGGACCTTAATGGTGCCAATTTGCAGAACATGGACAAAGCTTTTGTCATGGTTCGCATCTACCAGCTGTCCTCGCAAAATGAGACGTTTGTTCAAAACATCACCTATGCAACCAATAGTCAAAATCCTGTTGATTTACGAGATCTGAAATCCAATGACAGCACGCAAATCAGACTTGAGAAAGACATTGGCTTACTGGGTTACACGTACAGGCGCAAACGCTCTGACGTTATTTCGTCACGATCAGAGGAGATTACGAGTGGCACTGCGGCCGAAGCAGTGCTTTCGGTTTGGGGACAGAAACCTCACCAAGCCAAGTTTTTTGCGCGAGAACATTTCGGCAAGCTTTATAAAGATATTTTCACTAATGACCTGACAGGGGCGCAAGTTGTAGCGGCCACACTTCTTTATAGAATCGCCGAAAACAAAAGGCGTAGACCAGAAGACAACGCGCCCGCTTTTGTACCTTACGCATCTTGTTTTCTCGCCATGCGAATGGGCGAGTATTTAATGTCAGATCTTTTGGATAAAAATGGAAGGAAAGTCGATCTAATCGACCATATTTATTTTGAAAAAGCAAGAAGCATGATTGTCGATAATGGAGAAATTTATTATAGAGCTTCAATCAAAGACATTGGTGAAGCAATTAGAAAAGTATATGGGGCAGAGGAGCCTAAACTTCCTAGGCTTGCGGCAACGTTCCGTCGGGGCGATCTCATCGAAGAGCTGAGAGCCATTCCACTGAGCACTAAACTTTCCATTACTTCCGAATCCCCTGCCGCAGCATAGCCAGGACAGATTTTCAATCACACTCCGGATTACACAATATCTCTAACGCAATATTTTAGGCGCGCTGTAAATATTTTATATTTTTTAAATTAATTATCCCGGGATGTGACGCATACCGATGAGTGCTAACCCAGCACCCGAGCCACCTCGTCCCCCAGCGCCAGCGCACTCGTCAACCCCGGCGATTCGATGCCGAACAGGTGCACCAGGCCTGGCACGCCATGCTCAGCCGGGCCTTGCACGACGAAATCGGCCGCGGGTGCGCCAGGCGGGGTGATCTTGGGCCGGATGCCGGCGTAGGCCGGCTGCAGCGCGCCGTCCTGCAAAGCGGGCCAGTAGCGGCGTATCTCGGCGTAGAAGGCTTCGCTGCGGCGCGGGTCCACCGCCAGGTCGGTGGGCGCATCGACCCATTCCACATCGGGGCCGAAGCGGGCCTGGCCGCCCAGGTCCAGCGTCAGGTGCACGCCCAGGCCGGCGGCCTCGGGCACCGGGTAGACCAGCCGCTCGAACGGGGCGCGGCCCGCCAGCGCGAAGTAGTGGCCCTTGGCGTAATAGGCCTGCGGCGCCAGCGCGGCGTCGTAGCCCTCCATCGTCTGCGCCAGGTGCGGCGCGGTCAGGCCGGTGGCGTTGACGAAAGTACGTGCCCGCAGCGTCAGGCCGTCGTTTGCTACTAAATAGATAGCGCCATGCCGGTATGCAGCGCCGGCCAGGGGTGAATTCAGTGCCACGATGCCGCCTGCCTGCTCCAGATCGCCCTGCAAGGCCAGCATGTAAGCATGGCTGTCGACGATGCCGGTCGAGGGCGACAGCAGCGCGCCGGCGCATTGCAGCTGCGGCTCCAGCGCCCGGGCCGCGGCGGCATCCAGCAGCACCAGGTCGTCCACCCCGTTGCGCGCGGCCCGCTGGCGAATGGCTTCCAGCTGCGGCACCTGGGCCGCGCTGGTGGCGACGATCAGCTTGCCGCAGCGGCGGTGGGCGATGCCCCGATCGTCGCAGTAGCGGTAGAGCTGCTGCTTGCCCTGCACGCAGAGCCGCGCTTTCAGGGAGCCGTGCGGGTAGTAGATGCCGGCGTGGATCACCTCGCTGTTGCGGGAGCTGGTGCCGGTGCCGATGGCGTCCGCCGCCTCCAGCACCAGCACCTCGCGGCCCTGCAGTGCCAGGGCCCGCGCCACCGCCAGGCCGACGACGCCGGCGCCGGCGACCACGCAATCGACGTCCTCCACCGCGCTGTCGGCGAAACCGATGGCCGGGCCGCTCATGGCCGCCGCTCCGGAAGCGTCGAAAACAGGGCGCCGCGGCCGGGGGGCGCGGTTCGGGCGTGCAGGAGAGGGGTCGATGGATGCATCCGGGAATTGTGTCGCAGCCGCCCGCCGCCGCCCGCCGCAGGGGTGCCCGGGGCGGGCCAGGGTTTTCCCTGCCGGGCCCGCGGGGGCGGATGGATAATCCCGACGCGGTTCCCGGCCGGCCGGACCCGGTTCACAGGTTCCCGGCCGTCGCCGCACAGCGGCTCCCCTGCGCGTGTCGGCGCAGCATGCCCGCCGGCCGCCATCCGGCACCGGCCCCTTCACCGAACAAAGGACCTCCCATGCGAACCTTCTCCACCACCCTCGCCCTCGCGCTGACCCTCGTCGCCGGCACGGCGGCCGCCCAGGCGCGGATCCAGGTCACCGACCCGTGGGTCCGGGCCACGGTGCCGCAGCAGAAATCGACCGGCGCCTTCATGACCATCACCTCGCCCACCGACGCGCGGCTGGTCGAGGCCCGTTCGCCGCTGACCCCCTCGGTCGAAGTGCACGAGATGGCGATGGAAAAAGACGTGATGAAGATGCGCCAGGTCAACAGCGTGCCGCTGCCCGCCGGCCAGCCGGTGGCGCTGACGCCCGGCGGCTTCCACATGATGCTGCTCGACCTGAAGCAGCAGGTGAAGGTGGGCGATACGGTGCCGCTGACCCTGGTGGTGGAAGGCGCCGACGGCAAGCGCCAGTCGGTCGAGGTGCAGGCCGCCGTGCGGCCGCTGAACGCGGGTGCGGCCCCGGCGGCGGCCGGCCACGGCGACCATATGCACGGCGCCGACCACAAGCATTGATCGGGTCGGCCGGTGCCGCTGCGCGCAGGCGGCGCGCCGACAGGGCCGCCCCGCCGCAGCGACGCGCGGCCGTCGGGAACCCGCGGGCCGCCCCGGCGGCCCCACCGCCGGAATTCGAACCGGATAGGCCGGCAGCCGGCTCCGCACGCCGGCCTCTAGCTATCATTTCAATAGCACAGAGAACGCGGGTTCGGCGCAGCCTTTCCGACCGCACCGGCCCGCACCGCGCGGCTCAGGCCGTGCGCAGCGCCTGCGGCGCCGGATGCGCCGCGAAGTGCGCCATCGCGGCCTGCACCCCGCTGCCGGCGAGCGGCACGCCGGTCAGCTGCAGCCCCATCTCGACGCCCGCCACCATCGCCACCAGCGTCAGGTCGTTGCTGTCGCCCAGGTGGCCCATGCGGAACATGCGGCCCTTGAGCTTGCCGAGTCCGGTGCCCAGCGACAGGTCGAAGCGCTGGTGGATCAGCCTGCGCAGCGCGTCGGCGTCGACGCCTTCGGGCGTGATCACCCCGGTCAGCACCGGCGAATAGACGGCCGGGTCGGCGCACTGGATCGGCAGGCCCCAGGCGTTCACCGCGGCGCGCACGCCGGCGGCCCAGCGCTGGTGGCGGGCGAAGACGTTGTCGAGGCCCTCGCCCAGCAGCATGTCGAGCGCTTCCGACAGGCCGTAGAGCAGGTTGGTGTTGGGCGTGTAGGGCCAGTAGCCGTCGTGGTTCATCTCGACGATCTCGTCCCAGGCCCAGAAGGCGCGGGGCAGCCGGGCGGTCTTCGATGCCTCCAGCGCCCGGGGCGAGAGCGCGTTGAAGCTGATGCCCGGCGGCAGCATCAGGCCCTTCTGCGAGCCGCTGACCGTCACGTCCACGCCCCACTCGTCGTGCCGGAAATCGGCGCTGGCCAGGCCCGAGATCGAATCGACCATCAGCAGCGCGGGATGGCCGGCCGCATCGATGGCCCGGCGCACCGCGGCGATGTCGGAGGTGGCGCCGGTCGAGGTTTCGTTGTGCACCACGCAGACCGCCTTGATCTTGCGCTCGGTGTCTTTGCGCAGCCGGTCTTCCAGCATGTCGGGCTGCACGCCGCGGCGCCAGCTGGCGGCCTGCGGCAGCACGTCGTCGGTGCCGCCGTAGGCCAAAAACTCGGGCTCCACACCCAGGCGCAGCGCCATCTTGTTCCAGAGCGATGCGAAGTGGCCGGTCTCGTACATCAGCACCTTGTCGCCCGGGCTCAGGGTGTTGGCCAGCGCCGCCTCCCAGGCGCCGGTGCCGGACGCGGGGTAGATCACCACCGGGTGCCGCGTTTGGAAGATTTCGCGGATACCGCCCAGCACCTTGCGGCCCAGCGCGCCGAACTCGGGGCCGCGGTGGTCGATCGTCGGCAGGCTCATCGCCCGCAGGATGCGGTCGGGCACCGGGCTGGGGCCGGGGATCTGCAGGAAATGGCGGCCGGTAGGGTGGAAGTCGAGTGCGAGCATGGTGGCGGTTCCTTTCGAGTGCGCCAATTTTGCATTCAAAAAACAAAAGCGCATGCTGGTTTACCACGATGCGCCTAGAACTCGACCCGTCAAAAATGAATGCAAATTGACCGCGAGGCGCCCTCCCCATGGCCGACATCATCGAGATTCCCCGCCAGTCGCTGCACGACCAGGTCGCGTCGCGGGTCCGCGGCATGCTGGTGGAAGGCCAGATTCCGCCCGGCGCCAAGCTCAACGAGCGGGAGCTGTGCACCCGCTTCTGCGTGTCGCGCACCCCGCTGCGGGAGGCGATCAAGCTGCTCGCGGCCGAAGGGCTGGTGGATCTGGTGCCCAACCGCGGCGCGGTGGCGGCGCGGCTCACCGAGGCGGACGTGGTCAGCACCTTCGAGGTGCTGGCGACCCTGGAAGGCTTCTCGGGCGAGCTGGCGGCGCAGCGCATCACCGATGCCGAGGTGGCCGAGATCCGCGCGCTGCACTACGAGATGCTGGCCTGCTTCGCCCGCCGCCAGCTGCCGGGCTACTACCAGCTCAATGCCCGCATCCACACCGCCATCAACGCGGCGGCGCGCAACCCGGTGCTGGGCGTCACTTATCGCAGCGTCAATGCGCGGGCGCATCCGATGCGCTTCCACACCAACCACGACGAGGCCAAGTGGCAGCGCGCCGTGGCCGAGCACGGCCGGATGGTCGATGCGCTGGCCGCCCGCGACGCAGACGGCATGCGCGTCCTGATGGTGGCGCACCTGCACTCCAAGCGCGACACGGTGCTCGACCTGATGCGGCAGGGCCGCTTCCAGGCGCCGGCGCAAGAAGGCTGACGACGGCGCGCGCCCCACCCCGCACCTTGCTGGCACCCCCACCGAAACGAGAACACCCCATGCAGATCGACGCCCCCCACCGCCTGCGCCCCGCCGGCACCGTGCTGCCCGATACCGACACGCTCGACACGCTGGCCCGCCGCCTGCGGTCGGAGACCGAGGGCGAGGTGCTGTTCGACATCGGCGCGCGCGGCCGCTACGCCACCGACGCGTCGATCTACCAGATCATGCCGGCGGGCGTCTTCGTGCCGACGTCCGAGCGGGACATCGCCACTGCGATCGACATCGCCCGCAGCCTGCAGGTGCCGGTGCTGGCGCGCGGCGGCGGCACCAGCCAGTGCGGCCAGACCACCGGCGCGGCGCTGGTGATCGACAACAGCAAGCACTTCCGCCGGGTGCTGGCGGTCGATGCGCAGGCCGGCACCGCCACGGTGGAGCCGGGCCTGGTGCTGGACCACCTGAACGCGCAACTCAAGCCGCACGGCCTGTGGTTTCCGGTGGACGTCTCCACCAGCGCGCAGGCCACGCTGGGCGGCATGGCGGGCAACAACTCGTGCGGATCGCGCTCGATCGCCTACGGCAACATGGTGCACAACGTGCTGGGCGCCAGCGCCTGGCTGTCGGACGGGCAGGCGCTGGATTTCGGGCCGGTGGAGGGCCTGCACGGCCGTGCGGCCGAGATCGCCGGCTTCGTGCGCGGGCTGGCCGAGCGGCACCGCTCGGAGATCGAGGCCCACTGGCCCAAGGTGCTGCGCCGGGTGGCGGGCTACAACCTCGACATCTTCCACAACCAGAACGAGAAGCCCTACACCGCCGACGGCAGCGTCAACCTGGCCCACCTGCTGGTCGGCTCCGAAGGCACGCTGGCCTATACCCGCCACCTGACGCTGCGGCTGTCGGAGCTGCCGCGCGCCAAGGTGCTGGGCGTCGTCAATTTCCCCACCTTCCACGCCGGGATGGACGCGGCCCAGCACATCGTCAAGCTCGGCCCCACCGCGGTCGAGCTGGTCGACCGCACGATGATCGAGCTGAGCCTGGCCAACCCGGCGTTCCGCCCGACCATCGAAACGGCGCTGATCGGCCGGCCCGCCGCCATCCTGCTGGTCGAGTTCGCCGGTGCGGACAAGGCCGCGCTGCGGGCGCAGCTGCGCCGGCTGGTCGCACTGATGGGCGACCTGGGCCTGCCTGGCAGCGTGGTCGAGATGGCCGACGACGCGCCGCAGAAGAACCTGTGGGAGGTGCGCAAGGCGGGCCTCAACATCATGATGAGCCTGAAGGGCGACGGCAAGCCGGTGAGCTTCATCGAGGACTGCGCGGTGCCGCTGGAGCACCTGGCCGAGTACACCGACGCGCTCACCGAGGTCTTCGCCCGCCACGGCAGCCGCGGAACCTGGTACGCCCACGCCTCGGTCGGCACCCTGCATGTGCGGCCGATCCTCGACATGCGCCAGGGCGGCGCGGCCAAGATGCGCGCCATCGCCGAAGAAGCCTCGGCCCTGGTGCGCCGGTACAAGGGCGCCTACAGCGGCGAGCACGGCGACGGGCTGTGCCGGGGCGAATGGATCGAATGGCAGTTCGGCCCCAGACTCAACGACGCCTTCCGCGCGATCAAGCAGCACCTCGATCCGATCGGCCTGTTCAACCCCGGCAAGATCATCGACCCGCCGCGGATGGACGACGGCGCGCTGTTCCGCTTCGCGCCGGCCACCGCACCCGCGCCCTACCGCCGCATCCCGCTCACGCCGGTGCTCGACTGGTCGGCCTGGAACGTCGACGCCGACCCGGTGACCGAAGCGACGACCGCCCCCGGCACCGGCGGCGACGTGACCGGCGGCTTCGCCAAGGCGGTGGAGATGTGCAACAACAACGGCCACTGCCGCAAGTTCGACGCCGGCACCATGTGCCCCAGCTACCGCGTGACCCGCGACGAGCAGCACCTGACCCGCGGCCGGGCCAACACGCTGCGGCTGGCGGTATCCGGCCAACTAGGGCCCGACGCCTTCACCGGCGAGGCGATGCACGAGACGATGGACCTCTGCGTCGGCTGCAAGGGCTGCAAGCGCGACTGCCCCACCGGCGTGGACATGGCCAGGATGAAGATCGAGTTCCTGGCCCACTACAAGGCGCGCCACGGCCACACGCTGAAGGACCGGATCGTCGCCCACCTGCCCCGCTACGCCCGCGCGGCCAGCCGCCTGCCGTGGCTGCTGAACCTGCGCAATACCCTGCCCGGTGCCGCCTGGCTGGGTGAGCGGCTGCTGGGCTTCTCGGCCAAGCGGTCCCTGCCCACCTGGCGGCGGGACACCTTCTGGCGCGGTGCCTGCGCCGGCGGCGCTGCCGGCCCGGGGGCTTCGGGCGGTGCGGCCGGCGGTGCGTTGTTCTCCGACCGCGACAGCACCCTCGCCGCCGCGCGTGCCGGACAGAAGACGGCGGTGCTCTTCGTCGACACCTTCAACGGCAGCTTCGAATCCGAGAACGCCTGGGCCGCGGCCCGGGTGCTGGCCGCCGCCGGCTACACGCTGCACACCGTCGAGAAAGACGGCGGCCACCACTGCTGCGGCCGCACTTACCTGGCGACGGGCATGGTCGCGCAGGCCAAGGCCACCGCCGGCGCGCTCATCGATGCCCTGCTGCCGCTGGCCCGGGCCGGCGTGCCCGTCGTGGGCCTGGAGCCGTCGTGTCTGCTGACTCTGCGCGACGAGGCGCTGGTGATGGGGCTGGGCGAGAAGGCGGTCACCGTCGCCGGGCAGGCGCTGCTGTTCGAGGAGTTCATCGCACGCGAGGCGAAAGCCGGCCGCTTCGCGGTGGGCTTGCGCGCCGCCGGCAAGCCGATCCTGCTGCACGGCCACTGCCACCAGAAGGCCTTCGGCGCCGTCACCCCGATCCTCGACGTGCTGCGGCTGATCCCGGGCGCGCAGCCCGAGCTGATCGAGAGCAGCTGCTGCGGCATGGCCGGCAGCTTCGGCTACGAGGCCCGGCACCTGGCGGTGTCGATGCAGATGGCCGAGGCCAGCCTGTTGCCGAAGATCCGCCAGCACCCCGACGCGATCGTGGTGGCCGACGGCACCAGCTGCCGCCACCAGATCGCCGATGGCGCGGGGCGGCAGGCATGGCATGTGGCGCGCCTGCTGGATTCGCTGCTGCCGGGTTGATCCGCCGGGCCTGACAGGCACGCGCTGCTTTCGCGAGGAAGCGTTCTTCCGCGACCTACGCCTACAGCGATCGCAGGCCGATGGCCTACATCGCGGTGCCCATGTGCGCGCCTCACTGAACGACCAGGCCCGGGCGCGCGCCGCCATGCCCTTCCGAAGCAGCCGCGCACCGGCCGCCCACCGACGGATAAAAACATGCACCCAGACAACACATCGCCGTTTCCCACCTCCGAACAGATCGACCGGATGAAGCAGGACGGCACCCTCCCCGCCAAGCCGGCCGAGCATGCCCACCAGAAGGTCGAAGAGACGACGATCGACAACGGAGTCGAAGAGTCGTTCCCGGCCAGCGACCCGGTTTCGGTGTCGATCACCAAGCTGACAGGGCCGGCCGAATGAGGGGCCGCTGAATCCATGAAAACACCCTTCAGCGTGGAGGACCTCTATCTCCACAAAAAAATCACCGAGGTTGCGCTCAGCCCCGCCAGTGATGCGGCCGTCTGCACCGTCCGCTCGGTGGATCGGGAGGCGAACGACTACCGCTCCGCGCTCTGGAGCGTGCCGCTCGGCGCGGACGGTGCGCCCCGGCGCCTCACCGCCGAATGGGTGCAGACCGCCCACACGCCGCGGTGGTCGCCCGACGGCGCGACGGTCGCGTTCGTCTCGGGCATGACCGGCGCGATGCAGGTACATGCGATGGACCGCGACGGCGCCCACATGCGGCAGTGCGGCGCATTCGACAGCGGCGCATCCGACTTCCGCTGGTTCCCGAATGGCAGCACCCTGCTGGTGGCGTCGGGCGTGGCAGTCGATCCCGATCTGCGTGGCGCGCGCCCGCCCTCGTCCACCGCCTCCCGCGCCTACACGCCCGAAGTGGCCTGGAAGCTGCCGTACAAGTCCGACGGCGTCGGTTATCTGCTCGTCCGCGAAATCTGCCTGTTCCGCCTGGAACTGGCGACCGGCCGGAAAACCCGCCTGACCGATGGCGCCTTCGACGTGCTGGGCTTCGACATATCCGCCGACGGCCGGCGCATCGCCTACACCCGCACCCGAAGCGGCCGCTTCGCCCATTGCTCCGACCTGTGGATGTGCGACGCCGACGGCAGCGCCCACACGCTGCTGGTGGGCGACCTGGCGACGGTGGCCACACCCGTCTGGTCGCCCGACGGCCGCTGGATCGCCTTCACCGGCGCCCGCCGCGAGGGCGAGGGCCAGACGACGCTCTGGCTCTACGAGACCGCGACACGCCGATGCACGCTCTTCGCGACAGACGACCTGGAGGTGGCGGCCGGCACCGCGCCGCACTGGACCGACGACGGTGCCGGCGTGGTTTTCGTCGAGGCCCACCGTGGCCGGCACCGGGTCGTCCTGGGCGACGTCGCCCAGCGCAGCCTGACGCCCCTTCTCACTGGCGACCGCCAGCACGGCGCGCTGGATTACCAGGGCGGCGCCCTGGCCTATACGGTAGACCGGCCCGACCTGCCGAGCGAACTGTGGACCGCCCGGCTGCCTACGCCCACCGCAGCCACCCCGCCGGACGAGCGCAAACTGACCGACTTCAACCCGTGGTGGCGGGAGCGGACCGGCATAGCCGCAGAGCTGCGGAGCTTCCAGGTCCCGGACGGCCTGGGCGGCAACGAGACCATCGAGGGCTGGCTGCTGGCCGGTGCCGATACCCAGGGCGCGGCGCCGCTGCTCAACGACGCGCACGGCGGCCCGTCGAGCTATGCCTTGCTGGACTACGACTCGAACGTCTTCTGGCAGACGCTGTGCGCCCACGGCTGGCGGGTGCTGGCGCTGAACGCGGTCGGGTCCTCCAGCTATGGCCGCGCGTTCTGCGAGCGGCTCTCGGGCCACTGGGGCGAATACGACCTGCCGCAGCATCTGGCGGCCATCGACCGGCTGCAGCGCGAAGGCCTCTGCGACGCACGGGTGGCGGTGGCCGGCAAGTCGTACGGCGGCTTCTTCAGCTGCTGGGCCATTGGCCATACCGAACGCTTCAGGGCCGCGGTGGTGATGGCGCCGGTGGGCAACATCGAGACCCACTACGGCACCTCCGACGGGGGCTACTACGCAGACCCGCTGTACCTGGACACCGCGCCGGTCTTCGACCGGGTCAAGGCGCGCGCGATGTCGCCGCTGCAGTATGTCGAGCGGGCCACGACGCCCACGCTCTTCCTGCAGGGCAAGGACGACGAACGCTGCCCCAAGTGCCAGTCGGAAGAACTCTTCGTCAGCATGATGCGCGCCGGCGACACGCCGGCCGAGCTGGTGCTGTACCCGGACGAGGGCCACGGCTTCCTCGGCTCCGGCAGCCCCCACTGCCGCGCCGACGCGGCGCAGCGGATCGTCGACTGGATCGCCGCCCATGCCGCTGCGCAGGACGGACCGACGGTGCGGCAGCCGGCGGCACCGCACGGCGAAAAGTCGCTGGCGACCGCCGAAAGCTGAGGCGGCCGACCCTTCCCTTCGCCGCGGCGACGCCGCGGCGCCTCCCACCTTTCACAAAACCAAGGAAACCCCATGCTGGCAATGGACTATCGCGGGCCCTACCGGGTCCGCGCGGTGAACAAGGCGGAGCCCGAGATAGAGCATCCGAACGATGCGATCGTGCGGGTCACCCGGGCCTGCATCTGCGGCTCCGACCTGCACCTCTACCACGGGCTGGTACCCGACACCCGGGTCGGCTCGACCTTCGGCCACGAATTCGTCGGCATCGTCGAAGAGGTCGGGCCGTCGGTGCAGAACCTGAAGAAGGGCGACCGGGTGCTGGTGCCGTTCAACATCTTCTGCGGCACCTGCTTCTTTTGCCGGCGCGAGCTGTTCAGCAACTGCCACAACGTCAATCCCCAGGCCACCGCCGTGGGTGCGATCTTCGGCTATTCGCACACCGCCGGCGGCTACGACGGCGGCCAGGCGGAGTTCGTGCGGGTGCCCTTCGCCGACATCGGCCCCACCCTGCTGCCGCCCGACATGGACGAGGACGATGCGGTCCTGCTGACCGACGCTTTCCCCACCGGCTACCAGGCCGCCGAGATGGGCGGCATCCAGGAGGGCGACACCGTGGTGGTATTTGGCGCCGGCCCGGTCGGCATCTTCGCCGCCAAGTCGGCCTGGCTGCTGGGCGCGGGCCGGGTCATCGTGGTCGACCATGTGGAATACCGGCTCGATTTCGTGCGCGAGTTCGCGCAGTGCGAGACGGTCGATTTCAAGTCGGTCAAGGACATGGCGATCCACCTGAAGAAGATGACCGGCGGGCTCGGTCCCGACATCTGCATCGACTGCGTCGGCGCCGAGGCGGCCGGCAACTTCACCCAGACCCTCACCGGGGTGAAGCTGAAGCTGCAGGGCGGTGCCGCCACCGTGCTGCACTGGGCGATCAACGCGGTGCGCAAGGGCGGCACCGTGTCGGTGGTGGGCGTGTACGGTCCCACCTTCAACGCGGTGCCCTTCGGCAATGCGGTCAACAAGGGCCTGACGCTGCGGATGAACCAGGCGGCGGTCAAGCGCCACCTGCCCCGGCTGATCGAGCACATCCAGGCCGGGCGCATCGAGCCACACAAGGTCATCACCCACCGCTTCAAGCTCGACGAGGTGGCCGACGCCTACCACATCTTCTCGAGCAAGCTCGACAACTGCATCAAGCCGGTGCTGCTGCCGTCCGGTGCCTGAACCCCTTCCAAGAAAGCGAGCCCCCATGGACAACCGCGAACGCTTCGCCCACATCAAGGGCTGGGGTGCAGACCTCGACCCGGCCGACCGCCCCGCCTACCCGAAGGAACGGATGCCCGCACGGCTGCCGGGCCTGCACTGGGACACGCCCGACCAGCAACCCGCCACGGTGAAGATCCTGAGCTCCACCGAGCGCGACGGCCAGCTCACCCCGGTCTTCGGCACCACCGTGCCGCCCTCGGGCCTGAGCGGCGCGATGCGCGGAGCGGCTTTCAAGTTCAGCGAGAACGATCTGCGCCACTGGCTGATCCTGCTGGCCGCCGACCGCACCAACGTGGTCGAAGGCCTGCTGGACGACCTGCTGCA
This sequence comes from Sphingomonas sp. NCPPB 2930, assembly GCA_042867185.1. Classification (GTDB taxonomy): domain Bacteria; phylum Pseudomonadota; class Gammaproteobacteria; order Burkholderiales; family Burkholderiaceae_C; genus Xylophilus. The sequence goes on along the minus strand of JBHZQV010000009.1, from coordinate 130,353 downwards.
CGGGCATGTGCCCAACGTGCTGGGCGAGATGGGCATCAAAGCCGCGTGGAAGCACGACCGGGCCGGCGTTGTGCGCAAGGCCGCCATCGGCGCGGCCGTGGTCGCCGCGCTGGTGGTGCTAGCGAAACGGCGCCGCGGCCGCTGAACGGAAGAATGCCGCTGGCGCGATCGGTTCGCTCCAGCGGCATTCTTCGGATGTCGCACGACGGGCCGGGTGCCGGCCCCAGCCGTCAGCCCAGGGGGTCCACCACGAAAGCCTGCATCGCCGTGCCTTCGGCACGCGACGCGATGAAGCGGTCCGCCACATCCAGCGCTTCGGCGATCGTCACATGCATGTCGATGTAGCGGTAGGTGCCCAGGCGGCCGACGAAGGTCACCTTGCTCTCCTGGCGTGCGCGGCCTACGTAGCGGGTCAAGAGCGCTTTCTCTTCGGTCAGCCGGATGGGGTAGTACGGCGTGTCCTGCTCGTCGCACAGGCGGCTGTACTCCTTGAACACCACCGTCTTCTCGTGCGTCTCCCACGGCGCGAAGTGCTTGTGCTCGGAGATGCGGGTCCACGGCACCGACACGTCGCCGTAGTTGATCACCGCGTTGCCCTGGAAGTCGCCTTCGTGGTCTTCGCGCACGAAGTCCAGCGTGCGGTACCCCAGCCGGCCGTCGCTGTAGCCGAACCAGGCATCGATCGGCCCGCTGCAGAACACATGCTCGTAGTCGTCGATGGCCGCGCGGTCGAGCCTGGTGCCCAGGAATACTGCCACGCCTTCGTGGGCCAGCAGCTTGTCGACGATGGCGGTATAGCCGTCGCGCGGAATGCCCTGGAAGTTGCTGGCGTAGTAGTTGTCGTCGTAGTTGAAGCGCACCGGCAGCCGCTTCAGGATACTGGCGGGCAATGCGGTCGGCGATACGCCCCACTGCTTGGTGGTGTAGCCCTCGAAGAACGCCTGGTACAGGTCGCGGCCCATGAGGCTCAAGGCCTGTTCTTCGAAGTTCGCCGGCGGGGTGTCGCCGCGCTCGCCGATCTCGGCGAAGAACGCTTCCGCCTCCCGCGGCGAAAAGGTGCGGCCGAAGAACTGGTTGATCGTCAACAGGTTCAGCGGCAGCGAGAACACCCGCCCGCCGGTGATCGTCTTGACCCGGTTCACGAACGGCACGAACTCGCCGAAACGACGGATGTAATCCCACACCCGCTGGTTGCTGGTATGGAAAATATGCGGGCCGTAGGTGTGCAGCATGACGCCGGTCTTGTCGTCCCGCGCCGTGTGGCAGTTGCCCGCGACATGCGGCCGGGTATCGAAGACATCGACCTGGTAGCCGGCTTCGGACAGTTGCCGGGCCAGCACCGCGCCGGAGAATCCGGCGCCGGCGATGGCGATGCGCTTCACGCCGTCGCCCCTCATGCGACGGCCGCCGGAGCCGTGCCTGCGGCGCGGGCGTTGGCCAGCGCCATGTCGGCCTCGACCTGGATGATGCGCTCGTCGAAGCGTTCCATCAGCGTCTGCATCGCACCGGCGGTGCGGTCCCAGGAGGTGGCGGACACGGCGTCGGCCGCGTCGCGCACGAAGCGTGCGGATTCATCCGGGGAGCGGTCCAGGATGGATTCGCACGCTGCGACGAATGCGGCCGCGTCCCCGGCGATCGGGACCACCTTGGCATACTGCAGCACGACATCGCGTACGGCGGTGCTCACCACCGGCTTGCCGGCCGCCAGGTACTCGAGCGTCTTGGTCGGGCTGATGAAACGGGTGGAGGCGTTCAGGGCGAACGGCATCAGGCAGACGTCCCAGCCGGCCAGGAACGACGGGAGTTCGTCGTAGCGGCGCTGGCCCATCCAGTGCAGGTTGGCACGGCGCGGCAGGGTCTCCTGGGCGATCTTCACCACCGGCCCGACCATCACGATCTGCCAATCGGCATGCGCATCGGCCAGGGCGGCCACCAGATCGAGATCGAGGCGCTCGTCGATCACGCCGTAATAGCCCAGGCGCGGTCGCGGGAGCGCGGCCTGGTCGGCATGGTCGGCCACGCCGGTCTGGCCGAAGTGGGCATGGTCGACGCTGCTCGGAAAGCAATGCACGTCGTCGTGGCGGTTGCGCTTGGACTCGTACAGGCTGCGGCCGCCGGTGAAGACGAGATCGACCGTATCGAACAGCGCGTTCTCGCGGGCGATGAGTTCGGGCGGCGCGAAATCGAACGCCGCCAGCTCGTCCATGCAGTCGTAGACCATGCCGCGCGGCTCGAGGCGCTGGGCCAGGGGCAGCGCCATCGGCGTGTAGAACCACAGCACGTACTCGTCGACCTCGTTCTGGGTCATCCACGCCTGCAGCATGTCGCGCATCGCGGGCATGTGGGCATCGTGGAACCCGGCGCCATGGGTGGGCAGGTGCATCCGCAACACCGTCACGCCGCTGCACGGGCGGTAGGCTTCGAGCCGGGCTTCGGCCGCGCCGGGGATCGGCTCTTCGACAAACACGACCGGGCGCGTCGCGGCCAAGCGAGACAGCAGATGCTGCGGGCGCTGGTAGACGAAATCCCAGCGAAGGTGAGAGAAAACGATGAGGTGGGTCATGGTTGTCGTTGTTTTTGAGGATGGAATGGAAAAGGAAACCGGGTCGACGACGCGCTGCCAGTGCCGCAATCGGTCCGCATACGGTGCGCACAGATGCCGTGTGTGGTCGCCACGGTCGGCATCGGGCACATCCCACAGGCCGCTGTGGTGCCAGTGGTCGGCGGTCTGCCAGTCGGGGCGGTCGATGACCGGATAGAGGCACAGCCCCGCGATCGGCACCTCGCGCGCAGTGCATGCCAGCACCTCGGCCGCCATGTGGTCGAGCCAGGCATCGCGGCCTTCGCCGACATGCCCGGTCTCGGCGATGCACATCGGCCGCTGGTACCGCTTCCACAACCCTTCGGCGAGGTCGGCAAAAGGCCGGCGGCGGCTGTCATTCAAATGCCAGTGCAGCCGGCGGTGGGAGCCGTCTTCCCACTGGTTGTTGTGGTAGTAGTTGATGCCCAGGATGTCCAGGTAATGCAGGGCGCCGCCAAGCTCCGGCGCCTGCCGGCCGGCCAGCATGTCCCAGGCCTGGAACTGGTGCTCGTGCGCGGCGGCGGCGGCGGCACAGGCCGCCGGCCCTGCGCCGCGAGGGGGTTCGATATGCACCAGCGGATCGGTATGCACGAAGCGGGCGGCCGGTTGCACTCCGCGAATTTCATCCATCGCCCGGAGTGCCGCGCGTACCAGCACGCACTTGAGTCGATAGCCGTTTTCGGGCTCCGACGGCAGATGCGGATGGATGAGCCCGGTGCTGCTGGCAGCCCATGCCAGGAACGAGATTTCGTTGACCGGCTGCCACACCGGTGCGACGCCACCCGCGTCGCCGACGATCCGCGCCACCCGGCGGCAGTGCGCACCGAACGCGTCGACGAATGCATCGGCGTCCACGAACGGATCCAGACCCGCCGGCCAACCGTAGTGCATCAGGGACCAGATGACCTGCACGCCCTGCCCTGCGGAAAGCCGCGCATGCTCGCCGATGCGGGCCCATCCGGCATCACCGCCCTCTACGGTGAGCCGCCAGCCGATGCTTTCCCGCACGGTGCGTATGCCGAACGCGCCGAGCGCACGGTAGTCTTCCGACAGCCGCTCCGCATGGCCGTTGCGCGCATTGATGTCCTGAGGTATGCCGAACCCGTTGGTATGGTCCGCCCCTTCGAATCCACCCATCCAGAAACTTTGAAACAGCGCTGGCGGCTCGGAAACGGTATCGAAGGGAAATTTGTGCACGAGACCAGTCTGGTCCGCACGGCCTGCACGGCGCGACGTTTGTGGCCTATACCGACGTAGGCCAAGCGCCCGTGCGTAGTAAATAACCGTACCGGACGCGCCCATCGTGCCGAACGGTCCCGCCCTGCACGGCCGGGCGTAAGACGCGCGCCACGGCAGGGTCGATGCACCCCGGTGTCCGCACGACGCTGCCGTCTCTACGCCACGAGGGCGCCTACGCCGCGAAAGCACCAGGTCCTGTTCGACCGCCTGCAGGCAGCGGGCCTCGCCCTCTACTGCACGCCGAACCCGACTTCGCCAAGGTGATGCTGCACGCTTTCCACGTGGTGCTGCATACGGGTGTCGAGGTGCTGCTCTGTATCCGTATGCAGGGGCTGTCGAGCGAGCGAGCGAGCTCTCCGCGCTGGTGGCGGCGATGGACAAACCCGAAGGTGTGGACCTGGACATCGGATGGGTGCCGGTCCGCATGCCACAGGCGCGCAAGCTGGCGGTGGCAAGCGGCCGTGTCAACGATGCGGTCATCGAGGTCCGCGATGCGACCGCGGCGATGGAATCGGCCAACTCCGAGCTCGCCGGCGACAGCGAGCGGCTGCGGGACCGCACCGCGCGGGTGACCGACAACCTGGAGAAGACGGCGTCGAGCATCGACGAGATCGCAGCGACGGTGACCCGGTCGCGCGACGCCGCACGCGACGGACGTGTCGCGGCGCTTCGCGCGGCCGATGCGACAGCCACCGGCAGCACCCTGATGCGCGACATGGCGGACCGCATGAACGGCATCGCGCAGAGCTCGCAGAGCATCGGCAACATCGTGGCGCTGATCGACGGCATCGCGTTCCAGACCAACATCCTGGCGCTGAACGCGGCGGTGGAGGCGGCCCGCGCCGGGGACCACGGACGGGGGTTCGCAGTGGTGGTGGCAGAGGTACGCAGCCTGTCGCAACGCAGCGCGCTGGCCGCCCGGGAGATCAAGACCCTGATCGACACGTCGAGCACCCAGGTGAGCCAGGGCGGCGCCATCGTCGGCAACGTCGACCAGGCCATGGCGGGCATCGGCGATACGGTGGAGCAGACCACGGCACTGATGAAGGCGATCGACCTGGCAGCCGCGGAGCAGCAGGCCGGCATCGACCATGTCAACGAGTCGGTCGCGCAGATCGAGGCGATGACCCAGCAGAATGCCCAGCTCGCGACGGCGTCGGCCGCCTCCGCGCTCCGGATGCAGACCCAGATCGCCCGGCTGTCCCGCGCGGTCCAGGCGTTCCACTCGAGCGGGGCCGACATGGTCGCCGCGCTGCCGCTGCCGCTCAACAGATCTCTGGCGGCTTGAACACCGGGCACTGCGGAAAAACGCGCAGTGCATTGATGAGGGCCAGGTCGTCCCACAGCCGCAGGCGGACCGCCTCCGGGATGTTGGGCCGCTCGATGATGGACCCAGTTGCCAGTGTGTGGCCGTAGTCGGCTTGGAGCATGGTCGTTGCCACGATCTGCGGCACAGCGGCGCCAGCATCCTGATCGGCCTCGGCGTCGACCTCTACACCGTAGCGAAGATCCTGGGGGACACCAGCATCAACACGACGCAGCGGTAGGCGCATCTGCAGATTGATAAGCAGCGGGCCGCGCTCTCGAAGTGGGGCGATCTGAGGCCCACTGGCGCGGCCATGAAAAAAGCGGCAGAGCTGTGAAGCTTGCCGCTTTTTACACCGGAGATTGCACCGGCCAGGTTTTGCGCTATCGAACGAATAGCTGCCAATCCTGATGAATATTGGTGGGTGATGCAGGGTTTGAACCTGCGACCCCTGCCGTGTGAAGGCAGTGCTCTACCGCTGAGCTAATCACCCTAACGCTGTATACGTCAGCCCGCTATTATGGCACAGAAATTTCGGTCGTCTGGCCCAGGCGCGTCCAGATCGTCTTTCCGCCGCTCGGCTTGTCGAGCTGCTTCAACACCGAGGCATGGGCCTCCAGCTCCTGCTCGCCCGCCAGGATGACCGGCAGGGTGAAGGCCCGCAGGTCCACCAGTACGACTTCGCTCTGCCCTTCTTCCGGCGCCGCATCGTCGATCAGCAGCGCATCCTGGCCGCGGGTCAGGTTGATGTAGACGTCGGCCAGCAGCTCGGCGTCCAGCAGCGCGCCGTGCAGCGTACGGCTGGCGTTGTCCACGCCCAGGCGGTCGCACAGGGCGTCGAGCGAGTTGCGCTTGCCGGGGAACATTTCCTTGGCCATGACCAGGGTGTCGGTGACGCTGCCCACGCCCTGCTTGAACGGCGGACGGCCGACCAGCTCCAGTTCCTTGTTCAGGAAGCCGACGTCGAACGCGGCGTTGTGGATGATGATCTCGGCGCCGGCCAGGTATGCCATCAGCTCGTCGACCACCGCCTCGAACTTCGGCTTGTCGCGCAGGAACTCGTTGCTGATGCCGTGCACCCGCAGCGCGTCCTCGTGGCTGTCGCGGCCCGGGTTCAGGTAGAAATGCTTGTTGTGGCCGGTGAGCTTGCGGCCCACCAGTTCCACGCAGCCGATCTCGATGATGCGGTCGCCACCCTCGGCGGAGAGGCCGGTGGTTTCCGTGTCCAGCACGATCTGGCGGACGTTCGTCGCAGTCGCCATCAGTGGTTTTCCTTGGCGTGGTTGAGCGAGTATTTCGGAATCTCGATCACCAGGTCCTGCTGTGCCAGGATCGCCTGGCACGACAGGCGCGATTGCGGCTCCAGGCCCCAGGCGCGGTCGAGCAGGTCTTCTTCCGCTTCGTCGGCCTCGCCCAGCGACTGCAGGCCGGTGCGCACGATCACATGGCAGGTGGTGCAGGCGCAGCTCATGTCGCAGGCGTGCTCGATGTTGATCTTGTTGTCGAGCAGCGCTTCGCAGACCGATGTGCCGGCGGGCGCGGTGATTTCGGCGCCTTGCGGACAGTATTCGGGATGGGGAAGGATCTTGATGACCGGCATGGGGCGTGGAATCGTTGTAGAGGTGGGTCGAAGGCGGAGGGGCGGGGGTCTAGAGCGCGTCGACCTGGCGGCCGGCCAGCGCGCGGCGGATGCCGCGGTTCATGCGCTCGGCGGCGAAGGACTCGGTCGCCTTGGCCAGCGCCTGCGTGGCGGCGGTGATGGCCGCGGCATCGTCCGAACCGCGCGCCGCCGCGTCGAGCGCGGTGCTCAGCGCGTCGATACGGCCGCGTTCGCCGGCCTCCAGCAGGTCGCCGTCGGCGGCCAGCGCGGCGCGGGTGGCCAGCAGCATGCGGTCGGCATCGACCCGGGCCTCGGCCAGCGCGCGGGCGGCCATGTCCTCGCGGGCGGTGCTGAAGCTTTCCTGCAGCATGCGGGCGATCTCGCCGTCGGAAAGGCCATAGGAAGGCTTCACGTCGATCCGCGCCTCGACACCGCTGCCCTGCTCCTTGGCGGATACGCTGAGCAGACCGTCGGCATCGACGGTGAACGACACCCGGATGCGGGCCGCGCCGGCGGCCATCGGCGGAATGCCGCGCAGTTCGAAGCGTGCCAGGCTGCGGCAGTCGGCGACCAGGTCGCGCTCGCCTTGCACTACATGCAGCGCCAGGGCGGTCTGGCCGTCCTGGTAGGTGGTGAAGTCCTGCGCCTTGGCGGTCGGGATGGTTTCGTTGCGCGAGATGATCCGCTCGACCAGCCCGCCCATGGTCTCGATGCCGAGCGACAGCGGCACCACGTCGAGCAGCAGCAGGTCTTCGGCGCCCGCATGGCCGGCGAGCTGATTGGCCTGGATGGCGGCGCCCACGGCCACCACCTGGTCGGGATCGAGGTCGGTCAAGGGCTCGCGGCCGAAATACGCGGCGACCGCGGCGCGGATCTGCGGCATGCGGGTGGAGCCGCCGACCATCACCACGCCCTGCACATCGCCCGGTTGCAGCTCCGCGTCGCGCAGCGTGCGGCGCACGGCGGCCATGGTGCGGGCGGTGAGCGCCTGCGTCGCCTGGTCGAATTCGGCGCGCGTGATGTCGAAAGTGCCGCTAGCCGATGCCAGCTGGAGGCTGCCAGCTATCGATTCCGTAGCAGACAGCTGTTCCTTGCAGGCCCGGGCCGCTTGGCGGAGCGCGGCCTTGTCGGCCGGCGAATCTGCGGACAGGCCGGTCTTGGCGAGCAGCAGATCGGCCAGCAGCGCGTCGTAGTCGTCGCCGCCCAGGGCCGAATCGCCACCGGTCGCGATCACCTCGAAAACGCCTTCGGTCAGCCGCAGCACCGAAATGTCGAAGGTGCCGCCGCCCAGGTCGTAGATCGCGTAGACACCCTCGCTGCCGTTGTCGAGGCCGTAGGCGATCGCCGCGGCGGTGGGCTCGTTGATCAGGCGCAGCAGTTCGAGGCCGGCGAGGCGCGCCGCATCCTTGGTGGCCTGGCGCTGCGCGTCGTCGAAGTACGCCGGCACGGTGATGACGGCGCCGTAGATGTCGTCGTCGAAGGTGTCCTCGGCGCGCTGGCGCAGCGTGGCGAGGATCTCGGCGCTGATCTCGACCGGCGACTTCACCCCGGCCACCGTCCGCACCCCGACCATGCCGCCCTCGCCTTCCGGCGCGACCAGCCGGTAGGGCAGCTGGTCCGGGTGGGCGATGTCGGCCAGGCCGCGGCCCATCAGGCGCTTGACCGAGACGATGGTGTTCTCGGGGTCCTGCGTCTGGCCGTCGCGGGCGGCCTGGCCGATCTGCCGGCCCTGGGCCGACAGGTAGCGCACGACGGAGGGCAGCAGCTTGTCGCCCGCCGCATCGGGCAGGCATTCGGCCACGCCGCTGCGGACCGCGGCAACCAACGAATGCGTGGTGCCGAGGTCGATGCCCACGGCGATGCGCCGCTGGTGCGGATCGGGGGCCTGGTGCGGTTCGGAAATCTGGAGTAGCGCCATGGAGAGAAAAGATCCTGGAGAAGGCCGCCGCGCAGAGCGGCGGCAAGGTGCGGCAGCCGGCTATTGTCCCAGTTGCTCCCGGCGGGCATCGACATCGTCGGCAAAGCGCGCAATGAACATGAGGGCTCTGACCTCCTTCGCCGCCGCCGCGTGGTCGTGCGCCTCGTCGATCAGCGCGGCGCAGCGGGCGAGCGTCTCGGTGCGGGCGGCGGTCATCTCGGCCGACAGCGCCTCGATGGCGGCGGCGTCGGAAGCGTCGTCGAGGGCTTCGCGCCACTCCATCTGCTGCATCAGGAAGGCGCCGGGCATCGCGGTGTTGTTCTCGGCCTCGATCGGCGCGCCGTTCAGTTCGCAGAGATAGGCCGCGCGCTTCAACGGGCTCTTCAGCCGCCGGTAGGCTTCGTTGATCCGCACCGACCACTGCATCGCCGCGCGCCGCGCCGCGTCGCTGTCGGCGGCGAAGCGGTCGGGATGGGCGCTGCGCTGCAGTTCCTTCCAGCGGGCGTCGAGCATCTCCGCGTCCTGGCGGAAGGTGGGCGGCACGCCGAAGAGTTCGAAGTCGTTGGATTGCAGGTTCATGGCATAAAAAAACCGCCGACACCGAGGTGGAGGCGGTCCTGGGCGGGCGAGCCGAAGAAGAAGATCAGATGCGGAAGCTTTCGCCGCAGCCGCAACGGTCGCGCTCGTTCGGGTTGTTGAACTTGAAGCCTTCGTTGAGGCCTTCGCGCACGAAGTCGAGCTGGGTGCCGTCGATGTAGGCCAGGCTCTTCGGGTCGATCATGACCTTCACGCCATGGTCTTCGAACAGCACATCGCCCTCGACCGGGTCGTCCACGTACTCGAGCTTGTAGGCCAGGCCCGAGCAGCCGGTGGTCTTGACGCCCAGGCGCACGCCCACACCCTTGCCACGCTTGGCCAGGTACCGATTCACATGCCGCGCGGCGGCTTCGGTCAGGGTGACGGACATGGCTCAGACCATAGCGGCGGCAACCGCCACATGCTTCTTGCGGTAGTCGTCGACCGCCGCCTTGATCGCGTCTTCGGCCAGGATCGAGCAGTGCACCTTCACCGGCGGCAGGGCCAGCTCTTCGGCGATGACGCTGTTCTTGAGCGCGGCCGCCTCGTCCAGCGTCTTGCCCTTGACCCATTCGGTGACCAGCGACGACGACGCAATGGCCGAGCCGCAGCCGTAGGTCTTGAAGCGTGCGTCTTCGATCACGCCGGTGTCGGGGTTGACCTTGATCTGCAGCTTCATCACGTCGCCGCAGGCGGGCGCGCCCACCATGCCGGTGCCTACGCTGTCGTCGCCCTTTTCGAAGGAGCCGACGTTGCGTGGGTTTTCATAGTGGTCGATCACTTTTTCGGAGTAAGCCATGGTGGGTACCTTTTTCTATTCGTGGTGCAGGGAGCCGGAGGCGCGTGTCAGTGCGCGGCCCACTGGATGGTGCTGATGTCGATGCCGTCCTGGTACATCTCCCAGAGCGGGCTCAGTTCGCGCAGCTTGGCGACGTTCTGGCGGATGGTGGAGACCGCATAGTCGATCTCTTCTTCGGTCGTGTAGCGGCCGATGGTCATGCGCAGGCTGCTGTGGGCCAGCTCGTCGCTGCGGCCCAGGGCGCGCAGCACGTAGCTGGGCTCCAGGCTGGCCGAGGTGCAGGCCGAACCCGACGACACCGCCAGGCCCTTGATGCCCATGATCAGCGATTCGCCTTCGACGAAATTGAAGCTGATGTTGAGGTTCTGCGGCACCCGGCGCTCCATGCTGCCGTTGATGAACACCTGCTCGATGTCCTTCAGCCCGTCCAGCAGACGCTGCTGCAGGGCCCGGGCCTTGGCGTTCACCTCGGCCATCTCCAGCTTGATGAGGCGAAAGGCCTCGCCCATGCCGACGATCTGGTGGGTCGGCAACGTGCCCGAGCGCATGCCGCGCTCGTGGCCGCCCCCGTGGATCTGCGCTTCGAGGCGCACCCGCGGCTTGCGGCGCACGAACAGCGCACCCACGCCCTTGGGGCCGTAGGTCTTGTGCGCGGTCATGCTCATCAGGTCGATCGGCAGCGTGTTCATGTCGATCTCGACACGGCCGGTGGCCTGCGCCGCGTCGACATGGAACAGGATGCCCTTCTCGCGGCACATCGCGCCGATGGCCGGGATGTCCTGGATCACGCCGATCTCGTTGTTCACGAAGAGCACGCTGATCAGGATCGTGTCGGGGCGGACGGCCGCCTTGAGCTTCTCCAGATCGACCAGGCCGTCTTCTTCGACGTCGAGGTAGGTCACGTCGAAGCCCTGGCGCTCCAGTTCGCGCATCGTGTCGAGCACTGCCTTGTGCTCGGTCTTGAGCGTGATCAGGTGCTTGCCCTTGGTCTTGTAGAACTGGGCGGCACCCTTCAGGGCGAGGTTGATCGACTCGGTCGCGCCGCTGGTCCACACGATCTCGCGCGGGTCGGCACCGATCAGGTCGGCGACATGGCCGCGCGACTTCTCGACGATCTCTTCGGCTTCCCAGCCCCAGGCGTGGCTGCGCGAAGCCGGATTGCCGAAATGCTCGCGCAACCAGGGGATCATCGCGTCGACGACGCGCGGGTCTACCGGCGTGGTGGCGCCGTAATCAAGGTAAATGGGGAAATGCGGGGTCATGTCCATGGCTGGCTCGGTCGATTGCTGGCTGCGGGGCTGGCAAGAAGCACGCGGCCCGGCTGCGGTGGCAGCGGGGCGCTGCGGATGTCAGGATTTGGCGAAGACGTTGCCGAGGGCGAACACCGAATTGGGCGCGTTGACCCGGATCGGCTTGACCACCGGCGTGCTGGAGATCGCACGGCGCACGACCGGCCGGTCCTCGATCTGCACGCCCTTGGCGATCTGCTCGTCGACCAGCTTCTGCAGCGTGACGGAGTCCAGGAACTCGACCATGCGCTGGTTCAGCGAGGCCCACAGCTCGTGGGTCATGCAGCGGCCCGCTTCGCCCAGGCAGTTTTCCTTGCCGCCGCAATGGGTGGCGTCGATCGGCTCGTCGACCGAGACGATGATGTCGGCCACGGTGATGTCGGCCGCCTTGCGGCCGAGGGTGTAGCCGCCGCCGGGGCCACGGGTCGATTCGACCAGCTCGTGGCGGCGCAGCTTGCCGAACAATTGTTCCAGATACGACAGGGAAATTTGCTGGCGCTGGCTGATCGCGGCGAGCGTGACAGGGCCGTTGTTCTGGCGCAGGGCCAGATCGATCATGGCGGTCACGGCGAAACGACCTTTGGTAGTGAGACGCATGGCAGCTCCTTAAAAGGCTGTAGCATTTTCAGAACAGTCCCGGCATCTTCTGGACGCCTGGACACGGTCTCCACCCGTTTTACTTCAGCACAGAACGCTCTGTACGAAGCCCTTCATCGCGGGCTTTGTTGTTGTTGAGTATTTCCGTCAAGTATAGCACAAGACCCGCACTACCTGTCGGGTACCCCTTCCCTTTTGCCTAGCGACCGGCTACAGGGAAGATGGCGATGTTGTCGCTGCCCGGCGCGCCGAAGGCCCGTTCCTTGAGCAACGCCAGCTGGTCGCGCAGGCGCGCGGCTTTCTCGAACTCGAGGTTGCGGGCGTGTTCCAGCATCTGCTTTTCGATCCGCTTGATCTCGCGGGCCACGTCCTTCTCGGACATGTCCTCCACCCGCGCCTTTTGCATCGCGCTCTGGTCCAACGCTGCCTCGTCCCGGCCCGACTTCTCGCTGTAGACGCCGTCGATCAGGTCGCGCACCTGCTTGACGATGCTGCGCGGCGTGATGCCGTTGGCCTCGTTCCAGGCGATCTGCTTGGTGCGGCGCCGCTCGGTCTCGCCGATGGCCTTCTTCATCGAGTCGGTCATCTTGTCGGCATAGAGGATCGCGCGGCCGTTGAGGTTGCGCGCCGCCCGGCCGATGGTCTGGATCAGCGAGCGCTCGGCCCGCAGGAATCCTTCCTTGTCGGCATCGAGGATCGCCACCAGCGACACCTCGGGAATGTCCAGGCCTTCCCGCAGCAGGTTGATGCCCACCAGCACGTCGAAGGTGCCCAGCCGCAGGTCGCGCAGGATCTCCACCCGCTCGACCGTGTCGATGTCGCTGTGCAGGTAGCGCACCTTGACGCCGTTGTCGCCCAGGTAGTCGGTCAGCTGCTCGGCCATCCGCTTGGTCAGGGTGGTGATCAGCACCCGCTCGTTCTTCTCGACGCGGATGCGGATCTCCTGCAGCACGTCGTCGACCTGGTGGGTGGCCGGGCGCACCTCGACCACCGGATCGACCAGCCCGGTCGGGCGCACCACCTGCTCCACCACCTGGCCGGCGTTGTCCTGCTCGTACTGGGCCGGCGTGGCCGACACGAAGACGACCTGGTGCATCCGCGTCTCGAATTCGTCGAACTTCAGCGGCCGGTTGTCGAGGGCCGAGGGCAGCCGGAAGCCGTAGTCCACCAGGGTGCTCTTGCGCGCCCGGTCGCCGTTGTACATGCCGCCCAGCTGGCCGATCATGACGTGGCTCTCGTCCAGGAACATGACCGAATCCTTCGGCAGGTAGTCGGTCAGCGTGGCGGGCGGTGCGCCTGGCGGCGCGCCGCTCAAATGGCGCGAGTAGTTCTCGATGCCCTTGCAGTGGCCGATCTCGGCGAGCATCTCCAGGTCGAACCGGGTGCGCTGCTCCAGCCGCTGCGCCTCGACCAGCTTGCCCTCCGACACGAACTGCTTCAGGCGGTCGCTCAGCTCCAGCTTGATCGCCTCGACCGCCGACAGCACCTTCTCGCGCGGGGTGACGTAGTGGCTGGCCGGGTAGACCACGAAGCGCGGCACCTTCTGCCGGATGCGGCCGGTGAGCGGGTCGAACAGCTGCAGCGATTCCACCTCGTCGTCGAACAGCTCGATGCGGATCGCCAGCTCGGAGTGCTCGGCCGGGAAGATGTCGATCGTGTCGCCCCGCACCCGGAAGGTGCCGCGCGAGAAATCCGCCTCGTTGCGGGTGTACTGCATCCGGATGAGCTGCGCGATCGCATCGCGCTGGCTCTGCTTGCCGCCGACCTTGAGGATGAACCGCATCTGGGTGTAGTCCTCGGGTGCGCCGATGCCGTAGATGGCGCTCACCGAGGCGACGATCACCACGTCGCGCCGCTCCAGCACGCTCTTGGTGGCCGACAGCCGCATCTGCTCGATGTGCTCGTTGATCGCGCTGTCCTTCTCGATGAACAGGTCGCGCTGCGGCACGTAGGCCTCGGGCTGGTAGTAGTCGTAGTAGCTGACGAAGTACTCGACCGCGTTCTTCGGGAAGAACTCCCGGAATTCGCTGTAGAGCTGCGCCGCCAGCGTCTTGTTGGGCGCGAAGACGATGGCCGGCCGGCCCAGCCGGGCGATCACGTTGGCCATGGTGAAGGTCTTGCCGGAGCCGGTCACGCCCAGCAGCGTCTGGAACACCTCGCCGTCCTGCACGCCCTCGACCAGCTTGTCGATCGCGGCCGGCTGGTCGCCCGCCGGGGGGTACGGCTGGAACAGCTCGAACGGCGAGCCGGGGAACGAGACGAACGTGCCCTCGCGTTCGGTGGGGCTTTCGGAAATGACTTCGGCGAGTTCAGGCATGGGTGCAGTCGTGGTGGCGCGGCGCAGACGCTGCGCCGACGGTGCATGGGTAGAATTCCAGATGGTCCCGCAGGGCGCCGATTCAAGGGTCGTGGCCTTGTCGGGCAGCCGCCCGGACCACCCGCGCTACGGCGTGTCTCCCCTTCTCCAGCGTCTCAATTTCCCTGAGGATATTTTCCGATGTCTCTGTTTACCGCCGTCGAAATGGCCCCGCGCGATCCGATTCTGGGCTTGAACGAGCAATTCGCGGCCGACACCAACCCGAACAAGGTCAACCTGGGCGTGGGCGTCTACTATGACGACAACGGCAAGCTGCCCCTGTTGCAATGCGTACAGGCCGCCGAGAAGAAGATGATGGAGGCGCCCAAGGCCCGCGGCTACCTGCCGATCGACGGCATCGTGGCGTACGACGCAGCGGTCAAGGGCCTGGTCTTCGGCGTGGGCAGCGAGCCGGTCACCTCCGGCCGCGTCGCCACCGTCCAGGGCATCGGCGGCACCGGCGGCCTGAAGGTCGGCGCCGATTTCCTCAAGCGCCTGAACCCCGACGCCAAGGTGCTGATCAGCGACCCGAGCTGGGAGAACCACCGCGCTCTGTTCACCAACGCCGGTTTTGTCGTCGACACCTACCCCTATTACGACGCGGCCAAGCGCGGCGTCGACTTCGACGGCATGCTGGCCGCGCTGAAGGGCGCCGCCGCCGGCACCGTCGTCGTGCTGCACGCCTGCTGCCACAACCCGACCGGCTACGACATCACCGCCGCCCAGTGGGACGAAGTGGTCGCCGCCGTCCGGGCGCAGAACCTGGTCGCCTTCCTCGACATGGCCTACCAGGGCTTCGGCCACGGCATCGCCGAAGACGGTGCGGTGATCGGCAAGTTCGTCGACGCGGGCCTGACCTTCTTCGTCTCGACCTCGTTCTCGAAGAGCTTCAGTCTCTACGGCGAGCGCGTCGGCGCCCTGTCGGTGCTGTGCGCCTCGAAAGAGGAAGCCTCCCGCGTGCTGAGCCAGCTCAAGATCGTGATCCGCACCAACTACTCCAACCCGCCGACGCACGGCGGCGCGGTGGTGGCCGCGGTGCTCGACTCGCCCGAGCTGCGCACCCTGTGGGAGAAGGAGCTGGGCGAGATGCGGGTGCGGATCAAGGCGATGCGCCAGAAGCTGGTCGACGGCCTGAAGGCCGCCGGCGTGCAGCAGGACATGTCGTTCATCACCCAGCAGATCGGCATGTTCAGCTACTCGGGCCTGAACAAGGACCAGATGGTCCGCCTGCGCAGCGAGTTCGGCGTGTACGGCACCGACACCGGCCGCATGTGCGTTGCCGCGCTCAACAGCAAGAACATCGACTATGTCTGCGCGTCGATCGCCAAGGTGATCTGAGGCACGGCCGGTTCGCCGGCCCCATGACGAAAGCCGCCTCCGGGCGGCTTTCGTCGTTTTCGAGCAGGGATCGTAGCCACGGCCGGCGCCGGATGCCGGCGTCTAGCTATCGATACCATAGCAGATGGACAGGGGCGGCCGACGGTCGGCCGGCGCCGGCCTCAGGCCGCTTCGACCAGCCGCTCGCCTTGCGCCAGCGCAGCCGCGATCGCCGCATCGCGCACCGCGGGGCCCATCGCCAGCCCTTCGGCGCGGACCACCTGCACGTCGGTGATGCCGAAGAAACCGAACACCGCCCGCAGGTAGGCCTCCTGGTGGTCCAGCGCCGCCTCGTAGGCGCTGCCGGCGTACTGGCCGCCGCGCGACGACACCACGATGACCCGCTTTCCGCCCGCCAGGCCTTCGGGGCCGGCCGCGGTGTAGCGGAAGGTGCGGCCGGCCTGGGCCACCCGGTCGATCCAGGCCTTGAGCTGGCTCGGCACGCTGAAGTTGTACATCGGGGCACCCACCACGACCACGTCGGCCGCCAAAAACTCGGCCAGCAGTTCTTCGGTGAAGGCCAGTTCGGTGCGCAGGGCGCCGCTGTCGGGGGCCGGCGCGCCGGGGACCGGCCGAAGAGCCTGCAGCAGCTCGCCGCCCAGGTGGGCCGGCGGCGTGGCGGCCAGGTCGCGGTAGGCGACGGTGGTGCCGGGCGTGGCGGCGGCCAGCGCCTTGGAGACGGCCGCGCCGATCTGGCGCGAGGCGGAGGCGGCGCCCAGCGGGCTGGAGTCGAGGTGCAGGAGCTTCATGGTGTGTGGCTTTCTCAAAACGGGGCCCGCCCCTTCGGCCGACCCGTGGCCTCATGGTATTTCGCAACAATCCAAAGGAGAATCGCCTAAAACGCAATTCATCTTCCTGCCAGCGCAAAGGTAAGCCAGTGCACGACCTCAACGACATGTTCTTTTTCGCCAAGGTGGTGGAGCACGGCGGCTTCAGCGCCGCGGCGCGGGCGCTCGGCGTGCAAACCTCCCGCCTGAGCCGCCGGGTGGCCGAGCTGGAAGAGCAGTTGGGCGTGCGGCTGCTCCAGCGCAGCACCCGGCGGGTGGCGGTGACCGAGGTGGGCCAGCGCTTCTACCAGCACTGCGCGGCCCTGGCCGCCGAGGCGCAGGCCGCGCAGGACACGGTCGACAGCACCCGCAGCGCGCCGCAGGGCCTGGTGCGGCTCTCGTGCCCCACGGCCTTCCTGCAGAACGGGGTGAGCGACATCCTGACCCGGTTCCTGCAGCAGCATCCGCGGGTGCGGCTGCATGTGGAGGCCACCAACCGCCGGGTGGACGTGATCGAGGAGGGCTTCGACCTGGCCCTGCGGGTGCGCACCCCGCCGCTCGATGACTCGGGCCTGGTGGTGCGCATCCTCACCCAGAGCCGGGTGATGATGGTCGCCAGCCCCGCCCTGCTGGCCGAGCGCGGCCGGCCCGCGCGGCTGGAAGACCTGGACGCGATGCCGACGATGGGCGCGGCCTGGGCCTCGGGCCGGCACGCCTGGAGCTTCGTCACGCCCGACGGGAGCAGCGCCAGCCGCAGCTACCAGCCCCGGCTGGCGGTCGACGACTTCACCACCCTGCGCCAGGCGGCGCTGGACGGCATCGGCATCGTCTACCTGCCCCAGTACCTGGTGCAGGACGCGCTGGACGGCGGCCTGCTGGAGCAGGTGCTGCCCGGCTACACCTTGCTCGAGGGCATCGCGCACGTGGTGTTCCCGTCGCGCCGCGGGCTGGTGCCGGCGGTGCGTTCGCTGATCGATGCGCTGGTGGCGGGCTACGCAGGGCATCCGCCGGTATAGCCCCGCGCACGATGCCGCTCCCCGGGCAGCACCCGTAACGGAGGGCGGTGGCTGCAGCCGAACGTCGCAGACCCAGGCGCCGGCCGCCACCAGGGCCAGCGCCAGGCCCCAGCCGCAGGCGGCCGCCCACCCGCCCTGCTGCCCGGCCCATGAGCACAGCGCCGAGCCCGCCGCCGCGCCGACGGAGCAGGTCGGTTCGCCGGCACCATGCAGAAAGCCGCGTGGGCGGCTTTCTTGGTTCTCAAGCATGGATCGTAGCTGCGACCGGCGCGGAAAGCCGGCTTCCAGCTATCAATAACATAGCAAGTAGGGCAAGGGGAAGCCGCCCACTGCATCGACGGATGAACCCTGATGCTCCGAAGCTTTAATCGACGCGCTTATTAGCGTACTGGATTGTCCCATCGTGGTCGATCGTCGCCGACAGGACTTGGGAATACTCCCCATTTGAATGTGGGGCCGACTGGCAAGAAACGCCCATGCCCGCCAGCATCCCTTCGATGGCGGAGCGTGTCGCTTGGCCGGCCCTGGAGGATCCATCGCCACCCGCCACATATGCATTCACTTCGAAACCAGCCGAGGTCAGCTCCTGGACTTTCCTTGCAATCGGCACACCGGGCGAGCGCACATCTGGCAGCACATGAAAAACGGATACAGAGGTCTCTCCAATGCTCCCATCGCGGTTGTATTTGACGCCGCCAACAGCAACGCCGGTACACAGATCCAGCTTCGTCGTGTTCAGGGTTTCACCGCGCTCGGTGGTGGTTTGTTGTTCGACGCGGCTAGAAGAGAAGTCGACGGCATGGCGCACGCTACCTGTGCCGCTGGAACCTGCGGATGGGTGGCTACGCCTCGACAATCCGGCGAACGCCCCATCGTCGGAGTTTCTTGCAGTCGCTGACCGCTGCGGAGATGAAGCGGGCGAAGCATCCGGGGAGTAGTACGAGGTGTAATCAGCCGAGCTTGAATGGCCCGTCGATGCGCATTGCCCCATGGTCGATTCCTTTCGAAAGAAAGAATCTTTGCCTACTTCGATCAGGAGGTTCGCGTTCAAGCGAAATGATGTTCTCGTTTCCACACAAGGGAGGGGACCGGGACTGGACGCCAAACCGGTGGCCGGCAGGCGCAGGCGGGAACTACCGAAACCCCTCGAACACCGCGTCGAGGCGGGCCAGGTAGCGCTGCTTGTCCTCGGCCGCCGCAAAGCTGCCTTCGAACGCGTTGCGGCCCAATTGGTAGGCGTGCCGCGCCGTCAGGCCGGTGGCCTCGAACACCTGCAGGAAGTTGTCGGTCATGTAGCCGCCGAAATAGGCCGGATCGTCGGAATTGACGGTGGCGACCAGGCCGGCGTCCAGCAACGCGCCCAGGTTGTGGTCGGCCAGGTCGGGGAACACGCAGAGCTTCTGGTTCGACAGCGGGCAGACGGTCAGCGGAATGCGGTCGTGCGCCAGCCGCTGCATCAGCGCCGGATCGTGGATCGCCTGCACCCCGTGGTCGATCCGCTCGGCCTTCAGCACGTCGAGCGCGCTCCAGATGTAGGCGGGCGGGCCCTCCTCGCCCGCATGCGCGACGATGTGCAGGCCCAGTTCGCGGCAGCGGGCGAAGACGCGGGCGAACTTCTCGGGCGGATGGCCCAGCTCGCTGCTGTCGAGGCCCACGCCGATGAACCGGTCGCGCAACGGCAGCGCCGCCTCCAGCGTGGCGAAGGCATCCTCCTCGCTCAGGTGGCGCAGGAAGCAGAGGATCAGTTCGGCGTCGATGCCGAAGCGGGCCTTGGCGTCGGTGCAGGCGCGGTGCAGGCCCTCGACCACGGTGGCCATCGGCACGCCGCGGGTGGTGTGGGTCTGCGGGTCGAAGAAGATCTCGGCGCGCACCACGTGGTCGGCCGCGGCGCGGGCGAAGTAGGCCATCGCCATGTCGTGGAAATCCTGCGCATGCAGCAGCACGCTGGCCCCGGCGTAGTAGATGTCGAGAAAGCTCTGCAGGTCGGTGAAGGCGTAGGCGGCCCGCAGCGCCTCGACGTCGGCATAGGGCAGCGCCACGCCGTTGCGCTCGGCCAGCGCGAAGATCAGCTCGGGCTCCAGCGAGCCCTCGATGTGGATGTGCAGCTCGGCCTTGGGCATGGCGCGCAGCAGGTCGGGCATGCGGTCGGCGGCGATGGCGGGAATGTCGAAGGAATAAGTGTTCATGAGGGAATGACTCCAGGAGGATCAGTGGCGTCCGGCACGCCAGCCGGCTAGCAGGAACAGTGCCGCCAGCGCGGCCAGCAGCGGCAGCCAGCCCGCATGCTCCCACAGGTAGCCGGCGGCATAGCCCACCACGCTGGAGCCGAGGTAGTAGGCGCTCAGGTACAGCGCAGAGGCCTGCGCCCGGGCGCCGTGGGCCTTCTGCCCCACCTGGCCGCTGGCGACGGCGTGCGCCGCGAAGAAGCCTGCCGTCACCAGCGCCAGGCCGAGCATCACCGCCGGCAGCCACGGCACCGCGCAGCCGGCCACGCCCGCCACCATCAGCGCGATGCCGCCGCGCTGCACCGGCCCGGCGCCCCAGCGCGCCACCAGCCGGCCGCCGAGGTTGGCGCTGGCGATGCCCACCAGGTACACCGCCGACAGCAGCCCCACCACGGTGGACGACAGACCGAACGGCGGCGCCTGCAAGTGAAACGCCAGGTAGTTGAAGATGGCGACGAAGCCGCCCATCAGCAGGAACGACTGCAGGAACAGCTGCCGCAGCGCCGGGTTCCGCAGGTGCCGACCGAAGTTGCCCAGCAGCCCGCCCAGCGACAGCGGCTGCGCCCGGAAATGCCGCGACGGCGGCAGCAGCCAGGCGAACAGCAGCGTCGCCACCAGCGCCATCGCCGCGATGCCGCCGAGGGCCAGCCGCCAGCCGCCCACGTCGGCCAGCACGCCCGCCACCAGCCGCCCGACCAGCCCGCCGAGCGCATTGCCGCCTATGTAGAGACCCATCGCCGCCGGCAACGCCCGCGGACTGAACTCTTCGCCCACATAGGCCATCGCCAGCGCCGGCAGCCCGGCCAGCGCGATGCCCAGGAGCAGCCGGCAGGCCAGCAGCAGCCCCCAGGAATCGACGCATACGCAGGCCACGCCCAGCACCGTGGCGGCCGCCAGCGCGGCCAGCATCACCGGCTTGCGCCCCCACGATTCCGACAGCGCCCCGGTCAGCAGCAGGCAGGCCGCCAACCCGATGGTGGAAAGCGACAGCGCCAGGCTGCTGCTGGCCGCCGATACGCCGAACCGGGCCGAGAGCAGCGGCAGGATCGGCTGCACGCAGTAGAGCAAGGCGAAGGTGGCCAGCCCGGCGCAGAACAGCGCCCAGGTGGCACGCCGGTAGGCGGGCGTGCCGCGCTGCAGGAACTCGGACGAATCGGGGCAAGGCATGGAGGCGGAACAGGGAGGGATGGACGTGGTCGGACACCGGCGGCGACGCGCGCGGATCGGCGACTGTCGAGCCGAAACCGGGCACGCTCGGCGCGACGGCGGCATGCAGTATCCCCGCAGCGCCCGCCGAAGCTGCCGCCTGGGGGCATCGGCCGCGCAGTGCCGGCCGCGTGGCCGACCGGCAGCGCCGGCCCTGCGGTTGCGCTTACCATCCCCGGCTTGGCCGCTGCGGGTGTGGCCGCGCGCTTGTCAGGCCCGTGCCGTCGCTGCGCCCGGCACGTACCCAAGCCCACCGCGATCCGTGCCGCTCCACAGCCCCGCCCCCGACTCCACCGCGCCCCTGCGCGCCGCCTTCCATGCCCCAGACCCACGCCCTCTCTCTGGCCCGCCTGCGCGCCGAATGGTGCCCCAGCCTGCCGCGCGAACTGCTCGCGGGTGCGGTGGCCACCTTCGCGCTGATCCCGGAGGTCATCGCGTTCTCTTTCGTCGCCGGGGTCGATCCCGCAGTGGGTTTGTTCGCTTCGTTCGTCATCAGCATCGTGATCGCCTTCACCGGCGGCCGGCCGGCGATGGTGTCGGCCGCGGCCGGTTCGGTCGCGCTGGTCGCGGCGCCGCTGGTGCAGTCGCACGGCCTGCCCTACCTGCTGGCGGCCGGGCTGCTGGCCGGCGTGGTGCAGGTCGTCTTCGGGATGCTGCGGCTGGGCGTGCTGATGCGCTTTGTTTCCAGCTCGGTGCGCACCGGCTTCGTCAACGCGCTGGCGGTGCTGATCTTCGCGGCGCAGCTGCCGCATCTGTACGGCGCCACGCCGGCCACCTGGGCCTTGCTGGCGCTCGGGTTGGCACTGATCTACGGCCTGCCGCGCCTGCGGCTGCGGGTGTTCACCGTCATTCCGTCGCCGCTGGTCTGCATCGTGGTGCTGAGCATCGTCGCCGCCGCGTGGCACCTGCCTGTGGCTACCGTGGCGGACCTGGGCCATCTGCCCGACAGCCTGCCCGCCTTCGGCTGGCCCGGCGTGCCGGTCTCGCTCGACACCCTGCGGCTGATCGCCCTGCCCGCCCTGGCGATCGCGATGGTCGGTTTGCTCGAATCGATGATGACCGCCCGGGTGGTCGACGAACTGACCGACACCCCCAGCAGCAAAAACCGCGAATGCGCCGGCCTGGGCCTGGCCAACATCGCCGCCAGCCTGTTCGGCGGCATCGCCGGCTGCGGAATGATCGGTCAGACGGTGGGCAACGTGAAGTACGGCGGCCGCGGCCGGCTCTCCACCCTGTTCGCCGGCGTGTTTTTGCTGGTGCTGATGGTGGCGCTGAAGCCCTGGGTGTCGCAGGTGCCGGTGGTCGCGCTGGTGGCGATCATGGTGATGGTGTCGGCCGAGACCTTCGACTGGACCTCCGCCGGCACCCTGGTACGCCACCCCCGCAGCAGCAGCGCCGTGATGCTGGCCACCGTGGCCGTCACCCTGGCCACCCACAACCTGGCCGCCGGCGTGGCGGTCGGCGTGGTGATGAGCGGCGTGTTCTTCACCTTCAAGGTGGCGCGGCTGCTGGAGGTGCAGGCCCACGACGACCCCGACGCCGATGCCACCGGCGGCAGCCCGGGCACCCGCCACTGGCAGGTCCGCGGCCAGGTCTTCTTCGCCTCGGCCGACGCGTTCATCGACGCATTCGACATCCTGGACGCCGAGGGCCGCCCGGTGCGCATCGACGTATCGCAGGCCCACTTCTGGGACGTGACCGCGATCGCCGCGCTGGACAAGGTGGTGCAGCGGCTGGAGCACCACGGGTGCCGCGTGGAGGTGGTGGGGTTGAACCGGGCGAGCGAGGTGTTGATCGATCGGTTGTCGGTGCCGCGGTGAGGGCTTGGGGCAGGGCTGGTCGCTCTTTTGGCATCGATGCGCTCATAAGCGATCGGTAGTGCTTTGGGCGCATCTGCGCTGCGCGCTGCCCGCCTCCGCGTACTTTGTTGCGGGTGCAGCACGCAGTAGCTAAACCTTCAATCGGAAGCGCATGTCCCTAGAGGCAGCTACCGTCGTAACCGTTTGGCTGATCACCGTTGCACGGCCTCAAACCAGGTTGCAACCCTCCGATGTCGCCACACTCCACACAGTACCTTGATGCGCAGTGATGTATTGGGTACACGTAGAACCATTGCAGATGGAGACGGTATCTTTGGCTTGCCACATCCCAACGTTCGGATTGACAAAGACACTGATAAAGCTTCTCACATCGATCGGACTCATTGCTACCGCACAAGCGTCGCAGCGGTAACGGCCATAATCCGCCGCGTAGACAACGAGTGCCAATGCAGCCAACAGCCATAAAATCGATTTGCTTCTTCGCATGATTTCTCCCTTGCTCCAAATCAATTGATGAACTTCTGCGCCTGCTTTTGCGCTTCGGCTTTTTGTTGTGCATCTACTCCTTTCTCGTACCTGGCCAGATAAAGCTGCAAACTCTTCCGTGTCGAAGGACTTGTTGTGGACTCGACATTGCCGACCCAGGCATAGGCGTACAGATACGCGGTGGCAGGATCGTAGAAACTTGAAAATGCCGTTGGCTCCTCTGGTCCCGACGACGAGGGAGCCGTGCTGTACACCATCGCCAGCGTTTGAAGAGCCGAGCGCCTTCCCAACCCGGCTGCTTGCTTGACATAACCGACAGCCTCGATTTCCCATGCCTTCAGTTCGTCGGGTGTGCGATTTGCAGGTCTGGCCGAAGAGGGCCACACGCCCTGCGGGCCCATTTCCAAAAAGGCCTCCATCGCGTTCACATCACCGTGCTTCGCTTCCTCTCGCGCAATATCGGACCGCACGCGGTAATCGGCCGGCAATAGTCGAGCGCAATACTTTGCAAGATTGCCGATGTTCGATTGCAGACCTTGAATTTCACCGGGAGCTGCCTTGCCTTGACCCTGCACCGTCGCCAGTGCCTGAACACTGCCATCCATGTTCAAGCAGTACGAGATTGCGGAAACAAGCTCCGCTTGGTCCCCCTTGGTGGGATGCGCCTTCTTTTTGTAGTCGGCCAATAGCTCCCAGACCGGATGAGCGGGGGGCGTCGTCGGACTCAGCGCATCTCTCAAAGAAAGATTGGCGAACGACGACGAATTCTCTCCACCGACCTGTGCGTGCCGACTCTCTCCCTGTTCCCGAGCGCGCCCTGAAGAAGCACCGGGGAATGCAAGCAACGATGGAGAGATCGCAGGATTCTCGGCAAGCTTGACCGGAGGGTGCTGGTCAGCGTCTTGCCTGGTGGCAAATACATAAATAGCAAAAGTCGATGCAACAGCGATCGCCGCGGCCAGCACCAAACTTGAATTTCTCATTGTGAGTCCCCGCGCTTTGGTTCAGAAGCGAACAAAATAAACGAGTATTGTTCGCACTCAGTATATTCGGTGAATAGTTGCATGGGGGTTAGGAGAAAACGATGAGAACGTAACGACATGCAAGTGGCAGTTGCGTCTGCACCTATCCAATCGCGATAAGCCGAACTTGATAGTGACTGACCATTGCGCATAAGCTTCCGTATGGAAACTCCCCTTTGCTTGCCACAGGGCGCATCAGGAATGACCACAGCGATGGTGAAGGGTTGGACAAGGCTGCTGCCAGCCCTCCCCTACGGCGATCGCAGTATGTGATTGCGATGCCTGCTTCGCATCTTCAGGAATGAATTCGTATGCCGAAGTGATAGCTCTCGATGGATGACGGACATTCGCCGACATCCACTAGCCGAACGGAACTGCGATGAAAAGCTTTTTCAACTCCTTCTCCTCAAGTTCGAACGTCGTCTCCAGCCCCTCCTCGACACATGACGAGGATTTGCGAGACGCAGCGAAGGATGTCTACAGACAAAGCGTCCTGTGGCACGGCACCAAACATGAGCATTTGAGATCGCTTCGAGAATCGGGTTTCTCGAAGCGATTAAAGAAGGAAGGCGCCACCACGGGTGGCGATATGTTCATGAGCTTCAGCGATCCTGCAAAAAGCGAAGCGCGAAACCAGCATTACTTTGCCAGCGATCGCAGAATGGCGAAAGACTTTGCCATGTTTGCGGATATGAACAATCCGGCCCTTGTGCGCACGATCGGCGTCAAGAGCAACTTCAACCTGGAAACCGATCCGCGCACGGGCGAACCCGCAGTTTGCACGACCGATTCGATTCCGGCCAAATATGTACTGGGCTCAAAAAGCAGCCCCGCCGGGGCGAATGCCAAAGTTTTCAAAAAAGAAATGAAGAGGGCGGGACACGATGTCTCGACCGATCGCGCAGGACAGCTGCTGAAGGAAGTGCAGTCGGACTCCGATGATGACGATTTTCCCGATCCGGACCTTTTTATCCGCAACCGGCTGACAGGCTGAGGCGGACAGTCGCATCCCGGAAGGTCGATGCCACTGTCGATCCCAGAAAGCACAAAAGCCGCACAAGGCGGCTTTTGAACAAAGCGGTCCCGGGGCCGGCTACCGCACAGCCCCCGAAGGCGACACCGCCTCAGTTCGGCACAGTCCCTTCCACGCCCTTGACATAGAACTTCACCCCACCCAGGAACGCGTCGTCCGCGACCTTTTCGGCGGCCAGCTGTTCCTTGCCGGTGTTGTCGACCATCGGGCCCTTCCAGATCGAGAAGCTGCCGTCCTTCAGGCCGGCCTTGATCTGGTCGATCTTGGCCTTGGTTTCGGCAGGCACGTCCTCGGCGATGGAAACGATGTCGATCGCGCCTTCCTTCACGCCCCACCAGCTCTTGCCGGTCGTCCAGGTGCCTTCCAGCGCGTCCTTGGTGGCCTTGACGTAGTAGGGGCCCCAGTTGATCACGGCCGAGCCCAGATGGGCCTTGGGGCCGTAGGCTGTCATGTCGCTGTCCCAGCCGAAGGCGCGCTTGCCCTTCTCTTGCGCGGTCTTCAGCACGGCGGGCGAATCGGTGTTCTGGAACAGGATGTCGGCGCCGCCGTTGATCAGCGAGGTGGCGGCTTCGGTTTCCTTGGGCGGGCTGAACCATTCGTTGACCCAGACCACCTTGGTGCTGATCTTGGGGTTGACCGACTGGGCACCCAGCGTGAAGCTGTTGATGTTGCGGATCACCTCGGGGATCGGCACCGAGCCGACCACGCCCAGCACGTTCGACTTGGTCATGGCACCGGCGATCACGCCGGCCATGTAGGCGCCTTCGTAGGTGCGGCTGTCGTAGGTGCGGACGTTCTCGGCGGTCTTGTAGCCGGTGGCGTGCTCGAACTTCACATCCTTGAAATCGGGGGCGATCTTCTGGATCGTTTCCATGTAGCCGAAGGTGGTGCCGAAGATCAGCTTGTTGCCCTGGCTGGCCATGTCGCGCAGCACCCGCTCGGCGTCGGCCGACTCGGGCACGCTCTCGACAAAACTGGTCACCACCTTGTCGCCGAACTCCTTCTCGATCGCCTTGCGACCGTTGTCGTGCGCGAAGGACCAGCCGCCGTCGCCCACCGGGCCGACGTACGCGAAGGCGATCTTCAGCGGGCCGGTGGCGGCGGCGGGCGCAGCGGCGGCGGGTGCCGGGGTGGTGGCGGCCACCGGTGCCGGCTCTTCCTTCTTGCCGCAGCCCACCAGGGCCGCGGAGGCCACGGCCGTCAGGGCGGCCACGCGCAGGAGGGATCGTTTGGTCAGGTCGGTCATGGCGTTCTTCTCTCTCTCAGGTTGCTAAAAAACGGGTGGGCGGACAGCGGGGCGGACGGCGATGCGGCGGTTGCGGGGCCGCGCCGCATCATGACCCAGGATAGAAGGGTTTCCCCAGCGAGGCCGGCATGTTGATGCGGATCCAGGCCGGGTTGCGCGAGATCAGCGCCAGCACCACGATGGTCGCCAGGTAGGGCAGCATGCTGAGCAGCTGGCTCGGCACCGCCACGCCGACCGCCTGCAGGTGGAACTGCAGCATCGTCACGCCGCCGAACAGGTAGGCACCCAGCAATACCCGTGCCGGCCGCCAGGTGGCGAAGGTGGTGAGCGCCAGGGCGATCCAGCCGCGGCCGGCGACCATGCCCTCGACCCACAGCGGCGTATAGACGGTGGAGATGTAGGCGCCCGCCAGGCCGCAGAGCGCGCCGCCCGCCACCACCGCCGCCAGCCGGATGCGCCGCACCGGGTAGCCCAGCGCATGGGCCGACTCGGGCGATTCGCCCACCGACCGCAGCACCAGCCCGGCACGCGAGCGGTACAGGAACCAGACCAGCCCGGCGGTCAGCAGCATCGCGCCGTAGACCAGCGGATGCTGGCGGAACAGCGCCGGTCCCAGAACGGGAATGTCGCCCAGCAACGGCACCACGAAGCGGGTGCTCTCAGGCAGCCTGGCCTGCACGTACGAGATGCCGACGAAGGCCGAAAAACCGGTGCCGAACAGCGACAGCGCCAGCCCGGTCGCGTACTGGTTGGTGTTGAGCCAGATCACCAGCACGCCGAACACCACGGCCAGCGCCGCGCCCGCGGCCATGCCGGCCGCGAAGCCCAGCGCATGGCTGCCGGTGTGGACCGTGGTGGCGAAGCCGGCGATCGCGGCGCAGAGCATCATGCCCTCGGCCCCCAGGTTGACGATGCCGGCCTTCTCGTTGATCAGCAGGCCCAGCGCGGCCAGCGCCAGCACGGTGCCGGCCGACAGCGTCGCCGCGAAAAGCAGTGCGTAGGATTCCATCTCAGCCCTTCACGTCCGCAGGGGGCGGGCCAAGCCGCACAGCGCGCGGCCTGGGGGCGAACGTGATCCTGTAGGCGATCAGCGTGTCGCAGGCCAGGAGCGTGAAGAGCAGCAGGCCCTGGAACACGCCGGTCAAGGATTTCGGCAGCCCCAGGCGCGACTGCGCCAGCTCCCCGCCGATGTAGAACATGCTCATCAGCACGGCAGACAGCACCATGCCCACCGGATGCAGCCGCCCGACGAAGGCGACGATGATCGCGGCGAAGCCGTAGCCCGCCGGGATGTACGGCGTGAGCTGGCCCACCGGCCCCGCCACCTCCAGCGCACCGGCCAGGCCGGCCGCGCCGCCGGAGACAAGCAGCGCGATCCACAGCGCCTTGCGCGACGAGAAACCCGCATACCGGGCCGCGGCCGGCGCCAGCCCACCCACCTGCTGGGCGAAACCGGCCTTGGTGCGAAACAAAAAGATCCACAGCGCCGCCGCCCCGGCCAGCGCGATCAGCAGGCCGATGCCCATGCGCGAGCCCTGCATCAGCCGCGGGATCTGGGTCACCGCGTCGAAGGTCTTGGTCTGCGGAAAGTTGTAGCCGGCCGGGTCCTTCCATGGCCCGTAGACCAGGTAGCCCAGCACCAGCACGCCGACGTAGACCAGCATCAGGCTGACCAGGATCTCGTTGGCGTTGAACCTGTCGCGCAGCAGCGCCACCAGCGCCGCCCAGGCCATGCCGCCCGCCACGCCGGCCAGCAGGATCGCCGGCACGATCCAGGGCCCGGTGGTCTTGTCGGCCAGCAGCGCCACGCCGCCGGCGGCCACCGCGCCGATCACGAACTGGCCCTCGGCGCCGATGTTCCAGACGTTGGACCGAAAGCACACCGCCAGCCCGAGGGCGATCAGCAGCAGCGGCGTGGCCTTGACCATCAGCTCGCCCAGCGCGTAGGTCGACTTGATCGGCTCCCAGAAAAACACCTGCAGCCCGCGCACCGGGTCCTTGCCCAGGGCGCTGAACAGCAGCACGCCGATCACCACGGTCACGGCCAGCGCCAGCAGCGGCGAGGCGTAGCTCCAGTGCTTCGACGGCTGCGGGCGGGGTTCGAGCTTCAGCATGCTGCGGCCTCCTGCGCGGCGATGGCCGCCACCACGGATGCCGGCGCGTCCCACAGCCCGCTCATCCAGGCGCCGATCTGCTCCACCGTGGCGTCGGCCCGCGCCACCGGGGGCGACAGCCGCCCCTTGGCCATGACGTGCAGCCGGTCGCTCAGCTCGAACAGCTCGTCCAGTTCTTCGCTGACCACCAGCACCGCGCAGCCGGCGTCGCGCAGCGCGAGGATGGCGCTGCGGATCTGCGCCGCCGCGCCCACGTCCACGCCCCAGGTCGGCTGGGAGACGATCAGCAGCCGGGGCTGGGCGTCGATCTCGCGGCCGACGATGAATTTCTGCAGGTTGCCGCCCGAGAGCGACCGCGCCGCCGCATGCGGCCCGCCGGCCTTGACGTTGAAGCGGGCGATGATGTCTTGGGCCTGCTGCTCCAGTGCGCCCAGCCTCAGCCAGCCGCCCGCGCCCACCGCGTCGCGGCGGGTCAGCAGCAGGTTGTGCGCCAGGCCCAGCGTGGGCACCGCGCCGCGCCCGAGCCGCTCTTCCGGCACGAAATGCAGGCCCAGCGCCCGCCGCGCGCCGGGCGACAGCCGTCCGGCCGCCTGGCCGGCCACCTCGATCGCCTCGGGCGCGGCCCGGGTGTCTTCGCCGGACAGCGCATAGAGCAGCTCCCGCTGACCGTTGCCCGAGACGCCGGCGATGCCGACCACCTCGCCGGCCCGCACCTCCAGCCGCACGCCGTCCAGGTCGGTGCCGAAGGGCGATTCGCGCTCCAGCGTCAGGCCCTGCACCCGCAGCACCGCGGCGCCGGCCTGGGATGCGCGGTGCTGCAGCGCGGGCGGTTCGGCGCCGATCATCAGGCGCGAGAGGGATGCGTTGGTTTCTTCCGCCGGGTTGCAGACGCCGGTCACCTTGCCGCCGCGCAGCACGGTGCAGGCGGTGCACAGCGCGCGGATCTCGTGCAGCTTGTGGCTGATGTAGAGGATGCTGCAGCCCTCGCGGGCCAGCTGCTTCAGCACCACGAAGAGCTTCTCGACCGCCTGCGGCGTCAGCACCGAGGTGGGCTCGTCCAGGATCAGCAGCTTCGGGTCGGTGAGCAGCGCGCGGATGATCTCGACCCGCTGCATCTCGCCGACCGACAGGGTGTGCACCGGGCGGGTCGGGTCGATGTCGAGCCCGTACTCCGCGGCCTTGGCGGTGATGCGGCGGGACACCTCGGCCAACCCCAGCGATTTCTCCAGGCCCAGCCAGACGTTCTCGGCCACCGTCAGCGTGTCGAACAGGCTGAAGTGCTGGAACACCATCGCGATGCCCAGGGCCCGCGCCTCCTGCGGGTTCTTGATCTGCACCGGTTGGCCGTCGAAGAGCACGCTGCCCTCGTCGGGCTTGACCGATCCGTAGATCACCTTCATCAGCGTCGACTTGCCGGCGCCGTTCTCGCCCAGCACCGCGTGGGTTTCGCCGGGCTGCACGACCAGCGACACGCCGCTGTTGGCGACGACGGCCGGGTAGCGCTTGGTGATGCCGGTCAGCTGCAGGCGCGGCGGGGAGGCTGTGGGTGTCATGCCGGGATTGTCGCTTTTCGTGTCGTGGGCTCCGCAGCGCGGCGGAAATCGGGTTTTCTTGGATGAAAGGTAGCCAGGGTCGAGGCGGGTCGCCGGCTGACCGCTATTCATTTCGTAGCATGGCCGCCACCGATTTGACCCGCTCCCGCAGCCAGGCGCCGGAGGCCGAGGCATGGGTGCGTGCATGCCAGAGCTGGTAGTACATCAGCCGGGGAAACGCGATCGGCGGCGGCAGGATCGCCAGCGGCGCGGCGCCCAGGAAACGCTCGCAGTACTGGCGGCCGGTGGTCAGCACCAGCAAGCTCTGCGCCACCATCGCCGGGATCAGGCCGAAGTGGGCGCAGCGGGCGGTGATGTTGCGCTGCAGGCCCAGCGTGTCCAGATGGTCGTCGATCACGCCGCGGGCGCCGGGGTGGGTGGGCGTGGGGGCGATGTGCTCGGCGTCCAGCCAGGCGGCGGCGTCCCAGCCGCGGCGCACCGCCGGGTGGTCGGCGCGCACCAGGCAGACCACCTCGTCGCCGAAGAGCCGGCCCATGTGCAGGTCTTCCGGCGGCGCGCCCCAG
Organism: Sphingomonas sp. NCPPB 2930; assembly: GCA_042867185.1. Taxonomy (GTDB): domain Bacteria; phylum Pseudomonadota; class Gammaproteobacteria; order Burkholderiales; family Burkholderiaceae_C; genus Xylophilus. The sequence goes on along the minus strand of JBHZQV010000009.1, from coordinate 99,664 downwards.
TTGCCGATCACCACGTCGATGTCGCCCTGCGCCAGGTGGGCGTGGTAGTGCGCGTCGGCCGAGAGCGGGTGGATCTCGATGTGGCAGAGCGGCGCCTGCGCCTTGATCTGTGCCACCAGCTGCGGCAGAAAAAGCGGGTCGAGGTAGTCGCTGGCGGCTACCCGGAAGGTGGTGGTGGCCGTCTGCGGATCGAAGCCGCGGGCGTCGGTGAACAGCACCTCGGCCGCGCGCAGGATGCGGGCCGACGGCTCCAGCATCCGCTGGCCGGCATCGGTCGGCACCATGCCGGCGCCGGAGCGCACCAGCAGCGGGTCGCCCGCCAGGTCCCGCAGCCGTTTCAGCGCGGCCGAGACCGCCGGCTGGTGCATGCCCAGCCGCACGGCGGCCCTCGATACGCTGCGTTCCATCAACACGGTATGCAAGACCCTTATGAGATGGAGGTCGATCTTGTCGAAAAGGGCTTGGTCTCTCATAGCGGGGGCTGCATGCGGGTCATATGCGATCGCGTATGCCTGCGACCGCCGCCGTGCCGCAGGACTTTCGTACCGCTGCGACGGAGCGCCGACTGTACCGCGCAAGCGGCGCGCGAGGATCGGCCCGCGTCGCCGGTGCATCATGCCGGCCATGCAACTGATCTACCTCGATTTCGACTACAGCGAAGACGACGAGGGCACCGGCCTGTTCGACGCGCTGGCTACCGTCAACGGCGCCCGCTGGCCCGCCCTGCAGGCCGAAGCCGCCGCGGTGCTGGCCTGGGCGCACGCCCACTTTCCCGACGGCCCCGCGCCGGTGGAAGACGGCGGCAGCTGGAGCTACGACCTGCATGCCCGCCAGGAGCTGACCGTGCCGGTGGCCGTGCGGTTCGACGCCGAGCGCGGCACGCTGGACGCGCACCTCGGCACGCCCGACGCGCCGCGCCACACGCTGGGCCTGTCGATCAGCGGCACGGCCGCCTTCTGCGGGGCGCTGCGCGAGGCGTTCGGGCTGGAGTGACCGGCCGCCACGACACGCTCGCGCCGCGTTGCTTCACTCGGCGAACAATTCCTGCAGCGCGGCCAGCACGCCCACCAAGGTCTTGGCGGAGACGGCACCCATCTTCCGGACCAGCCGCGTCTTGTCCACCGCCCGGAGCTGGTCCAGCACGATCAAACCCTTGGTGCCCGCATGCGTCACCGGCACCCTGAACGGAGCGGCGAAGCCTTTGGAGGTCATGGGCGCCACCAGCACCGTGCGCAGGTTGTCGTTCAGTTCCGCGGGCGAGACGATCACGCACGGCCGGGACTTCTGGATCTCGCTGCCGACCGTCGGGTCCAGGTTGACCCGCCAGATGTCTCCACGCTTCACCAGTCGAGCTCCGAGTCGCCCGCATTGCCGAATTCGCCCATCAGCAACGCGTCGCCCCCACCCGCCGCCAGCGCCGCGGCCGCCTCCGACCAACCTGCACGCACAGCCTTCGCCGGCTTGCTGAGGACGATGGTGCCGTTCTCCAGCGCGATGTGCGCGATCGACTCGTCCTCCAGTCCGGCCTGCGCCAACAGAGGCTTCGGCAGCACCACGCCCCTGCTGTTGCCGATCTTCCGAATGGCGATTTCCATGACGAACTCCGTTAGAACAATGTCTTAACATCATAACCCGTTCGCCCGGTTGTCAAGGGGCGCGGATCTTCGGTGAAGGGTCCGGCTCATACAGGTACCCAGTCGAAAGCCAACCGTTTGCGCGAAGCCATACGCCCTATACGACAGGGCTTATGCGCCGCTGTCCACAGTCGCCTAACCTCCACGCTGGCCCCCTTTTTGCTGCGGTACCGCACCGCCCCTACGATGCACCCCATGCACTCCCACTCCCTGCGCTTCCTCCGACGCGGCAAGACCGTGACGCTGGCCGATGTGCCACCCGACCGCACCTTGCTCGACCTGCTGCGCGAGGACCTGCACTGCACCGGCACCAAGGAAGGCTGCGGCGAGGGCGATTGCGGCGCCTGCACGGTGGTGGTGGGCGAGCGCCGGCTGGGCGACGACGGCACCGCGTCACTGGTGCTGCGGGCGGTCAACAGCTGCATCAAGCTGGCGCATTCGGTCGACGGCATGGCGCTCTGGACGGTGGAAGACCTCGCCGAGCCCGACGGCACCCTGCACCCGGTGCAGGAGGCACTGGTGCAGTGCCACGGATCGCAGTGCGGCTTCTGCACCCCGGGCTTCGTGATGAGCATGTTCGGGATGTACCAGAACCGGGTCTGCCAGGGCCAGGCCATCACCCGGGCGGTAGCGCAGGAGGACCTGTCGGGCAACCTCTGCCGCTGCACCGGCTACCGGCCGATCCTGGAGGCGGCCGAGCGGATGGCCACGCTGCCGCCGGTGGTGCTCGACCGTGACGCCGTGCTATCGAAACTGGAGCAAATGGCCGGCGTCCGGCGCGGGCCGGAGACCGATTCGGCCGATGAACCGGTGCAGGGCGCGGCCTACCTCGCCCCCACCACCCTCGCCGCCCTGCTCGCGGCCCGCGCCGCCCGGCCGCAGGCCCAGCTGGTCGCCGGCTGCACCGACGTCGGCCTGTGGGTGACCAAGCAGCACCGCAGGTTCGCCCAGGTGATCGACACCACCCGCGCCGCCGAGCTGCGGCGCATCGTGCGCGCCGCCGACGGCGCCCTGCGCATCGGCGCCGCCGCGACGCTGCATGAGGCCTACGCCGCCCTGTCGGCCGACCGCCCGGCCGTCGCGCCCTTCGCCGCCCGCTTCGCCGGCCTGCCGGTGCGCAACGCCGGCACCCTGGGCGGCAACGTCGCCAACGGCTCGCCGATCGGCGACTCGATGCCGCTGCTGATCGCCCTCGGCGCGCAGGTGGTGCTGGCCAGCGTGCGCGGCGAACGCAGCCTGCCGCTGGAAGACCTCTACACCGGCTACCGGCAGAACGTCATCGCGCCCGACGAGATCGTCGCCTACATCGACGTCCCCGCGCCTGACGACGAGCGCCCAGCCGGCGCGTCGCGCAGCGGCGCCGCCGTGCCTCAGGGCCCCGAGGATCCGGCTCCGCCGGTCCTCCAGGGCCGCCCCCCGAGGGGGTTGGCGGACCGCGCGGAGCGGGGCAGCCTGGGGGGGGTGTACCTTTTCAAGATCAGCAAACGGCAGGACGACGACATCTCGGCCGTGTGTCTCGCGATCCGTCTGGTGCTCGACGCCGACGGCACCGTCCGCCATGCCTCCATCGGCGCCGGCGGCGTCGCGGCGGTCCCCGCCCGGGCCCGCCAGGCCGAGGCCGCCCTGGTCGGCCGCCCGTGGACCGAACAGGCCGCGCAGGCCGCCGGCGCCGCGCTGCAGGCCGAGTTCCAGCCGATCTCCGACATGCGCGCCTCCGGCGACTACCGCCGGGCGCTGCTCGCCAACCTGATGCAGCGCTGCTGGCGCGAGAGCCAGGGCCAGACGGACGTGCGCCTCGAATCGCTGGCGCTGGCGCTGGAGGTGATCCGATGATGAACGCCCGCGACTCCCACGGCGCCCCGCCGATCCCGGTCAGCCGCGATGCCGGCGACGACCCGCGCGTGGCCGCGGCCGACGCGCAGGCCGCCACGGTCGATGCCGCCCAGCCGCACGCTCCCGGCGCCCTGCCCCACACCACCGCACCGCCCACCCGCGCCCAGGGCCGCTCCCAGCCCCACGAAAGCGCCCGCGCCCAGGTGGCCGGCGGCGCCACCTACGTCGACGACATCCCCGAGGTGCGCGGCACCCTGCAGGCCGCGCCGATCCTCTCGACCGTCGCCCACGGCCGGCTGCGCGGCATCGACACTGCGGCGGCGCTGGCCATGCCCGGCGTGCGCGAGGTGCTGCTGGCCGACGACATTCCCGGCGACAAGCTGCTGGCCGCCTTCGGCCACGACGAGCCGGTCTTCGCCTTCGGCACGGTGCAGCACATCGGCCAGGTGGTCGGCCTGGTGGTGGCCGACACGGTGATGCAGGCCCGCCGCGCCGCCCGCGCGGTGGTGCTCGACATCGAGCCCTTGCCGGCGGTGCTGGACCCGCGTACCGCCCACGCCGCGCAGAGCTACGTGCTGCCGCCGGTGACGGTGCAGCGCGGCGATTCGGCCGGCACGATGCCGCGGGCCGCCCACCGGCTGCAGGGCACGCTGGAGGTCGGCGGCCAGGAGCACTTCTACCTGGAGGGCCAGGTGGCCTACGCCCTGCCGCTGGAGCAGAACCAGTGGTGGATCCACTCCAGCACCCAGCACCCGGGCGAGGTGCAGCACTGGGTGGCGCATGCGCTGGGCGTCGACAACCATGCGGTGCGGGTCGAATGCCGGCGCCTGGGCGGCGGCTTCGGCGGCAAGGAGACGCAGGCCGGGCACCTGGCCGTCTGGGCCGCGCTGGCGGCGAAGAAGACCGGCCACCCGGTCAAGCTGCGGCTGGACCGGGACGACGATTTCCTGGTCACCGGCAAGCGCCACCCGTTCGCCTACGACTGGGACGTGGGCTTCGACGCCACCGGCCGCATCACCGCGCTGGATTTGACGATGCTGGTGAACTGCGGCTTCTCCGCCGACCTGTCGGGCCCGGTGGCCGACCGCGCCGTCTTCCATGCCGACAACGGCTACTACCTGTCGGACGTCACCATCCGCAGCTACCGCTGCAAGACGAACACCCAGAGCCACACCGCCTTCCGCGGCTTCGGCGGCCCGCAGGGGGTGATCGTGATCGAGGCGATCCTGGGCGACATCGCCCGGCACCTGGGGCTGGACGCGCTGGACGTGCGCTACCGCAACCTCTACGGCACCGCCGAGCGCAACGTCACCCACTACCAGATGCAGGTCGAGGACAACATCCTCCAGCCCTTGCTATCGAAACTAGAGCACGATGCCGGCTACCGGCGCCGACAAGAGGCCATTTCCATCTGGAATGCGGCCCAGCCGGCGTTGAAGCGCGGGCTGGCGATCACGCCGGTGAAGTTCGGCATCTCTTTCACCGCCACCCTGTTCAACCAGGCCGGCGCGCTGGTGCATGTGTATACCGACGGCAGCGTGCAGGTGAACCACGGCGGCACCGAGATGGGCCAGGGCCTCAACACCAAGGTGGCGCAGATCGTGGCCGACGAGCTGGGCGTGCCCTTCGCCCGGGTGCTGGTGACCGCCGCCGACACCGGCAAGGTGCCCAACGCCAGCGCCACCGCCGCCAGCAGCGGCACCGACCTGAACGGCCGCGCCGCCCAGTACGCGGCGCGCAACGTGCGCGACAACATCGCCAGCTTCGTCTGCGGCCTCGACGGCTGCGGCGCCGGCGAGATCTCGTTCGCCGATGGCGAGGTGGTCTCGCCCACCACCACCCGCCGCTTCGACGAGGTGGTCGGCATGGCGTACGCCAACCGCATCCAGCTGTGGAGCGACGGCTTCTACCGCACGCCCAAGATCCACTACGACAAGACGACGCTCACCGGCCGGCCGTTCTACTACTTCGCCTACGGCGCGGCGGCGACCGAGGTGGCGATCGACACCCTGACCGGCGAAAGCCGCGTGCTGCGGGTCGACATCCTCCACGACGTGGGCCGCAGCATCAACCCGGCCCTCGACATCGGCCAGATCGAGGGCGGCTTCGTCCAGGGCATGGGCTGGCTCACCACCGAGCAGCTGGTCTGGAACGACCAGGGCCTGCTCACCACCCACGCCCCCAGCACCTACAAGATCCCGGCGACCGGCGACATCCCGGCGCACTTCCAGGTCGAGCTGTGGCACGAGCCGAACCGCGAGGACAACGTCTTCGGCAGCAAGGCCGTCGGCGAGCCGCCCTTCATGCTGGCGATCAGCGTGTACGAGGCCCTGCGCAACGCGGTGGCCGCCGCCCGGCCCGGCGACGGCCCGGTGCGGCTGGAGGCGCCGGCCACGCCGGAGAACGTGCTGCGGGCGCTGGGCGGGTTGTAGGCGGGGGCGGTCATGTCGGTGGGCATGTCCCGGCCACCCCCCGGGCCATAATCGGGCATGCAGGCCCTGCGTAGAACCCGACACCTGACCCGACTCGTTCTGGTGTGGTTTGCGCTGTATGTGGGCGCTGCCATCGCCTCTGCGTTGCTGGCGCCGCAGCATTTCGAGATGATCTGCTCGGGTTCGGGCATGGTCAAGCTGATGGTCAAGGCCGACAACGGCGAGCCATCCGCGAACGTGGCGGCGATGAAATGCCCGCTCTGTGCCCCTGGGGGCGCACCGCCTCCGCCGGCGGTGTCCACGTGGGTGCGTACGGCCCAGCCGCTGGCCTACGCTGCCCGGTCGATTCCGGCAGCCCATATCGCTGCCTTGACCGCTGCGCCCTTGCCGGCGCGCGGGCCGCCGGCCCACTTCTGACCTTCCTGCACCCCGCCTGACGGCTGCCTGTTCGCAGCCGGCTTCGCGTGCACGCATCTTTTCCCTGCGGCTGGCGGGGCCGGTATTCGGCGGCCGCTCGCAGGTCCGGCCTCGCTGCGTTCGCCCGCCCGCGGACGCATCCACGGCGCGCTTTTTCTCTTGGTCTTTCTATGTTTTCTACCCCTCTACGTACCTCCATCCGTGTGCGTGCACCTGCAGTGGCAGCGCTCCCTTTCTCCGGCGCGGTGCTGCCGGCCCTGGCCCAGCCCTCGCAGTCCTCTACCCGAACGGCGCCCGCCCGAGCAACGAACGGCGCACCCGGCGATTCGACGCTGATGCTCGGCACGGTGAGCAGCGCATTCAGCTCGGTCGAGATGTCGGGCGCCGACGTGCTCCCGAACCAGAGAGCCGGCTCCAGCCGGGCCGATCGCAGGTACGTCTATGCCGGCTACGACAGCGGCTCATCGGGGTACTCGCCTGCTGACGGCCGCGGGGTGCACGCCAGCCTCGATGTGAGGTTCTGATGGGCAGGCCTTACCAAAACGACTTGTACCGCGCCGTATGGCGGTGGCATTTCTACGCCGGATTGCTGGTGCTGCCGGTGCTGGCATGGCTGGCCGTGACCGGCGGGCTGTATGTTTTCAAGGCGCCGATCGATGGTTATTTTCACCATGAACTGAAGTCGGTTGCCGCCAGGGGGACGCTGCGCGCCGACGGCGCGCTGGCCTCCGCAGCCCTCACGGCCCATCCTGGAGCCTTGCGCAAATACACGCCACCCGCCACACCCACCGACAGCGCCGAAGTGTTGGTTCAATCCGCAGACGGCACGCGACTGTCGGTCTTCGTCGACCCCTACGATTCGCGGGTGCTCGGAACACTGCCGGAGGGAGGCAGCGTCGCCGGGACCATTCGCAAGCTGCACAGTCTGAAGTATTTCGGGACGGTCGCCCGCGGCATCGTGGAAGTTGCCGCGGGATGGTCTGTCTTGCTGGTGGTGTCCGGGCTTTACCTCTGGTGGCCACGCGGGCGCAAGGGCGGCGCGCTGTCGCTGCGCGGCCGGCCCTCGCAAAGGGTCTTCTGGCGCGACCTCCATGCGGTGACGGGTGTGCTGGCCGGATCAGCGCTGGCCTTCCTGGCACTGACCGGCATGCCGTGGTCGGTCTTCTGGGGTGCGCAGGTCAACCAATGGGCCAATGGCCGCAACTTCGGGTATCCGGCTGGCGTGCGGGTCCAGGTGCCGATGTCAGCCCAACGCTTGCGGGCCAGTGGTCCCACGGCCTGGTCGCTGGAGCAGGCCCGCATGCCGATGTCGATGACCCCGGTGCCCACGGGGCACGAGGGGCATGAGAGCGCGTCCGGTGCAGTGGATGGAGCGCAGGACATGGCGGACGGGATCGGGCTCGGCGCTGCCCTCGCCGTGTTTCGCAACCTGGGGCTCGCGCCCGGTTTCACCGTCACCCTGCCACAGGGGCCGACCGGGGTCTACACCGGATCGGTCTACCCGCCAGACCTCGCGCTGCAGCGCGTGGTCCACCTCGACCGATACAGCGGGCAGGTGCTGGTCGACATGCGCTACGCGGACTACGGCACTGTGGGTCGTTGGCTCGAATGGGGCATCAATGTGCATCTGGGGCAGGAGTTCGGGGTGCCCAACCAGGCGGTGCTGGTGGCCGCCTGCCTGGCCATCGTCCTGCTCTGCGTAAGTGCAGCGGCCATGTGGTGGAAACGCCGACCGACCGGTGGCATCGGCGTGCCACCGCTGCCCCATGACCCGCGGGCATTGCGGACCGTGCTCGTGCTGCTAGCGGCGGGCGGCATCGCGTTTCCGCTCGTCGGCGCCTCGCTGGTGCTCATGGCGGTGATCGACAGGTTCGTCATCGCCCGCACGCGGGCCCTTCGAAATGCGTCGGAATGAGGCGGCGGGATCCGCTCGATCACCGTGCCCCCATCGAATCCATCAATGTAGAAAACGCGACCCATGAAAAACCGCACCATTCAACGCCCGAGCGCACTGCACAGGCTGGCCCGCGATGCCGTCCTTCTGGCACCGCTGGTGATGGCACCCCCCGTTCCAGCCCAACCGGCTTCGACGCTGTCCACCATCACCGTCAGGGATTCCGATGCGCCGAAGCTGGACCGGCCTGCTGCCACGGGTTCCTACCTCGATCTGACACCGATGCAGACGCCGGCCAGCGTGGATGTCATCACCCGCGAACAAATCGAGGAGCGCGGCGATGCATCGCTGGTATCCGCCATCACGCGGTCCGCGGGCATGACCAGTCTGGCCCATCCCGGCAACAGTGGCAGTTCGCTGTCGGCGCGCGGCTTTACCGACACGACCTCGGTGATGCGGCTCTACGACGGTACCCGCCAGTACGGCGGGGTGGGCCTGAGTTTTCCGTTCGACACCTGGGCCATCGACCGTATCGAGGTCCTGCGCGGTCCGGCATCGGTGATCTACGGCGATGGTGCCATCGGCGGTGTGGTCAACGTGATTCCGAAGAAGCCGACACAAGGTCCCATCCGCGGCGAAATGCAGGCCACTGCCGGTACGCGCGGGCGGCAGGCGCTGGCCTTCGGCAGTGGGGGCGCCATCGACGAACGACTTTCGTACCGGCTGGATGTGAGCGGCGACCGTTCGGACGGATGGGTCGATCGGGGGGACACGCGCAACCTGGGCTTTTCGGGTGCGGTGGAACTGGCCGCCTCGAAGGATCTTCGGGTGAAGCTTGCACATTCGCAAGGCCGTCAGGAGCCGATGCGCTACTTCGGCACACCCCTGATCGGCGGTCGCCAGTTACCGGTATTGGCAGACAAGAACTACAACGTTGCCGACAGCCGCATCGAATTCAGGGATCGGTGGACGGAGCTGTCTGCCCAGTGGTCGCCGAACAGCCGAGTGGTGGTGCGAAGCAAGCTCTACAACATCGAGAGCCACCGCTACTGGCGCAATGCGGAGACGTACATCTACAACAATGCCACCGGCTTGATCGACCGTTCCGACAACACCGAAATTTCGCATGACCAGACGCAGACCGGCAACACGACCGACGCGAGTTTCTCAGGCGCCTTGTCAGGCATGCCCAACCAGTTCTCGATCGGCTTCGACATCAACCGCAGTGCCTTTCGCCATACCAACAACACCTACACCGGCAGTTCGGGCCCGGTCGATCCCTACAGCCCGGTTCCAGGCCTCTATTCCAGCCCGTTTGCCTTCATTCCCCGCTACCGCAACAAGTCCGAGCAATACGCCGTGTTCGGCGAAGACCGAATCGAGCTGGCCGAACGGTGGTCCGTGGTGGGCGGAGTGCGCCTCGACCATGCCAACGTTGCCCGCCATGATCTGCTCTCGGGGATGCAGGCATTCGACCAGAGCTTTTCCAACACAGGCTGGCGCATCGGCACCGTCTATCAACCGCTGCCCGACCTTTCGGTGTATGCGCAGTACGCACGAGCGGCCGATCCGGTGAGCGGGCTGCTCATGCTCTCGCCGGCCGACAGCAGCTTCAAAATGTCGACCGGCGAACAGGCAGAAGTGGGCATCAAGCAATCATTTTGGAACAGTACCGGCGACTGGACACTTGCCGCCTATCACATCACCAAGAACAATCTGCTCACACGCGATACCACCAACCCGGCACTGCGCCTGCAGGTAGGCGAGCGTTCGTCGCGCGGGGTGGAAAGCACGCTGTCGCTGCCGTTGGCCAAAACCGTCAGAATCGACGCAAACCTGGCACTGCTCCGTGCGCGGTACGACGATTTCACCGAATCGGTCGGTGGCACGGCAGTGTCACGCAACGGCAATGTCCCAACCGATGTTCCGCAAAAGGCTGCCAATCTGTGGGCCAGCTGGAAACCGTCGCCTGACTGGTCGATATCGAGTGGGCTGCGCTTTGTCGGCAAACGCTATGCCGACAATGCCAACACACTGGTGCTGCCCGCCTACAGCGCCACGGATCTGGCCGTCCAGTGGCGAGCGACGCCGGACACCACCATCAGTCTGCGCGGCTTCAACGTCTTCGACAAACTGTTCTTCACCACGGCCTACTACACCACCACCCAATGGTTGGTAGGGGAGCGGCGCCGGCTTGAGGTGACGTTGAACCAACGTTTCTGAAACCGATTTTCGCCCAAGACCCAAGACCGGGGGCGTACCGTGCTGCTCGGCTCGTCCGACGGCTTCTACCGCACGCCCAAGATCCACTACGACAAGACGACGCTCACCGGCCGGCCGTTCTACTACGTCGGCCCGGCGACCGGCGACATCCCGGCGCACTTCCAGGTCGAGCTGTGGCACGAGCCCAACCGCGAGGACAACGTCTTCGGCAGCAAGGCCGTCGGCGAGCCGCCCTTCATGCTGGCGATCAGCGTGTACGAGGCCCTGCGCAACGCGGTGGCCGCGGCCCGCCCCGGCGACGGCCCGGTGCGGCTGGAGGCGCCGGCCACGCCGGAGAACCTGCTGCGGGCGCTGGGCGGGTTGTAGCGGCAGCACTGTCGCGACGCGCGACGAGAACAGCCCAGGGACGGGCAGCGGGTGCGCGCGAGCGCGGCGGCGCTGCCGGGGCCCGGGCTGCGGGGATTCGGCCGCTTGGCTAAGATGGAATCGTGGACCGCCGGGCGCGTCCCGACCGGATCGCACCGGGTCGGGCGTCGCGGCCGGGGTCCGCACCTCCTCCTTGCAGACCCCACAACAACAGCGCGAGACCCTCCCATGAAGCTCCAGCTTTCCCGGCGCACGGCACTGGCCTTCGCGGCCGCCGCGGCCGCCTTCGCCGCCCTGCCCGCCCTGGCCCAATCCGACGCCTGGCCCACCCGCCCGATCCGTTTCATCGTGCCCTTCTCCGCCGGCGGCGCCAACGACCTGATGGCGCGCGCCGCCGCCGAAGGCGCGTCGAAGCGCCTCGGCCAGCCGATCGTCATCGAGAACAAGCCGGGCGGCTCCACCAGCCTCGGCTCGGCGGTGGTCGCGCAGAGCAAGCCCGACGGCTACACCTTCCTGATCAGCGCGGCCGGCGTCATCTCCAACAGCATGATCAAGAAGTCGCTGCCGTACAAGGACGCCGACCTGGTGCCGGTGGCGATGGTCGGGCTGGCGCCCTCGGTCATCCTGGTGGCGGCCGACGCGCCCTACAACAACCTCAAGGAATTCATCGCGGCCTCGCAGAAGGGCGTGGGTTTCCACTGGGCCACCGCCGGCACCGGCAGCACGCCGCACTTCGTCTCGGGCATCCTGGAGACCAAGTACGGCGCCAAGCTCGACATCGTCCCGTACAAGAGCGGCTCCGAATCGATCACGGCCGTGCTGGGCAAGCAGGTCGAGGCCACGTCCGAGGCGAGCATCGTCGCGCTGCCCTATGTCAACAGCGGAAAACTCAAGGCGCTGGCCGACACCTGGACGGCCCGGATCTCGGCCTATCCGCAGCTCAGCACCGCGGTGGAGCAGGGCTTCCCCGACATGCAGATCGCCCACTGGTGCGGCGTGCACGCCCCGGCGGGTACGCCCGAGGCCATCCTCGACAAGCTGGCCTCGGCCATCGACGCCGCGATGAAGGATGCCGCCACGGCGTCGCACCTGAAGGACATCGGCATCGAGCCGATCGGCGGCACGCGCGCGTCGTTCGCGAAGTTCGTGGCGGACGAGCGTGCGCGCCTCGGCGCGGTGGTCAAGGCCACGGGCATGAAGGACGAGTAAGGTTCGCGGCACCGCCCGGCTGACGCAGGCCGGCCGCTCGCGCCGCGTGCCGCGCGCCTATGGCGCCTATTGCGCCAGCAGGCGCTGCCCCGGCACCGCGTCCGGCCCGTCGAGCCGGAACACCGCCACCATGCCGGCCAGCTGCCGGGCCTGCTCGCGCAGGCTGTGCGCCGCGGCGGCGCTTTCCTCGACCAGGGCGGCGTTGTGCTGGGTCATCCGGTCGAGCAGGGTCACCGCGCCGTTGACCTGGGCGATGCCGGCGCTCTGGTCGCCCGCCGCCACCGTGATCTCGCCGGCCATCGAGGTCACCCGCTGCACCGAGCGGACGATGTCCTGCATCGTGCCGCCGGCGTTGCCCACCAGCAGCGTGCCGGCCGCCACCTGCCGCACCGAGGCGCCGACCAGTTCCTTGATCTCCTTGGCGGCCTGCGCGCTGCGCTGGGCCAGCACCCGCACCTCGTGCGCCACCACCGCGAAACCGCGGCCCTGCTCGCCGGCGCGGGCCGCCTCCACCGCGGCATTGAGCGCCAGGATGTTGGTCTGGAACGCGATGCTGTCGATGGTGCCGATGATCTCGGAGATGCGGCGGCTGCCCGCGTCGATCTCCTCCATCGTGCGCACCACCTGCTGCACCACCTCGCCACCGCGCTCGGCCACTGCCGACGCGGCCACCGCCAGCGTGCTGGCCTGCAGGGCGCTGCCGGCCGTCTGCTGCACCGTGCCGGTGAGCTGCTCCATCGCCGATGCCGTCTGCTGCAGGTTGCTGGACGCCTGCTCGGTGCGCTGCGACAGGTCCTGGCTGCCGGCGGCGATCTGCGCGCTGGCGACCGCGATGCTGTCGGTGCTGCTGCGCACCTGGCGGACCATGCCGGCCAGCGCCTCGCCCATGCCGCGCAAGGACTGCAGCAGCTCGCCGAACTCGTCGCGGCGGTGCACCGCCACCGTGGTGCTCAGGTCGCCGCCGGCGATCCGGGCGGCCAGTGCGTTGGCCTGGGCCAGGGGCCGCAGGATGCTGCGCACCAGCACCGCGGCACCGGCCGCCAACAGCAGCGCCAGCACCACCGCGCCGCCCAGCAGCACCCCGCCCTGCCGGGCGCGCTGGGTGGCCAGGGACCGCTGCAGTTGCGCGGTGGCGTCTTCCTGCATCCGCACGAAGGCCCGCAGCGCCTCCAGGTAGGTGGCCACCGCCGGCTGGTAGCGGCCGGTGAAGAGCGCCAGCGCCTTGTCCTGCTGGCCCACGTCCTTGAAACGGTTGGCCTCGACGCCCAGTGCCGCCACCGCTTTCTGGGCCGCGTCGATCCGGCCGACCTGGGCGCGCTCCTCGTCCGAGAGCGCGGCCTGCGCCAGCACCGCCCGTACCTGCAGCAGCGCGGCGTCGGCCGCGGCCACGGTGGTCTTGAAGGCATCGGCCATCTCGGGCTCGCTGCTGAGGATGACCGCCTCGGCGCGGGCGCCGTTGGCTTCGGTCAGGGCCAGCCAGCGGCTGGCGGCCTGGATCAGCACGGTGCGCTGCTCCAGCGCCTCGGCGCCTTGCGATTCGAGGTGGGCCGAGCGCAGGGTCGACGCGGTCACCAGCGCCAGTTGTGCGACCACGATGAACGCGACGGCGGCCCAGAGGCGGGTGGACAGGCGCAGGGAGGGAAGTGGCATGGAGGAAGCGGCGAGCGGTAGATGTGCGCAAATATGCCCGGCCAATAAGAAACGGCTGTGAAACGAACGGGCGGCGCCGGCCGGAGCGCCCGCGCACCGCGCGGGCATCGCTATTGCAACGCGGCCGCATGCAACACCTCCGATACCTCGACTACGTGGACGCGGTCGCCCGCTGCGGCTCGATCCGCAGCGCGGCCGACAACACGCTGCACGTCGCCGCCTCGGCGGTCAACCGGCGGATCAAGGAACTGGAGCGGGAGCTGGGCACGCCGATCTTCGAGCGCCTGCCCACCGGCGTGCGGCTGACCGCGGCCGGCGAGCTGTTCGTCGGCTACACCCGCCGGCGCACCGCCGACCTGGCGCAGGTGCGCTCCGAGATCGAATCGCTGCACGGCCTGCGGCGCGGCACCGTGTCGATGGCGGCCAGCCAGGCGCTGGCGCCGGCCTTCCTGCCGCGGGCGATGGTCGGCTTCCAGGCGGCGCACCCCGGCGTCGGCTTCGCGGTGAAGGTGCTCGACCGCGAGCGGGCGGTGCAGGCGCTGGCCGATTTCGAGGTCGATCTGTGCCTCGTGTTCAACCCGCCGCCGGTGCGCGGCATGCGCATCCTGGCGCAGGCCCGGCAGCGCACCTGCGCGGTGGTGGCGGCCGACCACCCGCTCGCGGGCCGCGCCAGCGTGCGGCTGAAGGACTGCCTGCAATACCCGATCGCCCTGCCCGACGGCAGCCTGTCGGGCCGCGGCGTGATCGACGACCTGCTGGAGCATGCGTCCGAGCAGCCGGTGGCGGCGCTGGTCTGCAATTCGTTCGAGATGATGCACGCCTTCGCCCGCGAATCGGGCGGTGTCAGCTTCCAGATCGCGCTGGGTGCACAGGGCGATCCGCAGCTGCGCGCGGTGCCGATCGAGGAGCGCGGCCTGCCCGCCAGCCGGCTGGTGCTGCTGGCGCTGCGCGACCGGGTGCTGCCGCTGGCGTCGGCCCGTTTCGCCGAACACGTGGGCGACCGCTTGCTCGCGATGCACCAAGCCTGAGAGGCGGACGGCCGTTTTTGGGGCGTGGCCGCGGGCCGTGCACCGAATCGGCCGGGCCCGTACCGCGGTGCCGGTTCGGCACCGGGCCGTGCGTGAAATCGGCAAAACCGAGTGCACATGCCCGATCCGGCATGCGCCGCCACCGGGGTACCCGCCGCCGGTCGGGGCACCGCCGGGCTGGCCTGGATGTTGCGCTGCAGCCGTCACCCACTCCTGGAGTTTTCGATGCCCCTCACCGCTGCCACCCGTCCCCTCGCGCGCGCCGCCGCACTGCTGCTGATCGGCACCGCCAGCCTCTGCGCCGCGCCGCTCGCCCTGGCCCAGGGCAAGGTCGCCCTGCTGCTGCCCGGATCGATCAACGACCAGAGCTGGAACGCCAGCGGCTACGCCGCCATCGGCAAGATGAAGCAGGCCGGCACCGAGACCGCGTTCTCCGAGAACGTGCAGCCGGCCGACCACATCGAGACGATGAAGGACTACGCCCGCCGCGGCTTCAACCCGGTGATCGGCCATTCGGGCCGGTTCCTGTCGGCCGCGCAGCGCGTCGGGCCGGAGTTCGAGAAGACCAGCTTCATCGTCGGCTCCGGCGGCGCCGGTGCCGGCAAGAACGTCACCTCGGTCGACTACGACAACGCCCAGGTCGGCTACCTGATGGGCGTGCTGGCCGCCCGCATGTCGAAGACCGGCAAGATCGGCTCGGTCAACGGCCTGGAGGGCCTGCCCAACGTCGTGCAGCAGGTCGGCGGTTTCCGCCAGGGCGTCAAGAGCGTCAAGCCCGGTGCCGAGGTGCGGGTGATCTACATCAAGGACATGGAAGACGCCGCCATGGCCAAGGAGGCCGCGCTGGCGCTGATCGCCGGCGGCGCTGACTTCGTCTTCGGCAAGCTCAACGCCGGCCAGGGCGGCATCGTGCAGGCGGCCAAGGAGAAGAACGTCTACACCAGCGGCCGGTCCTTCGCCAACGTCGAGGCCGCGCCGCAGAACGTGCTCACCGCGATCATCGAGAAGTGGGACGACATGTACGTCGCCGCCGCCGCCGAGGCGCGCGCCGGCACCCTGAAGCCCACGCTGATCACCTACGGCTACGAAGCCAAGGGCGGCCCCGGCGCCGACCTGATGTACGCCAGGGACAAGGGCTACGCACCGGTGGTGCCGGCCGAGGTGATCGCCGAGCTGGACGGCCTGAAGAAGCAGTTCGCCAGCGGCGCGCTGAAGCTGCAGGTCGGCAAGGAAGACGCGCGCGGCGGTCTGTGATGCGCCCCTTGCTGGAGATGCGCGGCATCTCCAAATCCTACGGCGCGGTGCGGGCCAACCGCGGCGTCGACCTGACGGTGATGCCGGCGCAGATCGTCGGCCTGCTGGGCGAGAACGGCTCGGGCAAGAGCACGCTGATGAAGGTCCTCTTCGGCATGGTGCGGCCGGATGCGGGCGGCATCGTCTACGACGGCCGCGAGCTGGAGACCGGCAGCCCCCGGGCGGCGCTGCAGGCCGGCATCGCGATGATCCACCAGCACTTCACCCTGGTCGAGGCGATGACGGTGGCCGAGAACCTGATGCTGGGCTGGAGCCGTGGCGCCGGCCCCTGGCTCGACCGCCGGGGCGTGGCCGCGCAGGTGCGCGACGCGGCGGCCCGCTACGGGCTGGAGATCGACCCTGACGCGCGGGTGGAGCAGCTGGCCCTGGGCGAGAAGCAGCGCGTCGAGATCCTGAAGGCGATCCTGCGCGGCGCCCACCTGCTGATCCTGGACGAGCCCAGCTCGATCCTGTCGCCGCCCGAGATCGGACGGCTGCTCGACTTCCTGCAGCGCTTCCGCGCCGAGGGCCACTCGGTCATCTTCATCACCCACAAGCTGGGCGAGGTGCTGCAGGTGGCCGACCAGGTGGTGGTGCTGCGCGACGGCCAGGTGGCGGGCAACGCCCCGGTCGCCGGCGCCACCCGCGAATCGCTGGCCCGGATGATGGTCGGCCGCGACACCGCGGCGGCCACCCCGCCGGCCGCCAGCCCGCCGGGGCCGCTGCGGCTGCAGGTGCGCGGCCTGGCGGCGCGCGACGGCGGCGGCGTCGAGCGGCTCAAGGATGCCGGCTTCGACCTGCACGCCGGCGAGATCCTGGCGCTGGCCGGCATCGACGGCAACGGCCAGGGCGAGCTGGCCGACGTGCTGGCCGGCCTGGCCCGGCCGGTGCGCGGCAGCATCCTGTTCGACGGCCAGGACATCACCCGCGGCGGCGTGGCCGAGCGGATGGCCCACGGCATCGCCTACATCCCGGCCGACCGCGCCGGCACCAGCCTCGTCCAGGGCATGTCGATCGAAGAGAACCTGCTGCTGCGCGACGTGGGCCGCCCGCCCTACTCCCGCTTCGGCCATATCCACCGCGCCACGGCACGGCGCATCTGCCGGGAGCGGATGCAGGCCTTCGGCGTGCGCGCCGCCTCGCCGCAGGTGGCGGCGCGCACCCTGTCGGGCGGCAACCAGCAGAAGGTGGCGCTGGCGCGCGAGCTGGGCCGCGGGCCGCAGGTCGTCGTCGCCTTCCAGCCCACCTGGGGCCTGGACCCGGGCTCCACCCGCTTCGTGATCGAGAGCCTGCGCCGGCTGCGCGACGCGGGCGCCGCGGTGCTCTACATCTCGTCGGAGCTCGAAGAGGTGCTGGCGGTGGGCGACCGGGTGGGCGTGCTGTCGGACGGCCGCATCGCGGGCGTGGTGCCGCGCGCCGAGGTCGATATCGAACGCATCGGGCTGGCGATGGCCGGCGCGCTGCAAGAGGAACAGACGGCATGAGCGTTTCCGCATCCGCTTCCGACGGCGTGTCCCCGATCACGCCGTCGGCCTCGGCCGACCTGCAGCCGGCACCGGCGGTGCGCATCGGCCGCATCCAGGGCCTGCTGGGCACCGCACGCGGGGCCGGCGCCCTGTGGCGTGCAGCAGCGGCCGTGGGCATGGCGCTGGTCATCACCGCCCTGCTGATCCTGCTGGCCGGCAAGAATCCGCTGGTCGCCTACTACCACCTGGCGATGGGCGCCTTCGGCGGCTGGGACCGGGTGGTGGTGGGGCTGAACAAGACCACGCCCTACCTGCTGTGCGCGGTGGGCATCGCCCTGTGCTTCCGCGGCCGGGTGATCAACATCGGGGCCGAGGGGCAGCTCGCGATCGGCGGCGCCGCGGCCTCGGCGGTGGCGCTGTTCGCCGCCGGACTGCCCGCATGGCTGCTGCTGCCGCTGGCGCTGCTCGCCGGCGCGGCGGGCGGTGCGGCCTGGGCCGGCGTGGCGGCCACCATCCGGGTGACGCGGGGCGTGCACGAGGTGCTGGTCACGCTGCTGCTCAACTTCGTGGCGCTGCTGCTGATCGCCGAGCTGCTGCACGGCCGCATGGGCGAGGAAGGCGCGGGCTTTCCGCAGTCGCCGCTGTTCGATGCGGCCGCGTGGCTGCCGAAGCTGGTGCCGGGCACCGACCTGCACGGGGGCATCGCCCTGGCGGTGGCGGCGGCGCTCGGCGCCCACTATGTGCTCTGGCGCACGACGCTGGGCTTTCGCTGGCGGGTGGTCGGCGCCAGCCTGCCGGCGGCGCGCTATGCCGGCGTGTCGCAGGGCCGGGCGGTGTTCGGCCTGATGGGCACCGCCGGCGCACTGGCGGGCCTGGCCGGTGCGATCGAATGCCTGGGTGTGCACTACCGGCTGATCGAGGGCTTCTCGGCCGGCTTCGGCTTCAACGCGGTCGCCATCGCGCTGATGGGCGCGCTCAATCCGCTCTACGTGCTGCCGTCGGCGCTGTTCTTCGGTTTTCTCGAAACCGGCGCGCTGGCGATGCAGCGGCAGGTGGGCGTGCCGTCTTCCCTGGTGCTGGTGATCCAGGGCCTCACCATGATCTTCGTGCTCTGCGGCATCGGCCGCTCGGGCCACGACCGGACCTGACCCCATGGACGCAGCCGTCATCCTCGATTTCCTGGCCGCCAGCCTGCGCATCGCCACGCCGCTGATCTTCGCCGCGCTCGGCGGCATCCTGTGCGAGCGGGCCGGCACCTTCGCGGTGGGGCTGGAGGGCCAGATGCTGGCCGGCGCCTTCCTCGGCGTGGTGGCGACGCATGTGTCGTCGAGCGCCGGCGTGGGGCTGGCGGCGAGCGTCGCGGCCGGCATGGCGATGGCGCTGCTGGTGGCCATCGCCACCACCCGCTTCCACACCGAGCACATGGTGACCGGCATCGCCTCCAACATCCTGGCGCTGGGGCTCACCAGCTTCCTGGTGCGCATGGGCGCGGGGTTGTCGGGCGGCGCGGCGATCCGGGTGCCGCTGCTGGAAGCCTGGGCGGTGCCGGGCCTGTCGCAGATCCCGTGGATCGGCCCCCTGCTGTTCCGCCAGCCGCCGCTCACCTACCTGGCCTTCGCGCTGGTCGTGCCGCTGGCGCTGTTCCTGTTCCGCAGCCGCGCCGGCCTGACGCTGCGCGCGGTGGGCGAGAACCCGCTGGCCGCCTTCGCCGCCGGTGCCGACCCGGTGCGGGTGCGGATCGCCGCGGTCGTCGGCGGCGGTGCGCTGGCGGGGCTGGGCGGCGCGGTGCTGTCGCTGCAGCAGGTCGGCACCTTCACCGACGGCATGACCAGCGGCCGCGGCTACCTGGCGCTGGCCGCGATCATCGTCGGCCGCTGGATGCCGCTCGGCAGCGTGCTGGCCTGCCTGCTCTTCGGCGCGGCCGAGGCGATGGCGCTGCGGGTGCAGGCCTTCAGCCTGCCGGTCTCGTCGTACGTGATCCAGATGACGCCCTACCTGGCCGCGCTCGCGATCCTGGCCGGCCTGGGGCGCGGCGCCCGCATGCCGGCCGCCGTCGGCCAGGCGTTCAAGCAACCATGACGCACCGCCTGCGCACCTCCACGCAACACCCGCCGTCCTACCCATGACACAGACCGCGATCACCCACGGCCTCTTCCACCTGGCCATCAAGACCGCCGACCTGGCCGCCACCCGTGCCTTCTGGACCGGCGTGATCGGCCTGCGCGAGATCGCCCGGCCCGACTTCGGCTACCCCGGCGCCTGGCTCGCCTGCGGCCAGCCGGGCGGCCAGGCGATCATCCACGTCTACGCCGGCGGCCCGGCGATGGGCCCCGACGGCACGGCGCCGCGCGGCACCGGGGCGATCGACCATGTGTCGCTCGCCTGCTCGGGCTACCACGCCTACCGGGAGCGTTTCGGCGCCGCCGGCCTCGACTGGCGCGAATTCCTGGTGCCCGGCACCACGCTGTGGCAGCTTTTCGTGCACGACCCGAGCGGCGTGCAGCTGGAGCTGACCTTCGAAGGCGCGGTGGAGCCCGGCGCGCCGCCCGACCTGTCGGACGCGCGCCGCTACCGCGCGGGCCAGCCCTTCTTCGATGCAGATACCTACCCCGCCCTCGCCGCCACCCTTTCCGGAGCACCCGCCGATGCACACCCCGCCTGACACCTCGCCCGCCGTCAACCTGCCCGCCGTCAGGGCCGAGGTGGAGGCGGTGTTCGACGCCTACGAGAAGGCGCTGGTCGGCAACGACGTGGAAACGCTCGACCGGCTGTTCTGGGCATCGCCCCACACCCTGCGCTACGGCGCGGGCGAGAACCTGTACGGCTACGACGCCATCCGCCAGTTCCGCCAGGGCCGCCCCGCGCACAACCTGGCGCGCGACATCACCGCCCGGTCGATCACCACCTTCGGCGACGATTGCGCGGTGGCCAACATCGAGTTCCGCCGCGCCGGCAACCCGCGCATCGGCCGCCAGACCCAGACCTGGGTGCGGATGGCCGACGGCTGGCGGGTGGTGGCCGCCCATGTGAGCCTGATGACACCCTGAGAAAGTAAGAGAGAACCTACTGCGCGACCCGATTGCGCGCCTGTGGTCCTCACCGTACAGGCGTACGGCTCCGGTCCGCGCCGCACACTCGGGCCGCTCGCTACGGTTCTTTCGCACTTTCCGAAGCCCCGGCCGGCGAAACGAAAGGGCTTACTCGACCCGCGTCACCGCTTTCGGCTTAAAGCCCAACTTGGTCAAGTTGCCCTGACGGCCTCGCAGGGCGCGGGCATTGTTGAGGCTGCGGATCTCCAGGGGCTCGTAACGTTCCTTGCCACCGCGGTCGATGCCTTCGACTCGCACGCTGCGGGTGTAGGCGGCGGCACCGGCCAGGGTGTCCTTCGGCTCCAGGTCGATCAGCATCAGGCCGCGGCCGCCCTTCTCCATCAGCTTCAGTTCGCCGATCTCGAAGGTCAGGATGCGGCCGCCGGTCGAGGCGCAGCAGACATGCGTGGCCGGCAGCACCGGCCTGGCGGCGCCCGCCTGGGCGGCGGCGGGCAGCATCGCCAGGCTGGGGCGGCAGAGCGTCTCGCCCTCGCCGAGCGCCACGAAGGTCTTGCCGCCGCGCTGGCGCGACACCAGGTTCTCGACGTTGGCGATAAAGCCGTAGCCGCCCGAGCCCGCCAGCAGCAGCGCCGCGCCCGGGGGGCCTGCGAAATAGTGCGCCAGCTGGGTACCCGATTCCAGCTCGATCAGCGTGGTGACCGGCTGGCCGTCGCCCCGCGCGTTCGGCAGCACCGCGACCGGCAGCGTGTAGACCCGGCCGTTGCTGCCGAAGACCAGCAGCACGTCCACCGTGCGGCATTCGAAGGTGCCGTAGAGCCCGTCGCCCGCCTTGAAGGCGAAGCCGCCCGCATCGTGGCCGTGACCGCCGCGCGCCCGCACCCAGCCCTTTTGCGACACCACCACCGTCACCGGCTCGTCCATCACCCGCACCTCGGCCACCGCGCGCTTCTCGGCCTGGATCAGGGTGCGGCGCGGGTCGGCGAACTGCTTGGCGTCGGCCTCGATCTCCTTGACCATCAGCCGGCGCAGGGCCGCGGGGCTGCCCAGGATTTCTTCGAGCCTGGTCTGCTCGGTGCGCAGGCCGGCGAGCTCCTGCTCGATCTTGATCGCCTCCAGCCGGGCCAGCTGGCGCAGCCGGATTTCGAGGATGTCCTCGGCCTGCCGGTCGCTGAGCGAGAAGCGCGCGATCAGCGCGGCCTTCGGGTCGTCGGCCTGCCGGATGATCGCGATCACCTCGTCGATGTTGAGCAGCACCGTCTGCCGGCCTTCGAGGATGTGGATCCGGTCCAGCACCTTGTCGAGCCGGTGCTGCGAGCGGCGCTGCACCGTCTGCTGCCGGAATTCGATCCACTCCAGCAGCATCTGCCGCAGCGATTTCTGCACCGGCCGGCCGTCCAGGCCCACCATCGTCATGTTGATCGGGGCCGAGGTCTCCAGCGAGGTCTGCGCCAGCAGCGTGCCGACCAGTTCGGCCTGCGGCGTCTTGCCGGTCTTGGGCTCGAACACCAGGCGCACCGGCGCGTCCTTGCTGGACTCGTCGCGCACCACGTCCAGCACGCCCAGCAGCACCGCCTTCAGCTGCACCTGGTCCTGGCTGAGCGCCTTCTTGCCGGCCTTGACCTTGGGGTTGGTCAGTTCCTCGATCTCTTCGAGCACCCGCTGCGAGCTGACGCCGGGTGGCAGCTCGGTCACCACCAGCTGCCACTGGCCGCGGGCGAGTTCCTCGATCTTCCAGCGGGCGCGCACCTTCAGGCTGCCGCGCCCGCTGCGGTAGGCGTCGGCGATGTCGCCGGCGGCACTGATGATCTGGCCGCCGCCGGGATAGTCGGGGCCCGGGACGAGTGCGAACAACTCCTCGTCGGCCATCTGCGGCGTCTTGATCAGGGCGACGCAGGCGTCGGCGATCTCGCGCAGGTTGTGGCTGGGGATCTCGGTCGCCAGGCCCACCGCGATGCCCGAGGCACCGTTGAGCAGGGTGAACGGCAGGCGGGCCGGCAGCTGGCGCGGCTCCTGGGTGCTGCCGTCGTAGTTGGGGATGAAGTCGACCGTGCCCTGGTCGATCTCCTCCAGCAACAGCCGGGTGATCTTCGCTAGGCGCGCCTCGGTGTAGCGCATCGCTGCGGCACCGTCGCCGTCGCGGCTGCCGAAGTTGCCCTGGCCGTCGATCAGCGGATAGCGCTGGCTGAAATCCTGCGCCATCCGCACCAGCGCGTCGTAGGCCGCCTGGTCGCCATGCGGGTGGAAGCGGCCCAGCACGTCGCCCACCACCCGGGCACTCTTGACCGGCTTGGCGCCGTTGGTGGCGTTGGCGCCGGAAAAGCCCAGGCCCATCCGCTCCATCGAGTAGAGGATGCGGCGTTGCACCGGCTTCTGGCCGTCGCAGACGTCGGGCAGTGCCCGGCCCTTGACGACCGAGAGGGCGTATTCCAGGTAGGCGCGCTGGGCGTAGGTGCCCAGGTCGGGCTGCGAGTCGTCGGCTGGGGGTTCGGCCGGACGGCCGGGCAGGTCGAGGGGAAGGTTGTCGCTCATCAGGGAGAAGAAAGGCTCATTCGCCGGGGGCGGTCAAGGAAGAAGAGGAAGAAGCGTTGCTGGCGAAGGCGGCCACCGCGGCGCGGGACAGCCGGCGTCCGCCGGGGGCGCCCGTCCCACCGGATGCGGCCGCCCCGTCGGCGCCGGCTGCCGCGCCGGGCGCGGTGCTGACCGGCACCCGCTCGGCCGGCGGCGGCGCCAGCTCCATCCGGACGCGGTGCGGGCTGCCGTCGGCCGGCGCACCGGCGCGGCCGGACAGGTCGCCGCCGGCGCGCGTGGACGATGCCGCGGCCGTGGGCCGCAGCAGGTGGTAGATCTGCATCACCGTCTTCACATAGTTCTGCGTCTCGGGAAAGTTGGGCACCTTGCGGCCGGCGCGCTGCACCGCGCCTTCGCCGGCGTTGTAGGCGGCGATCGCCAGCTCCAGCTGGCCGGGGAACAGGTCGAGCAAATAGCGCAGGTGCCGGGTGCCGGCGCCGATGTTGACCAGCGGATCGGCCAGTTGCCGCACCACCGGCTGGTGCGGCCGGGCGGCGATGCCGTACTGCTGGGCGGTGGCCGGCATCACCTGCATCAGGCCGATGGCGCCGCGCGGCGAGACGGCCGCGGCGTCGAAGCCCGATTCGGTGACGATCAGCGCCTGCAGCAGCGCGTAGTCGATCTTGCGCAGGTCGGCCGCGGCCTTCAGGTGGTGCCGCACCGCCTTGTAGCCCGGCGAGATGTCGAAGAAGGTGCGCATCCGCGCCAGCCCGGCGCCGGCCGGCGCGGCCGAGGGCGCGGCGGCGGCCGCCGCGATGTCGCGGGTGTCGAAGCTCTGGCCGGCCTGGAAGAACAGGCTGTAGCGCTCGTCGACCTTCTCTGCCGCGAAGTGGGCGGTGCCCCGGTCGTCCACAAAGCCCCAGACGTCGGCCCAGGCCACCTGCTGCGAAATCGATAGCATGAGGCCGGCGCACAGAGCCGGCCAGCGGCCCAGAAGGCGTGCAATCCGCGCCCGCGCGCGCCCGGCCGGCCCCGGGGAGCCGACGGGGCCGACACGACCGCCAGGGCCGCCGCGGCTAGACATCGATCTCCACCGAGTCGCCGTGCAGCTCCATCAGCTCGCGGCGGGCGGCGGCCTCGCCCTTGCCCATCAGCTTGGTGATGAGCTGCTCGGTCTGGACGAAGTCCATCACGCCCAGCTGCACCGGCAGCAGCCGGCGGGTGTCGGGGTTGAGGGTGGTGTCCCACAGCTGCTCGGCGTTCATCTCGCCCAGGCCCTTGAAGCGGCTGATGCTCCAGCCGTTTTCCTTCACCCCGTCCTTGCGCAGCTTGTCGAGCGTGGCGGTCAGCTCGCCTTCGTCCAGCGCATAGACCTTGGCGGCGGGCTTCTTGCCGCGGGCCGGTGCGTCGATCCGGAAAAGCGGCGGACGGGCGACGAAGACGTGGCCGGTCTCGATCAGCTTGGGGAAGTGGCGGAAGAACAGCGTCAGCAGCAGCACCTGGATGTGGGAGCCGTCCACGTCGGCATCGCTCAGGATGCAGACCTTGCCGTAGCGCAGGCCCGACAGGTCGGGCGTGTCGTTCGGGCCGTGCGGATCGACGCCGATCGCCACCGAGATGTCGTGGATCTCGGTGTTGGCGAAAAGCCGGTCGCGGTCGACCTCCCAGGTGTTCAGCACCTTGCCGCGCAGGGGCAGGATCGCCTGGCTTTCCTTGTCGCGGCCCATCTTGGCGCTGCCGCCGGCCGAGTCGCCCTCGACCAGGAAGACCTCGTTGTGCGCCAGGTCACGGCTTTCGCAGTCGGTCAGCTTGCCGGGCAGCACCGCCACGCCCGAGCCCTTGCGCTTCTCGACCTTCTGGCCGGCCTTCTGGCGCACCTGGGCGGCCTTGATGGCGAGTTCGGCCAGCTTCTTGCCGTAGTCGACATGCTGGTGCAGCCACAGCTCCAGCGCCGGCCGCACGAAGGACGACACCAGCCGCACCGCGTCGCGGGAATTGAGCCGCTCCTTGATCTGGCCCTGGAACTGCGGATCGAGCACCTTGGCGCTCAGCACGTAGCTGGCGCGGGCGAAGACGTCTTCGGGGAGCAGCTTCACGCCCTTGGGCAGCAGCGCATGCAGCTCGATGAAGCTCTTGACCGCGGTGAACAGGCCGTCGCGCAGGCCGCTCTCGTGGGTGCCGCCGGCGCTGGTCGGGATCAGGTTGACGTAGCTCTCGCGCACCGGTGCGCCGTCTTCGGTGAAGGCCACCGCCCAGCCGGCGCCCTCGCCTTCGGCGAAGCTCTCGTGCGCCTTGTCGGCGAAGCCCTCGCCCTCGAACAGGGGGATCACCGGATCGCCGTTGAGCGTCTGCGCCAGGTAGTCGCGCAGGCCGCCCTTGTACTGCCAGGTCTGGGTTTCGCGGGTCTTCTCGTTGACCAGCGACACCGACACGCCGGGCATCAGCACCGCCTTGCTGCGCAGCAGGTGGGTCAGCTCGCCCATCGGCAGCACCGGCGATTCGAAATAGCTGGCGTCGGGCCAGACGCGCACCGAGGTGCCCTGCTTGCGGTCGCCCTCTACAGCCTGGCGGGTGGCCAGTGCCTCGATCACGTCGCCGCCGCCGAAGACCAGGCGCGCCGCCTTGCCTTCGCGGTACGAGGTGGCCTCGAGCCGGGTCGAGAGCGCGTTGGTCACCGACACGCCCACGCCGTGCAGGCCGCCCGAGAAGCTGTAGGCGCCGCCCGAGCCCTTGTCGAACTTGCCGCCGGCATGCAGCCGGGTGAACACCAGCTCGATCACCGGTGCGTTCTCTTCGGGGTGCATGCCGAAGGGGATGCCCCGGCCGTCGTCCTCGATGCCGACGGAGCCGTCGGCGAACAGCGTCACCTTGATCTTCTTGCCGTGGCCGGCGAGCGCCTCGTCGGCGGCGTTGTCGATCACCTCCTGCACGATGTGCAGCGGGTTGTCGGTGCGGGTGTACATGCCCGGCCGCTGCTTGACCGGCTCCAGGCCTTTCAGCACCCGGATCGAGCTTTCGGAATACGCGGGGGGAGTCTTGGGGGAAGTCGCCATGGGGCCGGATTGTAGTGAAAGGGACCGCGCTACTGGATATCCATACAGATACGGCCCTACCGGCGACGTGCAGGGCGCGTCCCGCGCGCGTCCCCGCGGGGGCAGACGTGGCCGCCGCTCTGGCGGACAATCGCGGCGCACGGCGCCCCACCTCCCGCGTCCCCATCTCCTGCGCCGTGCCAGCCCCCACCGCACCATGCCCCCTACCCCGCACGCCTCCCTGCCCCTGCGGCAAGTCCTCCTCTGCGGCGCGATCATCGTGACGCTCTCGATGGGCATCCGCCACGGCTTCGGCCTGTGGCTGCAGCCGATCACCCAGGAGATGGGCTGGACCCGGCAGACCTTCTCCTTCGCGATCGCGGTGCAGAACCTGTCGTGGGGCGTCTTCGGCATCTTCGCGGGCATGGCGGCCGACCGGTTCGGCGCGTTCCGGGTGCTGCTGGGCGGATCGCTGCTGTACGCGCTGGGCCTGGCCGGCATGGCCTCGTCGCCCACGCCGCTGATGTTCACCCTCAGCGCCGGCATCCTGATCGGCGCGGCGCAGGCCGGCACCACCTATGCGGTGATCTACGGCATCCTGGGCCGGCAGATCCCGGCCGAGCGGCGCTCCTGGGCGATGGGCGTCACCGCGGCGGCGGGCTCCTTCGGCCAGTTCCTGATGGTGCCGGTCGAGGGGCAGCTGATCGCCCAGCTCGGCTGGCACCAGGCGCTGATGGTGCTGGCCGCCGCTGCGCTGCTGGTGGTGCCGCTGGCCTTCGGGCTGCGGGAGCCGGGCTTCGGCGCCGGCATGGCCCGGCCGGTGCGCGAGCAGACGATCCTGCAGGCTTTTTCCGAGGCGTTCCGCTACCCCAGCTTCCAGCTGCTGATGGCGGGCTACTTCGTCTGCGGCTTCCAGGTGGTGTTCATCGGGGTGCACATGCCCAGCTACCTCAAGGACAAGGGCCTGTCGCCCGAGGTGGCCAGCTACGCGCTGGCGCTGATCGGCCTGTTCAACATCTTCGGCACCTACACCGCCGGCGTGCTGGGGCAGCGGATGGCCAAGCGCAAGATCCTGGCCTTCATCTACCTCTCCCGCGCGGTGGCGATCACCGTGTTCCTGCTGGTGCCGATCAGCCCGGCCAGCGTGTACGTCTTCTCGGCGGTGATGGGCGCGCTGTGGCTGTCCACCGTGCCGGTCACCAACTCGGCGATCGCGCAGATCTTCGGTATCCAGCACCTGTCGATGCTCAGCGGCTTCGTCTTCATGGGGCACCAGGTGGGGTCGTTCCTGGGCGTCTGGCTGGGGGGCCTGCTCTACGACCGCACCGGCAGCTACGACGTGGTCTGGTGGCTGTCGATCGCGCTGGGTGTCTTCGCCGCGCTGATCAACCTGCCGGTGCGCGAGGCGCCGATCCAGCGGCCGCGCAGCGCGGTGGCGGCATGAGCCACGGCACACCGCTGGACCTGGGGCGCGGGACCGCGCCGCGCGCCGTCCGCGGCGCGGCCCGTGCGGTGCTGACGGCGGCCGCCGCGCTGCTGGCCACGGCGGTGCTGGCCGGCGTCTTCATGCTCTACCTGCAGCCGGAATTCCTGCGCGCGCTGGCCGACCAGGTGTGGGCCTGCTTGTGAGCGGCGCCGGCGCTCCCTCGGACTGGGTGCGGCGCTGGAGCCACCTGGTGCCCGCGGGCGGCACGGTGCTGGACGTGGCCTGCGGCGGTGGCCGGCACCTGCAGTGGTTCCATGCACGAAACCATGCGGTAGCCGGCGTGGACATTCGGCCCGACGCTATCGAAATTGCAGCACGCTACGGCGAGGCGGTGCAGGCCGACATCGAGTCCGGGCCCTGGCCCTTCGCCGGCCGACGGTTCGACTGCGTGGTGGTCGCCCACTACCTGTGGCGCCCGCTGCTGCCGACCCTGGTCGCCAGCGTGGCGCCGGGCGGCGTGCTGCTGTACGAGACCTTCGCCGACGGCAACGCGGCCTGGGGCAAGCCGTCGCGGCCCGATTTCCTGCTGCGGCCGGGCGAGCTGCTGCACGCCTGCGCCGACCTGCGGATCGTCGCCTACGAAGACGGCTTTTCGGCGGTGCCCGGGCCCCGCTGCGTGCAGCGGATCGCGGCCCTCCGGCCCCTGCCGGGCGCGGCTGGACGGCCCCCGCCGCTGGAGCCGGGGAACCCCGGGCCCGCCGCGTGACTCTGACTCCGGGGTCCGGCCCGCGACAGGCTTTGCAGGCCGTTTGCGATCGCGGCACCCCCGACTGGCTAAAATTCGACGCTTTGACCGACCGGCACCCCCCACCGACATGACCTTGCACAACGGTTCCCTCACAGGCAGCATCGTGGCCCTCGTCACTCCGATGCACGAAGATGCCAGCGTGGACTATCCCACCTTGCGCAAGCTCATCGACTGGCACATCGCCGAGGGCACCGACTGCATCGGCGTGGTGGGAACCACCGGCGAATCGCCGACGGTCGACGTCGAGGAGCACTGCGAGATCATCCGCGTGTCGGTCGAGCAGGCGGCGGGCCGGGTGCCGATCATGGCCGGCTGCGGCGCCAACTCCACCAAGGAGGCGATCGAGCTGGCCCGCTTCGCCAAGGGCGTGGGCGCCGATTCGCAGCTGCAGGTGGTGCCCTACTACAACAAGCCGACGCAGGAAGGCCAGTACCAGCATTTCAAGGCGATCGCCGAAGCCGTCGGCGACCTGCCCACCATCCTCTACAACGTGCCCGGCCGCACCGTCGCCGATATGCTGCACGACACGGTGCTGCGCCTGGCGCAGGTGCCGGGCATCGTCGGCATCAAGGAAGCCACCGGCAACATCGAGCGGGCGCAATGGCTGATCCGCGACGTGCCCAAGGGCTTCGCGGTGTACTCCGGCGACGATCCGACCGCGGTGGCCCTGATGCTCTGCGGCGGCCAGGGCAACATCAGCGTGACGGCCAACGTCGCGCCGCGCCTGATGCACGCGCTGTGCGTGGCCGCCATCGCCGGCGACGCCCGCCGCGCGATGCAGATCCAGCAGCAGCTGATGCCGGTGCACAAGCATCTCTTCGTCGAGGCCAACCCGATCCCGGTGAAGTGGGCGCTGTCGCGCATGGGCCGCTGCGGCGGGACGATGCGCCTGCCCATGACGCCGCTGGCCGAAGCCAACGGCCCGGTCGTCGAACAGGCGCTGCGCGCCGCAGGCCTGCTGTGAGCGGCACGTTGCCGCCCGCCGCCCGTTTCTCTCATTTCCAACGCAAGGGATTTTCCGTGACCCGCATCGCACCTGTCGCCCGCCGTTTCGGCCTGCTGGGCCTGGCCTTGGCCCTGTCGGCGTGTTCGGTCTTCGACTCCGACAAGATCGACTACAAGAGCGCCGGCCGCGCGCCCACGCTGGAGGTGCCGCCCGACCTGACCCAGCTCTCGCGCGACTCCCGCTACGTCGTGACCGGCGGCGTGGCCTCGGCCGCCGGCTTCCAGGCCGCGCAATCCGCCGCCGCCCCCGGCACCGCCGGCGCCGCCCCGGCGAGCCTGGGCGACGTGCGCATCGAGCGCGACGGCAACACCCGCTGGCTGGTGGTCAACCGCCCGGCCGACAAGCTCTGGGACCCGGTGCGCGACTTTTGGCTCGAGAACGGCTTCCTGCTGACCATCGACCAGAACAACCTGGGCATCATCGAGACCGACTGGGCCGAGAACCGCGCCAAGCTGCCGCAGGACATCATCCGCAGCACCCTGGGCAAGCTGATCGACTCGGCCTACTCCACCGGCGAGCGCGACAAGTTCCGCACCCGCCTGGAGCGCACCGGCGACGGCAAGACCGAGATCTACATCAGCCACCGCGGCATGCAGGAGGTCTACGTCGACAAGGCGCAGAAGGACCAGACCGTCTGGCAGCCCCGCCCGACCGACCCAGAGCTGGAAGCCGAGCTGCTGCGCCGGCTGATGGTCAAGCTGGGCGGCGCCTCCGAGGCGCAGTCCAAGCAGATGATCGCGTCCGGCCCCACGGTGCGCAACAGCGCGCGCGTCGCCAGCGTCGACGGCCTGCCGGTGGTGCAGATCGACGAGAACTTCGACCGCGCCTGGCGCCGGGTGGGCCTGACGCTCGACCGCACCGGCTTCACCGTGGAAGACCGCGACCGGAGCCAGGGCGTGTACTTCGTCCGCTACGTGGCACCCAACGCCGACAAGAAGGACCAGGGCTTCCTCGGCAAGATCTTCAGCCGCAACCCCGATGCGTCGCCGCCGGTCAAGTACCGGATCGCCGTCAAGGGCCAGGGCGAGCAGAGCACGGTGACGGTGCATAACACCGCCGGCGCGCCCGAGCGCTCGGCCGACGCGGGCCGCATCGTCCAGGTGATCGCCGACGACCTGAAGTGATCCGGCGGCCCGCCCGGGCCGCAGCGCTTCCCCCTTACGCCGGCCGTCCCACAGACGGCCGGTGTGCATTGCGGCCTTCCTTTTTCGCCTCCGCGCTCCACGTCTCCCCATGCTTCGATTTCGCAACCTGGCCAGCGGCAGTACCGGCAACGCCACCGTGGTCGAGGGCCGCAGCGGCACCCGCACCACCCGCCTGCTGGTCGATTGCGGCCTGGGCATCCGGCAGCTGGAACAACGGCTGAAGCTGGCGGGCCTGGTGCCCGCCGACATCGGCGCCGTGTTCGTCACCCACGAGCACTCCGACCACATCGGCTGCGTGCAGGCCTTCGCGGTGCGCAACCGCATTCCGGTGTGGATGAGCCACGGCACCCATGCGGCGCTGGGCGCGCCCGATTTCGACGGCCTGCTGCACGTGGCGCACGACATGGTGCCGATCGACCTGGGCGGCTTCGAGGCGCGGCCCTTCACCGTGCCGCACGACGCCCGCGAACCGCTGCAGCTGCGCTGCTCCGACGGCGCGGTGCACCTCGGCCTGCTGACCGACCTGGGCCATGCCACCGCCCATGTGCTGGAGCAGCTGCAGGGCTGCCACGCGCTGATGCTGGAGAGCAACCACGACCCCGAGCTGCTGGCGCTCTCCCGCTACCCCGACTTCCTGAAGCGCCGCGTGAGCGGCCGCTACGGCCACCTGGCCAACGCCGCCGCCGCCGAGGTGGCCGCCGCCGTGCAGCATGCCGGCCTGCGGCGGGTGGTGGCCGCCCATCTGAGCGAGCGCAACAACCGGCCCGACCTGGCCCGCGCCATGCTTTCCGCCGCGCTGGCGGCCACCGCGGCGCAGATCGACATCGCCGACCCGCTGACCGGCACCGACTGGTTCGAGGTGTAGGCCACCCGCGGCGCCCGGGCGACGCTGGCGTGCCGCGGCCCCTCAGGGACGCCGCCGGGCCGCACCACGCGGACCCGGCCGCGCCAGGGCGTCGACCGCCGGCTGCACGTCCTTGTCGGTCAGCGTGTGCAGGAAGGCGATCACGTCGCCGATCTCGGCTTGCGTCAGGCGCGGTGGCGCGCCCACCGCGCCGCCGAAGGGCGCCTCGGTGTTGACGTTGCCGGCATAGGCGCCGGGCAGGTCGTCGTAGCGCGGGTGCGGGCCACGGGCCCGGGGCGGATAGGGGTACCAGCGCTGTGGCTCGCTGTCGCGGGTGGCGTAGAAACGCATCACCTCTTCCAGGCTGTGGAAGACGCCGTTGTGGAAGAAGGCCTGGCGCACCGCCACGTTGCGCAGGCTGGGCGTGCGGAAGGCACCGCACAGCGCCGCGCGCTCCTGCGGATCGGTTCCGGCGGGCACGCCGCCGCAACTGCCCAGGTCGTGGAAGGACGGATCGCGGTTGGCGGTCAGTGCGCGGTTGCGCGGCACCCCGAGCGCGATGTGGCCGAAATCGGAGAACGCCGGGAACGCGCCGCTGTTGGCGCTGACCCGGCTCACATGGCAGGCCGCGCAGTTGCCCTTGGTCTCGTCGTTGAACAGCGCCAGGCCGCGCATCTCGCGGGCGGACAGGGGCGCGGTGCCGCGCAGGTAGTCGTCGTAGCGGCTGCTGTAGGGATAGAAGCGGGCCGGGTCCTGTTGGAACATCTCGAGCGCCAGCGTGGCCCACTGGAAACCGCGCGCGTCGTCCTCGAGCGCATCGGCGCCGAAGGTTTCGCGAAACTGCGCGGCGTAGGGTGCCCGGCGCAACCGCGCCACCACCTCGGCGGGGCCGGCGTTGGCCATCTCGTGCGGCGCCAGCAGCGGGATCGCCGCCTGTTCGTGCAGCGTGCGGGCGCGGCCGTCCCAGGTGTGGCCACCGGAGGCGCCCTGGTCGACGCTGTCGTCGAAATCGTCGTCGTGGCGGTGCAGGGTGAAGGCCGGCACGTTCTGCTGGTAGCGCAGCGACGGCGCGGCTCGCACGCCCAGCACCGTTCCCGCAGCGCCGCCGGGCTGGACCGACCAGGCATTGGGCGGCCCGAAGGCGTGGGCCGGATCGTGGCAGCTGGCGCAGGCCACCCGGCCCGAGGCGGACAGACCCTTGTCGAAGAACATCGCGCGGCCGACGGCCTGCATTCGCGCGAAATCGGGCTGTGCCAGCATCTGCATGCGGTTGGCTTCGGGCGCCGGGGAGGGGGACAGGGCTGCCGCGGCAGGCGGATGATCCGCCGCCCCGTGCGCCGCAGGCGACCACCACGCCGCCGCGCCGACGGCCGTGGCGACGCCCAACAGAAGCGATGCGACGGCCGCCAGCCGACGCACGGAGCACGGCGGCGGATAGAGCGGGAAGACAGGGGCGGTCATGGCGACGACGAAAAAAACGCGGCCCACAAGCCTGCGCCCACGATGTGTCAATCCGGTGACGACGGGCCGTCATCCGCCTGTCACGGTGGCGCGCCAAGAATTCCGGCTGCTTAAAAATCTCCACAACAGAAAGCGCCCATGAAACCCTTCCCTCGCCTTCTCCCCCTCGCCGCCGCGGCGGCAGCGACCGTCCTGCTGGCCGCCTGCGGCGGCAGCGACGGTACGCCCTACGACGCCCTGCTGCAGCAGGACATCCGGACCGTCGTGGTGATCTACGCCGAGAACCGCGGCTTCGACAACCTGTACGGCCTGTACCCGGGCGCCGACGGCATCCCCGGCGTGAACCCCACCGCATCCGGCGGCTATCTGCCGCAGGTGGACCGCGACGCGGGCAACACCGTGCTGGCCAAACTGCCCAAGGTCTGGGGCGGCGTGACGGCGTCGGGCCAGGCGGTGACGGTGCCGGAAGGGAGCACCGCCAACCAGGACAACCGGCCGTTCCAGATCGACGCCGCCAGCGGTTTCGAGACCACCGGCGTGCAGGTCGGCCAGAACGTCGTGACCCGCGACCTGTACCACCGCTTCTTCGAAAACCAGATGCAGATCAACGGCGGCCGCAACGACAAGTTCGCCGCCTGGGCCGACTCGGGCGGCCTCACGATGGGCTACTACGACGGCAGCAACATGCAGCTGTGGAAGCTGGCCCAGCAGTACGTGCTGGCCGACAACTTCTTCATGGGGGCCTTCGGCGGCTCCTTCCTCAACCACCAGTACCTGGTCTGCGCCTGCGCGCCGGAGTATCCCGGCGCCGACACCTCGGTCGCGAAGGGCTCGATCTCGGTGGTGGACCGCACCGCCGACGGCACCTTCCTGCCGCAGCTGACCCGCGCCGCCAGCTCGCCGGCGTCGGCCATCGCCGGGCCGCCGGTGTTCGTCAACAGCAGCAACATCACGCCCAAGAACTACGCGGGCGACGGCAAGTTCTATGCGATCAACACGATGCAGCCGCCCTACCAGCCGAGCAGCAATGCGCCGGCGGCCGGCGCCAGCAACCTGACCGCCGACGCCGGCAAGGCCAACACGCTGCCGCCGCAGACCGCGGCCACCATCGGCGACCAGCTCGACAAGAAGAACGTCAGCTGGGCCTGGTATGCCGGCGGCTACGACACCACCCTGGCCGCGGCCACCGCCAGCCGCTCCTTCGGCAGCCCGTCGCCCAATTTCCAGTTCCACCACCAGCCGTTCAACTACTACGCCAGGTTCGATCCCACGCAGCCCGGCACCGCGGCCTACCGCGCACAGCACCTCAAGGATTTCGACCGGCAGTTCCTGCAGGACGCGTCCGCCGGCACGCTGCCGGCCGTCAGCTTCTACAAGCCGCAGGGCAACCTCAACCAGCATGCCGGCTACGCCAACGTGGCCGACGGCGACGCGCACATCGCCGCCGTCATCGCCAAGCTGCAGGCCAGCCCGCAATGGAAGAACATGCTGGTCGTCGTGACCTATGACGAGAACGGCGGCTTCTGGGACCACAAGGCCGTGCCGGCCGGCGACGCCTGGGGCCCCGGCACCCGCATCCCCGCGCTGATCGTGTCGCCCTGGGCGCGCCACGGCGTGGTCGACCACACGCAGTACGACACCGCGTCCGTGCTGCGCTTCATCACCCGCCGCTGGGGCCTGGAGCCGCTGCCCGGCCTGGCCCAGCGGGACGCGGCGCTGGTCCGCAACGGCGGCAGGCCGATGGGCGACCTGACCGCCGCGCTCGACCTGACGCAGGTCGTTCAGTAGCGCCGGCCCGCCGCGCACGGTGCAGGCCGGCGTTGGCAGGGTGCACTCGGCGGTGCGCATGGACTGGCCGACAGGCTTCGTGCGCGGGGTCCACGGTCCCGTGCCGCGGGCATCCGGCCGATGCGTCCGCCCTTCAATACTTCTTGAAGTTGGCCGCGATCCGCTGGTTGAGGTAGTCGCCGGCGGTGATCGGCGGGTACTTGCCGCTGGGCGATGCGATCACCGCGTCGCGGTTGGCCTGGCAGAAGAAGGCCAGGCTGTAGCGCGGGCCCAGGTATTCGCCGGCCACCGGGTTGCGCACCCGGTGGAAGTTGCTCGGCAGCCGGTCGTCGCTCCAGCGCATCAGCATGTCGCCGATGTTGCAGGTGATCAGGTCCTCCTGCGGCGCGATCGAGGTCCACTCCTGCGCGTCCATCTCCTTGCCCGGGCAGACCTGCAGGCCGCCCTGGCCCTGGCGCTGGTAGAGCAGCGTCAGGCAGTCGAAATCGGTGTGCGCGCCGGCCCGCCACAGGCCCAGCGAGCGCTGCTCTTCGGGTGGAATCGCGTAGTAGTGCAGCATCCGCAGCGTGCTCTGGTAGCTGGGCCTGGACGGGTCGTGCGCGCGGGTGAAGAACTCTTCGTCGAAGCCCAGCTGCAGCGCGAAGCACGACAGCAGCCGCATGCCCACCGCCCAGCTTTTCTCCTCGAACGCCAGCATGGTGGCCTGGAAGCCGGCCAGCTCGTCCTCGGTCGGCCAGAGGCCGTCCATGTGCGGGCGGGTGATCTGGTAGGACTCCTTCTGGTCGGGCGTGCCGGTGGAGGGCCGCACCTGGGCGCGGCTTTCCCAGCCGGAGTTGAGCGCCTTCTTCAGCGGGTACTGCGCCTTGACGCTGTCGGGCAGCGCGAAGAAGCGCTCGGTCATCGCGAAGGCGGTGCGCATCTCGGCCAGGTCGATGCCGTGGTCGGCCACCTGGAAGAAGCCGACATCGACCGACGCGTCCCACAGCTGGTCGGCGATCTCGGCCTTGCGGCTTTCGAAATCGGCCAGGCTGATGCGGCGGATCTCGCGGGTGGTGGTCTCCGAACCCATCGCGCCCATGCGCGTTTCTTTCTGGAGTTCGGCCATGTCGTAGGGGGTGCTGGTCATACGCTCGTGCTTCTCGATGGAGGGGGCCCGGTGGGCCGGATGCACCGGCGGAAGGAAGCGGGTTCACCGTGGGTGCCCCGGCCCTTCCGCGGTACGCGGTGCCGGAGAGCAATTCCCGAGCGCGCCCCGTTGCAGGGCACGATGAACGCTTCTACTCTCTCGCCAACGAAGCAAGCAACTTGTGCGCCAAGCGCACGGCTCCGGGGCTGCGCGGGGCGGCGGCTGGCACGGAAGCTGCACCCGCCCCCGGCGGCAGAGTAGAAGCGTTCAGCCGCGTGCCCCGGCCTGGGGCACCCGCCCGGAAATTGCTCTGGCCGCACCGGCGGCGTGCCATCGCCGCGGTGCCGAACCCCACCTCTTCCGGAGCCCTGCATGACCGATCTTTCCACCACGCCCCTGCCCGCCCCGGTGCCGCTCGACGCGCGTGACGGCCTCTATTTGCGCCGGGCCATCGCCCTGGCCGACATCGCCCGTGCCCGCGGCAACCGCCCCTTCGGCGCGCTGGCGGCGCTGCCGGACGGCACGGTGCTGGACGAAGCCTGGAACGCCAACCACGAGACGGGCGACTGCACCGCCCATGCCGAGACCTCGCTGATCCGCAAGCTCTCGCCCCGCTTCACCCGCGAGGAACTGGCCCGCGCCACGCTCTACTCGTCGGGTGAGCCCTGCGTGATGTGCGCCGGCGCGATCTTCTGGTCGAACATCGGCCGGGTGGTCTTCGGGATCGACGCGGTGCGGCTGCGGGTGTTCCGCGGCGAGCGGTCCGACCAGGTCGATGCCGAGCTGTCGTGCCGCGACGTGTTCGCCGCCTCGCCCAACCCGATCGAATGCATCGGGCCGGCGCTGGTCGAGGAGGCCAGCGCCTCGCACGTGGGGGCCTGGAAGGCGTGATGCGCGACCGGCCCGTGCCTGCCGACGGTCAGGCGGCGACCTTGACGCCCTTCCAGAAGGCGACGCGGCCGCGGATCTCTTCGGCGCCCGGCTTCGGCTCGGGGTAGTACCAGGCGGCGTCGGTGTTCATCTCGCCGTCGACCAGCAGCGAGTAGTAGCTGGCCTTGCCCTTCCAGTGGCAGTTGGTGTGGTGGTTGCTGAAGGTGACGAAGTCGCGGTTGAGCGAATCGGCGGGAAAGTAGTGATTGCCCTCGACGAGCACGGTGTCGTCGCTCTCGGCGATGGTCTTGCCGTTCCAGGTGGCTTTCATGCGGTCTTGTTCCTTTTGGGGTGAGGCACGGCCCCGGGGGCGGGACCTGCAGGGGGACCAGCATAGCCCCACGCGGGATCGGCCGCAAAACGGGCGGCCAGAAAGTCGAGCAGGCTGCGCAGGGTGGCCGGCATGTGGCGCCGCGATGCGTAGAGGCCGTGCACCCCCAGCGTGGGCGCCACCGCGTCGGCCAGCAGCGCCACCAGCTCGCCGCTGGCGATGCGGCGGCGCGCCTCGTACACCGGCTGCAGCGCGATGCCGGCGCCGGCCACCGCCGCCTCCAGCAGCGCGCCCGAGTCGTTGGCGCTCAGGTTGCCGCCCACGGCCACCGCCACCGGCACGCCGTCGCGGGTGAACTGCCACAGGCTGCGGCCGAAGTAGGTGTAGGTCAGGCAGTTGTGCAGCGCCAGGTCTTCCACCCGCCGCGGCGTGCCGCGCGCCGCCAGGTAGGCGGGCGATGCGCAGACCACCGAATGGCAATCGGCCAGCCGGCGGGCGATCAGGTTCGGATCGAGCGCGTTGGTGATGCGCAGCGCCAGGTCCACCCGCTCTTCCACCAGATTGACCGCCTGGCCGCCCAGCAGCAGGTCGATCGCCACCTGCGGATGCGCGCCCAGGTAGTCGGCCACCGCCGGTGCCAGCCAGTGCTGCGCCAGGGACGAGCTGCAGGCGATGCGCAGCGTGCCCTGCAGCGCTTCGGCATCGCCGGGCGCCGGCTGCCGCATGTCGTCGGCCAGCGCCAGCAGCTCGCGGCAGCGGGGCAGCAGCGCCTCGCCGGCCGCCGTCAGGCCCAGGCGGCGGGTGCTGCGGTGGAGCAGCCGCACGCCGGCCCAGCGCTCCATCTGCGCCAGGTAGCGGGTGGCCATGGCGCGCGACATGTCGAGCTGGTCGGCGGCGGCGGTCAGGCTGCCCCGGTCGACGGTGGTCACGAAGACCTGGGCGGCCACGATGCGGTCCATGGGAATCCTGTTCGATCGATAGGCGCAACAAACCTTTGCGCAAAAGGCGGTTTTTGCATTGTTTCATGCAACCTACGATGGCCGCACTGCACAGCGCCTCCCAGCATGACCACCACCCTCCACTACTTCTTCGACCCCTTCTGCGGCTGGTGCTACGCCGCCGCACCGTTGCTGAAGGCCGCGCGCGACGTCCCGGGCCTGCAGGTCGCGCTGCACGGCGGCGGGATGATGGCCGGCCCCAACGCCCAGCGGGTCACGCCGGCCCTGCGCGACTACGTGATGCCGCACGACCGGCGCATCGCGGCCACCACCGGCCAGCCCTTCGGCATCGCCTACTTCGACGGGCTGCTGCGGGACACCACCGCCGTCTTCGACTCGGCCCCGCCCACCGCCGCCATCCTGGCCGCCGAATCGCTCGGCGGCCACGGCGCCCGGCTGCTGCACCGGCTGCAGCAGGCGCACTACGTCGAGGGACGGCGCATCGCCGATGCGGTGGTGCTGCAGACGGTGGCCGAAGAGGTCGGCCTCGACGCCCAGGCGTTCGCCCGCGCGCTGGCGCACGCCACCGGCCCCGCCACGCGGCGGCACATCGACGACACCCGGGCGCTGATGCGCAAGACCGGCATCCAGGGCTTTCCCGGCGTGGCACTGCAGGCGGCCGACGGGCACCTGCAGCCGATCGAGGTCGGCCGCTACCTGGGCCAGCCCGCTGCCTGGCAGGCGCTGCTGGCCGGGCGGGTGGCGGCGCCATCGGCCCCCGACACGGCCATGCCGGCAGCGGCACAGGTGCCGGCCGGCCCACGGGCGGCAGCACCATGCGGGCCGGATGCCTGCGCCCTCTAGCCGTCACCCGCCGCACACCCCCATTTCCTTTTTCCCTTCTCTTTCCGTTTCCGCTTCCCCTTTCCATTTCCATTTCCACCAGGAGCACCCCATGAAGATCGCCCTCATCGGTATCACCGGCCGCGCCGGTTCCCGCATCGCCACCGAACTGCTCTCCCGCGGCCACCAGGTCACCGGTATCGCCCGGGACACCGGCAAGGCCGCACCCCAGCCGCAGCTGACCCTGCGCGACGGCGACGCCGCGCAGCCCGACGCGCTCGCGCTCTTGCTGCAGGGGCACGACGCGGTCGTCAGCGCCACCCGGTTCGAGGGCCACACCGCCGCGCCCTTGCTGCGGGCGGTGCGCAGCGCCGGCGTGCCGCGCCTGCTGGTCGTGGGCGGCGCCGGCAGCCTGGAAGTGGCGCCGGGCCATGCGCTGATCGATGCCGAGGGCTTCCCGGCCGCATACAAGGCGGAAGCCTCGGCGGGCCGCGATTTCCTGAACGAACTGCGCCGGGAAACCGCCATCGGCTGGACCTTCCTGTCGCCTTCGGCCGTGTTCGAGCCGGGCGAGCGCACCGGCCATTTCCGCCTGGGCGGCGACGCGCTGCTGTCGGATGCCGCGGGCCACAGCCGCATCTCGATGGAGGACTACGCGATCGCCCTGGCCGACGAAATCGAAACGCCGCGCCACACCGGCCGCCGGTTCACCGTCGGCTACTGAAACGGCGCTCCGGAACCCGCTGCACCGCGGGTGCTCCCGCACCGTGCACGCGGCCGGTGCGCGGCGCCGCCCAGGGAAAAGACCCTGCAAAGCGGCGGCCGCGCGGTGAACGGCGGCGGAGCGCGCCCTTATCCTCGGGCGCATCTGTCTTCTCTCGCACCCCGTGGTGCACACCGCATGAAACGACGACGCTTCCTCGGCGCCGCCTGCGCCGGCACCGCCCTGGGGGCCGGCCTGCCCGGCCCCGCCGCCTGGGCCGCCGCCCTCAAGCCGCTCGGCACCGCCCAGCCCTTCGATGCCGCCTGGCTGCAGCAGCGCGCCCGCGCCCTGGCCACCCAGCCCTGGAAGGCGCCGGTGGCCGAGGTGCCGCCGGCCGTCGCCGGCCTGGGCTACGACGCCTACCAGGCGATCCGCTTCCGGGACGACCACGCCCTGTGGGCCGACCTGGGCCTGCCGTTCCAGATCAAGCTGTTCCACCTGGGCATGTTCTTCAAGCGCCGGGTGCACATCCACGAGGTGGTGGACGGCCGGGCGCAAGAGCTGGCCTACGACCCGGCGATGTTCGACTACGGCCAGAGCGCCCTCGACGGCGACGCGCTGCCGCCCGACCTGGGCTTCGCGGGCTTTCGCCTCGCGACCCAGGCCGCGCCGCGCCAGGACGTGGTCGCCTTCCTGGGTGCCAGCTATTTCCGGGCGGTGGGCGGCTCGCTGCAGTACGGCCTGTCGGCCCGGGGCCTGGCGGTCGATACCGCGCTGGCCCGCGACGAGGAGTTTCCCGACTTCACCGAGTTCTACATCGAGCGGCCCGCGGCCGGCGCCGCCACGGTGGTGGTGCACGCCCTGCTCGATTCGCCCAGCATCGCCGGCGCCTACCGCTTCGCCCTCACCCCCGGCGAACCGACGGCGATGGAGGTGCAGGCCGCCCTCTACCCCCGCAAGCCGATCGAGCGGCTGGGCCTGGCACCGCTCACCAGCATGTACCAGACCGGCGAGAACGACCGCCGCATGGCCAACGACTGGCGCCCC
The DNA here is from genome assembly GCA_042867185.1 of Sphingomonas sp. NCPPB 2930. Classification (GTDB taxonomy): domain Bacteria; phylum Pseudomonadota; class Gammaproteobacteria; order Burkholderiales; family Burkholderiaceae_C; genus Xylophilus. The sequence goes on along the minus strand of JBHZQV010000009.1, from coordinate 59,293 downwards.
GAGATCCACGACTCCGACGGCCTGTGGATGCACACCGGTGCCGGCGAATGGATCTGGCGGCCGCTGCGCAACCCGACGGCGCTGCGCTTCAACGCCTTCTCCGACCACAACCCGCGCGGCTTCGGCCTGATGCAGCGCGACCGCAACTTCGAGAACTACCAGGACGACGGCGTCTTCTACGAGAAGCGTCCCTCGGTCTGGGTGCAGCCCACCTCCGACTGGGGCCCGGGCTCGGTCGACCTGGTGGAGATCCCGACCGTCGACGAGACCTTCGACAACATCGTCGCCTTCTGGAACCCGGCGCAGAAGCCCCAGCCCGGCCAGGAGCTGCTGCTGGGCTACCGCCTCTTCTGGGGCGACGAGCCGCCGGTGCGGATGCCGCTGGCCCGCTGCGTCGCCAGCCGCACCGGCCTGGGCGGCATCGTGGGCCGCGAGCGCAAGTACTACTCGTGGCGCTTCGCGGTGGACTTCGCCGGCGGCAACCTGGCGGCGCTGCCGCCGGGCACCGCGGTGGAGCTGGTGGTGAGCGCGTCGCGCGGCACGCTGGAGCTGACCTCGGCCCGGCCGCTGGCCTCGGTCAACGGCTGGCGCGCGATGTTCGACGTGGTGCCCGACGCCACCGTCGAGCCGGTGACCCTGCGGCTGTTCCTGCGCGCCGGCGGGCAGGCCCTGACCGAAACCTGGGTGTACGAATGGGTGCCGCCGCCGGTGCGGGAGCGGCAGGTGTAGACGCACCGCGCGCCGCCGGCCGCAGCGCGACCGGCCGCCGGCGGGCGGAGAAAGCTCAGCGGCCGGTCCGCAGCCGTGCCGCGGCCAGCGAGACGGCGAACACCGCCAGCCCGCCCATAGCCAGCAGCGCACCGACCCAGCCGGTCGAGACCCAGCCCAGCCCGCCCGCGATCGCCAGCCCGCCCAGCCAGGCGCCCAGCGCATTGGCCATGTTGAAGGCCGAATGGTTCAGCGCCGCGGCCAGCGTCTGGGCATCGCCGGCGACGTCCATCAGCCGGATCTGCAAGGCGGGCGCCAGCGCCACGGTGGTGCCGATGAAGAAGACGGTGACGGTCGCCGCCACGGCGTTCGAGGCGGTGAAGCAGAAAGCGCCCAGCACCAGCGCGGCCCAGACCAGCACGCCGCCGATGGTGCGGGTCAGGTGGCGGTCGGCCAGCCGTGCCCCGACCACGTTGCCCGCCACCATGCCCAGGCCGAAGACCGCCAGCACCAGCGGTACCCGCGCGGGCGACAGGCCGGCCACCTCGATCAGCGTCGGCTTCACATAGCTGAACACCGCGAACAGGCCGCCGAAACCCACCGCGCCGATGCCGAGCGTCAGCCAGACCTGCAGCCGGCCCAGAGCACCCAGTTCGCGCAGCGGGCTGGCGAGGACATCGGCCGGCGTGTCGGGCACATGCCGGCGCACCATCCAGGCGGCGCCCAGGCCGATCACGCCGACGAAGACGAAGGCGGCCCGCCAGCCCAGGGCCTCGCCCAGCCACGCCGACAGCGGTACGCCCACCACGGTGGCGACGGTCAGGCCGAGCATCACCGTGGCGATCGCACTCGCCCGGCGACCCGGCGGCGCCAGGCCGGCCGCGACCAGCGCGGCGACGCCGAAATACGTGCCGTGCGGCAATCCGGCCGTGAACCGCAGCAGGTTGAGCGAGAGATAGCCCGGCGCCGCCGCGCTCGCGAAATTGCCGAGGGCGAACACCAGCATCAGGGCCACCAGCAGACTGCGCCGCCGCCAGCGCGCGCCCAGCACCGCCAGTACCGGCGCACCGACCACCACGCCGAGCGCATAGGCGCTGATGACATGGCCGGCCGTCGGGATCGAGACGTCCAGGTCGCGCGCCACCTCGGGCAGCAGGCCCATGATCGCGAATTCTCCGGTGCCGATCCCGAACCCGCCGACCGCCAAGGCCCACAACGCCGGCCCATGGCGGGTGACCGTCTCGTCTGCGGGGGTGGCGGATGCGGGGGGCGCGGCGGGGTCGGCGGTCGAGAGAGGCATGGCGGTCCGAAGAAGCTCGGAGGCGGCGACGCCCCCGGGAAAACCCTCTATTGTGCGGGCGGGTCGCCATGCCGACGGGCCGGTGGGTCTTTCGGCCACGGCGCGATTGGCGCGCAGCCTGTAGGACACACCCAACAGGGCGCGGGAACTGTCCTATCCGCATGTCGGGGATCGGAGCGCAGTCGGTAGTTGCCTTCTCCTGCATGTCGCCCGGGGCGGCTGCATAGAGTCGAGCCATCGAACTTCCGAAAGGACTCACGCCATGAACACTTCCATCGGATCCCTCCGCGCCCGCCTTCGTTTCGCAGCGCTCGGCGGCCTCCTGGCGGTCGGCTCCACCGCCGCCATGGCGCAGGCGCCGAATCTGCCGGCCCCCGGTATCGACAACAGCGGCAGCTTCCAGCAGGAACGCAACGCCTGCATGAACGGCATGACGCCGCAGAGCAAGGCCACCTGCCTGGAAGAGGCCCGCAATGCCGCCGCCGACAAGCGCACCGGCCGCCTGGAACAAGGCGGTGCCGATTACGCCGCCAACGCGGCCAAGCGCTGCGAGGTGTTCCAGAACCGCGAAGACGCGGCCGCCTGCATGGCACGGGTGGCCGGCCGGGGCGAATTCGCCGGCACCGTGTCCGACGGCGGGATGATCCGCGCGGTCGAGACGATCAAGCTGCCCCGCGATACGTCCAATATCGTGGTCGAGCCCCGCTCGGCCGACCCGGTGATCCTGGCACCGGCACGCGGCACGACGTACTGACGTTTCTCGCTCCACAGCAGCGGCGCCCGAGGGCGCCGTTCGCGTTTGCGGTCGGTTCTTACAGCGCGCGCCCCCCGGTGGCTGCCGTCCGGGCCGCGGGCCACTGAATCCAAAACCGACGCGCGCGCGTAAGGGTGCGGTGGATCGGCTCGACCCGCCGTTCCCATGCCCTCCCGTCGTCGCTCCGGCCAGCCTGCTCGGCCTTTCTCAGACTGCCGTTCCTTCCGCATCCGTTCCCGCGCAGTCCATGACCTTGGCCCGGCTCTCCGTTGTCTTTACCACGTTGATCGCGACGCTGGTGACAGCGCTTTTCGCCCGTATTTTTCTCGACGAGTGGCAGCATTACCAGTCGCTCGGCGCCGACCTGGTCTCGATGGAAGCGGCCAGCCGGGCCCTGGTGGTGGCGGAGAAACTCGCTTTCGAGCGTGGCCCGATAAACGCGGTGCTGGGCGACGGCGACATCCCCGCCCCTCAGCGCCGCGCGCGGCTGGCCGCAGCGCGCGCCGCCAGCGACGCGACGATGGCAGCGCTGGCCGACTACCTGCGCCTCGCCGGACGCGACGCGGACCGGGAGGCGCTGCCGCAACTGGCCGACACCGCACGCGCCCTCGTCCGGGCGCGCACCGAGATCGACCGCCTGGCCGACCTGCCCCGGGACCAACGCGACCCGGTCGCGGTGCAGCAGGCGCAGCAGGGCATGTTCGCGGTGGTTCAGCCCCTGATGGCCGCGCACACCACCCTGTCGCGCAACGCCGCCGATGGCCACCAGCCGATCTCCGAGGGCATGGCGGGCGCCCGTCTGTGCGCCGAACTGCGCGAGTACGCAGGGCAACTCGGCTCCCAGTTCACCGTGGCGCTCACCAGCGGCCGGCCGCTGACGCCCGCCGACCACCAGAACATCGGCTTCCTGCACGGCCGGCTGGTGCAGCTGCAGGCCCTGGTGGAGCGGCCGCTGATGCGGCTGCCGCCCGGTGCGCCCGCCCGCGCGGCGTTGGACACGATGGACCGGCGCTACTTCGGCTCGGGCCTGCAGTTCGCCTTCCTGGTGCAGGAACGCAGCCGCCGGGGCGAGCCCTACGGCTACGACGCGGCGGCCTTCGCCCTGCGCTACCTGCCCGACATGCAACCGATCCTGGACCTGCGCGATGTGCTGGTGCAGGACGCTTTCGCCGAAAAGCGCGAAGCCCGCAGTACCGCGCGGCGCCGGCTGGCCATCACCGGCGGCCTCAGCGCCCTGATCGTGGCGGCGCTCGCGGCCAGTGTGGCGGCGCTGCAGCGGCGCGTCGTCCGGCCGCTGCTGGCGGCCGCGCAGATGGTGCGCGACATCGCCGACGGCCAGCTCGACAAACCGGTGCGCGTCTCCGACCGCACCGACGAGGTCGGCGCGGTACAGAAGGCGCTGCTGCGGCTGCGCACCGTCGCGGTCGAGAACCGCCGGCTGGAGCGCGAGCATCTCCACCTGATCGACAACCTGGAGCGCCTGTCGCTCACCGATCCCCTGACCGGCATCCTGAACCGCCGCGCCTTCACCGAAGCGCTGCGCACCTCGGCCACCCGCGCCGATGCACGGCAACTGCCGATCGCGGTCATGCTCTTCGACATCGACCACTTCAAGCAGGTCAACGACCGCCACGGCCACGAGGCCGGCGACCGGGTGCTGGTGCGGGTGGCCGCCGTCGCCCAGAACATGCTGCGCGCCGGCGAGACGGTGGCGCGCTACGGCGGCGAGGAGTTCATCGTGCTGCTGGTGCATCCCGATGCGGCGGGTGCGCTCCGGGCCGCCGAACGGCTGCGCGCCGGCATCGAGGCGGCGCGCATCGACCTGCAGAACGGCGAGACGGTGCGCGTCACCGCCAGCTTCGGCATCGCCACCGCCCGCAATGCGCTCTGCGACCTGGACGACCTGCTGCGGGCCGCCGACACCGCGCTCTATGCCGCCAAGGCGCAGGGCCGCAACCGGGTGGTGCTGGCGGATGAATCCGCGGCCCTGGCCGAGGGCCGCGGCGCCCCCGGCGCCGATACGGACGCGGACGGGCGCTAGGCCGTCGCCCACATCCACTGCGCCAGCACCGCGTCGCGCTGCAGCCGAAAGCGCGCCGCCTGCGCCGCCAGCCAGGCCTGCACCAGGGCGGTGTGGGCCGTCGGCGCCATCTCGGATACGAAGTGGTACGAGGCACGCGACCGCACCGGGCGGCCGAAGGGTGCCACCAGCCGGCCGGCGGCCAGGTCGTCCAGCACCAGGGCGGCCCGGCCGATCGCGATGCCCTGTCCGGCCAGCGCCGCGCCCACCGACAGCTGCGACAGGTTGAAATGGTGGCCGTGCGCCAGCGGCGGCACCGGCACGCCGGCATGGCGGAACCACTGCTCCCATTCCTCGTAGGGCCCGGCGCCCTCCCAGGCGCTGGTGTCGTGCAGCAGCAGCGCGCCGTGCAGGTCGGCCGGCGACCGCAACTCGCCATGCGCCGCCATGAACGCCAGGCTGGCCACCGGGAGCAGCCACTCGTCCAGGAATTCGGTCGCCTGCAGGTCGCGGTAGTCGCCCAGGTCGAAACGCACCGCGGCCGCCACGTCGTCGCGCGCCATCCGCTCGCGGTCGAGCGCATGGAATTCGCCGATCACCCGCAGGCCCACCTCGGGATGCGTGCGGAAGAAGTCGCCCAGCCGCGGCGTCAGCCAGCCCATCGCGAACGACGGCGCACAGCTCAGTGCCGTCGGCCGGTCTTCGGGCGCGGCCTTCAGCTGGCCCAGCGTGCCTTCGATCGCCTGGAACGACTCGCGCAGTACCACCGCCAGCCACTGGCCCTCGGGCGTCGGGACCAGCGCCCGCGGGGTGCGCAGGAACAGCGGCCTGTGCAGCCACTGCTCCAGGTGCTTGACCTGCTGGCTGACCGCGCCCTGGGTCACGCACAGTTCGGAGGCGGCCTTGGTGAAGCTGCGGCACCGGGCGGTCGCCTCGAAGCACCGTAACCATGCGAGCAGCGAAGGCGTGAGGCGAATCTGCATCTAAGCCATTAGTTCTGCTAATCGGATGACCACTATAAATGCGTTGTGCGCCGCGGTAAGCATGCCAACAATGGCGTCATCTTCCACCTATGCCCGCCCATGTCCGACCTGTCCACCGCTCCGAATCCCACCGCTGCCGAATCGTCCGGCGCTGCGCCGGCGTTGTCCCTGGCCGATCTGTCCGCCGGCCGGCCGGTGCTCTGGGCGTCCGGCGCGGTGGGCGACCCGGCATCCGGCGGCGCGCTGCACGGCATTAGCCCGGCTGATATCGAGGCGACCGTGGCGCGCCTGTCGCGCTTCGCGCCGCTGCTGGCCCTGCTGTTCCCCGAACTCGACAGCAGCGCCGGCCGCATCGAATCCGGGTTGCTGCACACGCCCCGGCTGCAAGCGGCCATCGGCATGCCGCCCGGCTTCGGCACCCTGCTGGTCAAGGCAGACCATGCCCTGCCGGTCGCCGGATCGATCAAGGCGCGCGGCGGCATCCACGAGGTGCTGGAGCATGCCGAGGCGCTGGCCCTGGCCGATGGCCTGCTGGCGCCGGGCGGCGACTACCGCGTGCTGGCATCGCCGGCGGCGCGGGCGCTGTTCGCCGCGCACCAGGTGGCCGTCGGCTCGACCGGCAACCTGGGCCTGGCCATCGGGGTGATGGCCTCGGCGCTGGGATTCGAGGCGGTGGTGCACATGTCGGCCGATGCCAAGGAATGGAAGAAGGCCCGGCTGCGCAAACGCGGTGTCGAGGTGGTGGAGCATGCCGGCGACTACGCCGAGGCGGTAGCGGCCGGCCGGCGCGCGGCCGATGCCGATCCGCGCTGCCACTTCGTCGACGACGAGCAGTCGCGCTCGCTGCTGCTCGGCTACGCCGCCGCGGCGCCGCATCTGGCGCGGCAGCTGCAGGCGCTGGGCCGCACGGTCGATGCGCAGCACCCGCTGTTCGTCTACCTGCCCTGCGGCGTGGGCGGCGCACCGGGCGGCATCGCCTACGGGCTGGCGCAGATCTACGGGCCGCATGTGCACTGCTTCTTCGCCGAGCCCACCCGCTCGCCCTGCTTCCTGGTGCAGATGCTGGCCGGCACCCCGGTGCTGGCGCACCTGGGCGCCAATCCCTCGGTCTACGACGTGGGCCTGGACAACCGCACCGAGGCCGACGGCCTGGCCGTGCCGCGCGCCTCCGCGCTGGCGGCCGACGTGGTGCGGCCGCTGCTGGCGGGCGTCTACACGGTGGAGGACGAAGACCTGTTTCGCCTGCTGCACACCGCGGCGGTCACCGCATCGATCCGCATCGAGCCCTCGGCCGCCGCGGGCCTGGCCGGCCCCGCCTTGCTGCAGGCCAGCCCCGCCGGGCAGGCCTACATCGCCCGCCGCGGCCTCGCGGCCCACCTGGCGCAGTCGACCCACATCGCCTGGACGACCGGCGGGCTCTTCGTGCCCGACGAGGAGTACGCGCGCTTCCAGGCCCGTGGCGCGCGGGCGGCCGATGCCGGAAGCGCGCCGGCGGTCGCCGCCGCCTGATCCCCACCCACCTCCGTCACCGCATCCCGTTCGTTTCGCCGGGCCGCCGCAGGCCCTTCCTCCACCCACTCCGAGCACCGCCATGAACCGCAAAACCCTCCTCGCCTGTGCCGCCCTCGCGGCCGCCACCCTCGCAGCGCCGGTGGGCACGGCCTGGGCGCAGGCCGCCTACCCGGCACGCCCGATCACCCTGGTGATCCCGTTCCCGCCCGGCGGCGCGACCGACGTGGTGGGCCGCCTGGTCGCCAAGACGCTGGGCGACAAGCTGGGGCAGCCGGTGATCGCCGACAACCGCGCCGGCGCCGGCACCACCATCGGCGCCACCTACGTGTCGAAGGCGGCGCCCGACGGCTACACGCTGCTGATCAGCTCGGGCACCACCTTCACCGTCAACCCGGCGATCCAGCCCAAGCTGGCCTACGACCCGGTCCAGAGCTTCGAGCCGCTCGGCATGGTGGCCCGCACCGGGCTGGTCCTGCTGGCGCACAAGGACGTGCCCGCCAGCACGCCGAAAGAGTTCGTCGCGCTGGCCAAGGCCTCGCCCGAGAAGTATTCGTACGCCTCCTTCGGTACCGGCACCACCGCCCAGTTCACCGGCGAACTGATCCTGCGCGCCACCGACACCAAGCTGCTGCACGTGCCCTACAAGGGCAGCGCGCCGGCCATGACGGACCTGATGGGCGGGCAGGTGCCGTTCTCGGTCGATACCGTCGCCGCCGCCATCCCGCAACTGAAGAACGGCAAGATCAAGGCGATCGCGGTCACCACCGCCAAGCGCTCGGCCCTGCTGCCCAACGTGCCCACCTTCGCCGAGAGCGGCTACGACATCGACGCCGACACCTGGGTCGCGGTGGTGGCGCCGCGCGGCCTGCCGGCCGAGGTGCGCACCCGGCTGGAAAAGGCGCTGGCCGACACCGTCGCCAACCCCGAGGTGCGCGAGAAGCTCGCGGCCGCCGGCCTGGAGCCGCGCTTCATGGACGGCGCCGCACTCGGCTCGCTGATCGAGAAGGAGCTGCCGGTGATGCGGGCGATCGCGCAGCGTGCCAACATTCGCCCGGAATGAACACGCACACCCCCTCCTCCTCCTTCCCTTCCCCGGCCCGCGCCGCCCTGTTGCCGCCCGCCGCGGTGCCCGGCATGCCGCTGGCGCAGGTCGACACGCCGGCCCTGCTGCTCGACCTGGCCGTCTTCGAGGCCAACCTCGACCGGATGCAGGCCGCCGCCGACGCGGCCGGCATCCACCTGCGGCCGCATGCCAAGGCCCACAAATGCCCGGCGGTGGCCCTGGCCCAGGTGGCGCGCGGCGCGGTCGGCATCTGCTGCCAGAAGGCGAGCGAGGCGCTGCCCTTCATCGCCGCGGGCATCACCGACATCCACATCAGCAACCAGCTCGCCTCGCCTGCCAAGGCCCGGGTGCTGGCCCGGGCCGCGCTCTCGGCCCGGATCAGCGTCTGCGTGGACGACGCAGCGCAGGTCACGGCCCTGGCCGAGGCCACCGCCGCCGCGGGCAGCCGGCTCGGCGTGTTCGTCGAGATCGACATCGGCCAGGGCCGCTGCGGCGTCGCCGGTGCCGACGCGGTGCTGCGGCTGGTGGAGGCGATCGGCCGCCATCCGCAGCTCGACTTCCGCGGCCTGCAGGCCTACCACGGCGGCATGCAGCACCTGCGCGCCTGGGACGCCCGGCGGGCCGAGGCCCGGCGCGCCGCGGACCGCACCGGCGCGGTCGTCGCGGCGCTAGCGCAGGCCGGCGTGCGCTGCGCCACGGTGACCGGCGGCGGCAGCGGCAGCGTCGAGTTCGACCTGCAGACCGGTGTGTACACCGAGCTGCAGCCCGGCTCCTACGCCTTCATGGACCGCGACTATGCCGAGAACGAAGGCGGCCCCGGCCTGCGCTTCTCGCACGCCGCATTCCTGGCGACGGCGGTGATGAGCACCGCGGCCGGCACCCACGTGGTGGTCGATGCCGGCCTCAAGTCGCTGGCGGTCGATTCGGGCCTGCCGGCCGTCTGGCCGCCCGGCAGCGGGCTGGTCTACCGCGCCGCCAACGACGAGCACGGCATCGTCGTCGCCACCGACGGCGCGCCGCTGCCCACCCTCGGCAGCGTGCTGCAGCTGGTGCCCGGCCACTGCGACCCGACGCTCAACCTGCACGACGAGATCGTCGCGTTCCGCGGCGACACGGTCGAAGCGGTCTGGCCGATCGCCGCACGCGGCCTGAGCCGCTGAACACCGGGCCGGCCCCGGCCCTCCCCCGCACAGAGACAGATCCATGGACACCACCGACATCGTCGCCCTTCCCGCCACCGACATGCGCCGCCTGATCGGCGCGCGCCAGCTCTCGCCGGTCGAACTGCTCGACGCCTGCATCGCCCGCATCGAGGCGGTCAACCCGTATGTCAACGCGGTCACCGCCACCTGCTTCGACCGGGCCCGCGACGAGGCGAAGGCGGCCGAGAAGGCCCTCGCCTCCGGCGCGCCGCTGGGCCTGCTGCACGGCCTGCCGCTGGGCGTGAAGGACCTGGAAGAGACCGCCGGCCTGCTGACCACCTACGGCTCGCCGATCTACCGCGCCAACGTGCCGGCCGCCGACAACGTGCTGGTCGCCCGGCTGCGCGCCGCCGGCGCCATCGTCGCCGGCAAGACCAACATTCCCGAGATGGGCGCCGGCGCCAACTCGCGCAACCCGGTCTGGGGCGCCACCGGCAACCCGTTCGATCCGAACCTGAACGCCGGCGGCTCTTCGGGCGGCTCGGCCTGCGCGCTGGCGCTGGACATGCTGCCGGTCTGCACCGGGTCGGACACCGGCGGCTCGCTGCGCATCCCGGCCGCCAAGTGCGGCGTGGTGGGCTTCCGGCCCTCGCCCGGGGTGGTGCCCAGCTCGCGCAAGCCGCTCGGCTGGACGCCGATCTCGGTCGTCGGCCCGATGGGCCGCACCGTGGCCGACGCCTGCCTGCAGCTGGCCGCCACCGCGGGCCTGTCGACCGGCGATCCGCTGACCTACCCGCTCGACCCGCTCGCCTTCCTGGTGCCGGAGCCGGTGGACCTGGGCGGTCTGCGCGTGGGCTACACCGAGGACTTCGGCGCCTGCGCGGTCAACGACGGCATCCGCGCGGTGTTCCGCGACAAGATCGCCGCGATGCGCCACCTGTTCCGCAGCTGCGAGCCGCTGGACATCGACCTGGGCGAGGTGCACCGCTGCTTCGACGTGCTGCGCGCCGAGGCCTTCGTCGCCGGCATGCACGACGCCTACGAGCGCGACCCGGCCTCCCTCGGCCCCCACCCGCGCGCCAACTACGAGATGGGCGCCGCGATGCGTCTGCTCGACAGCGCCTGGGCGCAGGCCGAGCAGACGAAGATCCTCAGGCGTTTCCAGGCCGCGTTCGCGCAGTTCGACGTGGTCCTGGCGCCCACCACGCCGGTCTCGCCGATGCCCTGGACCGAACCGCACGTGGCCGCGATCAACGGCGTCGCGCAGGAGAACTACTACCGCTGGCTCTCGCTCACCTACGTGACCACGCTGACCACGCACCCCTCGCTCGCCCTGCCCTGCGGCACCGACCGGGCCGGCCTGCCTTTCGGCCTGCAGATCGTCGGCCGGTTCCGCGCCGACCGCCACACGCTGGGCGTGGGCCATGCGCTGGAGCAGGCCTTCGCGGGCGACCCGGCCCTGCGCCGGCCGGTGCCGGACGTGTCCCGGCTCAAGCATGCGCAGCCCGCGCTGACCTCCATCGTCACCGCACCGCCGGTGCTGGATGCGCGCGCCGCCAGCGGTGCCGCATCGGCCGTCTGAGGAACCGCGCGATGGACCTCTACGACTTCGCCATCGTCGGCGCCGGCATCGCGGGCGCATCGGTCGGCTACGAGATCGCGGACGCCGGCGCGGTGGTGCTGCTGGAGCGCGAGAGCCAGCCCGGCTACCACACCACCGGCCGCTCGGCCGCGCTCTACATGGAGACCTACGGCACGCCCGCGATCCGGGCGCTGACCCGGGCCAGCCGGGCGTTCTACGACGCACCGCCGGAGGTCTTCGGCACCGACCCGATCCTCACCCCGCGCGGCGTACTGCACGTGGCGGGGCCCGGCCAGCTGGACATGCTGGAAGAGGCCTGGACCGCGCTCTCGGCACGCTCCGGCGCGGTGCGCCGGGTCGGCCGTGCAGAGATCGCCGCGCGGGTGCCGGTGCTGCGGCCCGAGGCCGCCACCGCCGGCATCGCGGAAGACCGCGCCGCCGACATCGACGTGCACGCGCTGCACCAGGGCTACCTGCGCGGATTCCGCCGCCGGGGCGGGCAGCTGCTGGCCGATGCCGAGGTGGCCGGGCTGCGGCGCGCCGACGGCCGCTGGACCGTCACCCTGGCCGACGGCCGCACCCTGCAGGCCCGCACCCTCGTCGACGCGGCCGGCGCCTGGGCCGACACGCTGGCCGCGATGGCCGGCGCGCCGCCGATCGGCCTGGAGCCGCGCCGCCGCAGCGCCTTCACCTTCCCCGCGCCGGACGGCCTGGACATCCACGGCTGGCCGGCGGTGGTCGGGATCGACGAGACCTACTACTTCAAGCCCGACGCCGGCCTGCTGCTGGGCTCGCCCGCCAACGCCGACCCGGTGGAGCCGCACGACGTGGTGCCCGAGGAGCTGGACGTGGCGCTGGGCATCCACCACATCGAGCAGGCCACCACCCTCACGATCCGCCGGCCGCACCGCACCTGGGCCGGCCTGCGCTCCTTCGTGGCCGACGGTGACATGGTGGTCGGCTGGGAGCCGCGGTGCGAAGGTTTCTTCTGGCTGGCCGGCCAGGGCGGCTACGGCATCCAGAGCGCCGCGGGCGTGGCCCTGTTGGCGCGCGCGCTGCTGCTGGGCGAGCCGCTACCGGCCGCGCTGCAGGCCGCCGGCGTCGATCCCGCGGCGTCGTCGCCGGCACGGTTGCGCGGGTAGACGGCCGGACGCGCGCCGAGGGCCGAGGGCGGCACCGCGCCGGCCGCGGACGGTCTGCGCGACCGGGCATCGGGCCTCCTGCCGAAGACCGGCACGCCCGTGCGGTCGCTAGGCGCCTGCCGGCGCCCGGTCCAGGAACCGGCAGACACCATCCGCCGCCGCCACGCCGCTGGCCATGCAGGCGGTCATCAGGTAGCCGCCGGTGGGCGCTTCCCAATCGACCATCTCGCCGGCGCAGAAGACGCCGGGCAGCGCGGCGACCATGCCGTGCGCGTCCATCGCCTCGAACGGCACGCCGCCGGCGCTGCTGATGGCCTCGTCGATCGGCCGCGGCGCGGTCAGGGTCACCGGCAGCGCCTTGAGGGCGGCGGCCAGCGCGGCCGGCTGGCCCATCGCCTCCTTGCCCAGCAGTTCGTACAGGATGCCGGCCTTGATGCCGTCGATGTTGAGCCGGCTTTTCAGGTGGCTGGTGAGCGAGCGCGAGCCGCGCGGATGCCGCACCTCGGCCAGCACCTGCTCGGGCGTCCGGTCGGGCAGCAGATCGAGGTGGAAGGTGGCGCTGCCGTGCGCCGCGATCTCGCCGCGCAGCAGGGCCGAGGCGGCATAGACCAGGCTGCCCTCGACACCGGTGGCGGTGGCGACGAACTCGCCCCGCCGCGCGAAACGGCGGCCGTCCTGCGCTTCGAACCGGATCGCGACCGACTTGAACGGCTGGCCGGCGAAGCGCTCGGCGAAGACCGGCGTCCAGCCGGTGGCGGGCGCATCGCCCCGGCCGACCAACGCCTTCAGGAAGCCGCGCCGGCTCTCGACCTCGTCGTCGCCGCCGGCGGGCCGGCCCGCCACGTCGAAGCCGCAGTTGGCCGGCGCCAGCGGCACCACCGGCACGCCGCGCGCCTCCAGCAGCGGCACCCACGCGCCGTCGGAGCCCAGCCGCTTCCAGCTGCCGCCGCCGAGCGCCAGCACCACCGCGCCGGCCTGCACCGTGGTCTCTCCGGCGGCCGAGGAAAAACGCAGCGCGCCGTCTTCGGCCCAACCCTGCCACCGGTGGCGCATGTGGAACTGCACCGGCACCCCGGCGGCGGGATGCCGCAGCCGGTGCAGCCAGGCGCGCAGCAGCGGCGCGGCCTTCATGTCGGTCGGAAACACCCGGTCGGAGCTGCCGACGAAGGTGCCGATGCCCAGCCCCTCGGCCCAGGCCCGCACCGCCTCGGCGCCGAAGCGCTCCAGCCACGGCGCCACCTCGGCCTGCCGCGCGCCGTAGCGGGTGGCGAAGGTCGCGGCCGGCTCGGCATGCGTCAGGTTGAGCCCGCCCTTGCCCGCCAGCAGGAACTTGCGGCCTACCGACGCCATCGCGTCGTACACATGGACCTGCAGCCCTGCCGCCGACAGCCGCTCCGCCGCCATCAGGCCGGCCGGGCCGGCCCCGACGACGACGACGGGCGCCTGGGGTGCGAGGGACACGGGAGCGAGGGATTCTTCTTCGGACATCGGAGCATTCAGGAAAAGAGATCGCCCTGCGCCGAAGGCGGCGCGGGCGGGGGGGGCGTGGGGTGGCGCCGGGGCGCCGGCGGCGCAGGGGCCGGGGGCGGCACCGCATCGGGCTGCGCCACGGCCGTCGGCACCGGGTCGGGGGCCGCGTCCTGCATTGTCGCGGTGGCGGCCCGGTCGGACACGGCGGGTGCGGGGTCGGGCTGCACGCGGGCGGCTGGCGGGGGCATGCCGCTCGCCGTGTCCGCCTCCACGACCGCCACCGTGCCCCGCCCGGTCAGGAACGCGGCCAGCACCGGTTCGCCCGGAAACGCGGCCTGCACCGCCGCGCGGTAGGACTGCAGCTGGGCGACGAGTTCGGGCTGGCGCTCGGGCATGCCGGCGGACTTGTAGTCGAGCACCCACCATTCGCCGCTGTCCCTGCGGCGCACCAGGCGGTCGATGCGCAAGGGCTGGCCGATGTGGCTGATCGGCACCTCGTTGCCCTGCCAGTCGAGCAGCGCGTCGTCCCAGACCCAGCGGCCGTCGCCGTGGCGCACGGCCTGGGCCAGCGCCGCGGCGCGTGCGGCCTCGGCGCCGTCCAGGCCCCATTCGCGGGCGGCGGCGTCGCGCTGCGCATCGGAGATGGCGGTGTCGCCGGCCTGCGCCCATTCGAGCATGCGGTGCATCGCCTGCCCGATGGCGGCCTCGATTTTTCGCTGCTCAGGCGGTGCGATTGCTATTGAATCTATAGCAGGCAGCCGATAGCCTTCCACGGCCAGCGGCAGATAGGGCATGTAGAAAGTGTCCGCTGCGGGCGGCGGGGCCGGTGCGGCGCGGGTCCGGCCCTCACCCCCGCCCTCCTCCAGGGGGAGATCCTGGAAAGCAACGGCATCTTCGACGTCGAAGTCGAAGTCGGCAGATGCGGATGTCGACGCCGCAGCGGCAGGCGCAGGGGCCGCCTCCACCGGCTCGGCCAGCGCCTCCATGCGGCGCCACCAGCTGCCCACCGGCGCGCGGTGCGGCTCCACGCACGACAGCACCAGCCGGCCGCGGGCGCGGGTGGTGGCGACGTAGAGGCCGTTGAGCTCTTCGCGGCGGCGCTCGACCTGTTCGGCGGCGATCGCGGCGGCGGCGCCGGGGGGTGGTTTGCTCTCGCTGGCGAAGAAGAGCAGCGACTGCGGGACCGGCGCCTCGCCCGGCCAATCGACCAGCACGCCCATCGTCTCGCCGCGGGCGGGGGCGGCGTCGGTATCGAGCAGCAGCACCAGTTCGGCCTCCAGGCCCTTGGCGCCGTGCACCGTCAGCAGCCGCACCGCGTCGGCATCGGCCCGCACCGGGGCCTTGACGCCGCCGGCGCGCAGCTTGCGCACGAAGCCGTAGGGGGTGGAGAAGCGGCCCGCGTCGATCTGCAGTGCCGCGCCCGGCACCGCGCGCAGCCGTGCGACGACGGTGCTGCGCAAGGCGTCCGGCACGGCCGCGGCGAAGCGGGCCAGCACGTCGCCGTCTTGGTAGATCGCATCGACCGCGTCGTGCGGCGGCAGCCGGTCGAGCCAGCCGCGCCAGCGCAGCAGCGTGGCGCCGGTGGCCTGCAGCCGGGGCAGCAGAACGGCCGGCACCTGCGCATCGGGCCGCTGCAGCAGCGACCACCAGGTGTCGCCATCGGTGTCGGCCCGGCGGGCCCTGCCCTCCCCGCTGCCGCCGCCCGATCCCGCGCGACCGTCTTCCGCACCAGCGCCACCGTCGCCCACAGCCGCCGCGCGCAGCCGCTGCCGGGCCAGCGCGAGCTGCACCAGGTCGTCGTCGGAGAAACCGAAGATCGGCGACTTGAGCGCCCGGGCCAGCGACAGGTCGTGCCCGTCGGAGAGCAAGGCGTCCAGCAGCGCGACGACGTCCTGCACCTCCGGCGCGTCGCGCAGGTCGGTCTTCTCGGGCTGCTGGGCGGGAACGTGCAGCACCCGCAGCGCCTCGTCCATCGCGGAGAGCGCGACGCGGCGCCGCGCCAGCACCATCACGTCGCGCGGATGCAGGCCGCGCTCCCGCATCTGGGCCACCAGCCAGTCGGCGGCCTGGCGGCATTCGCGGTGGCGCAGCGTGTCCTCGGGCAGCACCCGCGGGGTGGTGAGGCTGTCGCGCCAGGCGGGCGCGTGGTCGTCGTCGGCCGCCACCTTGTCCTCGCGCGGCACGACCGGCAGGCGCAGCACCGCGCCGGCGGCCTGCGATTCGGTGGTGTGCGTGCGGAAGCCGTCGTATTCGCCCGCCTCCTGCGCGGCGCCCATCGCGGCATTGACCGCGTCGATCACGGCGGTGGCGTTGCGCCGCGTGTGGTCGCAGGCCAGTCGGTCGCCACCGAGGCCTTCGACGACGAAGCGCTGCGCCGCGCGGAACACCTGCGGCTCGGCCCGGCGGAAGCGGTAGATGCTCTGCTTCGGGTCGCCCACCAAAAACACGCTGGGCGCATCGCCCGCCCCGGCGCCGACGTACCCCGACAGCCACGCCTGCAGCGCCTGCCACTGCAGCGGGTTGGTGTCCTGGAACTCGTCGACCAGCAGGTGCCGCACCCGCGCATCGAGCCGCTGCTGCACCCAGCCGGCCAGCACCGGATCGGACAGCATCGCCTGCGCGGCGCGCTCGACGTCGTTCATGTCGACCCAGCCGTGCTCGCGCTTGAGCGCCGCATATTCGGCCACCAGCACCCGCACCAGCCGCGCCATGCGGTGGTGGTGCAGCCAGGCGGCATGCTGCGATTCGGCGTCGGCGCAGCGCTGCACCATCTCCTGCGCCGCGCGGACCGCGTCGATCCCGTCGAGCTTGTCGTTGAACTTGCGCGGCTCGCCGGCCTGGGTGAGCAGCGCGGCGCGGATGCCGGCGGCGTCGCCGGCGGTGGCCGCCCGCTCCAGCGCGGCGCCGGCGGCGGAAAAGGTCTTGGCGCTGGCCCGGCCGAGCGCACGGGAGGCGGCGTAGAGCGCGTCGCGCTGCGACAGCAGCCAGTCGACCGGCCGGGCCGACGAAGCGCCGGGGCCGTCGTCGCCACCGCCATCGTCCGACGCCGGCGACCCGGTCGCCATGTCGGGCCACAGCGTTTCCCACCGCGCGATGGCCCCGTCCACCACGCCGGCGCCGTCGGCCAGGGCGAACTCGATCCGCCGCTGCAGCGCCGCGGCCAGCGCCTTGTGCGTTTGCGAGCGGCCGTGCACCGCGACCAGGGCATCGAAGTCGGCGTGCAGCGCCGCGTCCTCCAGCACGACCGAATAGAAGCGCCGCCAGACGCGGGCGACCGCCTCGGCATCGTCCTGCAGCAGGTCGTAGCTGGTGGGCAGGCCCAGCTGCTCCAGCACCGCCAGCGGCGCGGTGCGCAGCAGCGCGGCGAACCAGCTGTGGAAGGTGCGCACCTGCACCGGCCGTCCGGCGGCGAACACGTCTTGCTGCAGTTTCGATAGCAGAGCGCCGAGGTCCACCGCCGGCTGCAGCCCTTTCGGATCCACGACCTGTGCTTCGGGCACGCCGCGGGCGCGCAGCTCGGCCACCCGCTGCTCGTAGGGCATCGCGGCGAAGTCGGCCAGCCATTCCTGCAGCCGCTCCCGCATTTCGCCGGCCGCCTTCTTGGTGAAGGTGATCGCCAGGATCTCGTGCGGCGGGCAGCCGTCCAGCAGCGCCCGGACGATGCGCGACACCAGCATCCACGTCTTGCCGGCGCCCGCACAGGCTTCCACCGCCACGCTGCGCCGCGGGTCGCAGGCGATCGCGTAGAAGCGCTCGCGCGGCACGCGCTGCCCGTTGTGCTCGTAGGCCAGGTTCTGGTCGGTCATGCGGGGCCGACCTTGCCTGCGCGCGACCGCGAAGGTCGGCACCCGGATTTGAATGAAAAGGGGCCGTAGCCGTCTTCGGGAGCCGGCCAGTAGCTATCTAATTGATAGCATTCGAGGTGTGGGAGGGTTGTCGGGATGGTCCGGGATCGCGCCGACGGCGTACTCTGCTCCGCGAATGTCCCCCGGCCTGCGGCCTCCTCCTTAATTTCGCTGCGCAGAGCACGCCATCGACGCGATCCCTGCGGAAACGCTCGATCGAGGGTCGTTGAACCCTGCGCCATGCGCCGGGCACGGTGGCCAGGTTCGAGCCGCCCGAGGAAAACAAAGCGTCCTTCTTCACTACCCGCGATGACCGATCCGCCCCGCACGAAGCGACGTGGCCAGGGCCGGGAGTGTCGGGTGCCCCCCGCAGCGAAATAAAGGAGGAGGCCGCAGGCCGGGGGACATTCGCGGAGGGGGGCACCCGGCGATCCCGGCCCCCGCACCTGCCCCTGCCCGATCCGCACGAAATGCACTACCTGCGCCGCCTTCACGCCTGCCCCGACCCGCACTCCCACAGCCCCCACATCACCACCCGAAGCAACATCCTCCCTCATACCCAAAAATCCTTCCGGCACAACCCCCGCGCCGCACAGTAATCGCACACCGCCCCCTCCCCCAACGCCGGCAGCGCCACCCCTTCGGCGATGCGCGACAGGTCGTCCAGGATCCCCTCGACCAGCATGTCCCGCGCGTGCACCACGTCCTCCTGCTCGACGAAGGTGGTCGGCCCCTTCTCGCCGATGTTGAGATACGCCGCATGCAGCGCATCGTCTTCCAGCAAGGCGGCGTAGAAGGCCAGCTGCGTGTCCTCTCCCTGCCGCCGCAAGCGCTCGCGGGTCGTCTGCAGGCCCTCGGTCTTGTAGTCGATCACCAGGGGCAGCAGCGCGCCGTCGGGGCCGCCCGGCAACCGGTCCATCCGGTCGATCTGGCCGACCAGCAGCACCTCGCCCAGCGGCTGCTCGCGCCAGCCCTCGGCCCAGCCGAACCGGGCCCCGGTGGCGTCGTGCCCGGCCAGCCAGGCCAGGTAGCCGTCGCGCGCCTGGGGCCAGGTGGCGGCGAAGGGCAGGAAGTCTTCGGCCGGCAGGCGGCGCGCGCGGGTGGCCTGTTCGGCGGCGGCATCGAGCATCGCCAGGCGCTCCGCGGCGTCGTCGGTGGGGGCGTCCGCCAACGCCTCGTGGAAGCCGCGCAGCGTGTCGTGCAGCCACAGGCCGAAATCGCGCTTGTCCACTTCGGCATCCAGCTCGTCGGCCTCCTGCAGGCCCAGCTGGCGCAGGGCGAAGAAGCGGTACGGGCACTTGCGCAGGTCTTCGTAGGCGCTGGCGGACAGGCGCTTCACCGGCAGCGCGTCGCCCTGCGGCCGGGGCATCGCAGTGGGGGTGGCGACGATGCTGCGCGAGGGGCGCGGGTCCGCGGCCTCGGCCGCCGCGCCGGGCACCGACTGCAGGGCCTGCACCAGCGGGCTGGGCAGCAGCGGCTCGCCGCCTTCGTCGCCGCGGCGCCAGAGGATGTCGACCCGCGGGGCGCACAGCGCGATCTCCCAGGCGGCGGCGGTTTCGGCCTGCAGCGCCTCGCGGGTGGTCAGGCCCAGTGCGACGCGCTCGGGGGCCGACCAGGCGCCCGGCGGCTCCGGCGCGGCGGGCAGGCGGATCTCGTCGCAGCCGGGCATCACCACCGCGCCGAACGGGCGGGCGAGCAGCTGCTGCATCGGCAGCACCACCACGTCGGCATCGGCCGTCTGCCAGTCGGCTTCGGGCTGGAAGTTGGCGGCTTCAAGTGCCTGGCGGGCCCAGGTGCCGAAGGCCGACAGGCCCATCCGGCGGGTCACCCAGGGCGAGTCTTCGAGCTGCTGGGTGAAGGTGGCCTGGGCGAGGGTGTCGAGCCGCAGCACGGCCACCACCTTCTCGCCGGCGGCATCGGCCCGCAGGCCGTCCCACAGGCCGCTGGCCTGCAGCAGCGTGCGCAGTGCCGTCAGCCACTGGGGCAGCGGCCGGGGGCGCTGCATGGCTTCGCGCAGGGTGTCGATATCGGTGCAAACGCCGCGCAGCAGCGGGGCCGGCGCCTTGTCGCCGGGCGGCGCCTGCCAGCCGCTCCAGTCGCGCACGCCCTCGCGCCGCAGGGCGGCCTCCAGCGGGCGCAACCGGGCCGTCGCGAAGGTGGGGGATTGTTTCAGCCAGTCGAGCACCTCGTCCGCGGTGGCCCGGCGGGCGCAGGCGCGCAGCGCGGCCATCACCTGGGCGGCGGCGCGGGTGGTGGAGAGCTTCCAGCCGCTCTCGTCGCGCAGCGCCAGGCCCTGGGCATGCAGCATCGCGCCGATGCGGCGGGTCAGGGCGCGGTCGTTCGCGACCAGGGCGACGGGCGTCGCGCCCTCGCGCACCCGGGCCAGCACGCAGGCGGCGGCGCGCTCGGCTTCGTCTTCGGCATCGGGGGCGGCGTGCAGGCGGATGCCGGTGCAGCGCGCCGCCGGCTGGTGCAGGCCGATGCGCAGGGCAGGCAGGCCGTTCGCTATCCACTGGTCGCAGACGGCGTCGGCCAGCGGCTCGGGCTGCAGGCCGTCGAGCACCACCAGGCAGCGGATGCCGCCGGCCGTCGCACCGGGGCCCAGCAGCACGTCGGTGGCGCAGGAAGAGGTCAGGGCCCAAACGAGCGCCACCCGCGCGGTGGCGGCTTCGAGCTGCAGCACCGCGGCCTCGGTGCCCTGCCCCATCGCCTCGGCGGCGGCTTCGCCCCAGGCGGGGCGGGCGTCGGGCGCGACCGCGGCGAGTGCGCGGTGCAGCTGGCAGGCGGATTCGACCAGGGGCTCGGCCAGGGTGTCGGCATAGCGCTTCAGCGTGGGCACCTGCTCCAGCAGGGCCAGGGCCCGCAGCAGATCGCGCGCGGTGTCGCCGGTGACGCCGCCGGCATCGCCCGCGTCGGCTGCGCCGAGGCCGCGTGCCCAGCTCGAAAAGGTCTCGAACCGGGGCGCGAAACCCTGGGGCCGCGCGGTCGCCCAGTAGCGGCGCGCGATCGGCAACAGCTGGGCGTAGGGCAGCACCACGACGGTCTGCGCGGGGTGCGCGCCGTGTGCTGCGAGGGCCTCGGCCAGCCGGGCGACCACGCCCGTCGCGGGAGCCAGCCACAGGGCATCGACCGGGTGCCCGAAAAGGGCCGTCCCAGCATTGCCGGCAGGGGCATTCGCTATGGCGTCGATAGCACGGGGAGCCCCTTCCCTACACTTGGGTTCTGTCACAATGGCCGCCACTTTAGCGGCTCCATATCCCACATTAGGAAGACTCCATGGCCAGCGATCTCATCAAACATATTTCGGATGCGTCCTTCGACGCCGACGTGCTGCAGGCCGACAAGCCGGTGCTGGTGGATTACTGGGCCGAATGGTGCGGCCCCTGCAAGATGATTGCACCGATCCTCGACGAAGTCTCGGCCAGCTACAAGGACAAGCTGCAGATCGCGAAGATGAACGTCGACGAGAACCGCGACATTCCCGCCAAGTTCGGCATCCGCGGCATCCCGACGCTGATGCTCTTCAAGGGGGGCCAGCTGGCCGCCACCAAGGTCGGCGCATTGAGCAAGGCACAGTTGACCGAATTCATCGACCAGCAGCTCGCCTGATCGTCCGTTGCCGGGGCGCCGGCAGCCCCGGCCACCGCAGGCCCCGTGCGCAGCGCGCAACGCACGGGCCACCTGTAAAAGCTGCTATCGTTTCCTGTCATAATCCGCGCATTCACCGGCCCGCGCCCTCCGCGTGCGTCACCGGTTCGAGTCCCCCCGGCTCGCGAGGTCTCCTCGCCCCGCCACCCTCCCCCTGAATTTTCCTGAACTCCGCCAAGGAGTAGCTCCATGCACTTAAACGAACTCAAGGCACTGCACGTGTCCGAAGTCCTCAAGCAGGCGGAAGAACTCGAGATCGAGAATACCGGCCGCATGCGCAAGCAGGAGCTGATGTTCGCGATCATCAAGAAGCGAGCCCGCGCCGGCGAGCAGGTCTTCGCCGACGGCGTGCTGGAAATCCTGCCCGACGGCTTCGGTTTCCTGCGCAGCCCCGACACCAGCTTCACCGCCAGCACCGACGACATCTACATCTCGCCGAGCCAGGTGCGCCGCTTCAACCTGCACACCGGCGACATGGTCGAAGGCGAAGTGCGCACGCCCAAGGACGGCGAGCGCTACTTCGCGCTGACCAAGCTCGACGCGGTCAACGGCGGTCCGCCCGAGCAGAACAAGCACAAGGTGATGTTCGAGAACCTGACGCCGCTGTTCCCCAAGGAACAGATGAAGCTCGAGCGCGAACTCAAGACCGAAGAGAACATCACCGGCCGCATCATCGACATCATCGCCCCCATCGGCCGCGGCCAGCGCGCGCTGATCGTCGCTCCGCCCAAGAGCGGCAAGACGGTGATGATGCAGCACATCGCCCACGCGATCACCGCCAACAATCCCGACGTGCACCTGATGGTGCTGCTGGTGGACGAGCGGCCCGAGGAAGTGACCGAGATGCAGCGCACGGTCAAGGGCGAGATCATCGCCTCGACCTTCGACGAGCCGGCCGCCCGCCACGTGCACGTGGCCGAGATGGTGATCGAGCGCGCCAAGCGCCTGGTCGAATTGAAGAAGGACGTGGTCATCCTGCTGGACTCGATCACCCGCCTGGCCCGTGCCTACAACAACGTCGTGCCCTCGTCCGGCAAGGTGCTGTCGGGCGGCGTGGACGCCGCGGCACTGCAGCGGCCCAAGCGCTTCTTCGGCGCGGCGCGCAAGGTCGAGGAAGGTGGCTCGCTCACCATCATCGCCACCGCGCTGGTCGACACCGGCAGCCGCATGGACGAGGTGATCTTCGAAGAGTTCAAGGGCACCGGCAACTGCGAAATCCACCTGAACCGCCGCCTGTACGAGAAGCGCGTGTTCCCGGCGATCGAGCTCAACAAGAGCGGCACCCGCCGCGAAGAGCTGCTGCTGGCCCCGGAAATTTTGCAGAAGACCCGTATCCTGCGGCAGTTCCTCTACAACATGGACGAGATCGAGTCCATGGAGCTGATGATCAAGAACATGAAGGCGACGAAGACCAACGTCGACTTCTTCGACATGATGCGCCGGGGCGGATAGAGGTCGAGCACACCCCCAGGCTGCGCACTTCGTGTCTTCGCCACCCCCCTTGCAGGGGGCGACACCAGCGGCCCGGCAAAGCCGGTTCCGCGGTATCCCTGAACAAATCAGCGGCTTGCAGGCGATGGTGCTTATGGCACGGCGAACTGCGCATCCAGCCCGCTGTAGCCGAGGCCGATGCCCTTGCGGACCCGGATCTGCACCGGGATGCGCTCCTTGAGTGCTTCCACGTGGCTGATGATGCCGATCGTCTTGCCGCCGGCGTTCAGGCTGTCGAGCGCGTCGAGCGCGATCTCCAGCGTCTCGGCATCCAGCGTGCCGAAGCCTTCGTCCAGGAACAGCGAATCGATGCTGGTCTTGTGGCTCACCAGGTCCGACAGCGCCAGCGCCAGCGCCAGGCTCACCAGGAAACTCTCGCCGCCCGACAGCGTGCGGGTGTCGCGGGTCGCGTCGGCCTGCCAGGTATCGACCACCTCCAGTTCCAGGTCGCCCGCGGCACGCCGGGCCAGGCGGTAGCGGGCCTGCAGCCGGCCGAGTTGGCGGTTGGCGAGGTGCACCAGATGGTCGAGCGTCAGGCCCTGGGCGAACTTGCGGTATTTGGCGCCGTCGGCCGATCCGATCAGGCCGTTGAGGTGCTGCCACAGGTCGGCATCGGCCTCCTGCGCGCCGATCTGTTCCCACAGCGCCTGCAGGCTCTCGCGCCGCGCCGCGTCTTCCTGCAGACGGCTCGCGATGCCGCCCTGGCGCTGCGCGGCGCTGGTGTGTTCCGCGTCGGACGCCTCCAGCAGGGCTTCGAGTTCGACCGCGGTGCGTGCGGTCCGGGGTGTGGCACGAAGCTCCTCGAGCGCGGTCCGGGCGGCGGATTGCAGCGCGCGGGCTTCGGCCACGGACTGCTGCAGCGCGGCCAGCGCGGTGCGCAGGCGGTCGCGCTCCGGCGCATCCAGCCATGCGGCGTGAAAGTCGGCGGCGCTGTCGAAAGGGCTGTCGGCCAGTGCCGCGTTCCAGTGGGCAGTGGCCTGCGCGCAGCGGGCCTCAGCCGCGGCATATTGCTGCTGCAGCGCTGCCAGTGCGCCATGCAGCGACGCGGCTTCTTGTTCGGCAGACCGCAGTGCGGCTTCGGCTTCGGCCAGTGCGCGACCCGCATCCGCCGCATCCGGCAATGAATGGGCGGCCACCGGTGCGGGCGCCGCCGCAAGGCGGTCGGACCAGCGCTGCGCTGCTTCCTCCGCGAGTTGGGCCTGCCGGCGAAGGCCGTCTTCCTGCAGTTGCAGGCCGTTCAGCCGGGTCTGCGCGTCCTGGAATGTACGGTACGCCCGGGTGCGTTCGGCCAGCCAGGCGGTGCCGTCGGCAGGCAGGGTGTAGCCCAGTGTCGACAGCTCGTGCGCCAGGGCGTCTTCCATTTCCCGGTACCGGGCGGTCTGCGCATCGTGTTGGCGGGCGAGCGCATCGCCCTGTTGCCGGGCCGTCTCCAGGTCCTGGGCAGCCGATGCGTGCTGCTGGGCCGCGGCGCGCTCGGCCTGCTCGGCCCCTTGCACGGCAGCGCGGGCGGTATCCCAGCGGTCCCGCGCGGCGCCGATCGCGGCCCATCGCGTCTGCGCCGCCTGCAGCTGCGCGGTGTTGCCGGCCTGCGCGGCCGCTATCGCCTCCGGGTCCTGGCGGTCGGCGGGCCACTGAAGCGCTTCGCAACTGCGGTGCCAATCGTCTGCGCCACGGCCGATGTCCTCCGCGCCCTCGGCCATCTGCTGCGCGGCCTGGGCGCTGTGTGCCTGCAGGGCGGCCAGTGCAGAGCGCTGCTCCTGCCACTGCTCGGTCACGGCCAGGCACGCGGCTTCCAAGGCGTCGAGGCGCGCCTCGGTCGCCGACACGTCGAGGGCTTCGTAGTGGTCGATCGCCGGGTGGGCGGTGGAGCCGCAGAGCGGGCATGCCTCGTCGGGCTGGAGCGCGCGGCGGTAGGCGTCCAGGTCCTTGATGCGCTGCTCTTGCAGAAGCAGACGCTTCTGGTCCTGCACCTGCCGGTGCAGGTCGGTGTAGCGCGCGCGCAGTGCGTGGATGGCCTGGGACAGGCCGTCCTGCCGCTGTGTGCGGTCCGCCTGCTCCGTCTGCAGCCGCACCTGGCGCGCCTGGGCGTGCTGCCACGTCTGCAGGGTTTGCCGCAGCCGGGTCCAGGCATGGCCTTGTTCGAGCAGTTGCAGCGGGGCATCGCGCCAATGGGTTTCGTCCTGTCCGGCGAGTGCGTCGGCATGGGCCTGGCGGGCCGCTGTTTCTGCCTGGCGCGCCTGGGCCGCCGCATCGGCTGCGCGGAGGCGCGCCTGGTCGGCGGCGGGCAGCACCTCCTGCAGCGATCGCAGCCGAAGCGCATGCGCATCCTGGCTTGCGCGAATGCCGGCCACCTGCGCGGACTGCCCTGCGCAGGCATCGAACTGGGCGCGCCAGCCGCTCAGTCGCTCGCCCAGCGCAGCGTGTTGCGCGGTGGCGGCCAGCTGCTGCTGCACCGCGTCCTTTGCCTGCGCGCAGTCCTGCCATGCCCCACGGTGCTGCTCGGCCACGCGGCGGCTGTAGCCGTGCGCATGGTGCAAGGCGTGGCCGGCACGGTCGACCGCCTCCCGATGGCGCGCATCGGTCTGCTGCAGGCGCTGCGCCAGCGCCGCGACGGTCTGCACTTCGGCCTGCCAGGTGTCGTGCACCGGCCGCAGGCGCGACGCCGGCTCGCTCGCCTCCAGCCGCTCGCGTTGCGGCGCGGCCTCGTCCTGCCGCCGCTGCGCTTCCTGCTGGCGCAGAACCGCGTCGTCGTGGCGGGCCTGGGCGCGGTCGGTGTCCACCAGCCACTGCCGCTCAGCGGCCAGGTCCTGGCGCTGCCGATGCAGTTCCTGGGCACGCACCGCGAGTTGCGCCGACTCTTCTGCCAATGCCGCGCGCGCGGCATCGTCCAGCAACTCGACGCCCCCGGCGCGGGCGCGCAGCTGGTCGAGCGCGGTGCGTGCGTCGCGTGCCCGCTCGTAGACCCGCTGGGAGATCTGGCCGTAGATGTCGGTGCCGGTCAATTCTTCCAGCAGCTCGGCCCGCTTGCCGGCACTGGCTTCCAGGAACGCCGCGAAGCCGCCCTGCGCCAGCAGCATCGACTTGGTGAAGCGCTCGAAATTGAGGCCGGTGAGCAGCTCGGTCTGGCGCAGCTTGTCCTGCACCCGGGTCGTCAGGATGCGGCCTTCGCCCTCCACGATCTCGACCAGTTCCACCTGCACCTGCTGCAGCGCGCCCTCGGCCTTGTCGCGTGCGCGGCGCTGGCTCCAGAAGGCGCGGTAGCGCGCGCCCTTCACCTCGAACTCGACCTCGGCCAGGCATTCGGCGGTGTGGCGGGTCATCAGGTCGTTGCCCCCCTGGGACACACTGCCGATGCGCGGGGTCTGGTGGTAGAGCGCCAGGCAGATCGCGTCGAGCAGCGTGGTCTTGCCCGCCCCGGTCGGGCCGGTGATCGCGAACAGCCCGTTGCCGGCGAAGGGCGCGGCGGTGAAGTCGATCCGCCATTCGCCCTTGAGCGAATTGAGGTTCTTCAGGCGCAGGCTCAGGATTCTCATGCGCCGCCGCCTTCCGCCAGTTCGGCCACCACGGCGCGGTAGCGGTCGCGCAGCCGCGCCTGCAGCGCGGGCTCCAGCGACTCGGCGGCGAGCCGGCGGTCGAAGACCTCGGCAGGCCCCAGTTCGTCCAGCGTCTCGCCGGCCGATGCCGCCAGGACGGCCGCCGTGTTGCCGCGCGCCCGGCGCACCCGCAGGACCTCGACCGGCAGGCCCTCGACCAGCTGCGCCACCCGCAGCTGCAGATCGGACAGGTAGTCGTCGGTCGTGACCTCCACGTCGAGCCACACCGGCAGACCGGCGCCCGCGGCCAGCGCCGCCTCGGCGAGCGCCGCCGGCAGATCGGCCAGGCGACCCCGCACGGTTGCCAGCGGCTGGAAGCACGGCACCGGCAGCGCGGTGACGCATTTCAGGCCCGCCAGGTCGAAATCGACCCGCAGCACCTGCTTGTCCTGCCGCGCCTCGTCGAATCCCAGCGGCACCGGGGACCCGCTGTAGCGGATGTGCTCCAGCCCGCCGACCTTCTGCGGCTGGTGGATATGGCCCAGCGCGATGTAGTCGGCCGGCGGAAACGCATTGGTCGGAAACGCTTCGAGCGCGCCCACGTAGATCTCGCGCACCGCCTCGCTGGCGCTGGCGCCGACCGTCGTGAGATGGCCGGTGGCGACGATCGGCAGCCCGCCCAGCGCGGCGCTGCGCTCGACGGCGCGGGCGTGCAGGCCCTGGTAATGCGCACGGATCGCCTCCTGCAGCGCCAGCTGCTTGTCGGCCGCGCTGTCGCCGGCCTGGCTCGTCAGCAGGTCGCGCGCGCGCAGGAAAGGCACGGCGCACAGGACGGCACCCGGGGTTCCGTCGCGGCGGTGCAGCACCAGGATCTGGTCCTCGGGATCGGCCGCGAGGCTCGGCAAAACGCGGGTGCCGAGCTGCGCCAGCAGGCTCCGGCTTTCGCCCAGCACCGCGACCGAATCGTGGTTGCCGCCGAGCACCACCAGTTCGGCGCCGGCGGAGCGCAGGGCCAGCACGCAGCGGTGGTACAGCTCGCGGGCATAGCTGGGCGGAGCGCCGGTATCGAAGATGTCGCCGGCGACCACCACCGCATCCACCGCGTGCGCATTCACCTGGCACGCCAGCCAGTCGATGAAGCCGTGGTGCTCGGCCTGCCGGGTCTTGCCCATGAAATGCTGGCCGAGGTGCCAGTCGGAGGTGTGCAGGATGCGCAAGATGGTGGTTCGCAAAGAGAAATGAGGGCGTCGGCGGAGAGCGTCTGTGCGATAATCGCAGACTTTTCCGCGGAAAGTGCTGGGCAATGGGTGCGCAGTGGCTCTCGCAGCAGAACCTCAAGGAAACCAGGCCATGAAAGAAGGCATTCACCCCAATTACCGCGAAGTGCTCTTCGTGGACCTCTCCAACGGCTTCAAGTTCGTGACCCGCTCCTGCGCCAGCACGAAGGAAACCGCCAAGGCCGACGACGGCCGCGAGCTGCCGCTGTACAAGCTGGACACGTCGAGCGAATCGCATCCGTTCTACACCGGCACGCAAAAGTCGGTCGACAACATGGGCGGCCGCGTCGAGAAGTTCCGCAATCGTTTCGGCAAGCCGTCGGCTGCCAAGTAAGCGACCCAGACCGCGACGTAGCTGCTGTCTGGCAGGTGCGCTTCCGCTAAGAAGGCAGCCCGGGTTTCCCGCGCTGCCTTTTTTTATCGATACGGCGTTCGATGCGCGCTGCAGTAACCTGGCCATTCCCCTCGCCCGTGATCCAGCCTACCCCCGCCATCGTTGCCCAGCGCGCCGTGCGTCGATTGCCGCGCTGGGCGCTGCTGCTGTTCTGCATCGCCTATGTGCTGCCGGGTTTCGTGGGGCGTGGCCCTTGGAAGAATGCCGACATCGCCGCGTTCGGCTACATGCAGGAGCTGGCGCAGGGCCACACCCGCTGGCTGCATCCGTTGCTGGGCGGCATGGCGCCCGAGTCCGATGGTCTTCTGCCCTATTGGCTGGGCGCCTGGGCCATCCATCTGGCACCCGCCGGCTTTTCCCCCGACCTGGCTGCGCGCGTCCCGTTCGGCCTGCTGCTGGCCCTGACCCTGACGGCGACCTGGTACGGCGTGTACTACCTGGCGCTCGACCGCCGGGCCCAGCCGGTGGCGTTCGCCTTCGGCGGCGAGGCCCAACCGAAGGACTATGCACGCGCGGTCGCCGACGGCGGCCTGCTCGCGCTCATCGCCTGCCTGGGCCTGGCCCAGCTGTCGCACGAGGCCACGGCCCACCTTACCCAGTTGGCCTTCGGCGCCCTCACCTTCTTCGCGATCGCCGCGTCGCCCTACCGGGTGCGTTGGGCCACGGGCAGCCTGGCGGTCGGCATGGCCGGCCTGGTGCTCTCCGGTGCGCCGGCCCTCGCCGTGTTCTTCGGGCTGGGTGCGGCACTGCTCGCCATGCTGGAAATGCGCCAGGCCGAATCCGATGCACCGGCCCTGCGCGCCTGGGCCGGTATCGCGCTGGGCATCACCGGGCTCGCGGCCGTGGTCGGCTGGCTGCTGGATGTATGGGAATGGCGGATGGTCGCCCCTTCGGCGGTCGACCGCAGCTGGCAGAGCCTGGGCCGCCTGCTGCTCTGGTTCACCTGGCCCACATGGCCTCTCGCGCTGTGGACGCTCTGGCGCTGGCGGCGGCAGCTGGCCTCGCCCGAGGTGCATAGGCACCTGGCCGTTCCCGCATGGTTCGCGCTGGTGGCGATCAGTGCCACCCTCACCACGCTGCCGTCCGACCGGGCGCTGCTGCTGGGTTTGCCGGCGCTGGCTGCGCTGGCGGCCTTCGCACTGCCGACCCTCAGCCGCAGCCTGTCGGCTTTGGTGGACTGGTTCACGCTGCTCTTCTTTTCCGGCTCGGCCATCGTCATCTGGACCATCTGGCTGGCGATGCAGACCGGCTTTCCGCGCCAGCCTGCGGCCAACGTGGCCAAACTCGCGCCGGGCTTCACGCCCAGCTTCTCGATCGGGGCGCTGGTCCTGGCGCTGGCCGCGACGCTGGCCTGGGCCTGGCTGGTGCGCTGGCGCATCGGCCGGCACCAGGCCGCGCTGTGGAAGAGCGTCGTCCTGCCGGCCGGCGGTGCGGCCTTGTGCTGGTTGCTGCTGATGACGCTGTGGCTGCCGCTGCTCGACTACGCACGCAGTTACGCGCCGCAGGTCGACCAGTCGATCGCCGCCATGGGCCGGCCGACCTGCCTGAGTTTTCACGGCTTCAGCCGCGCACAGGTGGCGGCCTTCCAGTACCACGGCCAATTGCGGCTGGAGCCCGCGACACGTGATGGGCGCTGCGGTTGGCTGGCGGTGGATACCGATGCGATGTCGACCCTGGCCTCGGTGACCGATCCCGCACGGTGGCGCCTGGTGGCCACCGTCGCCCGACCGGCCGACCGCAAGGACACGATCCAGATCTACCGCTACCAGGGAAGCTGAACAAGGTGGCGACAGTCAGGCACTGGCGGTCTCGCGCCGCGTCGGTATGGGGAGAGCTCCCGGCCATCGCACGGCATGCAGGCACCGTGCTGGCCGGCCAGTGGGCGGTCATGGCCTTCGGCGTGACGGACACCGTGGTGGCGGGCCGCCATTCGGATGCCGCGCTGGCCGCGCTGGCGGTCGGCAGCGCGATCTTCGTCAGCGTCTACGTCGCCCTGATGGGCGTGGTGCAGGCACTGCTGCCCGTCTGGGCCGAGCTGCACGGGGCCCACCGCTATCCGGCGATCGGCCGGTCGGTGCGCCAGTCGCTCTACATCTGCGGCGCCACCAGCGTCGCGGGCATGGCGCTGCTGCTGTCGCCGGCACCGTTGCTGCACTGGGCCGACGTGCCGGTGGCGCTGCGCGGCGACGTGGTCCGCTACCTGGGCGTGCTGGCGCTGGGCCTGCCGGCGGCGCTGCTCTTCCGGGTCTACAGCACCCTCAACCAGAGCCTGGGCCGGCCGCTGCTGGTCACCTGGCTGCAGGTGGGGTCGCTGGCGCTCAAGGTGCCGCTCACGATCTGGCTGACGCTGGGCGGCGCCGGCATGCCTGCGCTGGGCGTCACCGGCTGCGCCTGGGCCACGATCGTCGTGCATTTCCTGCTGCTGGCGATCGGCCTGTGGCTGTTGCGCACCCAGCCGCTCTACCGGCCCTATGCATTCTGGAAGCGGATGGAGGCACCCGACGCCGTCCAGCTGCAGGCTTTCGCACGCCTGGGCGTGCCTGCCGGGCTGGCGATCCTGGTGGAGATCACGTCCTTCACGCTGATGGCGTTGCTGATCGCGCGCCAGGGCACGGTGGCCGCGGCCGCGCACCAGGTGGCGAGCAACCTGGCGGCAGTGCTCTACATGGTGCCGCTGTCGATCGCGATCGCGACCAGCGCACGGGTGGGATATTGGCTGGGTGCCGGGCAGGCGCAGCGGGCCAGCGCGGCGGTCACTGCCGGCCTGGGAACGGCCGCGGCCACCGCGGTGCTGCTGGCCAGCATCCTGTGGCGTGCCCGCGATGCCATCGCCGGCCTCTATACCAGCGTTCCGGCCGTCGCACAGCTCGCGGCCATGCTGCTGGGCTGGGTCGCGCTCTACCACTGCGCGGATGCGCTGCAAAGCGTCAGCGTGTTCGTGCTGCGCTGCTACCGGATCACCGTCAAACCGCTGCTGGTGTACTGCGTGCTGCTCTGGGGCGTCGGCACCGGCGGCGGCTATCTGCTGGCCTATGGCGGCTGGCACGGCCTGGGGCCCTGGCCGTCGCCCGAGACGTTCTGGATCACCAGCGCCGCGGCCCTGGCGGTCACCGCGGTCTTGTTCCTGCTGATCGTGCGACGCGCGGTGCGCACCGCCATCACGCTTCCGGCGGATGAGCCGCCGGCCGCAGCCGGTCGCCGGGCAGCACCAGCGCGAAAGTAGAGCCCTGCCCCGGCTGGCTGTCGATGCGCAGCCTGCCGCCATGGCGCTGCATCACATGCTTCACGATGGCCAGGCCCAGGCCGGTGCCACCGGTCTCCCGGGAGCGGCTGCGGTCCACGCGGTAGAAGCGTTCGGTCAGCCGGGGAATGTGTTCCGACGCGATGCCCGGCCCGCTGTCGCGCACCGCGAATTCCGCATCGCCGACCGGGCCACGCGCCGAGTCCGATTCCTGCAGCACCGTCCAGCTCACGGTGATCGTGCCGCCGGCCGGGGTGTAGCGCACCGCGTTGCCCAGCAGGTTCGACATCGCGCTCTGCAGCTCCGTCTGCGCACCCAGGATGCTGCCGGTGGCGGCCATCTCTTGCGCAGACGGGAACACGATCGTGTGTTTGCGGCCCAGCACGGTGCTGAGCGCGGTGGCCTCCTGCTGGCAGTGCGCCAACAGGACCTGCACCGGCACCTGCCCGCCCCGCCCTGGCGGCGGGCTGCCCTCCAGCCGCGACAGCGTGAGCAGGTCGCTGACCACCGACTGCATGCGGGCCGCCTGCTGCGCCATCAGGCCGAGGTAGTGGGTGCGTTCCTGCTCGTCGAGCTGCAAGGTCTGCAGGGTTTCGACGAAGCCGATCAGCACGGTGAGCGGCGTGCGCACCTCGTGCGACACGTTGGCCACGAAATCGCGGCGCATCGCATCGGCCTGCTCCACCGCGGTGATGTCGCGCGACAGCAGCAAAGAGCGCCCTTTGCCGTAGAGATGCAGTTGCACCGACAGCCGGGCCGCCCGGCCGCTGCCGCCCAGCCGGGCATGCATGACGACTTCGGTGCTGTAGTTGCCCGCGGCCACGTAGGCGGCGAAAGCCGGGTCGCGCACCAGATTGCCGATCGACTGCAGCATGTCGCGCTTCACGTCGATGCCGAAATGGTCTGCCGCCGTCTGGTTGCACCACTCGATGTGCATCGCCTCGTCGAGCAGGATCACGCCGTTGGGCGACGCCTGCAACGCGGCCAGGATTTCCTCCAGCCGGTCGCGGCTTTCCGCCAGGCGCCGCTCCGACTCTCGGGTGCGGCGTCGCATCCGGTCGGCGGCCTCGCCCCACAAGCCGGTCAAGGACGGTGCCGCGGCGGCGGTCGCTTCCTCGTTGCGCAGCCAGACCAGCACCCGCCGGGCGCGGTAGGTGTCGATCGCCACCGCACTCCAGGTCGCGACGGCGAAACCCGACAGCACGCCGGCCAGCACCCAGCCTTCGTGGGTACCCAGGCCGAGCGTCTGCGACAGGCCGACATGCAGCCCCATCGCCAACCAACCGCCCAGGGTTGCGCCGGCGCCCTGCCACACGAGCAGGGCCAGCAACCGCCTCACCAGAAATGCCACCTGCTGCGGTCCTGCGGATCAGTGCGAGTTGGCAGGGGTGCCCGCAGATTCGGGCAGCGCCAGGGTGACCTGGGCGGTGGCCCGGTAACCGGCACCGCGCACCGTCTCGATCATCACACCCGCGGCACCCAGCGATTCGCGCAGCCGCTTCACATGGACATCGACCGTGCGCTCTTCGATGAACACATGGTCGCCCCAGACCTTGTCGAGCAATTGCGCACGGCTGTGGACCCGCTCGGCATGCCGCATCAGGTAGTGCAGCAGCTTGAATTCGGTCGGGCCGACCTTGAGCATCTGGCCCTGCAGGCTGACCCGGTGCGTCGCCGCATCCAGCCGCAGCAGGCCCAGCTCGACCGCCTCGCCGGCCTGCTCGGGTGCGCGGCGGCGCAGCACCGCACGGATGCGGGCCAGCAGTTCCTGGGTGGAGAAGGGTTTGGTGATGTAGTCGTCGGCGCCGGCATCGAGGCCCGCGACCTTGTCGGGCTCGTCGCCCCGGGCGGTCAGCATCAGGATCGGTACCGCCTTGGTACGGGGGTCGGCGCGCCATTTGCGCGCCAGCGTCAGGCCGCTCTGGCCTGGCAGCATCCAGTCGAGCAGGATCACGTCGGGCAGCACCGCGTCCAGCTCGCGCTGCGCGCTGATGCCGTCTTCGGCCCAGATGGGCTGGAACCCGTTGTGCCGAAGATTGACGGCGATCAGCTCGGCGATCGAAGCTTCGTCTTCGACGATCAGGACCTGTGGCAGTTTTTTCATGGAACCTGTTTCCTGCCCGGCAGGGGTGAGACGCCGGGCAACATCCTCACCGCAGAGCCGATTCGATCTGCTCCATCGACGTGTGGCGCACGTCGGTGCCCTTGACGATGTAGATGATGAACTCGGCGATGTTCTTCGCGTGGTCGCCGATCCGCTCGATCGCCTTGGCCAGGAACAGCAGGTCGAGGCTGGCCGAGATGGTGCGCGGATCTTCCATCATGTAGGTGATGAGCTTGCGCACGAAGCCGTCGAACTCGCGGTCGATCAGGTCGTCTTCCTTCAGAATCGCCAGCGCTGCGGCGGTGTCCAGGCGTGCGAAGGCATCCAGCGCGCGGCGCATCAGGGCCGAGGCCAGCTCGGCCGCCACCCGCAGGTCGGACGACGGCAGTGCGCGGGCCGAGCCGCTCTCGACGATCGACTTCACCATCCGCGCGATCTTGTTGGCCTCGTCGCCGACGCGCTCCAGGTTGGCGGTGGTCTTCGAGATGGCGATCAGCAGGCGCAGGTCGCGCGCGGTCGGCTGGCGCCGCGCGATGATGGACGACAGGTCGCGGTCGATCTCGATCTCCATCGCGTTGACGCGCGGCTCGGTCTCGATGACTTCGTCGGCCACCTCGGCGCTGAACTGCGACAGGGCGTACACCGCCTGGCGGATCTGCGACTCGACCAGACCGCCGAGTTCCATCACGCGGGTGGAGACGGCATTGAGCTCGCTGTCGAACTGGGAAGAAAGGTGCTTGTCGGGCATGTCGGCTCCTGGGTCAGCCGAAGCGGCCGGTGATGTAGTCTTCGGTTTCTTTGCGCTGTGGCTTGAAGAACATCTGCTCCGTCTCGCCGAACTCCATCAGGTCGCCCAGGTACATGTAGGCGGTGTAGTCGCTGCAGCGGGCCGCCTGCTGCATGTTGTGGGTCACGATGACCACCGTGTAGTCGCTCTTCAACTCGGCGATCAGCTCTTCGACCTTGGCGGTCGAGATCGGGTCGAGCGCCGAGCACGGCTCGTCGAGCAGCAGCACTTCGGGCTTGATCGCGATGCCGCGTGCGATGCACAGGCGCTGTTGCTGGCCACCCGACAGGCCCGAGCCGGTCTGCTGCAGCTTGTCCTTCACCTCGGTCCAGAGGGCGGCCTTGCGCAGCGCCCATTCGACCCGCTCGTCCATGTCGGTCGCGTTGAGCCGCTCGAACAGCTTCACGCCGAAAGCGATGTTGTCGTAGATCGACATCGGGAACGGCGTCGGCTTCTGGAAGACCATGCCGATCTTGGCGCGGATCAGGGCCACGTCCTGCTTGGAGGCCAGCAGGTCTTCGTCGTCGAGCATGATGCGGCCTTCGGCGCGCTGCTCCGGATACAACTCGAACATGCGGTTGAAGGTGCGCAGCAGCGTGGATTTTCCGCAGCCCGAAGGCCCGATGAAGGCCGTGACCTTGTTCGCCGGAATTTCCAGGTTGATGTTCTTCAGCGCGTGGAACTTGCCGTAGTAGAAGTTCAGGTCGTGCACGGCCAGCTTGGCGCGGCCCGCGGCGGGGGACAGGGTCGTCGTCATGGAAACGGTTCTTTCCGAATTCATTTCTGGCGGGTCAG
Organism: Sphingomonas sp. NCPPB 2930; assembly: GCA_042867185.1. Taxonomy (GTDB): domain Bacteria; phylum Pseudomonadota; class Gammaproteobacteria; order Burkholderiales; family Burkholderiaceae_C; genus Xylophilus. The sequence continues at coordinate 24,502 of JBHZQV010000009.1, read as the reverse complement.
GACCCGGGCCAGGATATTGAGGCCGAGCACCGAGGCGGTGATCAGGAACACGCCGGCCCAGGCCAGCTGCTGCCAGTTCTCGTACGGGCTCATCGCGAACTTGAAGATCGTGACCGGCAGGCTGGCCATCGGCTTCGAGAGGTCGGCGTTCCAGAACTGGTTGGACAGCGCGGTGAACAGGAGCGGAGCGGTTTCGCCCGCGATACGCGCCACCGCCAGCAGCACCCCGGTGATGACGCCGGCGCGCGCCGCCCGCAGCGTGATCAGGGTGATCACCTTCCACTTGGGCGTGCCCAGTGCATAGGCGGCTTCGCGCAGGCCCGAAGGCACCAGCAGCAGCATGTTCTCGGTGGTGCGGATCACCACCGGAATCACGATCAGCGCCAGGGCCACGATGCCGGCATAGGCCGAATAGCTGCGAAACCGCGCCACCACCACCGCATACACGAAGAGGCCGATCACGATCGACGGTGCCGACAGCAGGATGTCGTTGACGAAGCGGGTCAGCGACGCCAGCCAGCCCCGTGTGTCGTACTCGGCCAGGTACACGCCGGCCATGATGCCGATCGGCGTGCCGACGAAGGTCGCCAGGAGCACCATGGTGGCCGAGCCGAAGATCGCGTTGGCCAGGCCGCCGATCTCGTTGGGCGCCGGGGTGGATTCGGTGAAGAGCGCGATGCTGAGGCCGCCGACGCCGAGGCGCACGGTTTCCCACAGGATCCAGACCAGCCAGAAGACGCCGAAGGCCATGGCCGCCAGCGAAAGCGCCAGCGCGATGCCGTTGACCCGCTTGCGTGCGGCGTAGCGCACTCGGCGCGTCTCGGCGAGGGTGGCGGCGTCGATCAGGCGCTGGCTGGTGGAGACGGATGCGGCCGTGTTCATGACTTGGCTCCTTCGCTCTTCTTCAGGCGCAGCAGCAGCAGCTTGGAGAGCGTCAGCACGACGAAGGTGATGAAGAACAGCACCAGGCCCAGGTAGATCAGCGATGCCTGGTGCAGGCCTTCGCCTGCTTCGGCGAACTCGTTGGCCAGCGCCGAGGTGATGCTGTTGGCCGCCTCGAAGATCGAGAGCGAGTTGAGCTGGTTCATGTTGCCGATCACGAAAGTGACCGCCATGGTTTCACCCAGCGCCCGGCCCAGGCCGAGCATGATGCCGCCGAGCACGCCGGTCTTGGTGTAGGGCAGCACCACGGTGGACACCACCTCCCAGGTGGTGGCGCCCAGGCCGTAGGCCGACTCCTTGAGGAGCGGCGGCGTGACCTCGAACACATCGCGCATCACGGCGGCGATGAACGGGATGATCATGATCGCCAGGATGATGCCGGCCGCCAGGATGCCGATGCCCACCGGCGGGCCGGAAACGAAAGCCCCCAGGAACGGCACGCCTGCCAGTAGCTTTTGCAGCGGCTGCTGCACATAGGTCGCCAGGATCGGGCCGAAGACCATCAGGCCCCACATGCCGTAGACGATGGACGGCACCGCCGCCAGCAGTTCGATGGCCGTGCCCAGCGGGCGCTTGAGCCATGCGGGCGACAGCTCGGTCAGGAACAGCGCGATCCCGAAACTCACCGGCACCGCGATCGCCAGGGCGATGATCGAGGTGGCCAGCGTGCCGTAGATCATCACCAGCCCGCCGTAGTCGTTCTTGACCGGGTCCCACACGCTGCGGGTCAGAAAGGTCAGGCCGTACTTTTCGATGGAAGGCCAGGCCCCCACGAACAGCGAGCCGAGGATGCCGACCAGCAAGGCCAGTGTCAGCAGCGCTGCACCCTTGGCGAGCCAGCCGAACAGCCGGTCGGCCAGGGTACCGGACATCAAAGGTCGGTGGACAGGGGGTGGTGTCATGGTGGCACCACGCGCGCCGGCATGTGGCGACGCATGGGTGACCGGCAGTGTAGAGGACACAGTGGTGGGCTTTTGGCGCGGTGGTGCGGTGGGTGGATCAGCGAACGGCGACGGTCTTGCCGGACGTGTCCTTGATCGCGTCCCACGACTTCAGGATCGTGGCCTTCACCGTGTCGGGCATCGGCACGTAGTCCAGGTCGGACGCGGTCTTGTCGCCGCCCTTGTAGGCCCATTCGAAGAACTTCAGGGCGGTGGTGGCCTGGGCCGGCTTGTCCTGGCTCTTGTGCATCAGGATGAAGGTGGCGCCGGTGATCGGCCATGCGTCCTTGCCGGGCTGGTTGGTGAGGATCTGGTAGAAGCTCTTGTTCCAGTCGGCGCCGGCGGCGGCGGCCTTGAAGGCGCTGTCGTCGGGCGACACGGTGCCGCCGTCGGCGTTCTGCAGCTGCACGTAGTTCATCTTGTTCTGCTTGACGTAGGCGTACTCGACATAGCCGATCGAGTTGGGCAGGCGACCCACGAAAGCGGCAACGCCTTCGTTGCCCTTGCCGCCGGCGCCGGTCGGCCAGTTGACGGCGGTGCCTTCACCGACCTTGCTCTTCCACTCGGCGTTCACCTTGCTCAAATAGTTGGTGAAGATGAAGCTGGTGCCCGAACCGTCGGCACGGCGCACCGGTGCGATGGCGGCGTCGGGCAGGTTCACGCCGGGGTTGAGCGCCTTGATGGCGGCATCCGTCCAGTTGGTGATCTTGCCGAGGTAGATGTCGCCCAGAACCTGGCCGTTGAGCTTGATGTCGCCCGGCTTGATACCGGCGATATTCACGACCGGCACCACGCCGCCGATCACGGTGGGGAACTGCACCAGGCCCTTGGCCTGCAGTTCTTCGTCTTTCAGCGGAGCGTCGGACGCGCCGAAGTCGACCGTCTTGGCCTCGATCTGCTTGATGCCGGCACCGGAGCCGACCGACTGGTAGTTGATCTTGACGCCGGTCGCCTTGTTGTAGTCGGCGGCCCACTTGGCGTACAGCGGTGCGGGGAAGCTGGCACCGGCGCCGGTGGCTTCGGACTGGGCCCAGGCAGCAGAGAAACCGGTGGCGGCCACGGTGACGGCGAGCATGCGGATCATCGAATTCTTCATGAATTTCCTCGTTGGAACGAACATTGACAGAGCACTGACTGAGGCGGACTTTAAAAAGCGCATGTGACATGCACGTGACAAAGCCGGGCAAAAAGGGGAATGGCCTCCCGAGGCCCCGGTGCCGTGATGTCACGGTGCTGTCACACGGCCTGCCTAGCCTGTGCCCTGGCCCCTCGGCGCTGCTATGCTGCGCCGCACCCTCTCGCCGCGGCCGCCATCCCCTCCCCCTTTCTCCTCATGCACGACGGAACCCTCCTCGCCGCCCTCGACCTGGGCTCCAACAGCTTTCGCCTCGAAATCGGCCGCCTGCACCACGGACAGATTCAGCGCATCGAGTACCTGAAGGAGACGGTGCGCCAGGGCAGCGGGCTGGACGAGAACGGCATGCTGTCTCCCGCGGCGATGCAGCGCGGCTGGGACTGCCTGGCCCGCTTCGGCGAGCGGCTGCGCGGCTTCGCGCCGCACCAGGTCCGGGCGGTGGCCACCCAGACGCTGCGGGTCGCCCGCAACCGGGAAGTGTTTCTTGCCAAGGGCCTGGAGGTGCTGGGTTTTCCGATCGACGTGGTGTCGGGCCCCGAGGAAGCCCGGCTGATCTACGCCGGCGTCGCGCGGATGCTGCCGCCTTCGGACGAGCGCCGCCTGGTGGTCGACATCGGCGGTCGCTCCACCGAGCTGATCCTCGGCCGGGGACTGCGCTCGCAGGTCGTCGGCTCCTATCCGCTCGGCAGCGTCTCCTGGTCGATGGCCTATTTCCCCGAGGGCCGCTTCACCGTGCAGGCCTTCGACGCGGCCCATGCCGCCACCGAAGACCTGCTCGCCGACACGCCCGGCCGCTATCCGCGCGAGAGCTGGGATGTGGCCTACGGATCGTCCGGCACGGTCGGCGCCATCGGCGACCTGCTGGCCGGCCTGGGCGAGCCCAAGGGCCTGATCACCCGCAAATCGCTGGTCGAACTGCGCGCGCGCCTGCTGCAGGCCCAGAGCGCCGACAAGCTGAAGCTCGACGGACTGAAGGAAGACCGCCGCCCTGTCATCGGTGGCGGGGTGGCCGTGCTGGGCGCGGTGTTCGACCTGCTGGGCATCGAGCAGATGCAGGTCGCCCAGGGCGCCCTGCGCCAGGGCGTGCTGTACGACCTGGTGCAGCGCGAGGCGCCGGCCACCGACATCCGCACCGCGACCGTCCAGGCGCTCTCGGCCCGATTCGGCACGGACGCGGCGCAGGCCGTCCGCGTCGGCCGCGCCGCGCGTGCCTTCTTCGACCAGGTGCTGCCGCGGGCCGAGCCCGAGGCGACCCGCCTGCTCGACCGCGCGGCCCAGCTGCACGAGATCGGCGCCAGCATCGCCCACGCCGACCATCCACGCCACGGCGCCTACATCCTCCACCACACCGACGCGCCCGGCTTCAGCCTGCAGGAGCTGCGCCGCCTGGCCGAGCTGCTGCTGGGCCAGCGCGGCAAGCTGCGCAAGCTGTCGCTCGATCTGGAGGATGCGCGCTTCGTGATGCAGTTGCTGTGCCTGCGGCTGGCGATCCTGCTGTGCCACGCGCGGCGGGATCCGGTGCCGCCGCTGCCCCAGCTGGCACTGGTGGGCCAGGGCTTCCAGCTGCGGATCGGCGCCGCCTGGGCCGCCAGCTTCCCGCAATCGGCCCACCTGCTCCGAGGCGAGGCCGAGGCCTGGAAGAAGACCCCCTGGGAGATCAACGTGATCCTGGGCTGAAATTCGAAGAAATAGTGGCTCCAGCCGGCGCGGTACAACGGCCAGCAGCTATTCATTCAATAGCAACAGCCGATCCTGGCGGCGCGGCCATCGCCGCCCTGCTACAGCACCTCGGGCGACTGCACGGTGACGATCACCGTCTGCGCGTCTTCGCCCCGCTGGCGCTGGCGCAGCCACCAGACCGCGCCCTTGCGGATCGCGCAATCGCCGGCCGACAGGCCGATCAACTGCGCGATGGTCTGCCCCAGCATCGGCTGGTGGCCCACGACCAGGACCGCGCCCTTGGCCCGCGGCCACTGCACCAGGTCCAGCAGGTCGGCGGGAGAGCCTTCGGGCAGCAGTTCGGCTCGCAGCTTGTAGCGGCGGCCCAGCGCCATCACCGTCTGCTCGGTGCGGCGGGCGGGGCTGGCGATGACGCGCAGGCCGTCGGGCAGCTGGCGGTCGAGCCAGCTGGCCATGCGGGCGGCCTGTTTTTCGCCCCGCGGCGTCAGGCGGCGCTCGACATCGGCCTGGTCTTCGCGGGCCTCTTCGGCTTCGGCATGGCGCCAGAGGATCAGGTCCATCACGCGATGCCCCTGCGGGAGGCGGGCGGCGCCGGATAGCGCTGCATCAGCGCGGCCTGCGCGCCGCGGCAGTCGGGCTGCACCGGCGCACGCCGGTAGCGGCCGTCCGCCCCCAGCGTCCAGGCTTCGCAGTCGTCGTGCAGGTAGGCGACCAGGCATTCGTCGATCAGGTGCTGGCGCAGGCTCGGGTCGGTCACCGGCCAGGCCAGCTCCACCCGGCGCAGCATGTTGCGGCTCATCCAGTCCGCGCTCGACAGATACAGCGCGTCGTCCTCGCCGATGCGGAAGTAGAAGACGCGCGAATGCTCCAGGAAGCGGCCGATGATCGAGCGCACCCGGATGTTGTCGGTCACGCCGGGCAGGCCGGCGGGCAGCATGCAGGCGCCACGCACGATCAGGTCGATCTGCACCCCGGCCCGGCCGGCATCGATCAGCGCGTGGATCAGGCGCTCGTCGGTCAGCGCGTTCATCTTGGCGACGATGCGGGTGCTCTGGCCTTCGCGCGCCGCGGCGGCGGTGGCGGCGATCCGCTCGGCCAGCCGGTCCTGCAGGTGGAACGGCGCCACCCACAGCCGCTTCATGCGCGGCAGCTCGCTCTGGCTGGCCAGGTGGGCGAAGAGCGCGTCCATGTCGGCCGTCAGCGCCGGGTCGGAGGTGAGGTAGCTGATGTCGGTGTAGAGCCGGGCGGTGCGCGGGTTGTAGTTGCCGGTCGAGAGATGCCCGTAGCGGCGCAGCCGCGCGCCTTCGCGCCGCGTCACCAGCAGCATCTTGGCGTGGGTCTTGAGGCCCACCACGCCGTAGACCACCTGGGCGCCGATCGATTCCAGCGCCTCGGCCCAGTTGATGTTGGCCTCTTCGTCGAAGCGGGCCTTCAGCTCCACCACGGCGGTGACTTCCTTGCCGCGGCGCACCGCCTCGCGCAGCAGGTCCATCAGCTCGGAGTCGGCACCGGTGCGGTAGATCGTCTGCTTGATCGCCAGCACCTGCGGGTCTTGCACCGCTTCGCGCAGGAACGCCAGCACGCCGTCGAAGCTCTCGAACGGCTGGTGGATCACCACGTCGCGCCGGCGCAGCTGCTGGAAGATCGGCAGGCTGCCGCGCAGGCCCACCGGCCGCGCCGGCTTCCAGGGCGGGAATAGCAGCGACGGGTCGTTGACCAGGTCGAGCAATTGCACCAGCCGCACCAGATTCACCGGCCCGTGCACCCGGTAGAGCGCGTTGGTCGGCAGGTCGAACTGGCGCTGCAGGAAATCCAGCAGGTGCTGCGAGCAACCGGCCGATACCTCGAGCCGCACCGCCTTGCCGTAGTGGCGTAACTGCAGGCCCTGGCGCAGGGCGGTCCGCAGGTTGCTCACCTCTTCTTCGTCCACCGCCAGGTCGGAATGCCGGGTGACGCGGAACTGCGAGAACTCGGTGACCTCGCGGCCCGGGAACAGCTCCGACAGATGCGCCCGCACGACGCTCGACAGCGCCACCACCGATACGCCCTCGGGCGCGACCGCCGTCGGCAGCTTGATCAGCCGCGGCAGCACCCGCGGCACCTTGACGATCGCGATCTCGTTGTCGCGGCCGAAGGCATCCAGCCCCTTCAACCGCACGATGAAGTTGAGCGACTTGTTGGCGACCTGCGGAAACGGATGCGAAGGATCCAGCCCCACCGGCACCAGCAGCGGCGATACCTCGCGCCGGAAATACTCGCGCACCCAGCGTCGCTGGGGATTGTTGCGCTCCCCGTGGGACAGCAGCCGGATGCCCCGCTCGGCGAAGGCCGGCATCAAAGCGTCGTTGTAGAGCTTGTACTGGCGCGCCACCAGCTTGTGCGCCGACTCCGACAGTGTCTCGAACGACGCCACGGTGTAGGTGCCCTGCGTGTCGCCGGCCTGCGCCGCGGCCAGGTGGGGTGCCACCCGGACCTCGAAGAATTCGTCGAGGTTCGAGGACACGATGCACAGATAACGGAGGCGTTCGAGCAGCGGCGCATCCTCGCGGCAGGCCCAGTCGAAGACGCGTTCGTTGAAGGCCAGGATGCTGTGGTCGCGGTCCAGCAAGGGCGGCATGCCGGCGCCGGAGGCCACGGGCTGCGCAGCCGTGTCGTCGGCCACGTCGGACAGGGGTGCGGTCGACAGCGTGACGGCCGCGACGACGGGCGGCTGCGGCCGCAGCGGAGCCGTTTCGGGCGAAACGCCCAGGTCATGCGCGGGGCGGCTCCGCGCGGCCGCACCACCTTCTTCGGAAGGCGTAGCGTCAGGGGGCGCGTGGTCGAAATGGGGTTTCACAGACGTACGAAATCCGGTATCGCCGGCCAGCGGCATCAGGCGGAGTGTCTACCCGGCAGATGACAGTCATGTGACGGCCTGGGTGGTGACGTCGGATCATAGGCACCCGTGGCATGGCGCCGCAAGGCACGCCGGATGGCAGTCACGTGTCGGGCATATGTCACACGCCGGGTGACCCGGCCCTCGGATCAGTTGCCGGGCAGCAGATGGCGGCGGTAGCGCGCCGGCATGTCTTCCAGGCGCATCAGCATCGGCAGGTCGGCGGTGTTGAAATCCGGGTCCCAGGCGGGCGCGCCGAGGATCTTGGCGCCCAGCCGCAGGTAGCCCTGGATCAGCGGCGGAGGCTCCGGCAGCGGATCGGCCGGACCGCCGGCATGCAGCGCATCGACCGGGAGGGGAAGGCGCGGCCAGACCTGCAGTTCGAGCGGGGCGAGGTGCGTCTCGCGCAGCCGGTGCCAGATGCCCGCCGCGGTACGCGCGCTGGGCACGCCGTGGTGCAGCATCGGGATGCTGGCACAGCCCAGCATGATGTCCAGCCGGTTGCGTGCCATGAACTGCGCCAGCGCGCCCCACAGCGCCAGAATGACGCCGCCCTGCCGGTGACCGGGGTGTACGCAGCTGCGGCCCAGCTCCACCATCCGGTCGCGCAGGCCGCGCAGCCGCACCAGGTCGAACTCGGTATCGCTGTAGGTGCCACCCACGCGGCGGGCCTGCGCGGGCGTCAGCACACGGTAGGTTCCCACCACCGGGCCGCCTTCGCATTCGCGGACCAGCAGATGCTCGCAGTAGGCATCGAACAGGTCGATGTCGTGGCCGGCCAGCCGGGGGTCGGCGGGTACCGGAAGGCGTGCCCCCATCTCGTCGGCGAAGACCAGGTGGCGCAGGCGCTGTGCCTCGCGCACTTCGTCCTGGTTGCGCGCCCAGGTGACATGCAAAGGCCCCTGCTTGACCGGCGCAGCGGGTGCCGGCACCACGGCCGGCGGCACCAGCAGGGCCGCAGGACGGCGCATCGCACGAAAACCCCGCAGGGGCGACAGAGGCAGGGTTGGAACCGGAAGTTCACTCATTGCACGCATCCTTTCAGTCAGGCGGATGCAGCGGAGTGTGGCCAGCGGCCATGACGGGCCCATGGCGGTCGCGTGAAGAATTCTTGAAAGGTATAGCCGGGGTCATTGCTGTGCAATGGCCAGTAGCTATGCTTTTTATAGCGAAATGGTGGGTGCACCGCAGGAAGCCAGGGTGCGCGCAGCCCGTTCAGCCCAAAGTGGCGGCGATCCGTTCTGCCGCCTTCTGCGCCTGCTGTGCGTCACGCGCCTCCACCATCACCCGCAGCAGGGGCTCGGTGCCACTGGCGCGGATCAGGACCCGGCCATCCGAGCCCAGTTCGCTCTCGACCGCCCGGGTCTCCTCGTCCAGGCGCGCGTGGGTACGCCAGTCCTGGCCCGGCTGCAGGCGGACGTTGATCAGCGTTTGCGGAAAAAGCGTCAGCCGCGACAGCAGGTCCGAGATCGAACGGCCGCTGCGGACACAGGCCTGCAGCACCTGCAGCGCGCTCACGATGCCGTCGCCGGTCGTGTGCTTGTCGAGCGCCAGCAGATGCCCCGATCCTTCTCCGCCCAGCAGCCAGCCCCGGCTCTCCAGCAGCTCGAGCACGTACCGGTCCCCGACCTTGGCCCGCTCGAAGCGCACGCCGCGCAGCTGCAGCGCCTCTTCGACCGCCATGTTGGTCATCAGCGTGCCGACAGCGCCGTCGACCTTGTCGCCGCGTGCCAGGCGGTCGAGCACCAGCAGGTACAGCAGCTCGTCACCGTTGTAGAGCCGCCCGCTGGCATCGACCAGTTGCAGGCGGTCGGCATCGCCGTCGAGCGCGATGCCGTAATCTGCACCGTTCGCGGCCACCGCGGCGATCAGCGCCGCGGGATGGGTGGCGCCCACGTCCCGGTTGATGTTCAGGCCGTCGGGCTGGCAGCCGATGGCGACCACTTCGGCGCCCAGCTCGTGGAACACCTTGGGCGCGACCTGGTAAGCGGCACCGTGGGCGCCGTCGACCACGATCTTCAGCCCCTTCAACGTCAGGTCGTTGCCGAAGGTGCTCTTGCAGAATTCGATGTAGCGGCCGGTCGCGTCGTCCAGCCGGCGGGCGCGGCCGAGGGACGCCGAATCGGCCCAGACGGGCGCTTCCTGCAGACAGGCTTCCACGTCGGCCTGCCATGCGTCGGGCAATTTGGTGCCTTGCGCGCTGAAGAACTTGATTCCGTTGTCGGCGAACGGATTGTGGCTGGCGCTGATCACCACGCCCAGGCTGGCCCGCAGCGTCCGGGTCAGGTAGGCCACGCCCGGCGTCGGCAAGGGGCCGAGCAGCACGACATCCACGCCGGCGGAATTGAAGCCCGACTCCAGCGCGCTTTCGAGCAGGTAGCCCGAAATGCGCGTGTCCTTGCCGATCAGCACGCTGGGGCGCTTCTCGGTGCGGCGCAGCACACGGCCGACCGCATGGCCCAGCCGGAGGACGAAATCGGGTGTGATCGGCGGGACACCCACGGTGCCGCGAATGCCATCGGTGCCGAAATAGGCGAGCGTCATGCGAAATTTCCTGGTTCTTCTGTCGATGCGTCCTGCATGGCCGTCCAGACGGCCAGCGCGGCCACGGTATCGGCCACATCGTGCACACGCACGATGCGCGCCCCGCGGTCTACCGCCAAGACCGCGGCGGTCACGCTCGGCACCATGCGGTGCCCCACCGCCCTGCCCGTCACCGCGCCGAGCGACGACTTGCGCGACCAGCCTGCGAGTATCGGATAACCGGCCGGCACCGCGTCTGCCTGTCGGCCGAGCAGGCCGAAATTTTGCGAAACGGTCTTGCCGAAACCGATGCCCGGGTCCAGCACGATCCGTTCGGCCGACACGCCCCGCGCCTGGAGCATACCGACCTGCTCTGCCAGAAACGCATGCACAGTGGCTACCGCATCGCCTTCCATCGGGTGGGCCTGCATGCTGATCGGATCGCGGTGCATGTGCATCAGGCAGACACCGCAGCTGCCGTGGTGGGCGACGACATCCCGTGCGCCGGCAAGCCGCAAGGCCCAGATGTCGTTGACGATATCGGCCCCCAGGTCCAGCACCGCCTGCATCACCCGCGGTTTGAACGTGTCGACGGATATCGGCACGCCCAAGGTCACGGCGGCGCTTACCACGGGCAAAACGCGCGCCAGTTCCTCGTCCACGGGCACCGGCTGACTTCCGGGCCGGGTCGATTCGCCGCCGATGTCGAGGATGTCGGCGCCCTCGTCGATCAGCGACTCGCAATGGGCCAGCGCCGAACGGGTATGGGCATGCCGGCCGCCATCCGAGAAAGAATCCGGGGTGACATTGACGATGCCCATGATCTGCGGGCGTCGAAGGTCGATGCGAAACCGTGTGGTGTGCCAAAACATGGGAATTCGAAGGCAGGTGGCGCAGACGCAAAAACGGGGCCCTGGGCCCCGTTTCGATCGAGTAGCGGCATTATCTATCTGATGCACTGGATGCGTGTCCAGGAGGTGTGGGAACCTCGGGACATGCCGTCAAAGAAAAATCGTGACTACACAGGGCTGCTGAGAACGCCGCCCTCCTTAGCTTGGCTCATTCGCCAGCGGTCGAAGCTGCGAGGACGGATCGAAGCGTTACAGAAGAAGCTGGATGCCATTCCAGCCGAAATTGAAGAGCTCAAAGAGACCCTCGCCTCGCTGGACATGACCTTCCCACTACATGAGGTTCGCGTTGAACCGAAGGTGATCGAAGGCCGCAAGCCCAAACGTGCATCGCTGGGCCCCTACGGTGCGCTGACACGGCACATCCTGAGTGTGCTGCGGGATGCCGATGGCCCAATCTACACGGCAGAGATCGCGCTGAGCTTTGCTCGCGCATTTGGCATCAATCTTCATGAGATTGGCCAAGCCACCATCAACGAATCCGTGCTGAAGCGGCTTCAGGACTTGCAGAGGAAAGGTGTCGTACAGCGCCACCATCCAAAGAGCACCACCCATCAAGGCTCATGGTCGCTCGTTCGCGAGGTAAATGAGGACAGTGTTTGTGCGGCTGCTGCTTGAGAGACTTCTCAAATCACTACGACGGCGCCGGGGCCGATCCACGAGCGAAGAAGATCTCCTCTGGGCGCTTCTTTCCCTGCCAATATCCGCGCCACCAATTTGATTCGGTGTATGTGCTCATCCTGATCAAGCTACGGACTTGCTCGGACGTCTGGACCCTGCGCCAGTCCTCCCGCCAAGCCACTTCGGTCACGTAGTCGAGCATGTACTTCGGCGTCACTCGGTGGACCTGACCAAACACCATGCGCCGCATCCGCGAAAAGAAGCTTTCCGCGTGGTTGTTGTTGACACCGTCGTCCGTCGAAAACTCGATCGAGTGATTGACAGTGGCGTGTTTGAACTTCGCCGCGAATTGGGTGTATGCCGGATGCTCGTCGGTCATCACAGTAGCACCGTGCTTCACGTACTTGTCGGCAAGTTTCTTCGCCCATTCAGCGTTCTCGGCGGGGACCACCTCAACGATCGTACGGATTGCCCCCTTGTGATCCCGCGAGTCAACTTCGCGAAGAACCATCACGATGCGCCGGTTTGGGTGAAAGGCGTTTGCTGAAGCGGGCACTCGATCGCGTGCCTGCGTTTGCGTTGCCTTCTTCTTGACCCGTGGCTTGCGAATACGGCCTGAAACGTGAGCACCGTCGATGTGAACCAGGCCATCCAGCTTGTTCTTATCGGCGCGCTCCATGATGCTCTCGCGGAGCTTGTGCAGCAGCACGAAGGCGGTCTGATAGGCCACGCTCAAGAGACGGCCGAGCGCGCTGGCGCTGACGCCCTTCACGTTGGTCGCGAAGATCACCATGGCCTTCAGCAGCTTCTTCAAGGGCAACTTGTGGTCCGCCCACTTCGTGCCACTGGTCACCGAGAAGCTGCGACCGCAGGCGACATCACGGCATCGCCACTGGCGGCGTGTCTTTACCCAGTAGTGGTTCGTGATCGTTCCGCACTCTGGGCATACCTGTTTGCCCTCTTTGCCCCACCTGGTCTGGACAAAGAACTCATGCACCCTGGCAGCGGACATCTTCTCGACTTGCTCGAGCGTGAAGTCCCGCGCCAACGGCGACAAGAGAAAGTGTCCGGACATACCGACGCTCGACGATCAAGGGGGTGATCGGAGACCTCAGCGGGCGTACTGCGGCGAGCTGCCGCGGATGGCCGTGTCGGTGGTCGGAGATGGACTTGGAGTGATTGAAATCATGGCACCAGTTTCCTTTTCGACCCTGGCCAAACCGGACCAGGCGGAAGGCGAATACGTGCATCGAAAATGATGCATTCGATGCGCCATTGACCTCCGATGCTTAAGATGGATGCATCAAAAACGATGCACTAAACGGAAGCGCCGGTGAAGCCCAGGCTGTTCTACGAAAAACAGGCCCGGGACCTACTCAAGCAGTTTCGGGAAGACAAACAGATCACCTATGCCCAGCTGGCCGAGCGGCTGCAGGAGCATGGCGTCACTTTGGAAACGCGCGCATTGATCAACAAGATCAACCGCGGCCGTTTCACCTTCGCATTCGTACTCCAGGTGCTGGCGGCGCTCGACATCGTGTCGCTTCGCATCCCCAACGCACGGGACGCAGCCCGGTCCAAGCCTGCGCGCACAGGTGTCTGGATATCTCCGAACGACCCGCGCGCACGGCACCTATCTCCGAAAGCGCCGGAACGAGCCGGTGACGACCCCAAGGATCTCGAGTGATCGTCTTGGGTGAATCGGCTCGTAGGCTGGATTGGCTGGCTCAAGGAACCAAGCTGAGGGAGCGCCGGGCGACACGGCCTTCAGGCCGCCACGCAGCCACTTGACGGTGATCTCGTCGTCAACGACGGCCACCACCATGTCGTCCGCTTTCGCAGCGAGCGATCGATCGACCACGGCGATGTCTCCGTCCAGGATTCCTGCATCACGCATGGAGTCGCCCTTCACCCGGCAGTAGATTGTCTGGTCTGGTCGGTCGACGAGGAAGGTTTCGACGCTCAGCGCTTCGATGGCCTGGCCAGCGTCAGCCGGTTGTGGGAGCCCTGCACGCGCCGGGCCGACCAATGGCAGCGCGAAGAATGCGTCAGTGGGTGCGTAGCGGCTCCCCACACGCGCCAGGAAACCAGCATCTACGATGCTTGCCGAGGGTCTTGTGGACCCCGCCGGTCGAGGCCATGCCCAGGACCAGCGCAAGCTCAGCGATCGTGGGGAACGTGCGATTCGCGCGCCAGTACACCCGGAGGGTGGCCAGATGCTGGTCGAGGGCGAGCGTGAGGCTGGACATGCGGGGTGGTGAATGCTTGTTCACCACTGTATTTGCGACCAGTCATCTCGTCAAGCGCCCGATGATCAGTGCGTGCAGCGTTGAGCGCCTCAACTGCCGGCATAGTTGGTGCAAGTAACAGCTGTCTTAGCCTTCAAAAGGTTTGCCGGTTCTGGCTACGTGCTTCTCCAAACGTGTGTTGATTAGAGCAAACAGGGCCGTGAAGTTATCCATACTTTGCTGCGGCAGCACCGTCTCTGGGGATGAAGCCATCTTCTTTAAGAAAAGACGAGTTGGTCGGGTCTTGTGAAACTGAATATCAAGCGCATTCAACCCGGCTTCGACTCGCCTGGCTATCCGCGGAATCTTTGAGTTGAGCTCGAGAGTCTTACCCTTCAACTCAGCAGAGTAGCTCTCTCGGACAAGATTCTCATATACCGTTGGATCTAAGAGGTCTTCAATATCGGCCTCATTCGGAGGGACAGTGAATGCTTCTGCAACGAAAACAACGTTCTGATCGCGAATAAGCTTCGCTTTCAGGAGATCATCCTTTGTTGCTTTTGCGTCGCGCTCTGAATCCAAAAGAACCAAAACATTCAGCGACTCAGAAGTAAGCAACGCCACCATGTAAGAGATCTTTTGAGCTCCTCCAGCTGGAGTCAGTGTGAGGTCGGAGCTCAAAGAGGTTTTCCCCAGTTCAGATGCATAGGCGCTAACTGCACTAAGGATCCAAAAGTCTGTTACCCCTTCTACGACCAAATTGTTCGGACCGATGAACAAGCTCTGGGCAAGGTCGTATCCAAGAGCGGCCTGAAGTGGAAACAACGTCCGAGCATCCCCACTAGGATCATTTGTCACCGTTGTACCAATTTGGTCCGCGATGTTTACGGTGCGCACAGAGTCCAATGCATGCGTCGGCACCATGAATGGAGAGTGTGTGGAATAAATAATCTGATTTGAAAAATCAGATTCCAGATGACGCAAAAGGTCTGATTGAGACTTTGCGTGCAGATACAACCCCGGCTCATCAAGCAAAATGATTGCATTTTCTGCTTGACCGCCGTCAGTATCTGCCGAAAACGTTATATAGAAAGCGAAGAACCACTGAAATCCGCGACTCCTCTCGTTGAGGTTAACCTCAACGTCGTAGGTGCTGGTTGGATCCGAGATAAACGTATCAAGATGATTTGCATCGAGATTGAAACGAATCTTGAGCGCCCGATCTTTCCAAAGCCGTTTGATCTCCGAACGTCGGTGACGGTCAAGACGCTTGGCGCTTCGCCCATCTCGCCGCCCACTTTCCAGAAGGCTCAACTGCAGTACATCGAGGGGTTGGTGGGATCGAATGTCGCCACCGATCTAGGTGACTACGTGAACGCTATCCGGTACGAACCAATGGTCCATATCAAGACCACGTACTCGAACATCGACCTGGGGACATGGGCATGAGTGAGTTCCTCGACCACCTGAGCGCCAACGACAACGACATCTACGACCTGTTGATCTCCGGCAAGCAGCGCCTCACGGAATCAGTGCTTCGCGAGTTCGCACGGGATCGAGGGATCTTCTGCTCTCCTGTCGAAGGTCGGGAGGATCTGGCCGACTATCTGTCCGCGCTTCCGCACAGCTTCCGCGACGTAGCTGCAATTGTTCAAAGGCGGGAGCCAGGCCATCGCCGGGAGAAGTCGACCTTCATTCGCCTGAACACGCTCGTTCCGCTCGAAGAACTGAAGGCTGCGGCGGCCGAATACGCCGGAGCTGTCACAGGTACAGAGAACGTGGTCTTCCGGCCAACTGCCAACGATGGATTCATCGTGAACGTCGGCTACGACGAGTTCAACCGTTCGCGCGCTCGTCTGTTGCAACGTGAACGGCAAGAGGCTGAGATCGAGTTTCTCGTCGAGAACGGCCATACCGTCGTGCGCTTTCCGGCGACGGACAAGGCCAAGAGGATTGCCGCTGCCCTCAAGGACAATGTGGAGCGTCGCCGAAAGGCAACCATTGAGGAAGAGAGTGTCGAGCTGACCAGCCTCACGACGCCTGAGCAGCGATCAAAGTTCTTCACACGGCTGATCTCTGCACTGCCAAAGTTCCGGCTTCGAAATGTGATGAGCCTCAAAGTGTCATCGCACCTGTCGGAGGATGGCGAGGAAGATGAGGCGTTGGACCTGGAGGACGACGACGAGGCTGAGGCGGGCGCGGAGATGTTCGCTGCCGTGGTCCACAGCATGCAGCTCAGTGGCCAGAACCTTGTGCAGTCACAGGAGTACAAAGACCTCACGTCCCGCGGCTTCTACATCACAGCTATCTCCTGGCGATCAGAAGCGGAGGGCAACCCGCCCGACATCGTGCAGTTTGATGCCGGCTTCCAGGATCGCAAGCGCGGAACAGGATTCAAGTACGCGATCCAAGGAGCGTTTCGTGCTCACAAGGGCGCTCACCGCAAACGATGGTGCATGTCGATGGCACTGAGAAGGCACGGCTGCTGGCGTTGATTGAATCCACCGCGCGCCAAGTCTTAGCTGACTTGGTGGAAGAGGCCAAGGAAGCGGACTCGGCCGCTGAGGGAGGTAGTGATGGCGCGCCGGTATAGATGGCTGAGGGCCCAATGGCCCATCAGCATCAAGACGTTAGGCCGAAGGCTCAAGGCGAAAGAGTTCCAAGGCGAAGCTACGCACGGCTTCGTCATTGATCGCCTTCGCGACGATTTGCTCGAGGCGCGTTACGTCGAGCGGGTGGAGTACACGGAGACGATCACTGACCCGTTCGGCAAAGAGTTGACCTTCGACCGTGTTGAGTTTCGCCAAAGCCATTTCCGTGCAACGGCCTACGGCGCCGGCCTTGAGATCCGTGATCCTCCGCGCAGCGTGCAGCCCCTCATGAACAGGCTGTCCGAGGCTACAGATTTTGCGGTGACGATCAGTCCCTACTCGATAGACGTCTTGGCATGGGCAGCAAAGTTCCAAGGCTCCTCAGGCCTTTCGTGCCATGTCGAGTCCCTTCAGATGAGCGATTTGCAGCTTGAGGAATGCGTTGTTGCGAAAGTAGTGATCAAAGGGGATCGTGACGTACGACAGGCGTGCACAAAGCTTGCAGCGCATCGCCGGTATTTTTTGGAGCGTATCCAGCTCAGACTGGACGTTCCCAAGGGGGGAACAATCGTTCTTTCGAATACCGGCGCTGCCGCCTTGAGTGTTGATCACCCGGACGAGGACATCCTCGAGCATCTTCGAACCGGCCTGTCGTAGTCAGCTCGGAAGGATGGACGGCCCCTCCCTCAGCGCACAGGGTCGACGGGTTTTGACCCGCCCGCCCGCCATGGCTTGTCAGGTAGCGGCGCAGCCCCGGCTTCGACCGCAATGCCGGGGAGCGACGATTCGCGATAAGCCTTGGCCACGCTCAACCATTCCGCAGTTTCATGACGTACCTCAAACGCAAAGCTGGCGTAGTCGTCTGGGTGCCATGACACGGAGCCCAGTCGGTCTAGCAACGACACCGGTAGCTGTTTTCCGGCGAGCAATTGGCTGATCGCGTCTTCCTTCAACTCATGTCCAACAATTGGGATACGGGCCTGCTCGCAGAAGGCGATCAGCATCTTGAGCTGTTCGCGGCAGCGCCAGTAGTTCCACCGCTCGAACTCCCAGAGCTGGTAGGTCGTGTAGTTCGTATCCGAGGGTGTGGAGCGACGCAGACGCAACACGACGCCCACTGGCTCCTTGGGCGTCTTGCCAGCATCGTTGTCTGCGAACGCGCGCTCGAAATCCGCGCGCTGGCGTCGGATGAACATCAGCTCTGGCCGGCGGTCGGCCTGCGCATGTGCGATCAGCTGCCGGGCCATGCTCGGCACGTCCTTGTACCAACGCACATCGCTGTCTGCACTCACGGCGTAATCGGTGGCGCCGCGTACCCAGTCGCTGCGCACATGAAACGTATCTGCCAGATGGTCCAGCGCGGCCGGTGTCAGAAGATCGAGCAGCCTGTCGGCATTGTTGAGCGCTGACAGCGTGAAGCCGTAGGGCGTCATCAGTTCGACAGCGGAAGGCAGATCCAGGCCGTGCGCCTGCATCAGCAGGAAGAAGCGCTCTCGAATCGAGCGCAGGCGTGCGGTCGGGTCATCGGTCGTCGCTTCCACGACGCCGTCCAGGATGAGGTCGATCAGACCTTGGACAGACGTGTTCAACGCCGTCGCTTGGGCTTCCAGGAAGTGCTTGGTTGCCGGCTTCAGCCGTATCGACGTAGGGGTGCGCTCATCGCTCCTTGCTGGCGTCTGCAAGGCGATTTGATTGCCTCGCCCGACCAAGCGATGCAAGAGTGTCTCCAGTGAAAGTTTCATTTTGAAATCATGTATTCAAAGTGATGTCTTTATAGCTTTCCTCCCTCAAGTTTGCAAGTCTGCTGCGTCGCCGAAAGCGGAAATAGCCTGGGCCTTGCCCAGCTAGGCGCAAGGAGATCACCCAGTTAGCTACCTGATGCTGTAGATGCCGAATCTCAACTGCCGGATGATGGTCAACCGTCACTATCAACAAGCGCAAGTTGTTGATGCTAGTGATAAAATCATGCATCTCGTCCCCAACCGGGTAACCTCATGTTTCTCAAGGATAGGGTCCACATTTCGATCGCCAAGCGTGCCGGCAATGTCCTATTGCGCTCAGATTTGAGCAGCCTCGGTGGAAGTAGCCAGCTAACGGCAGTTCTGCGAACCTTGGTCGAGGAAGGAAGGCTGCTGCGGCTTGCAACCGGCGTATACGCCAAGGCCACGGTTGGGCCTGACGGGAGAGTCAAGCTCGCCGCGTCGGAAGAACAGGTCGCTAAGGAGTTGCGGGAACGTATTGGTGCGACGATGCAGCTTGCGCAGGTCGCAGCAGAAGGCAATCCGCCGCTTTACGTGCTCAAGACGGGTCGGCTAGCAGCCCATGCCCATCGCAAGGTCGACGCAGAGATAGGCCCGTCAGCGCCGACTCTCCCTTCGAATGTCGATGACCTGCCGACGAGGGGTGTCGGCGAGTTCATCCGGCGACTGGCAGCGGCAAAGCAGATCGTCTATCAACGCACCCGGCTCGACGATTGGGCCGAAGCCGTGACCCGCGCCGCCGGCGACGACGTACGCCTGGACCCGACGCAGAAGCTCCTGATGCTGCTGACGAAAAAACATATTGTCAGTGGGCGCCAGGCGGCGCGCCTCCTCAACAACTATATGATGGATGAGGCAGATGTTCGATCCGTTCAACGACTTCCAGACCGCAGGCTATCTGCGCAACGTTGAAGGTCTCAAGGACCCTCAGAGGATCAAGTTCGAAGAAAACTTCTTCTTTGAGACCCGACTTGAGGACGCTCTCTCGCAATTGAGGCGTCGCAGGGGGAAGCTGGAATATCGCGATTTCCTGCGCGTCCATGAAACGTTGTTCTCGGACTTCTACCCATGGGCAGGCAGAGATCGCCATCAGCTCGGTGTCGCGCGGATGGTATCGAAGGGCCCGCAGGTTCAGTTCGAGGTCTCAGAGCAATGTCGCCAGGCCGTCGAGTGGGGCTTGAGGTTGGGCAATGACGCGGATCGGATGCGCGCCTGCCCTGGTGAGGTCATGGGCGCGTTTGCCTGGGGGCATCCATTCCTCGATGGAAACGGCCGCGCGATGTTGCTTGTCCATTCCGAGCTGTGTCATCGGGCTGGTTTTGCCATCGACTGGATCGCTTCGGACAAGGCCGCCTACCTCACCGCCCTGACGCACGAACTCAACGCCCCTCAGGACCGCGAGCTCGACAAATACTTCAGCGCGCTGATCACCGAGTATCGTCCTCGTGACGACTGGGTTAACTACTTCAAAAGTATCCCTGGGCTGTCCGGCATGGATGAAGAGCAAGAGCACGTCGAGTACCAAGACGGCGACTCTGAAGCGCTGGCACGCTACGAGGAGGTCAAGCGTCGACGCGATGAACAGATGGCCGCGGATGAACCCGACATCGGCGGGACGCATGGCGCTCACCGGACGCATCGTCGATAAGGCAGCCAGCGGGAACGCTGTGGAAGAGCATGTGCTCGCGGCTGATCCCAGGCATCTATTGTCCAGGTCGTCCTGATGTCGCAGCCGGCATGACAATCCTTGTGGACCCTCTTGCAGTGGCGGATGCCCTTACCACTCCCACGTCCGGGCGGCCATGATCGATGCGGTGGAATCGTCAGAGCAGGCAGCTGACGCTGCCGCCGGTAGCAATGCGCAATTTTCTTTCTCCCCGTCGTTTCCCTTTGCAGACGTTGCATGCAACGCCGACCTCACTAGCAACAGGAATGTCTGCTAAAACATTGATTCGTAAGTATTTTTTGCGATCTTTGTGCATCAGCTAGATAATGCCGTCGAGTAGACAGTCAGACGCTGTCTAGCATAAGCCGATCAGGCGGCGCTGGGCGCCGGATCGACGACCGGCGCGTTCCCGCCGCCGGGCTTGTCGCCGCCACCCGAGGTCGGCGGCACACGCGGGACCCAATCCTTCGGCGGACGTGGCTCGCGACCGGCCATGATGTCGTCGATCTGCTCGGCATCGATGGTTTCCCAGTCGAGCAGCGCCTTGGCCATGGCATGCATCTTGTCGCGGTTCTCTTCGATGAGCTTGCGCGCCAGGTTGTACTGGTCGTCGATGATCCGGCGCACCTCGCCGTCGACCATCTGCATCGTCGATTCGCTCATATTTGTGGTCTTGGTGACTGAACGCCCCAGGAACACTTCACCTTCGTTCTCGGCATAGACCATCGGGCCGAGCGCCTCGCTCATGCCGTAGCGCATCACCATGTCGCGGGCCAACGAAGTAGCACGCTCGAAGTCGTTGCTGGCGCCGGTGGTCATCTGGTTCATGAAGACCTCTTCGGCGATACGCCCACCGAACAGCATGCTGATCTGGTTCAGCATGTACTCGCGGTCGTAGCTGTAGCGGTCCTGCGCCGGCAGGCTCATCGTCACGCCCAGGGCGCGGCCCCGCGGAATGATCGTGACCTTGTGCACCGGATCGCACTTGGGCAGCATCTTGCCGATCAGGGCGTGGCCCGACTCGTGGTAGGCCGTATTGCGGCGCTCTTCCTCGGGCATCACCATGCTCTTGCGCTCGGGGCCCATGAAGATCTTGTCCTTGGCCTTTTCGAAATCCTGCATCTCGACGGTACGCGCGTTGCGGCGTGCGGCCATCAGCGCGGCTTCGTTGCACAGGTTGGCCAGGTCGGCGCCGCTCATGCCGGGCGTGCCCCGGGCGATGATCGACGGATTCACGTCCTGCGAGATCGGGATCTTGCGCATGTGGACATTGAGGATCTGCTCCCGGCCCCGGATGTCCGGCAGCGTCACGTACACCTGGCGGTCGAAACGGCCCGGGCGCAGCAGAGCCGCATCGAGGATGTCGGGGCGGTTGGTGGCCGCCACCACGATCACGCCGAGGTTGGTCTCGAAACCGTCCATCTCGACCAGCATCTGGTTGAGCGTCTGCTCGCGCTCGTCGTTGCCGCCGCCCACACCCGCGCCCCGCTGGCGACCCACTGCATCGATTTCGTCGATGAAGATGATGCAGGGTGCGTTCTTCTTGGCGTTCTCGAACATGTCGCGGACACGGGCAGCGCCCACGCCCACGAACATTTCGACGAAATCGGAGCCGGAAATGCTGAAGAACGGCACCTTGGCTTCGCCGGCGATCGACTTGGCCAGCAAGGTCTTGCCGGTGCCGGGGGGGCCGACCAGCAGCAGTCCGCGGGGAATGCGTCCGCCCAGCTTCTGGAATTTCTGGGGATCTTTCAGGAAGTCGACGACCTCCTTGACCTCTTCCTTGGCCTCGTCGCAACCGGCCACGTCCGCGAAGGTGACGGTGTTGTTGTTCTCGTCGAGCATCCGCGCCTTGCTCTTGCCGAAGCTGAAGGCCCCGCCCTTGCCGCCACCCTGCATCTGGCGCATGAAATAGACCCACACGCCGATCAACAGCAGCATCGGACCCCAGCTGACCAACAGGGTCATGAGCAGGGAGCCCTCTTCACGCGGCTTGACGTCGAACTTGACGTTGTTGGCGATCAGGTCGCCCACCAGGCCGCGGTCGAGGTAGGTGGCGGTGGTGCGCACCTTGCGGTCGTCGGTGGTGGTGGCGAGGATCTCGGTACCGCCCTGGCCCTCCTGGATCGTGGCCGCCTTGATGCGGTTGCCACGCACTTCTTCCAGGAAGTCGGAGTACGCCACGTATCCGTTACCGGAGGCGCCGCGCGAGTCGAACTGTTTGAACACCGTGAACAGCACCATGGCGATCACGAGCCATACGGCGACTTTGGAAAACCACTGATTGTTCAAGCAAGGCTCCGATAGCGTTTGTCGTGGAGGGTCATCGAGGACCTATATGAGCAGCATTTTAGGTGTTTCAACCCGGGGCCTCTCCTAAAAGCAGGGTCCCGGCCATGGGCGCGAAGCGGGCATTCGACTGCCCGGCGCACTCAAGAAGCCGTTGCCGCAAGGGTAAGCCCCATCCCGACGATGAATGTTTCAGAGGATTTGTCACGCGAAGATTTGGGTTTCATCGGCTTGACGGTGCGGAAGTTCTGCTTGAATAGCTTGACCAGTTCGGTATAGCCACTGCCGTGGAACGCCTTGACCACCAGTGCGCCCTCGGGCTTCAGATGGTGCTGCGCGAATTCGATCGCCAGCTCGATCAAATGGGCGATCCGGGCCGCATCCGCCGATTCGATGCCCGAAAGGTTGGGGGCCATGTCCGAGACCACCAGGTCGACCCGCGCGCCTTTGAGTTCGGCTTCGAGCTTTTCCAGCATTTCCTGCTCCCGGAAATCGCCCTGCAGAAACGTCACGCCCTCGATCGGCAGCATCGGCAGCAGGTCCAGCGCGACGATGGTACCGTCGAGCTGGCCGACCGCGGCCCCCTGCGGAGAGAGCCGCCTGCGCAGGTACTGGCTCCAGGCCCCGGGCGTGGAGCCGAGGTCGACGACCACCTGTCCCGGCTTGACCAGGCCCAACGCCTCGTCGATTTCCTTCAGCTTGTAGGCCGCACGTGCGCGGTAGCCGTCCTTCGCGGCCATCTTCACATAGGGATCGTTGACGTGGTCGTTCAACCACGCCTTGTTCACTTTCTTGCTTTTGGTTTTGACTTTGATGATTGCACCTCGGTGGATCTGGGGAAAGCGTCAAGCATCGCTTGGATACCTGTTTTTGCATGAGCTTCGTGTGGGAGATCTTCTCGCAAGCCATGCACCAGGCCCTCTAGAAGGATTCTCGTTGCTTCCTCCTCCAGGCCGGCCACTGCCGCAATTTCCGCATGGCGTTGAAAGCTGCAAGGACGACCTTTCTTGTATGCGCTGATGTGCGTCTCGGAAATGCCAAGTAGCTTGGCCAGCTCGCGTTGACTGCCGACTATCTCGGTAGCTTTGTCGATAGTTTCACTCAATGACATAAGTTTCTCCGTGTTGACCACTTGTGGAAACTTGTCACCGATGGCAAAATTACTTTCCATCTGTGGCAAGTTGGCCACCTAAGGTAATTTTTACACGGAGTCAGTCATGCCCGCCCTTCAAAGCGCCGGTTTGTCAGTCCGCTCTCATGTCCGGGAGCGCGGTCCCTCTCTCTTCAACTGGTGCACTGAGTGCCCTGTGTCGGGCTGCTGCCACCAGTCCGGATTCGCGAATTCCGTCGCGAACACCGCACTTGATCACGTAGTAGGTGAGGTAAAGCCCGATCAAAGTGCTGATGGTCATAAGCGCCAACGCTCCGATAAGAGCCAGCCTCGGGTATTCAAAAAGCATGGTCGGGTACATGGGTCCTCCTGCGCAGATGGTATCGACCGGTTGACTTTGCCCCTTCCGGGCATTCCGACAGCGCCGACTGGCGGTTGACGCTTCCCCCTGTTGCCTCACGTGTGGGGCAACCGAGGGAAACGTCTCCCTGCTCTGTCCGGCCTTAGGAGGTCCGCACCATGTTTACCGCACTCATTCAGATCATCAAAGTCAACGATGCCCGCAGCGGCTCTAAAGACGGCCGCGCCTGGGAAATGCAGGATGCCGAATGTCTTCTGCTCGCCGAAGACGGTTCCCCGCAACAGGTCGGTGTCCTCATGCTGCCTAAGGAACTGCGGAACAAGACTGTGCCGGGCACCTACACAGGGAGTTTCGCGCTGTCAGCCGGCCTTCGTGATCGCCGTATTGAGGCCATCCTGACTGGCCTGACGCCTGTTGATATTCGCGCTATTCGTAAGCAAGCACCCGCCGCATCGTGATTGCCCTTGCAATCCTCGTCGTGGCCCTGGGCGGTTTCAACACCATCGCGGAAGCCCCGCCCACGGTGTGCCATCGCTCCGGCCACATCGACACCTGCCGCTAAGCCATGCGCCGCGCCATCGTCCTTCGCATCGCTGGCACGGTTGCGGCCGTGCTGACCGCTGCACTGCTCGATTGGGTGCTGCGTGGCTGATCAGACCATCACCTGCACCAGCGCATGCACCGTCACGTTGCAGGTGGAAATCACGACGCCGCTCTTCAACCTTTCGGTCGAAGACGGCGCATTAATCACGGGCGCCATCCTCGTGGTCTGGGCTGTCGCTTACGGCTTTCGGGCCGTGCTGCAAGTCCTGAATTCCGGTGGCAACAACCCTTCTGAGGAAACCTGAAATGAAAGCTCAACTCCTGCGCG
>JBHZQV010000008.1:0-176575 GCA_042867185.1 Sphingomonas sp. NCPPB 2930 | reverse complement strand
ATCTCTTCATACGCCACCTCGTTCGTACAGGTTGGCTAAAGTCTAGCTAGGTCAACAGCGTTTCCACACAGCCTCGGCCGATAGCAGCCGCTAGGTATCGTAGCCGAGCCGATAGGCTCGCTTCTGGCAGGAAGCTCGGATCGCAGTTTTCTCAAGTCAAGTGGCGCGTTACGTATGTGCACTGTCCTAACGGAGCAGGCTGTCGGCCAGTAAAGGCGGTGTTGTCATGCTTGGGGCCGGCGCCGGAAGGCTTTGTAGACCGCTGACCGAGGCTGTCGGCGGCAGCAAACGTGACTCGGCCAGGCCGGCCGCTCCCGTGTCATGCCTGCTGCGTTAAGGCGCCTGCAGCCGCTGCATCACCTCCGGCGTCGGATACCCATCCGCCGGCAGGCCGACGCTCTGCTGATACCGCCGCAGGCTGTCGCGGGTCGCGGGCCCCAACAGCCCGTCCGGCGTGCCGACCGCGAAGCCCTTGGCGTTGAGCGCCGCCTGCATCTGCTGCAAGGCGCTGCGGCCGAGTGGCGGCAGGTCCAGCGGCCACTGGGTGGCCAGCGGGCCTCCGCCGTCGATCCGGTCGGCCAGCATGCCGACCGCCAGGGCGTAGCTGGTGGAATTGTTGTAGCGCAGGATCGCCCGGAAATTGGAGCCGACCAGGAAGGCCGGGCCGCGCGCGCCGGCCGGCAGCAGCACCGCCGCATCGGTCAGGGCGGGCAGGGCGGTGCCGTCGGCGCGCCGCAGTCCGGCGGCGGCCCAGGCGGCGGCGTCCTGCCGCACGGCCATGTCGGCACGGGCGTAGTCGAAGCCGGGCGGCAGCTGCACCTCCACGCCCCAGGGCTCGCCCGGCCGCCAGCCGGCGCGGGCCAGGTAGTTGGCGGTGGACGCCATCACGTCGGCCATGCTGCCCCAGATGTCGCGCCGGCCGTCGCCGTCGGCATCGACCGCGTAGGCCAGGAAGCTCGAGGGCAGGAACTGGGTGTGGCCCATCGCCCCGGCCCAGGAGCCGACCATGTGGCGGCTGTCGATGTCGCCGTTGTCGATGATCCTCAGCGCGGCTAGCAGCTCGCTGCGCGCCCAGTCCTGGCGCCGGCCCTCGAAGCCTAGCGTGGCGAGCGCATCGACCGTCGGGAAGTTGCCGAAGTTGGCGCCGTAGTTGCTCTCCATGCCCCAGATCGCGGCGATGGTGGCGGCCGGCACCCGGTACCGGGCCTGGGCCGCATCGGCCTCGGTGCGGACCTCCGCCAGCTTGGCGCGGCCGTTGCCCACCCGCTGCTCCGACACCGCGCTGGCCAGGTACTCCCACACCGGGCGGACGAACTCGGGCTGCGACCGGTCGAGGTCGATGGTGCGCGGCCGGTACTGGGCGCCGTCGAAGGCGTCGCGCAGGGTGGTCTCGCGGATACCCTGGCTGCGGGCGTAGGCGGAAAAGTCGGCGATCCAGCGGGCGAAGGCGGCCTGCTGGGCGGCCTCGTCCACCGGGGGCGTGGCGGTGGGATCCGGCGCGGAGGACGGCGCAGGCGCAGGCGCGGCCGTGGTCGTGGGTGTGGCTGTGGCCGTGGCTGGGGCTGGGGCTGGGGCTGGGGCTGGGGCTGGGGCTGGGGCTGGGGCTGGGGCTGTGGCTGTGGCTGTGGCTGGGGCTGGGGCCGGTGCGGGCGCCGGTGCCGGCGGCACGGCGGTCGCCAGTCCGCCGGCGGCAGGCGTGCCGGGCGCCGGCGGCGGCGGGCTGGCGCATCCGGCCAGCGCCAGCGCCGCCACCAGGGATGCGCAGACGGCGACGCGGGCGCGGCCGGCCGGCGCCGCCACCCGGCGTGCGGTGCGGCCGGTGGGCATGGCGAGGGAAGAACGGGATACGACAGGCACGGAGTAAATGGGCATGGGGCGGGCTCGGCGGCGGCAGAAGGAATCGGTCGATTCTCCTGCGCCGCCCCGCACGCCGCCGCAACACCGGGTTACCGGCGGCGACGGGCCCTGCGGACCGGTCATGCGAGAAACCTAGAATCCGCCACCGCGTTCCCCTGGTGCCCCATGCTTTCGCTCTCCGACCTGCCCGACCTTCCGGCCGTGCCCGACACCGTCAAGACCACGCTGTCCTTCGCCTGGACGGCCTACATCGCCGTCCTGGCCGTCTGGATCGTGCTGCAGAAGCGCTCGCCGCTCTCCACGCTCAGCTGGATCCTGTCGATGGCCTGGCTGCCGGTGCTGGGCTTCGGGGTGTACTACTTCTTCGGCCCGCAGCGGCTGCGGCGCCAGCGGGTCAAGCGGATCCGCAGCCATGCCAACCTGTACGCGAAGAGCGATTTCGCCAACCTGCGCAGCCTCAGCGACCACGCGCCACAGCACCTTCAGCAGATGGGCCTGCTGGGCCACGCCACCTGCGACATCCCGGTCTCGACCGCCTCCGACGTGCGGCTGCTGGTGGGCGGCGCGCAGACGTACAACGCGCTGTTCGAGGCGATCCGGGCGGCGCGCCACCATGTGCACCTCGAGTACTACATCTTCGAGCCCGACAAGATCGGCACCGCGCTGCGCGACCTGCTGGTCGAGAAGGCGCGGCAGGGCGTCAAGGTGCGGCTGCTGGTCGATGCGCTGGGCTCCAAGCGGCTCGGCAGGCGCTTCTTCGCGCCGCTGGAGGCGGCCGGCGCGGGCGTGGGCCTGTTCCACGACAGCCGCATCGGCCGGCGGCTGCGGCCGGTGATCAACTTTCGCACCCACCGCAAGATCGTGGTGTGCGACGGCGAGGTCGGCTTCACCGGCGGCCTGAACATCACCGACGAGGAGGACGAGCGCACCCGGCCCGACGCCTACCACGACGTGCATCTGCGGCTGGAGGGCAACGCGGTGCGCTGGCTGCAGATGGTGTTCATGGAAGACTGGGTCTACGCCACCGGCGAGCGCAAGCGCCGCACCGCCGAAGACTTCGACAAGCTGCTGCGGCCCACCGTGGTGGGCGAGCACGCGGTGCAGATCGTCGCTTCCGGCCCCGACAGCGCCTACGAGGCGATCCACCGGATGGTGCTGGCGGCGATCGCCGGCGCGGTGCGACGGGTGTGGATCACCACCCCGTACTTCGTGCCCGGCTCGCCGACGCTGATGGCCCTGACCAGCGCCGCCTTGCGCGGCGTGGACGTGCGGGTGATGGTGCCGATGCGCAGCGATTCGCGCATCGTGAGTGCGGCCGCGCGCTCCTATTTCGACGAGCTGATCGAGGCCGGCGCCAAGGTCTGGGAGTACGAAGCGCGGATGCTGCACTCCAAGACCATGGTGTTCGACGACGACTGCGGCGTGGTCGGCACCGCCAACTTCGACAACCGCAGCTTCCGGCTCAACTACGAGATCTGCGCCTTCGTCTACGGGCCGACACTGACCGTGCCGCTGGGCGCGCAGTTCGAGCGCGACCTGCGCAAGTCGGTGCGGGTGGAGGCCGACCGCCAACTGCCCGCCTGGCAGAAGCTGTTCGACGCCACCGCGCGGCTGTTCTCTCCCTTGCTGTAGACCGCGCCGGGGGCGGCATACTGGCGGGCTTCCAGATTCCCGCTTGCCGCCGATGCACACCTTTCTCTGGCACGACTACGAAACCTTCGGCGCCAACGTGCGCCGCGACCGTCCTGCCCAGTTCGCCGCGATCCGCACCGATGCCGACCTGCAGGAGATCGGCGAGCCGCTGATGCTGTACTGCCAGCCCGCGCCCGATTTCCTGCCCGAGCCCGAGGCCTGCCTGATCACCGGCATCACGCCCCAGACCTGCCTGGAGCGCGGCGTGCCCGAGCATGCGTTCTGCGCGCAGATCGAGGCCGCCTTCGCCACCCCCGGCACCGTGGGCGTCGGCTACAACACGATCCGGTTCGACGACGAGGTCACCCGCTTCATGCTCTGGCGCAACCTGGCCGACCCGTACGCCCGCGAGTGGCAGAACGACTGCGGCCGCTGGGACCTGCTCGACGTGGTGCGGCTCACCTACGCGCTGCGGCCCGACGGCATCGTCTGGCCGAAGAAGGACGACGGCAGTCCCAGCTTCAAGCTGGAAGACCTGGCCCGCGCCAACGGCCTGCTGCACGACGCGGCCCACGACGCGCTCTCCGACGTGCGGGCCACCATCGCCCTGGCCCGCCTGGTGCGCGACCGGCAGCCCAAGCTGTTCGACTTCGCCTTCGGCCTGCACCGCAAGGACCGCGTCGCGGCCGAGTTGGGCCTGCCCTCCACCGCGCAGACCGCCAGGCCCTTCCTGCACGTGTCGGGCATGTTCCCGGCCGACCGCGGCTGCCTGGCGGTGATGTGGCCACTGGCCCAGCACCCGACCAACAAGAACGAGATCCTGGCATGGGATCTGGCGCACGATCCGTCGGTGCTGGCGGGCCTGGATGCCGAGGCGATCCGCCAGCGCGTCTTCACCCGCGCCGCCGATCTGCCCGCAGGCGTGTCCCGGCTGCCGCTGAAGGGCGTGCACCTCAACAAATCGCCGATGGTGGTCGGCAACCTGCGCACCCTCTCGCCCGGGATGGCCGCCCGCTGGCAGATCGACCTGGAGCAGGCGGGCCGGCATGCCGAGGCCGCCCGGGCGCTGCCCGACCTCTCGGCGCTCTGGGCCGAGGTGTACCGCCGGCCGGCAGAAGAAGAGGGTCCGCGCGACGTGGACGAGGACCTGTACGGCGGTTTCGTCGGCAATGCCGACCGGCGCCGGCTGACCCAGCTGCGGGCCCTGGCGCCCGACGCGCTGGCCGCCGCCCGCACCGGTTTCGACGATCCGCGGCTGGAAGAGTTGCTATTTCGCTACCGTGCGCGCAATTTCGCCGCGACGCTGTCCGAGCAAGAGCAGGAGCGCTGGGAGCAGTACCGCACCGAAAAACTGCTCGAAGGCGCGGGCGGCGCCCTCTCGGTGGACGCTTATTTCGCCCGGATCGACGTGCTGGGCGAGACCGCCGACGAGCGCGGCGAGGCCATCCTGGGCGCCCTCTACGACTACGCCGAGGCGGTCGTGCCCGCCGGCTGAACCACGAATCCCTGCCGTGCCGCCCGGCTTTGGCGGAAAATTCCGCACCGGACGGCACGCCGCCGCCCGGGCACCAGCCCCCGACCCCAGCACCATGACCTCTCGCGGCATCACCACCGACATCGTCCACGCAGGCCGCGCCTTCGGCACCGAGCACGGCGGGGTGCACCCGTCGATCCATGTCTCCACCCAATACGGCTTCGACAAGGTCGACGACCTGATCGGCGTCTTCCAGGGCACGCTCAAGGGCGCCTACAACTACGCCCGCCAGGGCACGCCGACGACGGCGGCGCTCGAGGCACAGCTCGCCCGGCTGGAGGGCGGCGTGGGCGCGGTGACCTTCGCCACCGGCATGGCGGCCGTCGCGGCGCTGTTCCTGACCCTGCTGCGCGCCGGCGACCACCTGGTGGCCAGCCGCTTCGTCTTCGGCAACACCAACAGCGTGCTCGACACCGTCGCCGGCCTGGGCGTGGGAGTGAGCCGGGTCGACGCCACCGCGGTCGCGCACGTGGCCGCCGCCCTGCGGCCCGAGACGCGGATGGTCTTCGTCGAGACCATCGCCAATCCGGGCACCCAGATTCCCGACCTGGAAGCCATCGGCGCGCTCTGCAGGGAGCGCGGCATTCTCTACGTGGTCGACAACACCGTGCTGTCGCCCGCGCTGTTCAAGCCCGCGGTGGTGGGCGCCGGGCTGGTGCTGCATTCGCTGACCAAGACCATCGCCGGCCACGGCAACGCCCTGGGCGGTGCGCTGGTCGATACCGGCCTGTTCGACTGGTCCGGCTATCCGAACATCGCGGCAGCCTACCGCAAGGGCGACGCGCGGCAGTGGGGCCTGACGCAGTTGCGCAAGAAGGGCCTGCGCGACATGGGGGCCTCGCTCTCTTCCCAGCATGCGCATGCGATCGCGGTCGGGGCCGAAACGCTCACCCTGCGGCTGCGGCAGTCCAGCGCCACCGCACTGGCGCTGGCCCGGTTCCTGGAGGCGCACCCGGCGGTGGCGCGGGTGCACTACCCAATGCTGGCCTCGCACCCCCAGCATGCGCGGGCGCAGCGGCTGTTTGCGGCCGGCTCGTGGCTGATGGCGTTCGAGCTGCGCGACCCGGGCGATTGCCTGCCCTTCATCGACCGGCTGCGCCTGCCGGTCAAGGCGACCGGGCTGGGCGACACCCGCAGCCTGGTGATCCCGGTGGCCCACACCATCTTCTGGGAGGCCGGCGCCGACGTGCGGGCCGCCATGGGCATCGCCGACGGGCTGGTGCGGCTGTCGGTGGGTCTGGAAGACGAGGCCGACCTGCGCGCCGACCTGGAGCAGGCGCTGCGATGATCCGCGACCGCGCCGGTGCAGCTTTTGCCGGCGCGGCGTGTCTGCTGCGGGAGTTTCGTCTGCGTCCACCCGCGGACGCCGAGGAAGACGCCGAGATCCGCGCCCGCACCCTGCGCGAGATCTGGCCGATCAACCTGGGCATGCAGATCTACGGCGCGGTCAGCCTGGGCCTGGCCCACTGGCTCACCAGCCAGGAACTGAGCAGCACGGCGGTGCTCTCGCCGGTGTATTCGCTGCTGCTGCTGAGCCTGGCGATCACCCTGATGTGGCGCGACTGGACCGGCCTGTGCATCGGCCGCTTCCTGTGCCTGGTGGCGGTGGTCGTCGGCCTGCGGATCAGCATCCAGCAGACGGCCAATCCGTACTTCTGGCCGATTCCGGTGGCGCTGGTGATGGGCCTCACCACCGCGATCGCCTACGACCATATCGGCGAATACATGGCCAGCAACCTGCTGTGCTGGGGCGTGCTGTGCGGCTGGGGACCGGTCGACAACGGCTACCCGGAGCAGGCGTCGCGCATCGCGCTGCTGATGGCGTCGGGCATCGTGCTGGGCATCGCGGTCAACGTCCTGATGACGCTGTCGCGCCGGCGGGCCCACCGGCTCAACCTGCAGCTGGCGCGGATGGCGCACCGCGACTTCCTGACCGGCATCCGCAACCGGCGCAGTTTCCTGGAGGCGGTCGAAGACGATCTGCGGGCGCGGCCCCACGTGCGCCGCTACTGCCTGATGCTGGACGTCGACAACTTCAAGAAGATCAACGACGACTTCGGGCACGCGGTCGGCGACGGTGTCCTGGTCGACATCGCCGATGCGATACGGCGGGTGTGCGGCGACCAGCACCACGGTCGCCTGGGAGGCGAGGAGTTCGGAATCGTCGTCGCCGGGCTGCACTACGATGAGGTCGGCGCATTCGCGGCCCGGCTGATCGCCGAAGTGGGCAGGATGTCGGTGTGCGGGCGGCCGCTGTCGGCCAGCATCGGGCTGGCCCGGTGCGCGGCGGGCATCGCCCTGGCCCAGACGATGCAGCGGGCCGACCGCGCGCTGTACGAAGCCAAGCACGCGGGCAAGAACCGGTACGTGGCCGAGGCGCCGCCGCTGGGGCTGGTGGTGTAACCCGGCCCTGGGCGGCAACGCCGCCGGCTCAGCGCGCCCAGCGCTTGGCCGCCTTCTGCTCCAGGGTGATTTCGACCGCCTTCTGCACCGCCGGCTGGCCGGTCTTGGGGTCGATGTCGACCATGTCTTCCAGCGCCAGGTCTTTCACCTCGCCGCCGGTCTTGTCTTCCAGGTCTTCCAGTACGGCGCCGATGGCTTTCTCGGCTTCGGCGACAGCGGGCGGGGTGGTTGTCATAGAAGAGGCTCTTGGTGGCGTTGAAAAGCCCGATTGTCCGGCGAACCTGCCGCGGGCGGCTGTCGGCCGGACGTCGCTTTCGCGTGTCGGTCGGCGGCGCCTGGCGGGCGCGCGATCGGGGAATGGAAAGTGCCTCTGGCCCTCTACGGTCGCCGGCCTCCAGCTATGTATTCGATAGCATCAGTCCGGGGGCGCCCGGTGCAGACGATCGACCTGCGACGGGCGGCCCGGCAGGTGCAGTGCGGCCGTCGCCGGCGGGTTCTCGGCGAGCAGCCGGCCGCGGCGGTAGACCTTGAGCCGGGTGGCCCGCAGGCGCAGCGCCTCGACCGGGTCGTGGGCCTGCAGCAGCACGAAATCGGCGTGGCAGCCCGGTGCCAGACCGTAGCCCTCCAGCCCCATGATGCGGGCCGGGGTGGAGGTGACCGCCTCGAAGCACTGGCGCATCGCCGCCTGGCTGGTCATCTGGGCCACGTGCAGGCCCATGTGGGCCACGTCGAGCATGTCGGCCGAGCCCAGGCTGTACCACGGGTCCATGCAGCAGTCCTGGCCGAAGGCGACCGGCACGCCGTGCGCCAGCAGCTCGGGCACCCGGGTCATCCCGCGGCGCTTGGGATAGGTGTCGTGCCGACCCTGCAGGGTGATGTTGATCAGCGGGTTGGCGATGATGTTGACGCCGCTCTCGGCCAGCAGCGGCAGCAGCTTGCTGACGTAGTAGTTGTCCATCGAATGCATCGAGGTGCAGTGCGATCCGGTCACCCGGCCCCGCAGGCCCAGCCGCAGCGTCTCGGCCGCCAGCGTCTCGATATGGCGCGACAGCGGATCGTCGGTCTCGTCGCAGTGCATGTCGATCGGCAGGCCGCGCTCGGCCGCCAGCTCGCAAAGCAGGCGCACGCTCTCCGTGCCGGCCGCCATCGTCCGCTCGAAGTGCGGAATGGCGCCCACCACCTGCACGCCCATGTCGAGCGCCCGCTTCAGGCTGCGCAGGCCGCCGGGGGTGCGCAGCACGCCGTCCTGCGGAAAGGCGACCAGCTGCAGATCCAGGTAGGGCGCCACCTGCTGCTGCACGTCCAGCAGCGCCGCGACCGTGACCAGACGCGGGTCGCTGGTATCGACGTGGCTGCGGATCGCCAGCAGGCCGCGCGACACCGCCCAGTCGCAATAGGCCAGGGCGCGTTCCACCAGGGCCTGGTGGGTGAGCCGGGGCTTCAGCTCGCCCCACAGGGCGATGCCCTCCAGCAGAGTGCCGCTGGCGTTGATCCGCGGCAGGCCGTAGCTCAGGGTGGCGTCGAGGTGGAAATGCGCATCGACGAAAGGTGGGCCGACCAGCTGGCCCCGGGCATCGAGCGTTTCCGCTGCGGGTGCCCGCAGGCCCTGGGTGACCTCGACGATGCGGCCGTCCTGCACCGCGATCGACATGTCGGTGCGGCCGTCGGGCAGGGTGGCGTTGGTGACGATCAGTTGAAGCATGGGACAGGGCGCGCCGGGTGCGCGCGACAGAGGGGAAGAATATCCACACGGGTGAAACTACCGACCCCGGCTCCACTGCACCCGGGCGGTGCCGACACCCCCGTGCAAACGGGGTAACACCAATTGCCGCCGACCGTACCTGACCAAAAGAATGGGTTGAGGTTATAGGACAACAGCGCGATATTCATGAACGGCGGATGAAAATAGTGTGGAGAATGTTTGAATAGGTTTTCCAGGCAATGGAGCGGCACGCCGGCGGATATTCGCCGCTGCCGTTCCTCCGGCCACCGCAGGATGTTGTCCCCCGGTACAGGGTTCTCGCGGCACGGGACATTTCCATGGACGAGCGGTTAATACGGGAAACCAAGGGGAGTGCGAAATGAGGGACGAGTTGCGACACATCGCGTTGAGCGTCAGCGAACCCCGGCCAGGCGTGTTCTGCTGGGTCATTCTGGAGGACGCCGGTGGCACCGGCGCCTGGACCGAGATCGAGAAGTCCGACATCTGCTACTCGAGCTACCTGGGCGCGCTGGGCGGCGGCGTGTTCGAGCTGGACCTGATGGGCATCGGCTCGCGCGGGCCGCGCACCTCGGTGCCCCACGGGCAGGGAGCAGGATCGCTGCGCGACGCGGGATGGGGCGTGCCCCAGTAGGATGGTCGGGCCTTTCGCATTCCGACCCGCCCCGGCCGGCCGGCCCGACCCTCCGCCGTCGGCTGCGCCACCGGCCGATCCGCCCGGCCCCTCACCGCTCGCCCCGGCGGTAGGGCCGCATCAGGGCCTGCGGATAGGCCGCCTTCCGCGCCACCAGCACCAGCGCCAGGATCGACAACAGGTACGGCAGCATCAGATAGAGCTGGTAGGGCACCAGCGTTTCTCCCCCGGCCTGCTGCAAGCGCAGCTGCAGCGCATCGAAGAACGCGAAGAGCAGTGCGCCCAGCAAGGCCTTGCCCGGCCGCCACGAGGCGAACACCACCAGCGCCACGCACACCCAGCCCCGGCCGTTGACCATGTTGAAGAAGAACGCGTTGAACGCCGACAGCGTCAGGAACGACCCTGCCACGCCCATCAGCGCCGAGCCCGCGACGATCGCGCCGGTGCGCACCGGCGCCACCGGAACGCCCTGGCTCTCGGCAGCCTGCGGATTCTCGCCCACCATCCGCACCGCCAGGCCGAGCGGCGTGCGGTAGAGCAGCCAGGCCAATGCCGGCACCAGCGCCAGGGCGAGCAGCGTGGGCGCGGTGGAGGCCGACAGCACCGGCAGGCCCCACAGGTCCAGCGGCGCGAAGGGCGTGATCGTCGGCGGCGTGTTCACCTTCGGGAACGCGACCCGGTAGCCGTAGTAGCTGAGCGAGGTCGCCAGCAGGGTGATGCCCAGCCCGCAGACATGCTGCGACAGGGCCAGCCCCACGGTGAGGGCGGCGTGCAGCAGCCCGAAGGCCGCCCCGACCAGCCCCGCCACCGCCATGCCGCTCCAGAGCGGCAGCCCCTGGTAGACCGCCAGCCAGCCGGCGAAAGCCCCGGCGACCATGATCCCTTCGATGCCGAGGTTGAGCACGCCGGCGCGCTCGCAAAGCAGCACGCCCAGCGTGCCGAAGACCAGCGGGGTGGCGATGCGCAGCACCGCCGTCCAGAACGCGGCGGTGCCGAGGATGTCGAGGAGTTCGGTCATGGCGGGGGGGTGGCGGCGACGCCGAGGCGCGGCAGCGGAATGCTACAAAAACAATAGCTGATGGCCGATGTGGGACGCCGGCTGCAGCCCTCGATCGCTCGAAGAATGCGTTTCATTGCCGGCGCACCCGGTACTGCGCGCAAAGCGAGGCCACCAGCACCGCCAGCAGCGAAGCGCTGACGATCACGTCGGCGATATAGGTCGGCACCCCCACCGCGCGGCTCATGCTGTCGGCGCCGACCTGCACGCCGGCGACGAACACCGCGGCCGCCACCACGCCCAGCGGATGCAGCGCGGCCAGCATCGCGATCACGATGCCGGTGTAGCCGTAGCCGGGCGACATGTCGAGGGTGACGTAGCCGGTGCGGCCCGCCACCTCCACCGCGCCCGCCAGCCCGGCCAGCGCGCCCGAGAGCATCGCCACCAGCACCACGGTGCGGGTGACCGGCACGCCGGCGAAGCCGGCGGCCCGCGGATTCGCGCCCAGCGCCCGGATGCCGAAGCCCGCCACCGAGCGCTGCAGCAGCAGCCACAGCGCCACCGCCAGCCCGCAGGCGATCAGCAGGCCGGTGTGCACCCGGTTCTGCGGCACCAGCTTCGACAGCTCCATCGGTTCCTGCAGCGCCACGCTCTGCGGCCAGCCGAGGGCCGTCGGGTCCTTCATCGGCCCGTCGAGCAGGGCCGACACCGCCAGCAGCGCGACGAAGTTCAGCAGCAGCGTCGTGACCACCTCATCCACGCCCAGGTGGCGTTTCAGCAGCGCCGGCCCCAGCAGCAGCAGGGCGCCGGCCAGCGCTGCCGCCGCCAGCATCGCCGGGAACAGCAGCCACGCCGGCCACGCCAGGCCGGTGCCGCCGTGCAGGCCGCCCACCGCCACCGCGGCCAGGGCGCCGGCATAGAGCTGGCCCTCGGCGCCGATGTTGAACAGCCGGGCGCGGAACGCCACCGCCGCGGCCAGGCCGGTGAGGATCAGCGGCACCGCGCGGGTCAAGGTTTCGCTCCACGCGAAGACCGAGCCGAAGCCGCCCTGCAGCAGCAGCGCATAGGTGCGGCCGACCGGCGCGCCGGCCCAGCGCACCAGCAGCGTGCCGACCAGCAGGGTGAAGCCGACGGCGGCGACCGAGGCGATGCCGAGCGCCAGCGGCGACGCGCGGTGGCGTTTTTCCAGCCTCATGCGACGGCCTCCGGACTCGGGCGCGGGCCCGCACCGACCACGCCGTGCGGCCCGGCCGCCGTCGAATCGGGCACCGCGCCCGCGCCGGCCATCGCCAGGCCGATGGTGTCGCGGGTCCAGGCGGCGGCCGGCAGGGCGGCGCTCAGCCGGCCTTCGTGCATCACCGCGATCCGGTCGCCCATCGCCATCACCTCGTCCAGGTCGTCGGAGATCAGCAGCACCGCGGCGCCGGCGTCGCGGGCAGCCACGATCTGCGCCTGCACATAGGCCACCGCGCCGATGTCGAGGCCCCAGGTCGGCTGGTGCGCCACCACCAACTGCAGCGGCGCGCCGTCGCCCGGCGGCGGGCGCAGCGCCCGGCCCAGGATCAGCTTCTGCATGTTGCCGCCCGAGAGCGACCGGGCCGGGGTGTCGGGCCCGCCGCCGCGCACGTCGAAGGCCTGCACGATGTCGGCCGCGTGCGCCCGCGCCGCGCCGCGCCGCACCCAGCCGCCGCGCGAAAACGCCCGGCCGCGCAGCCGCTCCGATACCGCGTTCTCCCAGATCGGCAGCTCGCCCACCACGCCCACCGCGTGCCGGTCCTCGGGGATGCGGGCCACGCCCTGCCGCACCAGCCGGGCGGGGGAGGGCGGCAGCGGCGCATCGCCCAGCAGGGCCCGGCCGGCTACCGCGCGGCGGGTGCCGCAGAGCAGCTCGGCCAGCGCCACCTGGCCGTTGCCCGAGACGCCCGCCACCGCGACGATCTCGCCGCGCCGCAGCTGCAGCGACACGCCGCGCAGCCGGTCGCGCGGGCTGCCGGCGGTGTGCACCGCCTCCAGCGTGCAGGCCGGCGCGCCGACCGCTGCGGCGGGCCGCCGGCCGGCCGGCTGCAGCGCGCGGCCCACCATCCAGGCGGCCAGCTGGGCGGCGCTGGTGCCGGCCGCCTGCGCCTCGGCCACCAGCCGGCCGCCGCGCAGCACCGCCAGCCGGTCGGACACGCGCAGCACCTCGGCCAGCTTGTGGCTGATGAAGATTACCGAAAGTCCCTGCGCCACCATCTGCGCCAGGGTGGCGAAGAGCGATTCGCTCTCCTGCGGGGTGAGCACCGCGGTGGGCTCGTCCAGGATCAGGATGCGGGCGCCCCGGTAGAGCGCCTTCAGGATCTCGACCCGCTGCCGCTCGCCGACCGAGAGCGCCCCGATGCGGGCATCCGGATCGACCTGCAGGCCGAAGCGCTCGCCCACCGCCCGCAGCCGCTGCCGCGCGGCGGCACGGCGGGAGAAAGGCCGCCAGAGCGGCTCGGTGCCCAGCACCACGTTGTCGAGCACCGAGAGGTTGTCGGCCAGGGTGAAGTGCTGGTGCACCATGCCGATGCCCGCCTGCAGCGCGGCCTGCGGGTTGCCGGGCGCGAGCGGGCGGCCGAAGACCTCGATGCTGCCCGCGTCGGCCCGGTAGTGGCCGAAAAGGATGGACATCAGCGTTGACTTGCCGGCGCCGTTCTCGCCCAGCAGCGCCAGCACCTCGCCGGCCTGCAGGTACAGCGAAACGGCGTCGTTGGCGACCAGGCTGCCGAAGCGCTTGGTGATGCCCTGCAGCCGCAGCACCGGGCCACCGGCCGGTGCCGCGGGCTGCGCGCCGAGCGCGCCGGCCGCGGCGACGTGGATGCCGCTCACTTCGCGGTGGACTTGGGCTGGCTGTCGTCCACCTTGACGGTGAATTTACCGGCCAGGATGTCGGCCTCCTTGGCCCGCACCCGGGCGACGATGTCGGCCGGGATCTTCTTCTCGAAGGTGCCGAACGGCGCCAGCGACGAACCCTTGTGCTGCATCGTCGAATACGGGCCGTAGTCCTCGGCCTTGAACTGGCCCGCGCGGACCAGACCGATGGCCCGGTCGACCGACGGCTCCATGTGCCACAGGGCCGAGGCCACCACCGTGTCGGGGTACTGCGCCTGGGTGTCGATGACGTTGCCGATGGCCAGCTTGCCGCGCTCCTTGGCGGCGTCGCTCACGCCGAAGCGCTCGGCGTAGAGCACGTCGGCGCCCTTGTCGATCATCGCGAAGGTGGCTTCCTTGGCCTTGGGCGGATCGAACCAGCTGTTGATGAAGCTGATGCTGAACTCGACCTTCGGGTTGGTCTCCTTCGCGCCGGCCATGAAGGCCTGCATCAGCCGGTTGACCTCGGGGATCGGAAAGCCGCCGACCATGCCGATGCGGTTGCTTTTGGTCATGCCGCCGGCGACCATGCCGCTCAGGTAGGCTGGCTCCTGGATGTAGTTGTCGAACACCGAGAAGTTGGGCGCCGCCGGCTTGCCCGACGAGCCCATGACGAAGGCCGTCTTGGGGAAATCCTTGGCCACCTTGCGGGCCGCGGCCTCCACCCCGAACACCTCGCCGAAGACCAGCTGGTTGCCGCCGGTGGCGTACTCGCGCATCACCCGCTCGTAGTCGGCGTTGGCGACGTTCTCGCTGGATTTGTAGTCGATCTCGCCGCGCGCCTCGGCCGCCTTCAGCGCCTTGTGGATCCGGCTGACCCACTGCTGCTCGTAAGGCACGGTGTAGATCGCGGCCACCTTGAGCCTGGCGGGTGCCTGCGCGAAGGCGATGCCCGGCGCGGCGGCGGCCAGTACGGCGGCCACGGCGGCGGCGTGGTGGAGGAAATGGCGGCGGTCGGTCATCGGCGGGGCTCCTGTCGCAAAACTGCGTTTGCTATCGAAAGTAGAGCTGCCGGCCGTCGACCATCGACGGCTGCGGCCCTACTTGGTTCCAAAAATACGGTCGCCCGCGTCGCCCAGGCCCGGCAGGATGTAGCCGTGGCTGTCGAGCTGGCGGTCGACCGCAGCGGTGTAGATCGGCACGTCGGGGTGGGCGGCCTGCATCGCGGCCACGCCTTCGGGGCAGGTGAGCAGGCAGACGAACTTGATCGACTTGGGGTTGAGCTTCTTCAGCCGGTCGATGGCGAGGATGGCCGAGTTGCCGGTGGCGAGCATCGGATCGACCACGATCAGGTCGCGCTCTTCCGTCTCGGCGGGCATCTTGAAGTAGTACTCGACCGGCTGCAGCGTGTCGGGGTCGCGGTACATGCCGATGTGGCCGACGCGGGCGCCGGGCACCACCGCCATCATGCCGTCGAGGATGCCGGTGCCGGCCCGCAGGATCGAGACCAGCACCAGCTTCTTGCCGTCGATCATCGGCGCCAGCATGGTCTCCATCGGCGTCTCGATCTCGACGTCCTGCAGCGCCATGTCGCGGGTCACCTCGTAGGCCATCAGCGTGCTCACCTCGCCCACCAGCCGGCGAAAGCCGTTGGTGCTGGTGTCTTTCTTGCGCATCAGGGTCAGCTTGTGCTGCACCAGCGGATGCGAGATGAGGTGGAGGTTGGGCGAGGTGGTGGGCATGGGGTGTGTCCTTGTGGGATGCGGGGCGGAAGAGGGCAGTGCCGGGTCGGCCGCCGCACCAGACAAGGGCGTCTTGTGCGGGATGACGCAAGCGGCATGCCAGAGTGGACCGTTTGGTCGGAAACGGTCCGGAAATTCGGGGCGGCGCAGGATAGCACGGGGGTGCGCGCGGCCTGGACGCGAAAAGGCCGGCGACCTTTTCGGGTAGCCGGCCTCGTGGCGGGGCCGCGGTGCGGCGCCATGCCGTGTCTCAGGCGGCCTGCTTCAGAAGCTTGTCCAGCGTGACCGGATAGTCGCGCACCCGGATGCCGCAGGCGTTGTAGATGGCGTTGGTCACCGCTGCGCCGGCACCGGAGATGCCCAGCTCGCCGATGCCCTTGCTCTTCAGCGGGTTCGACCACTCGTCGAGTTCGGGCAGGAACACCACCTCGATGTCGGGAATGTCGGCATGCACCGGCACGTGGTACTCGGCCAGGTCGTGGTTGATGAACGAGCCGTAGCGCTTGTCCGTCACCAGCTCTTCGTGCAGCGCGGCGCCGACACCGAAGATCATCCCGCCGATGCACTGCGAGCGGGCGGTCTTCTCGTTCAGGATGCGGCCTGCGGCGAAGACACCCAGCATGCGGCGGACCCGCACCTCGTAGGTGTCCATGTTCACCCCCACTTCGACGAAGTGCGCCCCATAGCCGGCCTGGGTGTGCGACTTCTCGTTCTGGCCGGGCGTGACTTCGCCCACGGCCTCCACCGCGCCGCGCTTGGCCAGGTCGGCCACCGGCACCGTCTGCGCACCGTCGGTGAGGGCGCCGTTGGCGATGGTCGCCTTGTCGGGCACCATGCCGGCGCGCTGGGCGAGCTGGGCCCGGATCTTCATGCAGGCGTCGTACACCGAGCTGCCCGAGCTGCCGGCGCCCCAGGAGCCGCCAGATCCGGCACCGGCCGGGTAGAGCGTGTCGCCCAGCTCGACCTTGACCTTGTCGAGCGGCACGCCCAGCAGGTCGGCCGCGATCTGCGACAGGATGGTGTAGGTGCCGGTGCCGATGTCGGTCATGGCGGTCTGCACCAGCACGTTGCCCGATTCCTGCAGCTGCACCCGCGCCTTGGATTTCATCAGCGGGTTGGCCCGCACCGCCGCGGCCACGCCCATGCCGACCCACCAGCGGCCGTCCTGCTGCTGGCGCGGCTGCGGGTTGCGGCGCGACCAGCCGAAGCGACGGGCGCCGTCTTCCAGGCACGCCACCAGGCTGCGGCTGGAGAAGGGCACCTTCTTCTCCGGGTCCTGCGACGGCTCGTTCTTGATCCGCAGCGCGACCGGGTCCATGCCCAGGCTGTGGGCCAGCTCGTCCATCGCGTTCTCGAGCGCCAGCATGCCCACGGCTTCGCCGGGCGCGCGCATCGCGGCGGCGGCCACCTTGTCGATTACCGCCAGGCGGTGGGTCGTCTCGCGGTTCGGTGCGGCATAGAGCATCCGCGTGCCCAGGCCGGCGGGCTCGTAGGTGCTCTCGTCGGGCAGGTTGTCGCTCCAGGTGTCGTGGCCGACCGCCACCAGGGTGCCGTCGCGGTGCGCACCCAGGCGCAGGCGCTGCACCGTCTCGCTGCGGCGCGAGGTGTTGAAGAAGACCTGCTGGCGCGACTGCACCACCTTCACCGGCATGTCGAGCTTGCGCGCGGCCAGCGCGGCCAGCACCGCCTCGTTGCACACGTCGAGCTTGCCGCCGAAGCCGCCGCCGATGTACGGGGTGATGACGCGGACCTTGTCCTTGCCGATCTTCAGCACGCCGGAGAGGCCGTCGACCGCCCAGTGCGGCATCTGGTTGGCGGTGTGCACCGTCAAGGCGCCGTCCTTCCACTCGGCGATCGTCGCGTGCGGCTCCATGGCGGCGTGCGACTGGTCGGGCGTGGTGTAGGTCACGTCGGTCTTGACCTCGGCCTTGTCGAAAGCCGGGTCGAACTTGCCGACCGCGGTATCGACCGGCTGGCTCGGGTCCGACGCCTTGGGCTTGCGGGCGGTGTCGACGATCGTCTCGCGGTCGAAGCGGCCCTTGGCCTTGCTGTCGTCGGCGTACTTCACCGTCAGCGTGGCGGCGGCGTCGCGGGCCTGCTCGAAGCCCCGTGCGACGACCAGGGCGACCGGCTGGCCGTAGTGGTGGATCTCGCGACCCACCAGCTGGGCCTTCGCATGCTTGCCCTTGCCCTGGCGGGCGACGTTCTCGTGCGTCAGCACCAGCAGGACGCCGGGCATCCTGCGGACGGCCGCCGCGTCGATCGAGACGATGCTGCCCTTGCCGATGGCGGAGCCGACGATCCAGCCGTAGGCCGCCTCGGTTTCGTGGTACTCGGCCGCGTAGGTGGCCTGGCCGGTGACCTTGAGCCGGCCGTCGACGCGGCTGATCGGTTTGCCGACGGTGCCGGCGGCGTTGTCGTCCAGCGCATTGCGCGGAATGTGTTGGCTGATTTCCATGGGGTTCCTTCGGTCGCGCTTCAGGCGCGGGTCGCTTCGTCGAGCACGGCGGTCACGGTGCGGCGCACGAGCGGAATCTTGAAATCGTTGTGCCCCTGGCCCTGGGCGCCGTTCAGCAACGCGTCGGTGGCGGCGCCCCAGTTGCCGGCCGAGCCGCCGCGGATCGCCGCTTCGGCCGCAGGCTGGCGCCAGGGCTTGTGGGCCACGCCGCCGAGCGCGAGCACGCTGCCGGTCTTGCTGTCCTGCGGCTGCACGATGGCGGCCACCGAGATCAGCGCGAAGGCGTAGGAGGCGCGGTCACGCACCTTGCGGTAGATCTGGCGGCCGCCGACCGGTGCGGGCAGCACGACGGCGGTGATCACGTCCTGCGGACCCAGGTTGCTGTCGCGCTCCGGCTCGTTGCCGGGCAGGCGGTGGAA
Source organism: Sphingomonas sp. NCPPB 2930 (assembly GCA_042867185.1). Lineage (GTDB taxonomy): Bacteria > Pseudomonadota > Gammaproteobacteria > Burkholderiales > Burkholderiaceae_C > Xylophilus. The sequence continues at coordinate 158,350 of JBHZQV010000008.1, read as the reverse complement.
GTCGGCGATCGGGATCGTGCGACGGCCGGACGGGCCGTGGGTCTCGACCTGCGCATCCAGCGCATGCATCGCCACCGCCATGTCGGACGGATGCACCGCGATGCAGGCTTCGCTCGCGCCCAGGATCGCATGGATGCGGTTCACGCCGCCGATGGCCGCGCAGCCGCTGCCGGGCTTGCGCTTGTTGCAGGGCATGTGGGTGTCGTAGAAGTACGGGCACCGGGTGCGCTGCAGCAGGTTGCCGCCGGTGGTCGCCTTGTTGCGCAGCTGGGCCGACGCGCCGGAGAGCAGCGCCCGGCTCAGCACCGGGTAGTCGCGCCGGATGCGCGGGTCGGCGGCGAGCGCGGCGTTGCGCACCATCGCGCCGATGCGCAGGCCGCCTTCGGGCGTGGCCTCGATGCTGGCGAGCGGCAGGCGGCTGACGTCGACCAGATGGGCCGGTGTCTCGATCTGCAGCTTCATCAGGTCGAGCAGGTTGGTACCGCCCGCGATCAGCTTGGTGCCGGGGCGCGATGCGAGCATCTGCGCGGCGGACTCGATCGAGTCGGCGCGGTCGTAGGTGAACTGTTTCATGCCTGGCCCTTCGCGACGACGCGGATGGCCGCGACGATGTTGGGATAGGCCGAGCAGCGGCAGAGGTTGCCGCTCATCCGCTCGCGGATCTCGGTATCGGACAGGGCGACGTTGCCTTCGAGGCTCTCGCTCACGTTGCTCGGCATGCCGCGGCGGGCTTCTTCCAGCATGCCCACGGCCGAGCAGATCTGGCCGGGCGTGCAGTAGCCGCACTGGAAGCCGTCGTTGTCGATGAAGGCCTGCTGCATCGGATGCAGCTGCTGGCCGTCGGCCAGCCCTTCGACGGTGGTGACCTTGTCGCCGTCGTGCATCACCGCCAGCGTCAGGCAGGAGTTGATCCGCTCGCCGTTGACCAGCACGGTGCAGGCGCCGCACTGGCCATGGTCGCAGCCCTTCTTGGTGCCGGTGAGGTGGATGTGCTCGCGCAGGGTGTCGAGCAGGGAGGTACGGGGATCGAGCTGGAGCGCATGCTCCTGGCCGTTGACGGTGAGGCGGACCGGCAGCGTCGGGGCGTCGGGCGCGACCGGCGTGGGGGCGGGCGCTGCGGCGGTCTGGCCGGAGGCGCTGTCGGCGGCCCCCACCAACACGCCTGCGGCGCTGGCACAGACGGTCGACTGCAGCACCGTGCGCCGGCGAACCGGGACGGCTGGAAACGAGGAAGCCATGGTGATCCTGTCTTTTATCGTGGGGAAGGACTCGGTTGAATCCCTTTGGACACGATAAGGACCACGGTTGGCATGCCAATGTAGGACGGTTTCGTCCTGCGGCAACGGACACCGCCCCGCGCTGCGCCGCGCAGTGCGGCGTCAACCGCCCGTCAGCGCTTGCGGCCGCCGAACAGGCTGCCGAGCACGCCGCGGATGATCTCCCGGCCGACGGTGGTGCCCATGGTCCGCACCGCCGATCTGGCCATCGACTGCGCCAGCCCGTCCCGCTGGCCGCCGCGCGGACCGGTGCTGCCGAACAGCACGTCGTGCAGGCCGCCCATCAGGCCGCCGTCTTCGGTCCTGCCGGCCGCGCCGGTGCTGCCCGGCATCGGCTGCGCCGCGGTGGCGGTGCGGTCGCGCAGCATCTCGTAGGCCGACACCCGGTCGACCGTCTTCTCGTACACGTTTGCGACCAGCGACCGGGCCATCAGCTGGGTGCGGCGCTCCGGCGCGATCGGCCCCAGGAGGCTGGCCGGCGGCACGACGAAGGCGCGGTCGGTGATCGACGGCCGGCCCTGCGCATCGAGCAGGCTGACCAGCGCTTCGCCCACCTGCAGCTCGGTGATCGCCGCTTCGATGTCGAGCCCCGGCTTCTGCCGCATCGTCTGGGCGGTGGCGCGCACCGCCTTCTGGTCGCGCGGGGTGAAGGCGCGCAGGGCATGCTGCACCCGGTTGCCCAACTGGGCCAGCACGCTGTCGGGAATGTCCAGCGGGTTCTGGGTGACGAAGTAGACGCCCACGCCCTTCGAGCGCACCAGCCGCACCACCAGCTCGATCCGCTCGACCAGCACCTGGGGCGCGCCGGCGAACAGGAGGTGGGCCTCGTCGAAGAAGAACACCAGCTTCGGCTTGTCGGGGTCGCCGATCTCGGGCAGTTGCTCGAACAGTTCCGAGAGCAGCCACAGCAGGAAGGTGGCGTAGAGCCGGGGCGACTGCATCAGCCTGTCGGCCGCCAGCAGGTTGACGACGCCGCGGCCGTCGCGGGTCTGCAGCAGGTCCTGGATGTCGAGCATCGGCTCGCCGAAGAATTTGTCGCCACCCTGGCTCTCGATCTGCAGCAGGCCGCGCTGGATCGCGCCGACGCTGGCGGCGCTCACGTTGCCGTATGCGGTTTTGTAGTCGGCGGCGTGGTCGGCCACGTGCTGCAGCATCGCCCGCAGATCCTTCAGGTCGAGCAGCAGCAGGCCCTGGTCGTCGGCGATCCGGAACACGATGTTGAGCACCCCGGCCTGGGTGTCGTTGAGGTCGAGCATCCGGCCGAGCAGCAGCGGCCCCAGGTCGGAGACGGTGGCGCGCACCGGATGGCCACTCTGTCCGAACACGTCCCAGAAAGTCACCGGGCAGGCGGCCGGCTCCGGCGGCACGATGCCCCGGCTCTCCAGCACCGCGCGCAGCTTGTCGCCGATGCGGCCCGGCTCGGCGATGCCGGCCAGGTCGCCCTTGACGTCGGCCATGAAGACCGGCACGCCGATCTCGGAGAACTTCTCGGCCAGCGTCTGCAGCGTGACCGTCTTGCCGGTGCCGGTGGCGCCGGTGATCAGCCCGTGCCGGTTGGCCAGCGCGGGCAGCATGTCGAACGTGGCACCGGCATTGCGCGCGATCGTCAGGGGCGGGAGGGCAGAGGCCATCGGCATTCTCGAAGACGGTAGGGGGCGCCAGTGTAGCCAGCGCCGGGCCGGGGGCGATGCCGGCTGCGCAGGGCGGATCGGCGTCGGCAACACGCCTTGGCGCCGATCTGCAACGGTCGGCCCGGAGGTCGATTCGCCTGTGAAAATATACAGTATCCTCGGCGACCCACCGCACACCCGGGCGGCGCACCGCCGCGGCACGGGCGATCGCCGAAACCGCTTTCACCCCGGCGAGGGCGAGGGCCCGAAAGGTAAAATCGCGCATGGCCCGACACCCGGGCAAACCTCTGCATCACCAGAAGAGACACCAAGCATGGCCGGACACAGTAAATGGGCGAACATCCAGCACCGCAAGGGGCGGCAGGACGAGAAGCGTGGAAAGGTCTGGACGCGCGTCATCCGGGAAATCATGGTGGCCGCGCGCGCCGGCGGCGGTGACCTGGGCATCAACCCGCGGCTGCGGCTGGCGGTCGACAAGGCCAAGGCGGTCAACATGCCCGCCGACACCATCAAGCGCAACATCGACAAGGCGACCGGCAACCTCGAAGGCGTGAACTACGAGGAAATCCGCTACGAGGGCTATGGCATCGGCGGCGCGGCGATCATCGTCGACACCATGACCGACAACCGGGTGCGCACCGTGGCCGACGTGCGCCACGCGTTCAGCAAGTACGGGGGCAACATGGGCACCGAAGGCTCGGTGGCCTTCCAGTTCCGGCACGTGGGCCAGCTGGTCTTCGCGCCCGGCACCGACGAGGACAAGGTGATGGAAGTCGCCTTGGAGGCCGGTGCCGACGACGTGGTGACCGACGACGACGGCGCGATCGAGGTGCTGGCGGCGCCCGCCGAGTTCGAGGCGGTGAAGAACGCGCTGGAGGCCGCCGGCCTCGCCGCCGACATGGCGGAAGTCACCATGCGCGGCGAGAACACGATAGAACTGGCCGGCGAAGACGCCGCCCGGATGCAGAAGCTGCTCGACGCACTCGAAGACATCGACGACGTGCAGGCGGTCTTTCACAACGCAGCGATTTCCGAATGAACCCTTTCTTTTTCCGTGGCGCGCCTGCGCCGTTTCCTTCCGTGCGTGAAGCCGGTTCTTGTGGTGGTGCGACCGGAGTTGCGGCATGAAGGTTCTCGTTATCGGCGGCGGCGGCCGCGAACACGCCCTGGCGTGGAAGCTGGCCCGGTCGCCCAAGGTGCAGAAGGTTTTCGTGGCGCCCGGCAACGGCGGCACCGCCCGCGACACGCAGCTGGAGAACATCGCGATCACCGATGTGCAGGCACTGCGCGCCTGGGCGCAGGCCGAGAAGATCGGCCTGACCGTCGTCGGCCCCGAGGCGCCGCTGGCGGCCGGCGTGGTGGACGAGTTCCGCGCCCACGGCCTGAAGGTGTTCGGCCCGACCCGGGCGGCCGCCCAGCTGGAGAGCTCCAAGGCGTTCTCCAAGGCATTCATGCAGCGCCACGGCATTCCGACGGCCGAGTACGACACCTTCACCGATGCCGCCGCGGCCCACACCTATGTGGACGCCAAGGGCGCGCCGATCGTGGTGAAGGCCGACGGCCTGGCCGCCGGCAAGGGCGTGGTGGTGGCGATGAGCCTGGCCGAGGCGCATGAGGCGATCGACTTCATGCTGGCCGACAACAGGTACGGCGTGGTGCACAACGCCGGCGGCGCCCGGGTGGTGATCGAGGAGTTCCTGCAGGGCGAGGAAGCCAGCTTCATCGTGCTGTGCGACGGCAAGAACGTCACCGCCCTGGCCACCAGCCAGGACCACAAGCGCCTGCAGGACGGCGACCAGGGCCCGAACACCGGCGGCATGGGCGCCTACTCGCCGGCCCCGGTGGTGACGGCCGACGTGCATGCCCGCGCGATGCGCGAGATCATCCTGCCGACGATCCGCGGCATGGAAAAAGACGGCATCCCGTACACCGGCTTCCTGTACGCCGGCCTGATGATCGATGCGCAGGGCAAGCCCAAGACGCTCGAGTTCAACTGCCGCATGGGCGACCCCGAGACCCAGCCGATCGTGATGCGCCTCAAGAGCGACCTCTCCGAGGTGCTGCTGGCCGCCGCCGAAGGCCGGCTCGACCAGATCGAGCTGCAGTGGGACCGCCGCGTGGCGCTGGGCGTGGTGATGGCCGCGCACGGCTACCCGCTCGATCCGCGCATGGGCGACGCCATCCACGGCCTGCCCGACGACGAGGACGATGCGATGGTGTTCCATGCCGGCACGGAGCTGGAAGACGGCGTCGTCAAGACCTCCGGCGGCCGGGTGCTGTGCGTGACGGTGCTGGCCGACAACGTGCGCCAGGCCCAGCAGCGGGCCTACGACGTGGCCCGCGGCGTGCATTTCGACGGCGCGCAGTACCGCCGCGACATCGGCTTCCGGGCCCTGCGCGGCTGATGGCGGCGACGCAGGCGGCCCAGCAGATGCGTGCCTACCTGGTGGGCCTGCAAGGCCGCATCGTGTCGGCGCTGGAGGCGATCGAGGCGGAGGCCGGGGGCACCGCGGGCTTCGTCACCGATCCGTGGCAGAAGGCGGCCGGCGAGCCGCTGCAGGGCGACGGCATCACCCGCATCCTGGAAGGCGGCACGGTGTTCGAGCGCGCCGGTTGCGGCTTCTCGCATGTGCGCGGCCCGCGGCTGCCGCCTTCGGCCACCGAGCACCGGCCGCAACTGGCCGGCGCGCCGTTCGAGGCGATGGGCGTGTCGCTGGTCTTCCACCCGCGCAACCCCTACGTGCCGGCGGTGCACATGAACGTGCGGATGATCGCCGCCGGCCATGCTGGCGAGGTGCCGGTGTGCTGGTTCGGGGGCGGCATGGACCTGACGCCGTGCTACGGCTTCGAGGACGACGCGCGGCATTTCCACACCACCTGCCGCGACGCGCTGGCGCCCTTCGGCGACGACAAATACCCGCGCTTCAAGGAATGGTGCGACCGGTATTTCTATCTGAAGCACCGGCAGGAAGCGCGCGGCATCGGCGGCATCTTCTTCGACGATTTCGCCGAGCTGGGTGCCGAGCGCAGCCAGGCGATGGTGCGGGCGGTCGGGGATGCGCTCTTGCCGGCTTATCTGCCGCTGGTGGCGCGGCGCAAGGACATGGCCTACGGCACGCGCGAGCGGGATTTCCAGCTCTACCGTCGCGGCCGCTATGTCGAGTTCAACCTGGTCTGGGACCGGGGCACCCACTTCGGTCTGCAGTCGGGCGGCCGGACCGAATCGATCCTGCTGTCGATGCCGCCGCTGACCACCTGGCGCTACGGCTACCGCCCCGAGCCCGGGTCGCCCGAAGCGGCGCTCACCACGCATTTCCTCCCCGCGCGGGACTGGGTGTGAGCGTTCCCGCCCCGCGCCGGATCGGCATGTTCGGCGGCGCGTTCGACCCGCCGCACCGGGCGCATATCGCGCTCGCCCAGGCCGCGGTGTCGCAACTCGGGCTGGACTGCCTGCACGTGTTCCCGACGGGCCATGCCTGGCACAAGACGCGCACCCTGAGCCCGGCCGAAGACCGCCTCGCGATGGTCCGCGCGGCCTTCTCTGGCGAGCCGCACATCACCGTCGACGATCGGGAGATGCGCCGGCCCGGCCCCACCTACACCGCCGACACGCTGAACGAACTGGCGGACGAGAATCCCGGTGCCGAGTTGTTCCTGGTGATGGGCGCCGACCAGGCCTCACGGCTCGGCGGGTGGCATGCCTGGGAGGAGATCGTCCGCATTGCTATAATTTCAATAGCTGGACGTCCAAACTCGACGAGCGCCAGCGAGGATTTTCATGCGGATCGCCTGCCCGGCGCCCGTATCCGGCAGATCGCACTGCCTGCGCAGGACATCAGCGCCACCGACATTCGCCAGCGCGTAGCCGAGGACCGGGGGATCGACCTTCTGGTTCCGCCCGTCGTTGCAGGCTATATTGACCGACATCACCTTTACCGAACCAACCGATGAGCACCACCAAAACGGAAACCACCGCCAAGAAGGACGTACAAAAACTTCAGCGCGCCATCGTCGATGGCCTCGAAGACGTCAAGGCGCAGGATATCCAGGTGTTCAACACCGAGAACCTCTCGCCTCTGTTCGAGCGGGTGATCGTGGCCTCGGGCAGCTCCAACCGCCAGACCAAGGCGCTGGCCGCCAGCGTGCGCGACGCGGTGCGCGAAGCCGGCTTCGGCAAGCCCCGCGTCGAAGGTGAAGACAACGGCGAATGGATCATCGTGGACTGCGGCCCCGCCGTGGCGCACATCATGCAGCCGGCGATCCGCCAGTACTACCACCTGGAAGAGCTGTGGGGCGAGACGCCGGTGCGCATCAAGCTGGGCGCCGCCAAGCCGGTGCAGCCCGAGGCCAAACCGAAGCGCACCCGCAAGGCCGTGGCCGCACCGGAAGTCGCGGCGCGCAAGCCGGGCAAGCCGTCGGTGAAGGCGGTGACGGGCGCTGCCAAGACTGCGGCCGGCAAGACGGCTGCGGCGAAGAGTCCCGCCGCCAAGGCGCCTGCGACGCGGTCTACCTCCACCCGGCCGGCGGCCGTCAAGGCAGTGAAGGCCGCCGCGGCCAATGTGCCCGCCAAGAAGGTCGCGGCCAAGAAGGCGCCGGCCAAGTCGGTGGCCGGCCAGGACCCGAAGCCGATGCAGGTGCTGGTGGTCAAGCCCAATGTGCGCCCGCCGTCGAAGTCGGCCACCGCGGCCGCACCGCGCGCACGCCCCAGCGCCAAGACGGCCGGCCGTGCCGCCGCCGCCAAGACCGCATCGCCCACCGCCGCCGCCAAGAAGCCTTCGCGGGCGACGTCGAGCAAGCCGGCGCCGAAAAAGTGGTCGCGCATCTGACCTGGTAGCCGCGGGTGAAGGTCTTCATCGTGGCCGTGGGCCAGCGCGTGCCCGCCTGGGCGCAGACCGCCTACGACGACTATGCCAAGCGCTTTCCGCCCGAGATCAAGGTGGAGCTGAAGGCGGTCAAGACCGAGCCGCGCGGCTCCAAGTCGCTCGAGACCCTCTATGCCGCCGAGCGCGCCCGGATCGAAGCCGCCATTCCGCGCGGCACCCGCACCGTGGTGCTGGACGAGCGGGGGACCGCGCTCACCACCGTGGCCCTGGCCGCGCGCTTGCAGCAGTGGCAGCTGGGCGGCGACGACGTGGCGCTGGTGATCGGCGGGCCCGACGGGCTCGACCCGGACTTCCGCCGGGCCGCGCACGAATCGATCCGCCTCTCCGACATGACCCTGCCGCATGCCTTCGCCCGGGTGCTGCTGATCGAGCAGCTCTACCGCGCCTGGTCGGTCAACGCGGCGCATCCGTACCACCGCGAATAGCCGGCCCGCCGGTTGCGCGTTTTCTTCGACCCGCCATGACCGACGCTCCTTTCGTCTATCTCGCCTCCCAAAGCCCCCGGCGTGCCCAACTGCTCGCGCAGATGGGCGTGGCGCACCGGCTGCTGGTACCCAACGCCGAGGGCGATATCGCCGAAGACGCGGAGGCGATCGAAGCCGTGCGGCCGGGCGAAGCGCCCGCCGCCTATGTGCGACGGGTGACGCTGGCCAAGCTCGATGCGGCGGTGGCCCGGCTGGCACGCCGCGGCCTGCCGCATGCGCCGGTGCTGTGCTCCGACACCACCGTGGCCCTGGGCCGCGCCATCCTCGGCAAGCCCGCCGATGCGGCGGAGGCGGCGGCGATCCTGCGGCTGCTGTCGGGCACGACGCACCGGGTGCTCACCGCGGTCGCGCTGCAGCACGGCGCGCAGCGCCAGGTCGAGGTCAGCGTGTCGCAGGTGCGTTTCGATCCGCTGAGCGATGCGCAGATCGATGCGTACATCGCCTCGGGCGAGCCGTTCGGCAAGGCCGGCGCCTACGGGGTGCAGGGCCGGGCCGCAGCGTTCATCCCGCGCATCGCGGGCAGCTATTCGGGCATCATGGGCCTCCCGGTGTACGAGACGGCGGCGCTGTTGCGTGCCGCGGGCGTTCTGCACTGACAAGACCGCTGCTGGAGCCGCATGCAACAAGAGATTCTGATCAACTGGTCGCCCCAGGAAACACGCGTGGCCGTGATCGAGCATGGCGCGGTGCAGGAGCTGCACGTCGAGCGGCCGCTGGAGCGGGGGCTGGTCGGCAACGTCTACCTCGGCAAGGTGTCCCGGGTGCTGCCCGGCATGCAGTCGGCCTTCATCGACATCGGCCTCGAGCGTGCGGCCTTCCTGCACGTGGCCGACCTCTGGCATCCGCCGGCCGAGGGCGAATCGCTCACCCAGTCGCGCCAGTCGCAGCCGGTGGTGCCGATCGAGAAACAGGTGTTCGAAGGCCAGGCGCTGCTGGTGCAGGTGATCAAGGACGCGATCGGCACCAAGGGCGCGCGCCTCTCGACCCAGATCAGCGTCGCCGGGCGGCTGCTGGTCTTCTTGCCGCAGGACGACCACATCGGCGTGTCGCAGAAGATCCCGGCGGTGCAGCGGGATGCGTTGCGCAAGCGGCTGCAGACGCTGTCGGGCACCGGCAAGGGCGGCTTCATCCTGCGCACCAACGGCGAGGAATCGAGCGACGCAGAACTGGCCGAGGACATCGCCTACCTGCGCAAGACCTGGGCGCGGATCCGCAAGGCGTCGATGGAGATGCCGCCGAAATCGCTGCTGCACCATGATCTCGATCTGCTGCAGCGGGTGCTGCGCGACCTGGTGGGCGAAGAGACGCAGACGATCCGCATCGATTCGAAAGAACAGCACGCGCGTCTGCTGGCCTTCGGCCGCGAATTCATGCCGGCCGCGACGCCCAAGCTGCAGCACTACAAGGGCGAGCGGCCGATCTTCGACCTGTACGCGGTGGACGAGGAAATCGCCCGCGCGCTGGGCCGGCGGGTCGACCTCAAATCCGGCGGCTACCTGATCGTCGACCAGACCGAGGCGCTGACCACGGTGGACGTGAACACCGGCGGCTTCGTCGGTGCCCGCAATTTCGACGACACCATCTTCAAGACCAACCTGGAGGCCGCGCAGGCCATAGCCCGGCAGTTGCGGCTGCGCAACCTGGGCGGCATCGTCATCGTCGACTTCATCGACATGGTGCGCCCCGACCACCAGCAGGCGGTGCTGGCCGAGTTCGGCAAGCAACTGGCGCGCGACCGGGTCAAGACATCGGCGGGCGGCTTTTCGCCGCTGGGCCTGGTCGAGATGACCCGCAAGCGCACCCGCGAATCGCTGGCCCACATGCTCTGCGAGCCCTGCGCCGTCTGCCAGGGCAGGGGCAGCGTGAAGACCGCGCGCAGCGTGACCTACGACATCCTGCGGGAGATCCTGCGCGAGGCGCGGCAGTTCCACCCGCGGGAGTTCCGGGTGGTGGCCTCGCCGAAGGTGGTGGAGCTGTTCCTCGACGAAGAAAGCCAGCACCTGGCCAGCCTGTCGGATTTCATCGGCAAGCCGATCTCGCTGCAGGCCGAGACGGCGATGGGCCAGGAGCAGTACGACATCGTGCTGCTGTGAGACCTACCGTCTCAAACCTGACCGCCGGGTGGGGCGTCGGTCGGCGCCGGGGCGGCCTGCCGTTGCGCAGCGGGCGTATGCAGCCGGGCGTACAGCCCGTCGAGCGCCAGCAGCTGCGCATGGGTGCCCTGCTCGGCGATCCGGCCCTCCTGCATCACCACGACCCGGTCGGCGTTCTCGATGGTGCTCAGCCGGTGGGCGATGACCAGGGTGGTGCGGCCCTGCATGACCCGCTGCAGGGCTTCCTGCACCAGCCGCTCGGATGCGTTGTCGAGCGCCGAAGTGGCCTCGTCCAGGATCAGGATCGGCGCGTCCTTGTAGAGCGCCCGGGCGATCGCGAGCCGCTGGCGCTGGCCGCCCGAGAGCTGCGCCGCGTTGTGGCCCACCTGCGAATCCATCCCCTGCGGCATCGCGTCCACATGCGCGGCCAGGTTGGCGGCTTTCAGGCAGTCCTGCAGGCGCTGGCGGTCGACCGGCTGGCCCATCGCCACGTTGGCGGCGACCGTGTCGTTGAGCATCACGACATCCTGGCTGACCATCGCGAACTGGGCGCGTAGGGTCGGTAGATGCCAGTCGGCCACGTCGTGGCCGTGCAGCGCCACGGCGCCCTCGGTGGGCAGCACGAAGCGCGGCAGCAGGTTGGCGAGCGTCGTCTTGCCCGAGCCCGACGGCCCGACGAAGGCGACCACCTCGCCCGGCGCGATCCGCAGGCTGACCCGGTCGAGCGCGGGCGCGCCGTCGTCGCGGTAGGCGACCGACACGTCGCGCAGTTCGATACCGCCGTGCGCGGCCGGCGTGTCGCCCGGCGCGGGCCGCCAGGTGCCGCCCGCTTCGGTGCGCACCTCTTCCATCAGCAGCAGTCCGCGCTCCAGCGCCGCCACGCCGCGGGTGATCGGCCCGGCCACTTCGGCCAGCCGCCGGATCGGCGCGATCAGCATCAGCATCGCGGTGATGAAGGCGACGAAGCCGCCGACGCTGACACCCGCCGAGGTGACGCCCGCCCGGTCCTGCCACAGCGCGGTGACGATCACCGCCGACAGCGCCGCCGCGGCCAGCAACTGCGTCAGCGGCGTCATCGACGCCGAGGCGATCGTCGACTTGATCGCCAGCCCGCGCAGCCGCCGGCTCAGGTCGGTGAAGCGGGCGGACTGCGCATCCTGCGCCGCATGCAGCCGCACCATGCGGTGGGCCAGCACGTTCTCTTCCACCACGTAGGCCAAGTTGTCGGTCGCCTGCTGGCCGCTCTTGGTGACGCGGTAGAGCCTGCGCGACAGCGTCTTCATGATCCACGCCACGCCGGGGATCAGCACCCCGACGATCAGCGTCAGCTGCCAGTTGAGGTAGAGCAGGTACACCAGCAGCGCCACCAGGGTGAAGCCGTCGCGCGACAGGCCCAGCAGCGCCTGCACCAGCAGCGTGGCACCGGACTGCACTTCATAGACCACCGTGTTCGACAGCGCGCTGGCCGACTGCCGCGAGAAGAGCCCCATCTCGGCCGACAGCAGGTGCTGGAACATCGCATGCCGCAGCCGCATCATCCCCTCGTTGGCGATGCGGGCCAGCGCGTACTGCGACACGAACTGCGCCGCGCCGCGCACCGCGAACAGGCCGACGATCGCCACCGGCACCATCCACAGCTGCAGCCGGCCCTGCACGAAGCCGCGGTCGAGCAAGGGCTGCATGAAGGCGGGTATCAGCGGCTCGGTGACGGCCGCGACCAGCGTGGCGACGATCGCCAGGCCCCAGGCCGCGCGCTGCCCTCCGAAGTAGGCCGACAGGCGACGCAGGCGCGCCATCAGCGTGGGTGCGGCGGGGGCCGGCGCGGGGGTGGGGGAGGGGGCCGCGTGCGAGGGGCCGGCGTCGGTGCTTGGCATGGGCAGCGGATTCTACGGGTGCGCAAATGGCCGGTCGGCCTGAACTTTTTGTGACAGCGGGTCTCAGCCACTGTGTAACATCGCACCTCTGCAACACCGTGGTGTGCTTCGCCTGCGCGACGCACCGACCAAGCCCTTGCTGCCAATGAAATACCCAAGCTCCGTACCCTCGCCTGACTCCCTTCGTTTTTCCGCCAGGCGCAGAGGGTTCGTGGCCTCGCTCGCAGGCGCTTCCGTCCTGCCGGCCTTCGCCCAGTTCCGTGTCGAGATCACCGGCGTCGGTTTGCGCCAGATTCCGATCGCCATCGTGCCGTTCAAGGGCGATGCCCAGTCGCCGCAGAAGATCGGCGCCATCGTGCTGGCCGATCTGGAGCGCAGCGGCCAGTTCACCAGCATCGACCCCGCCGGCGAAACGCTCGACGAAACCAGCCGGCCCGACCTGGGCATCTGGAAGCAGAAGGCGGCCGATGCGGTCGTCGGTGGCAGCGTCACCCGCCAGTCCGACGGCAGGTTCGACGTGCGGTTCCGTTTGTGGGACACGGCCAAGGGCCAGGACCTGGGCGGCCAGAGCTTCGTGGTACCGGCCGGCGACCTGCGCCTGGCGGCCCACCGCATCTCCGACTACATCTACGAAAAGCTGACCGGCGAGAAAGGCGTGTTCTCGACCCGTATCGCCTACGTCACCAAGGCCGGCTCCAAGTACACCCTTTGGGTCGCCGACGCCGACGGCGAGAACGCGCAGGCGGCCCTGTCGAGCCCCGAGCCGATCATCTCGCCGGCCTGGTCGCCCAACGGCGGCCAGCTGGCGTATGTGTCGTTCGAGTCGCGCAAGCCCGTCGTCTACGTGCACGAGGTCGCCAGTGGCCGCCGCCGGCTGATCGCCAACTTCCGCGGTTCCAACAGCGCGCCGGCGTGGTCGCCCGACGGCGCGTCGCTGGCCGTCACCCTCAGCCGCGACGGCGGTTCGCAGCTCTATACGATCAGCTCCAACGGCGGCGAGCCGAAGCGTCTGATGCAGAGCAGCGGCATCGATACAGAGCCGGTCTTCTCCGCCGACGGCCGCACGATCTACTTCGTGAGCGACCGGGGCGGTGCGCCGCAGATCTACCGTATCGGTGCGTCCGGCGGCAATGCCGAGCGGGTGACCTTCACCGGGTCCTACAACATTTCACCGACTCTGAGCCCGGACGGCCGGTATCTGGCCTACATTTCGCGCATCGGCGGTGCATTCAAGCTGCAGGTGATGGAGTTGGCGAGCAGCACGGTGACGTCGATCACCGACACTTCCGCCGACGAGAATCCCAGCTTCGCTCCCAACGGGCGCCTCATCGTCTACGCCACCTTGCTGCAAGGCCGCGAAGCCCTGATGACCACGACGCTCGACGGAAAGATCAAGGCCCGCCTGGCAGGGCAGGGCGGCGATATCCGCGAGCCCGACTGGGGCCCGTTCCAGAAGCAACCCTGACAGTTTTCAGTTTCACTTATTAAACCTAGATATCTCCGGAGGTCACCATGTTCAAGAAAATTGCTTTGGCTCTCGCCATCACCGCTTTGGCCGCAGGTTGCAGCTCGCCCGTCAAGCTCGACGAAGCGCCGGTGACCGACCTGGGCACCAGCGGCAACAATGCCGGCGCCGGTGCCGACGGCAACCGCGGTGCGAGCAGCGTGGCCCCGGTGGACCTGAGCCGCTCCGGAGCCGATGCTGCCGGCCCGGTCGGTGTGGCGCGCATCATCTATTTCGACTACGACAGCTACTCGATCAAGCCGGAGTTCCAGTCGGTCATCGAAGCCCATTCGCGATTCCTGCGTGCCAATGCGCAGCGCCGCGTGTCGGTCGAAGGCCACACCGACGAGCGCGGTGGCCGCGAGTACAACCTGGCCCTCGGCCAGAAGCGGGCAGAAGCCGTGCGCCGTGCGTTCGGCCTGCTGGGTGTGACGGACACCCAGGTCGAAGCGGTGAGCTTCGGCAAGGAAAAGCCGGCCGTGTCGGGCAACGACGAAGCCGCGTTCGCGCAGAACCGCCGCGCCGAGATCTCCTACCGTCAATGATCGGCACCGCCATCACCGGCCGCCGCTGGGCGGCCGTAGCGTTGGCAACCGCCGCTGCTTGCAGCGGCGGTTTTGCGCATGCGGGCCTGTTCGACGACGACGAAGCCCGCCGCGCGATCCTCGAGATTCGCCAGCAGATCGACAGCAACCGGGCGCAGATCGGCCGGGTGGGCGACGATCTCAAACGGTCGAATGAAGAGAACGCGCAACTGCGCCGCAGCCTGCTCACGCTCCAGGGCCAGATCGAAACCCTGCGGGCCGACCAGGCCACGATGCGCGGGCAGAACGAGCAGCTGGTACGCGACGTCTCCGATCTGCAGAAGCGGCAGAAGGACATCGCGCAGGGCGTGGACGATCGCCTGCGCCAGTTCGAGCCGGCCAAGGTGAACCTCGACGGCGTCGAGTTCGCGGCCGACCCGAACGAGAAGCGCGACTTCGACGCGGCACTGGCCGTGTTCCAGAAGGGCGATTTCACCGGCGCGCAGACCGCGTTCGACACGTTCGTGAAGCGCTACCCGAAGAGCGGCTACACGGTGCAGGCGCTGTTCTGGCTGGGCAACGCGCAGTACGCCAACCGCAACTACCGCGAAGCCATCGTCAATTTCCGCTCGTTGCTGTCGCAGGCACCCACCCATGCCCGTGCGCCGGAGGCCGCCTTGGCGATCGCCAACTGCCAGGCCGAGCTGAAGGACGTGAAGGCCGCCCGCAAGACGCTGGAAGACCTGATCAAGGCCTATCCGCAATCCGAAGCCGCCGCCGCGGCCAAGGAACGGCTGTCGCGCCTGAAGTGATGGCGGGGGCGCCGGCATGACCGCATCGGTCGCGGCCGGCGACGCCCCTGCCGTATCCCTGCCGCCGAACGATGCCGATGCCGCCCGCCGCTTCGGTGGGTTGGAACGGCTCTACGGTGTCGAGGGTGCGCAGCGTATCCGCCGCGCGCGTGTCGCTGTCGCCGGCATCGGCGGCGTCGGTTCCTGGACGGCCGAGGCGCTGGCCCGCAGCGGCGTGGCCGAACTGGTGTTGATCGACCTCGACCATATTTCCGAATCCAACGTCAACCGCCAGATCCATGCGCTGACGCCCACCGTGGGCCAGGCCAAGATTCTGGCGATGCGGGACCGCATCGCATGGATCAACCCCGATTGCGTCGTGCACTGCGTCGACGATTTCGTGGAGCCCGACAACTGGCCGGGCCTGCTGCCCTGTGCGGTCGATGCGGTGGTGGATGCCTGCGACCAGGTCAAGGCCAAGGTGGCGATGGCCGACTGGGCGCGCCGGCAGGGCAGGCAGTTCCCGTTCGTGTCGGTCGGGGCGGCGGGGGGCAAGCGGCATGCGCACATGGTGGACATGGGCGATCTCAGCGCCACCACGCACGACCCGCTGCTGGCGCAGCTGCGCTACCGGCTGCGCCGCACGCACGGTGCGCCGAAGGACGGCAAGACGATCGGCATACGCTGCGTCTTCAGCCGCGAGCCGGTGGCGCCGCCGGATGCGTCGTGCGCGATCGACGGCGACGGTTCGCTCAACTGCCACGGCTATGGCTCGGTGGTCAGCGTGACCGCCACCTTCGGCATGGTGGCGGCCGGCTGGGTGCTCGACCGGCTGGCCGCCGGCGGCAGCGCCGTCGCGCCGGGCGCGGGACGGTAGACCGGCCGTTGCGCGGCTACTGGGCATCGCTGCGGTTACCGCCGGCGGCCGTTGCAGCACTCCGGCCAGAGGCTCTTTCGTTCCTGAATCGGCCATCAGGCATGTGTCCGGGGTTGATTCGGCACCCGCTACGATGGCGGCTGCGCCGGGATACGCCGAGCGGGCCCGGCTTTCGTTCTTCTTCAGTTCCGTTTCCCCACCCATTGCATGAAAAACAAAGTCCTCGTCGTCCAGGGCGCGCTGCTGCCCGCCCTCGAAGCCCGCCTCGTCGCGCAGTACGACACCGCGCTGCTGCCACCCCCCGGCCCCGCGCGGGATGCGCTGCTGAGCACGCACGGCGCCGGTGTCGAAGGTCTGGCGACGTCGGCACGGTTCGGCGCCGATGCCGCGCTGATCGCGGCGCTGCCGCAGCTCAAGGTGATCTCCAGTTTCGGGGTCGGCCTGGACACGCTCGACCTGGAAGCGGCCCGCGCCCGCGGCATCGCAGTCGGCTACACGCCCGACGTGCTCAACGACTGCGTCGCCGACACCGCCTTCGCGCTGCTGATGGACGTGGCCCGCCGCATCAGCGCCGCCGACCGCTTCGTGCGCCGGGGCGATTGGCGCAAGGGCCAGTTCCCCACCGCCACCAAGGTCTCCGGCAAGCGTCTGGGCATCCTGGGCATGGGCCGCATCGGCCGGGTCATCGCCCGCCGCGCCAGCGGCTTCGACATGGAGGTGCGCTACCACAACCGCCGCCCCCTGACCGATGTGGACTACGGCTACGCCGCATCGCTGAAGGAACTGGCCGAATGGGCCGACTTCCTGGTGATCGCCAGCGCCGGCGGCGCCGAGACGCAGGGCCTGGTCTCGGCCGAAGTGCTCGACGCGCTGGGCCCGCAGGGCTACCTGGTCAACATCTCGCGCGGCACCGTGGTGGACGAGGCGGCGCTGGTCGATGCGCTCACCCACCAGCGCATCGCCGGCGCCGGGTTGGATGTGTTCGCCCACGAACCGCAGGTGCCCGCCGCGCTGATGGCACTCGACAACGTGGTGCTGCTGCCGCACCTGGCCAGCAACACCCGGGAAACCCGCGCCGCGATGGCCCAGCGGGTGGAAGACAACCTGGCCGCGTTCTTCGCCGGGTGGCCGCTGGTGTCGTCCGCGCTCTGAACGACGACTTCGTGACCACCGCATTCCGCGGGTAGCGTGCCGCGACCACCCTGCTGACCTTCGCCCTCGCAGCCTGTGGCGGCGGCGGTTCCGGGGATCCGGGCCTAACCGCGGCTCCCGCGCCGGCGCCGTCCTCCCGGCACGCCCGCACCCGTACCGGCCGTACATGCCGCGTCCCACCGGCCCCCCCCTTCTTCTACCGATGCCACCCTTCCACGCGCTGCCCGTCCGGACGCGCGCTGCCGGACGGGTGCCTGCGATCTTCTCGGGAGCGTCTGCGAGTCGATGGCCGCGGCCCATCGCGGGTGGCCAGTACCACCAACCGCAGCGCAGGGCATCCGTCCACCCGCAGAAGGTACCCGGCCTGCAGCAGGCGTGCAGCGCGGGTCCAAGTGCATGGCACCTATACTCCGCGATGCCGAAAGGTGTCGATGCGTGGAAGAATCAAGCGCGACCTGTGGGGTAGGCTGGAAACCTGCGCCAAGACCTGCGCCGACAACGCGAGTGTGAGTGGCGAGGTGGGCCTTTGGCGAACCCGAAAATCCCGGTCGACTTCGCGCGCCTCTGGCGCGAATCGAAGGGTTAGGTCACTCTGGAGGCGTAGATCGACGATTCAGGTAGGCGGGTGTAGTTCAATGGCAGAACGGCAGCTTCCCAAGCTGCATACGAGGGTTCGATTCCCTTCACCCGCTCCAGATCGTCTAAGTTGTTGATTTACAAAGACTTTGGCGACGATCTGGAAAATCTAACTCACACCTGACACTCACACAGGCGCTGAAAATTTAGGCAGTTGGAGCTTCCAACATGCCAATTCCCATGCCCCGGCTCATCCGGGATGGAAAGTCAGGAACATATTTTTTCCGGCTGGTAATGCCTCGCAGCATCTCTGGCGAGCAGCAAAAATGCCTTTATTTCTCATTGAAAACTCGCGAAAATAAGGTGGCTCGGGCTAAAGCCGCTGTTCTTAATTTGCGAGTTGAGATGACAAAGCCATATATTGATATTGATATTGAAAATATTCGTGAGCTTATCAATATTGACCGGCTTTGTTGCATAAAGAGCCCGCAAGCCAGTTATGGTGGACAAATGAGTGAAGCCAAGAGCAGCAAGCCGCGCTACAAGACCACGAACTGGGCGGGGTACAACGCTGCGCTCAAGGCCCGGGGGTCGCTGACGATCTGGCTTGACAAACAGATGCAGTGGTACGCGCCAGCCAGTGGTCGGCGCGGTCGTCGGCACACCTTCTCGGACGCGGCCATCGCGTTTTGTCTGAGCATCAAATGCCTCTTTGGACTGGCCCTGCGCCAAAGCCTTGGGCTTGTAGAGAGCTTGCTGCGACTGGCGGGACTGGACTGGAGGGTTCCCGACTTCAGCACCGTCAGCCGTCGTCAGAAGATGCTGCAGGTGGCATTGCCTTACAGGCCCAGCGCCACGGCGCTGGACTTGCTGGTGGACAGCACCGGGATCAAATTCCTGGGGTAAGGCGAATGGAAACGAAAGAAGCACGGTGCCGAGTACCCCAGGCAGTGGCGCAAGGTGCACCTGGGCATCGATGCGGGCACGCTGGAGATAAGGGCTATCGAGGTCACGGACAACCGTGTGGGTGATGCGCAGATGTTGCCCGCCCTTCTCGCGCAGATACCGCCCCATGAGCGAGTGGCCAGCGTCAGCGGGGATGGCGCCTACGACACCAGGGCATGCCATGCTGCCATAGCCCGAAGAGATGCACTGGCGGTGATTCCCCCGCGCAAGAATGCGCAAGCGTGGAATGCGACGTGGGTGGGGGCGAGCGTGCGCAACGAAGCCCTGCGAGCCTGCCAGAGGCTGGGGCGCAGCATCTGGAAGAAATGGAGCGGCTACCACAGAAGAAGCTTGGTGGAGACCAAGATGCACTGCTTCAAGCGCCTGGGCGAGCGGGTGATGGCACGCACGTTCGAGCGTCAGGTCACAGAACTGCACGTGCGAGTGGCGCTGCTCAACCGGTTCACGCAACTTGGGCGCCCGACAACGGTGCCCGTGTCTGCTTTGGCATAACTGCTTCAGGGGCTGGGGGAGCCTCGGCATTATTCAGGTTTGTGCAACAAAGCCGCGAGACGGTGACGCGGGCGCCGCGGATGTCGATCTGCACATCCTTGTGCAGCCGGGCGGCCAAGCCCTGCTCGTGGCAGCGGATCACCTCGTTCGCAGTCGCAACCAGCGTGTTGAAGACGGACACGTCCAGTGGCTTCGGATTCCTTTTGGCCCGGCCCATGGTCCATGGCCCAAAGCATTATTTTTATTCAATTATCTTGCATGCCGGGCAGTCACGATAACGGATAATATTTTCCTCTTCAAATTCTCCAAATATTCCGATTCGCAATCTCTTGGTGAGAAAAGAATATTGATCAATGCAAGTCAGAAAGTTAAGCACTACTGACGACATAAGGCCTGCTGTCGTTAGCGGCCGCGGCCCAAATGAACCTCTTGGAGGCGGTTGATCGTCATAAACTCTTGATAGCATTCCTCTAGTATCGGCAATTGTTGAAGCGTGCTTACGTCCTAAGCATGCAAAACAAGGCGAATCGTATGCTTGTACTGGCCCAACCCATTGGCCAGACATTGTTAACAACGGAATTCTTAAGTCTAAGCACGCTTTCCCAACCCACCCACGGATTTTTAGCCTTGGTTGATCGGCGCATAATATCACAAATGAAGATTCTTTGATATATTTTTCTGCATCGGACTGGCTCTCTATAAAATAGTCGTATTTTTCAACGATTACGGATGAATTATTTTTGTTTATAACTCTTTGCAAAGCCGAAGTTTTAAAAATTCCAACATCGGACTCTCCGTAAAGAATTTGTCGGCTTAGATTGCTAATGCTAACCGTGTCTCCATCAACCAAACGTATGGTTCCGACCCCACTTGCACTCAAGGACAAAGCCAAAGTTGCACCCAAAGCACCGAGCCCGACGACGCACACTCGTGATTTTTGAAGGTTACTTAACATGGCAAAACTGCTAAGGTTTGAACCGGCAAACCGGGACAGGTATTCAAGAAGCCATTCAAACCTTATAATTATGTCGTTACCTATAAGTTGACGATCTGATTCCTTTTCCTTAATTTTTATAATTCCTTTTTCCCACAATTTAACAAGTGTTCTTGAGCACTTCATTCCAAGCGTTTGTTTAATTTTTGATATATCTAAATTTCCACCATTGTACAATGCCAAAAAATCAAATTCTGGAGTATTTTTTAGAAACCTTAAAACGCCAAATGACTCGTGATATAAGAATATTTGCTGCGACGTTTTTTCAATTGACCAGCCGTTAATAATTTCCAAGGCTACGTCGTCTCGTTGCAGATCGTCGAATAAATAATTAGGAATCATTATTATTTATCCCAGGTAGAACTCCAAGAATCTTTTCTCGCTGTTCAGGAAAATAATATTTATTCGGTAATTTTTCGTACCAAAGCCGCACAGTGTCCAATCCCAAGACATTTGCAATTTCCAGCATAGAGTCGGCAAGTAGCTTGTTTTTTTTCGCTTTAAATTCTAAGTTATTTGTAAAATAAAGAGCTGTTTCAACCCCAAACTTCTCTTGACCAGCGGTCACGCCATCAGGTGTTGGAACATGGTGTATATATCGACCGAAGTGGCTATTGCAGAATTCGTGATAATCTATGGTGCTCAAGATGAACTCGTGCCATATCTCATCGATGATTCCCTGCTCTGGAAATACTGGAAAAGGTGGACTATCGGAAGGGCGAGAGGCTAAAAACCAAAGCCACTTCTTTAACTCTCCAAATAATAATCTAGATTCTTCTATATCTATTTTTCTTTTGCTCGAAAACATATTAACCAACCTTTGGTTTTCGTAAGCAAGAACGTCGGCCAGGCCTTTACAAGGATTATTATTCGCCATTGTGATTGAATCTTTTCAAATTAAAAAAGTACACTGCCGTCGCGGCCATGACAAAACACCCGGTTAGAGCTTGAATAAAGCCATGCCAGCTAAAAAGCACAATGGATCCTAATGTATTATTATTTTTTAGTTCAATCAGCGGTATTGATGCCCATATAGCAAGCGGTGATGCAACGTAAAGAAAAACACTCCTTATGGCAATAAGTTTCCCGACCTTGCTGGATGGCGCAAGAGTCTGCCATAGTGTTTGATTTCCAGTTGCCGCCATTGCTATTCCGCATCCGGTGATCGTGGCGGCGCATAACAATAGAGGGAGCGTGTTAAATATGCCGAACAGTACCATCCCTACGCCTAAAATAAATGAGCCTACAACAACAAAAAAGTTAGGATCACTCTTTTTGGTTACTTTCGAGATGAAAAATCCCGTCATTAAAACTCCTGCGCCTTGAAATGATGCTGTGAGTGCTATAGCCTTTTCGCTGTTGCCCTGCAAGATGTGCGGCGTTATTAGAACTCCGAAAATTGAAATTGATGCATTAATAGCTGAGAAGTGAAGTAGGGCATGCCGCATTTTGAGACTGCTCCACATCCATTGCAGCGAATCGTAATATTCAATATGAAATTTTCGAGCCCCAACAAAAGCCTCATTTATTCTTGATTTATTTTGAAATTTTCGCAATGGGACCGTTGCTAGGTATGCGATTAAATTCGTTGTAGCTGCTACTAGCAGCGTTGGCCCCAATCCAAGATAGTGATAGGATAGCGCGCCAAGTAACGGCCCGGTGATTATTGCCGCCCCTCTGAACGACTGTTGAATTCCACTTAGCGCGGTCAACTCGGATTTGTTGGCAAGAGTAGGCAGGAGTGAGCTAATGCATGTATATCTAAATTCGCTTATTACTGCCAGAAGAAAAGCGAAAGCTGCGATCAAAAATGCTGCTTGCGTCTTTTGTAAATGAAAGATGCCAAGCAGCACAAGGGTTAATATTGACAATATTTCGCAAAGAAGAAGTATTCGGACTTTATCGAACTTGTCGGAAATATACCCTGCCAATGGTGCAAATAGAAGAGGTACGGCGGATATAAGTCCTAAAGAAAAAGCATACCCGAAATATTTCCCCGAGTTTGTATAAAGCGAGAGATTAATACCAAAAGCGGCAAAAGCTGCTCCTAAGGAAGCAGCTCCCCGACTGATAACCAAATTCCGAATTTGTTTTTTATTAATCATAATTTTCCAAAATTTGACGCTTATCTAAATAGTATTTTCAATAAGCGCCAAATGGTCTAATTAACGATCTTCGGTGCAGCAGAGTCCACCAGGACAGACATAATCAGGCCAAGCCTGTGTTTGACTTTCGTAACCCATGAGAATCGAATTGATCAGCTCGTCTGCACCATCCACGTCTTGAGTGGCTGATGCTTTGTTGACGTTTTCTTTCATGAATGTACTCCTAGAGTTGAACGCACATGCGAATCATGCGCATCCGCAGTATAGAGCCACATTCGCGCTTGTGCAATTGGCTCAACGCCAACTGGCACACCTGGCGGCAGGCTAGAGTCGGCTTTAGGTAGAACGCCAGCAATGCGACAACACGTCTCAGACCCGTCTGTTGAGTTGCGTTGTTAGCTGCGGTTGGCTTTGTTGCATAAAGAGCCCGTAAGCCAGTTATGGTGGACAAATGAGTGAAGCCAAGAGCAGCAAGCCGCGCTACAAGACCACGAACTGGGCGGGGTACAACGCTGCGCTCAAGGCCCGGGGGTCGCTGACGATCTGGCTTGACAAACAGATGCAGTGGTACGCGCCAGCCAGTGGTCGGCGCGGTCGTCGGCACACCTTCTCGGACGCGGCCATCGCGTTTTGTCTGAGCATCAAATGCCTCTTTGGACTGGCCCTGCGCCAAAGCCTTGGGCTTGTAGAGAGCTTGCTGCGACTGGCGGGACTGGACTGGAGGGTTCCCGACTTCAGCACCGTCAGCCGTCGTCAGAAGATGCTGCAGGTGGCATTGCCTTACAGGCCCAGCGCCACGGCGCTGGACTTGCTGGTGGACAGCACCGGGATCAAATTCCTGGGGTAAGGCGAATGGAAACGAAAGAAGCACGGTGCCGAGTACCCCAGGCAGTGGCGCAAGGTGCACCTGGGCATCGATGCGGGCACGCTGGAGATAAGGGCTATCGAGGTCACGGACAACCGTGTGGGTGATGCGCAGATGTTGCCCGCCCTTCTCGCGCAGATACCGCCCCATGAGCGAGTGGCCAGCGTCAGCGGGGATGGCGCCTACGACACCAGGGCATGCCATGCTGCCATAGCCCGAAGAGATGCACTGGCGGTGATTCCCCCGCGCAAGAATGCGCAAGCGTGGAATGCGACGTGGGTGGGGGCGAGCGTGCGCAACGAAGCCCTGCGAGCCTGCCAGAGGCTGGGGCGCAGCATCTGGAAGAAATGGAGCGGCTACCACAGAAGAAGCTTGGTGGAGACCAAGATGCACTGCTTCAAGCGCCTGGGCGAGCGGGTGATGGCACGCACGTTCGAGCGTCAGGTCACAGAACTGCACGTGCGAGTGGCGCTGCTCAACCGGTTCACGCAACTTGGGCGCCCGACAACGGTGCCCGTGTCTGCTTTGGCATAACTGCTTCAGGGGCTGGGGGAGCCTCGGCATTATTCAGGTTTGTGCAACAAAGCCTATTCAAAACCAAAAGATGATAGCGCGAAGTTAGGTTTCACGGCGGCGTCCGACAACAATCGCACCACGCGTTACTGAATAACCAGTTTCGCCAAGATATGTCTTTCCACCATTGTTATTCATAGTGGCGTGAACAGATTCACTTGCGCCCAGAGCAAGAGGAATGACGTTCACTACGTCATATCCCTCTTTATCCAGCTCATTGTAGGTATCAGCAAGCAACTTAGAAAATTCTTCGTAGTTGGCAGTCCTCGGAGTTTGTTGCTTCACTTTTTTAAATTTCTTATTCCAAAACCAACCTTCAGACTGAACGTTTTCATACTCTCCGACTGAGGCATAAAACCATTTTGTGACAAACTTAGTCATATTTCCACGGTGTTTTATTAATTTAAGAAGGCTTACAGATCACAGCTCCACTGTACCAGTGGGTGCGCTAGACTGGCTACTCACATATACAACCCACACATTTCTGCTTAAAAAATAGGCAATGTTTGAGCTAAGTTGTTGATTGATTGAGGTAGAGGGCAAACAAAGTTTTGTTCCCTTCACCCGCTCCATACGATGACGGCAAATCCCAGGATCGCCGGTGCGCATCCAGGGAGCCCGGCACACCAGGCCTGCGGGACCTTTCACGGCGGCCTCAACCCACGTCCGCCGCGTCGGTGCGCGGCGGGGCCTGCGGTGCAGGGGTGCTCGATTCCCCCGGATGTTCTGGCAGCGTGGGCAGACGGCGTGGTGGTCCGTGTGCCGAGTGCACCTCCACCGCCGAATTGCGCAACCGGGACCGTTGCAGCCGCTCTTCCAGTCGCTGTTCCAGGGTTTGCGCCAGCGCCTGGGCCTGCTGCTTCTTCATGTACCGCGCGCCGGCTCGTCTTGATCTCGGCATGCGTACGCGTATCGGCCGGGATCGGCGGCAATCGGGCCAGGTCGATCGTTTTCAGGATGGCGTCGAACGGCTCGCCCTCGTACTGCATCGCTTGGAGGCGGGTCAGTTCCAACCGGGCTGCGCGGCTGCCGCGGTCCAAGGAAAAAGTGCGCGGCACCTCGGGACGCGGCACGAGCCCGCTCAAGAGGCCGGGCGTCCGCATCGAATCGGATCGGTCCGCCGTACGCCCCGCCTGCGGGGAGGCCGGCGCCGAGGAGGTTGCGCCGGCCGCAGGATCGGTCTGCGTCGACCCGCCCGACTTTCTGAAAATATCCATGCACCTCTCCTGACATCGCTGCACCGGCGGCGTGGTGCCATCCTTTCGAAAGCGGTGGGACGTTCTGCCAGCCGAGGCGAATCCTGGTGCGGGCAACCGAAAGCGAGGGGCCGACGCTGCTGGCACGTTCGGTTTGCCGGCCGATGCCAGCGTCGACGGCCCGACCTCCGACGCGATCCTGGTCGATGCCTCGACGCAGGCGGTGCGGCCGGCGGACTTCGGCACCTGCGCGCCGCGCGGCAGCTTCGACGACAGCACCTTCATCCGGCTGCGCGACCCGGACCGCCGGCTGGGCTTTCCGCTGGTGGCCGACGGCACCGTATACCCCGGCATGCCGTCCAACGGTGGCGCCGCCATCGCGGTCGATCCGCTGGTCAAGGCCCAGCGGCTGCTGACCGGCGGCGATATCGACATCGAATCGATGGTGGTCGATGCCATGGCAATTTCTGGTTCGGCGAAGAGTTCGGCCCGTTCCTGGTGAAGACCGACCGTACCGGCAAGGTGCTGCAGCGCGAGATTCCGTTGCCGAACGGCCTCGGGCTGGGCAGCAACCCGCTGGTGCAGACTTGAATTTGCAGAAGTAGGGCCGGTGCGCGCTGTCAGCGTCCGGCGCGCTTCCAACCGATATGGCGTGGGCCGCGCCGGCAGGGCCGGTGGCGGCCCGCATCGGCTCTACAGCTCCACGTGCAGCCGCACGGTGCCGATCTTGACCGGCCCGCGGTCGGCGTTGTAGCCGGGGTTGCGGATGTACTGGATGCCGAAGCTCAGGCCCGCCTCGCCGCCGCGCGGCAGGCCGAAGCCGAAGCGGTAATAGCTCTCCAGGATCGTTTCGGTGCGGTAGCGCAGACGGCCGTCGCCGACGAAGAAGCCGCTGCCGCCGGCGGCCAGGAAATCGCGGTGCGCCTGCGACAGGCCGTTGAGCGCCACGCCCATGCCCAGCGCGTCCATCGGCCGGCCCCACCGGGCGCCGCCGAAGGTCGCGCCGGCCGAGGCCGACCGGTCGATCTCGGCGAAGGCGTAGGTCTCCGACTTGCCGTCGTTGGCGGCCAGCCGGGTGAAGACGCCGATGTCGTCGGCGATGTCCTGCTCCAGGTGCACCCCGGCGCCCACCTTGCTGCGGCGCTCGCGGATCGGCGCCACCTCGGGCACGGCGCCGGTCTGCGCGCCGTAGGCCAGTGCATCGCGGAAGCCGCCCATCACCGCCACGTTGCGGAAGGCCAGCAGCTTGACCGAGCCTTCACGGCCGGCCAGCGTGTGGCGGCGCTCCAGCTCGATCTGGTCGCCGTAGTGGCGAAACAGGGCGTGGTCGAGCTTCAGGCCGTTCGATTCGATCGGCAGCATGAAGCGGCCGGCGCGCACCGACCAGGTGTCGTCGTGCCGGTAGTCGAGCGCGGCGCCCCAGGAGTAGCCGCGCGAATCGGCCGCGTAGTCGTAGGCGCCGTGCGTCAGGAACGACCAGTTGAGGAACTGGGTGCGGGCGTCGTGGGCATGCTTGCTGTCGTCGAACAGGTCGCTGACCGCCAGGTTGCCGGCGGTCAGGGTGATGCGGCGCTTGTCGTAGACGCTGGCGAGCTGGTTGGCGTCCGAGGCCACCTGCTCGGTGCCGCCGCCCAGGCCCCAGGTGTGGCGCATGAAGAGGCGCGCGCGGTAGACGATGGGCGAGGTGCCGGCGGTCTTCTGCAGTTCGCCGTTGGTGAGGCCGCCCAGGCCCTGCAGGCGCGAGAGCGGCAGGCCCTGGACCAGCTCGGGATTGAAGTACAGCTCGGTCGAGCGGCCCAGGCGCAGGCCGATGAAGGCGGTCGAGGTGAACGAGTAGCTGCGCTCCTGCAGCGGCGACAGGCTGGTGGGGCCGGAGTAGGGCGCGTCGAACGCCGGCTTGCGCTGCCAGACGTAGGTCGCCTGGCCGTGCAGGTTCCAGTTCTCCACCGTGAAGTCCGGGTCGTCGGCCGCACGGGCGGCGGGCGCGCCGGCCAGCAGCGTCAGCGGTAGCAGCCAGTGCAGGTGGCGGTATGCGCGCGGGGCGGCCCGGCGTGCGGCGGCGTCGTGCGGGGGGAGGGTGGGCAGGTGGGATGACACGGACGGCAGTATACGGAGCCGAGCGTGCTTTTTTCGTGACGTTTTGGGCCGGTAGCCGGTGTTGCGCTTCGGCTACTAGCTATGAAATAAAGAGCAACTGCAGGCCGGGTTCTCGTGGGGATGGCACCGGGCGCGCCGCGCCGCGCACCCCGCCGGGCGGCGCCGCACAGGGCCTACCCCACACCGGTGACGCTTTCATGACCCTTTGGCAATGGAGACCCGTCCGCAGGGGCATCGGGCGTTCTGGCATCTAATACGGGCTCTCGGACGTCCGGGGGCTGCCGGCCTCCTTCCTTGCCGAACCGCTGTGAACGATCTCAATCTTTCCCTCTTCCATGCCACGGCGGCCGGGCACTCGCCCCATGCGGCGACGCTCGCCGTGGCGCTCTTCGTGCTCGAGTACGCGGGCATGGCGGTGCTGGCGCTGCTGTCGGCGGGCCTCTGGCGCAAGCCGGGCGACCGGGCCACGATCGTGCTGGCGCTGCTGGCGACGATGCTGGTGTCGGTGCTGGCCAAGAACATCGCGGCCGCCATCGGGTTTCCGCGGCCGTTCATGGCGGGGCTGTCGGCGGTCTACACCGACCATGCGGTGCGGCCGGGGTTCCCCAGCACCCATGCGTCGTCCGGCTTCGCGCTGGCCTTCATGCTGCTGGTGCGGCCGCGCCTGCGGCTGCTGGGCGCGGGGGTGCTGGTGCTGCTGTTGCCGACGCTCTGGGCCCGTGTCTACACCGGCCTGCATTTTCCGCGCGACATCGCCGCCGGTGCGGTGCTGGGCGCGGCATGCGCTGCGGTGTCGCTGGGACTGGAACACGTCTGGCGACGGCGGCTGCGGCCCGCCCTGGCGGCACGCGATCCGGCCGCCCTGGCGGTGACCGCGCCCGAGCGGTCGTGGCGGGTGCAGCCGGCCCCGCGCAGCGCCTGGGGCATGCGCCTGATGTCGAGCGCCCGCACCGGGCCGCTGTCGGTGGCCGCGGCCTGCGCCGCCGGGGCGGTGCTGCTGCTGGCGGTGCCGGGCGCCGTGCCGGCCGGGCTGCTGCAGCGCGGCGGTGCGGTCGATTCCGGCACCACCCTGTTCTATGGCGTGGCGCTGATCTGCGTCTGCGTGCTGCGCTTCGCGGCGCTGGCCCGGGTCGACCGCGTCGCCATCGCCACCCTGCTGGTGGTGCTGGCCGGGTTCGAGGCCGACCTGCACCTCCGGTGGCTGGCCGCGCTGCGCCAGAGCCCGCGGCTGATGGGCGCGGTGTCGGGCGGCTGGGCCGAGGCGGCGCTGCTGGCCGTGCTGGTGCCGGCGGTGGTGGCGCTCTGGTGGCTCTTCCCGCGCTACAGCCCGCGGCCGCGCGTGGCCGGCACCTCGTGGGAAGCACCGTTGGCGACGGTGGCGACGGTGGGCGTGCTGCTCGTGCTGGAGATCGCCACCGGCCCCTACGTCGTCGGCCCGTGGGCGCATCCGGCGGGGCAGCGGCCGGAACCGGCACTGTTGCAAGCGGTGCACGAATTGCTGCAGCTGGCGATTCCACTGACCTGCCTGCTGGCGCTGTGGCAGGCGCGGTTCGCCGGACGCCCCCGCGGCGAGCAGCGGCGGCCCTAGGCCCCCGCCTTTCTCTCAGAACGCCTGGCGGTACAGCGCCAGCGCATCCGCCTCGGTCACTTCCCGCGGGTTGTTGACCAGCAGGCGCGTCTGCTGCATCGCATCCGCCGCCAGGGTCGGCAGCATGTCTTCGGCCACGCCGTGGTCGCGCAGCCGCATCGGCAGCCGGGTGCCCGCGATCAGGGCTTCGACATGGGCCACGAAGGCTTCGGCGCGGGCTTGTTCGCTCCCCTGCGGGCCGGGCAGCAGCGCATCGCCCAGCGCGGCGTAGGGGGCGGGGCTGTGCCGGGCATTGAAGCGCAGCACATGCGGCAGCACCAGCGCGTTGGTCAGGCCGTGCGGCAGGTGGTAGCGGCCGCCCAGCGGATAGGCCAGCGCATGCACCGCGGCGACGGGGGAGTTGGCGAAGGCCTGGCCGGCCAGCATCGCGCCCAGCAGCATCGCCTCGCGCGCGGGCAGGTCGTGGCCGTCGTCGCAGACCTTCTGCAGGTTCTGCGACAGCAGCCGCAGCGCCAGGATCGCCAGGTGGTCCGACAGCGGGTTCTTCAGCCGCTTGCCGGTGAAGGCCTCGATCGCGTGGACCATCGCGTCGATGCCGGTGGCCGCGGTCACCGCCGGGGGCAGGCCGGTGGTGAGGGCCGCGTCGAGGATCGCCATGTCGGCGTAGAGCTGGCGGGAGACGATGCCGCTCTTGGTGGTCTCGCCGGTGGTGACGATGGCGATCGGCGTCGCCTCGGAGCCGGTGCCGGCGGTGGTGGGCATCTGCACCAGCGGCAGCCGCTCGCCCCGGATCTTGTCGATGCCGTACATCTCGGCCAGCGGCTGGTCGGTGGCCAGCAGGATCGCGACCAGCTTGGCCACGTCCATCGACGAGCCGCCGCCCAGCCCCAGCACCACCTGGGTGCCGAAGGCCCGGGCCTGCGCGGTCACCGCGGCCACCACATGGTCGGGCGGATCGGCCTGCACGTCGCTCACCACCTGCACCTGCCAGCCGTGGGCGGCCAGGCTTTCCAGGGCCGGACCGAGCAGGCCGCTCTGGTGCAGGAAGGCATCGGTCACGACGCAGATGCGGCCGGGCGCGAAGCGCTGGCCGAGCAGGCCGCCGAGCTGCGCGGCGGCGCCGGTCTGCACCACGATCTGCGGGACCGTCTGGAACTGGAAGGGCTGCATGGAATGTCTCTCGTTGGGGGGCTGCGGCGGGGCCGGCCAGCCGCAAGCGTAGCGCCACCGTGCCCGCGGCGCGACCCGCAGGCGACAGGGCAGGGCGGCCGCGGCCCGGCACGGGCCTGCCGGCATGCGACCCGGCGGTAAAATCGCGGGTTGCTCCCCCGTTCGCAGACCCCTATTCCACGCCGTTCCATGACCACGACCACCGCTCCCTTCTCCGTCGCGGACATCCGCAAGACCTTCCTGGATTTCTTCGCATCCAAGGGCCATACGGTGGTCCCGTCCAGCTCGCTGGTGCCGGGCAACGACCCGACGCTGATGTTCACCAACTCGGGCATGGTGCAGTTCAAGGACGTGTTCCTCGGCACCGACAAGCGGCCCTACCAGCGCGCCACCTCGGTCCAGGCCTGCCTGCGCGCCGGCGGCAAGCACAACGACCTGGAGAACGTGGGCTACACCGCGCGGCACCACACCTTCTTCGAGATGCTGGGCAACTGGAGCTTCGGCGACTACTTCAAGCGCGAATCGCTGAAGTGGGCCTGGGAGCTGCTGACCGAGGTCTACAAGCTCCCGGCCGACCGCCTGCTGGCGACCGTCTACCAGGAGGACGACGAGGCCTACGACATCTGGACGAAAGAGATCGGCCTGCCGCCCGAGCGGGTGATCCGCATCGGCGACAACAAGGGCGGCCGCTACAAGTCCGACAACTTCTGGATGATGGCCGACACCGGCCCCTGCGGCCCCTGCTCCGAAATCTTCTACGACCACGGCGCGCACATCCCCGGCGGCCCGCCCGGCAGCCCCGACGAAGACGGCGACCGCTTCATCGAGATCTGGAACAACGTGTTCATGCAGTTCGACATGGCCGAGGACGGCAGCGTCAAGCGCCTGCCCGCGCCCTGCGTCGACACCGGCATGGGCCTGGAGCGCCTGGCCGCGATCCTGCAGCATGTGCACAGCAACTACGAGATCGATTTGTTCGACGCGCTGGTCAAGGCCGCCGCGCGCGAAACCGGCGAGAAGGACCTGGGCCACAAGAGCCTGCGGGTGATCGCCGACCACATCCGCGCGACCTCGTTCCTGGTGGCCGACGGCGTGGTGCCGAGCAACGAGGGCCGTGGCTACGTGCAGCGCCGCATCGTCCGCCGCGCGATCCGCCACGGCTACAAGCTGGGCCAGAAGAAGCCGTTTTTCCACAAGCTGGTGGCCGACCTGGTCGCGCAGATGGGCGACGCCTATCCCAAGCTGAAGGCCGACCAGGCCCGGATCACCGCGATCCTGAAGACCGAGGAGGAGCGCTTCTTCGAGACGCTGGCCAACGGGATGGACATCCTCGACACCGCGCTGGCCGGCGACGTGAAGATGCTGCCCGGCGACGTCGCCTTCAAGCTGCACGACACCTTCGGCTTTCCGCTCGACCTGACGCAGGACGTGGCCCGCGAGCGGGATGTCGAGGTCGATGCCGCCGGCTTCCAGGCTGCGATGGACAAGCAGAAAGCCGCTGGCCGCGCCGCCGGCAAGTTCAAGATGGACCGTGCGCTGGACTACACCGGCGAGGGCAACACCTTCACCGGCTACGAGTCGCTGGTCGAGGACACGGTCCAGGTCGTGGCGCTCTACCACGAGGGCGCGCCGGTGCAGCGGCTGGCCGAGGGGCAGAGCGGCATCGTCGTGCTGAGCACCACGCCCTTCTATTCCGAGAGCGGCGGCCAGGTGGGCGACCAGGGCGTGCTGGCGGCCGAGGGGGTGCAGTTCGGCGTGGAAGACACGCAGAAGATCAAGGCCGACGTGTTCGGCCACCACGGCACCCAGACCCAGGGCACGCTGTCGGTGGGCGACACGGTGGCGGCGCGGGTGGATACCCGGCTGCGCTTCGCCACCCAGCGCAACCACAGCGTCACCCACCTGATGCACAAAGCCCTGCGCGAGGTGCTGGGCGGCCATGTGCAGCAGAAGGGCTCGCTGGTGAACGCCGAGCGCACCCGCTTCGACTTCGCCCACAACGCGCCGGTGACCGATGCCGAGGTGCTGGAGATCGAGCGGCGGGTGAACGAGGAGATCCTCGCCAACACTGCCAACATCATCCGCGTGCTGCCGATCGAAGAGGCCCAGAAGACCGGCGCGATGATGCTCTTCGGCGAGAAGTACGGCGAGACGGTGCGGGTGATCGACATCGGCACCAGCCGCGAGCTGTGCGGCGGTACCCATGTGCAGCGCACCGGCGACATCGGCCTGTTCAAGGTGGTGGGCGAGAGCGGCGTGGCCGCCGGCGTGCGCCGGATCGAGGCGGTCACCGGCGGCCCGGCGCTGGCGTACCTGCAGCAGCTCGAATCGACGGTGCAGACGGTCGCCTCGACCCTCAAGGCCCCCACGGCCGATGTGCAGGGCCGCCTCACCCAGGTGCTGGACCAGGTCCGTACGCTGGAGAAGGAACTCGCCGCGCTGAAGGGCAAGCTGGCGTCTTCGCAGGGCGACGAACTGGTGGCCCAGGCGGTGGATGTCAACGGCATCCAGGTGCTGGCCGCGCTGCTGCCGGGCGCCGACGCCAAGGCCCTGCGCGACACGCTCGACAAGCTGAAGGACAAGCTGAAGACCGCCGCGATCGTGCTGGCCTCCGCCGAGGGCGGCAAGGTGCAGCTGGCGGCGGGCGTGACGGCCGACAGCGTCGGCAAGGTGAAGGCCGGCGAGCTGGTCAACTTCGTCGCGCAGCAGGTCGGCGGCAAGGGCGGCGGCAAGGCCGACATCGCGATGGCCGGCGGTACCGATCCGACGGCGCTGGCCGCCGCGCTGCAGTCGGTGCGCGGCTGGGTGGCCGAGCGGGTCTGATGGGGTGGACGAGGCATCCGTACGGGATGCTTCGATTTCGATAGCAAGAAGCCGGCTCTGGACGCCGGCTTCTTGCATATGGGGCTTGCTTTTTCCAATAGAGCAGTAGAACCCGCAGGACGTTCGCATCCCGCCGCGCTGGGTCGCCCATCCGCCCGTATCTGTGCGAGCACCAAGCAAAAGAGGCGCCGCGGCGCCTCTTTTTTCGTCCCGTCGCACCAAGCAGGGCGACCGGGTCATGCGGGCCCGGGGGCCCGCCGTCGCTCAGCGACCGTAGGAGCGGTTTCCACCGCCGCCGCCACCACCGCCACGGCCGTAGCCGCCACCACCGGAGCGGTTTCCACCGCCACCGCCGCCGCCGTTACGGCGACCGCGGCCCAGCATGCTGTCGACGCTGGTGCGCAGCGGATCGGGCTGGCCGGCAGGGCCGCCGACCGACTCGGCACGGCGGTGCGCCACCACGTCGGCATGCGACGGGCTCGGCGCATTGCCGTGGTGGCGCGGCTGGCGTTCCTCGAAAGGCACGTGGTTGCCACCACCGCCGTTGCCACCGTTGCCGCCGCCGTACTGGCCGCCGCCCTGGCCACCACCGCCACCGCCGCCTGCGAAGGCCGGACGGGGACCGCGCGGTGCGCGCTGCTGCGGTGCCTGCTGGCCGTAGCCGCCGCCCTGGCCGCCCTGGCCGCCTTGGCCACCACCGCCACCACCACCGCCGCTGCGGCCACGGCCCTGGCCGCCGCCGCCGGCATTGCGCTGACCGCCGCCGCCACCGCCACCGCCACCGCCACCGCCACCGCCACCGCCATTACCACCGCTGCCGCCACGCTCGCCCTGGCCGGCCTTGTTCTCGCGGATGCGCTGCAGCATCTCGGTCCGTGCGGCCTTGGCGGCCGCGGCCATCACGTCGCGGCTCGGCGGCTTGCCGGCACCGCCCCAGATCGTCTGGCGGCCCATGGCGATCGGCTCGGCCTTCTCGCCGGCTTCGGGGCCGAAGCCGTCGATCACCTGCACCGGGATCTTCTGCTTGGTGAAACGCTCGATGTCGTACATGAAGCCTTCTTCGTCCATGCAGACCAGGCTCACCGCCTCGCCGCTGTTGCCGGCCCGGCCGGTGCGGCCGATGCGGTGGACGTAGTCTTCCGACACGTTCGGGATTTCGTAGTTGACGACGTGCGGCAGCTCGTCGATGTCGATGCCGCGGGCCGCGATGTCGGTGGCCACCAGCGCGCGGATCTCGCCGCTCTTGAAGCCCGACAGGGCCTGGGTGCGGGCCGACTGGCTCTTGTTGCCGTGCAGCGCCATCGCCTGGATGCCGCTCTTGGTCAGGTGCTCGGCCACGTTGTTGGCGCCGAACTTGGTGCGGGTGAACACCAGCACCTGGCTCCAGTTGTGCTCGTTGATGATGTGCGCCAGCAGCGCCTTCTTCTTGCCGCGGCCCACCGGGTGGATCACCTGGGTGATGCGCTGCACCGTGGTGTTCGACGGCGTGACCTGGATGCTCTGCGGGTTCTTCAGGAGGTTGCCGGCCAGCTCGCGGATCTCGTCGCTGAAGGTGGCTGAGAAGAGCAGGCTCTGCTTGTCCTTCGGCACCAGGGCCAGGATCTTCTTCACGTCGTGGATGAAGCCCATGTCGAGCATGCGGTCAGCTTCGTCGAGCACCAGGAACTGCACGGTGGACAGGTCCAGGTTGCCCTGCTGCTGCAGGTCGAGCAGCCGGCCGGGGGTGGCCACCAGCACGTCGACGCCGCGCTTGATGCGGTCGATCTGCGGGTTCATGCCCACGCCGCCGAAGATGACGGTGGACGAGAGCTTCAGGTACTTGCCGTATTCGCGGACCGATTCCTCGACCTGGGCGGCGAGTTCGCGGGTGGGGGTCAGCACCAGGGCGCGCACGCCCTTGTTGCCGAACTTGCTCTTCGGCGCCTCGGTGGCCTGCATGCGGTGCAGCAGGGGCAGGACGAAGGCGGCCGTCTTGCCGGTGCCGGTCTGGGCGCCGGCGAGCAGGTCGTGCCCTTCGAGCACCGCGGGGATGGCTTGCGCCTGGATGGGAGTGGGCGTTTCGTAGCCCTGTTCGTGAACGGCTTGCAGAATGGCAGGGGCCAGATTCAGATCGTCAAAGGTCATGGAGTA
This sequence comes from Sphingomonas sp. NCPPB 2930, assembly GCA_042867185.1. GTDB lineage: Bacteria > Pseudomonadota > Gammaproteobacteria > Burkholderiales > Burkholderiaceae_C > Xylophilus. The sequence goes on along the minus strand of JBHZQV010000008.1, from coordinate 123,684 downwards.
AGCGCCATCCACGGCGCAGTGTTTATCTGCCTGCCGCGGGAGTCGCTGTGCGCTTCCGGGCCAGTCATAGGCAAACAAGGATGGGATATGGGAGCCCGGAATCTGTTCCTTCGTCCCCGGCAGACTGCCGATGTCGCGGGTAACTGCGCCCAACGACCGGCACATTGTCGCACAGCGGGGGCGCGGCGCGGTAGCGGCGGTGGGCTGCGTTAAACTGGTAACACCGCGGGCCCGCCGCCGGCGGCCGGCCCCGGCCGGTCCGCCCGGTGGCCGCCGGCTCTGTTTTCTTTCGCCGCCGGCACCCGCCGCACCTGCCGCGTGTCCCGCGCCGACGGTCTCTCCCAATCTCCTCATTTCCGAAAAGCAAGATGGCCCAATACGTCTACACCATGAACAAGGTCTCCAAGACCGTGCCGCCCAAGCGGCAGATCTTGAAAGACATCTCGCTCTCGTTCTTCCCGGGCGCCAAGATCGGCGTGCTGGGCCTGAACGGCTCGGGCAAGTCGACCCTGCTGAAGATCATGGCCGGCGTGGACAAGGAAATCGAGGGCGAAGCCACCCCGATGCCCGGCCTGACCATCGGCTACCTGGAGCAGGAGCCCAAGCTCAACCACGAGCACACGGTGCGCGAAAGCGTCGAGGAATCGATGGGCGCCGTCTTCGCCGCCAAGTCGCGGCTCGAAGAGGTGTATGTCGCCTACGGCAGCGAAGACGCCGATTTCGACGCGCTGGCCGCCGAGCAGGCCGAGCTGGAGGCGATCATCGCCACCGCCGGCACCGATTCCGAACACCAGCTGGAAATCGCCGCCGACGCGCTGCGCCTGCCGCCGTGGGACGCCAAGATCGGCCTGCTGTCGGGCGGCGAGAAGCGCCGCGTGGCGCTGTGCCGCCTGCTGCTGTCGAAGCCCGACATGCTGCTGCTCGACGAGCCCACCAACCACCTGGACGCCGAATCGGTCGACTGGCTGGAAGTGTTCCTCAAACGCTTCTCGGGCACCGTGGTCGCCATCACCCACGACCGTTACTTCCTCGACAACGCGGCCGAGTGGATCCTGGAGCTCGACCGCGGCCGCGGCATCCCTTGGAAGGGCAACTACAGCACCTGGCTCGAGCAGAAGGGCGACCGGCTGGCGCAGGAGCAGAAGAGCGAAGAGGCCCACGCCAAGGCTCTGAAGAAGGAGCTGGAGTGGTCGCGCCAGAACCCGAAGGCCCGCCAGGCCAAGAGCAAGTCGCGGCTGGCCCGCTTCGAGGAACTGAGCGACTTCGAATACCAGAAGCGCAACGAGACCCAGGAAATCTTCATCCCGGTGGGCGACCGCCTGGGCAACCAGGTGTTCGACTTCCACAACGTCAGCAAGTCCTTCGGCGACCGCCTGCTGATCGACAACCTGAGCTTCAGCATCCCGGCGGGCGCCATCGTCGGCATCATCGGCCCGAACGGCGCCGGCAAGTCGACGCTGTTCAAGCTGCTGGCCGGCAGGGAGCAGCCCGACAGCGGCGAGGTGATCGTCGGCTCGACCGTCAAGATGGCCTTCGTCGACCAGCACCGCGACGTGCTGGAGAACGACAAGACCGTCTGGGAAGACATCTCGGGCGGCCTCGACATCCTCAACGTCGGCAAGTTCCAGGTGGCCAGCCGCGCCTATGCCGGCCGCTTCAACTTCAACGGCAGCGACCAGCAGAAGAAGGTCGGCAGCCTGTCGGGCGGCGAGCGCGGACGGCTGCACCTGGCCAAGACGCTGATCGCCGGCGGCAACGTGCTGCTGCTCGACGAGCCATCCAACGACCTGGATGTGGAAACCCTGCGCGCCCTGGAAGACGCGCTGCTGGAATTCGCCGGCACCGTGCTGGTCATCAGCCACGACCGCTGGTTCCTCGACCGGATCGCCACCCACATCCTGGCCGCCGAAGGCGACAGCCAGTGGACCTTCTTCGACGGCAACTACCAGGAGTACGAGGCCGACAAGAAGCGCCGCCTGGGCGAAGAAGGTGCCAAGCCCAAGCGCATGCGCTACAAGGCCCTCGGCTGAGCAGCGTGAGAGAACCTGCTGCGGTTCCGCCGCGCCTTCCGGGCGCGAGGGAGGTGGGGCCGGCCGCACGCAGCAGTGCGCCGCCGCGCCGGTCCGCAGGGGTTATCCTGCGCTCTTGTTCCGCGTAGTCCTTCTGCCCATCCGATGAGCACCATGCGAACCGATTCCGACGCTGCCGCAGCCATGGCGGCCTACCGTGCCTGCCTGGCGCAGGCCGTGGCGCGCAGCCCGGGCGTGGTGGAAAAGCTGCTGGCCGCCGCGCGCGACAGCCTGTACCAGCGGTCGCGCCAACTGGAGCAGTACCAGGGCCGGGGCGCCTATACCGAGGCGCTGCAGACGCTGAGCGACAACGCCGTCTTCATGGTGCAGCGCTTTCCGACCGAACTCGAAGAGGCGTTGCGCCACGGCGACGGCAGCGCCGCCAAAACACGCCAGGAACCGCTGGAGCTGTCGCTGGTCGACAACGCGCAGGTGCAGGGCCATGTGGAGCTGACCCGCTCCCAGCAGGCGGCCCAGCAGGCACTGGAAGCGCCCCTGGCAGAACTGGACGGCCTGGTGTCGTCGGCCCAGGGGCTGTCGCGTATCCAGCCGCAGCGCAACCCCTTGCGGCCCGAGATCTATCTGCGGGCGCTGCAGGCACTGGTCGATCGCACCCAGGCCATGCCCCAGGCCCGGTCGATCTGGATGCAGCACCTGACCACGGCGCTGGGCGCCTATCTGCGCACCGAGTACGAACTGCTCTCCGCCACGCTCCGCGATGCGGGCGTCGTGCCGGTGGGCTACGAGGCGGTGGCGATAACCCGCTCCACGCCGAGAACGGCTCCCCCATCGGTGGCGGCGGTGCTGGCAGGCGCGGAGGCCCCGTCGGGCCTGCCGGCATCGTGGGAGGTGCCGCCCGAGCCGCCCGAGGGCGAGCCGGTCACCGAAGCCTCCGCGCGCGGCGTGCTGCGCACCGAAGAGCGCCGCATGCTGGCGGCCCGCATCGCCGAAGAGATCGCCCGCCTGCCCGACACGGGGCGTGTGCCCGAGGTGATCCGCAGCTTCGTGCTGGGCCCGTGGTCGCAGGTCATCGCAGAAGCGCAGCTCAACGCGCGCGGCGGGGTCGGCGATCCCGAGGGCTACTACGCGCTGGTGCGCCCCCTGCTCTGGAGTGCCCAGCCCCAGCTCGGACGCGCCGACCGGCCCCACCTGACCAGCGTGCTGCAGAACCTCTTCAGCCGCTTGCGCCTGGGCCTCGCGAGCATCGGCTGGCCCGAGGAAGACAGTACCGACTTCTTCCAGGCGCTGGTCGATGCGCACCAGGTCGCGCTGCGGCCCGACGGCAGTTCCTTCGCGATCCGCAACCGGCCGCCCGCCGGCATGCCCGATGCGGCGCCGGCCGCCGGCGGCACGGGCGATGCGCCTCCGGTGCGGCCCTGGAAGGCACCCTCGGCCGATCTGGCATTCGCCGAAAGCGATGCGCCCGGTGCGTCGGCGGCCGGCGACACCCCGGCCGATGGCGACACGCTGGCGCCCGGCGTCCAGGTGGAGATGCTGCAGGACGGCCACTGGCGCCGGCTGCAGCTGCTGTGGGCCAGCCCGCACGGATCGCTGCTGCTGTTCGAAGGCGACGACGGCCGCAACGAATCGATGACGCGGCGCCTCTGCGTGCAGTGCATGAAAGAGAACCGGCTGCGGATCGTGCAGCAGGGCTAGTGCGCGGTAGCGCCCCGCTCCCGCCGACCGCTGTGGCGCCGTATCGGCGATGCCGGCCGCGTGTGCCGATGGCGAATGCGCAAACAAAAACGGGGATTCGCTTTACCGCACATGCCGACGGGGGGGGAAATATGCTGGCGAACCAGACCTATTTGAGCGCGGTATCCATGGGTTGCGTCACCTCCAAACTATCCACCTCTTCCCCGCCTTCGTCGCCGTCCTTGTGGTCAGGAGGCGAACCGTATTCCTCCGATCGGATCCGGTCTGGAGCACCGTCGCCGACCCGGTTCAGGACCGCAGAACTGGAGGATCTGGCATCGCTGTCCCGGCAGCGGCGGTCCCCGCAGGCGTCCGGAGGCCACATCCGCGCGAACGACATCGGCAATCCGGACGAGGACCAACGGGTATCCGGTCTCGTGGCGATGATTGGACAGGTGCTGGAGCAATCGGGGACCCTGCGTCAGCGGATGACAAAACTCGCAGGCGAGGGGCCGTTTTCCATCAGGATCATTCCCGATGAAAACATTGCGCATACCTTCGGGCGCGCGGAAACACGTTTAAGAAGGCGGGAGGCGGTTTTGAGCGAATCGACCGCGAACGCCGGTGCCGGCACGCATTTTCGTCCGCTGAACATTGCGCTGGTTGAATTGACAAACCTATCGAGGGCGGAAGAGTTCGTTGCTGTAACGACTGCGCTCAGCGAGGGGCGTATTAGCGCGCTTCGGGCCGCACATTCCATGGAGGAGGTCGAATACCAGACTGTCCGAGACATGGCGTGCTACTACCGAGAAGCACACGATGTCCTGCAGGCGCTCGGCTACGGAAACCCCACACTGTGGTATGCACACAGTCGGGCGGGTGATTGCGTGTATCCCGACTTTGAGACTTACTACCGCACGATGGTCGAATCGGGTCATCGCGATGCCTACTACAACAATGCGCTAAGAGTGCGAGGCTCCTGAAAGACCTCGCAGACGGGGCTGTGCCGAGGACCGTATGTATCCGCGGATGATCGGCAGACCTTGCTGCAAACCGGTGCCGAGGGCAGTTCGTTGCCGCGGCGGTGCAAACCCATGATGCTATGTTTTCAATAGCTGCAGGCCGGCGCCTCAAGCCGGCCGCAGGCCGAAAAGACACAGAAAACCGGCCTGCAGAGCCGCAATCACCGCGCCGTGCCGCCCGTGCCGTGGCCCATGGCCCCGTGCTCCATCCCGCGATGGCCTTGGCGCTGGGGCATGGCCGGCGCGGCCGGTGCGCCGGCACCGGGAGCGGTCGGCGCCTCCGGCGGCGGCGCACCGGTCCACTCGCGCGCCACCGTACCCGGCGGGTGCGCGAACGGCCCCGGGTCGCGGTAGTCGCCCGGCGGCTGGTCGCGGCGCACCTTCAGCACGCTGAACATGCCGCCCATCCCGATCGGGCCGAACGGGCCGTCGCCCGACACCATCGGCAGGGTGTTCTCGGGCAGCGGCATCCGCATCGCGGCCATGTCGCCCATGCCGCGCGAGCCCATCGCCATGTAGGGCGGCACGATGCCGCGGATCTTCTGCGCCAGGTCTTCCTGCGGCACGCCGACCATCGTGGGCACCGCGTGGCCCATCGCGTTCATCGTGTGGTGGGCCTTGTGGCAGTGCAGCGCCCAATCGCCCTCGGCGTCGGCGACGAACTCGATCTGGCGCATCTGGCCGACCGCGATGTCGGCCGACACCTCGGGCCAGCGGGCCGCAGGCGGCACCGGCCCGCCGTCGGTGCCGGTGACGCTGAACGCGTGGCCGTGCAGGTGCAGCGGATGGTTGGTCATGGTGAGGTTGCCGACGCGGATCCGCACCCGGTCGCCGCGCCGCGCCGGCAGCGGGTCGATGCCGGGGAACACCCGGCTGTTCCAGGCCCAGAGGTTGAAGTCGGTCATCGTCGCGACGCGGGGCGTGCGGCTGCCGGGGTCGATGTCGAAGCTCTGCATCAGGAAGCAGAAGTCGCGCTGCACCGGCGCGATCTGCGGATTCCGCGCCCGGGGATGCGTCACCCAGAAGCCCATCATGCCCATCGCCATCTGCACCATCTCGTCGGAATGCGGGTGGTACATGAAGGTGCCGGGGCGCTGCGCGGTGAACTCGTAGACGAAGGTCTTGCCGGGCGGGATGTGCGGCTGGGTCAGGCCGCCCACGCCGTCCATGCCGTTGGGCAGGCGCTGGCCGTGCCAGTGCACCGTCGTGGCCTCGGGCAGCCGGTTGGTCACGAAGAGGCGCAGCCGGTCGCCCTCGACCACCTCGATCGTCGGTCCCGGGCTCTGGCCGTTGTAGCCCCACAGATGGGCCTCCATGCCCGGCGCCATTTCGCGCACCACCGGCTCGGCGACCAGATGGAACTCCTTGACGCCGGCGTTCATCCGCCACGGCAGCGTCCAGCCGTTGAGGGTGACGACCGGGTTGTAGCGCGGCCCGTCTCCGGGCACCAGCGGCGGTGCGGTGCCGCCGGCGTGCCGGTGGTGCGCCTCGGGCAGTGCGGCCAGGGCCGAGCGGGCGACGGTGGAGGCGGCGACGGCACCGGCCGTGCCGGCGAAGAAATTGCGGCGGTTCATGTCAGTGGCCCGGGCTGGTGGGGGGGAGGGCGCCGAAGGGCGCGGCGGCGGCTAAGCCGGCCGGCGGGGGCGCGGTGGTGGCCGCAGCGGAGCCGCCGGTCAGCGCCTGCCGCAGGTCGGTATCGGCGATCCAGAAATCGCGCTCGGCGGCGGTGGCGGCATCGACCGCGGCCAGGCTGGCGCGCGCCTCGGCCAGCAGCTCCCAGACGCTGGCCAGCATGCCGTTGTAGCGCAGCAGCGTCTCGTCGGCGATGTGGCTGCGCAGCGGTACCACCGCCTGCCGGTAGTGCAGCGCCAGGTCGTGCGCGGTGCGCCAGCCGAGCCAGGCGGTGCGCGCCTCGCCGCGGGCCCGTACCGCCACCTCGCCCACCTGCGCGGCGCTCAGCAGGTACAGGTTGCGGGCGCGGGCGCTGCGCGCCTGGCCCCAGTCGAAGAGCGGTATCGGCAGGTCCAGCTCCCAGCCGCGCTGGACCGAGCGGCCGCCGCCCGCCTCGTCGAAGGTGGCGTTGCGGACGTAGCCGATGTCCAGGTCGCTGACGTAGCGCGTCGCCCGCACCAGCCCCAGCGAGCGGGCGAACTGGCGGTTGCGGGCCAGGGCGGCGCGCACGTCGAGCCGCTCGCGCAGCGCGGTCGATTCGACCGCCGCCGCGTCGGGCGCGGCATCGGCGGCCGGCAGGGCGGGCAGGTGGTCGGGCAGGGCGAATCCGGTCTGCGGGCCCCACAGGCCCAGCAGCCGGGACAGCGTGGCGCGCTCCTGCTCGGCGGCCTGGCGGCTGCGGGCCAGGTGGGCCGCGCTTTCGGCCAGCACCAGCTGTTCCTTGGACTGCTGCAGCGTGCTCCAGTTGCCGGTGCGCGCCATGCGGCGGGCCAGCGCTGCACCGGCGGCCGCGGCCTGCTCCATCCGCTCGGCCGCCTGGGCCGACTGCTCGGCCGCGACCGCGCGGAACCAGGCGCGGCGCACGTCGGCCGCCAGGCGCACCGCCTCTTGCGCCGCCTGCAGCGTGGCCGCTTCGGCCTGGCGCCGGCCCAGCTCCGCGCGCCAGGGCAGGGTGACGACGCCCAGCAGCCCGATCGACAGGCCGCGCTCGATCTCGCGCTCGTTGCCCTCGGTCAGCCGCGCGATCGAGAACACCGGGTTGGGCAGCAGCGCCGCCTGCACCCGGTCGGCATCGGCGACGCCCAGCGTGGCGAGCGCGGATTGCAGCGCGGGGCTCTGCAGCATCGCGATGCGCACCGCGGCATCGGCCGTCAGGGGCTGCCGCAGCAGGTCGGCGACGGTGGCCGACACATCGGCGCCCGGGGCGGCCAGGGGTGCTTCCGCCGTGCCGATGCGGGATGCGGCCAGCGACTGCACCTCGTCCCGCAGGCCGTCGGGGGAAACGGACGCGCAGCCCGCCAGCAGCACGAGGGCGGCCAGCGACAGCGGTCGGGTGCGGTGGGCGCGGGCGCTCATCGTGCGCTCCCCGCCGGAGGGGGGTGGCGGTGGCCCTGCGCACCGGCCGTGCCGACATCCGGCGGCGGGGGCGGGTGGGCGCCTGGGGCGTCCGCAGTATCGTGACTGCCATGCCCGCCATGCCCGCCATGGTCGCTGTCGGCTTCTCGCCGTGCCGCGGCATTGGCGTCGTGCCAGGGCGTGCGGCCGCGTTCCACGCCCAGCGGTTCGTCGAAAGCCGGGCGGTACACCGGCGGTGGTGCGGCACTGCCAGGATCTACCGCCGCAGCCGGCGATGCCGTGGCGGCCAGGGTAGCGAACAGGGAAACAGCGGCCGCGGCCAGCGGCGGCATGCGGCGCAAGGCTCCGCACCTGCGGACGACGCCGCGAAAGAAAAACGACATGTGAACGGTCTCCGGAGGAAACGAGGACGCGTCTGCGACAGCGGGTGCGGGCCATGGCACCGGCGGCACGGCCAGCGCCGAAGCGCCGGCCCGCGGCAGACGGACTACGGGCGGGGAGACCGGAGAATCGGCGGTTTGAAGCCGGGCGCCGGGTCGGCGCTGGCATATGCCACCGGCGTCGCGCGCGGCACTGCCTGCGGCACGGCGGCCGGCACCGGCCCGCCAGGGCCGAACGGCAGCGCGGCGGTATGGCACACCTGGCAATCGCCGCAGGCCGCGTGGCCGGCGTCGGCATCGCCGCAGTGCGCGGTTCCGCCGTGCGCCACGGCCGGGGCGGCGGCGTGCATCGCACCGTGCGGCGCCATGCCGTCGTGCGGGGCGTGCCCTTCGGGGACCTGCACCGCCGCATGCGCCGGCTGGCAATGTCCCGCCGTCGGCGGCTGCATCGCCATCGCGTCGCCCACCCAGGCGCGCAGCACCAGCAGCAGGGCGAAGACGACGAGGAGCGGGCGGGACATGGGGGCGATGATAAGGGCCCCGTCCCACCCCCGACGATCGCGCGATCGCCCCGCGTTCGTAACCGGTTCGTAACCACCGCCTGCGCACGCCCCGACCGGCGCGTTAGGATGGCCGGCAGTCCTCTCGCCGCGGACGGCGCGGCGCAGAAGAGGTATCCGGAGCACCCCACATGACATTGAATTCGACCCTCCAGCGCGTCACCGACAGGATCCGCGCGCGCAGCCGGCCGCGGCGTGACGACTACCTGGCGCTGATCGACACCCTGGCCCACCGGGCACCGGGTGCCGAGCGCATGGGATGCGCCAATGTCGCGCATGCGTTCGCCGGCATGCCGGGCAACGACAAGTTCCGCGTCGTGGCGGCCAAGGCGCCCAACATCGGGATCGTGACCGCCTACAACGACATGCTGTCGGCCCATGCGCCGTTCCAGCACTACCCCGATCTGGTCAAGGACGAGGCGCGGCTGAACGGCGCCACCGCGCAGGTCGCGGGCGGCGTGCCGGCGATGTGCGACGGGGTGACCCAGGGCACGCCCGGCATGGAGCTGAGCCTTTTCAGCCGCGACACCATCGCCATGGGCACCGCCATCGCGCTGTCGCACGACGTGTTCGACGCGACGCTGATGCTGGGGGTCTGCGACAAGATCGTGCCGGGCCTGCTGATCGGCGCGCTGCATTTCGGCCACCTGCCCACGGTGTTCGTGCCCGCCGGGCCGATGACCAGCGGCCTCTCCAACAAGGCCAAGTCGAAGGTGCGCGAGCAGGCGGCGCAGGGCCTGGTCGGCCGGCCCGAACTGCTGGCGGCCGAGCAGCAGGCCTACCACAGCCCCGGCACCTGCACCTTCTACGGCACCGCCAACAGCAACCAGATGCTGCTGGAAGCCATGGGCCTGCACGTGCCCGGCACCGCTTTCATCAACCCCGGCACCGACGCGCGGGAGCTGCTGACCCGGGAAGCGGTGCGGACGGTGCTGGGCATTCGCCGCAACACCGAACGCTTCGCGCCGATCGGCCATGTGGTCGACGAGCGGGCGATCGTCAATGCGATGGCCGCGCTGCTGGCCACCGGCGGCTCGACCAACCACCTGATCCACTGGGTGGCGGTGGCCCGCTCGGCCGGCATCACCATCGACTGGGACGATTTCGCCGCGCTGTCCGAGGTGGTGCCGCTGCTGACGCGGGTCTATCCCAACGGCAGCGCCGACGTGAACCAGTTCCAGGCCGCGGGCGGCCCCGGTTATGTGATCCGCGAGCTGCTCGACGCCGGCCTGATGCACGAGGACGTGCTGACCGTGCGGCCCGAGGGCCTGCGCGAATACACCCGCGAGCCGGGGGTGGAGGGCGGCACGCTGCGCTGGGCCGACATCGGTCCGTCGCGCGACGACACCGTGGTCCGGCCGGCCACCTCGCCCTTCAGCCCGGTCGGCGGGCTGAAACTGCTGCAGGGCAACCTGGGCCGCGCGGTGATCAAGGTGTCGGCGGTGCCCGACGACCGCCATGTGATCGAGGCGCCGGCGGCGGTGTTCGATTCGCAGGACGGCCTGCAGCGCGCCTTCCACGACGGCCTGCTGGAGCGCGACGTGGTCTGCGTGGTGCGCTGGCAGGGCCCCAAGGCCAACGGCATGCCCGAGCTGCACAAGCTGACGCCGCCGCTCGCGGTGCTGCAGGGCCGCGGGTTCAGGGTGGCGCTGGTGACCGATGGCCGGATGAGCGGCGCGTCGGGCAACGTGCCGGCGGCGATCCACGTCTCGCCCGAGGCACTGGCCGGCGGCACGCTGGCCAAGGTGCGCGACGGCGACCGGGTGCGGCTGGATGCCAACGCCGGCACCCTGGAGGTGCTGGTGCCCGCGGCCGAATGGGATGCCCGGCCGCTGGCCCGGATGCCCGAAGCATTGATCCGAAGCAATGGCGTGGGCCTGGGGCGCGAGCTCTTCGCCGGCATGCGCCGCAACGCACTGACCGCAGAAGAAGGAGCTTGTACATGGCTGTGAAAAATGCTGCGCTGACCGCGCTCGAGGTGATGCGCGACGCGCCGGTGATCCCGGTGATCGTGCTGCACGATGTGGCCCATGCGGTGCCGCTGGCGCGCGCGCTGGTGGCCGGCGGCATCCGCATGCTGGAGGTGACGCTGCGCACGCCGCAGGGCCTCGCCAGCATCGAGGCGATCGCCCGCGAGGTGCCCGAGGCCGTCGCCGGTGCCGGCACCGTCCGCACCGCGGCCGAGGCGGCTGCCGTCGCCCGCGCCGGTGCGCGCTTCGCGGTGAGCCCCGGCTACACCCGGGCCGTCGGCCAGGCCTGCAAGGACGCGGGCCTGCCGCTGCTGCCCGGTGTCGCCACCGGCAGCGAAATCATGATGGCGCAGGAAGACGGCCTGACCGAACTCAAGTTCTTCCCCGCGCTGCAGGCCGGGGGCCCGGCGATGCTGAAGGCATGGCACGGCCCGTTCGGCGACATCAGCTTCTGCCCTACCGGTGGCATCAGCACCGCCAACGCCGCCGAGTTTTTGGGCCTGCCGAACGTCGCCTGCGTCGGCGGCTCGTGGCTGACACCGGCCGACGCGATCGCGGCCGGCGACTGGGACCGCATCACCGCGCTGGCCCGCACCGCGTCGCAGCTTCCACGCTGAAGAGCGGGTCGGTGCCGCGCGGACGCGGCGCTGCGGCTTTGGGACAATCGGGCATGCACGACACAACCCTCTTCCCCGGCTTCGCGCCGCACCGCATTCCGACCGACGACGGCGTCGAGATCCACGCCCTGGTGGCCGGCCAGGGCCCGGCGCTCCTGCTGCTGCACGGCCATCCGCAGACGCATGCGATCTGGCACCGGGTGGCGCCCACCCTGGCACGCACCCGCACCGTGGTGCTGGCCGATCTGCGAGGCTACGGCGATTCGTCGAAGCCCGCCGGCACGCCGGACCACGGCAACTACAGCAAGCGCACCATGGCCCGCGACATGCTGCGGCTGATGCAGGCGCTGGGCCATCCGCGCTTCGCCGTCCTGGCGCACGACCGCGGCGCCCGGGTCGCGCACCGGCTGGCGGCCGACCACGGCGACGCGGTGGAGCGGGTGGCGCTGCTCGACATCGCGCCGACGCTGGCGATGTACGAGCAGACCGACGAGACCTTCGCCCGTGCCTACTGGCACTGGTTCTTCCTGATCCAGCCGGCGCCGCTGCCCGAGCGGCTGATCGAGGCGGACCCGGCCGCCTACCTGCGCGACGTGATGGGCCGCCGCAGCGCCGGCCTGGCCCCCTTCGATCCGCGGGCGCTGGCCGAGTACGGCCGCTGCCTGGCCCAGCCCGGCGCGGCGCACGGCCTGTGCGAGGACTACCGGGCCGCGGCCGGCATCGACCTGGCGCACGACCGTGCCGACCGCGAGGCGGGCCGCCGCCTGGCGAAGCCGCTGCTGGCGCTGTGGGGCGCCGACGGCGTGGTGCAGCGCTGCTTCCGGCCGCTGGAGGAATGGCGCCGGGTGGCCGACGACGTGCGGGGCCAGGCGCTGCCCTGCGGCCACTACGTGCCCGAAGAGGCGCCCGACGCCTTGCTGGCCCAGGTGCTGCCGTTCCTCGCGGCACACGCCGGCGGCTGAGGGCCGCCGGTCAGCGCGGCCTGGCGCCTTCGACCAGCGCCAGGTAGGCCCGCCGGGTGTCCGGTGCCACCGCGTCCACCAGCTGCTGGTGCGTGGTCTGGTGGCGCGCCATCATCCGGGCCGATGCGACGGCCTTCGAGCGGCAGAACCAGTGGCAGGTGTGCTGCATCAGGAACAGCTCGGCCGACATGGTGAAGGCCCGGTCGCGGGTGGAGCGTTGCTCGGTATTGCGCGCCGCGTCGGCGATGCCGCGCGCATGGATCGAGAAAGCCTTGCGCACGTCGAAGCTCGCGGCGGGCAGCAGCCGGGCCGCGTAGGGCAGGGCGAACGGCAGGGTGCTGGCGCGGGTCTGCGCTTCGTCCAATCGCGCGAATTCGGTCGCGAAGGTCTGGAACTGGTTCGCCAGCGAGCCTTCGGTGGCGTGCAGCAGGTTCCAGATCTGCTGGCGGCGCTCTAGATCGTCCTCGCCCAGGGCGCGCAGGTAGCCCTCGGTCAGGTTTTCCATCAGCTTTTCGATCTGGTACTGCCGCAGGTGGGTGCCCAGCAGGACGATGCGGCGGCCCTGGTCGCGCGCCTTGAGGCCGTACGCGCCGATGGCGACCAGGGTCGCCAGCAAGAGAAAGTCCATCGGGGAGATAAGGGGCGTGGTGCGAGAGCGCGGGACCCGAGTGTAGTGACCCCGGCTGGCCATTCCGGCCTCTGCTATCGAATGTATAGCTGATGGTCGGCTCCGCACGCCGGCTCCGGGCCCTTTTCACTGAAAAATGGGCCGTTAGCCGCCTGCGGTTAGTCCCGGTAGCCGGGATCGGTCCGCTCCAGCCGCCGCAGCAGGGAGGGCCAGACGAAGGCGCCGCCCAGCCCGCCGGTCTGCACCTGCATCGCGGCGGCGGTGCAGGCGACGATGCGCGGATCGACCTCGGTCAGGGCACCGCCGGCCTGCGCGTCGATCTGGATGCGGCAGGCGTTCTCGAAGGTGTACATCGAGAGGAACGCGTCGGCGACGCTGCGGCCCACCACCAGCAGGCCGTGGTTGCGCAGCACCAGAAAGTTGGCGCTGCCCAGGTCGTCCTGCAGCCGCGGTTTTTCCTCGTCGCGAAACGCCACGCCTTCGTAGCCGTGGTAGGCCAGCGAGGCCAGCACGAAAGTCGACTGCTGGCTGATCGGCAGCACGCCGGCCTGCTGCGCGCTCACCGCCACGCCGGCCCGGGTGTGGGTGTGCAGCACGCACTGCGCGTCGTCGCGGGCCGCATGCACCGCGCTGTGGATCACGAAGCCGGCCGGGTTCACCGGAAAGGGCGACGCCTGCAGCTTGTTGCACTGCATGTCGACCTTCACCAGGCTCGAGGCGGTGATCTCGTCGAACATCAGGCCGTACGGGTTGATCAGGAACTGGTGCGCATCGCCCGCCACCGACGGCGGCAGCCTGGCGGTGATGTGGGTGAAGACCAGATCGCTCCAGCCGTAGAGCGCCACCAGCCGGTAGCAGGCCGCCAAGTCGCAGCGCAGCTGCCACTCATCGGCGCTGACGAGTTCCTGCATCGAGGGGATGTGCATCGTTTGTCTCCTGGTCGTGGCGGCCGCCGCAGTGCCGCCGGGGCATTCTGCGCCGCGGGCCCGCGGCCGGGTAGGGGGTCGGGCTGGGCGACGTGTCGCCTTGGCGAACCGGGCCGGGCCGCGGCCGGGCGTGAACAAGGGCTTACCGGCGCGGCGCCCGCACGCGGGAGAATCCGTCGCTTCGCCCCGGCGCGCCGCGCCGGTCTGCCGCGTCCCATGCGCACCAGCCCAGGTTTTTGTCTGCCGATGCATCCATGGCAATTCTTCCGCGCGGGCGGTGTCGACCAGGTGCTGATCCGCACCGGCGCCGACATCGCCCAGCTCGAACAACTCGACCAGAAGCTGTGGGTGGCGCTGGCCTGCCCGACCCGCACGCTGGAGTTCGACACCCGCACCCTCGACCTGATCGACACCGACCACGACGGCCGCATCCGCCCGCCCGAACTGCTGGCGGCCTGCCGCTGGGCCTGTGCGCAGTTGAAGGACGCCGACGAACTGGTGCGCGGGGGCGACACGCTGGCGCTGTCGGCCTTCGACGAGGCCGATGCCTCCGGCGCTGCGCTGGCGGGCGAGGCACGCCGCATCCTGCAACTGCGGGGCCGTGACGACGCCGACACCATCGCGCTGGCCGACGTGGTCGACCGCAGCCGGCTGCTGGCCGCGATGCGCTTCAACGGCGACGGCATCGTGACGCCCGCCACCGCGGAAGACGCCGAGGTGCACGCGGTGATCGAGCAGGTCATCGCCACCCAGGGCGGCGTGGCCGACCGCAACGGCCAGCCCGGCATCGATCTGGCCCGGGCCCAGGCCTTCTTCGCCGACGCCCGGCGGCTCGACGCGTGGCATGCGCAGGCCCTGCACGACGACGCGGCACTGCCCCTGGGCGCCGACACCCTGCAGGCCGCCGAGGCGCTGGAGAAGGTGCGGGTGAAGGTCGACGATTTCTTCGCCCGCTGCCGCGTGGCGGCCTACGACCCGCGCGCCACGCCCGAGCTGAACCCCGGCCCGGAAACCTACCGCGTGCTGGGCGCGCAGACGCTGCAGGCCCATTCGGTCGCGATCGCCGACCTGCCGCTGGCGCCGGCCTGGCCCGGCCGGCCGCTGCCGCTGGTGGCGGGCGCCAACCCGGCGTGGGCCGAGGCGCTCGGCGCGCTGCGCCGGCATGCCGTCGTGCCCTTGTTGCAGGACGGCCTGGATCTGCTGGAAGAGCCGCAGTGGGAGTCGCTGAAGACACGGCTGGCCGCCAGCTGCGCCTGGCTGCGGTCCCGCCCTTCGACCAGCCTCGACGCGCTGGAGGTGGAGCCGCTGCGCCGCCGCCTCGCGGAGGGCGCCGAGGCGGCGGTGCTGGCGCTGATCGCGCAGGACCAGGCGATGGAGCCCCACAACACCCGCATCGGCGAGCTGGAAAAGCTCCTGCGCTTCAAGCGCGACCTGCTGCGGCTGCTGCACAACTTCGTGTCGTTCCAGGAGTTCTATGCCCGCAAGGGGGCGGTGTTCCAGGCCGGCACGCTCTACCTCGACGGCCGCAGCTGCGACCTGGTGGTACAGGTGGCCGACGCCACCAAGCATGCGGTGCTGGCCGGCCTGGCCAAGACCTACCTGGCCTACTGCACCTGCACCCGGCAGGGCAAGACGATGCAGATCGCGGCGGCGTTCACCGCCGGCGACGTGGACTTTCTCTTCGTCGGCCGCAACGGCGTGTTCTACGACCGCGAGGGCCAGGACTGGGACGCGACGATCACCAAGCTGATCGAGAACCCGACCAGCGTCGGCCAGGCCTTTCTGTCGCCCTACAAGAAATTCCTGCGGGTGCTGGAAGAGCAGGTCGCCAAGCGCGCGGCCGCCAGCGAGACGGCGGCGCAGGCCTCGCTCAATTCGCTGGCGAGCGGGGTGGTGTCGGCATCGAAGCCCGGCGGTGCGGCGCCGGTGGTCGCCACCGCGGCGGAGAAGCTGCCGGGCCGGGTCGATGTGGGCACGGTCGCCGCGATCGGGGTGGCGCTGGGCAGCATCAGCGCGGTGCTGGTCGGCGTGTTCGGCAAGTTCGTCGATCTGGGGCCGTGGATCCCGATCGCGGTCTGCGGCATCGTGCTGGCCATCTCCGGCCCCAGCATGCTGATCGCCTGGCTCAAGCTGCGCCAGCGCAGCCTGGGGCCGATCCTCGATGCGAGCGGCTGGGCGATCAATGGCCGGATGAAAGTCAACGTGCGGCTGGGCGCATCGCTGTCCCAGACCGGCCATGTGCCCCCCAGTGCCTCGCGGCTGCTGCAGGACCCGTTCAAGGAACGGCACGGCAAGGCGTGGCTGATCGGCATGGCCATCGCGACGCTGGTCGTGCTGGCCGCCGTCTGGCGCTTCGGTTGGGCCGACGCGCTTGTGCCGGCCGGGCTGCGCTACCGGGCACCGGCGGCGCAGCAGCCGGTGGTGATGGTGCCGGTGCCGGCGGGGGCCATCACGGCACCGCCGCCAACGCCGACGCCGGTGCCCTGACGGGAGAGGAGCAGAAACGAAGAAGGGGTCCCGCAGGACCCCTTCTTCATGGCGGATGCGACCCGCCAGCCGTTATATGCGGCCCATCAGCAGCAGCACGACCACTATCACCAGCACCAGGCCGATGCCACCGCTCGGGCCGTAGCCCCACGACCGGCTGTGTCCCCACGTCGGTAGGACGCCCACCAGGATCAGGATCAGGACGATCAACAGAATGAAGGAAAGGGACATGGTGATTACTCCTCGTATGTCACGGTGTGACTGTGTTTATGGCGACCCGGCAAGGCCGTGACGTTTTAAACGTCTGGACGCATGGTCGGGGGAGACCTGGCTTCGGCCGGCAGGAGCGTGGCCTGAAACGCCGTCAGGGATGTCCCACAGCCGGACACCGCTTCCGCGTGTGCGACGTCGCGCAGGTGACCTGAAACGCCGGCCGTGGGGGCTGGCCCGGTGGGCGGGCCGCGGTGGCGGCGCTACCCTTGGGGCGCAAGGAGACCGCATGCAACCGCATTACAAGTTTTGGCCCCGGCGCCTGCCCCATCGCATCACCCCGCCGGCGGTATCGCTCTGGGACAACCTGGCCACCTCGGCCCGCCGCTATCCGGACAAGGCCGCGCTGGTGTTCTTCGGCCGCACCACGACCTATGCGCAGCTGGCGGCCCAGGCCGAGCGGCTGGCCGCGCATCTGTTCCGACTGGGCGTCCGCAAGGGGGACCGCGTCGCGCTCAACATGCAGAACTGCCCGCAGCTGGTGGTGGCGCATTTCGCGATCCTGCGCGCGAATGCGGTGGTCGTGCCGGTCAACCCGATGAACCGCTCGGAAGAGCTGAAGCACTACATTACCGACCCGGATGCGCGGGTCGCGATCACCACCGCCGACCTGGCGGCCGATCTGGCCGCCGCCAGCAATGCCTTGCCCGCAGGCACCGGCCTGCAGCATCTGGTGGTGACCCATTTCTCCGACGCGTTCGACATGGGCGCGGAAGGCGCAGAGGGCGACAATGTGCCTCCGCCGGCCTGGCGCGAATGGCTGGGCCAGCGGCACGCCGCACCGGCCCTCGCCGGCGGCACGCTCCATGGCTGGACCGATGCGCTCGCCTGTACCGATGCGCCGCCACCGCTCGATGTCGGCCCCGACGATCTGGCGCTGCTGCCCTACACCAGCGGCACCACCGGCCTGCCCAAGGGCTGCATGCACCGGCACGCCGGCATCATGCACAACGCGGTCGCCAGCCTGGCATGGAGCAACGGCACGTCGGAGAACGTCACCCTGGCGGTGATCCCGATGTTCCACATCACCGGCATGGTGAGCATGCTGCACACCGTCGTCTACGGTGGCGGCACGCTGGTGGTGATGCCGCGCTGGGACCGCGACCTGGCCGGCCGGCTGATCTCGCGCCACCGGGTGACGCACTGGACCAATATCCCGACGATGGTGATCGACCTGCTCGGCAGTCCGCAGATGCACAGCTACGACCTGTCGAGCCTGGTCTACATCGGCGGCGGCGGGGCGGCGATGCCGCAGCCGGTGGCCCAGCGGCTGCTGGAGGAATTCGGCCTGCGCTACACCGAGGGCTACGGCCTGACGGAAACCGCGGCCCCTTCCCATACCAACCCGCCCGACGCGCCCAAGCAGCAGTGCCTGGGCATCCCCTTCGTCAGCACCGAATCCTTCGTCATCGACCCCGACACCCTCGCGCCGGTGGCGCAGGGCGAGCAGGGCGAGATCGTGATCTGCGGGCCGCAGGTGTTCTCCGGCTACTGGAAGCGGCCCGATGCCACACGGGCGGCATTCATAGACCACGGCGGCAAGCGCTTCTTCCGTACCGGCGACCTGGGCCGCACCGACGAAGACGGCTACTTCTTCATGACCGACCGGCTCAAACGGATGATCAACGCTTCGGGCTTCAAGGTATGGCCGGCCGAGGTGGAGGCACTGATGTTCCGGCACCCGGCCATCCAGGAAGCCTGCGTCATCGCCACCCGCGACGCCTACCGTGGCGAAAGCGTGAAAGCGGTGGTGGTGCTGCGCCACAGCCACGCCGGCACCGCGGCCGAGGACATCGTCGCCTGGTGCCGCGAGAACATGGCGGTCTACAAGGCGCCCCGGGTGGTCGAGATCGTGGCCGCGCTGCCCAAGAGCGGCAGCGGCAAGGTGATGTGGCGGGCGTTGCAGGAAACCGAGAACGCGGTCTAGGGGAATGCCCGTACGTCGGCTATGACCTTGCCGGGGCGCCATGTCATGCGGATGTCACAAAAATCGGGCATAGCGGGCGGTAGAGTGCGGCTTTTCCCCATCCCGCACTTCATGAACGCCATCAAACAAGCCCGCCAATTCATCGAATCCGACCCGGACAGCGACGGCGCCAAGACGCTCGCCAAGCTGGTCCTGGCGCTGGAATCCGCCGGCAGTTTCGAGCTCGGCAGCCTCTACAAGCTCGACTATCCCCGTTTCGGCCTGGCCATGGACATCCTGCAGGAGTGGCGCCTGGACCGCTACTACGCCGGCAAGGCCAAGCTGTTCGATCTGTCGATGCAGGTCGACAGCCTGCCCGCCACGGCCGCGCCGCAGCCCGCAGCCACCTGATCCTGCCCCGACCCTGCCGAAATGCGCGTTTGGCAGGGTTCACCCCTTCTTTTTACCCCCTATAAAACCGCAACTTCAGCTAAATTTAAGCCGGCTATAAATAAGCCGACAGGTGCCCAGACCCACCTTGTCGCGCACGGCCTCCGGCCGTGTCTGCCTGGCGTCTAAATTTAGGAGTCGTTATGGCGTTTAGGGACCTGTCGGTCAAGACCAAGCTCGCGATCAATTTCGGCGTGCTGACCGCATTGTTGTTGGCGGTGGCCGCGTCGGGCCTGCTGGCCCTGTCGAACGCGAACGCCCAGTTCAGCCAGTATGTCAACGGATTGAGCGCGCGGGCGCGGGTGGCCGAGCATGTGCGCACCTCGGTCGATCGGCGGGCCATCGCGGCCCGCAATCTGGTGATCGCAGGGCGGCCCCAGGACGCCGATGCCGAGTACGCCAGCGTGCTGAAGGCCCACAAGGATGTGGACACCAACCTGCAGCAGCTGGGCGCGATGCTCGCGGCATCGCCCGAGGCCAACGCCACGGCGAACGATCTCTATGCCCGGATCCAGCAGATCGAGCGCCAGTACACGCCGGTGGCGCTGAACATCGTGCAGCTGGCGCGCGAGCAGAAGCGTGACGAGGCGATCGCCGCCATCATCGAAAAGTGCAACCCGCTGCTGCTGCAGCTGGTGCAGGCCACGCAGGCGTATTCCGACTTCACCGACCAGCGCGCCCAGGCCTCCATCGAAGACGCCACCGCGCAGTTCGAGCGGCAGCGTGCGATGCTGCTGGCGTTTTGCCTGCTGTCGGCCGCGGTAGCCCTTGCCACCGCCTACACCATCACGGTGCGGCTCACCCGCGCCCTGAAGCAGGCGGTCGAGGTGGCCGACCATATCGCCGACGGCGACCTGTCGCACCGGTTCGACATCTCCGCGAAGGACGAGACCGGCCAGCTGCTGCTGGCACTGCGCAACATGCAGGAGAAGCTGAGCGGCATCGTCGGCTCCGTGCGCGAGAACGCGGTCGCGGTGGCGTCGGCCAGCAGCGAGATCGCCGAAGGCAACCACGACCTGAGCCGGCGCACCGAGCAGCAGGCATCGGCGCTGCAACAGACGGCGGCGTCGATGGAGGAACTGGGCTCCACCGTGCAGCACAACGCGGCCAACGCGCAGAACGCGAACCAGCTCGCACTGCAGGCGTCGGAGGTGGCCACCCGCGGCGGCGGCGTGGTCGAGCAGGTGGTGGAGACGATGAAGGGCATCCAGGTCAGCTCCAGCCGCATCGCCGACATCATCGGCGTCATCGACGGCATCGCGTTCCAGACCAACATCCTGGCGCTCAACGCCGCGGTGGAATCGGCGCGGGCGGGCGAGCAGGGCCGCGGCTTCGCGGTGGTCGCGGCCGAGGTGCGCAGCCTGGCCGGCCGCAGCGCGGCGGCCGCCAAGGAGATCAAGTCGCTGATCGAGGCCAGCGCCGAGCAGGTCGCGCGCGGCACCCACCTGGTGGGCGACGCCGGCTCCACCATGGTCGAGATCGTCGGGGCGGTGAAGCGCGTCAGCGCGCTGATGAACGAGATCAGCTACGCCACCAGCGAGCAGAGCCAGGGCATGCAGCAGGTCGGCGGCTCGGTCACGCTGATGGACGAGATGACCCAGCAGAACGCCGCGCTGGTCGAACAGAGCGCGGCGGCCGCCTCGGGCCTGCGGCTGCAGGCCGAGCAGCTGGTGCGGGCGGTGTCGGTGTTCCGGCAGGGGCCGGGCGCCCCGGGGCAGTTGCTGGCGCTGCAGTGACCGAGGGCGGAGCGGACGGCAGCGTCCGCCGCGCTTCTAGAATCCGCCGATGGCCGCCGCACCCCCGACTTCCCCGCCCGAATCCATCCGTTTCGGAAAGCCCGAGCGCGGATGGCGCCTCGATGTCTACCGGATCATCTTCGAGTCGGAAACCACCGCCGGGCGCAATTTCGACAAGCTGCTGATCCTGCTCATCGCACTGAGCGTGGGCGTGGTCATCGCCGACAGCGTGCAGGCGGTGCACACCCGGCACCACCTGCTGTTCAGCCGGCTGGAGTGGGTGTTCACCGTGCTCTTCACGCTGGAGTATCTGGCACGGTTGCTGTGCCTGCAGCACCCCTGGCGGTATGCCCGCAGCTTCTTCGGCGTGGTCGATCTGCTGGCGCTGCTGCCCACCTACCTGGCGCTGGTGTTTCCGGAGCTGCACGCGCTGATCGACGTGCGGATCCTGCGGCTGCTGCGGGTCTTCCGGGTGTTCCGGCTGGCGGCCTACGTGGTCGAGTTCCAGGCGCTGGGGCAGGCGTTGCACACCAGCCGCCGCAAGATCATGGTGTTCCTTTCGGCGGTGCTGATGATCGTGCTGGTGGTGGGCACGCTGATGTACGTGGTCGAAGGGCCCGAGCACGGCTTCACCAGCGTGCCGACCTCGGTCTACTGGGCGATCACCACCATGACCACCGTCGGCTTCGGCGACATCACGCCCCGCACCGACCTGGGCCGGCTGATCTCGTCGGTCATGATGCTGATCGGCTGGGGCACGCTGGCCGTGCCGACCGGCATCGTCACCGCCGAGATGACCGCGCGGCGGGTGATGGTGTCGTCGGGTGCGCCGGCGTGCGAAGCCTGCGGCGCGGTGGGCCATGCGACGCAGGCACGCTTCTGCATGCAGTGCGGCGTGCCGCTGCCCGAGAGCCCCGTGCGCTGATCCACCTCGGCCCCGGATCGGCGCCACTGCACGCCGCGCCGGGGCGAAGGCGTGCGGCTACCGGACGTCGACCGTCAGCCCCGCGTCGGTGACGGTGATCTCGCCGATCTCCAGCTTGCGGTTGCCCAGGCGCAGCTCGTCCTCGGTGAAGGTGTGCAGGGGATAGTCCCGCAGCAGCTCGCGCGCGACGGTGGCGCCGAGCGCCTGCAGGTTGCGGCTGTCGTTGGCCGACAGCCCCTGGAGCGTGAGGCGTTCTGCGGTCGGCTCGTGCAGCCGCACCGCCCGGGCCGCGGCGTCGAACTTCAGCCCGCTGCTGATCGCCAGCACACCGGGAACCGGTGTCGGCAGGAAGAGCGGGTTGCGCACCGTCGCATCGACGGTGACCGACAGGCGATTGGTGTCCGGCAACAGGACCACCCGGGGCGAAGTCAGCTTCACCTCGAACATCTCCAGGTAGCGCAGGCCCACCGGAAATCGCTTGGCGATGCCGGCCTGCACCTCGTCGCGGCTGACGGTGTAGGTGCCGGTCCAGATGTTGTAGCCCGCGCGCACCGGGTGTGGCCAGGTACCCGCCGCCAGGCCTCCGAGGAGGGTGGTCACGGTCGCGAGCGCTGCACGTCGGTTCTTGTTCAAGGGCGTTCCATCGTAGGCGTGTGGGTCATGCGGCTCTGACCCCGGGCCGACGGCGCGGTTCCCGAAGCCGTGCGCCCGCTCAGTCGTGCAGGGACGACAGGAACTGCTTCAGCTCCGGCGTCTGCGGGCTGCCGAACACCGCCGCCGGCGTGCCCGATTCGTGCACCCGGCCCTGGTGCATGAAGATCACCCGGTCGGCCACCTTGCGGGCGAAGTTCATCTCGTGCGTCACCATCAGCAGCGTCATGCCTTCCAGCGCCAGCGACTCGACCACCCGCAGCACCTCGCCGACCAGTTCCGGGTCGAGCGCCGAGGTGATCTCGTCGCAGAGCAGCACCGCCGGCTCCATCGCCAGCGCCCGGGCGATGGCCACCCGCTGCTGCTGGCCGCCCGAGAGCTGCTCGGGCCGTGCGTCGAACTTCTCGGCCAGGCCCACCCGCTCCAGCAGCTTCCTGGCATGCGCGTTGGCGTCGGCCTGCGATTTCTTCTTGACCAGGGTGGGCGCCAGCATCACGTTGCGGCCCACCGAGAGGTGCGGGAACAGGTTGAAGCTCTGGAAGATCATGCCGACGCGCTGGCGCAGCTCGCGCATCGCCATCGCGCTGTCGTAGATCAGTGGCTTGCCGTCGACGGTCAACGCGCCTTCCTGGAACACCTCCAGCCCGTTGATGCAGCGCAGCAGGGTGCTCTTGCCCGAGCCGCTCTTGCCGATGATGGCGATCACCTCACCGCGCGCCACCTTCAGGTCGATGCCCTTGAGCACCTCGTTGCTGCCATAGGACTTGCGCAGGCCGGTGACCTGCACGATATCGGCGCCCCCCGGCTTTCCACTGCGCTGCGCTCCGTGTGATTCGCCACCCCCCAAGGGGGAGGCGCGGCCGCCTTGGGGCGGCCCGGCGGTTCGGCCGCTGTCGTCTGGAGAGGGCAGGCCGGGGCTTGCGTCTTCAACGGCGGTCTGCATGGAGTTTCCTTTCGAGGGACTTGGCGAAGAGGCTGATCGGGAAGCACAGCGCGAAGTACATCAGCGCCAGGCAGCTGTAGACGACGAAGGGCTTGAAGGTGGCGTTGGAAATCATGCTGCCGGCCTTGGTCAGCTCGATGAAGCCGATCACAGAGGCCAGGGCGGTGCCCTTGACCACCTGCACAAGGAAACCGACGGTCGGCGCGATCGCCAGGCGCGTCGCCTGCGGCAGCACCACATGGCGCAGCTGCTCGGCGAAGCTCAGCGCCAGGCTGCACGAGGCCTCCCACTGGCCGCGCGGCACCGCGGCCACGCAGCCGCGCCAGATCTCGGTGAGGAAGGCGCTGGTGTAGAGGGTGAGCGCCAGCGCGGCCGAGAACCAGGCCGAGGTGTCGATGCCCAGCAGCGCCACGCCGAAGTACGCCAGGAACAGCTGCATCAGCAGCGGCGTGCCCTGGAAGAGCTGCACGTAGCCGGCTACGAAGCGCCCGGCGATCTTGCCGCGCCCCAGGCGCAGCACCAGCAGCGCCATGCCGACGATGCCGCCACCGACGAAGGCGATGAGCGACAGGGCGACCGTCCAGCGCGCCGCCAGCAGCAGGTTGCGCAGGATGTCCCACAAAGTGAATTCGACCATGCCGGGCTCCTAGCGGCCGAAGATGAAACGGGGACCGGCCCACTGCAGCAGCCGGCGCAGCGCGATCGACAGCAGCAGGTACAGGCCGGTGGCGACGATGAAGGCCTCGAACGCGCGGAAGTTGCGGCTCTGGATCAGGTTGGCCGCATAGCTCAGCTCGGGCGTCGAGATCTGGCCGCACACGGCCGAGCCCAGCATCACGATGACGATCTGGCTGGTCATCGCCGGCCAGACCTTGGCGAGCGCGGGCGGCAGCACCACCCGGGTGAAGATCTGCAGCCGGCCCATCGCCAGGCTCTGCGCCGCCTCTATCTGGCCGCGCGGCGTGGCGTCGATGCCGGCGCGAATGATCTCGGTGGCGTAGGCCGACAGGTTCACCACCATCGCGATCACCGATGCGGCCTCGGGCGACAGCTTCACCCCTGCCGCCGGCAGGCCGAAGAAGATGAAGAACAGCTGCACGATGAAGGGCGTGTTGCGGATCAGCTCCACATAGGTGCCCACCCCCCAGCGCAGCCAGGCCTGCCCGCTGGCGCGCGCCCAGGCGAAGGCGATGCCCAGGGCCATGCCGACCACCGTGGCGATGGCCGTCAGGCCCACCGTCCAGTAGATGCCGTGCAGCAGCAGCGGCCATTCGGCCAGTACCGCGGGAAAGTCGAGCTGGATGCGCATGGGCCGTCCGTCGTGTGGGTGGAAAGATCCGCTGCCGGGCGGTTTACTGCGGCAGGTCGCCGGCCGGGCGGCCGAGCCACTTGTGGGCCATCTTGTCGATGTCGCCGCTGGACTTGGCCTCGGCGATGATCTCGTTGACCTTCAGGCGCAGCCTGTCCTCGCCCTTGGCCACGCCGATGAAGTTGGGGCTGTCTTTCAGCAGCAGCTTGTATTCGGCGTTGACCTGCGGGTTCTTGGCCATCATGTTGCCGGCGACCGACGCGCTGGTCGCGACCACCTGGGTCTGGCCGGCGACGAAGGCGGCGATGGTGGCGTTGTTGTCCTCGAAGCGCTTCACGTCGACGCCGGTGGCGGGGATCACCTTGGCCAGCTCCTGGTCCTCCATCGCGCCGCGGGTCACCGCCACCGACTTGCCCGCCAGGTCGGCGAAGCTCTTGATCTGCACGCTCTTCGGCGCGAAGACGGCCTGGAAGAAAGGCGAGTAGGCGGAGGTGAAGTCGATCACCTTCTCGCGCTCGGCATTCTTGCCCAGTGTGGAGATCACCAGGTCGGCCTTGCGGGTCTGCAGGTAGGGCACCCGGTTAGCGCTGGTGACCGGCACCAGCTCCACCTTGGCACCCAGCCTGGCGGCGATCAGCCTGGCCATGTCCACGTCCAGGCCCTGCGGCTGCAGGTCGGTGCCGACGAAGCCGTAGGGCGGGTAGTCGGTCGGGACCGCGATCTTGATCGACTTCGACTTCATGATGGTGTCGAGGGCCTCCTGCGCCTGTGCGCCGGTGGCGGCCAGCGAGGCGAGGGCGACGAGGCCCAAGGCGAGGCGACGGGAAACGGGGGTCATAGCAAGGCTCCTAGGTAGTTGGAAGAGTCGGGGGATTCGAAGGTGCCGGCGGCGGCGGGCGTCGCGGCGGATCGGGGCGTGCCGCGGGCGCTGGCGGCCATCGGGGCGAGGGCGTCGCGCAGCTGGCTCAGCGCGTCGACCTCGGCCGCGGGCTGCAGCCGCAGGGCGTTCTGCACCGTGCCGATGTGGTCGGACATCAGGCGCTCGGCCAGCGCGGTGTCGCCGGCTTCGAGCGCGGCGACGATGCGGACATGGTCCTCGCAGGATTGCGCGGCGTCGTGCGACGACTGGTAGAGCATCGCGATCAGGGTGGTGCGGGCGGTGAAGTCGCGCAGCGTGTCGGCCAGCAGGTGGTTGCCCAGGCACTCGGCCAGGCAGACATGGAAGTCGCCGAGCAGGAAGCTGCGGGCGCCCACGTCGCTGCCGCGCACCGCGGCCTTTTCGCGCTGCAGGTGCAGCTTGAGTTGCGTCAGGGCCGGCTCGCCCAGCGGCGGCATCTGGCGGATCAGGCCCAGCTCGATCACCCGGCGCGCGGCGAAGGCCTCGCGCGCCTCGGCTTCCGACGGCTCCACCACGAACCAGCCCCGCCGCGCGCTGACGGTCACGATGCCGCGGGTCGCCAGCCGGGTGAGGGCTTCGCGCACGATGGTGCGGCTGCAGTTGAACAGGACCGCCAGTTGCTGCTCGCCCAGCCGGGTGCCGGGCGCGAGCTTCTGCGCCATGACGGCCTCGATGATGCGGGTGCTGATGTCGGCGGAAGATGCAGGCATGCCTGTACACAAGCATTTCGCATGCCTGCTTGTATGCAAGCTTTGTGCACCCGAATGGGGGCGGGTGCCGCGATATGGTGCGCCGCCGGCACGCGCCCGGGGGCGACGGGTGCGCGTCGGGCACAGCAACTCAGGCGGAGGCCGCCATCGGCAGTGCGCCCGCCAGCACGCCGGCGGCCTGCATGAAGTCGTCCAGCGCCATCGCCTCGCGCGGGTTGTGGGAGCCGTGCGCATTGCGCACGAAGACCATCGCCGACGGTATGCCGGCGTTGGCGAACACGGCCGCGTCGTGCCCCGCGCCGCTGGCCATGCGCTCGAGCGGCGGGCCGCCCTGCGCGGCGGCGGCGGCCGCCAGCCGCTCGATCCAGCCGGCGTCCATCGTGGCGGGCGCGGTGACCAGCCGGTTGTCGAACGCGAAAGCCACGCCCCGCGCCGCTGCGATGGCCGCGCATTCGTCGCGCATCAGCGCATAGAAGCGGTCGAGCGTGCCGCTGTCCTGGCTGCGGGCCTCGAAGCTGAACTGCACCTCGCCCGGAATGACCGACACCGCCTGCGAGGCGGCCGGGGTGCTGCAGATGCCGGTGGTCATCACCAGGTCCATGCCCATCTGCAGCAGCACCCGCCAGTGTTCGTCCATCCGCGACAGCAGTTCGGCCACGGCCAGCAGCGCGTCCTTGCGCAGCCAGCGCGGCACCGCGCCCGAATGGCCGGTCTCGCCCAGGCAGCGGATGGCGTTGTGGCGCACGTTGCCACGGATGCCGGTGACGGCCGTCGCCGGCCAGCCCCGCGCGACCATCACCGGGCCCTGCTCGATATGCAGTTCCAGATAGGCGGCCACGGCGCGGCCGTCCAGCAGCGGCTCGCCGCGCCGGATCGCCGCCACGTCGGCACCGCAGCGGCCCATCGCCTCGCCCAGCGTGCCCGAGCCGCTGCGGTGGGGCAGGGCGAGCGCGTCGGCCGGCAACCGGCCCAGCAGGGACAGCGAGCCGACGTAGGCCTTGCCGTACCAGGCGCTCTCTTCCCCGCGCAGCGCCAGCACCTGCACCGGCGGCGCATCGGCATGGCGCCCGCGCAGGGAGGCCAGCACCAGCATGCCGGCCACGATGCCGGCCAGCCCGTCGTAGTTGCCGCCGCGCGGTACCGAATCGGCATGCGATCCGATGACGATGGCGGGATCGGTGCGCGTGTCTTCCGCCAGCCGCATCCAGAGGTTCTGCGCCCGGTCGCGGGAGCAGGCGAAGCCCAGCGCCGCGGCATGGCGCTCCAGGATGCACAGCGCGCGCTCTTCGCCGTCGCCGTAGCTCTCGCGGGTGATGCCGGTGCCGTCGTGGGTGGCGTCGGCGACCTCGCGCAGCAGGGCGTCGGCGAGGTCGCGGTACGGTGCCGGATCGGGCGCCGCCGGTGCCGGTGCACCGGCGCGGCCCCTGCCGTCGCCGGGCGCCCGCGGCTCCGTCGCGGCGGGCGCGCCCATGGTGGCCATCGGCGCGTTCATGCTCCGATCCCTCCGTGCGCAACCGACCACTGCACCGGCGACGCCGCGAAGTCGGCCAGCACGGCCGCCTGCGCCGGGCTCAGCCGCCCTTGCGCCGACAGCGCCGCATGCAGGTCCGGCCAGGTCGCCAGCGCGTGCAGCCGCAGCGCCGCCGTATCGGGCGGGGTGGCCGGGGTGGCCGGTGCGGGATACAGCGCGTAGTCCAGCAGCACCAGCGCGTCGTCCACCACCGTGCCCGCCTGGCGCAGCGCCGCGGCGGCGCCGCTCTTGGAGCGGCCGTCGGTGGTGACGTCGTCCACCAGCAGCACCCGGGCCCCGTCCGGCAGGCGGCCCTCGAGTTGTGCGGTGATGCCCCAGCCGATGGGCCGCTTGCGCAGGTACAGCAGCGGCAGTTGCAGCCGCTCGGCCAACCAGGCCGCGAAGGCGATGCCGGCGCTCTCGGCCCCCACGACGGCGTTGATGCCCGACGCGGCGACCCGCGGCGCGGCGGCGCGGGCCGCGATGTCCATCACCTCGGCCCGCAGCGCGACGCTCGACATCAGCACCCGCGCATCGACATACACCGGGCTGGCCCAACCCGAGGTGTAGAAGAACGGCGTGGCATCGGCCACGCGCACGGCGCCCAGCGTTACCAGGGCGTGGGCCACGCGGGCCGCATCGACAGAAGAAACAAGCATGCGCGAACCCGTGGGACAACCGATGAAGGGGCGGATGCTAGAGAGTCGGTGCACGGTCGAGAAGTGCGCAAATCGGCGCGAGCCGTTCCCAGCCGCGATGGCTCGGCGCGGGTGCCGGCTACTATCCGCTCCATGGCAAGCCTTCCTTCTCCCCGCGCCTTCCTGCGCCAGCTCGACCTGGCGACGCTCGACCTCTTCGCGCTGGTTTGCGAGAGCGGCAGCATCGCCCGCGCAGGCGCGCGGGGCCAGCGGGCGGCGTCGGCGATCAGCAAGCGCATCGCCGAGCTGGAGGCGCTGGCCGGCGCGCCGCTGCTGCTGCGCCATGCCCGCGGCGTGCGGCCCACGCCGGTGGGCGAACTGGTGCTAGGCCATGTGCAGACGCTGCTGGGCGAGGTGGAACGGCTGCGGGCCGACCTGGGCGACGTGGCGGCCGGGGTGCGCGGCCAGGTGCGGCTCTGCGCCAGCGCTTCGGCGATGGAGCAGTACCTGCCCGCCGACATCGCCGCCTTCATGCGCCGCCATGCCGACATCCGGATCGACGTGCGCCAGGGCGCCAGCCGCGCGGTGGCGCAGGCGGTGCGCGAGGGCGAGGTGGAGCTGGGCATCTGCGGCCCGAGCGACGGCGTGGCCGGCCTGGAATCGCGCCCCTACCGCAAGGAGCGGCTGGTGCTGGTGGTGCCGCGCGGCCACCCGCTGGCCGGCCGGCGGGCGGTGGCCTATGCGGAGGCGCTGGGCGAGCCGCAGATTGGCCTGCGCGACAGCAGCACGGTGCAGCAGGCGCTCGACCGCGAGGCCCGCGCCGCGCAGCGCATGCCCGGCCGCCGGATCGAGGTGGACAGCCTGAGCGCGATGTGCCGGATGGTCGAGTGCGGGCTGGGCCTGGGCGTGATGCCCGAGGGCGCCTTCAAGGCGATGGGCGTCGGCCGGCGGCTCGCCGCGCTGCGGCTGACCGATGGCTGGGCCGCCCGCTCGCTCGATTTGTACGCGCTGCGCTTCGACGCGCTGCCCGCCGCGGCGCAGCGCTTCGTGGAAGAGCTGGCGCCGGCGCCACGGGCCTGATCGGCGAAGCGATACGGAGCCGTCTCAGGTCGGGTCGATGCGCTGCTGGGCCACGAAGATCTCCATCACCCGCAACAGGTAGGTGCCGATCAGCGCCGCCATCGCCGCGATGAACAGCGCGGCCGCCGCCGGTTCGTTGGCGATGGCATACGAACCGCCGTGCCCGCCGTGCCTACTCCTCGCCGCCGGTGCCGTCGGCGCGCGGATGGCGCACGCCGGTCAGCACCCGCGCCGGCCGCTCGAAGCTCCAGTAGGCCGAGGCCCAGTCGAACAGCACCTCGATCCGGTTGCGGAACCCGATCAGGAACCAGATATGCGCGAACAGCCAGAACAGCCACGCCAGGAAGCCCGAGAAGCGCACCGGCCCCAGCGGCGTCGCCAGATCGACCACCGCCGCGTGCCGGCCGATGGTGGCCAGGTTGCCGTAGTCCCGGTAGCGGAAGGGCACGGTCGCCTGCCCGGCCAGCCGGCGGCGCAGGTTGGCGGCGGCGGTGCGGCCCATCTGCTTGGCGCCCGGTGAGACGCCGGGCACCGGACGCGGCGTCTGGCCCGGCACGTGGCTCATGGCCGCGGCCAGGTCGCCGATCACCGAGATCTCCGGATGCCCGGCCAGCGACAGGTCGGGCTCGACCGTTACACGGCCGGCGCGGTCCACCGCCGCGCCGGTGGACGCGGCCAGCAGCCTGCCGAGCGGCGAGGCCGCCACGCCGGCGGCCCAGATCATGCATCTGCTATCGATTCTGTAGCTGGAGGCCGGCGTGCCGTCAGGGCCGGCGGCCAATCCGACCTGCAAACCGTGGGCGTCGATCTGCGTCACCCGGGCGCCGGTGCGCACATCGACGCCCAGCCGCTCGAGCTGGCTGCGGGCCTTTTCGCCCAGGTGCTCGGGGAATGCGGCCAGCACCCGGGGGCCGCCCTCGACCAGCAGCACCTGCGCGCTGGCCGGGTCGAAGTTGCGGAACTCGCCGGGCAGCGTCTTGCGGGCGATCTCGGCCAGGGTGCCGGCCATCTCCACCCCGGTCGGGCCGCCGCCGATGATGACGAAGGTGAGCCAGGCCGCGCGGCGCGCCGGGTCGGGCTCTTTCTCGGCCGCCTCGAAGGCCAGCAGCACCCGGCGGCGGATCGCGAAGGCGTCGTCGAGCGTCTTCAGGCCCGGCGCGTGCACCGCCCAGGCGTCGTTGCCGAAATAGCTGTGGGTGGCGCCGGCCGCGACGATCAGGTGGTCGTAGTGCAGCGTGCCGCCGTCCGACAGGCCCAGGGTATGGGCGGCGGGATCGATCGCATTCACCTCGCCCAGCAGCACGGTCGCGTTCTGCTGCTTGCGGAACAGGTGGCGGATCGGCGCGGCGATGGCCGGCGCGGCCAGGCCGGCGGTCGCCACCTGGTAGAGCAGGGGCTGGAACAGGTGGTGGTTGTTGCGGTCGACCAGCGTGATGTCGATCGCGTCCCCGGCCAGCGCGCGCGCCGCCTCCAGCCCGCCGAAGCCGCAGCCGACGATCACCAGGTGCGGCCGGCCGCTCTTCACCGTGGCGGTCGCCGCGGGGTGGGTGGCCGGCGCGACGGGCTCGGCGGCGATGGCTTCGGGCGAGGCGGCGGAGTGCGGTGTGGCGGTCATGCGCTTCATTATGGGTGGCGGGGCGGGAAAACCCTCGACCCGGCACGCCCTTGCGGTGCGCGGGGCCACGGCGGCGGGCCGGCATGCCAGTAGTAAGCTCGGCCGCATGAGTGCCAGCTTCGCCCCGCCGTATACCCCCCTCGACCACCTCGTGCCGCAGATGCAGGAGCGCGGCTGCGCCGTGCTGACGCCGCAGGACGTACAGCGCTGGAGCGGCGCCGATGCCGTATCGCTCGATGCGCTGCGCGCCGACTGGTCGGACCTGCCTCCCGACGCGTACCTGCGCGACGGCGGCCGCTACCGCAAGCGCCGCCATGCCTGCTTCGTGGTCGAGGGCGACGCGGTGCAGCCGGTGCCGCACCGCGCCCACTGGCAGCCGGTCGAATACAACGCGCTGCACGGTGGCATGGAGCGCTGGTTCGCGCCGATGCAGCCCCGGACCACCGGCGCCCCCGCCTGGCAGGGCGTGCTGCGGGCGCTGGCCGCGCTCACCACCGCCCTGCGCGGGCCGCAGCCCTGGTTCGTCGAGGCCCACCAGTTCCGTATCGACACCGCCGGCGGCATCGGCCGGCCGACGCCCGAGGGCGCGCACCGCGACGGGGTGGACCTGGTGGCGGTGTTCCTGATCGACCGGTTCCAGGTCAAGGGCGGCGAAACCCGCGTCTTCGATGCGGCCGGCCCCGGTGGCCAGCGCTTCACCCTGGCCGAACCCTGGTCGGTGCTGCTGCTGGACGACCCGCGCATGATCCACGAGACGACGCCGATCCAGCCGCTGGGCGAGGCCGCCGGGCAGCAGGGACACCGCGACACGCTGGTCGTCACCTGCCGGGCCGGCAATTTCCAGGGCAGTCCGCAGGCCGCGGGCGGCTAGAGCATGCGGCCCGGTGCGCCTTGCACCGGGCTGTTCCAGCGGCGGCCCGTGCCGCCGGTTCCGGTGCGCCGCACCGTTCGACGACGAGAAGGAGAAGCGCCATGTTCACCCACATCCTGGTACCGGTCGATGGCTCCGACGCCGCGCTGGAGGCCCTGGCCAAGGCCGCGCAACTGGCCAAGACCTTCGGCAGCGCGCTGTCGGCGGTCTACGTGATCGACCCGTACCCGTTCACCGGCGTCGGCACCGACCTGGCCTACGGACAGGAGCACTACCTGGCCGCCGCCAGCGGCGAGGCCGACGCCGCCCTGCGCGCCGCGGCCGAAGCCGGCGCCGCCCTGGGCGTGGCGCCCGAGACGATGGTGGTCGAGGGCCACGCGGTGCACCGCGGCATCGTGGAGACGGCCGAGAACATCGGCGCCGACCTGCTCGTGATGGGCTCCCACGGCCGCCGCGGCCTGGAGAAGCTGGTGCTGGGCAGCGTCACCCAGCGGGTGCTGGGCGACGTGCGGATCCCGGTGCTGGTGGTGCGCGGCACGCCGGCGGATTCGGAAAAGTAGCAACCCTGCCGCGCGCGGCGGGCGTGGCAGGAACACGGTGGGCGGGGTACCGGGGCCAGCCGGCCGGCGCCCCTCGTCGCCGACCACGCGATGCGACCTTCGCCGCTTCCGAGACTGCTTCGCCTGACCGATGCCCGCCAGCATGTCCCCACCGGAAAATCGGGTTTTCATGTTGAAGGAGAGAACCATGGGCCTATGCGCTTCGAAGCCGCAGGTGACTGATTCGCCTGTGCATTATTCAACCGGAATGGAGGCGGCCTCTCCGTCCGAATCGCCCCGGTCTTCGCGCCGGAACTCGTCGTCCGACTTGAACCAATCACTGCGCGAGGCTTTGCCCTCTCCCCCGCGCCGCGCTGCTTCTCCCGAGGGGTACGGCCCATCCAGCTCGCAGTGGGAAGGATTGTCCGGCTACGGGGGGGCCGGTGGGTGGAGCGGCTGGCCTGCTGATGGCCACGGCGCGCTGACCGGTGGTTATCCGGAAGCTCCGGTCGATGCGTGGTCGGCTCTCGTCGGTTACTCGTACCCCGATTTTGGCGCGCACCAGGCGTACTTGCGCGATGCATCTCTCGTCGCGCAGGCGCAGGTCCATGCGAGAGAGTGGGCTGGAATTTCATCGAGAACCCTGACGACCGACGGGGACGAGCGGATCGATGACGCTGTTCGGAACCTTAGCCTTGTATTCGCGTCTTCTCCGACGTTTCGGCGGATCATGGCAACGATCGAAGCGGAAGGCCCGGTACGGATTCGCGTCGATCCCCAGTGCGCAACTGCGTATTTCAATTCGCAAGAGCGGGAGGTGGTAATGGGCGACATCATGGCACGCGCACCTTCCTTGGCATTGGGCGTTCTTGCCTTTGAATTGAGCAACGCGTCGCTAACCAGTGCATTCCGGGAATGCTCGCGCGATGCGGCCAATACGGGGATGTCCGCCCGCGAGTTCGCCGAAAGCTTCGAGAGGGTCGAGTACAACTCTATACGTAACGTCCAGGACTGTTACCTGGAGGCGTATGCGGCGTTGCAGCAAGCGGGTCTCGACCGTCCCTCCATGTGGCATTGCGTGTCTACAGCCGATGGGCGCATCGGGCGAGGAATCCAGTCGGAGGACGAAGCGGTCGCCCACACGCAGCGTACCGGTCACTTCGGTCGCTACGAGCAAGAGTACGCGCGAGGGACTTCCTGATCCTCAGCCCCGCACGTCGGCCACTGGCTCCTCACCGAAATCCGGCCGTGCCAGGAAGGCCAGCACCTGCTCCGCCGCATCGGCCGGGGAGCTCAGCTGCGCGCCGGCGTGCAGTCCCTCGAAGCGGGCCCGGTCGGGGAAGGCCGCGGCGTCGGCGCTGCGCAGGTGGTGCTGCATGTCGGTGTCGATCACGCCCGGCGCCAGGGCGCAGAGCTTCGCGCCGTGGGGCCGCAGCGCCTCGTCGAGCGCGGCGCAGCGGGTGAACATGTCCATGCCCGCCTTGGCGGTGCAGTAGCCGGCCTGCGAGGCCATCGGCCGCCGGCCCAGACCCGACGAGATGTTGAGCACCTTGCGCGGCACGGTCCAGGCGCGGGTGGCGTGCAGGAAGGCGGTGGTGAGCAGCATCGGCGCCTCCAGCCCCACCCGCAGGGCATGGGCGGTGTCTGCGGCCGCGGCGTCGCGCAGCGGCACCACCGGCGGGATCGTGCCGGCGTTGTTGATCAGGGCGGCGCTGGCCCATGCCCGCGGGTCGCCTGCCTCCAGCCACTCGGCCAGTCGCGCGGCCGGCGGCCCGCCGTCGGCCAGGTCGTGCTGCCACTGCAGCAGCGGCACGCCGGCCGCATCGGCGCGCCGCTGCAGGGCGGCATCGGCGGTACGGGAGATGCAGAGCAGCTGGTGGCCGGGCGCGAGCAGCTGCTCGGCCATGGCGCGGCCCATGCCGCGGGAGGCGCCGGTGAGGATGTAGAGGTGGTGGTGGGTCATCTGTCGATTCTCGTCAGAAGGGCACGGTGCTGCGGAACCGCAGCGGCGCGCCGGTGACAGGGTGCACGAAGGCCAGCAGCGCCGCATGCAACAGCAGCCGTGGCGCGGCGGCCTGGACCGTGGCGGGTGCGTAGAGCGCGTCGCCCAGGATCGGATGGCCGATCGCCTGCAGGTGCACCCGCAGCTGGTGGGTGCGGCCGGTGACCGGCGACAACCGGACCCGGGTGGTGCAGGCGGCCGGATCGTGGGACAGGGGCCGCCAGCGGGTGAGGCTCGGCTTGCCGGCCTCCGCATCGACCTTCTGCATCGGCCGGCGGGGCCAGTCGGCGCCCAGGGGCAGGTCGATGGTGTGCCAGCCCTCGGCATCGATGGCGGTGCCTGCGGGCAGGCCGGCGACGACCGCTTCGTACGCCTTGTGCACCGCGCGGTCGGCGAAGGCGTCGCCCATCAGCCGCTGCACCGCCGGCGATCGTGCGAATACCACCAGGCCCGAGGTGGCCATGTCGAGCCGGTGGACGACCAGCGCATCGGGGTATGCCGTCTGCAGCCGGGCGCTGAGGCAGTCCTGCTTGTCCTCGCCGCGGCCGGGCACGGCCAGCAGGCCGGCGGGTTTTTCCACGACGAGCAGGTGCGGATCTGCATGGTGCAGCGCCACGCCGCAGGTGCGGGCCGACGGATGCTCCGCAGCGGCCGAACGCGCGGCCGGCTCAGCCGCCATCGTCGCCCATGACCAGGCGCTGCACCGTCTCGCACAGCTCTTCGACGTCGTTGGGCTTGTGGATCAGGGCGCGGGCGCCTTCGGTACGGGCCGCGGCCTCGATCTCGGCGGTGACATAGCCCGAGGCCAGGGCCACCGGCAGGTCGGGGCGGATCAGGCGGGCCTCGCGCACCAGATCGACGCCGCTGTAGCCGGGCATGTTGTAGTCGGTCACCAGCAGGTCGTAGCTGCGCGGGTCGTTGCGCAGGGCGCGCTCGGCCTCGCGGGGATCGGTGAAGCCGGTGACCCGGAAGCCGCGGCGGCGCAGCAGGCGCTCGACCAGGAACACCAGGGCCCGGTCGTCGTCGACGTACATGACATGGCGCCCGGTGCCGGCGATGCTGGAATGGTGGCGCCGCTCGGGCTCGCCGCCACCGCTGGGCGCCGCGCCGGCCATGTCGGCGGCGGGAAAATAGAGGGTGAAGGTGCTGCCGCTGCCGGGGGTGCTGCGCACGTCGCTCGCGCCCTGGTGGCTGCGCACCACGCCGTGCACCACCGCCAGGCCCAGGCCGGTGCCCTTGCCGACCTCTTTCGTGGTGAAGAACGGCTCGAAGATGCGGGCCATCGTCGCCGCGTCGATGCCGGCGCCGGTGTCCGATACCGAGAGGACGGCGTAGCGCCCCGGCGCGATGCCCAGCCGCTCGCACTCGCGCTGGTTGGGCGTGGCGGTGTCCAGCTCGACCCGCACCGCGCCGCGGCCGTCGCCGATCGCCTGGACGGCATTGGTGCAGAGGTTGAGCAGCGCCTGGCCGACCTGGGTGGTGTCGCCCATCACGCTGGGCACGTCGGGGGTGAGGTGCAGCGACAGCTCCACGCCCGGCGGCAGGGTGACGCGCAGCAGCCGCTCGGTCTCGTGCACCACCTCGGCCATGTCGACCGGGGAGCGCTGCGTCGGCTCGTTGCGGCTGAAGGTCAGGATCTGGCGCACCAGGTCGCGGGCGCGGCGGCCGGCCTTGCCGATCTCCTCCAGGCTCTCCATCGCCGGCGCGCCTTCGCCCAGGTCGTCGCGGGCCAGCTCCACGTTGCCGAGGATGGCGCTCAGGATGTTGTTGAAGTCGTGGGCGATGCCGCCGGCCAGCGTGCCCATCGCCTGCATCTTCTGCGACTCGCGCAGCTGCGCTTCCAGCACCGCGCGGTGGGCCTCGGCCTTCTTGCGGCCGGTCAGGTCGCGGGCGAAGACGGTGGTGCTCTCGCCGGTGGCGTGCCGCTCGAACGAGACGCTGATCTCGACCGACAGCTCGCGCCCGCCGGCGGTGCGGGCGGTGCGCTCGCCCAGCATCGCCTGGGTGGAGATCTGGGCGAAGGCCAGGGCCTGGGCCGAATCGGGCAGGAAGCGCTCGAGCGGGCTGCCGAGCGCATCGAGCGCGGTGCACTGGAACAGCGCCGACGCGGTCGGGTTGAACACGGTGATGCGCTGGTGCTGGTCGACGCAGATGATCGCGTCGAGGGCCGAGTTGATCACCGCCTCCAGCCGGCGCTCGCCGTGGAAAAGCTGCTCGTTGCGCTCCTGCAGGGCCATGGCGCTCTGCTGCAGGGCCCGCCGCTCGGCCAGCAGCGGCCCCTGGTCCACCACCGCGCAGATGAACTGCACCGCCGCCTCGCCGGAAGCGTGCCGGGTGTCGATCCGGCTGATGTGCAGGTCGCCGGTGATCGCGCCGGATTCGCCCATCGAGAACACGACCTCCGACACTTCGCTGTGGCCTGCGCGCCGCGCTTCGGCGAAACCGTGGGTGACCTTGGACACGTGGCCGCGGCTGACGAAGGGCATCAGGGAGATCAGCGGCCGGTCGCGCTCGCCGGGCTGGAACATGCGCTGCGCCTTGGCATTGCCCTGGACCACCATGTCGTGTTCGTCGATCACCATCAGCGCCAGGGGCACGCTGGCGAACAGCGCCTCGAACCGTTCCGACGCGCCTTCGGCCGCGGCGTTGCTGTAGAGCAGTATCTTGTTCTGCGCCTCCAGCTCGGCCAACCGCTGCTGCAAGACATCGACCCGGCGCGGGCCACGCCGGGGTGCCGGTGCGGCGGCCCCGCCCGGCGGCACCGCGCGGGCCAGCAGGGGAAACGGAGGCAACAGTTGCTTGCGGCGCGATGCTTTGGGCATGGGGTGCGATCGGCGTCGGCTAGGTGTCCTGCGTCAGCTGGGTGTAGGCGGGCGCGTCCAGCAACCCGTCGAACTCCTGCAGTGCCGAAGGCTTCACCTGGAAGAACCAGCCCGCGCCTTCGGGGTCGCGGTTGGCGAGCGACGGGTCGGCGCGCAGCGCCTCGTTGACCGCGATCACCTCGCCCGACAGCGGCGCGTAGACGTCGGATGCGGCCTTCACCGATTCGACGACGCCGGCCACCTCGCCCTGGCGCAGCACGCGGCCCACCTCGGGCAGCTCGACGAAGACGATGTCGCCCAGCGTGTCCTGCGCGTGCCGGGTGATGCCGATGCGGGCGGCTTCGGGTGCCGCGGTGTCGGCCCATTGGTGCTCGGGGGAATACTTGACGCTCATGGCGACTCTCCGTTGGTGGGTGGGCGCCGCACGCCACTACCCGGTCGAAATGAGGAGAAGTATGCCGCCAGCCGTGTTCGCCCGCACGCCGCCCCGCTACAGGAATCCCCAGAGGTGCGGCAGCCAGGTGCTGATCGCCGGAACGAAGGTCAGCAGCACCAGCACCACGCCGTGTGCCCACAGGAAGGGCACCAGCTCGCGTACGAGCGCCGACATCGGCACCTTCGACACGTTGCAGGTGACGAAGAGCAGCCCGCCCACCGGCGGCGTGATCATGCCGAGGGTGAGGTTGAAGATGACGATCATCGCGAAATGCGTCGGGTCGACCCCCAGCTTCACCGCCACCGGCGCCAGGATCGGCGCCAGGACCATCACCCCCGGCAGCGGCTCGATGAAGATGCCGAACAGCAGCAGGAAGATGTTGACGATCACCAGGAACATCCACGGCGACAGGTTCATGCCCACCAGCCATTCGGCCATGCTCTGCGGCACGCCCTCGATGGTCAGGATCCAGGCGAACGAGGCCGACAGGCCGATGATGATCAGCACCGAGGCCGACAACAGCGCCGAGCGCGCCAGGATGTCGGGCACGGCACGCCACTCCAGCGTGCGGTAGACGTACTTGCCGCAGAGCAGCGCGTAGAAGACCGCCACCACCGACGCCTCGGTCGGGGTGAACCAGCCGGCCCGCATGCCGCCCAGGATCACCACCGGCAGCAGGATGGCCGGCAGCGCCTTCCAGGTGGTGCGCAGGATCTCGCGGGCGGGCGGCAGTGCGCCCGCGCCCTTGTAGTTGCGCTTCTTCGATACGTGGAAGTTGACCACGCACATCGCCACCGCGATCAGGATGCCCGGCACGATCCCCGCCACGAAGAGCGAGCTGACCGACACGTTCTCGTCCTGCAGCGCGTAGATGATCATGATGATCGAGGGCGGGATGATCGGCCCCACGATCGCGGTGGACGCGGTGAGCGCCGCCGCGTACGAGCGGTCGTAGCCGGCCCGGTCCATCATCTTGATCAGCATCGAGCCCGGCCCCGCCGCATCGGCCAGCGCCGAGCCCGAGATGCCCGAAAAGAAGGTGAGCGACACCACGTTGGTATAGCCGAGCCCGCCGCGCTTGTGGCCGACGAACTGCCCGGCGAATTTCAGCAGCACCTCGGTCAGCGAGCCGCCGCTCATCAGCTCGGCCGCCAGGATGAAGAAGGGCACGGCCATCAGCGGAAAGCTGTCGATGCCGGTGAAGGTTTCCTTCAATAGCACCA
This sequence comes from Sphingomonas sp. NCPPB 2930, assembly GCA_042867185.1. Classification (GTDB taxonomy): domain Bacteria; phylum Pseudomonadota; class Gammaproteobacteria; order Burkholderiales; family Burkholderiaceae_C; genus Xylophilus. The sequence goes on along the minus strand of JBHZQV010000008.1, from coordinate 84,867 downwards.
GCAGCGGATAGCTCTCGGCGAAGACCAGCGTGGCGGCGGTCGCCATGCCGAGCGCGAAGGCCACCGGCACGCCGATCGCCAGGAAGATGCAGGCCGAGGTGATGAGGATGACGCTGGCGTTCATGGGCGGGACGTTGCGGAGATTCTTTTCAGGACCACCGCGGGGCCGGCTGTGCCGGACCGCTGGTGGTGCCCCCTGCAAGGGGGTGTGCGGAGACACGCTGTGCGAAGCATGGGGGTGTGCTTAGAGAGACGCGCTCGCGGTCGCGTCGAAATGGTCGTCCGACTTGAACTCCCTGCGCAGCACATAGCCCCGCACCACCAGCAGGAAATGCACGATCAGCAGCAGGCCGCCGATGCTCATCGCGCTGTAGATGTAGGCGAACGGGATCTGCGTGACCGCCGTCATCTGAAACAGGGTGCGCTGCATGTAGAGCCAGCCGTACCAGACCAGGAAGCCGAAGAAGCAGAACAGCAGCACGGCCACCAGCGCCCGCATCGCGATGCCGCCGGCGCGGGGCAGGGCGTCCTGCAGGTTCTCGACCGCGATGTGCCCGCCGTGGCGCAGCACCGGCCCGGCCCCCAGGAAGGTCAGCCAGATCATCATGTGGCGCGACACCTCTTCGGCCCACTCCAGCGACTGGCTGGTGAGGTAGCGCAGCGCCACGTTCACGAAGATGATGACGGCCATCGCGGCCAGCAGAAGGATCAGGGCCCAGCGGTTGGCCGCCAGGAAATAGCGCTCGAAGGCTTGCACGGTCGGGTTTCTCGGGTTCGGGCTGCGGGGATGAAAGACGAACCGCCCGGCGCCGGGACGGGCGTGCGGGCGGCGGGTCAGGTGCAGGGCGCGGACGCGCCGCCGGGCCTTACTGCACGTCCTGGATCTTCTTGATGTTGTCGGCGCCGAACTCCTTGGCGTAGTTCACATAGGCCGGCTTGATCGCCTCCCGGAACGCGGCGGCGTCGACGTTGCGGGTCACCTTCATGCCGGCCTTCTCCAGCAGGGCGATGCCGTTCTCCTCGTCGTCGTTGACCTTCTTGCGCTGGGCGGCGGCGCCCTTCTTGGCGGCCTCCAGGAACACCTTCTTGTCGGCATCGTTGAGCTTGTTCCACACCTTGGGCGAGAGCAGCAGCAGTGCCGGCGAGTAGACGTGGTTGGTCAGCGACATGTGCTTTTGCACCTGCGCGAATTTCGCCGCCAGGATCACCGGCACCGGGTTCTCCTGCCCGTCGACCGTGCCCTGCTGCAGCGCGCCGAACAGCTCGGGGAAGGCCATCGGCGTCGGCAGGATGCCGAAGGTGCGGTAGCCGTCCATGTGCACCTTGTTCTCCATCGTGCGTATCTTCAGGCCGGCGGCATCGGTCGGCCTGACGATGTCGCGCTTGCTGTTGGTCATCTGGCGGAAGCCGTTCTCGGTCCAGGCCAGCGCGATGATGCCCTTGGCCGGGAACTTGGTCAGCAGGTCCTGTCCGATCGGGCCGTCCATCACCTTGCGGGCATGGTCGTAGTCGCGGAACAGGAAGGGCAGGTCGACGATCTTCATCTCCGGCACGAAGTTGCCGACCGGGCCGGTGGAGGTGTTCAGCACGTCCTGGGTGCCGAACTGGATCGCCTCGATCTGCTCGCGCTCGCCGCCCAGCGCCGAGTTGGGGAAATGCTGGCACTTGTAGCGGCCCTGGGTGCCCTTCTCGACCTCGTCGCAGAACACGGTGGAGCCGACGCCGTAGTGCGACTCCTTGGTCGTGGCGTAGCCGATCTTGAGCGTGGTGGTCTGGGCATGCGCGGCGGTCGCCAGCAGGGCGAGGGCGGCGGCAGACAGCACGGCACGGGCGGCGCGCGGTACGAAGAACATGCGAAGTCTCCTATGTGTTATGGATCGCCAGACCATTATGGTAACCGCCACCGCGGTGCGGCATCCAGGTTTCGGCAGCGCCGCGCCCGAGAAGATCCCGTACGCGATCCGCCCGGCTCTACGGCGTGCTCGACCGCTGCCTGGCCGCTCGCGAATTCGTCGCCGGCGACTACTGGATCGCCGAGATGGCCAGCTACCCGTCGATCGTCTCGCACGCCGGGCAGCAGCAGGACCCGGGCGATTTCAAGCACCTGCGGCGCTGGTTCGAGACCATCCGCGCGCGCCCCGCGGTGCAGCGCGCCTACGCGCTGGTCGACACCGTCAACCCGCCCGGCGCGCCGCAGCCGAGTGCCGAGGAGCCGGTGCGCATCCTGTACGGGGTGGGGGCGGCGAAGGGTTGATCGGCAGCGCTCTGCCGCCGCGCCAAGAAAAACGGGGCCGAGGCCCCGTTCGTTCTGGCTACATGCCCGAGTAGTTGGGCCCGCCGCCGCCTTCGGGCGTGACCCAGACGATGTTCTGGGTCGGGTCCTTGATGTCGCAGGTCTTGCAGTGCACGCAGTTCTGCGCGTTGATCTGCAGCCGCTCGGCACCGGGGCCGGCGGCTTCGTCGGCGACGAACTCGTAGACGCCGGCGGGGCAGTAGCGCTGCTCGGGGCCGGCGTACTGCGGCAGGTTGATCCGGGTCGGGACGGTCGGGTCCTTCAGCGTCAGGTGGGCCGGCTGCTGCTCTTCGTGGTTGGTGTTGCTGACGAAGACGCTGGAGAGCCGGTCGAAGGTCAGCCTGCCGTCGGCCTTGGGGTACTTGATCGGCTTGCACTCGGCCGCGCGCTTGAGCCGGGTGTGGTCGGCCTCGCGGCGGTGGATCGTCCACGGGATGTTGCCGCCCAGGAGCTTCTGCTCGATGCCGGTCATGATGGTGCCGATGGTGCGGCCCTTCTTGAACCAGGTCTTGAAGTTGCGGTCCTTGTAGAGCTCTTCGCGCAGCCAGCTCTTCTCGAAGGCTTCGGGGTAGGCGGTCAGTTCGTCGTGCTGGCGGCCGGCGTGCACCGCGTCGAAGGCGGCTTCTGCGGCCAGCATGCCGGTCTTGATCGCGGAATGGCTGCCCTTGATCCGGCCGACGTTGAGGTAGCCGGCTTCGCAGCCGACCAGCGCGCCGCCGGGGAACACGGTCTTGGGCAAGGCCAGCATGCCGCCGGCGGTGATGGCGCGGGCGCCGTAGCTGATGCGCTTGGCGGGCTTAATGCCGTGCTCTTCGTCGCCGTCGAAGTAGTAGCGGATGTTGGGATGCGTCTTGAAGCGCTGGAACTCCTCGAACGGGCTCAGGTACGGGTTCTGGTAGTCCAGGCCGACCACGAATCCGACCATCACCTTGTTGTCTTCGGCGTGGTACAAAAAGCCGCCGCCGTAGGTGGCGTTGTCGAGCGGCCAGCCGGCGCCGTGGATCACCAGGCCGGGCTGGTGGCGGGCCGGGTCGATCTCCCAGAGTTCCTTGATGCCGATGCCGTAGCTCTGCGGATCGCTGTCCTTGGCCAGATCGAACTTCTCGATCAGCTGCCGGCCCAGGTGGCCGCGCGAGCCTTCAGCGAACACGGTGTACTTGCCGTGCAGCTCCATGCCCAGCTGGAAGTTGTCGGTCGGCTCGCCGTCCTTGCCGACGCCCAGGTTGCCGGTGGCCACGCCGCGGACCGAGCCGTCGTCGTTGTAGAGCACCTCGGCCGCGGGGAAGCCGGGGAAGATCTCGACGCCCAGGCCCTCGGCCTGCTCGGCCAGCCAGCGGGTCAGGTTGCCCAGGCTGATGATGTAGTTGCCGTGGTTGTGGAAGCAGCCCGGCAGCAAGAAGTTGGGGGTGCGCAGGGCGCTCTTCTCGCCCAGGAACAGAAAGGCGTCTTCGGTGACCGGCTGGTTCAGCGGCGCACCCAGTTCCTTCCAGTTGGGGAACAGCTCGTTGAGCGCCTTCGGGTCCATGATGGCGCCCGACAGAATGTGGGCGCCGGGCTCCGAGCCCTTTTCCAGCACCACCACCGACAGCTCTTTTTCCTGCTCGGCGGCCAGCTGCTTCAGACGGATCGCGGTGGAAAGGCCGGCGGGGCCGCCGCCGACGACGACGACGTCGTACTCCATCGCTTCGCGGGGACCGAACTGGGCAATGATCTCGTCGTGGGTCATGAAAAGCTTTTCTTGTCGTGGAATCGGATTGTCGGGCGGGCCTGCAGCGGGCCATGTCCAGTGCGTGACTGATTTTATTCCGGGCACTGCCACACTCGGGCAGCATTCACCCTGACATCGCCCATGAAGATCGAGATTCCGCAGCAGAAGAAATTCGTCCGTTCGATGGCGATCCCGATCCGCTGGGGCGACATGGACGCGATGGGCCACGTCAACAACGCGGTGTACTTCCGCTACCTGGAGACGGCCCGGATCGACTGGATGCAGGCTATCGGTTGCCTGGGCGGGCCCACCGCGGTGGGCCCGGTGATCGTCAACGCCTTCTGCAACTTCTACCGCCAGCTGCGCTACCCGGGCGACGTGGTGGTGAAGCTGTATGTGAGCGACGCGGCCCGCACCACCTTCGAGACCTGGGCCACGCTCGAGCGGGCCGACCAGCCGGGCGTGCTGCATGCCGCCGGCGGCGGCACCACGATCTGGATCGACCCGGTGCTGGAGAAGGCGGTGCCGCTGCCCGACTGGATGCGGCGGCTGGTGATGGACGACGCGGCCGAATAATTCGAGCCGAAAGGGGCTGCTAGCCGGCGCGTGGCGCCGGCGAGTAGCTATCTAAAAAATAGCGTCAGCGCACCGCGCGCCAGAGGTTGGCATGGGCCGCCAGCCACTGCGCCGCCAGGGCTTGGGCCGGCACCGCATGCGGATCCTGCGAGGGGTGGAAGTCCCGCCGCAGGTACTGCAGCATCGGCCCGGCGCAGCGCCACACCAGCCCGTCGCGGCCCCAGAAGAGCCGTACGCCGTCGATCCAGGTGGCCGGCTTGAACAAGCTGCCGTCGTGCCACAGGTTGATGGCGGTCTGCGCGGTGGAATCGATGCCGAAGCGCAGCGCCACGTACAGGTACCACAGCACCCGGTACTTGTAGCTGCCGCCCACCGCCCGGTACAGGTCGAAGGCGACCGCGTTGTGCTCGGTCTCTTCGGCCGCGTGCCAGCGCCAGACGGTCTGCATGTCGGCATCGGCACCCTCCAGCCAGCGGGCGTGGCGCAGGGTGCCGTCGGCCAACAGGGCGGTGAAGTGCTCGTAGGCGCAGGTCATGGCCAGGGCGTGGCGCGGGTTCGGCTTCATCGTGCGGAATTTGGCGATCCGGTCGGCCGCCCAGTGCTGCCAGCGGTTGACCAGGCCCTGCTGCTCCAGCTGGGCGTTGTAGAGGCCGTGGATATGCCGGTGCGTCGCCTCCTGGCCGATGAAGCCGGCGACCGTCTCGCGCATCGCCGCCTGCGCGGGCCCGGGCGGCAGCAGCGCGGCGGCGTCGCGCACCGAGTCGATGAAGAACTGCTCCCCCACCGGAAAGCTCATCGACAGCGCGTTGAAGAACTGGCTGCGGAATGCCCGGCCACCGTGCCAGTGGCGGGCGAAGCCGCGCTTGAGGTCGATCTCGAGCTTGCGCACGATCAGGCGGTCGGGGGGGAATGCGGTGGCGGCGGTCATGCGGTTGTCTCCGGGAAGGTCGCGCGGCTTGAAAAGGCCGCGGTTTCTGAGCATTATTCAGTTTTGGGCCGGCGCCGCTACTCGCCTTGTGCTCAGTTTTCAGCAAGGCGCCCGCATGAAGAAGTCCACACCGCCCGAAGCCGCGTCCCGCATGCGCAAGCAGCCGACCCAAGCCCGCGCCCAGCGCACCATCGAGACCATCTTCGACGCCACGGCTCAGATCGTGGAGACCGAAGGCGAGGGCGCCCTCACCACCAACCGGATCGCGCAGAAGGCCGGTTTCTCGATCGGCACGCTCTACCAGTACTTCCCGTCGAAAGAGGCGGTGCTGCTGGCGATGATCCACCGCCAGCGCGACCGGGCACAGGAAGACCTGCAGGCGATGCTCGACCGGGCGGTGGCCGAGCGGCAGCCGGTCGCGGCGGTGGTGCGCGACCTGGTGCGGATGCTGGTGAAGGCCTTCGGCGGCGCCTCGCGGCCGAGGCGCGTATTCATCCGCATGGCCTGGCGGCTCGACGGGCACGACAACGTCACCCAGGCGCTGCGCGAGGGCGCCGACCGCAACGCGATGGCGCTCGGCCAGCTCATCGCCCAGGGCGGCGCCCCCGGCGTGCGGCCGCCGACGCCGGCGATGATGTTCGTCGTGACCCGGGCGGTGATGGGCGCCATCCGCAGCGCCTCGCTGGAGGATTCGCCGCTGCTGGGTACGCCCGCGTTCGAGGACGAACTGGTGCGGCTGGTGCTGGGGCTGCTGCAGGCCGATATTCCAGCGAAAAGTGCCTGAGGCAGACGCCATCCGCCGGCCACCAGCTATCGAAACAATAGCGATGGGTGCAGGGCCTCGTCCGGCCTTCTTCTCGCGCGGCACCCGGCCCCGCAGGTAGAACTCGGCGTTCGGCTGCAGGCCGGTCGCGCGGGCGAAGCGGCCGGAGAGGCCGAAGAAGGCGGTGGTTGTGGTGATGTCCCGGATGGCGCGGGGAGGGGGGCGGTCGGTCACGGCCGTCTCCTGGCGCCGTGGGAGCGGAGCGCTTCGCACGGTGCGCCTGCCGTTACCCCTTGTCGCCATGGCGGCGGCGGGGCGAGACACTTTCGCGCAGGCTGGCGGCTAGGATGCGCTGGGCCGCGCACGCCGTGGCCCGGTCCCAGAAGCGTTCAGGAGAGATCTATGTCCGACAGAGAATTCCGGCCGCCGGCCGAAGGCTCCGGTGCCTGGAAACCGGTGGTGGCCCTGGCCGTCGTCGCCGCCATCGCCGGCGGCGGCTGGTGGTACTGGCAGCAGCAGCCACAAAGCGCGCAGCCCGACCTGCCGCCGCAGGCCGCCGCGCCGGGCGAGGTGCCCACCCCGCCCAAGCCGCCGCCGCCGCTCTCGCCCGCCGGGCCCGAATTTCCGGTGGAGCCGCCGGCCCCCGAGCCGACGCCGCTGCCGGAGCTGGCCGCGTCCGATCCGGCGGTGAAGTCGGCCCTCGACGAACTGCTGGGCAGCCGGGCGGTGCTGCAGTTCCTGCAGGTCGACGGCTTCGTGCGCCGGGTGGTGGCGACAGTCGACAACCTGCCGCGGGAGCACGCCGCCTCGCGGATGTGGCCGGTGCAGCCGACCGGCCAGCGCTTCACCGTCGCCGGCGCACCCGGTGCGCAGACCATCGCGCCCGACAACGCCGCCCGCTACACGCCTTTCGTGCAGTTGGCCGAATCGGTCGATCCGGCCAAGGCGGTGGCGGCCTACCGGCGCATGTACCCGCTGTTCCAGCGGGCCTACGAAGAGCTGGGATTCCCGGCGCGCTACTTCAACGACCGTCTGGTCGCGGTGGTGGATCACCTGCTGCAGACGCCCGAGCCCACCGGGCCGCTCGCGGTGCGCTTGCTGGAGGTCAAGGGCGAAATGGCGTCGGAGCGGCCCTGGGTGCGCTACGAGTTCGCCGACCCGGCCCTCGAAGCCCTGTCGTCCGGCCAGAAGGCGCTGGTGCGGATGGGCCCGGAGAACGCGCGGCGGCTCAAGGCGAAGCTGCGGGCGTTCCGGACCGAGCTGACCGCTTTCGCGCAGTCCAGGGAGGCGGGCAAGTCCTGAGGGGCACGGCGGTATGCGCCGCACTGCCTAGCCGGCCATCAGCCGCTGCACCAGGTCGGCAGCGCTGGCGGCGCCGTACTTGCGCATCAGCCGCGCCCGGTAGAACTCGACCGTGCGGTGGCTGATGCCGAGCGCGCGGCCGATTTCCTTCGAGGTGCGGCCGCCGGTGGTGAGGTGGGCCGCCACCTCGCGCTCGCGCGGCGTGAGCTCGGCCCGCACCGCGCGGCGGGCGCTCAGGTCCTCGAAGCTCCAGATGCCGGCGGCGTGCGGGCGGGTGCGGTCGAAGGCGCGGCCGGTGACGTGGCACCAGAAGGTCTCGCCCTGGCGGGCGCCGGCCACCCGGCGCATCACCCGGTCGTCGGCGTAGCGGCCGGCGGCGTTCATCACCGGGGCGATGCGTGCGCCGGCGCGTTCGTACTCGTCGGCGCTGGGGTAGAGGATGCGGAACGACTGGCCGACCAGCTGCTCCCGCGCCGCGCCGAACATCTCGCAGAGCTGCTGATTGCAGTCGACGATCGCCCGGTCGCGCGAGAGCGCCAGGCCCAGCGGCGCGAGGTCGAAGGCCATGCGGTAGTCGATGTCGGGCAGGGCGCACGGGGCGGGCATGCGGGTATGCGCTTAAGCGCTTCTACGTAATGGCATGCGTAGTATCGTAGCGGGCAGATCCGGATCGTCATCCGTCACAAGGAGTACCCGTGAACAAAGTCTTTCCCACCGCCGAGGCGGCGCTGCAGGGCGTCGTGCAGGACGGCCAGCTGATGGCGGTCGGCGGCTTCGGCCTCTGCGGCATCCCCGAGGCGCTGATCGAAGCGCTCAAGGACAGCGGCACCCAGGACCTGACCGTCATCTCGAACAACGCGGGCGTCGACGGCTTCGGCCTCGGCAAGCTGCTGGAGACGCGGCAGATCAGGAAGATGATCTCCAGCTACGTCGGCGAGAACAAGGAGTTCGAGCGCCAGTACCTGGCCGGCGAGCTGGAGCTGGAGTTCACGCCGCAGGGCACGCTCGCCGAGAAGCTGCGTGCCGGCGGCGCCGGCATCCCGGCCTTCTTCACCAAGACCGGCGTCGGCACCCAGGTGGCCGAGGGCAAGGAGCTGCGCGAGTTCGGCGGCGAGACCTACGTGATGGAGCACGCCCTGCTGCCCGACGTGGCGCTGGTCAAGGCCGACGTGGCCGACACGTCGGGCAACCTGCGTTTTCGCCTGACGGCCCGCAACTTCAACCCGGCCGCGGCGATGGCGGGCAAGGTCTGCATCGTCGAGGTCGAGCGGCTGGTCGAGGTAGGCGAGATCGCCCCCGACGACGTGCACCTGCCCGGCATCTATGTGCACCGCATCGTGGTCAACCCCACGCCCGAAAAACGGATCGAGAAGCGCACCCTGAGCGCCGCGGCCCCGGTCGACGTGGCCGCCGCCAAGGAAGAGGCCCAGGCGGTGATCGCCCAGGCCGCGGCTGTCAGTGCTGAAGAAGTCGCCGTGCCGAAGGTCGACGTACCCGCCCAAACCACCAAGACCGAAGGAGCCTGACATGCCCTGGACCCACGACCAGATGGCCGCACGCGCGGCGGACGAGCTGGAAGACGGCTTCTATGTGAACCTGGGCATCGGCATTCCGACGCTCGTCGCCAACTTCACCGGCGACAAGGAGGTCTGGCTGCAGAGCGAGAACGGCATGCTGGGCATCGGCCCGTTCCCGACCGAGCTGACGGTCGATGCCGACCTGATCAACGCCGGCAAGCAGACGGTCACCACCATCCCCGGCTCGTCGATCTTCGGCAGCCACGACAGCTTCGCGATGATCCGCGGCGGCAAGATCAACCTCTCGATCCTGGGCGCGATGCAGGTCAGCGAGAAGGGCGACCTGGCCAACTGGATGATCCCCGGAAAGATGGTCAAGGGCATGGGCGGCGCGATGGACCTGGTCGCCGGCGTGAAGCGGGTCATCGTGCTGATGGAACACGTCGCCAAAAAGAAGGACGGCACCGAGGACCTGAAGATCCTCAAGGAATGCAGCCTGCCGCTGACCGGCGTGGGCGTGGTCGACCGGATCATCACCGACCTGGCGGTGATGGACGTGGTGCCCGAAGGGCTGAAGCTGGTGGAACTGGCGCCGGGGGTGACCCGCGAGGCGGTGCAGGCCAAGACCGGGGTGACGCTGATCTAGCCACCGGGTAGCCGCCCACAAGCGGTTGTCGCAGGCAGCCCCCCATGGCAAAGGGCCCCGTGCTTCGCAGCACGGGGCCCTTCTCGAATGGCCGGCCCGCCGAAGCGGACCGTGACCGAAGCGTTCAGCGCAGGCCGAAAAACGACAGCACGGCCACGACAACGACAACCAGGCCAACGATGTAGATGATGGAGTTCACGGTGCAGATCCTTTCGTTTTTGAATGGTTCGATTGTGGAGAGCACCCGGAGGACATCGGTGGGACACGGCGGCCTCGTGCTGTAGGACCGCACTGATGAAGTGGTTATCCCGCCAGACCGCCGTCCGTCACCGCACCGCACCGCCACGGGCATTCTTTCCGGAGCTTCCATGACCCCCGCATTCCCTGGCACCGGCACATCGGACAGCCCCCGGTTCCCGGCACCGCCCGCCGCCGCCACCGTCATCGCCGAGGTGTTGCGGACGGCCGGTCTGCCGGACGCGCGGGTCTTACAGGCAACGCTGACCGGCGCCGAGCCGGTCGTGCCTTCGTCCTTCGCCGTCGGTACCGCCGCGCAGGCCGGCATCGCCGCGGCCGCGCTCGCCGCCAGTGCGGTGGGCCGGCAGCGCGGGCAGCCGCCGCAGCGGATCGCGGTCGACATGCGCCATGCCGCGGTCGAGTGCATCGGCTGGTTCAGCATCGACGGAACCGTGCCGCCGCTGTGGGATGCGTTCTCGGGCCTGTACCGCGCCGCCGACGGCTGGGTGCGGGTACATGCCAACTTCGCCCACCACCGCGAAGGCGCGTTGCGGCTGCTGGGCCTGGACCCGGCGACGGCCGCGCGTGCCGACGCCGAACGCGCGATGCAGTCGTGGTGCGCCGTCGATTTCGAACAGGCCGCGGCCGATGCCGGCCTGGTCGCCACCGCGCTGCGCAGCTTCGCCGAATGGAACGCGACGCCGCAGGCCCGGGCGATCGCGGCCCAGCCGCTGTTCAGCATCCGCCGCATCGGCGACGCACCGCCGCGCGCCTTGCCGCCCCTGCCCGCCGGCGCGCGTCCGCTGCACGGCATCCGGGTGCTGGACCTGACCCGCATCCTGGCCGGCCCGGTCGGCGGCCGGGCGCTGGCGGCCTACGGCGCCGATGTGATGCTGGTCAACGCACCGCACCTGCCCAACATCGATGCGATCGCCGACACCAGCCGCGGCAAGCGCTCGGCCCATGTCGACCTGCGCGCCGAAGCAGGGCGCGCCACGCTGTCGCGGCTGGCGGGCGAGGCGCATGTGTTCCTGCAGGGCTACCGCCCCGGCGGCCTGGAGGCGCGGGGCTTCGGTCCCGAAGCGCTGGCGACGACCCGCCCGGGCATCGTCTATGTCTCGCTCACCGCCTACGGTACCCAGGGCCCCTGGGCCGGCCGCCGCGGATTCGACTCGCTGGTGCAGACCGCCACCGGCTTCAACCATGCCGAGGCCGAAGCGGCCGGCAGCGCCACCCCCCAGGCGCTGCCGATGCAGATCCTCGACCAGGCCACCGGCTACCTGATGGCGATGGGTGCCTCGGCCGCGCTGGTGCGCCAGCAGGAGGAGGGCGGCAGCTGGCATGTCGAGGTGTCGCTGGCACAGACCGGCCACTGGCTGCGCGGCCTGGGCCGGGTGCCCGGTGGGCTGGCGCAGGCGATGCCCGATGCGGCGCCGTACCTGGACACCGTGCCGTCGGGCTTCGGCGCGCTGGCGGCGGTCCGCCACAGCGCGCGGTTCGCGGTGACACCGGCGGGCTGGGACAGGCCCTCGGTGCCGCCGGGCACCGATGCCGCCCGGTGGGACTGAATTCGAAGGAAACAGGGCTGGAGCCGGCGCCGCATGCCGGCTGCCAGCTATCGATTCAATAGCAGGCCGCGGTGGCATGCGCTCGCCGCACGACCGGCGTCCCGGCCCGCGGTGGGCGCATGCCCGTCAGCGGAGATAGGACCGCAGCACGCCCAGCACCGCATCAAGCTCCGCCTGGCGCTCGGCCAGCGGCGTGCCGTCGTCGGCCAGGTGCTCGCGCAGATGGCCTTCCAGCACCTCGGCCATCAGGCCGTTGACGGCACCGCGCACCGCGGCGATCTGCTGCAGCACCGGGCCGCAGCCTGCATCGGCCAGCAGGGCTTTCTCCAGTGCCTCGGTCTGGCCGCGGATGCGGCGCACCCGGGCCAGCAGCTTCTTCTGGTCGCGGATGGTGTGGCTCATGGTGCGGGCTTTCTCGGCGAAGGTACTGGGGGGGAGTATATTCGCGGGCCTTGGAGGAACCCGAATGTCTGCCCTGCACGCCGCCCCGCCACCGTCCGCCGGCGCTTCCTGCGCCCATGCCCACCGCTTCGACGCGGTCGATCCGCTGGCCGAGCGCAACACCCGGCGGGCGGTGTGGCTCACCGCGGTGATGATGGTGGCGGAGATCGCGGGCGGCTGGGTCTTCAACTCGATGGCGCTGCTGGCCGATGGCTGGCACATGGGCTCGCACGCGGTGGCGCTGGGCCTGTCGGCCGCGGCCTATGCGGCGGCGCGACGGCTGGCGAAGGACCGGCGCTTCGCCTTCGGCGCCGGCAAGATCGAGGTGCTGGGCGGGTATACCAGCGCCTTGCTGCTGGTGGGCGTGGCGGTGCTGATGGTGGTCCAGTCGGTCGAGCGCCTGCTGTCGCCGCTGCCGATCCACTACGAGCAGGCGATCGCGGTCGCGCTGGTGGGACTGGTGGTGAACCTGGTCTGCGCGCGGCTGCTGCATGCCGGGTCGCACGGGCATTCGCATGGCCACGACCACGACCATGGACATGGACATGACGAGCATGACCACGACGGCCACGGCCACGGCCACGACCTGAACCTCCGCTCCGCCTACCTGCATGTGATCGCCGACGCCGCCACCTCGGTCCTCGCGATCCTGGCGCTGGTCGGCGGATGGATCTGGGGCTGGTCATGGCTCGATCCGCTGATGGGGATCGCCGGCGCGGTGCTGGTGGCCGTCTGGGCCTGGGGCCTGCTGCGCGACACGGGGCGGGTGCTGCTGGATGCCACGACCGATCCGGCCCTGGTGCAGGAGGTGCGCGAGGCGGTCGCCCTGGCACCCCAGCCGGCCACCATCACCGACCTGCATGTCTGGCGCGTCGGCAAGGGCCGCTTCGCCTGCATCGTCGCGCTGCAGACGGCGGTGCCGGTGGCGCCCGAGGTGTTCCGGCGGCTGATCGGGGTGCACGAGGAACTGGTGCACATCACCGTCGAGGTGAATGCCGGCGGCGGGTTGCAGCCGGCCTAGCGTCGACCGGCGGAACGCGGTTTCTGCGACGGGCAGGTCCAGGCAACCGGTGCGTGGCGCCGCGACCGGCTCACACCCGTGCCGCCGACTGCCAGACCGATTCGCTCAGTTGCGAGAGCCGGCGCTTCGGCCGGTACAGCCGCACCTCGAACCGGATCTCCATCGACTTGGTGCCGGCCAGCGCCAGCCGGCCCGCCTTGCAGTCGGCCTGCACCATCGACCACGGCAGCCAGGCCACGCCCAGGCCTTTCAGGGCGTACTCGGCCAGCGCGTCGGCCGAGTCGCATTCGATGCAGCGCTGCAGCGGCGGCAGGCGGGTGTTGTGCGCCAGGAAGTCCTCCAGCAGCCGGCCCATCGCCAGCGTGGCGCTGTAGCTCAGCAGCGGCACGGTGCCGGCCTGCTGCAGCGCGAAGGTGGGCGCGCCGCGCGCATCGGCACGGCACACCGGCACCAGTTTCTCGGATGCCAGGGTCACATGGGCGAACTGCCGGCCGTCGAGCTGCAGGGTCAGCGCCGCATGGTGGTAGACCAGGGTGAAGTCGGCCTCGTTGCGCTCCAGCAGCTGCACGGCGTCGGCCAGGCTGCGGGTCAGCACCCGGACCTGCGCATCGCGCACCAGCGGATGCAGCCGCACCAGCCAGTCGGCCAGCACGGTGCGCGCCAGGGTGCGGCCGGTGGCGATGGTCACGGTGCGGGCATGGCGGCCGGCCGCGGCATGCAGCTCGTCGCGGGCGCCTTCCAGTCCGCGCACCATCTGCCGGGCGGTGTCGAGGAACAGCGTGCCGGCGGCGGTCAGCCGGACCGGGCTGGCACCGCGCTCGACCAGCGCCATGCCGGTCCAGGCCTCCAGCGCCTGGATGCGGCGGCCGAAGGCGGGATGGGTGACATGGCGCAGCTCGGCCGCACGGCTGAAGCTCAGGGTTTCCGCGAGGGTGACGAAGTCCTCGAGCCATTTCAGTTGCATCCCGGCGCTCCGCTGGAGGAAAAGCCGTGAAATGTGCCATATCGGCAGAGCGTTGTGCCGAAGAAGCACAGAGCCGCCTGCCCGCCGCTTCCAGAATTCGGCCACCCCACCATCCACGGAATTCCCCATGAAACACTTCCGCCTCGCCGCCGTCTGGTCCTGCGTGATGAGCGCATGCCTGCTGGCCGCCGCGCCCGCCTTCGCGGCCGATCCGTATCCCGCGCGGCCGATCACCCTGGTGGTCGGCTACCCGCCGGGCGGCAGCACCGACCTGGTGGCCCGCACCCTGGGCCAGGCGCTCGGCGCCAAGCTGGGCCAGTCGGTCGTGGTCGAGAACCTGGGCGGCGCCGGCGGCTCGATCGGCGCGCAGAAGGTGGCCTCGGCCGCGCCCGACGGCTACACCCTGCTGGTCGGTGCCAACAACGAGATCGCGATCAACGCGCTGGTCAAGAAATCGGTGCGCTACTCGCTGCGCAACTTCACCCCGCTGGGCATGGTGGGCTCGCAGCCGCTGGTGCTCACCACCACGCCTGCGCGCGGCATCAAGAACGCGGCCGATCTGCTGAAGATCGCCAAGGAGCAGCCGGGCAAGCTGACCTACGGCAGCTCGGGCGTCGGCACCTCGCTGCACGTGGCGGCCGAGATGGTCAAGCAGCAGGGCGGCATCAGCATGGTGCACATCCCCTACCGCGGCACCGGCCCGCTGACGACCGACCTGCTGGGCGGCAGCCTGGACGTCGGCGTGTTCGTGCTCTCCAGCGCCCTGCCGATGATCAAGAGCGGCAAGCTGGTCGCGATCGGCACCACCGAGGCCAAGCGCTCGGCCGCGACGCCGGACGTGCCGGCCCTGGCCGAGACGCCGGCGCTCAAGGGCGTGGACATCAGCGTCTGGTTCGCCCTGATGGGCCCGGCCAACCTGCCGGCCCCGATCGCCGACAAGCTGAAGTCGGCCCTGGCCGAGGCGCTGCAGTCGCCCGAGTACCGCAAGAGCATGGAAGCGGCCGGCTCGGTCGTGCCCGACAAGCAGCCCGACCTGCTGCCCTACCTGAACGCGGAGATCGAGAAATACCGCAAGATCGTCCAGTTCGCAGACATCAAGGACGAGTGAGCACCGCATGACATTCGAACTCGACACCCCCGACATCGGCGCCTGGCGCGAAGGCAACGTGGGCATTCAAGGCGTCTGGCGGTTCCATGCCGAGCAGCCCGGTCGCAACGTGATGATCACCGCGCTGGTCCACGGCAACGAGCTGTGCGGCGCCTGGGCCTTGAAGGGCCTGCTGGAAGCCGGCCTGCGCCCGCGCCGCGGCAGCCTGACGCTGGCCTTCTGCAACCTGGCCGCGTTCGACACCTTCGATCCGCAGAACCACGACGCCTCCCGCTTCCTGGAGCAGGACATGAACCGCCAGTGGTCGGACGACCGCATGGCCGCCGCCGACACGGCCGAGCGCCGGCGCGTCGCCAAGCTGGCGCCGGTGGTGGCCCAGGCCGACTGGCTGCTGGATCTGCATTCGATGCACGAGCCCAGCCCGCCGCTGACGCTCACCGGCATGGCGCCCGAGAACGTGGCGCTGGCGGTGCAGATGGGCGCGCCGATCCACATCGTGGTCGATGCGGGCCACAAGGACGGCGTGCGGATGCGCGACTACGGCCGCTTCGGCGACCCGGCCGCGATCGCCGGCGGCGTGCGCTCGCTGCTGGTGGAGTGCGGCTACCACGGCGCGCTTTCCAGCCGCGACGTGGCGCAGGACCAGTGCGTCCGCTTCCTGGCGCTGTCGGGCCTCTTCGACGACGGCGAATGCGACCGGCTCCTGCCCGGCTGGCGGCTGCCGGATGCGCCCGAGCAGTGGGTGCTGGAGGTCACCGAGGGCGTCGTCGCCAAGACCGACACCGTGCGCTTCAGCGAACCCTTCCAGGGCCTGGAGGTGATCGCCGAGGCCGGCACCGTGATAGGGGAGAACGATGGCCCGATCCGCACGCCCTACGACGACTGCGTGCTGGTGATGCCCTCGCTGCGGCAGGCCCGCACCGGCGTCACCGTGGTGCGCTTCGCCCGCCGCCGCAAGGCCTGAGCAGGCAGGGGCCGCTGCGACAGCGGTGCCCCTTTTTGCAGACCACCTCGGCCACCGGCGACGGCCGGATCGCCCGCTGCCGGCCGGACGGCCGCTCAGCGGGCCGCCCCGCGGGGTGCGGTGCCGACCGTCGGCATCGGCAGCGGGCGCAGCATGCGCAGGCCGTTGGCCACCACCAGCAGGCTGGCGCCCATGTCGGCGAACACGGCCATCCACATGGTGGCCACGCCGGCCAGCGCCAGCGCGAAGAACACGAGCTTGATGCCCAGCGCCAGCGCGATGTTCTGCCACAGCACGGAATGGGTGCGGCGCGAGAGGCGCACCGTCTCGGCCACCCGCCGCAGGTCGTCGTTCATGATGACCACGTCGGCCACCTCCATCGCCACGTCGGTGCCGGCGCCGCCCATCGCGAAGCCGATGTCGGCCTTGGCGAGCGCCGGCGCGTCGTTGATGCCGTCGCCGGCCATCGCGGTCATGCCGTGGCGCTGCTGCAGCGCGGCGATCGCGGTCAGCTTGTCCTGCGGCAGCAGGCTGTGCTGCACCTGCTCGATGCCGGCTTCGGCGGCGGCCGCCTGGGCGGCGGCGCCGTTGTCGCCGGTGAGCATCACCGGCACGATGCCCAGCGCCTTCAACTGCGCTACCGCGTCGCGGGCCTCGGGGCGCAGGGTGTCGGCCACGGCGAAGAGGGCACGCACCGCGTCGCCATCGGCCAGCAGCGTCACGCTGCGGCCCTGCGATTCGTGCGCAGCGACGGCCTGGGCGACGGATGCGGTCCACATGCCGTTTTCCTGCATCAGGCGGCGGTTGCCCATGCGCCAGGACCGGCCGGCCACCCGGCCCTGGACGCCGCGGCCGGGCAGGGCCTCGAAGTCGTCGACCGCCGCGTCCTGCGCCACATGCGCGTCGGCGCCGGCCAGGCCGGCAGCGATGGCGCGGGACACCGGGTGGTCGGACCGGCCGGCGAGTGCCGCGGCCACATCGGTCGCCGCATCGCTGCCGAAGGTCTGCTGCGCCACCAGCACCGGCCGGCCGGCGGTCACCGTGCCGGTCTTGTCGAAGGCCACGGCGCGGATGCCGCGCGCTTCTTCCAGGCCCTTGCCGCCCTTGACCAGAATGCCCCGGCGGGCCGCGGCCGCCAGCGCGCTCACCACCGTCACCGGCGTGGCCAGCACCAGGGCGCAGGGGCAGGCGATCACCAGCAGCACCAGGGCCCGGTAGACGGCGTCGAGCCCGCCCCAGCCCAGCAGCAGCGGCGCGCCGATCGCGACGGCCACCGCCATCACGAAGACGGCCGGCGTGTAGACGGCGGCGAAGCGGTCGACGAAGCGCTGGGTGGGGGCGCGGCTGGCCTGGGCCTCTTCCACCGCGCGGATGATCCGGTCGAGCGTGGTGCTGCCGGCGACCGAGGTGACCGTGGCCTCCAGCGCCGCCTGCGCATTGAGGGTGCCGGCGTAGAGCGCGTCGCCGGGCGCCTTGTCGACCGCCAGGCTTTCGCCGGTGACGCTCGATTCGTCCACCGCGCCCCGGCCGGCGGTCACCGTGCCGTCGAGCGGGATGCGGCCGCCGGGGCGGATGCGCATCACCGCGCCCAGCACCACGCCGGCCGCCGGCACGGTGCGCCAGCCGCCGTCGGGCTGGCGGATCTCGGCCTCGTCGGGGCTCAGCGCCAGCAGCGCGCCGATGGCGTTGCGGGCCCGGTCGGCGGCGCGCTCCTCGATCCGCTCGGCCAGGGCGTAGAGCGCCATCACCATCGCGGCCTCGGGCCACTGGCCGATGAGGAAGGCGCCGGTCACCGCCACCGCCATCAGCGCGCTGATGCCCAACTGGCCGCGCAGCAGCGAGCGCAGGCCGCTGCGGTAGATGCCCAGGCCGGCCAGGCCGATGGCGACCGCGGCCAGCACCATGCCGGCGATATGCCAGGCGGTCGTGTCGGGGCCGACCAGGTGCAGCAGTTCCGATCCCAGCGCCACGGCCAGTGCCGCGCCGATGCGGCCCCAGCCGGGCAGTGCGCCGTGGTCGTGGCCGGCGTGGTCGCCCTCGCCGCCATGGTCGTGGCCGTCGTGCGATGCGTGGCCGTCGGCGGCTTGGGCGGCCGGTGCGGCAGGGGCTGCCGTGCCGCATCCGCCACCGCAGCAGGAGACGGCGATCCGGGCGGCGCCCGGCGCTCGCACCGGTGCTTTGTGCGCCGACGGGGCCGGTGGGTGCGGGTGCGATGCGCCGTGGGGGTGATCGTGCGAAGGGGTGCGGTCGGCCATGGAAATCCTGAAAGATCGGCAGTGGAACCCTGCCGTGCGATCATTGAAAACCTTGAAGCCACTCGAAGGTCAAGCCATGCCGGCAGAAAGTCCCCGCCACCGTATCGGCGAAGCCGCCCGCCTGTCGGGCGTGCCGGCCGCCACGATCCGCTACTACGATAAGGAAGCGCTGCTGCAGGTCCAGGCCCGCGAGGGGAACCAGTACCGGCTCTACACAGACGACGAGGTGCACCGGCTGCGCTTCATCCGGCTGTGCCGGGCGATGGACATGTCGCTGGTCGAGGTGCGGACGCTGCTGGCGCTCGACCTGGACGACCCGGCCGACTGCGCCCGCGCCAGCGACGCGCTCACCGCCCACCTGGGCCATGTACAGGAACGGCTGCAGGAACTGCAGGCCCTGGCGCAGGACCTGACCGCACTGCGCGACCGCTGCAGCGGCCACGGAGGGCGCTGCGGCATCATCGAAACGCTGCACGCCCGGGCCGATGCGCAGCCGCCGGTCGATCTGGCGGTGCCGGGGGTGCGGCGGCATGTCTAGCCGCGCGGCCCGCCCAGTGCCCGATCGTTATGCCCTGGCTGCATAAGAATACGATTTTTTCATCGTTCTGCATTTTTAGCCGGGCGCCGATAATCGCGCCTTCGCCGTTTCCGGCCCGCCTTCCGTTCCATGCCGACCCGCAGGGGTGCCGGTTTTCCACGCAATGAGTTCATCTTCCGCGGCCCTCGCGTCGCCCCCGCCGGTCATCCGCCTCGACGGTGTCGGCAAGACTTTTCACCTGCCCGACGGCACCGTGTTCGACGCGGTCAAACAGGTCTCGCTCGAGATCGCCACCGGCGACATCTACGGCCTGATCGGCAAGAGCGGCGCCGGCAAATCCACGCTGCTGCGCCTGATCAACCTGCTGGAGCGTCCCGACCGCGGCCGGGTGCTGGTCGACGGCCGCGACCTCACCGCGCTCACCAAGACGCAGCTGCGCGACACCCGCCAAACCATCGGCATGATCTTCCAGCAGTTCAACCTGCTGCAGAACGCCAGCGTCTTCGACAACGTGGCCTTCCCGCTGAAGATCCACGGCAACCACGACAAGAAGGCCATCGCCCAGCGGGTGCGCGAATGCCTGGACGTGGTGGGCCTGGCCGAGAAGATCGACAGCTACCCGGCCCAGCTCTCGGGCGGGCAGAAGCAGCGGGTGGCGATCGCCCGGGCGCTGGCGCCCCGGCCGCAGGTGCTGTTGTGCGACGAGCCCACTTCGGCGCTCGATACCGAAACCACCCGCTCGGTGCTGCAGACGCTGGCCGAGATCAACCGCCGGCTGGGCGTGACCATCGTCATCGTGACGCACGAGCTGTCGGTGGTGCAGAACATCTGCCGCCATGTGGCGGTGCTGGAAAAGGGCGAGCTGGTGGAAGAGTTCGCCCTGGGCGACGCCACCGCCACCCGCACCAGTGCGCTGGGGCAGGAGCTGGCCAGGCTGGAGCGCCGCCATGCGCTGCTGACCCGGATCGAGGCCGAGGAAGCGGCCGCCGCGGCTGCCGTGCCGGGCCGTGCCGATGCGTCTCCCGCCGCCGCGCGCCAGGTGGAGGCGGTGCAATGAGCGACAACATCCTCGCCATCCTGCCCGAGCTGTGGACGGCCGCCGGCCAGACCTTCGTGATGCTGGCCATCGGCCTGACCGCCGCGATCGTGCTCGGCGGCCCGCTGGGCGTGCTGCTGTTCCTGCTGGGGCCGGGCCAGTCGCTGGCCAACAAGCCGGCCTTTCTGGTGCTCAACTGGATCGTCAACGTGGTGCGCTCGTTCCCGTTCATCATCCTGCTGGTGGCGCTGGTGCCCTTCACCCGCACCATCGCCGGCACCTCCATCGGGCCGCTGGCCGCGGCGGTGCCGCTGTCGTTCGCCGCGATTCCCTACTTTGCCCGGTTGGTCGACCAGTGCCTGCGCGAAGTACCGCGCGGCGTGATCGAGGCGGCCCATGCGATGGGCGCCACCGAGCTGCAGATCGTCTGGCGGGTGCTGGTGGTCGAGGCGCGTTCGGGCCTGGTGCTGGCGCTGACGGTCCTGGCGGTGAGCTTTCTCTCCTACTCGGCCGTGGCCGGCGTGGTGGGCGGCGGCGGCATCGGCGACCTGGCGATCCGCTACGGCTACTACCGCTTCCAGACCGACGTGATGGTGCTCACCGTGGCGCTGCTGGTGGTGCTGGTGCAGATCCTCCAGGTCGCCGGCAACACGCTGGCGCGCCGGCTCGACAAGCGCTGACACGGCGCATCCGACAAGAACCACAACCGATTTTTCATCCGAGGAGCAACACCATGATTTCGATCCAACGCCGCCTGCTGACCGCCCTGGTCGCCGCCACCCTGGGCGCCGCCACCGTCGGTGCCTACGCACAGGCCGACAAGAAGAACCTCACCATCGGCGCCACCGCCGGCTCCAACATGGACCAGCTCAAGCAGGGCATCGTGCCGATCCTGCAGAAGCAGGGCTACACGGTGAAGCTGGTCGAGTTCAACGACTATGTGCAGCCCAACCAGGCGCTGGCCCAGGGCTCGCTCGATGCCAACTTCTTCCAGCACCGGGTCTACCTGCAGAAGTTCGCGGCCGACCAGAAGCTCGACATCGTCGAAATCGTGCAGGGCCCGATCGCGCCGCTGGGCGTGTACTCGAAGAACCGCAAATCTTTGGCGGAGGCCAAGGAAGGCGACCGGGTCACGCTGCCGAACGATCCGAGCAACCTGGCCCGCGCGCTGGTGCTGCTGCAGCAGCACCAGCTGGTGACGCTCAAGCCCGGCATCGACGCGCTGCGCGCATCGGAGAAAGACCTGGCCGAGAACCCGCGCAAGCTGAAGTTCATCCCGCTGGAGGCCGCCCAGCTGCCGCGCTCGATCGGCGACGCCGAGTACGCGATCATCAACGGCAACTTCGCGATCTCGTCGGGCCTGAAGCTGTCGGAAGCCGTGGCGCTCGAGAAAACGCCCGACCATTACCTGAACGTGGTGGCGGTCAAGCGCGCGGACAAGGACACGCCGTGGGCCAAGGCCATCGTGGAGGCTTACCGGTCGCCCGAATTCAAGGCCACGGTGGACAAGAACTTCGCCGGCTACGCCAAGCCGGCCTTCCTGCAATAAGGCCGCGTGCCGGACCCGCAGGCCGGCTGCGATGCTTATCGGGGTCGCATCCTGGAACCGCCGCGTTTATGTGGCCTAATTCCGGGTTTGCCATCCAACAATCAACCAGGAGTTTTCATGGGTAACAAGATCGTCACCGAAGCGGACCGCAAGGCCACCCCGCCACTGCCCGCACTGCCAGGCATGACGCTGAAGACCGCCGGCCGCGGCCAGAAGGTCAGCCTCGAGCGCGGCAAGGCGACGCGCAGCAAGAAGAACCCCGGCAAGCGTCCCAGCAAGGGCGGTTGAGCGGCGTGTGCCCCGAGGGGCGCCGCAAAAAAAGGCCGTAGAACGCAGGTTCCACGGCCTTTTTGCTTGTGCGGGCGTCGGGCGGGCCCGCCAGGGAGGTCAGAGCCGGCGCAGCCGCTCCAGGGCCGCGTGCAGCGTCTCGTCGCGCTTGGCGAAGCAGAAGCGCACCACATGCTGGTCGAAGCCGTCGCCGTAGAAGGCCGAAAGCGGAATCGCCGCCACGCCGTGGCTGCGCGCCAGCCACTGGCAGAAATCGGCTTCCGACAAATCGCTGACGGCCGAGATGTCCACGCACTGGAAATAGCTGCCTTCGCTCGGCAGCAGCCGCAGCCGGGAGCCTTCGAGCCCCGCGCGGAACAGGTCGCGCTTGGCGCGGTAGAAGGCCGGCAACTGCAGGTAGGGCTGCGGGTCGGCCAGGTAGTCGGCGATGCCCTGCTGCATCGGCGTGTTGACGGTGAACACGTTGAACTGGTGCACCTTGCGGAATTCGGCGGTCAACGCCCTGGGTGCCGCGACGTAGCCGACCTTCCAGCCGGTGACGTGGAAGGTTTTGCCGAAGCTCGACACCACGAACGCGCGGGCCGCCAGTCCCGGGAACCGCGACGCGCTCTGGTGCTCGCCGTCGAACACCATGTGCTCGTAGACCTCGTCGCTGATCAGCAGCACGTCGGTGGGCGCCAGCAGCGCCTCCAGGCGCAGCATGTCCTCGCGCGTCCAGACGGTGGCGCTGGGGTTGTGGGGCGAGTTGACGATGATGGCGCGGGTGCGCGGCGTGAGGGCCGCGGCGATCCGCGCGAAGTCGGGCCGGAAGCTGCCGGGCACCAGCGGCACCCGCACCACCGTGCCGCCCGCCAGCTCGATGTTGGGCACGTAGCTGTCGTAGCAGGGCTCCAGCACCACCACCTCGTCGCCGGGGCGGACGACGGCCAGGATGGCGGTGATGATGGCCTGCGTCGCGCCGGCGGTGACGGTGATCTCGTCGGCCGCGCTGTAGCGCAAGCCGTGCAGCGCCTCGATCTTGTCGACGATGGCGTCGCGCAGCACCGGCAGGCCGGCCATCGGCGGGTACTGGTTGGCTCCGGCGCGCATGGCGGCGGCCACCGCGTCGACCAGCCGCGGGTCGCATTCGAAATCCGGAAAGCCCTGGCCGAGGTTGACCGCGCCTGTCTCGGCGGCCAGGGCCGACATGACGGTGAAGATGGTGGTGCCGACGCGTGGCAGCTTGGTCTGCACCGGTGGCGTGCGGGCCAGGGTGGCGGAAGACGGGGAGGCGGAGTCGGACATGGGCAGGGTCACAGGTCGTAGTCGTCGAAGCGGCCCGAGAGCGCCTTGGCGATCAGGTCGCGGCTGAGCCGGTCGCTGAGCAGCTCGGCGAACTCCAGCACGAAGTTGCGCAGGTAGGCGCTGCGCTTGAAAGCGACGCGCGCCAGGTTGCTGCCGAACAGGTGGCCCAGCGGGCGCACCACCAGATCGGCGTTGGAATCGTCCCGCACCGCCATCTCGGCGACGATGCCGACGCCCAGCCCCAGGCGCACGTAGGTCTTGATCACGTCCGAATCGATCGCCTCCAGCGCGATGCGGGGCGCCAGCTCGCGGGCGGCGAAGGCCTGGTCGATGCGGGTGCGGCCGGTGAACGAGGGGTGGTAGGTGATGATCGGCTCGGCCGCCACGTCTTCGAGCGTCAGCCGCTCGATCTGCGCCAGCGGATGGCCCACCGGCACCACCAGCACGTGCTGCCATTCGTAGCAGGGCAGGGTGACCAGGTCGCCGTAGTCGGCCAGCGACTCGGTGGCGATGCCGATCTCGGCGATCTCGTCGAGCACCATGCGCGCCACCTGGTCGGGCGAGCCCTGGTGCAGGCTGACATTGACCTTGGGGTAGGCGGTGCGCAGCTTGGCGACCGGCACCGGCAGCACGTAGCGGGCCTGGGTGTGGGTGGTGGCGATAGAGAGGGTGCCGCTGTCCTGCGCGCTGAACTGCTCGCCGATGCGACGCAGGTTGCCCACCTCGCGCATGATCAGTTCGATGCTTTTGAGCACATGCTCGCCGGGCTCTGTGACGCGCTTCAGGCGCTTGCCGTGGCGCGCGAAGATCTCGACGCCCAGCTCTTCCTCCAGCTCGATGATCGCCTTCGACACGCCGGGTTGCGAGGTGTGGAGCGCCTTGGCGGCTTCGGTGAGGTTCAGGTTCCGGCGCACGGCCTCCTGGACGAAGCGGAACTGGTGGAGGTTCATGCGGACAGGTCTTGAAAAAGCTGCCGCATTATGCGGCCGGGGCCGGCTAGCGGCCCGCGGCGATCTCGGCTATCAGCGCCAGCATCGCGGGATGCTCGCCGATGGAAGGCTGCAGGTCGAAGGCGATGGCCGGATGCCGTGCACGCAGATCCTGGACCAGGGCGGGCAGGTCTTCGCGGGCATGGCGACCCACGCCCAGGAACATCGGCACGATGCGGATGGTGCGGGCACCCTGGGCCGCCAGCGAGACCACGGTCTCGGGCAGCGCCGGCTCGGTCAGCTCCAGGTAGGCGCAGGCCACCGGTACGGCGGGCGCATCGGCCCGCATCCGATCGGCCACCGCCTCGATCGGCTTGCGCCACAGCGGGTCGCGGGAACCATGGCCGAAAAGCACCACGGCGGTCGTCGGGTCTTGCGTCATCTTCGGAGTACCAGCCAGCTGAATGCGCCCAGCGAGAGCACGGTGTAGATCATCCCGGGCGCCGCGGCGGTGAGCCACGGCATCCAGTTCTGCAGGTTGCCGATGTAGCCGAACACGTTGTTCAGCAGGAAGAAGCTCACGCCGGCCAGCACGCCGCCGAACACGTAGGTGGCGATGCCGCCCGAACGGAAATGCAGGTAGGCGAAGGGCAACGCCAGCACCACCATCACCAGACAGGAGATGGGATAGAACACCTTGCGCCAGAACTCGATTTCGTAGCGCTGCGCCGCCTGGCCGTTCGAGTCCAGGTGGCGGATGTACTGGAACAGGTCCAGCGTGCGCATCTTGTCGGGCTTGAGCAGCGATGCCGCCACCATCTCGGCGCTGATATGGGTCGGCCAGGTGGCCTCGTCCTGGTGCTTGCGGTCGACACGGGCCTTGTTGGCCACCTCGGTGTGGAAATCGCTGCGGTCGACCTTGTGCAGGGTCCAGAGGTCGCCCGGCCCGAAGACCGCGCTCTCGGCGGTGACGATGCTGGAGACGAAGCCGCGGCTGTCGAAGCCGTAGATGCGCACGCCGGTCATCGTGCCGTCGGCGCCCAGCGCGCGCACGTTGGCGGAGTAGTCGCCGGTGGTCTGTTTTTCGCGCAGCCAGGCGCCTGTCTGGCCGATGGTGAGCTTGCCCTGGTAGCGGGCCTTGACCAGCGTGGCCGCCTTCTCGCCCGCCGGCGCGGCATAGTCGCCCACCGCCAGCGTGAGCACCACGAACACCATGCCCAGCGACAGCAGCGTGCCCAGCGCCCGCCAGGGTCCTAGCCCGCTGGTGCGCAGGATGGTGTATTCGGAGCTCTGCGCCAGACGCGCCATCACGAAGATGGTGCCGATCAGCACGGTGATCGGCAGCAGCTCGTAGAGGTGGCTGGGGATCGACAGCGACACGAAAAGCAGCGCGTGCTGCACCTGGTAGCCTTCGCTGCCGCTGCGACCGATGTAGCGCAGCTCGTCGACGAAGTCGAAGAAGAAGAACAGCGCCAGAAAGCCCAGCGTGACGAAGGCGACGGCGCGCAGCACTTCGCCGTAGAGGAAGCGGCGGATCGTCTTCATGCGGCGGCGGCCCCGCTGCGGCGCGTGCGCCGCCAGGTCCACTGGGTGTGGCGCTTGGCCAGGAGCAGCGCGCTGGCCAACAGCACGCCCCCGTGCAGCAGCACGATCACACCGGCGAAGTTGATCTTGCCGCCCACCATCCAGCTCTGCGCCAGGTTCAGCAGGTTGTAGTACATGATGAAGGCGAACAGCGCGAACACCAGGTTGCCGCTGCGCCCGGCACGGGGATTCACGCTGGAAATCGCCAGTGCCATCACCACGAAGTTGAACCCGGCGAAGGCCAGGCCCAGCCGCCAGGCCAGTTCGGCCTGGTTCATGATGGTGGGATCGCGCAGCAGGTCGAGCGTGCTGCGCAGCTTGACCGGTATTTCTTCCTGGTCGTCCAGCACGTTGGTGGCGATACGGTTGGCGAACTCCCGGAACTCGCTGATCTTCAGGCCCGGCTTGTCGACATGGCTCTCCAGCCGCTGGCCGTCGTTGAGCACGACGAAACGGTCGTCGTTCAGGATGGCCAGCCGGCCGGTGCGGGCCGAGGTGACGATCTCCTGGCCGCGCTCCGACGCGGTGATGAACACGTTGCTGGCGGTCTGCGCATCGGGCGTGTCCTTGTCGATGAAGAACACCCGGTTGCCGCCGGCCGACTCCATGAACTGGCCCGGCGCCACCCGGTCGATGTCGCCGCGGCGCTCGTAGCGGTCCTTCATGCCCTGGATCTGGGTGTTGGCCCAGGGCCAGACCAGCAGGGCGAGCGCCGCGATCAGCGCCAGCACCGGCCAGGAAAAGCGCAGCAGCGGCCGCAGGAAGCTGCCGAGGCCCCGGCCGCCCGACAGCCAGATCACCATCTCGCTGTCGCGGTACATCCGCGAGAGGGTGCCGACGATGCAGACGAAGAGGCTCAGCGCCAGGATGGTCGGCAGCTGCCCGAGCACCGTATAGCCCATGACCAGCAGCACGTCGGACGGGTTGACGCTGCCGCGCGAGGCCTGGCCCAGCACCCGGATCAGCATGATGGTCATCACCACCGTGGCCAGCACCACCAGCGTCGCGCCGAAGCTCCGCGCGAGTTCCTTGCGGATGGAGGAATGGAATAACATGGAAGACCAAAAGAAAACATCGATTATGGACTTCCAACTCAAGACCCTGGACCTCGCAGGCGCCGCCGCGGAAAAGACCGACGCACTGGTACTGCTGGTGGCCGAAAGCGCCAAGCCGGGCGCCCATGCGCTGGACCGCGCCGTCGCCGATGCACGCAAGGCGGGCGACTTCGAACCCAAGGCCGGCAAGGTGCTCGCGCTCTACGGCCATGCGGCCAGCGCAGCGCGGCACACGGTGGTGGCGGGTGTGGGAGACGGCAGCCCACGCGCGGTGCACAAGGCGGTGGTGGCCGCCGTCGGCGCATTGAAGTCCCATCCGGTACGGCGCCTGACCGTTGTGCTGCCGGCACTGGCCGACGCGGCCGCGGCGGTCCAGGCGGCGGCGACCGCCGCGGCCGAAGCCAGCTACGTCTTCACCACCACCAAATCCAAGCCCGAGCCGCGCAAGCTGGAGAAGCTGACGCTGGCCGTGCCCGATGCGGACGCGGTGCGCGCCGCGTTCGACTGCGCCCGGGCCACGGTGGCCGGCGTCGAGTTCGCCAAGGAATGGGGCAACCGCCCGGCCAACTTCGCCACGCCCGCATTGCTGGCGGATGCGGCCAAGACGCTGGTCACCGCACAGGTCAAGTGCGAGGTGCTGGGCCCGCGCGAGGTCGCCAAGCTGGGCATGGGCTCCTTCATAGCCGTGGCGAAGGGCTCCGAAGAAGAGCTGCGCTTCATCGTGCTGCGCTACAACGGCGCGGGCAAGACCGATGCG
Organism: Sphingomonas sp. NCPPB 2930; assembly: GCA_042867185.1. Taxonomy (GTDB): domain Bacteria; phylum Pseudomonadota; class Gammaproteobacteria; order Burkholderiales; family Burkholderiaceae_C; genus Xylophilus. The sequence goes on along the minus strand of JBHZQV010000008.1, from coordinate 57,556 downwards.
CCGGTGGTGCTGGTCGGCAAAGGCATCACTTTCGACACCGGCGGCATCTCGATCAAGCCCTCCGCCGAGATGGACGAGATGAAGTTCGACATGTGCGGCGCCGCCAGCGTGCTGGGTACCTTCAAGGCCCTGGGCGAGCTCAAGCCGGCGATCAACGTCGTCGGCCTGATTCCTTCGTGCGAGAACATGCCCGACGGCCGCGCCCTCAAGCCGAGCGACGTGGTGACCAGCATGAGCGGCCAGACCATCGAAGTGCTCAACACCGACGCCGAAGGCCGGCTGGTGCTATGCGACGCGCTCACCTATGCGGAGCGCTTCAATCCCCGTGCGGTGATCGACATCGCGACCCTGACCGGTGCCTGCGTCGTCGCGCTCGGCGGGGTGCGCAGCGGCATGTTCTCGGCCGACGACGCCCTGGCCGCCGCGTTGCACCGGGCGGGCGAATCCGCGCTCGACCCCTGCTGGCGCCTGCCGCTGGATGACGAGTACGCCGAGGGCCTGAAGACGCCGTTCGCCGATGTCGCCAACATCGGCGGCCGTGCGGGCGGGGCGATCACCGCCGCCAAGTTCCTGCAGCGCTTCACCGCCAAGTTCCCGTGGGCGCATCTGGACATCGCGGGCAGCGCATGGAAGGGCGGCGGCAGCAAGGGCTCGACCGGCCGCCCGGTGCCCCTGTTGTTGAATTACCTCCTGGCCCAGGTGGAACAACGGCCTGTAGCTACGAAAAAAGTAGCAGCCAAGGCCCGAGCCGCATCGTGACGGGCCGGGGCGGGGCTGCGGGGGCACCTGCGCCATGACCGAGATCGGGTTTCACTTCAACGCGCCCGACAAGCTGGCCTACGCCTGCCGCCTGCTGCGTAAGGCCACGGCCGGCGGTGCGCGGGTGGTGGTGGTGGCGCCGGGCGATGCGCTCGCGTTGCTCGACCGCGGCCTGTGGAGCCTGTCGCCCACCGATTTCCTGCCGCACTGCCGCGCGACCGACCCCGCGTCGATGCTGCGTGCATCCCCGGTCCTGCTGACCGAGGCGGCCGACACCGCGCCGCACCACCAGGTGCTGCTCAACCTGGGCGGCGAAGTGCCGCAGGGCTTCGGCCGGTTCGAGCGCCTGATCGAGGTGGTGTCGCTCGGCGACGAGGACGACCGCAAGGGTGCCCGCGCCCGGTGGAAGCACTACGCCGACCGGGGCTACTCCATTACCCGCCACGACCTGGCGCTGAAGGCCTGAGACATGCCGCTGACCCCTTCGACCGCCGCCGCTCCGCGTTTCGTGCCCACCCTCACCGAGGTGGTGGCCGGCCCCGCAGCTGAAAGTGCCACCCGGCCTCCGTCTGCGCAGGCCGCGTCCGCCGGCCCCACGGTGGGCGAGGCGCAGGCCACGGGGCCTCTGTCGCCTGCGATCACGGATGCGCTGCAGGAGCAGATCACCCAGCGGGTGCTGGCCCGGGTCGATGCCGTCCTGGCCGGTCGCCTCAGCGACGCGATCGCCCTGGTGGTGCTGGAGCAGACCCGCTTCATGCTGCCCCGGCTGCGGGAAGAGATCGCCGGATCGGTGCGCAGCGCCGTCTCCGCGGCGCTGGCGCAGGAACGCGACGCACTGCAGGCGCAACCAGGCCACGGGCCTGCATGATTCCGTGCGTCGGCGGCACCGTATGTTTCCTCTGGTCCGGGCCCGAAAATTGCGGTAGCGTCCGGCCCATCGATTCCCCATCGGCTTCGATGTTTTCCCAACCGGAGATTTTTATATGCACCTGAAGTTGAAGTTGACCCTGACCGCGGCGCTGGCCGCAGTCGCCGCTACCTCGTTCGCCCAGGACACCCAGGTGATCAAGCTCGGGCACGTCGGCCCCGTCTCGGGCCCACAGGCCCATTACGGCCGCGACAACGAGAACGGCGCGCGGATGGCGGTCGAAGAACTCAACACGCAGAACGTCGTCATCAACGGCAAGAAGATCAAGTGGGAGCTGCAGGCCGAGGACGACGCCGCCGACCCGAAGCAGGGCACGGCCGCCGCACAAAAGCTGTGCGACGCCAAGGTCGCCGGCGTGATCGGCCACCTGAATTCGGGCACCACGCTGCCGGCGTCGAAGGTCTACAACGACTGCGGCATCCCGCACGTGACCGGTTCGTCGACCAACCCGCTGCTGATGAAGCCGGGCTACAACACCTCGTTCCGCATCATCTCGAACGACAACGCGCTGGGATCGGCCCTGGCCCTCTATGCGACCGACACGCTCAAGCTGAAGAAGATCGCGGTGATCGACGACCGTACCGCCTACGGCCAGGGCGTCGCCTCGGTGTTCAAGAAGGCCGCTGCCGACAAGGGCGCCGAGATCGTCGCGGAGCAGTTCACCACCGACAAGGCCACCGACTTCATGGCCATCCTGACCGCCATCAAGGCCAAGGCACCCGACGGCATCTTCTTCGGCGGCATGGACCCGCAGGGTGGCCCGATGCTGCGCCAGATGGAGCAGCTGGGCATGTCGAACGTCAAGTTCTTCGGCGGTGACGGCATCTGCACCGCCGAGCTGGCCCGTCTCTCCGGCGGCGCCAAGACGCTGGGCAACGTGGTCTGCGCGGAAGGCGGCTCCTCGCTCGCCAAGATGCCGGGCGGCGAAGCCTGGAAGAAGCGCTACGACGCCAAGTTCCCCGGCCAGTTCCAGATCTACAGCCCGTACACCTACGACGCGACGATGCTGCTGGCCGATGCGATGAAGCGTGCCAACTCGTGGGATCCGAAGGTCTACATCCCGGTGCTGCTGAAGTCGAACTACAACGGCGTGACCGCCACGATCGCGTTCGAACCCAACGGCGAACTGAAGAACCCGGCCAGCACCCTGTACAACTACAAGGACGGCAAGCGCACGCCGCTGTGATCGCATGAGGCGCCAGGCCCGGTCGTCCGTCGACCGGGCTGCCGGCGCGTCGAGGGTCGGGCAGCGGATCGCCGCCTGCCGCGACCCCCGTCAAGGAATCCCGCATCGGGGTCGGTTTCGAACCGGCTCCCTGCGGGATTTCTTTTAGGTGGCACAATCGCACGTTGTATTCGGCCCCTTCCACAGCCACAGTCGCATCCGCCAACCGGTTCAGCCGTGTCGCGGAAGGTTTTCCAAACCAGCTAATGTTTTCCCAAGGGAAACGAAAGTAGCGAACACATGAGCGAGACCCCGTCTCTACACGACGCCTACCAGGGCAACACCTACCTCTTCGGCGGCAACGCGCCCTACGTGGAGGAGATGTACGAAAACTACCTGGAGAATCCCGGCAGCGTCCCGGACACCTGGCGCGAATACTTCGACGCCCTCCAGCACGTGCCGGCCACCGACGGCAGCGATGCCCGCGACGTCCCCCACCTGCCGGTCGTCAACGCCTTCGCGGAGCGTGCCAAGCAGGGCCAGACCAAGGTCGTGGTCGCCAGCGCCGATTCGGAACTGGGCCGCAAGCGCACCGCCGTCCAGCAGCTGATCGCCGCCTACCGCAACGTCGGTGTCCGCTGGGCCGATCTGGACCCGTTGAAGCGCACCGAGCGCGAGAACATCCCCGAGCTCGAGCTGCCGTTCTACGGCTTCACCGACGCCGACCAGGAGACGGTGTTCAACACGAGCAACACCTTCTTCGGCAAGGACACGATGCCCCTGCGCGAGCTGATGAACGCGCTGCGGGAAACCTACTGCGGCACCATCGGCGCTGAGTACATGTACACCACCGACCATGTGCAGAAGCGCTGGTGGCAGCAGAAACTCGAAGGCATCCGCACCAAGCCGAGCTTCAATAACGACCAGAAGAAGCACATCCTCGACCGCCTGACGGCGGCCGAAGGCCTGGAGCGCTTCCTCCACACCAAGTACGTCGGCCAGAAGCGCTTCTCGCTCGAAGGCGGCGAGAGTTTCATCGCCTCGATGGACGCGCTGATCCAGGAAGCCGGCGCCAAGGGCGTGCAGGAGATCGTGATCGGCATGGCCCACCGCGGCCGCCTGAACGTGCTGGTGAACTCGCTCGGCAAGCTGCCGGCCGACCTGTTCGCCGAGTTCGACCACACCGCACCCGAAGACCTGCCGAGCGGCGACGTGAAGTACCACCAGGGCTTCAGTTCCGACGTGAACACCCCCGGCGGCCCGGTGCACCTGAGCCTGGCGTTCAACCCGTCGCACCTGGAAATCGTGAACCCGGTGGTCGAAGGCTCGGTGCGCGCCCGCATGGACCGTCGCGGCGACCCGCAGGGCAAGCAGGTGCTGCCGGTGCTGGTGCACGGCGACGCCGCCTTCGCAGGCCAGGGCGTGATCATGGAAACGCTGGCGCTGGCCGAGACCCGCGGCTACCACACGGGCGGCACGGTGCACATCGTGATCAACAACCAGATCGGCTTCACCACCAGCGATCCGCGCGACAGCCGCTCGACGCTGTACTGCACCGACGTGGTCAAGATGATCGAATCGCCGGTGCTGCACGTCAACGGCGACGACCCGGAAGCCGTGGTGCTGGCGACGCAGCTGGCGCTCGAGTTCCGGATGGAGTTCCAGAAGGACGTCGTCGTCGACATCATCTGTTTCCGCAAGCTGGGCCACAACGAGCAGGACACCCCGTCGCTCACCCAGCCGCTGATGTACAAGAAGATCGCCGCCCACCCCGGCACGCGCAAGCTCTACGCCGACAAGCTGGCCACGCAGGGCCTGGGCGAGACGCTGGGCGACGACATGTTCAAGGCGTTCCGTGCCGCGATGGAAGCGGGCAAGCACACGGTCGATCCGGTGCTGACCAACTTCAAGGGCAAGTACGCGGTCGACTGGAGCCCCTACCTGGGCAAGAAGTGGACCGACGCCGGCGACACCGCCATTCCGATGTCGGAGTGGAAGCGCCTGGCCGAGCGCGTGACGACGATCCCCGAATCCGTCACCCCGCACCAGCTGGTCAAGAAGGTCTACGACGACCGTGCCGCCATGGGCCGCGGCGAGATCAACGTCGACTGGGGCATGGGCGAAACCATGGCCTACGCGTCGCTGGTGGCCAGCGGCTACCCGGTGCGCCTGTCGGGCGAGGACTGCGGCCGCGGAACCTTCACCCACCGCCATTCGGTGATCCACGACCAGAAGCGCGAGAAGTTCGACGAGGGCACCTACACGCCCCTGCAGAACATCGCCGAGAACCAGGCACCCTTCGTCGTCATCGACTCGATCCTGTCCGAAGAAGCGGTGCTGGGCTTCGAATACGGCTATGCCTCCAACGACCCCAACACCCTGGTGATCTGGGAAGCCCAGTTCGGCGATTTCGCCAACGGCGCGCAGGTGGTGATCGACCAGTTCATCGCCTCCGGCGAAGTGAAGTGGGGCCGCGTCAACGGCCTGACGCTGATGCTGCCGCACGGCTACGAAGGCCAGGGCCCCGAGCACAGCTCGGCGCGGCTCGAGCGCTTCATGCAGCTGTCGGCCGACACCAACATGCAGGTGGTCCAGCCCACCACGGCCAGCCAGATCTTCCACGTGCTGCGCCGCCAGATGGTGCGCAACCTGCGCAAGCCGCTGATCATCATGACGCCGAAGTCGCTGCTTCGGAACAAGGATGCGACCTCGCCGATCTCCGAGTTCACCGAAGGCGGCTTCCGCACGGTGATCGCCGAGAGCAGGGACCTGAAGGCCGACAAGGTCAAGCGGGTGATCGCCTGCTCGGGCAAGGTCTACTACGACCTGGCCAAGAAGCGGGAAGAGAAGGGCGCCGACGACACCGTCATCCTGCGGGTGGAGCAGCTCTATCCGTTCCCGCACAAGGCCTTCGCCACCGAGCTGAAGAAGTACCCCAACGTGACCGACATCGTGTGGTGCCAGGACGAGCCGCAGAACCAGGGCGCCTGGTTCTTCGTGCAGCACTACATCCACGAGAACATGGCCGACGGCCAGAAGCTCGGCTACTCCGGTCGCGCGGCGTCCGCCTCGCCGGCCGTGGGTTACTCGCACCTGCACCAGGAGCAGCAGAAGGCGCTGGTCGAAGGCGCTTTCGGCAAGCTCAAGGGCTTCGTGCTCTCGAAGTAAAACCGTCAGATCCAGAGGGAAGGGTGGTTGCGCCCTTCTGTTGTCCCGATATACCGAAAGAAGTACCCCATGGCCATCGTAGAAGTCAAAGTCCCCGAGCTGTCCGAATCCGTGGCGGAAGCCACCATGCTGCAGTGGAAGAAGAAGGTCGGCGACGCCGTCGCGGCCGACGAGATCCTGATCGAGATCGAAACCGACAAGGTGGTGCTGGAAGTGCCCGCACCGTCGGCCGGCGTGCTGACCGAACTGGTCGTCGCCGACGGCGGCACCGTCGTCACCGCGCAGGTCATCGCCAAGATCGACACCTCGGCTACCGCCAGCGCCCCCGCGCCTGCCGCCGCCGCGCCCGCCGCTGCCCCTGCGGCCGCCGCACCGGCACCTGCGCCAGCCGCCGCTGCGGCCGCCTCCACCGGCGGCAGCAAGTCCGACGTGGCGATGCCCGCCGCCGCCAAGCTGCTGGCCGACAACAACCTGAAGACCGGCGACGTGGCCGGCTCCGGCCGTGACGGCCGCGTCACCAAGGGCGACGTGCTGTCGGCCGTGGCCGCACCGAAGCCTGCCGCCGCCGCGCCGGCACCCGCCAAGGCGCCGCTGGCCGCCGTGGCTGCGCCGTCGGGCCCCAACTTCGCCCAGCTGGGCGAGCGTCCCGAGCAGCGCGTGCCGATGAGCCGCCTGCGCGCCCGCATCGCCGAGCGCCTGCTGCAGTCGCAATCGACCAACGCCATCCTGACCACGTTCAACGAGATCAACATGGCGCCGGTGATGGACATGCGCAAGCGTTTCCAGGACAGCTTCACCAAGGAGCACGGCGTCAAGCTCGGCTTCATGAGCTTCTTCGTCAAGGCCGCTGTGCACGCGCTGAAGAAGTACCCGGTGATCAACGCGTCGGTCGACGGCAACGACATCGTCTACCACGGCTACTTCGACATCGGCATCGCCGTCGGTTCGCCGCGCGGCCTGGTGGTGCCGATCCTGCGCAACGCCGACCAGATGAGCTTCGCCGACATCGAGAAGAAGATCGCCGAGTTCGGCAAGAAGGCGCAGGACGGCAAGCTGGGCATCGACGACATGACCGGCGGCACCTTCTCCATCTCCAACGGCGGCACCTTCGGCTCGATGCTGTCGACCCCGATCATCAACCCGCCGCAGTCGGCCATCCTGGGCGTGCACGCCACCAAGGACCGCGCGGTGGTAGAGAACGGCCAGATCGTCGTCCGCCCGATGAACTACTTCGCACTCTCGTACGACCACCGCATCATCGACGGCCGCGAAGCCGTGCTGGGCCTGGTCGCGATGAAGGATGCGCTGGAAGATCCGTCGCGTCTGCTATTCGACATCTGATGAGCCGCGACGCGATTGCTCTCGTGTCGACTTGTGCCTTTGTCTTATGGCTTGCCATTTCAGACAGAGGCCAAGCGTGCTTAAGTAAGGTTTTCGAGCTCTACGCTGGGTTTGAGCATGGAGTCGCGAACGTTTATCGGTGGCTGTCGTCGCGAGCGTCGGATCCTGCTGAAAATGTGTTTGTAAGGTATATCTGCAAAGGCATTTCAAATGTTGGTTGGTTCATTTGGGTGCTGATTTGCGGGGGCCTTGTATTGGTCGGAATGTTTGGAAAGCTTCTTAAAAGCGTAATTCGCACGTTCTAACTTATCTTTAATATTTCGTATCCTCAATATGTCCCAACAATTCGACGTCATCGTCATCGGCGGCGGCCCCGGCGGCTATATCGCGGCCATTCGCGCGGCGCAGCTCGGCTTCAAGGTCGCGGCCATCGACGAGTGGAAGAACGACAAGGGCGGCCCCGCACCCGGCGGCACCTGCACCAATGTCGGCTGCATCCCGTCCAAGGCGCTGCTGCAGTCGTCCGAGCATTTCGAGTTCTCGCACAAGCACCTGGCCGAGCACGGCGTGAAGGTGTCGGGCGTCGAGCTCGACCTGCCGACGCTGCTGGGCCGCAAGGACACCGTCGTCAAGCAGAACAACGACGGCATCCTGTACCTGTTCAAGAAGAACAAGATCAGCTTCTTCCACGGCCGCGGCTCGTTCGCCAAGGCCGCCGACGGCGGCTACGAGATCCAGGTCTCGGGCGCCAAGGAAGAAACTTTGTCGGCCAAGCAGGTCGTCATCGCCACCGGCTCCAACGCCCGCGCGCTGCCCGGCACGCCGTTCGACGAAGTCAACGTGCTGTCGAACGACGGCGCGCTGCGCCTGGGCGCGGTGCCGAAGACGCTGGCGCTGATCGGCTCCGGCGTGATCGGCCTGGAGATGGGCTCGGTCTGGCGCCGCCTGGGTGCCGACGTGACCATCCTCGAAGGCCTGCCCACCTTCCTCGGCGCGGTCGACCAGCAGGTCGCCAAGGAAGCCAAGAAGGCGTTCGACAAGCAGGGCCTGAAGATCAACCTCGGCGTGAAGGTCGGCGAGATCAGGGCGTCGGACGCCGGCGTCTCCATCGCCTACACCGACGCCAAGGGCGAAGCGCAGACGCTGCAGGCCGACAAGCTGATCGTCTCGATCGGCCGCGTGCCCAACACCATCGGCCTGAACGGCGAAGCCGTCGGCCTGAAGCTCGACGAGCGCGGCGCGATCGTGGTGGACGACGAGTGCAGGACGAACCTGCCCGGCGTCTGGGCGATCGGCGACGTGGTGCGCGGCCCGATGCTCGCGCACAAGGCCGAGGAAGAGGGCGTGGCCGTCGCCGAGCGCATGGCCGGCCAGCACGGCCATGTCAACTTCAACACGATCCCGTGGGTCATCTACACCAGCCCCGAGATCGCGTGGGTCGGCAAGACCGAAGAGCAGCTCAAGGCCGAGGGCGTCGCCTACAAGGCGGGTTCCTTCCCGTTCCTGGCCAACGGCCGGGCGCGGGCGCTGGGCGACACCACCGGCTTCGTCAAGTTCATCGCCGATGCGACGACCGACGAGATCCTGGGCGTGCACATCGTCGGCCCGCAGGCCAGCGAACTGATTTCCGAAGCCGTCGTGGCGATGGAGTTCAAGGCCAGCGCGGAAGACATCGCCCGCATCTGCCACGCCCACCCGTCGCTGTCGGAAGCCACGAAGGAAGCCGCGCTGGCGGTCGACAAGCGCACGCTGAACTTCTGATCCTGTAAGCGAAAAGTGCCTGAAGCCGTTGTCGATCAACGGCTTCTTGCTATTTAAATGGTAGCAAACCGTGGCAGCTGACTGCCCGGGGCGCTGAAGCCGCGGCCGGCCACCCCGCACGGAAATCCTGCAGCATGAATGTTCGCGAGGCCTACCAGGCCGAATTGACCGCCCGCGGTTTCGAAAGCGACCCGGCGCAGCTGCGCGCGGTCGAGGCGCTGCAGCGCTGTGCCGACGACTGGTCGGCGTACAAGGAGAAGCGCTCGAGCGCGCTGCGCCGCCTGCTGGGCCGGCCGCCGATCCCGAAGGGCGTCTACATGTACGGCGGCGTGGGGCGCGGCAAGAGCTTCCTGATGGACTGCTTCTTCAACGCGGTGCCGATCGAGCGCAAGGCGCGGCTGCATTTCCACGAGTTCATGCGCGAGGTGCACCGCGAGCTGGCCCGCCTGCAGGGCACGGTCAACCCGCTCGATGTGCTGGGCCGGCAGATGGCCGATCGCTACCGGCTGATCTGCTTCGACGAGTTCCACGTGGCCGACATCACCGACGCGATGGTGCTGCACCGGCTGCTGGTGTCGCTGTTCGAGAACGGTGTCGGCTTCGTCACCACTTCCAATTTCAAGCCCGACGACCTGTACCCCGGCGGCCTGCACCGCGACCGCATCCTGCCGGCCATCGCGCTGCTCAACGAGCGGCTGGAGGTGGTCAACGTCGACAACGGCACCGACTACCGGGGCCGCACGCTGGAGCATCTGCGGCTCTACCTGACACCGCTCGGCCCCGAGGCCGACGCCGAGATGAACCAGGCCTTCGACCGCATCGCCGAGGCGAAGGACGAGGACCCGGTGATGACGATCGAGGCACGGCAGATCAAGGCCCGGCGCCGTGCCGGCGGCGTGGTCTGGTTCGACTTCGCCACGCTCTGCGGCGGGCCGCGCTCGCAGAACGACTACCTGGAGATCGCCACCCAGTTCCACACGGTGCTGCTCAGCGACGTGCCGCATATGCCGGTGAATATGGCGTCGGCAGCGCGGCGCTTCACCTGGCTGGTGGATGTGCTCTACGATCGGCGGGTGAAGTTCATCCTGTCCGCCGCGGTGCCGCCCGAAGCGCTGTACACCGAGGGGCCCTTGGCCCACGAGTTCCCCCGTACCGTGTCGCGCCTCACCGAAATGCAGTCGGCCGAGTTTCTGGCGCTGGAGCGCCGGGTGGTCGACACCCGCATCACCTGACTGCCCATGAAGCACCTGTCGATCCTCCTTCTCGCGCTGGCCTGCGGCGCGGCCCTCGCCCAGGACAGGCCCCGTGCCGCGCCGATCACCGCCGAGGAAAGCAGCGCTCGCCTGGCCGAGATCGAGCGCCAGCGCAGCACCACGCAGGCCGAGCTGGCCCAGGCCGAGGCGGGCTGCTACCGCAAGTTCGCGGTCAACGACTGCCTGACCGACGCCCGGGCCGAGTTCCGCCCGCGCATCTCGGCCCTGCGCAAGCAGGAGATCACGGTGCGCGATGGCGACCGGGCCCGCAAGGAGGAAGAGCGGCTGGCCCGGCTCGAAGAGCAGCGCCAGACCGCTCTGCGCTCCGAGGAAAGCGCCCGCCAGCGTGCCGGCGGCAGCGCCGCCGACGACCGCACCACCGAAGCCGCGCAGAAGAAGCAGGAGCGCGACGCCGCGGCGCCGGGCAATGCGGCCCGGGCCGCGTCGCAGCGCGCCGAGAACGAGCGCCGCATGAGCGAAGACGCCGCCCAGCGGGCCAAACGCGAAGCCGAGGCGCCCGCCGCCCGCCAGCGGGCCGAGGCACGGCAGCAAAAGGCCGAAGAGCGCCGCGCAGCCCTGCGCCGGCGCGAAGCCGAACGCCAGGGCAAGCCGCTCGCGGCGCCACTGCCGGCCAATCCCTGAGGTTCCGCATCCCCGTGCGAACGCCGGGGCCCGGCACGCGTCAGCGCGACGGCTTGAACGGCGGTGGGCGGGCGGGAAGCCGTGGTGCCGGTGCGGGCGCGGGCGCTTCCACCGGTGGTGCCAGCGCCTCGACCTTGACCACGATCACCGAGATGTTGTCGCCCTTGCCGCCCGCCCGCATCCGGGCGATCTGGATCAGGGTCTGCACCGCGTCGCGCGGGTCGGCCCGTGCGCAGGCCTGGTGGATCTCTTGCGGCGGCAGGTAGTGCCATGCGCCGTCGCTGCAGCCCACCAGGATGTCGCCCGGCACCAGCTGCGTGATCGTGTGCTGGCCGATCGGCGGATCGGTCTCGGTGCCGAGGCAGCCGAGCAGGATGTTCGACTGCGGATGCACCTGCGCCTGCTGCTCGGTGATCTCGCCGCGGTCGACCAGGGCCTGGACATAGGAGTGGTCGTGGGTGCGGAAGGCCAGGGCGCCTTGGCGGAAGTGATAGAGCCGCGAATCGCCCACATGCACCCAGTGGCAGTGGCCCTGCGGCCCGACCAGGAAAGCGGCGATGGTGCTGTGCGGCTCTTCCTCGGACGCGATCGCGACCAGGCGGATCACCAGGTGGGCCTCCTCGACCAGCTGCTGCAGGAAGGCCTGGGGATCGTCCCGGTCGGGCGCATAGCGCTCGAACAGCTGGCGGGCGGTCAGCACCACCTGGTCGGACGCCTTGCGGCCCCCGGTGCGGCCGCCCATGCCGTCGGCCACCACGCCCAGGATGCAGCCGTGGGTGTGGGCATGCGGAAGCAGCAGGACCTGGTCCTGCTGGTAGTCGCGGTCGCCCTTGTGGAGGCCGGTGGAGCCGGCGAGACGGTAGCCAGTGGTCATGGATGCGTGCCAGTCGCGGGCAATGCGGTGCGGTGTGCCGCCGCTGCCATTTATCATCGACACAAGCCGTGCTGCCCCCGCAGCCGGCGTACGAGAAGAATCTTTGTGAACCCCACCTCCGCGCGGGCCTTTTTATCCAGCAAAAGGGCGATTGTCGCCGCGAACGACCGATGCGCGGCCGCCCGCATGCCCGGCCCCCGATGAGTCTTGTGGAACGCGTGCGCGAGGTCTTCGCGGCCGACGGCCTGCTGTCGCATGCGGCCGACCATTTCACCCCGCGCGAGGCGCAGACCGAGATGGCCCTGGCCGTTGCCCGGACGGTGGAGGCGGGCGGCGCGCTGGTGGTCGAGGCGGGCACCGGCGTCGGCAAGACCTTCTCGTACCTGGTGCCGGCGCTGCTGAGCGGCGAGCGGGTGCTGGTCTCCACCGCCACCAAGACCTTGCAGGACCAGCTGTTCGGCCGCGACCTGCCGCGGCTGGTGCAGGCGCTGGGCATGTCGATCCGCACCGCGCTGCTGAAGGGGCGCAGCAGCTACCTGTGCCTGCACCGGATGCAGACGGCCCGCCAGAACGATGCGGCGATCGACCGCGCGGCCAGCCGCGCGCTCGGCAAGATCGAGCAATGGGCGCAGGCCACCCGCACCGGCGACCTGGCCGAGCTGCCGGGCCTGGACGAGCGCTCGCCGCTGATTCCGCTGGTCACCTCCACCCGCGAGAACTGCCTGGGCGCGCAGTGCCCGCAGTTCCGCGCCTGCCATGTGAACCTGGCCCGACGCGACGCGCTCGCGGCCGACCTGGTGGTGGTGAACCACCATTTGTTCTTCGCCGACCTGGCGGTGCGGGAATCGGGCATGGCCGAGCTGCTTCCGACGGTGCGCGTCGCCATCTTCGACGAGGCGCACCAGCTCAACGAGACCGGCGTGCAGTTCCTGGGGCGCCAACTGGGCACGGGGCAGTTGCTGGACTTCGCACGCGACGTGCTGGCGACCGGCATGCAGGCGGCGCGGGGGCTGGTCGACTGGCCCGCCGCCGCCGGCGGTTTGGAGCGGGCGGCGCAGGACCTGCGCATGGCCGTGGGCCGCCAAGCCCCCGGCGCGCGGCTGCGGTGGTCGGATCCTGTGCCGGATGGGGCCGATCCTTCCGCATGGGCGGCGGGCCTGGCCGCCACGGGGCAGGCGCTCGACGTGGCGCTCGCGGGCCTCGATATGGTCAGCGAACTGGCGCCCGATTTCGGGCGCCTGCACGAGCGTGGCACCGCGCTGTCCGGCCGGCTGCAGATGTTCGTGCAGCCGAGCCGCATCGGCCAGGTGCGGTGGGCCGATGTCGGGGCGCAGCTGCGGCTGGTCGAGTCGCCGCTGGACATCGCCGACACGATGCAGACGCGCCTGATGGCGCTGCCGGCGGATGGCGACGCTGCGGGCGGTGCACCGTCGGCCGCCGAACCGGATGCGCGCGAGCGGGAAGGCACCGACGGCGGCCGGCCGCGCGCGTGGATCTTCACCTCGGCCACGCTGGGCGACGATCCGGCTTTGCGCTGGTTCACCGAGCCGTGCGGCCTCGACGGCACCGCGCAGGTGCTGCGCGTCGGCAGCCCGTTCGACTACGCGCGCCAGGCCGCGCTGTACGTGCCCGACTGGCTGCCGCGCCCGGCCGACCCGGGGCATGCCGCCGCCCTGGCCCGGCTCTGCGGCGATGCGGCGGCGCGCCTGGGCGGCCGCACGCTGGTGCTGACGACGACCCTGCGCGCGTTGCGCACCATCGGCGAGGCGCTGTCGCAGCGTTTCGGCGCATCGGGCGAGCTGGACATTCTGGTGCAGGGCGAGTGGCCCAAGCGCCGGTTGATGGAGCGCTTCCGCGAGGGCGGCGGTGATGGCCGGCCCGGCTGCGTGCTGGTGGCCTCGGCCTCGTTCTGGGAAGGGGTGGACGTGCCGGGCGACGCGCTGCAGCTGGTGGTGCTCGACAAGCTGCCGTTTCCGCCGCCGAACGATCCGCTGGTGCAGGCCCGCGCCCAGCGGCTGGAGCAGGAGGGCCGCAGCCCGTTCAAGGATTACTTCGTGCCCGAGGCCGCGGTGGCGCTGCAGCAGGGGGCCGGACGGCTGATCCGCCGCGAGACCGACCGCGGCGTGCTGGTGGTCGGCGACACCCGCCTCGCCACCATGTCCTACGGAAAGCGCTTGCTGCGGGCGCTACCGCCGATGCGCCGGCTCACGTCCGACGCCGAGTTTCACGAAGCGCTGGACGCGCTCACCACACCTTCCACCACGGATCCGTATTGGCCTTGAAGCCGTCGGAGAGGTAGGCGCTTTTCGGGTAGTTCTGGTCGATCACCCGGCGGGTATCGTCGCGCAGCTGGGCCATGCCCAGCTTGTCGTACGACATCATCATGATGTAGAGCGCTTCTTCCAGCGCCGGCACGTCGCGGTAGTCGGCCACCGCGATCTGGGCGCGGTTGATGGCCGCGACGTACGCGCCGCGGCTGTAGTAGTAGCGGGCGACATGCACCTCGTACTGCGCCAGCGAGTTGACGATGTAGGTCATGCGCTGGCGCGCATCGGGCGTGTAGCGCGACTCGGGGAAACGGGTCGTCAGTTCGCGGAAGGCCTCGAACGAATCCTTGGCCGCCTTCTGGTCGCGCTCCGACAGGTCCTGCCGTGAGATGAACGAGAACAGCCCCAGGTTGTCGTTGAAGTTGGTCACGCCCTTCAGGTAGAGGGCGTAGTCGATGGCCGGGCTGGAAGGGTGCAGCTTGATGAAGCGGTCCAGCGTGGCGACGGCCTGGGCCTTTTCGCCGGCCTTGTACTGGGAGTAGGCCTTGTCGATCTGGGCCTGCTGGGCCAGCGGCGTGCCGGCGGCGCGGCCTTCGAGCTTCTCGAACAGCGGCACGGCCTTGTCGTAGGCGCCCGATCCCAGTTCGTCTTTCGCCTCCGCATAGATGCGGTTGGGGCTCCATCCTGCCGTCTTGTCCTCCGTCGTGGAGGAGCAGCCGGCGAGGCCGCCGGCCAGAAGCACGGCCGCGATGGCGGGGACAACCGATAATTTCACACGACGCATCACGGACGACCTTCTTGAGATACAGCACCACGATTATATCGGCCGACCCCCTGTCGCCGCCCCCCGACGCGGTCGAGGACGAATTGGCCGACGACGCGGCCGATGGCGAACGCCGCGTCTTCCAGGTCACCGCCGCCCTGCACGGCGAGCGGCTCGACCGCGCACTGGCCGCCGGCGTGCCCGAATTTTCGCGCAGCTACCTGCAGCAGTTGATCGAGGCCGGCTTCGTCCAGGTGCAGTCCGCGGTGGCCACCAAGGCATCGGCCAAGGTGCGGGTGGGCGAGCAGCTGCAGGTCGAACTGCGGCCCACGCCCCAGAGCCAGGCGTTCCGGCCCGAGCCGATGGAGATCGACGTGGTGTACGAGGACGCGCACCTGCTCGTGCTGCACAAGCCGGCCGGGCTGGTGGTGCATCCGGCGCCCGGCAACTGGAGCGGCACCCTGCTCAACGGGCTCCTGGCACGCGATCCGGCCTTCGCCGCCTTGCCGCGGGCGGGCATCGTGCACCGTCTCGACAAGGACACCAGCGGCCTGATGGTGGTGGCCCGCACACGCGGCGCGATGGATGCGCTGGTGCGGGCCATCGCCGCCCGCGACGTGAGCCGCCAGTACCTGGCCCTGGCGCACCGCCCGTGGAAGGGGGCCGAAGACCGCGAGATCGAGGTCGGCATCGGCCGCGACCCGCGCAACCGGCTGCGGATGGCGGTGGTCGATCTGGAGCGTCACCCCGGCAAGACCGCCCACACCAGCCTGCACCTGCTCGCCAATGCCGAGGAGGGCTGCTGGGTGCGCTGCACCCTGCACACCGGCCGCACCCACCAGATCCGGGTGCACATGGCGTCCATCGGCCATTCGCTGGTCGGCGACGGCACCTATGGCGGCGCGCCCGCCGCAGGGCTGGAGCGGCAGGCGCTGCATGCCTTCCGGCTGGCGTTCGACCATCCGGTCACGCAGGCGCCGCTGGCCTTCGAGGCGCCGCCGCCCGCCGACATCCTGCAGGCGCTCGACGCCTGGGGCCTGCACTACAATCCGGCCTGACACCCCTGAACGCCGGCCCGGCGCCGCGTCTTCGCGTGTTGCCCGGCCTGCGCCACGCGCCCGTGCCGCATGCCTGCCGGCCTCCGGTGAACCGCTGCATCCCGACTTTGCCCGATGGCCGCGCCACGCTGCACCGGCAGAGCGCCTCTTCCTCTCGGACCACGACCCATGAACACGGTGGATGCCAAGCGCATTCTCGAAACCGCCCTGATCTGCTCGCCCCAGCCCCTCGCGCTGCGCGAGCTGCGGGTGCTGTTCGACGATGCCGTGGGCACGGACACGGTGCGCCGCCTGCTCGAAGAACTGCAGACCGACTGGACACAGCGCGGCGTGGAGCTGGTGCAGGTCGCGAGCGGCTGGCGCTTCCAGAGCCGGCCGGCTCTGCGCCCCTACCTCGACCGGCTGCATCCCGAGAAACCGCCGCGCTACACCCGGGCGGTGCTGGAAACGCTGGCGATCATCGCCTACCGCCAGCCGGTGACCCGCGGCGACATGGAAGACATCCGGGGCGTCGCGATCAACAGCCTGATCCTGAAGCAGATCGAGGACCGTGGCTGGATCGAGGTGATCGGCCACCGCGACACCGTAGGCCGGCCGGCCCTGTTCGCCACCACCCGCCAGTTCCTCGACGACCTGGGGCTGGCGTCGCTCGACCAGCTGCCGCTGGCCGACGGCGCGGCGGTCGAACAGGCGGTGCGTGCATCGCTCGACGGCTTCGACGACCCGGTGGTCCCCGCCGTGCCCAGCGATGCGCCGGACGAACCTTCCGCGCCCGAAGAACCTTCGGTCGATGCCTCGCCCGGCGCCGCCGAACTGTCCCCGGCGCCGGCCGCCGAGGGCGCGGCCCTCGATTCCCTATCCGACCCCCCTCCCGCCGCAGCGTCCGCAGCCACACCGTCGGAAGACGGGCCTGCCGGCGACGACGGCCCATCCGACCCGCCCGATCCCGAAGCCGTATGAACGAATCCCATCCTGACAACCCGCAGCCCGCGGTGCCCGAAAATTCCGAGGAAAAAGTGCCTGAAGCCGGCGGTGCAGGCCGACCTGATGCTACTGAAAATGTAGCGCCGGCCCCGGCCCGCAAGCCACGTGCATCCAAGCGCGCCGCCGCCCAGGCCACCGAAGGCGACGCCGAAGCGTCCGTGGCGCGACCCGACGACACGCGAACCGGCCCGTCCGCCGCAGCAGCCGATCCAGCGGCAACCGCCGCGCAGCCCGCTGCTGCCGACGCGGCCGCCGGCGAAATCAATTTCGAAGACGTCGTCTCCGGCCGTTTCGACGCGGAAGAGGCCAGCGCCGAAAGCCCCGATGCCGCGCCCGCCAAGCGCGTGCTGGCGCCGCAGTACGAAACGCCCAAGCTGCACAAGGTGCTGGCCCAGGCCGGCCTGGGCAGCCGGCTGGAGATGGAGCAGCTGATCCTCGAAGGCCGCATCTCGGTCAACAACGAGCCGGCCCACATCGGCCAGCGGGTGCAGTACGGCGACCAGGTGAAGGTCAACGGCAAGCCGATCCGCTACCGGATCGATCCACCGCCGCCGCGCATCATCGCCTACCACAAGCCGGTGGGCGAAGTGGTGACCCACGACGATCCGCAGAACCGCCCGACCGTGTTCCGCAAACTCCCCCGGCTGCAGCACGGCAAGTGGCAGTCGGTCGGCCGGCTCGACCTGAACACCGAAGGCCTGCTGCTGTTCACCAGCTCGGGCGAGCTGGCCAACAAGCTGATGCACCCCCGGTTCGGCCTGGAGCGCGAGTACGCGGTCCGGGTGCTGGGCGCCCTCAGCAACGAGGAAAAGCAGAAGCTGCTCGACGGCGTGCGGCTCGACGACGGCATGGCGCAGTTCGGCACCATCGAGAACGGCGGCGGCGAGGGCGCCAACACCTGGTACCGCGTCACCATCTCCGAAGGCCGCAACCGCGAGGTGCGGCGCATGCTGGAGGCGGTGGGCCATGCGGTCAGCCGCCTGATCCGCATCCGCTACGGCGCGATGCTGCTGCCGCGCGGCCTGAAGCGCGGCGCCTGGATGGAACTGGACGAGCGCGACATCGATTCCCTCATGAAGGCGGCCGGTGCCGAGCGGCGCGAAACCGCCCCGGCCTTCGCCCGGCCGTCGGAGGCGCCCCGCAACCGCCGGGGCGGCAACGGTCCACGCGGTGCGGGCGGGCCGGGGCAGGGCGGCCGGGGTGGCGCCGGCGGCGGCTACGGCCGGCCCGAGCCGGGCCACGGACCGATGTTCGGCGGCCCGGCGACGGCCCGCAGCGGCCCGCCGGCCGGCAAGGCCGGCGGCGGCCAGCCCGACCCGATGAAGACGTCGGTCGGCTATATCGGGGCCGACAGCTTCTCGCGCCAGCAGCGGCAAGGGCCCAAGCCCGGCGGCTCCGGCGGTGGACGCCGCGGCGGCGGTGGCGGTGGCCGGGGCCGCTGAAGGCGCGGCGTGGCTGCCAAGCCACCAAGGCGACCGCGGTCATCGCCGCGTCGCTTGGGGGCTTGACAATCGCCCTCGGTTAGAATCGGAGGCTTTGCCCTACAGGCAAAAACCCTAAAAATCAGCTCAGGAATTATCCAAATGGCAATCGAACGTACCCTCTCCATCATCAAGCCCGACGCCGTGGCCAAGAACGTCATCGGCCAGATCGTGTCGCGTTTCGAAGCCGCCGGTCTGAAGGTCGCCGCCGCCCGCCTGGTGCAGCTCTCGCGCGCCGAGGCCGAGCAGTTCTACGGCGTGCACAAGGCCCGTCCTTTCTTCAAGGACCTGGTCGACTTCATGATCTCCGGCCCGGTGTTCGTGCAGGTGCTCGAAGGCGAGAACGCGATCCAGAAGAACCGTGACCTGATGGGCGCCACCGACCCGAAGAAGGCCGACGCCGGCACCATCCGCGCCGACTTCGCCGACAGCATCGACGCCAATGCGGTGCACGGCTCCGACGCCCCTGAAACCGCAGCGAACGAAGTCTCGTTCTTCTTCCCTGCCCTGAACGTCTATACCCGCTGAGGCGGGATCTGCTCGCGATGACGGTCAACCTGCTCGACTTCGATCTGGAAGGGCTGGCTGCGTATTGCGAGCGGCACGGAGAGAAACGTTTCCGTGCCACCCAGTTGTTCCGCTGGATCCACCAGCGCGGTGCCTCCGACTTCTCCCAGATGACCGATCTGGCGAAGTCGCTGCGCGAAAAATTGCAGGGCAGCGCCGAGGTGCGCTCCCTTCCCGTCGTGGCGGAGCACATCTCCACCGACGGCACCATCAAATGGCTGTTCGACGTGGGCGCGGGCGACGCGGTCGAAGCGGTGTTCATCCCGGAAGACGACCGGGGCACGCTCTGCATCTCGTCGCAGGCCGGTTGCGCGGTCAACTGCCGCTTCTGCTCCACCGGGCACCAGGGCTTCAGCCGCAATCTCACCACCGCCGAGATCCTGGCCCAGCTCTGGCACGCGGAGCACTTCCTGCGCCGCCGCGCCGGCACCACCGAGCGGGTGATCTCCAACGTGGTGATGATGGGCATGGGCGAGCCGCTGCAGAACTACGCAGCGCTGGTGCCAGCTTTGCGCACCATGCTCGACGACCATGCCTACGGCCTGTCGCGCCGCCGGGTGACGGTGTCGACCTCGGGCGTCGTCCCGATGATGGACCGGCTGGGCGCCGACTGCCCGGTGGCGCTGGCCGTGTCGCTGCATGCGCCCAACGATCCGCTGCGCGACAACCTGGTGCCGCTCAACCGCAAGTACCCGATCGCCGAACTGCTCGACGCATGCAACCGGTATCTCGCGCATGCCCCCCGCGACTTCATCACCTTCGAGTACTGCATGCTCGACGGCGTCAACGACCTGCCGGAGCATGCCGAGCAGCTCGTCGCCCTGGTACGGGGCCATGCGGGCCGGGGCGTGTCGTGCAAGTTCAACCTGATCCCGTTCAATCCTTTCCCGGCCTCGGGCCTGCTGCGGTCGCCGGCGGCTCGGGTGCAGGCGTTCTCCAAGATCCTCAGCGATGCTGGTATCGTGACCACGGTTCGCAAGACGCGGGGCGACGACATCGACGCCGCCTGCGGCCAGCTGGCCGGCGACGTGAAGGACCGGACCCGTGTCGGAGAGCGGATCGCCCGCCAGCGAACCATCATGCTGGTCCCCGCCGGGCCCCAGGCCGGCAGCACCTAGGAGACATGGAATGACGCGTGGTGATGTGGATGCGCCCCCGATGCAACGGCCGTTGGGGGCACCCATGCGCATCGGCCTGGCTGTCGCCGCCGCGGGAATGCTGCTGATGGCGCAGGGCTGCGTGCAGACGTCCACCACCACGTCCGGTCTGCCCGGTGGCCCGGCCGACTCGGCCACCCAGCGGCCCGACCTGGTCACCTCCTCCGACGAAACGCCCGAACGCCGCCGCGCCCGTCTTCGGTACGAACTGGCCGCCAACTATTTCCAGAACGACCAGACCAATATCGCGCTCGACCAGGTCAAGCAGTCGCTGACGGCCGACCCGGCGTTCGCCGATGCGTACAACCTGCGCGGCCTGATCTACATGCGGCTCGACGACTACGCATTGGCCGAGGACAGCTTCCAGCGGGCGGTGTCGCTCAACCCGCGCGACGCCAACGCGATGCACAACTACGGCTGGATGCTCTGCCAGCAGAAGAAATACGCGGAGGCCACGGCGCAGTTCCGCCGGGCGGTGGCCGTTCCGTCGTACACCGACAAGGCCAAGACGCTGATGACCGAGGGCCTGTGCGAGGTCCGCGGCGGCGCGGTGGCCGATGCCGAGCGCACCCTGCTCGAATCCTACGCCCTCGATCCGGCCAATCCGATCACCGGCTTCACGCTGGCCAACCTGCTGCGCCAGCGCGGTGAATGGCAGCGCGCGCAGTTCTACATCCGTAGGGTCAACAACGGCGACTTCGCCACCGCCGAATCGCTGTGGCTCGGCATCAAGATAGAGCGCCGCCTGGGCGACCAGACCGCCGTACGGCAGCTGGCGGACCAGCTGCGCAAGCGTTACCCGCTGTCGGCCGAGAGGGCATCCTTCGACCGTGGAGCCTTCGATGAGTGAGCAGCAGACCGTGTCGCAAGCGCAGGCGCCCGGCGGCACGCCCGAGCCGACCGCCGGCCCCGGCGTCGGTCCTTATCTGCGCCAGGTGCGCGAAAACGCGGGCGTTCATATCGCGGCCCTGGCCCAGGCGCTGAAGGTGCCGGTGGCGCGCCTCGAAGCCCTCGAGGCGGACCGTTTCGACGAGATGCCCGACCCCGCCTTCGCCCGCGCCTTGACCGCCACCATCTGCCGGCTGCTGCAGGTCGATCCGGTTCCGGTGCTGGCCCGGCTGCCGCAGCGCAATGCGGCGCGCCTCGTCGGCGACACGCGCCCGCTGTCGAAGGGGCTGCCGGCCATGCCGGCGCGCAAGCCGTCGCTGGCGCAACAGTTTCCCAAGCCGCTGGTGTGGGGCGTGGTGCTGCTGCTGGTCGGGGCGGGCGCGTTGATGTTGCTGCCGCACGAGCAGATGAACCGGTGGATGGAGGCCCTGAACCATCGGCTGGAGCGCAGCGAACCCGATGCGGCGACGCCCGGTGCCGTGCAGGAACCGGTCACCGCGCAGGCGCCGACCGAGCCGGCCGCCGCAGTGGAGCCCACCGCACCGGCCGCGCCGCCGGTCGTCGCCGCCGCGGCTCCTGCGACAGCCGCGCCGGCCGCGCAGGCCGACACCGGCGCGGTGCTGGTCCTGAAAGCCACCGCGGATTCCTGGATCAAGATCTCCGATGCGCGCGGCACCGTCGTGTTCCAGAAGATGCTGGCCGCCGGCGACCAGCAGTCCATCGCCGCGCCCCCGCCCCTGTCCGTGGTCGTCGGCCGGGCCGACGGCACGCAGGTGACGGTGCGCGGCAAGCCGCTGGACCTGTCCGCCATCGCCCGCAGCAACGTGGCCCGTTTCGAAGTGAAGTAATCGATGGAACCGCAGCAATTCACACCGACAGCAGGCGACGGCATCCCGGTCGCGCATCCCGCGGCCCGCCGCTCGCGCCAGGCCCGCGTCGTCTGGGGCGACCGTGTCGTGACGGTCGGCGGCGACGCACCGGTGCGGGTGCAGTCGATGACCAATACCGACACGGTTGACGCGATCGGCACCGCCATCCAGGTCAAGGAGCTGGCGCTGGCCGGCTCCGAGATGGTCCGCATCACCGTCAACACGCCCGAAGCCGCCGCGCAGGTGCCCTACATCCGCGACCAGCTCGACCGGATGGGCATCGACGTGCCGCTGATCGGCGATTTCCATTTCAACGGCCACCGGCTGCTGAGCGACTACCCGGCCTGTGCCGAGGCGCTGTCGAAGTACCGCATCAACCCCGGCAACGTCGGCAAGGGCGACAAGCACGACAAGCAGTTCGGCCAGATGATCGAGGCCGCGCTGCGCTGGAACAAGCCGGTGCGCATCGGCGTCAACTGGGGCAGCATGGACCAGGAACTGCTGGCCGCCATGATGGACGCCAACAGCCGCCGCGCCCAGCCCTGGGACCTGAAGCAGGTGATGTACGAGGCGCTGATCACTTCGGCGATCGACTCCGCCCGCCTGGCCGAGCGGATGGGCATGAGCGGCAACCAGGTGATCCTGTCGTGCAAGCTCAGCGGCGTGCAGGACCTGGTCTCCGCCTACCGCGAACTGGCCCGCCGCTGCGACTACCCGCTGCACCTGGGCCTGACCGAGGCCGGCATGGGCACCAAGGGCACGGTGGCGTCGGCCGCCGCGCTCGCGCTGCTGCTGCAGGAGGGCATCGGCGACACCATCCGGGTGTCCCTCACGCCGCAGCCCGGCGAGGCGCGCACGCAAGAGGTGGTCGTCGCATCCGAAATCCTGCAGTCGCTCGGCATGCGGGCGTTCGTGCCCAGCGTGACGGCCTGCCCGGGCTGTGGCCGCACCACCAGCACCACCTTCCAGGTGCTGGCCAAGAACATCGACGATTTTCTGCGCGAGCAGATGCCGGTGTGGCGCAGCAAGTACCCGGGCGTCGAGACGATGAAGGTGGCCGTCATGGGCTGCATCGTCAACGGCCCCGGCGAGAGCAAGCATGCCGACATCGGCATCAGCCTGCCCGGCACCGGCGAGGCGCCGTCGGCCCCCGTCTTCATCGACGGCGAGAAGGCGCTGACCCTGCGCGGCGACAACATCGCCGCCGAATTCCACCAGCTCGTCGAGAGCTACATCGAAAAACGCTTCGGCAGCCCGGCCCCCGCCGCGACCGCCTGATCCCCATGCCAGACATCTCTCCGGCCGCGACCGCGGCAAGCACCCCTATGGCCAAAGCGGCGAAGCTCGCCGGCGTCAAGGGCATGAACGACATCCTTCCGCAGGACTCCGCCCGTTGGGAGGCGCTGGAGGACACGGTCCGCAGCGTGATGCGCCGCCATGCGTACCGCAACATCCGCACGCCGATCGTCGAGCCCACCGCGCTGTTCGTGCGCGGCACCGGCCAGACCACCGACATCGTCGAGAAGGAGATGTACGCCTTCACCGACCGCCTCAACGGCGAAGAGCTGGCGCTGCGGCCCGAGAACACCCCCGGCGTGGTGCGGGCCGCGATCGAGCACAACCTGACCTACGACGGCGGCAAGCGCCTCTGGTACACCGGCCCGATGTTTCGGCACGAGCGGCCCCAGCGCGGCCGCTACCGCCAGTTCTACCAGCTGGGCGCAGAAGCCCTCGGCTTCGCCGGTCCCGAGGTCGATGCCGAGCTGATGCTGCTGGCGCACGAGCTGCTGCGCACGCTGGGCCTGCGCAACGTGCGGGTGGAGCTGAACAGCCTGGGCATTCCGGCCGAGCGCCAGGCGCACCGCACCGCCTTGGTCGCGTATTTCGAGCAGCACGCCGAACTGCTCGATGCCGACGCCCGACGCCGCCTGCTGACCAACCCGCTGCGCATCCTCGACACCAAGAATCCTGCGATGCAGCAGATGGTCGAAGGCGCGCCACGCCTGCTGGACCACCTGGGCGACGCGTCGCGCCGCCATCTGGACACGGTGCAGTCGCTGCTGACCGCCTGCGGCGTGCAGTGGACCGTCAACCCGCGCCTGGTGCGCGGCCTGGACTACTACAGCCACACCGTCTTCGAATTCATCACCACCGAGCTGGGGGCCCAGGGCACGCTGTGCGGCGGTGGCCGCTACGACGGGCTGTTCGAGATCCTCGGCGGCAAGCCGACACCGGCGGTCGGCTGGGGCATGGGCCTGGAGCGGGTGCTGGAACTGCTAGTGGAGCAGGGCGCGGCCGCCGCCCAGCCGGTGCCCGACGTCTATGCCATCGTGCCCGATGCTGCCGCGCTGCCCACCGTGTTTCCGGTGCTGCAGGCGCTGCGCGCCGCAGGGGTCGAGGTGCAGATGCATGCCGGCGGTGCCGACGGCTTCGGCAGCGTCAAGTCGCAGTTCAAGAAGGCCGATGCCAGTGGCGCGGTCCACGCGCTGGTCTTCGGCGCCGACGAACTGGCCGCGGGCCAGGTCACCGTCAAGTCGCTACGCGACGGCGCGGGCGCGCAGCGGCGCGAGTCGCTGGCCACGGTCGCCGCCTGGGCGCCCACCCTACAATCCCGCCCTTAACGAACGACACGGATTCCATGGCCTCGCATCTCGACCTCGAAGAACAAGAACAGCTCGACCAGCTCAAGCACTTCTGGAACCGCTGGGGCACGCTCATCACCTGGGTGATGATCGCCGTGTTCGGTTCGCTGGCCGCCTGGAACGGCTACCAGTTCTGGGAGCGCCGCCAGGCGGCCCAGGCATCGGTGCTGTACGACGAGGTCGACCGCGCGGCCCAGGCCGGCGATGCCGAGCGTGTGCAGCGTGCCTTCGGCGATATCCGCGACCGGTTCGGCAGCACCGCCTATGCCTCGCAGGCGGGCCTGCTGGCCGGCAAGACGCTGTACGAAAAAGACCGGGTGGACGACGCCAAGGCGGCCTTCGCCTGGGTCGCCGACAAGTCGAAGGACGAGGGCTACAAGGCCCTGGCCCGTCTGCGCCTGGCCGCCGTGCTGCTCGACGCCAAGGCCTACGACGACGCACTGCGCCAATTGGCGGCACCGTTCCCCACTTCGTTCGCGCCGCTCGCGGCCGACCGCAAGGGCGACGTGCTGCAGCAGCAAGGCAAGAAGGCCGAGGCCGCTGCCGAATACACCCGTGCGTGGAACGAGTTCGGCGAAACCTCCGAATACCGCCGCCTGGTCGAGATCAAGCTCAACGCCCTCGGGGTCGACCCTCGCGGTGGCAAGTCCGCTCCCGCAGCGGCAGGAGTCAAACCATGATGGCAAACGTGAATTTCAAGCAAAAGAGGCCTGTGGCCGGCGCTGCGCTTCGGCTGTCAGCTATTATTTTGGTAGCATCGCTCGCGGGCTGCTCGATGTTCTCCGGCGTCGGTTCCACCGTCGGCGGCTGGTTCGGCAGCAAGAAGCCCGAGCCGAAAGAGCTCGGCCCCAACGTGGCGGTGATCGGCGTGCGCCAGGCCTGGACCACCAAGGTCGGCGCCGTTGGCTTTCCGCTGGTGGCCGACGTGCACGGCTCCACCGTGACCCTGGCCAGCAGCGACGGCAACGTCGTGGCGCTGGACGCGCGCACCGGTGCCGAACTCTGGCGTGCGAGCGCCGGCGCTCCGCTGTCGGCGGGTGTGGGCAGCGACGGTACGCTGGCGGCCGTCGTCAGCACCGGCAACGAGATCGTCGCCTTCGCCGGCGGCAAGCCGTTGTGGCGCAGCAAGCTCGCCGCCGAATCCTTCACCCCGCCACTGGTCGCGGGTGGCCGGGTGTTCGTCCTGGCGGCCGACCGTTCGGTGTCCGCCTACGACGGCAAGACCGGTCGCCGGCTCTGGAACCAGCCGCGTCCGGGCGAGCCCCTGGTGCTGCGCCAGGCCGGCGTGCTGGTCGCCGCGGGGGATACCCTCGTCGTCGGACTGTCGGGCCGCCTGTCGGGCCTCAACCCCGACAACGGCAGCCTGCGCTGGGAAGCCCCGATCGCCGCATCGCGTGGAACCAACGACGTCGAGCGCCTGGTCGATCTGGTGGGCCATGTGAACCAGCAGGACGGCGTGCTGTGCGCCCGGGCGTTCCAGTCGGCCGTGGGCTGCGTCGATGCGACGCGCGGCCAACTGCTATGGAGCAAACCCGCCAGCGGCTACAACGGCGTCGACGGCGACGAGCAGAACATCTATGGCACCGAATCCAACGGCTTCGTCAACGCATGGCGCCGCGCCGACGGCGAGCGCGCCTGGAGCATCGACCGCCTGCAGTACCGCCAGCTCACCGCACCGCTGGTGCTGGGCCGCTCGGTCGTGTTCGGGGACAGCACGGGTCTCGTGCATTTCCTCTCGCGCGACGCCGGCGCGCCGTTGAACCGTCTCACCACGGACGGCTCGGGCATCGCGGCCATGCCGGTGCAGGCAGAAGGCACCTTGGTCGTCGTGACCAAGAGCGGCGGCGTCTTCGGCTTCGTGCCCGAATGATCCGCCGGAGCGACACAGTCAGGATTTCATGAAACCGGTCATTGCCCTCGTCGGGCGCCCCAACGTCGGCAAGTCGACGCTCTTCAACCGGATGACCAAGTCGCGCGACGCCATCGTCGCCGACTTCGCAGGCCTCACCCGCGACCGCCACTACGGCAACGGCCGCCAGGGCAAGCACGAGTACATCGTCATCGACACCGGCGGCTTCGAGCCGGATGCCGGATCGGGCATCTACAAGGAGATGGCCAAGCAGACCCAGCAGGCCGTCGCCGAAGCCGACGTGGTCGTGTTCGTGCTCGACGCCCGTGCCGGCCTTTCGGCGCAGGACCACGACATCGCGAAGTACCTGCGCCGGCTGGGCAAGCCCTGCGTACTGGCCGCCAACAAGGCCGAGGGCATGACCGAGGGCGTGCAGCTCGGTGAATTCTTCGAGCTGGGCCTGGGGGCGGTGTATGCCGTCTCGGCGGCGCACGGCCAGGGCATCCGCGACCTGATCGAGATCGCGCTGGAGCCGCTGCACCTGCCCGACCCGGACGATGCCGAGGCTGCCGAAGATCCGGGTGTGATCAAGCTGGCGGTCGCCGGGCGTCCCAATGTGGGCAAGTCGACACTGATCAACACCTGGCTCGGCGAGGAACGGCTGGTGGCGTTCGACATGCCCGGCACCACCCGCGATGCGATTACCGTGCCTTTCGAGCGCGACGGCCAGCGCTTCGAATTGATCGACACCGCGGGCCTGCGCCGAAAAGGCCGCGTCTTCGAGGCGATCGAGAAGTTCTCGGTGGTCAAGACGCTGCAGGCCATCGAATCCGCCAACGTGGTGCTGCTGCTGCTGGATGCCACGCAGGACGTGACCGACCAGGATGCCCACATCGCCGGCTACATCCTCGAGAGCGGGCGCGCGGTCGTCGTGGCGATCAACAAGTGGGAAGCGGTCGACGATTACCAGCGCGAAATGCTGCAACGCTCGGTCGAGACGCGGCTGCCGTTCTTGAAGTTCGCCGCGGTGCATTTCATCTCGGCGAAGAAGCGCCAGGGCCTCGGCCCGGTGTGGGCCTCGATCGCCAAGGCGCACCGGTCGGCCACCTGCAAGATGTCGACGCCGGTGCTGACCCGGCTGCTGCTCGAGTCGGTCCAGTTCCAGAGCCCGCAGCGCGCCGGCATGTTCCGCCCGAAGCTGCGCTACGCGCACCAGGGGGGAATGAACCCGCCGGTCATCGTCATCCATGGCAATTCGCTCGAGCACGTCACCGATGCCTACAAGCGCTTCCTGGAAGGCCGGTTTCGCAAGGAATTCGATCTTGTCGGCACGCCGCTGCGGATCGAAATGAAGACCTCGCAGAACCCATTTGCCGAGAAAGACTGAAACGGCCGGGGGCGCATTTCGCGCATCTCCGCGGCCCCACCTAAATTTCTTGTGGATATGTGTCGCCTGCGCGGCAAGCGCAAAAGCCTGTGGTAAGGTGACGTTTTACAACAACAACTCTGAACACGGAGAATATCGTGAGCAACAAAGGCCAACTTTTGCAGGACCCTTTCCTGAACGCGCTGCGACGCGAGCATGTGCCGGTATCGATCTATCTGGTCAACGGCATCAAGCTCCAGGGCCAAATCGAATCGTTCGACCAGTATGTGGTGTTGCTTCGCAATACCGTGACGCAAATGGTCTACAAGCACGCCATCTCCACCATCGTGCCGGGCCGTGCGGTGAATTTCTCGACCGCCGATAGCGCGGACACAGAGCCGAACGCCGCTTGATTTTATTTCTACCCCGGGCCTTTCGGGCTCTTCCGGCACAGGTTCTCCTCTCTCTTACCTACAAGCTCCATTGAACAACATCGAAGATTCCGGCCCGGTAGCTGCGGCGGTTCTGTTGGTGGGCGTTGACCTCGGTCAACCGCATTTCGATGGGGAACTGGAAGAACTGGGGCTGTTGGCCGAGACCGCGGGCCTGAAGCCGGTGGCGCGCATCGCGGCCAAGCGGAAGGCGCCCGATGCGGCGCTTTTCGTGGGTAGCGGCAAGGCGGACGAAATTCGCATGCTGGCCGAGCAGCACGGCGCCGTCGAGATTCTGTTCGACCAGGCTTTGTCGCCCGCACAGCAACGCAATCTCGAGCGCCATATCGGTCTTCCGGTCAGCGATCGCACCTTTCTGATTCTCGAAATCTTCGCGCAGCGCGCGCGGAGCCACGAGGGCAAACTGCAGGTGGAGTTGGCCCGCCTGCAGTATCTGAGTACCCGGCTTGTTCGGCGGTGGTCGCACCTGGAACGCCAGCGCGGTGGTATCGGTGCGCGGGGTGGCCCGGGTGAGACGCAGATCGAACTCGATCGGCGGATGATCGGCGACTCGATCAAGCGGATCAAGGATCGGCTGTCGAAGGTCAAGCGGCAGCAGGGTACGCAGCGTCGCCAGCGCGAACGGCGGGATGTTTTCAATATCTCGCTGGTCGGCTATACCAACGCAGGCAAATCGACGCTCTTCAATACCTTGGTCAAGGCCCGCGCATACGCCGCGGACCAGCTGTTCGCAACGCTCGACACCACCACCCGCCAACTGTATCTGGCCGACGCGCAGCGCTCGGTGTCGTTGTCGGATACCGTCGGATTCATCCGCGATCTTCCGCACGGCTTGATCGATGCCTTCCAGGCCACGCTGCGCGAAGCGGTGGATGCCGATTTGCTGGTGCACGTGGTCGATGCCTCCAACCCGGCGTTTCCCGAGCAGATGGAGCAGGTACGACGCGTGCTCGCAGACATCGGCGCTGCCGATATTCCGCAGCTGCTGGTGTTCAACAAGCTGGATGCGATTCCACCGGAGCAGGCGCCGCGGCAGATCACCGACACGTTCGAGTTGGACGGTGTGCAAGTGCCCCGGGTGTTCACCAGTGCGCAGCAGGGCATCGGCATGCCGGAGCTGCGGGCGGCGCTTGCGGCGGCGGTCGGTTCGCAGCATCCCGCTATGCCCCCAGCGGACGATGTCCCATTGCCGGATCGCGCAGACTGATTGGGCACAATCGGCTGTTACAGGCTACTTCACGACGAGACTTCGAGCATGACTCTCACACACCAGACCCCGGGTCGAACGGGGCTGTCGGGCCGCCTCAAGGGAATGTTCAATTTGAACGATCCCCGTTGGGGACGCGGCGACGACAAGGTGGCGGACGATGTCCGCAACCCCGAGCCGCCTGCCGGTGCACCGGATCTGCCGCCTGCTCCGCCACCGCCGCCGGTGGCTCCTCCGCCTGGTGCACCCGTGCCGCCGCGGGGGCGCACGCAAGGGAGCAACCAGGGCCCGCCGGATCTCGAGGAGTTGTGGCGTGATTTCAACCGCAAGCTGGGCGGCATGTTCGGTGGCAACCGCAAGCGCGACGGTGGAGGGTCCGGCGGTGGAGGGGGTGGTCGCGGCAGTTACAAGCCCGACATGAAGAACGCCGGTTTCGGCATCGGCCTGATCTTCGGTATCGCCGTGCTGATCTGGCTCGGCAGCGGTTTCTTCATCGTCCAGGAAGGCCAGCAGGCGGTCATCACGCAGTTCGGCAAGTACAAGTCGACCGTGGGTGCAGGCTTCAATTGGCGTCTGCCGTATCCGGTGCAGCGCCACGAACTGGTGTTCGTCACGCAGATCCGGTCGGTGGATGTCGGCCGCGACGCCATCATCAAGTCGACAGGGCTGCGGGGCTCCGCGATGCTGACCCAGGACGAGAACATCGTGGAGATCAAGTTCGCGGTGCAGTACCGCCTGAACGATGCCCGCGCATGGCTGTTCGAGAGCAAGGACCCGACCGCCGCCGTGGTGCAGGCCGCCGAGAGTTCGGTTCGCGAAGTGGTCGGCAAGATGCGGATGGACTCCGCGCTGGCCGAGGAGCGGGACCAGATCGCGCCGCGCGTTCGCGAACTGATGCAGAACATCCTCGACCGCTACAAGGTGGGTGTCGAAGTCGTCAACATCAACCTGCAGCAGGGCGGGGTGCGGCCACCCGAGCAGGTGCAGGCTGCGTTCGACGATGTGTTGAAGGCGGGCCAGGAGCGCGAACGGGCCAAGAACGATGCGCAGGCCTATGCGAACGACGTCGTGCCGCGTGCGGTGGGCTCCGCTTCCCGCCTGAAGGAAGAATCCGAAGCCTACAAGGCACGGATCGTCGCCCAGGCGCAGGGCGATTCGCAGCGCTTCGCGTCGGTTTTGGCGGAGTACCAGAAGGCACCGCAGGTGACCCGCGACCGCATGTACCTCGACGCGATGCAGAGCATCTACAGCAACGTGACCAAGGTATTGGTGGATTCGCGCCAAGGGTCCAATCTGCTGTATCTGCCGCTCGACAAGCTGTTGCAGATGCAGACGCAGCCTGCGACGCCGGCAGATGCCAATGCGGCGAACGCAGCCGCGGCCACCACGGGTGCAGGTGCAGGTTCTGCTGCATTGCCACCGGTGTTTTCAAACGATACCCGCACGCGGGACAACGGCCGCTCGCGCGAACGTGAATCGCGCTAGGAGTTCTACGTGAACAGAATCGGATTTATCGCATCGTCTTTCCTCGTGGCGCTCGCCTTGCTGAGTTCCATGTTGTTCGTGGTCGACCAGCGCCAGTTCGGCGTCGTGTATGCCCTGGGCCAGATCAAGGAAGTGATCACGGAACCCGGCTTGCATTTCAAGCTGCCTCCGCCTTTTCAGAACGTGTCGTATATCGACAAACGCTTGTTGACGCTGGACAGCAGCGATACCGAGTCGATGCTGACGGCGGAGAAACAGCGGGTGGTCATCGACTGGTACGTGCGCTGGCGTGTCGGCAATCCTTCGGAGTACATCCGAAACGTGGGCCTCGACGAGAACGCGGGCGCGACGCAGCTCAACCGCGTCGTGCGCAACGCGTTCCAGACCGAGATCAACAAACGCACGGTGCGCGAACTCATCGCCCTCAAGCGCGACGAGCTGATGAACGACGTGAAGCGTCAGGTCACCGAGGTGGTGAAGGGTGGACGCCCGTGGGGCATCGACGTGGTGGATGTCCGCATCACCCGCGTCGATTATGTCGAAGCCATCACGGAATCGGTCTATCGGCGGATGGAGGCGGAGCGCAAGCGCGTGGCCAATGAACTGCGCTCCACCGGTGCCGCCGAAGGCGAAAAGATCCGTGCGGATGCCGATCGCCAGCGCGAGGTGACCGTGGCCAATGCCTACCGGGATGCGCAGAAGATCAAGGGGGAGGGCGATGCGGAAGCGGCCCGTACCTATGCCGAATCGTTCGGAAAGGATGCGCAGTTCGCGCAGTTCTACCGCAGCCTGGACGCGTACAAGGCAAGTTTCAACAAGAAGGGCGACTTCATGGTCGTCGATCCGTCTTCCTCGGAATTCTTCAAGGCGTTCCGCAACGGTGCATCGCCAGCCGGCGCCACGCCGAGGCCCTGACGGAGCGCGGGGTCGTTGATCGACCCCGCCGATTCCGCAGATGGGCCTGCGAGCCTGCGGGGTTCGCGGAAGCTGGAAATCATGACGGGAGCCGTGCAGCGACTTCAGGCTGCCGGCTCCCGTCTTCATTCGTGTACCACTACGCTGCTCCAGCTGCCATTCGCCAGGACGCATGCTGACAAGCGTGGTGGGCGGAACGGATGCGCGGTGGCGTATCGGTAGAATCACGTTTTTAACAGCCTGATCGTTTTCATGTCCGCCTGGGTCCTACCGGATCACATTGCCGATGTGCTTCCTTCCGAAGCACGGCACATCGAAGAACTGCGACGCGATCTGCTCGACATGGCACGCGCATACGGCTACGAGCTGGTCATGCCGCCACTGCTCGAGCATCTCGAATCCCTCCTGACGGGCACTGGCGAGGCCCTGGGCCTGCAGACCTTCAAGCTGGTCGACCAGCTCTCCGGCCGGATGCTGGGCTTGCGTGCCGACACTACGCCGCAGGTCGCTCGCATCGATGCCCATCTGCTCAACCGCCACGGCGTGGCACGCCTGTGTTACTGCGGCCCGGTTCTGCGGACCAGGCCCGACCGGCCCCACGCTACGCGCGAGCCCCTTCAGTTCGGTGCCGAGATCTACGGGCATGCCGGCGTGGAGGCCGATCTGGAGGTGCTGCGGCTCGCGATGGACTGCTTGCGTGCAGCCGGCGTCACCGGCGTCCAGGTCGACATGGGCGACGCCCGCATTCCCCGCCGGTTGCTGCAGGCCAGCGGACTGCAGGGCACGGCCCTGGCCGATCTCCAGGCCGCACTGGCGGCCAAGGATGCCTCGGGGGTCGCCGCATCGAGTCGCTCGCTGGCCGCCGAAACCCGACAGGCGCTCCAGGCGTTGGTGCGGCTCTACGGCGACGCGTCGGTGCTCGACGAGGCAGCCGTGGTGCTGAAAGCCTTCCCCGGGCTGCTCCCCTTGCTGGACGAACTGCGAAAACTGTCGGGTTCGCTGCCGGCCGGCACGAGTTTCGATCTGGCGGATCTGCGCGGCTATGCCTATTACAGCGGTGTCCAGTTCGCGATGTATGTGCCGGGGTCCAGCGACGCGGTGGTCCGGGGCGGGCGTTACGACGAGGTGGGTGCGGTCTTCGGGCGCAACCGTCCGGCGGCCGGGTTCAGCCTCGATCTGCGCGAACTGGTCGGCCTGGTCGCGCCGCGGTCGCTGCGTGCGGCGATCCGCGCGCCGTGGAGCGATGACGATGCGCTCCGAGAGGCGATAGCGGACCTGCGGTCGGCCGGCGAAACCGTGGTGTGCGAACTGCCGGGCCACGACAGCGAGGTCGACGAGTTCTGCTGCGACCGTGTGCTGATGCGCGACGGCGACGGGCCGTGGGCCGTGCGGTCCCTTTGATTCCACTTTTGAACTGACTGAAGCGAGATGAACAATTCGAATGGGCCGGTTGCCGGCCGCAATGTGGTCGTGGTCGGCACCCAGTGGGGTGACGAGGGCAAGGGCAAGCTGGTCGACTGGCTGACCGAGAGCGCCCAGGGTGTCGTCCGCTTCCAGGGCGGCCACAACGCCGGCCACACCTTGGTCATCAACGGTGTGAAGACAGCGTTGCACCTCATCCCGAGCGGCATCATGCGGCCGGGCGTGACCTGCTACATCGGCAACGGTGTCGTGCTGTCGGCCGCCAAGCTGTTCGAAGAGATCGAGGGCCTCGAGAAGGCGGGCGTCGAGGTACGGTCGCGCCTGCGGATCAGCGAAGCCTGTCCGCTGATCCTGCCTTTCCATGCCGCACTGGACGTGGCGCGCGAAGCCTACCGCGAAAAGGGTGGCATCGAGAAGATCGGCACCACCGGCCGCGGTATCGGCCCGGCCTACGAAGACAAGATCGCCCGCCGTGCCCTGCGGGTGCAAGACCTGAAGAACCCGGAGCGCTTCGCTGAAAAGCTGCGCGTGCTGCTCGACCTGCACAACCATGTCCTGACCCAGGTGCTCGGCGCACCGGCCATCGGATTCGATGGGGTGTTCGACGAAGCGATGCGGCACGCGGAGTTGCTCAAGCCGATGATCGCGGACGTTTCGCGCGAACTCAACGACGCACACAAGGCCGGTGCCAACCTGCTGTTCGAAGGCGCCCAGGGCACGCTGCTGGACGTGGACCACGGCACCTATCCGTACGTGACGTCCAGCAATTGCGTGGCCGGCAATGCATCGGCCGGCGCCGGCGTGGGTCCCGGCATGCTGCACTACATCCTCGGCATCACCAAGGCGTACTGCACCCGCGTGGGCGGTGGGCCATTCCCGACGGAACTCGACTGGGAAACGCCTGGCACGCCCGGCTACCACATGAGCACCGTCGGCGCCGAGAAGGGCGTGACCACCGGCCGGAGCCGCCGCTGCGGATGGTTCGACGCGGCGCTGCTCAAGCGCAGTGCGCAGGTCAACGGCCTGTCGGGCCTGTGCATCACCAAGCTCGACGTGCTGGACGGGCTGAAGGAGCTGATGCTGTGCACCGGCTACGAGCTCGACGGCGAAGTCACCGACATCCTGCCCGTCGGTGCCGACGAGATTTCACGCTGCAAGCCGATCTACGAACGGCTCGAAGGCTGGACCCAGTCGACCGTGGGTGTGACGCGGTACGACGAGTTGCCGGTCAATGCACGCCTGTACCTGCAACGCATCCAGCAGATCACCGGCGTGCCAGTCGACATCGTCTCGACCAGCCCCGACCGGGACCACACGATCATGATGCGCCATCCCTACCTCGCCTGACCCGTTCTTGTACTGAATCAGGCCGTGGTGCATGCTGCGCCACGGCCTATTGCTATTAATTGAGGAGCTAAATCGATGCTGACGGAAGACGGCAAACATCTCTACGTGAGCTACGACGAGTACCACAGTCTGATAGAGAAGCTGGCGATCAAGGTGCACCAGTCGGGCTGGCAGTTCGACACCATCCTGTGCCTGGCACGCGGTGGTTTGCGGCCCGGCGATATTTTGAGCCGGGTGTTCGACAAGCCGCTGGCGATCATGTCGACCAGTTCCTACCGCGCCGAATCGGGCACGGTGCAGGGCCACCTGGATATCGCGCGTTTCATCACCACCCCGCGGGGCGAGATTGCCGGCAAGGTGTTGTTGGTCGACGATCTGGCCGATTCCGGCCACACGCTCAAGTCGGTCATCGAGAATCTCCGCACCAGCTATTCGCCGATCACCGAGTTGCGCAGCGCGGTGATCTGGACCAAGGGCGTGTCGGTTTTCACCCCCGACTACTCGGTCGAGTTCCTGCCGACGAACCCGTGGATTCACCAGCCGTTCGAAGGCTACGACAGCCTGCGTCCCGCGAAGCTGCTGGAGAAGTGGAAGGTCTGAGCCGGAGCGCCCGAAAGTCCGTTGGGCGGGGGGCCGTTCCTGTCGTATAGCAGGAGCATGCACCCAACGTGAGGGGCCTGTTCATCGGCTGTCACTGTCTGCCGTGCACCTTGCCCCGTACGTGCAGAACGGCCCATCGTTGCCGGTCGGCGATCAGCGCTTGATCACCGCGTCGTCTAGCTTGTTCGCCAGTTGGCCGATCGCCATGGCGGCCGGTGACCCGGGCGTGACCGTCATCAGCAGTTGCCGGCGCATGACGGCTTCGCGCACCGCCGGATCGGCGGGGATATCGCCCAGATGCAGCAACCGGATCGCGGAGCC
Organism: Sphingomonas sp. NCPPB 2930; assembly: GCA_042867185.1. Classification (GTDB taxonomy): domain Bacteria; phylum Pseudomonadota; class Gammaproteobacteria; order Burkholderiales; family Burkholderiaceae_C; genus Xylophilus. Next base: position 22,025 of record JBHZQV010000008.1, on the reverse strand, counting down.
CGCTTCTGGCGTCACGAAACGGTCGAGCACCTGTTGCAATTGACCGGTGATCGCACGGCCGTCGCCGGCGCGTGCCGTCTGGTTCACGATGATGCGAACCTGCTGGCGCTTTTGCTGCATGGCCAGCACCTTGATCGCGGCATACGCATCGGTGAGCGACGTGGGTTCGGGCGTCGCGACCAGCAGCACTTCCGAGGCCAGCGACACGGCGAACAGCACCACGTCGGAAATACCTGCGCCGGTGTCGAGCAGCACCACGTCGTAACGGGGGATGATGCTGTGGAGCACCTGCAGGAACTCAGTACGGACGTCCGGCGTCAGCCGTGAGTACTCCACCATCCCCGATCCGGCCAGCAATACCGAAAACCCGCCGGGCGCTTGGACGATCGCATCGTCCACCGATGCCTTGCCGGTGAAGACGTCGTGCAGCGTGACCTTGGGATGCAGGTTCAGCACGACGTCGAGGTTGGCCAGGCCCAGGTCGGCGTCGAGCACCAGCACCCGGTGGCCACGCCGCGCAAGGGCTGCAGCCAGATTGGCGGATACGAAAGTCTTACCCACACCGCCTTTTCCGCTGGTGACAGCCATGACTTTTGCGGTCGGAGTACCCGCGCGAAAGGTAGGAAGGGTCGGCGCGTCGCTCATGTCCATTTGCTTTCAGATAGCGCTGCCGTTGGCATCTTGGGAAGACGCAAGCGTTCGTATCGGGGTATCGGTGTGGGGAAGGCCAAACAAAAGACTTTTTTCCTCTGCGCTGACCGTGCTGTCGACCGTATCGTCCATGCAGACCTTGTTGCGGCCCAGGGCCTTGGCACGGTAGAGCTGGTGGTCTGCGCGGTCGGTCCAGAGCAGGCTGGTCGAGCGTATCCAGGGCTGGGCGAAGGCACCGCCGATGCTGACCGTCACCTGCAGACCGAGCGACGGCGACACCTGCAGCGTGGCCGACTCGACCGCGACCCGGATACGTTCCGCGACGGCCTGGCCGAAGGCTACCTGGCAGCCCGGCAGTATCACGGCGAACTCTTCGCCTCCGTAACGGGCCAGCAGATCCATCGGGCGCACGCAGTCGTCGAGAATGCGGGCCACGGCCTGCAGCACATGGTCGCCCACCAGATGACCGTAGTTGTCGTTGACCGCCTTGAAATTGTCGATATCCAGCATCAGCAGCAGCGCGTATTCGCCCGACCGGGCCACACGGTCCATTTCACGTTCGAGAACGGCCCGGAACTGCCGGCGGTTGGCCAGCCCGGTGAGCGGATCGCGCAGCGAGATTTCGCACAGGCCGTCGATCACATGCTGCAGGTATTTTTCGGCGGTGATGTCGCCGCCCAAAGCCGCCCGCAGGTCCGCCTGGTCAAGAAGCGCATGGGCTGCGTCCAGGTGCAGGCCGCGCAAATCGACGAGTGAGGAGGCGTCCGGGGACGGCACGTAGAAGCCTTGGGAAAAAAGAGCTGAGTTTATCAGCAGGTACCGCAAAGACGGCCTACGGCGCATGCGGGTTGGGGCTCGGCGGGTCCCCGAGCGCTCGTAATGCCGACACGGCTTCCGCCTCGGTGCGGTAGGTCCGCAACAGGTCTCCTTCGACCAGGACGCCGGCCCTGCGCAGGGTGGCGTCGACCGGCAGTTTGAGGCCGCTCAGATGGAGGGTGATGTCGCGTGCCTTGAACAGCCTCAGGAGCTGCATGAAGCACTCTATGCCGGTCGCGTCGACCCGGTTCATCGGCTGGGCGAAGACACAAACGTGGTTCACGTCGGGATGCGCGGCCAGGTGGTCGGTGATGGCCCGCTCGAATGCCGAGGCGGATGCGAAGTCGAGCGCCGCGTCCATGCGCAGGGCGAACACCTTCGGTGCGATCTGCGGAAGCGTCCACAGGTGCCGGTCGCGCAGGCTCCCGTCGGCATGGGTCCCGACCTCGATGATCCGCGGATGCAGGCGCTGGTAGAGGAAATGGCCGAGGCCCAGCAGCAGCCCCGTCAGCACGCCCCAGTGGATGCGCGGCGCCGTCGCCAGGGTGCAGGCGAAGGTCAGCCATCCGATGCAGGCTTCCGCCCGCGAAAATCGCCACAGAGCGTTCAGCTGGCGGGGCCGGATCAGTCCGAAGACGGCTGTCAGCACCACGGCAGCCAGCACCGATTGTGGAACATGGTGCAGCACCGGGATGAACCACTGCAGCAAGGCGAACACCAGCACCACCGAGAAGATGGTGGAGTAGCCGGTACGCGCACCGGCGTACAGATTGATCGCCGAGCGCGAGAACGAGGCACTGGTGGGGAAGGCGCCGCTCAGTCCCGACGCGATCTTGCCCATGCCCTGCGCCAGCAGGTCCTGGTTCTCGTCCCAGCGGGTGCCGGCCTGCTGGTGGTCCACCCGGGCGCTGGACGCGGTCTCGAGAAAGCTCATCAAGGTGATGACCAATGCGGGCAGCAGCAGACTCGCGAAGGTGGCGGCGTCGATCATGGAAGGCAGCGACAGCGACGGCAATCCGGCCGGCAGGTCGCCGACGACGGTGCCTCCTCGGGCTTCGTAGCCCGTCCAGCGGCTCGACAGGGCGCTGAGCGTCACGACCGCGATGGCGGCAGGGAAGCGCGAGTACCACCGTTTGGCTGCCAGCAGCAGGACGATCGCCCCAAGACCATAGGCCAGGGCTTCGCCATGGACATACGGGTGCTGCACCAGCAGAGAGAAGTCGCCCGACGCGCCCACCAGCGCGGGCAACTGCGAGGCAACGATGAGCCAGGCCGCCGCTTGCGTGAAGCCGTTCATCACCGGGGAGCTCACCAGATTCAGCAGCCATCCAAATCGTCCCACGCCGAGCAGTATCTGGAAAAGCCCCGACAGCAGCGACAGCCACACCGCCAGCGTGACCCACTGTGCGCTGCCGGGGGGGGCCAGGCCCGCGAGCGACGCGCCGATGAGCAGGCTGCTGAGCGCGGTGGGCCCCACGCCGAGGCGCGACGACGAACTGAACAGCACGGCCACCAGCGCCGGCAACAGCGATGCATAGATGCCGGTGATCAGCGGCATGCCGGCCACCGATGCGTAGGCCACGCCCTGCGGTACCAGCAGCAGGCCCACGGTGATGCCTGCCCACAATTCGTTCGCCAGCAGTTCCCGGCTCGGCCGTGGCCAGCGCAGGAAAGGAAGATGCCTCTGCAGGGACGCGCGTAGAGTGGACATCAAGCTCGGGTGTGCGCTACGAGTGTGGGTATGGGTGGTTGGCGTGCATGCCCTTCAACCGCGGCATGCGATGTCCTACCACGGGATCGGTCCTTTCCGACCCGGACCTGGCAACCGACTGCCTATATTCATTTCAGCCGAAGGAAATGTCTTCTTCGCAACCAACAATGTCAAAGGACACACCATGAACAAGCACCAAGTCGAAGGCCGAGTGGATGAAGCCAAGGGCAAGATCAAGGAAGTTGCGGGCAAGGTCGTCGGCAACGAGAAGCTGCAGGGCGAAGGTTTGGCCGACCAGGCGGCAGGCAAGACCCAGGCAGGCTATGGCGATGCCAAGGAATCGGTAAAGGATGGTCTCAAGAAGACCGCCGACAAAATCTGAACAAGAGATCTGCCATAAACGGAAAGGGCCGCAGCGGAAGCTGAGGCCCTTTTCTACATTCAATGGTCGGCGTGGCGGGATTCGAACTCGCGACCCCTTGCACCCCATGCAAGTGCGCTACCAGGCTGCGCTACACGCCGACAAGCTTCGAATTATATGCCAACTTATTCGTCGATTTCGAGAAGCCGGCGGATAGCGTGCAGTTCCTGGCGGACCGTCCGTGACTCGACATCTGTCGATGGATCCTGCACGGCGGGTGCGCCGCTCAGCGCGGCAAACGCCTCTGTTTGATGCGGCAGTGACGTACTGGCGGTCTCCAGTTTCGCGAGAGCCGTCGCGTTTTTTTCTGCGTGCATCCACTCCTGCAGCTTGCCTCGCGCCCCGCTGATCGTGAAACCCTCGTCGTACAGCAGATCGCGGATGCGCCGGATCATGAGTACCTCATGGTGCTGGTAGTAGCGCCGATTGCCGCGCCGCTTCATCGGCCGCAGCTGCGCGAACTCCTGCTCCCAGTACCGCAGCACATGCGGTTTCACGTCGCACAGCTCGGAGACTTCTCCGATCGTGAAATAGCGTTTGGCAGGGATCGGGGCTAAGGCACTGGTGACCATGGACGGCAGCGATGACGAGTTTTCGGAGCGGCCAAAGAGTAGCGCATGCGACCGCTCCGGAGCATGACGTTATCCCCGATCAACGCACGACCGTCGGCTCGACCGGGCGCTCACCGCCCTCCTGGATCTGCTCCTTCAGCTTGGAGCTGGCGTGGAACGTCACCACGCGGCGCTCCTGGATCGGGATGGCCTCGCCCGTACGCGGATTGCGGCCGGGGCGGGGCGCCTTTGTGCGGATCTGGAAGTTTCCGAAACCCGACAGTTTCACGTCCGTTCCTTCGACCAAGCGGCCCGACACCAGGTCGAAAAACGCGTCGACCATGTCTTTCGACTCGCGCTTGTTGAGCCCGATCTGGTCAAACAGCAGGTCTGCCAGCTGCGCCTTGGTCAGCGTGGGCAGTTCGAGACTCTCGACGAGCAAGGGATTGTCATGTTCCATGGAGAGTCTCTCTCAGGCGCGCAGCCGGGCGGCAGTGCGCCGTTGCAGGGCTTCCAGCACCGACTGGGTCGAGGCGTCGATCCGCTTCTCGTCCAGCGCTTCCTCGCCGCCGTTGAACACCAGCCGCAACGCGACGCTTTTTTCGTTTTCCGCCATCGAGGCAACGCCCCCACCACCGTCCTTGCCCGTTTTGGGGCGATAGATGTCGAATGCGGTTACCTGTCGCAGCAGCGGATCCTGCACGCTGCGCACCGCATCGACCAGCGCCTGGTGGGTGACGGTCTCCTGCACCACGACCGCCAGGTCACGCTCGACGTCCTGGTGCTTGGGCACGGCCACCGGCGCGGGGACCGTGCGCTGCAGCACGGCATCCAAGGCCAGCTCGAACAGGACCGGCGCCTGCGCGAAACCGTAGGACTGGCGCCAGCGGGGATGCAGCTCCCCGACCACGCCGATCACGACACCGTCCAGGACCACGTCGGCACTGCGGCCGGGGTGCAGGGCAGGGTGCTGCGACGGCTTGAAACTCAGGGCGGCCGGCGCCAGGAGCGCCTCGATATCGCCCTTCACGTCGAAGAAGTCGACGAGCCGCTCCGGACGACCCCATTGGAGCGCGTCGTTCCCACCGTAGGCGACGCCCGCGATCCGCATCGGTTGGCGGTATCCCTGGACCGTCGCGTCGCTGTCCTGCACCGTGTCGTCGCGCTCGAACACGCGGCCGATCTCGAAGGCCCGAACCGCACTGGCCTTGCGATCGAGGTTGAACTTCAAAACCTGTAGCAAGGAGCCGAGAAGGGACGAGCGCATCACGCCCATATGGCTCGCGATGGGATTCAGCAGGCGGATCGGGGCGGCATTGCCGGCCAGTTCGGTTTCCCAGCGTTCCTCGACGAAGCTGAAGTTGATCGTCTCCTGGTAGCCCGCAGCCGCCATCGAACGGCGGACGGCGAACGGGCTGCGCCGGGCTTCGGCATCGAGCCGCGGCGTGATCGGTGCGAGCGGCGTCGTCGTGGGCAGCTTGTCGTAGCCGACGATCCGCGCGATTTCTTCGATCAGGTCCTCTTCGATGGTGAGGTCGAAGCGCCAGGAAGGCGGCGTGACCGCCAAGGCGTCACCCTGGACCTGCACCGGCAGGCCCAGCGACGCCAGTGCGTCATGGCACTGGTCGATCCCCAGCGGCATGCCGATGACCTTGGCCGCCCGCGCCGGCCGCACCGTGACCGTGCGGGGCGGCGGCATGTTCGGCTGCAGATCGTCGACCGGGCCGGCATCGCCGCCGCAGATCGACTGCACCAGACGCGTCAGGTGCTCGATGTGCTCGACCGTGTGCTGCGGGTCCACGCCGCGTTCGAAGCGGTGGCCCGCGTCGGTGGAGAAGTTGAACCGGCGCGACCGTCCGGCGACTGCCTTCGGATACCAGAAAGCGGCCTCGATATAGATGTTGCGTGTCGCGTCGGACACGGCCGTCGCGTCGCCCCCCATGATGCCGGCGAGCGACTCGACCTGGATGCTGTCGGCGATCACGCCTACCTTGTCGTCCAGCGTGACCGTGGAGCCGTTCAGCAGCTTCAAAGCCTCGCCGGCGCGGGCCCAGCGCACGTCGAGCCCGCCGTTCAGCTTGTCCAGATCGAAGATGTGCGAGGGGCGGCCGAGCTCGAACATCACATAGTTCGAGATGTCGACCAGCGGCGATACGCTGCGTTGGCCGCAACGGGCCAGCCGCTCTACCATCCACGCCGGCGTGGACGCCTGGGCGTCGACGTTGCGCACGATACGGCCCGAGAACCGCCCGCACAGGTCGGGCGCACCGACCGTCACGGCCAGGCGGGCGTCCTGCGTCACCGCGACAGGCGCGAACGCCAAAGGCTTGAGCGGCGCGCCGGTCAGGGCGGCGACTTCGCGGGCGATGCCGTACACGCTCAGGCAATGCGCCAGATTGGGCGTGAGCTTCAGCGTGAACAGCATGTCGTCGAGGTTGAGCCAGGTGCGGATGTCCTGGCCGACCGGGGCGTCCGCCGCCAGCTCCATCAGGCCGCCGTGGTCCTCGCTCAGCTTCAGCTCGCGGGCCGAGCACAGCATGCCGTGGCTCTCGACCCCGCGCAGCTTGCCGACCTTGATCTCGAAAGGCTTGCCATCCGCTCCCGGTGGCAGAACCGCGCCGACCAGCGCGCACGGCACCTTGATGCCGACCCGTGCGTTGGGTGCGCCGCACACGATATCGAGCAGCGCGGGCTGTCCCACGTCGACCTTGCAGACCCGCAGCCGATCGGCATCGGGGTGCTGCACCGCCTCGCGGATTTCACCGACGACGATCTTGTGGAAGGGCGGGGCGACGGGCTGAAGCTCTTCGACTTCGAGGCCGGCCATCGTCAGCGTGTCGGCCAGCGCCTGCGTGTCGAGCGGTGGATTGCAGAATTCGCGCAGCCAGGATTCCGGAAATTGCATGTCGGGTCACTTGATCGGTTTACTGGAACTGGCGAAGAAAACGCATGTCGCCGTCGAAGAAGAGGCGCAGGTCGTTCACGCCGTAGCGCAGCATGGTGAGCCGGTCGGGGCCCATGCCGAAGGCGAAACCGATATAGCGCTCGGGGTCGAGGCCCATGTTGCGCACCACGTTCGGATGCACCTGGCCCGATCCGGCCACTTCCAGCCAGCGGCCGGCATTCGGGCCGCTGCCGAACTGGATGTCGACCTCGGCGCTCGGCTCGGTGAACGGGAAGAAACTCGGGCGAAACCGCAGCACCAGGTCCTTGCTTTCGAAGAAGGTGCGGCAGAAGTCGGTGAAGACGACCTTCAGGTCCTTGAAGCTCACGTTCTCGCCGATCCACAGGCCTTCGCACTGGTGGAACATCGGAGAGTGCGTCGCATCGCTGTCGACCCGGTAGGTGCGGCCCGGCGCGATGACGCGGATCTCGGGCATCGGCTGGCCGGCGTCGAGCTGCGCGCGGTAGCGCTTCACATGCCGCACCGCATGGCGGATCTGCATCGGGCTGGTGTGGGTGCGCAGCAGATGGGGTGCCGCCTCGGTGCCGCCTTCGACGTAGAAGGTGTCGTGCATCGAGCGGGCAGGGTGGTCTTCGGGTGTATTGAGGGCGGTGAAGTTGAACCAGTCGGTCTCGATCTCGGGGCCTTCGGCCACTTCGAAACCCATCGAGCCGAAGATGCCTTCGATACGCTCCAGCGTCAGCGATACCGGATGCAGCCCGCCTTGGCCGCGCTGGCGGCCCGGCAGGGTCACGTCGAGCGCCTCGGCCTGCAACTGGCGGTCGAGTTCGGCATCCGCCAGCGCCTGGCGCCGGGCGTTGAGGGCGGCCTCGATCGCCTGCTTGGCGACGTTGATCACCGCGCCACGGGATTTCTTCTCGTCCACCGGCAGGGCGGCCAGGCCTTTCATCCATTCGGTGATCCGACCGGACTTGCCGAGGAACTGGGCCTTGGCGTTCTCCAGGTCGGCGGGCGTATTCGCCAGCGCAAAAGTCGATTGCGCCGTGGCTACCAGGGCTTCCAACTCGTTCATAGACTTCTTCTGAAATGGAAAAAGGGCTAAAGCTTTTGAAGCCCTAGCCCTTGTTTCTAAAGCGCCCCCAGCTACCGAAAAGATAGCCGGCGGCCGTCGAACATCAAGCGGCCAGTTTGGCCTTGACCTGTTCCACGATGCTGCCGAAAGCGGCCTTGTCATGCACGGCCAGGTCGGCCAGCATCTTGCGGTCGATTTCGATCGCAGCCTTCTTCAGGCCGTTGGCGAACTGGCTGTAGGTCAGGCCCAGTTCACGCGACGCCGCATTGATACGGGCGATCCACAGACGGCGGAACACACGCTTCTTGGTACGGCGGTCACGGTAGGCATATTGCCCGGCCTTCATCACCGCCTGCTTGGCGATGCGGAAGACGTTGCCGCGGCGACCACGGAAGCCCTTGGCAAGTGCCAAGACCTTCTTGTGGCGGGCGCGGGCGGTAACACCACGTTTGACGCGAGGCATATCAGTACTCCTTGTTCGTCAGTTGATTACAGGCCAGCAAACGGCAGCATTTGCGCGACATGACCCATATTGGTCTCATGCACCGCAACTGAACCGCGCAGGTGGCGCTTGTTCTTGGTGGTCTTCTTGGTCAGGATGTGACGCTTGAAGGCTTGACCGCGCTTGACGGTGCCACCCGGACGAACTCGGAAGCGCTTTTTAGCACTGCTCTTGGTCTTCATTTTGGGCATTGAATGCTCCTTTATATGTGCTCGTGAGGCGCTGCGGAAACCATCCACAGGCTTGTTGGCCCCGAGCCACTTCTTCGGGCCGCGAGGGTTCGCGGCCCATGCGCAAGGGCAGGGCCCTCGCGCAGCGGCAGCGCTTGCGCGCCGCCACATCCTCTAATCTATCTCGACAACCGGATCAGGCAGCCGTCGAGGCGGCCGGTTCGGCGGCTTTGACGGGCACCTTCTTCTTGCCGGGTGCGATCATCATGATCATCTGGCGGCCTTCCAGCTTCGGGAACTGCTCGACCACGATCAGGTCGGCCAGTTCTTCCCGGATACGCTGCAGCAGCGCCATGCCGATTTCCTGGTGCGTGATTTCGCGACCGCGAAAGCGCAAGGTGATCTTGCACTTGTCGCCGTCCGCCAGGAAGCGCCGGATGTTGCGCATCTTGATGTTGTAGTCGCCGTCGTCGGTTCCGGGGCGGAACTTGACTTCCTTGATTTCGATGACCGTCTGCTTAGACTTGGCCTCGGCCGCACGCTTCTGCTCCTGGTACTTGAACTTTCCATAGTCCATCAGGCGGCAGACCGGCGGGTTGGCCGTCGCGGCGATTTCCACCAGGTCAACATCGGCTTCGCCCGCCATGCGCAGCGCTTCGGCCAGACTTACGATGCCGAGTGGCTCGTTTTCAGGGCCGGACAAGCGCACTTCAGGCGCCATGATTTCACGGTTGAGGCGGTGCTTGCGCTCCTCACGGTGACGACGATCACGAAATTCAGTAGCGATGGCTCAGATCCTTGTCAATTTACGCTACAAAATATGTAGCAAATCCGCTGCGTAGGCGCGCAAGCAAGCTGTTTCAGGCTATGTCTTGAGAGCGATGTCGCTGGCGATGCGTTGAGAGAAAGCATCCAGGGACATCACACCGAGGTCCGTATTGCCCCGGGCGCGTACTGCAACAGCTCCTGCCGCTTTCTCCTTGTCGCCAACGACGAGGATATACGGCAGCTTCTGCAACGAGTGCTCACGTATTTTATACGTTATCTTTTCATTGCGTAGATCCAGCTGGACACGCAAGCCCTGTTGCTGCAGGGTTTTGGCGATTTCGCGACAGTAATCGGCTTGGCCGTCGGTGATGTTGAGGATCGACACCTGAACCGGCGCGAGCCACGCGGGCATCGCGCCGGAATGGTGCTCTATCAGCATCCCGATGAAGCGCTCCAGGCTGCCGACGATCGCGCGGTGCAGCATGATCGGCCGGTGGCGCGCGCCGTCTTCGCCGACGTATTCGGCGTCCAGGCACTCGGGCATCGACGGATCGACCTGGATCGTGCCGCATTGCCAATGGCGGCCGATGGCGTCGCGCAGGGTGTACTCGAGCTTGGGACCGTAGAACGCGCCGTCGCCGACCGCGATCTGGAAGTCGCATCCCGATGCGCGCAGGCTGTCCATCAGCGCCTGCTCCGCCTTGTCCCAGCTCTCTTCGGAGCCGATGCGCTTCTCGGGCCGCGTCGCCACCTTGTAGATGATGTCGGTGAAGCCGAAGTCCTTGTAGACCTTCTGCAGCAGGGTGGTGAACGCGGCGCATTCTTCCTGGATCTGGTCCTCGGTGCAGAAGATGTGGCCGTCGTCCTGGGTGAAGGCCCGGACCCGCATGATGCCGTGCAGGCCGCCGGTCGGCTCGTTGCGGTGGCACTGGCCGAACTCGCCGAAGCGCAACGGCAGGTCGCGGTAGCTCTTGACGCCCTGGTTGAAGATCAGGATGTGGCCGGGGCAGTTCATCGGCTTGAGGGCGTAGTCGCGCTTTTCGCTCTCGGTGGTGAACATGTTCTCGCGGTACTTGTCCCAGTGGCCGGTCTTCTCCCACAGGCCCTTGTCGAGGATCTGCGGCCCTTTGACCTCCTGGTAGCCGTTGTCGCGGTACACCCGGCGCATGTACTGCTCGACTTCCTGCCAGATCGTCCAGCCCTTCGGATGCCAGAACACGGTGCCCGGCGAATGCTCGTCGATATGGAACAGGTCCAGCTCGCGTCCCAGGCGGCGGTGGTCGCGCTTCTCGGCTTCCTCGACGCGCTTGATGTAGGCCTCGAGGTCTTTCTTGTCCGCCCAGGCGGTGCCGTAGATGCGCTGCAGCTGCTCGTTCTTGGCGTCGCCGCGCCAGTAGGCGCCCGACACGCGGGTGAGCTTGAAAACCTTCAGGAAACGGGTGTTGGGCACGTGGGGGCCCCGGCACATGTCCACGTATTCCTGGTGGTAGTAGAGGCCCATCGCCTGCTCGTCGGGCATGTCCTCGATCAGGCGCAGCTTGTAGTCTTCGCCCCGCTCTTCGAAGACCCGGATCACCTCGGCGCGCGGCGTCATCTTCTTGACCACCTCGTAGTCCTGCGCGATCAGTTCCTTCATCCGCTGCTCGATCGCGGCCAGGTCGTCCGGGGTGAACGGCCGCTCGTAGGCGATGTCGTAATAGAAACCCTCCTCGATCACCGGGCCGATCACCATCCGCGCCGTCGGGTACAGCTGCTTGACCGCGTGGCCCACCAGGTGGGCGGACGAATGGCGGATGATCTCGACGCCTTCGTCGTCGCGCGGCGTGATGATCTGCAGCCTGGCGTCGTGGTCGATGACATCGCTGGCGTCGACCAGGGTGCCGTCGACCTTGCCGGCGATGGTCATCTTCGCCAGGCCGGGGCCGATGGACTGGGCGACTTCCGCCACGGTGACCGGGCCGGGGAACTGCCGTTGGGAGTTGTCGGGGAGCGTGATCTGAATCATGGTGAATGCGAGAAAGAAACAAAAAAAGCGCGGAAGGTCCGCGCTTTCAGTGGGTGAGGTGCAATCCCGGGCAGGCGCGAACGACAGCCGCTAGCGGCCGGTGGAAGTCTCCGTCGTAGTTCGCGGTGTCATAACCAGATTGCCTTTCTCGCTCTTGCAATGGAATGGGGCGCCTATTTTAGCATTCGGCGCCCCATCTCCGGTCGCCCGCGCGCCGCCGCTGATCGACGGCACGGCCGGACGATCAGTGGAACTGCTCTTCCTCGGTCGAGCCGGTCAGGGCGGTGACGCTCGACTTGCCGCCCTGGATCGCGGTGGTCACGTCGTCGAAGTAGCCGGTGCCGACTTCCTGCTGGTGCGACACGAAGGAGTAGCCGCGGTCGCGGGCGGCGAACTCGGGCTCCTGCACCTTCTCCACATACGCCGACATGCCGCGCTTGGCATAGTCCTGCGCCAGGTCGAACATGTTGAACCACATCGAGTGGATGCCGGCCAGGGTGATGAACTGGTACTTGTAGCCCATCGCGCCCAGCTCGCGCTGGAACTTGGCGATGGTGGCGTCGTCCAGGTTCTTCTTCCAGTTGAACGAGGGCGAGCAGTTGTACGCCAGCATCTTGCCCGGGTGCACCTTGTGCACCGCATCGGCGAACTTCTTGGCGAAGGCCAGGTCGGGCGTGCCGGTTTCGCACCACACCAGGTCGGCGTAGTGGGCGTAGGCGATCGCACGGGAGATGGCCTGGTCGATGCCCTTTCGCGTCTTGTAGAAGCCTTCGGCCGTCCGCTCGCCGGTGATGAAGGGCTTGTCATTCTCGTCGTGGTCGCTGGTCAGCAGGTCGGCCGCCTCGGCATCGGTCCGGGCGATCACCAGGGTGGGGGTGCCGCAGACGTCGGCCGCCATGCGGGCCGCCACCAGCTTCTGCACCGCGTCCTGCGTCGGCACCAGCACCTTGCCGCCCATGTGGCCGCATTTCTTGACCGAGGCCAGCTGGTCCTCGAAATGCACGCCCGCCGCGCCGGCCTTGATCATCGCCTTCATCAGCTCGAACGCGTTGAGCACGCCGCCGAAACCGGCTTCCGCATCGGCCACGATCGGCGCGAAATAGTCGGTGTAGCCCTTGTCGCCGGCGACGATGCCCTTGGACCACTGGATCTCGTCCGCCCGGCGGAAGGTGTTGTTGATCCGCTCGACCACCGTCGGCACCGAGTCGACCGGGTAGAGCGACTGGTCGGGGTACATGCTGGCATAGCTGTTGTTGTCGGCCGCGACCTGCCAGCCCGACAGGTAGATCGCCTTGACGCCTGCCTTGACCTGCTGCATCGCCTGGCCGCCGGTTAGCGCACCGAGGCAGTTCACGAACGGCTCGTCGTGCACGAGATCCCACAGCCGCTCGGCGCCGCGGCGGGCGAGGGTGTACTCGATCGGGAACGACCCGCGCAGCCGCACCACGTCCGCTGCCGAGTAGCCGCGCTGGATGCCCTTCCAGCGCGCGTCCTGGGCCCATTCCTTTTCCAGGGCGGCGACCTGCTGTTCGCGGCTGAGTTGTTCGGTGATCGTGTTGGGCATGTTGCACTCCTGGAGGTTGGGGAAAAGACCGGAAGCGGTGTCGGCTTCCATGGATACGAATCTAAGACTTGTAGAAGACCGAGGCCATGTCTTTTGTCTTATATAAGAATTAATTTTTCTTGTTGCATATCAACAGCCTACGAACGCTGTATTTCAATGCGAAATGGAAATCCTTCAAATGAAAAGTTCGCCGGCATCCGCGCGGCGCGTTTTTTCTTAATGCGAAAAGCGATTCGGTGGGTGAAATCAAGGGGTGGACCGGGCCGCGCCGTCCAAAACCTGCGCACCGGCGATCCAGGTTGCCACCCGGGGAGCGGCGGATGCCCGCCGGTGCCGTTCGGATGCGGATCCGAAAGCGGTTTTCACCGGCCCGCCGGCTGCCATTTCTCCCCTGACGCCGGAGACGAAAAGTTGCTTTATTCCCTTGGAACCGTGTTTTTTCTCCAGTAGCATGCGCACTGCCAGTGGGAGCGAGGTTCTTTCGCTGGTACAGAACCAACTTCCAGAAGGAAAATTCGATCATGGCAACTGCAAAAAAAGCGCCGGCAAAAGCACCGGCCCAGAAAACGGCTGCAGCCAAGGCTGCTCCCGCCGCGAAGAAGGCACCCGCTGCCAAGCGCACGCCCAACCCCGCGTTCATGAAGGCCCTGACGCCCAGCCCGGCCCTGGCCGCCGTCGTCGGTACCACGCCGCTGCCACGCACCGAGATCGTCAGCAAGCTGTGGGTCTACATCAAGAAGCACGACCTGCAGGACCCGTCCAACAAGCGCAACATCAACGCCGACGACAAGCTGAAGGACATCTTCGGCAAGCCCCAGGTCTCGATGTTCGAGCTGGCCGCCCTGATCGGCAAGCACGTCAGCTGAACGCCGTCCGCGGTCTCGCAGAAGCCGGCACGCGCCGGCTTTTTTGTGGGCGATGCATGCCGGGCGAGCGCTGGCGCATGGCTACCATCGGGCCATGACGGACATCTCCACCCAGCTCATCCACCACCCCTACCGGGCGCCCGACACGTTCGACGCACCGCAGCCGGGCGTCTTCAAGGCGTCCACCGTCTTCTTCCCCGATGTCGCCGCGCTGCACGACCGCGACTGGAAGCACAAGACCGGCTACACCTACGGCCTGCACGGCACGCCGACCACCTTCCTGCTGGAAGAGCGGTTGGCGACGCTCGAAGGCGGGCTGCAGTGCCTGCTGGCGCCCAGCGGCCTGGCGGCGATCGCGACGGTATCGCTCTCGCTGCTGAAGAGCGGCGACGAAGTCCTGCTGCCCGACAACGCCTACGGCCCCAACAAATCGCTGGCCGAGGCCGAACTGGCCGCCTACGGCATCCGCTGGACGCTCTACGACCCGATGCGCCCTGACGACCTGGCCGCCAAACTCTCGGCCGACACCCGCCTGGTGTGGCTGGAGGCGCCGGGCTCGGTCACGATGGAGTTCCCGGACCTGCCCGCGCTGGTGCGGCTCTGCCGCGCACGGGGCGTGACCTGCGTGCTCGACAACACCTGGGGTGCGGGGCTGGCCTTCGACCCGTTCCGGCTCGACGGCGAGGGCCTGGCGGTGGATGCGTCCGTCCACGCGCTCACCAAATACCCCAGCGGCGGCGGCGACGTGCTGATGGGCAGCATCGTGACCCGCGACGAGGCGCTGCACATGCGGCTGAAGATGACGCACATGCGCCTGGGCCTGGGCGTCGGTGCCAACGATGCGGAACTGCTGCTGCGCTCCTTGCCGACGGTCGCGCTGCGCTACGACGCCCATGACGCCGCCGCGCGCACCCTGGCGAACTGGTGCGCAGGTCGCCCCGAGATCGCCACCGTGCTGCACCCCGCGCGCGACGGTGCGCCGGGCCATGCCCACTGGAAGGCGCTGTGCGGTGCCCGCGACCGCGCGGCCGGCCTGTTCTCGGTGGTGTTCGATGCCCGCCATTCCCGCGCCCGGGTGCACCGCTTCTGCGATGCGCTCCGGCTGTTCCGCATCGGCTACTCCTGGGGCGGCCCGATCAGCCTCGTCGTGCCCTACGACATCCGCACGATGCGCGACGCCGCCGTGTCCGACTGGCCGCACGAGGGCACCCTGGTGCGTTTCTCGATCGGCCTGGAAGGCGCGGGCGACCTGCAGGCCGACCTGGAGCAGGCGCTGGCTACACTGGCCGCGCCGGCGTAGCGTGCCCCCGAGGGGCGCGGGCAGGGCACTGCGGCTTTTCGCATACATTGAGTGCATCGCAACCTTGATGCACAGAAACGGAAGAACGAGTGGCTACACCCAACTACGGATACGAGAAACGCCAGAAGGAACTGGCCAAGAAACGCAAGAAAGAAGACAAGCTCAAGGCCAAGGCGGAACGCAAGACCACCGACGGCCCGGACGACAACGGCATGCAGGACGATGCGGCCGATGCCGGCTCGCCGGGCACCGCGGGCGACGCGGCCAAGCCCGAATAAGCCTTCTGCCTCGCCGGCTCGGGTCAGCCGAGCAGCTTCTTGATGTCGGGCCAGACGTTGTCGAGCATGCGCGGATGCGCCTTGGCGAGCGGATGGATCCGGTCGGCCTGGAACATGTCCGCCGCGTCGGGCCCGTCGGCCACGCCGCGCAGGAAGAAGGGCACGACCGGGCTTTTGGTGGCCGCGCCGACCTTTTCGAACACGGCCGAGAAGCGGCGCATGTAGTCGGTGCCGTAGTTGGGCGGCACCTGGATGCCGACCAGCAGGGGCTTGGCGCCCGCCGCCTGCACCGCCCGGGCCATGGCGGTCAGGTTGTCCTCGGTGTTGCCGAGCGGCAGTCCGCGCAGGGCGTCGTTGCCGCCCAGTTCCACGATGACGACATCGGGCCGGTGCTGCTTCAGCAGGGCCGGCAGGCGGGAGCGGCCGCCGGCGGTGGTGTCGCCGCTGATGCTGGCGTTGATCACCTGCACGTCCGCCTTCTGCTCGGCCAGGCGCTTTTCCAGCAGTGACACCCAGCCGGCACCGCGGGCCAGGCCGTATTCGGCGCTGAGCGAATCGCCCACCACCAGCAGCTTCCGATGCGCGCCGCGTGCCGGCTGCGCCGCCAGCGGTGCCGATAGCACGGCACCGGCCAAGGCCAGGGCACACGCGCTAAAGTCTCTTCGATTCACCACACAAGGCCTTTCATGTCGGATTCAGCCGCCGGGGTACCGGCGATCATCGCGGTCGAGCATGTCTTCAAATCCGTCAGCGACTCGACCGGGTCTCTCGACATTCTGCGGGATATCGATTTCCGGCTGGCGGCGAGGGAAACCGCGGCGATCGTGGGCGCCTCGGGCTCGGGCAAGAGCACGCTGCTGTCGATCCTGGCCGGGCTGGACACGCCCAGCCGCGGCACGGTGCGGTTGGGCGGCGAGGACATCTTCGCCCTCGACGAGGACGACCGCGCCGCACTGCGCGCCCGCAAGGTCGGCTTCGTGTTCCAGAGCTTCCAGCTGATGGCCAACCTCAGCGCGCTCGAGAACGTGATGCTGCCGCTGGAGCTGGCCGGCCGCGCCGACGCCCGCAAGGCCGCGCGCGAGATGCTCGGCCGGGTGGGCCTGGGCGAGCGGCTCGGCCACTACCCGAAGGTGCTGTCGGGCGGCGAGCAGCAGCGGGTGGCGCTGGCGCGGGCCTTCGTGGTCGAGCCGGCGGTGCTGCTGGCCGACGAGCCGACTGGAAGCCTCGACTTCGCGACCGGCGAAAAAGTGATGGAGCTGATGTTCGACCTGAACCGCGAACGCGGCACGACGCTGGTGCTGGTGACCCACGACCGGGCGATCGCCGCCCGCTGCGAACGGCGCATCACCATCGACGCCGGCCGGGTCGTCGAGGTCTGATTTCGAGCAAGAAAGGGCTGTGGCCGGGATCGGACGCCGGCCACCCGCTATCGATTCGATAGCATCGGTCTGCGGTTCGATCCAGTGGCCCGGGCTGCCGGCCGGCCGCGATAATCCCCGCATGTCCTCCCCCAAAGTGCTTTTCGGCTTCCACGCCGTCGGCGTGCGCCTGAAGACCGCGCCGAAATCCGTCCTCGAGATCTACTACGAGCCCACCCGCCGCGATGCCCGGATGCGCCAGTTCCTGGACCGGGCCCGCGAGGCCGGTGCCCGACTGGTCGAGGCCGACGGCGCCCGGCTCTCGAAGCTGGCCGGCAGCCACGGCCACCAGGGCGTGGCCGCCCGGGTCGAGACGCTGCCCCAGGCGCATTCGCTCGACGAGCTGCTGGAGCAGCTGGAAGCCTCCGGCACCGGCGAGCCGCCGCTGCTGCTGGTGCTCGATGGCGTGACCGATCCACACAACCTGGGCGCCTGCCTGCGGGTGGCCGACGGTGCGGGCGCCCATGCGGTGATCGCGCCCAAGGACCATGCGGTGGGCATCAACGCCACCGTGGCCAAGGTTGCCAGCGGCGCGGCCGAGACGGTGCCCTACTTCATGGTGACCAACCTGGCCCGCACCCTGGGCGAACTGAAGGAGCGCAGCATCTGGTGTATCGGCACCAGCGACGACGCACCCAAGACGCTGTACCAGGTCGACCTGAAGGGCCCGGTGGCGCTGGTGCTGGGCGCCGAGGGCGACGGCATGCGCCAGCTGACCCGCAAGACCTGCGACGAGCTGATCGCCATCCCGATGCGCGGCGCGGTCGAGAGCCTGAACGTTTCGGTCGCCAGCGGCATCTGCCTGTACGAAGCCGCCCGCCAGCGTTTTTAAAAGGCGGCCGGGGTCGGCAGGCCCAGGATGCCTGCCTGCGTCGTCAGGACACCGTTTCGGCGCTCGCCTTGTTCAGCTCTTCGATGGCGGCGGCGTCCAGTTGCAGGCGGGTGGCCTTCACCAGGTCCTGCAATTGCTCCAGCGAGGTGGCGCTGGCGATCGGCGCGGTGACCGCCGGTCGGGCGATCTGCCAGGCCAGGGCGACCTGGCCCGGCGTGGCCTGGTAGCGTGCGGCGACGGTGTCGAGTGCTTTCAGGATGCGCAGGCCGCGGGGATGGAGGTACTTGTCGGTGGTGCTCTTGCCGCGCGCGCTTTTCGACGCGTCGGCGGCGGTGCGGTACTTGCCGGTCAGGAAGCCGGCGGCCAGCGCGTAGAAGTTGATCACCCCCACGCCGCGTTCGAGGCACAGCGGCTCCAGCGCGTCCTCGAACACCTTGCGGTCGACCAGGTTGTAGAGGGGCTGCAGGCTTTCGTAGCGGGCCAGGCCGTGCTTCTCGCTGGTGTCCAGCGCCAGGGCCAGCCGGTCGGCGCTGTAGTTGGAGGCGCCGATGGCGCGCACCTTTCCCTCCTGGATCAGCTCGCCGAAGGTGCCCAGCACGTCTTCCAGCGGCACGCCGGCATCGTCGTCGTGCGACTGGTAGAGGTCGATGTAGTCGGTCTGCAGCCGCTGCAGCGATGCGTCCACCGCCTGGCGGATGTAGGCGGGCCGCAGGCCGACCTTGCCGTCGCCCATGTCCTTGCCGACCTTGGTGGCCAGCACCAGCTGCTGCCGGCGGCCGCTCTGCTTGAGCCACTGGCCGATGAGGGTCTCGGACTCGCCGCCGCGATGTCCGGGCACCCAGCGCGAATACACGTCGGCGGTGTCGACGAAATTCATGCCGGCGTCGAGCCAGGCGTCGAGCAGCGAGAAGGCGGTGGCCGGGTCCACCGTCCAGCCGAAGACGTTGCCGCCGAAGGCGAGCGGGGAAACCTGGATGCCGGAGCGGCCGAGGGTGCGAAGCGACATGGGAACGAGCCTTTCGGGATGCGGGGCGGTTGCGCCGCGGGTCGCGCGGCGGGCGAGCGGCCATTCTTCCCGGTTCTGCAGATGCCTGCAGCGGCCGCGGCGGTTTCTGCGCCGCAACGGCGTTTTGCTATCAAATCGATAGCTTACGGCCGGCGCAGATCGCCGGCTACAGCCCTTTTTTCTTTAAGAATCCTGGTCGGGCTACTACTCGTGCGTCTCGTGCGAATCGGCGCTGCCGAGCCTCCAGTAGCCGGCCGCCTTGGTCCAGGCCGGCCGGGCGCCGTGCGTACCGACCAGCGCCGCCCGCAGCCGCTTGGCCATGCCGGTTTCGCAGGCCACCCAGGCATGGAAATCGCCGGGCGGCATCGGCGTGTCGGCCAGCGCATCTAGCAACAGAGCGGTGGTGCCGGGCGCAGCACCGTGGCGGTGCAGCCATCGCACCTGCACCTGCGCCGGGGAAGGCAGGGCGACCTCGTCGGCCGGGCCGTCGACCTCGACCACCACCACCACGGGCACGCCGGCCGGCAGCTCTTCCAGGCGACGGGCGATGGCGGGGAGGGCGGTGTCGTCGCCCATCAGCAGGTAGCCGTCGAAGGCCATCGGAACCACCATCGAGCCGCGCGGGCCGCCGACGCCCAGCACGTCGCCGGGGCGCGCCTGCTCCGCCCAGCGGGTGGCGGGGCCGGCCTCGTGCAGGGCGAAGTCGATGGTCAGCGTGCCGGCCCGTGGGTCGTAGCGGCGCGGGGTGTAGTCGCGCATCGCGGGCTTCTGTCCATCGGGCCAGCGGATGCCCTCGGGCGTCATCGTGGGGGCGACCACCGCGCCGGTGGACGGGTCGGGGAAGACCAGCTTCACATGGTCGTCGAAGCCGGCGCTCACGAAGCCCAGCAGGTCGTCGCCTTCCAGGACGACGCGCTGCAGATGCGGCGTGAGCGCCTCCACGCTGCGGACGGTGAGGCGGCGGAACCGCAGCTCGTGGCGGACCCTGTAGGGCGCGCGTGGATCGGGCGTGGCGGCGATGGGTGCGGTGGGGGTGGGCGTGGTGGTGTCGGCAGAAGTGGTCATTCGATTCTTTCCGGTCGTCGGGAGGCGTCGTCGAGGACGGCGGCGATGCCGGGGCCTGGACGTCGGCCGACGGCATCCGGGCCGGCGACACGCGTAGGGCGGGCGCGCAGTGTCCGATGCCCGGCGCAGCCCACTATATCCAGCCCAGCGCGCCCAGCAAGGCCCCGGCGCCCAGCACCCACAGCAGGTGCAGCCGGGTGCGCCACACGACCAGGGCCGCACCGATCGCGGTGGCCCACACCGCCCATGGCGCACTGGTGGCCGAGCCGCCGCTCACCAGCACCCATCCGGTCGCCATCAGCAGCCCGACCACCACCGGGCCCATGCCCTGCTTGAAGGCGCGCACCGCGCGGCGGTGCCGGTTGTGCTGCAGCCAGCGGGCGGCCGAATAGGTGAGCACCCCGCTCGGCAACAGGATGCCGACCATCGTGATCAATACGCCCACCGCGCCCAGCGCCCAGGCGCGCGGCCCCGCGGCCATGCCGCCGGCCGAGTTGACGCCGACGTTCCATCCGAGCAGTGCGACGAAGAGCACGTTCGGCCCCGGTGCCGCCTGCGCGATCGCGATCGAGGCGCTGAACTGCGGATCGGTCAGCCATGCCTGTTTGTCGACCAGGTAGCGGTGCATGTCGGGCACGGTGCCGATCGCGCCGCTGACCGACACCAGCGAGAGCGCCATGAACTGCACGAACAGCGCCAGCCAGTCGGCCGTGCTCAAGGTGCCGCCCATCATGGCCGCAGCTTTCGCCAGGTCAGCACGCACGACAGGCCGCCGACGCCCAGCAGCACCGCCGGCAACGGCCAGCGCAGCAGGGCGATCATCGCGAAGCAGGCACCACCGAAAACGGCGCAGAGCGGAATGCCCAGCGGATGATGGCGCAGCGCGGGAACCAGCTTCAGCGCGGTCGCCAGGATCAGGCCCGCCGCCACCGCCGCCATGCCGCGCAGGGCGCCGGCCACCGCCGGCCGGTCCTGGTAGTGGGTGTAGAACACGGCCAGGGTGAGCACGACGCACATCGGCACGGTGATCAGCCCCAGCAGGGCCACCACCGCGCCGCGCCATCCGAAGAACCGGTCGCCCAGGATCAGTCCCAGGTTGACCACGTTGGGCCCGGGCATGATCTGCGCGACCGCCCATTCCTCCAGGAACTCGGCCCGGCCCATCCAGCGGCGGCGCTCCACCAGCTCGCGCTGCACGACCACCAGCACGCCGCCGAACCCCTGCAGGGCCAGCAAGGTGAAGGCGACGAACAGCGCGGAGAGCGAATCGGGTCCGGGCAGCAGGCCCGGTTCTTCGGACGGGGGCGGCGTCGGCGCCCGGGCGGTGGAGGAGGGCGGCAAGGCGGGCATGGGCCCGATTATCCGGGTGGAGCTGAGGCGCCGCAGGCACGGGCGGCAGGCGGGCGGCGATCGGCGCCATCGCGCGGTGCGGGCGGGTCCCTCCCGGGCGATGCGGCGGGCGTGGAAGAATCGCCTTTTTTGACCGAGCGCAGCGTGCGGGCACCGCCTTGCCGACGCGCGACAAGCCCAGGAGTCCTGCCGCATGAAAGCCCTCCCTCCACCGTTGCGCCGGCTGTTGCTGTGTGCCGGCATCGCCGCCGCCGGGGTACTCGCCGGCTGCGCAACGCCCGCGAAGCCCGATCCCAACGCCCATCTGGCGACGTTCACCACCCGGCTGGCCGGCACCAACGAAGTGCCGCCCAACGCCAGCATGGGCACCGGCACGGTCGATGCGCTGTTCGACCGCAACACGATGCTGCTGCGCTGGAAGATGTCGTTCAGCAACCTCAGCGGGCCGCCCACCATGGCCCACTTCCACGGGCCCGCGGCCATCGGCGCCAATGCGCCGCCGGCGATCACCTTCCGCGTACCGCTCACCAGCCCCTACGATGGCCGGGCCACGCTGACCCCGGCCCAGGCCGCCGAGCTGCTGGCGGGCCGCTGGTACGTGAACCTGCACACCGCCCAGTACCCGGGCGGCGAACTGCGGGGGCAGATGATCGAACGCCGCTGACGCGGGGCCGGCGCGCCGCCGCGGCCGCGCGCGGCTAGGAGTCTGGGCGGCAGAAGCTTGTAGGAAGCCTGATGTCAATTCAGTTTGGCAAAGGCCGCATGCGGCGTACG
>JBHZQV010000007.1:0-189719 GCA_042867185.1 Sphingomonas sp. NCPPB 2930 | reverse complement strand
CGCCTTTTCTTGGTTACTTCTTTTGGCGAAGCAAAAGAAGTGACTCGCCCGCGGGGGCGAAATCCCCGCCTCCGGACCCAACACGTGCAGTGTTGCATCGAACGACAGCTGCAGAGAAAAGCCGGACGCGGCCCTCACCCCCACCCTCTCCCAGGAGGAGAGGGAGCCAAACCAACACGGGCAGCCGCCCCCACAAGGACCACCCGCCCATGGGCTTCTTCCTAGAAACCGTCTTCGGCGGCCTCATGGCCGGCATGCTCTACGCCCTCGTCGCCCTCGGCTTCGTCCTCATCTTCAAGGCCTCGGGCGTCTTCAACTTCGCCCAGGGCGCGATGGTGCTGTTCGCCGCCCTGGCGATGGCGCGGTATGCCGAATGGTTCCCGCAGTGGTTCGGCTTCAGCAGCCCGTTGCTCGCCAACCTGCTCGCCTTCGCCGGCGCGGTGCTCACCATGGTCGCGGTGGCCTGGCTGATCGAGCGGCTGGCGCTGCGGCGCCTGGTCAACCAGGAGGGCATCACGCTGTTGATGGCGACGCTCGGCATCAGCTATTTCCTCGACGGCGCGGGCCAGCTGCTCTTCGGCAGCGCCACCTACAAGATCGACGTGGGCATGCCCAAGGACCCGATGGTGGTGCTGGAGAACACCTTCGAGGGCGGGCTGCTGCTCAGCAAGGAAGACCTCTACGCCGCACTGATCGCCGCGCTGCTGGTCGCCACGCTCACCCTCTTCTTCCAGAAGACCCGCACCGGCCGGGCCCTGCGCGCGGTGGCCGACGACCACCAGGCCGCGCAGTCGATCGGCATCCCGCTCGCGCGCATCTGGGTGATCGTCTGGTCGGTCGGCGGCATCGTGGCGCTGGTGGCCGGGATCATCTGGGGCTCGAAGCTGGGGGTGCAGTTCTCGATCTCGCTGGTGGCGCTCAAGGCGTTCCCGGTGGTGATCCTGGGCGGCCTCACCTCGGTGCCGGGCGCGATCCTGGGCGGTCTGATCATCGGCGTGGGCGAGAAACTCTCCGAGATCTACCTGGGCCCCTTCGTCGGCGGCGGCATCGAGAATTGGTTCGCCTACGTGCTGGCGCTGGGCTTCCTGCTGGTCCGCCCGCAAGGCCTCTTCGGCGACAAAATCATTGATCGCGTATGAAGCACACCCCCAGGCTGCGCGCTTCGCGTCTTCGCCCACCCCCTTGCAGGGGGCAACACCAGCGGCCCGGCAGAGCCGGTTCCGCGGTGTTCGCTGGAAGGGGTGCAGCCGCCACTCCTGTCGTCGTCGTCGTCGAGGCGCACGGCGCCGTGGAGAGCTGAATGTTCTACAGAGAAAACGGGCAGTTCAAGAGCAGCTACCGCGCCGACCTGGCCCTGTTCCCGGTGGCGCAGGACCGGTGGGCGATGCTGCTGCTGGCGGCCGTCGCGTTCGTCGGGGTGCCGCTGGTGGCGAGCGACTATGCGTTCCGCGCGGTGATCACGCCCTTCCTGATTTTGTCGATGGCGGCCATCGGGCTCAACATCCTGGTCGGCTACTGCGGCCAGATCTCGCTCGGCACCGGGGCCTTCATGGCGGTGGGGGCGTACGCGGCCTTCAACCTGCAGGCGCGGGTGGAGGGCATGCCGCTGCTGCTCGCGCTGCTGGGCGGCGGGCTGGCGGCCACGGTGGCGGGGGTGCTGTTCGGCATTCCGTCGCTGCGCATCCGCGGGCTGTACCTGGCGGTGGCGACGCTGGCGGCGCAGTTTTTTGTCGACTGGTTCACCAACCGGGTGAAGTGGGTGACCAACGATTCGTCGTCCGGCTCGGTCAGCGTGGGGCCGCTGCAGATGGGCGGCTACGCGTTCGACACGCCGGTGCAGAAATATTTGCTGTGCCTGGGCCTGGTGGTGCTGTTCGGCCTGCTGGCCAAGAACCTGGTGCGCGGCGCGATCGGCCGCGAGTGGATGGCCATGCGCGACATGGACGTGGCGGCCGCGGTGATCGGCATCCGGCCGGTGTACGCCAAGCTCACCGCGTTCGCGGTCAGCAGCTTCATCGTGGGCGTGGCCGGCGCACTGTGGGGCTTCGTGCACCTGGGCGCCTGGGAGCCGGCGGCCTTCGGGATCGACAAGTCGTTCCAGCTGCTGTTCATGATCATCATCGGCGGGCTGGGCTCGATCGCCGGCAGTTTCTTCGGCGCGGCCTTCATCGTGCTGCTGCCGCTGTTTTTGAACTACGTGCCGCACTGGCTGGGGCTGTCGCTCTCGACCTCCACCGCGTCGCACCTGGAGCACATGATTTTCGGGGCGCTGATCGTGTTCTTCCTGATCGTGGAGCCGCACGGGCTGGCCAGGCTGTGGTCGACGGCGCGGCAAAAACTGCGCCTCTGGCCCTTCCCCCATTGAGATCGCCCCCAGGCTGCGCACTGCGTGTCTTCGCCAACCCCCTTCCGGGGGCGGCATCGGCGGACTGGCGGAGCCAGATCCGCTATGCCCTCGACCCGACTGATGCGGCCATTGTTTGTTTCGACGGTAGTTGTTCACCCGCACCTTGTGTGCCCATAACAGGAGACTCGCCATGCAACTCAGGAAGAAGATCGCGCTCGCTGCGGCCGTGGCCGCTGCCGGGATTTCTGCGCTCGCCACGTCCACGCTCGCGCAGGCCCAGGCGGCCAACGAGCAGTTCATTCCGCTGCTGGTCTACCGCACCGGGCAGTTCGCGCCGCTGGGCATTCCGTGGGCCGACGGCAAGCAGGATTACCTGAAGCTGGTGAACGCGCGCGACGGCGGCGTCAACGGGGTGAAGCTGGCGTTCGAGGAATGCGAGACAGCGTACGACGCGGCCAAGGGCGTGGAGTGCTACGAGCGGCTCAAGGGCAAGGGCAGCGGCGCCTCGGGCTTCGATCCGCAGTCGACCGGCATCACCTTCGCGGTGACCGACAAGGCCTATGCCGACAAGGTCTCGATCGAGACGCCGGGCTACGGCCTGTCGCAGTCGGTCGACGGCACCGTGTTCCAGTGGAACTTCCCGCTGCTGGGCACCTACTGGACCGCCGCCGACGTGATGCTGCAGGACATCGCCAAGAAGGAGAAGGGTAGCCTCAAGGGCAAGAAGATCGCGCTGGTCTACCACGACAGCCCGTACGGCAAGGAGCCGATCCCGCTGCTGCAGAAGCGCGCCGCGGCCGACGGCTTCGAGCTGAGCCTGTTCCCGGTCACGCCGCCCGGCGTGGAGCAGAAATCGACCTGGCTGCAGATCCGCCAGCAGAAGCCCGACTACGTGCTGTTCTGGTCGGCCGGCGTGATGACGCCCGCCGGCATCCGCGAGGCGCAGGCCAGCGGCTATCCGCGCGAGAAGATGTACGCCATCTGGTGGGCCGGCTCCGACCACGACGTGAAGGACATCGGCGCGGCCGCCAAGGGCTACAACGCGATCACCATCCACAACAGCGCCGCCAAGGACAAGGTCCACGACGAGCTGAAGAAGTTCGTCTACGACAAGAACCAGGGCAGCGGCCCGGCCACCAGCGTCGGCACCCTGGCCCACACCCGCGGGATGATGATCTCGATGCTGCAGGTCGAAGCCATCCGGTCGGCGCAGGAGAAATACGGCAAGGGCAAGACGCTCACGCCCGAGCAGGTGCGCTGGGGCTACGAGCACCTGGACCTGACCGCCGACCGGCTGAAGGCGCTGGGCTTCGGCGAGGTGATGCGGCCGGTCAAGACCAGCTGCCAGAACCACATGGGCGACGACTGGGCGCGCATCGTCCAATGGGACGGCGGCAAGTGGGAGATCAAGTCGGACTGGTACCAGTCGGACAAGACGCACATCGATCCGCTGGTCAAGGAGTTCTCTGCCAAGTACGCCAAGGACAAGAACGTGACCGTGCGCGGCTGCATGTAGAGAACTTCCCCCCGGGCGGCTGCGCCGCCTCCCCCCTTCTCTCGCTTCGCGGGAAGGGGGGCGCACCCGGTGGACTGGCAGAGCCAGATCCACGGGCGCCCTGAGGGGGGCTTGGCTGCGCTCGCCGGCAGATGGAGAGCACGTTTTCTGTACCGCGCTCACTTTCGATTCGATGGAGACACGATATGACAGTGCCTGACACCAACCCCCCGCCCCTGCTCGACGTCAACGGCATCGAGGTGATCTACCACCACGTGATCCTGGTGCTCAAGGGCGTCTCGCTGACGGTGCCCGAGGGCGCGATCGTCGCGCTGCTCGGCGGCAACGGCGCGGGCAAGACGACCACGCTGCGCGCCATCTCCAACCTGCTGGAGGGCGAGCGCGGCGAGGTCACCAAGGGCGCGATCCGGCTGCGCGGCGAGCGGATCGAACGGCTCACGCCCGCCGCCCTGGTCGACCGCGGCGTGGTGCAGGTGATGGAGGGCCGGCACTGCTTCGCCCACCTGACCATCGAAGAGAACCTGCTGGCCGGTGCCTACACCCGCACGAACCGCGGCGAGATCGCGGCCAACCTGGAGAAGGTCTACACCTACTTTCCACGGCTCAAGACCCGGCGCACCAGCCAGGCGGCCTACACCTCGGGCGGCGAGCAGCAGATGTGCGCCATCGGCCGGGCGCTGATGGCCAACCCGCGGATGGTGCTGCTCGACGAGCCGTCGATGGGCCTGGCGCCGCAGATCGTCGAGGAGGTCTTCGAGATCGTGAAGGACCTGAACACGCGGGAGCACGTCACCTTTTTGCTGGCCGAGCAGAACACCGGCATGGCCCTGCGCTATGCCGGCTACGGCTACATCCTGGAGAGCGGCCGGGTGGTGATGGACGGCACCGCCGCCGCGCTCTCGGGCAACGAGGACGTCAAGGAGTTCTACCTGGGCATGGGCCGCAGCGACGACGGCGGCGCCCGCAAGAGCTTCAAGGACGTCAAGAGCTACAAGCGCCGCAAACGATGGTTAGCGTGAGCCCCCCGGCTTTGCACTCCGCTGCCGCTGCGTGTCATTCGCCCCCCCCCGAGGGGGAGGCTGCCCCGGGGCCTTGGGGCGGCCCGGCGGCCGGGGCGGCATGGAAGGCCGGCACGGCTGCGGCTGACAAGGCGCATCGCGAAGGCGGGGTGGTGGTGAAGATGGTCCGCAATCGCATGCAGTGCGAAGTTTGGGAGAACCGATGAACGAACACTACGACGCACTGGAGACCCGCGATCCGGCGGAGCGGGAGGCGGCGCTGATGGCGGCGCTGCCGGGGCAGGTGGCGCATGCGCAGGCGCGGGCGCCGGCGTTCGGGCGCATCCTGGCGGGCGTCGATGCGGCGGGGGTGCGCAGCCGCGCGGCGCTGGCGCGGCTGCCGGTGACCCGCAAGCACGAACTGCTGGAGCTGCAGCAGGCGGCGCGGGCGGCGGGCGGCGATGCGATGGGCGGGTTCGGGGCGGTGGGCTACGGCGCGGGGATGCCGCGCATCTTCGCGAGCCCCGGCACGCTGTACGAACCCGACGGCCCGCGGGCCGACCACTGGCGGATGGCGCGCGCCTTCTTCGCCGCCGGTTTCCGCGCGGGGCAGTTGCTGCACAACAGCTTCAGCTATCACCTGGTGCCGGCCGGCGCGATGATGGAGAGTGGCGCCCACGCGCTGGGCTGCACCGTGTTCCCCGGCGGCACCGGCCAGACCGAGCAGCAGCTGCAGGCGCTGGCCGAGCTGGGCGCGCACGGGTACGTCGGCACGCCGAGCTTTTTGCGCATCCTGCTCGAGAAGCTGCAGGAGCGCGGCGGCACGCTGCCGCGCATGACCCGCGCGCTGGTCTCGGGCGAGGCGTTTCCGCCCTCGCTGCGCGACTGGGTGCGCGGCCGCGGGGTGGAGGCCTACCAGTGCTACGCCTCGGCCGACCTGGGCCTGATCGCCTACGAGACCGAAGCGCGCGAGGGCCTGGTGCTGGACGAGGGCGTGGTCGTCGAGATCGTGGTGCCCGGCACCGGCGCGCCGGTGGCCGAGGGCGAGGTGGGCGAGCTGGTCGTCACCAGCTTCAACCCGGTGTATCCGCTGGTGCGCTTCGGCACCGGCGACCTGTCGGCGGTGCTGCCCGGCACCTGCCCCACCGGCCGCACCGGCACCCGCATCCGCGGCTGGATGGGCCGGGCCGACCAGACGACCAAGGTACGCGGCATGTTCGTGCACCCGGCCCAGGTGGCCGAGATCGGCCGGCGTTTTGCCGAACTGGGCCGGCTGCGGCTGGTGGTCTCGGGCGCGATGGCCGACGACCGCTTGCTGCTGCGCGCCGAATGCGCATCGCCGGAGGGCGGCGACGCGCTGGCCCAACGCCTGGGCGACGCGGTGCGCGAGGTGACCAGGCTGCGCGCCGAGGTGGAGCTGTGCCCGCCGGGGGCGCTGCCCAACGACGGGAAGGTGATCGAGGACGCGCGCAGCTACCGCTGACCGTCAGATCGCGCCGACGCTGCCGGTCACCGGCAGCACGATGCCGGTGATGTAGCCGGCGCAGGCCGGCGCCGCCAGGAAGACGTAGGCCGGCGCCAGCTCTTCGGGCTGGGCGGGGCGGCCCATGTCGGTGTCCTTGCCGAACGTGCGCACGTCGCTCGGCTTCTTGTCGGCCGGGTTCAGCGGCGTCCACACCGGGCCCGGCGCCACCGCGTTCACCCGGATGCCGCGCGGCAGCAGGTTGGAGGCCAGCGCCTTGGTGAAGGCGTGGATCGCGCCCTTGGTGGCCGAATAGTCCAGCAGCTGCTTGCTGCCGCGCAGGCCGGTGGTCGAGCCGGTGTTGAGGATGCTGCCGCCGCGCGGCAGGTGCGGCAGCGCGGCCTGGACCATGTGGAAGTAGCCGTGCACGTTGGTGCGCAGGGTCATGTCGAGCTGCTGCTCGGTGATGTCGGTGATGTCCTCGGCATGCGACTGGAAGGCGGCATTGTTCACCAGCACGTCGAGCCGGCCGAAGGCTTTCACCGTCTTCTCGACCGCGCGCTTGCAGAAGGCGGGCTTGCGCACGTCGCCCGGGATCAGGATGCAGCGCTGTCCTTCGGCCTCGACCGCGCGGCGGGTGTCCTCGGCATCCTGGTGCTCGTCGAGGTAGACGATGGCGATGTCGGCACCCTCGCGGGCGAACAGCACCGCGACCGACCGGCCGATGCCCGAATCGCCGCCGGTGATGATCGCCGCCATGCCGCCGAGCTTGTGGCTGCCGGCGTAGTCGGGCGCGTCGTAGCGGGGGCGCAGCGCCATGCCGCGCTCCAGGCCCGGCTTGGCCAGGCGGCCGCCGGGCAGCGGCGTCTCGGGCTGGCGGCGGGCGCCGGCCTGCACCGGCTTCTTGGGGGCGGGGGCGCCGGCACGCGCATCGCGGGCGGCCTGGGCCCGCTGGATCGCGCGCTGGGTGGCCGCCGTGCCGGTGGCGGACGCGGGGGCCGGTGCGGCGGCGGTCTTGCGCGCCGGCCGGGCGGAGGCAGCGGTCGTGGTCCTGCCGGCGGGGGCCTTGCGGCCGGCGGTCTTGCGGGAGGGGGCGGAGGCGGAGGTGCTGGAGCGGGAAGTCGGCACGTTGGAGTGGGGCTGCACGGGCCAGCCGCGGAGGCGGCGGCATCCGGTCCCGGTGCGGTCCATGCTAGGGACGGCTCCGGCGGACGGTGTAACAGGGCGCCCGCGGCACCGGCCGGGGGCCAGAAACCCCACGCTCCGATGCCCTTCTTTCTAGGGTAACTGCCCGTTGCACCTGCATAAGCGGTGGCTATGATCGCGCGTCATTTCACAGGAAGACCGCTCATGCACAAACTGCTCTCCCTCACCGTACTGGCAGCGGCCGCGCTCGGCGCCATCGGCGTCCAGGCCCAGGATTTCCCCGCCGGCAAGCCGGTGACGATCGTCGTGCCCTTCACCGCCGGCGGCCCCACCGACCGCGTGGCGCGCGACCTGGCGGAAGCCCTGCGCAAGCCCCTGGGCGGCGTGAGCGTGATCATCGAGAACGCCGCCGGCGCCGGCAGCACCATCGGCACCGCCAAGGTGGCCCGCGCCAACCCGGACGGCTACACCCTGCTGCTCAACCACATCGGCATGGCCACGATGCCCGGCCTCTACCGCAAGCTGCCGTTCAAGGTGGAGAGCGATTTCGAATACCTCGGCATCATCAACGACGTGCCGATGACCCTGATCGCCAAGCCCGCGCTGCCGGCCAACACGTACAAGGAACTGACCGGCTGGATCGCCGAGAACAAGGGCAAGATCAACCTGGGCAACGCCGGCGTCGGCTCGGCGTCGCACCTGTGCGGCCTGCTGTTCCAGAGCGCCACCAAGGTCGAGATGACGCCCGTGCCGTACAAGGGCACCGCGCCGGCCATCGCCGACCTGATCGGCGGCCAGATCGACCTGCTCTGCGACCAGACGACCAACACCACCTCGCAGATCGAGGCCAAGAAGGTCAAGGCCTATGCGGTCACCACCGACAAGCGCCTGACCACGCCCGCGCTGAAGGACCTGCCGACGCTGTCGGAAGCCGGCCTGAAGGACTTCCAGGTCACGATCTGGCACGGCCTGTACGCGCCCAAGGGCACGCCGGCCCCGGTGCTCAAGAAGATCAGCGACGCGCTCAAGGTCGCGCTCAAGGATCCGGAATTCGTCAAGAAGGAAGAGGGCCTGGGCGCCGTGATCGCCAACGACAAGCGCGTCGAGCCTGCCGGCCACAAGGAGTTCGTGGCGGCCGAGATCGCCAAGTGGACGCCGATCATCAAGAACGCGGGCGTCTACGCCGACTGAGCGTTTCTCCCCGCGCCGAAAGCCGCCGCAGCCCGCCCGGGCCCGGCGGCTTTTTTCATGGTGCGTGGCACTGCGACCGGGGCGGGGTACCGCCGATCAGTGCGGCGAAGGCGGTGGCCTCCACCGGGTAGCTGAAGTGGAAGCCCTGCATCTGGTCGCAGGCGTTGCTGCGCAAGAAGCGCTCCTGCTCGACCGTCTCCACGCCTTCGGCCACCACCGTCAGGCCCAGCGCCCGGCCGATGGTGATGATCGCCTGGGTGATCGCCTTGTCCTCGGCGCTGGTCGCCAGCTCGCGGATGAACGACTGGTCGATCTTGATCGTGTCGACCGGGAAATGCTTCAGCTGGCCGAGTGCCGAGTAGCCGGCGCCGAAGTCGTCGATCGCCAGCCGCACGCCCATCGCCTTGACCGCCTGCAGCAGCGCCAGGGCGCGCTCGGGGTCGCGGATCACGGTGCTCTCGGTCAGCTCCAGCTCCAGCCAGCGCGGCTCCAGGCCGGTCTCCTGCAGGATCGCGGCCAGGTCGGCGATGAAGTCGGCATGTTCGAGCTGCCGGGCCGACACGTTGACCGCCATGCAGACCGCGGGCAGGCCCTGGCGCTGCCACGCGACGCTCTGCCGGCAGGCCTCGTGCAGCACCCAGCGGCCGATGGCGACGATCAGCCCGGTTTCCTCCGCCAGCGGGATGAAGCGCGCGGGCGGCACCTCGCCCAGCTCGGGGTTGGTCCAGCGCAGCAGGGCCTCGACGCCCACCACGCCCTGGGTGCCGCAGGAGAGCTTGGCCTGGTAGTGCACCGCCAGCTCGCGGCGCACCAGCACCTGGCGCAGGCCCGTCTCCAGCGCCAGCCGCTCGACCGAGCGCACCTGGATCTCGGCCGAATAGAACTGCGCGTTGTTCTTGCCGCGGTCTTTCGCGCTGTACATCGCCGCGTCGGCGTTCTTCATCAGGGTCTGCTCGTCGCGGCCGTCGGCGGGCGAGCGGGCCACGCCGATGCTGGCCGACACGCTGCATTCGCTGCCGGAGATCCATACCGGGCGCGCCGCCTGGCCCAGCAGCGCCTGCGCCGCGTGGCCGATGGTGTCGGTGTCGTCGGTCGGCAGCAGCACCACGAACTCGTCGCCCGCCAGCCGTGCCAGCACGCCGCCCGGCGGCAGCACCTGGCGGAACCGGCCGGCCAGCTCCTGCAGCAGCTGGTCGCCGGCGCCGTGGCCCAGGGTGTCGTTGATGAACTTGAAGCGGTCGAGATCGATGAACAGCACCGCGCAGCCGGCGGCGCCCTCGGCCGCGAAGGCCAGCGCCCGCCCGAGCAGGGTGCCGAAGTGGGCCCGGTTGGGCAGGCCGGTGAGGGTGTCGTGCGTCGCCAGGTGCTGGGCGCGGCTCTCGGCCAGCTTCATCCGGGTGATCTCGTGCGAGACGCCGCGGTAGCCGGCGAAGGCGCCGTCGGCACCGAATATCGGCTCGCCGCTGACGCTGACGAAGTACGGCCGGCCGTCGGGCAGCGAGCGGAACATCGGCACGTCGCGGAAGGGCCGGTGGGCCTCCAGCGTCTCGCGCAGCGGGCCCCAGCCGCCGGGCAGGTCGACCGCCAGTTCGGCGTCCCACATCGGGCGGCCCAGGTAGACCTGCTGCACCGCGGCGGTTTCGTGGCGGCGGCCTTCCATCGCGCAGTAGTGCAGCCGGGTGTCCAGCTCCCAGTACCAGTCGGAGGACAGGTGCGTCAGCGCCCGGAAGCGCGCCTCGCTCTCGCGCAGCGCCGACTCCGTCGCGCGCTGCTGGGTGATGTCGCGCAGGATGCCGTGGAAGCCGCGCGGCCGGCCGGTGGCGTCGCGCAGCAGGTGCACCGAGCCCTCTACGTCGAGCACCCGGCCGTCGCGGTGCAGGTACTGCCACTCCTCCCGTTCGCAGGCGACGGCGCTGCGCCAGACGCGCTTGAAGGTGGCGCCCACCCGCCGCGCCATCGCGTCGGTCTGGAAGGCGCGGTTGTTGGTGGCCAGCACCTCCTCGCGGCTGTAGCCCAGCAGCCGGGTGAAGGCGGTGGTGCAGAACATGTGGTTGCCGGCCAGGTCCACCTCGTAGTAGGCATCCTGGATGCTCTCCAGGATCGCATGGCGGCGTTCGCTGGCGCGCAGCGCCTCTTCGGCGGTGCGGCGCTCGGCCTCCTCGTCGAACTTGTCGAGCGCGAAGGCGATGTTGCGGGCCATGCGCTCGATCAGCCGCACCGTCTCCTCGTCGAACGCGCCGGCCCGCTCGGCGTAGAACATCAGCACGCCGATGGTGCCGCGGCGCGGCGCCAGCGGCACGGCGGCGCCCGAACCCAGGCGGCGCCGTTCGACCGTTTCCTTCCACGCCGCCACCCGCTGGACGCGCGGATCGTTCTGCAGGTCGTTGCTGACGCTCGGCCGGCCGGTGCGGAACGCGGTGCCCGCGGTGCCGCCGCTCTCCACCGAATCGCCGTCGACCGCCATGTTCATGGTGTCGACCAGCTGCGGCTCTACACCGGCCGCGGCCACGCTGCGCAGCCGGCCGGTCGCGGCATGGCGCAGGCTGACCGAGACGATGCGGAAATAGCCGTCGGCCATCGCGGCGGCGCAGACCTCGCGGAACAGGTCGCGCTCGGTCGCGCAGCGCAGCACCGCTTCGTTGGTGGCGCTCAGCACCGCATGCAGCGCCGCGAGGTGTTCGAGGTGCTGGTGGTGGGCGTCGGGGGGGGTGCCGGCCGGCGTCATGGGCGGCAGCGGCGCGGCACGGCGCTACGGGGTCCGGTGACGGCGTGCGGAAAACGTCGGTGGGCGCCGGGCCGCGGGGCCGGTCGGCAGGACTGCAGGGGACACATCATTCGCGGGAACCGTGACCGGAGACGGGGTTGAAGAGACGGCGTCGCAAGGCGATTCGTGCGCAGCATCCAAGCCTCCGATGGTGACGGGCCGGCGCGCCGGGCAGCATCCGGGTTTTCACCCGCTGGCAGCAGCGTAACCCGCTGCCAAGCTCGGTGGCAAGGCACCCTGTTGCGCCGCCGCCTCAATTTCACCCTGGAGATATTTAGCATGCACCGCATCCCCGTTGTCCGCCGGACGTTCCTCCGTGCCTGTGCACGCGCTGCCGGAGCGCTCGCCGCACTGGCGGCCGCCTCCGGCACCGCCCTGGCGCAGCCGGCATGGCCGGGCAAGCCGGTGCGCATCGTCGTGCCCTTCGCGCCCGGCGGCACCACCGACCTGCTGGCCCGCGCCGTCGCGCCCGAGCTGGCGAAGGCCTTCGGCCAGCCCTTCATCGTCGACAACCGGGCCGGCGCCGGCGGCAACGTGGGGGCCGACATCGTGGCCAAGGCCGCGCCCGACGGCTACACGCTGCTGATGGGCACGGTGGGCACCCACGGCATCAACCGCGCGCTCTACGCCAGGATGCCGTTCGACCCGATCAAGGACTTCGCGCCGGTGACGCTGGTGGCCGCGGTGCCCAACGTGATGGTGATGAACGCCGAGAAGGCCAGGGCGATGGGCATCCGCAACGTGCAGGACTTCGTGCGGGTCGCCAAGGACCGGCCGGGCAAGCTCAACATGGCATCGAGCGGCAACGGCACCTCGATCCACCTGGCCGGCGAGCTGTTCAAGAGCATGACCGGCACCTACATGGTCCACTTCCCGTACCGCGGCTCGGGCCCGGCGATCATGGACCTGGTGGGCGGCAACATGGACGTGATGTTCGACAACCTCCCCTCGTCGATGCAGCAGATCAAGGGCGGCCGGCTGGTGGCCCTGGCCGTGACCAGCGCCCAGCGCTCGCCGGCCCTGCCCGACGTGCCCACGGTCGAAGAGGTCGGCGGCCCGGCGCTGAAGGGCTTCGAGGCCAGCTCGTGGTTCGGGCTGCTGGCCCCGGCCGGCACGCCGCCCGAGATCGTCAACCGGATCCAGCAGGAGCTGGCCCGGTCGCTGCAGACGCCGGCGATCAAGGAAAAGATGGAAGCCCAGGGCGCGATTCCCAGCGGCAACACGCCGCAGGAGTTCGCCAAGCTGATCGACAGCGAACACCGCAAGTGGGCCCAGGTGGTGAAGACCTCGGGCGCCAAGGTCGACTAGCGGCTAGCCGCCAGCGGCGGGCGGCGGGCGTTGCGCACCGCCTTGCTATTAATTCGATAGCGTTCGGCCGGCACCGCAAACCGGCCCCGGCCACTTTTCATTCACGAACGGGGCCTAGACGCCCCAGACCACGTCCTTGCCTTCGGCCGCGCTGCGCTTGAGCATGTCGATGAAGGGCGCGGTGCGCTGGCGCAGGGTGACGCTGTTGGCGCCGTGCGCATGGTGGCCGGCGCCGTCGGCGTTCTCGTCGGTGACCTGCTGGGGCAGTTCTTCGTCGTGGCGCACCGCGGCTTCCAGCGCGGCGATGGCGTCGGGGATCTGCGCCACGGTGACGATGCCCTGGGGTGAGGGGGTCTTGCCGATGATCTTCAGCACCTGCTGGGCGCTGGCTTCGAGCAGGATGACTTCGGCAGTGGCTTGGGATTTGAACTTGAACATGGTGTCGTGTTTTTCGGGCGGTTGGAAGGTCGCGCCACCGGGGCGTCTGCGGATTGTGCCGCCTGCGGTGCCGCCGACTGCAACTGTCCGTCAGTCCGCGGAGCGGCCCGCGTGCGGCGAGAACGGCGGGGCGCCGGCGGCTTCGGCCCCGCACCGATACCGCTGCTCACCCGGGCGTCCGGCGGCGCTTCTACACTGCCGGGCGTTCGCGGGTTTCCGCGCACCGACCGCCCACCGCCCACACCCTCCCGCGCTTCGCATGCACGTCGCCCGCCCCTGCGCCTTTCGCCCTCCGACCATCGCCCTGCAGAGGGCCCTGCGCATCGCCGCCGCCTCGCTGGCCGCCGTGGCGCTGGCCGGCTGCGCCGGGAGCAGCTCTACCGCCGGCTACTACTGGAACGCGGTGACCGGCCACCTGCGGGTGATGCAGGCCGCCCGCCCGGTCGACCAGTGGCTGGCCGAGCCGGCCGCGCCGCCGGTGCTCAAGGAGCGGCTGCAGCTGGCCCGGCGCATCCGCGCCTTCGCCTCGCGCGAACTGGGCCTGCCCGACAACGCCAGCTACCGCCGCTATGCCGACCTGCAGCGCACCGCGGTAATCTGGAACGTGGTGGCCGCGCCCGCACTCTCGCTGGAGCTGCACACCTGGTGCTTCCCGGTGGCGGGCTGCATCGGCTACCGGGGCTACTACGAAGAAGCCCAGGCCCAGGCCGAGGCCGGCCGCCTGCGGGCCGACGGTCTGGAGACCGCGGTGTACGGCGTGCCGGCCTATTCCACGCTGGGCTGGATGAACTGGCTGGGGGGCGATCCGCTGCTCAACACCTTCATCGGCTATCCCGAGGGCGAGCTGGCCCGCATCGTCTTCCACGAGCTGGCCCACCAGGTGGTCTACGTGCAGGACGACACCAGCTTCAACGAATCCTTCGCCACCGCGGTGGAGCGCCTGGGCCAGCAGCGCTGGCTGGCCACCGAGGCGTCGGAGGCGGCGCGGCAGGACTACGCACGCTTCGAGGGCCGCCGGCGCGACTTCCGCATGCTGGTGCAGACCACCCGCGACCGGCTGCGCGCCGTCTACCAGGCCCGGCCCGCCGCAGGCGCCGCCGACGACCGGCCTGCGCAAAAGGCCGCCGCGCTGGCGGATTTCCGCAATGCCTATGCCACGCTGCGCGCCGGCTGGGGCGGCGACGCGGCGCAGGTGTCCGGTTACGAAGCCTGGGTGGCCCGGGCCAACAATGCGGCTTTCGGTGCGCAGGCGGCCTACGACGAGCTGGTGCCGGGTTTCGAGGCGGTCTTCGCCCGCGCGGCCCGTGCCCCCGGCGACCCGTGGCCCCGCTTCTATGCCGAGGTGCGCCGCCTGGCCGCGCTGCCGCGGGCCGAGCGCCGGGCCGCACTGGCCGAGGCCGCCGGCGGCGCCACCGCCACCACGGCCACCACCGCTTCTACCGACAACCTTCCGGGAGCCCGCTTTTGACCGATCTCACTCTTCGACGTGACCATGCCCTGGGCCAGACGGCCGCGCGGCGGGTGGCGCGCCACTGGGCCGAACGCATGGTCGAGCGCTACGGCATGGAATGCCGCTACGAGGAATCCGCGGTGGCCGACGAGGCCGACGTGCTGCACTTCACCGGCACCGGCGTGACCGGCACCCTGGAGGTGGCGGCCGAGCGCTTCGTGCTCGACGCCAAGCTGGGCCTGCTGCTGAGCGTGTTCCAGGACCGCATCGCCGAGGAAGCGCGCCAGGCGCTCGACGCGATGGCGGTCGACGGCCTGCCGCTGGCGGCCGCCGCCGCGGCGCCGCTGCCGCCCGCGGCCTGAGCCGGGCCGGCCGGGCGGCGCCGCGCCGCGCGCCTTATTCCAGCGAGCCGATCAGGTCGATGTACTGCTGGCGCGCCGCGTCGCCGGCGGTGCCCTTCAGCCTGGTCCAGGCGTCCCACTTGGCGCGGGCCACCACGTCGCTGAAACCCGGCCGCTTCTCGGCGTTGTCGCCCTGCGTCGCCTGCTTGTAGAGCGCGTAGATCTTCAGCAGCGTGGGGTTGTCCGGCCGCTCGGCCAGGTTCTTGGAACGGGCGACGGCGGCGTCGAAATCGGCGGTCAGGTCGGACATGGGCGGTGGTCGAGGGTGGAAGGAGCGCGCATCTTAAGGGGGCGGCGTGCGGGGCGTGCCCGCAGTGCGGGGACCACCGGCCCCGGCCGCACGCCAGCCTCACCATGCTATAAAATATATAGCATGATGCCGTTGTCCGACGCCGGCCGCGGCTACTTTTTATCCGCGATCTGGATCGGCGACGGCGCGGCAAACCACTTCTGCACCAGCTGCACCCAGCAGCGCGCGCCGATCGGGATCAGCGCGTCGTTGAAGTCGTAGCTGGGGTTGTGCAGCATGCAGGGGCCCATGCCGTGGCCGGCGTCGCGGTGGCTGCCGTCGCCGTTCGAGAGGAACGCGTAGGCGCCCGGCCGGGCCTGCAGCATGTACGAGAAATCCTCCGCGCCCATCGTCGGCTCCTGCTCCTGCAGCCGGTCGGGGCCGACCACCTCGGCCACCACGCCGCGCAGGAAATCGGCCGCCGCCGCATGGTTCACCGTGGGCGGGTAGTTGCGGTCGAAGACGAACTCGCACTGCGCGTCGAACGCGGCGCAGGTGTGCTCGGCCACGGTGCGCATGCGGGCCTCCAGCAGGTCGAGCACCTCCAGGCTGAAGGTGCGCACCGTACCCTCCAGCACGCAGCTGTCGGGCACGATGTTGGTGGCGTCGCCGGCGTGGACCATGGTGACCGAGATCACGCCCGCGTCCAGCGGCTTCTTGTTGCGGCTGACGATGTTCTGGAAGGCCTGCACCATCTGGCAGGCGATCGGCACCGGGTCGATGCCTAGGTGCGGCATCGCGGCATGCGAGCCCTTGCCGCGGACCGTGATCCTGAACTCGTTGGACGAGGCCATCACCGGCCCGCTGCTCACCGCCATGTGGCCGGCGGCCATGCCCGGCCAGTTGTGCAGGCCGAACACCGCCTCGGCCGGGAACCGCTCGAACAGGCCCTCTTCCACCATCACCCGGGCGCCGCCGCCGCCCTCTTCGGCCGGCTGGAAGACCAGGTACAGCGTGCCGTCGAAGTCGCGGTGCGCCGCCAGGTACTGGGCGGTGGCCAGCAGGATCGCGGTGTGGCCGTCGTGGCCACAGGCGTGCATCCGGCCCGGGTGGCGGCTGGCGTGGGCGAAGGTGTTGAATTCCTGCAGCGGCAGCGCGTCCATGTCGGCGCGCAGGGCCAGGGTGCGGCCGCTGGTGCCGCCGGTGCCGCGCAGGGTGCCGACCACGCCGGTGCGGCCCAGGCCGCGGTGCACCGGTATGCCCCATTCGGTGAGCTTCCGCGCGACCAGCTCGGAGGTGCGGACCTCTTCGAAGCCCAGCTCGGGATGGGCGTGGATGTCGCGCCGCAGCGCGACGATCGCCGCCATCTCGGGGCTGTCGGGGTGCAGGGCGTCGGGCACGGCGGCGGTGGCGGCAACGGCTGCGTCGGGGACGCTGTCGGCGAGGGCGGAGGGTGGCATGCGAGGCTCCTGGAAACGGCGGCGGGCCGCGCGCGGCACGCCTGGATGCTGCGAAACAGTCTACTGCGCGCCCTGCCCGGCCGGCCCCGCGCCACGCGGGCGGCACTGCGCCGGACAGGGCCGTCCGGCGCTCGGCGCGGCGGCGCCTAGGCCTTGACCCGGCCGTCGCCGGTGAGCATCGACAGCTCGACGAACTTCGACGCCACATGGTTGGTGGCGCTGAAGGCCACCGGCAGGCCGGCGATGGTGGCGTTGCCGATCGATTCCATGCCGCCGACCAGGCTGTCGCGGTCGAGCGTGCCCCGCGCCCGGCGCATGCCCTCGACCAGCACCCGCGCGGCCAGGTAGCCCTCGAAGGCGGTATAGCCGGGCTTGACCTTGTTGCCGCCTTTTTTGATCGCCTCCACGAATTCACGCGACGCGGCGTGGCTGCTCTTGAAGGGAGAGGGCAGCACCTGTGCGACCACCACACCTGCGCCCACCGGTCCCAGGTTCTGGCCCAGCGTCTGCGTGTCGACGACGGACATGCAGAAGCACATGCCACCGAACCCGGCCATGCGCGCAGCGCGGATGAACGCCTCGCAGGGCGCAAGGGTACCCACCAGTACGATGGCCTCGGGCCACCGCGTCGAGAAGTTTTTGACCGCCCCAGACATGTCCACGGTGTCGCGATCGACCGCGACCACCGCCGAAGGCTGCAACTTGCGCGCTGCCAGGGCCTTGACGAATCCGTTCAGGCCGATCTTGCCGAAGGCGTCGGTCTGGTGGACGATGCCGATGCGGTTCAGGTTCATCGACGTCTGCTGCTTGACGATGACCTCTGCTTCCTCATCGTAGGATGCACGCAGGAAGAATGCATAGCGATTGGACGGCTCGCGCAGTGCGGGTGCACCCGTGAGCGGTGCGATGAAGGCCACATGCGCCTGCGTTGCCAGTGGAAGCGCTGCCTGGCTCGTGGCCGTGCCCACGTAGCCGAAGAGTGCCGTCACGTCCTCCGCCAGCAGCTTGCGGGTGTTCTCGGCGCAGCGTCCGGGATCGTAGGCGTCGTCCAGCGTCTTCAGCTCGATCAGGCGCCTGCCGATGCCGCCCTGGGCATTGACCTGGTCGAAGCAAAGACGGGCGCCTTCTCCATATTGGATGCCGAGCGGGCCAACCGGCCCGGTCAGCGCGGTAGACTGGCCCAGCACGATATGGCCTTCCTGCGCCCACGCCGATGGACTTGCAGCCATCGCCAGACCGGTCCCCAGCAAAGCGCCGGAAAAGGATCTGCGGCTGACGTTCAAAAGATTCACGTTACATGCTCCGGCATCAGGGTTAACGCCTAGTCTTTGGCGCGCCCGAATTGTAAGCAAATACAAGTGATGTAATCAACCACGACGAAATTACTTTCTGCTTTTTGTTACATGTCTGTTTTCGCACCTGCCACTTCCGATGCCTCCGAGCGCGTGCGCGGCGCCTGCCCGCACGACTGCCCCGACACCTGCGCCCTGGTCACCACCGTCGAGAACGGCCGGGCGGTGCGGGTCCAGGGCAACACCGAGCATCCCCAGACCGGCGGCGTGCTCTGCACCAAGGTCACCCGGTACGCCGAACGGGTCTACCACCCCGAGCGGCTGCTGCAGCCGATGCGCCGGGTCGGCCCCAAGGGCAGCGGCCAGTTCGAACCGGTGGGCTGGGACGAGGCGCTGGACGCGATCGCCCACCGCCTCTCGGCCATCGCCGACCACGCGCCCGAGGCGATCCTGCCGTACAGCTACGCCGGCACCATGGGCCTGGTGCAGGGCGAGAGCATGGACCGCCGCTTCTTCCACCGGCTGGGCGCCTCGCTGCTCGACCGCACCATCTGCGCCTCGGCCGGCGCCGAGGGCCTGACCCAGACGCTGGGCGGCAAGGTCGGCATGAAGGTGGAGCATTTCGCCGAAGCCCGGCTGATCCTGATCTGGGGCAGCAACGCGATCGGCAGCAACCTGCATTTCTGGCGCCATGTGCAGGAGGCCAAGCGCCGCGGCGCGCGCATCGTCTGCATCGACCCGCGCCGCACCGAGACGGCCGAGAAATGCCACGAGCACATCGCGCTGCGGCCCGGCACCGACGCCGCGCTGGCCTTCGCGCTGATGCACGAATGCATCGTGCACGACCGGCTCGACCACGACTACCTGGAGCGCCACACCCTCGGCTGGGCCGCGCTGCGGGAGCGCGCGCTGCAGTGGCCGCCCGCGCGTGCCGCCGAGGTCTGCGGCGTGCCCGAGGCGCAGATCCGCGCGCTGGCCCACGACTACGGCACCCTCCAGCCCGCCGCCATCCGGCTCAACTACGGCATGCAGCGGGTCAAGGGTGGCGGCAACGCCACCCGGGCCATCGCCTGCCTGCCGGCGCTGGTGGGCGCCTGGCGCCACCGGGCGGGCGGGCTGCTGATGAGCAGCTCGGGCTACTTTCCGGTGCAGCGCGCCGCGCTCCAGCGGCCCGACCTGCTGGCCGGGCGCCGGCCCCGCACCCTCAACATGTCGACCATCGGCGACGTGCTGCTGCATCCCGCGTCCGCCACCTTCGGCCCGCAGGTCGCGGCGGTGGTGGTCTACAACAGCAACCCGGTCGCCGTCGCGCCCGAATCGGCCAAGGTGGCGGCCGGCTTCGCGCGCGAGGACCTTTTCACCGTGGTGATCGAGCAGTTCCGCACCGACACCGCCGACTACGCCGACTACCTGCTGCCCGCCACCACCCAGCTCGAACACTGGGACGTGCACCCCGCCTACGGCCACACCGACGTGCTGCTGAACCGCCCCGCCATCGCCCCGGTCGGCCAGGCGCGCACCAACACCGACGTGTTCCGCGGCCTGGCCTCCCGCATGGGCTTCGACGACGCGTGCTTCCGCGACGACGACGAAACCCTCTGCCGGCAGGCCTACGGCACCCTTGTCGACTTCGACCGGCTGCTGCGCGACGGCTTCGCGCCGCTGCCGGTGCCCGATGCGCCCTTCGCCCACGGCGGCTTTCCCAGCGCCTCGGGCCGCTGCGAATTCGTCAGCGAGCGGCTGGTCGCCCAGGGCCTGGACGGTCTGCCCGACCATGTGCCGAACCACGAGGTCGCCGGGCCCGACGCGCCCTACCCGCTGGCGATGATCTCGCCGCCGGCGCGCAATTTCCTCAATTCGACCTTCGCCAACGTGAAGAGCCTGCGCGACATCGAGCGCGAGCCGCTGCTGGAGATCAACGCCGCCGACGCCGAGGCGCGGGGCATCGCGTCGGGCGACGTGGTGCGGGTCTTCAACGGCCGCGGCGAGTACCGCTGCAAGGCCGAGGTCAGCCACCGCGCACGGCCGGGCGTGGTGCACGGCCTGGGCATCTGGTGGCGCAAATCGGGCATCGCCGGCACCAACGTCAACGAACTCACCAGCCAGCACCTGACCGACCTGGGCCGCGCGCCGACGTTCTACGACTGCCTGGTGGAAGTGGCGCAGGTGCAGTAAGCCGCCCGGCGTCCGCGGCGACGGCACCCCT
Organism: Sphingomonas sp. NCPPB 2930; assembly: GCA_042867185.1. Lineage (GTDB taxonomy): Bacteria > Pseudomonadota > Gammaproteobacteria > Burkholderiales > Burkholderiaceae_C > Xylophilus. The sequence continues at coordinate 169,511 of JBHZQV010000007.1, read as the reverse complement.
GCCACGGCCGGCACGCCGGGGACGCCGGGGACGCAGCCCACGCTGCGGGCCGCTCCGGCATCTTCGATGCTGCTAATTCGATAGCAAAGAGCCGGCGATCCGCGCCGGCTACGGCCACGATTCGCTCAAAAATCGGCGCTGCGCCAACTCAGCGACGCACCTGGAGCAAGACCGTCCACGGCTGGAAGCTCATGAAGGGCGCACCGCAAGCGCCGGGGTCCTCCGCGCACCCGGCGGGCGCGTCGGCGTGGAAATAGCGCCGGGCGATCGTGGCGGGCGGGCCGGCCTCCAGCGCCATGCGGCGCCGGGTGACCGACTGCAGCACGTTGCCGCCGATGGTGTCGGCATACCCGCCCTGCGGATCGACCGCCACGACGAGGTCGCAGTGCATCGGAAACGCCCGGCCGGCGCCGCGCTCGGCCAGCGCCGCCTCGACGGCGGCGAACCGGTCCAGCTCGGCACCGCTGCCGCGGGTCTGGCAGACCAGATCGCCGGGGCGGGGTGTGGTCATCGCGATGTCGCAGGCGCGGAACGCGGCGTCCGAGGGGGTGCCGGCGCGCTCGTCGCGGACCGCGTCGAAGGCCTGCGCCACATAGACATGGTGGGCGTCGGAGTAGGCGAACTCTTCGTCGGCCATGTCGGCACCGCGGGCCAGGTAGCTGATGAAGGCGGCCGACCACGGGTTGTCGACCAGTGCGGCCCGCTGGATCGCGGTGCGGATCGCTGCACGCTGTCCGTCGTCGAGTGCCGACAGCGCCGGCCCGGCACCGTCGCCCGCGCCTTCGACCGCCGCCAGAAGCGGCGCCAGACGCTGGATGCCGCCGCCGGCGCCGCGCAGGTCGCGCGGCTTGCCGGGGTCGAGCGCCTGCCAGTACCCCAGCACGCGTCGCCATGCGGCGCCGCTGCCGTCGGCGAGCGGGTCGGTTTCGGCTTCCTGGATGCCGGCCCTGGTCATGCGGCCCTCCACGTCGAGCTGCTGGCCGCCGAAGGCCGCATGCTCTTCTTGGGCCTGTGCCACCCAGCGCGCCGTGCGCGGGTCGGCGGAGGGAAGGTGGGAGGCCACGGCGCAGCTCTGCACGCGTGGCGGGGGCGCAGTCGCGGTCGGCGAGGCCATCGCCTGCACCGGGCGCTGCTGCAGCGGTGCCCCTTTCTGCGGCGGAACCTGCGCACACGCAGCCACCGCCACGCCTGCTGCCAATACCAGCCACCGGAAAGCGCGTATCGGCGTCATGGCCAGCATCCTCATCACGAAACGAACGGGCAAAAAAAAGCCCACATCGCTGTGGGCTTTCTAAAGCGGCATCGCTGCCGTTGTGTGGTTGCGCGAGCAAGATTTGAACTTGCGACCTTTGGGTTATGAGCCCAACGAGCTACCAGGCTGCTCCATCGCGCGACAAGAATTGTAGTATAGCCTACTTATGCAGTCTTTGCATCATCTGCGGAAGATTCTTCGCCGGCATCGGCGCGATCGACCAGCTCGACGAATGCCATCGGGGCGTTGTCGCCCACCCGGAAGCCCATCTTCAGGATGCGGGTGTAGCCGCCCGGACGTGCCTTGAAATGCGGGCCCAGGTCGGTGAACAGCTTGGTCACGCTGTCACGGTCGCGCAGGCGGTTGAACGCCAGGCGGCGGTTCGCCAGCGTGTCTTCCTTGGCCAGCGTGATCATCGGCTCGATGACGCGGCGCAGTTCCTTGGCCTTCGGCAGGGTGGTCTTGATGGCCTCGTGCTCGATGAGCGAGTTCATCATGTTCTGCAGCATCGCAAGGCGGTGCGAGCTGGTGCGGTTGAGTTTGCGGAGTCCGTGTCCGTGGCGCATGGTGCTTTTTCCTTCGGTTATTAAATCGGGCAGCCGGATCAGGTACTGCCCGAGGCACTGGCCACCGACAGGGTCGGAGGCCGGGGTCTGTGTTTAGCGCTTGTCCAGGCCGGCCGGTGGCCAGCTTTCGAGCTTCATGCCGAGCGTGAGCCCGCGCGAAGCCAGCACTTCCTTGATTTCGTTGAGCGACTTGCGACCCAGGTTCGGGGTCTTGAGCAGCTCGTTCTCGGTCCGCTGGATCAGGTCGCCGATGTAGTAGATGTTCTCGGCCTTCAGGCAGTTCGCGGAGCGCACCGTCAGTTCGAGTTCGTCCACCGGACGCAGCAGGATCGGATCGAACGGGGTGTTGCCACCGCGTGGCGCCGGCGCATCGAACGCGGCGAGTTCGCCGCCTTCGAGCTGCGCGAACACCGCGAGCTGTTCCACCAGGATCTTGGCCGAGGCGCGCACCGCGTCTTCGGCCGAGATGGCACCGTTGGTCTCGATCTCGACCACCAGCTTGTCCAGGTCGGTCCGCTGCTCGACGCGGGCGCTTTCGACGGTGTAGCTGACGCGCTTGACCGGCGAGAACGATGCGTCCAGCACGATCCGGCCGATCGACTTGGTGGCTTCGTCCGCATAGCGGCGCATCGTCCCCGGCACGTAGCCGCGGCCCTTCTCCACCTTGATCTGCATGTCCAGCTTGCCGCCGGCCGACAGATGCGCGATGACATGGTCGGGGTTGATGATCTCGACGTCGTGCGGCGTCTGGATATCGCCGGCCGTGACCACGCCTTCGCCGTCCTTGCGGAGCGACAGCGTCACCTCGTCGCGGTTGTGGAGCTTGAACACCACGCCCTTCAGGTTCAGCAGGATGTTGACGACGTCTTCCTGCACGCCGTCGATCGACGAGTACTCGTGCAGGACGCCGGCGATCGTGACCTCGGTTGCTGCATACCCGACCATGGACGACAGCAGCACGCGACGGATCGCGTTGCCGAGCGTGTGGCCGTAGCCGCGCTCGAAGGGCTCGAGGGCCACCTTGGCGCGGTTGGGCGCCAGCTGCTCGACATTGATCGCTTTGGGTTTCAGCAGATTGGTTTGCATGGACTTCCTCTCAATACCCCCAGCTCGTTACACCGGTAAGGCTGCGAAGCCCCGCCCCGCGGTGCCCCGCAGGCCAGGGAAATGAATCAAACGACATAGGACGCGCCGCACACGGCGGCGCAGGGCATCAACGCGAGTAGAGCTCGACGATCAGCGATTCGTTGATGTCGGCACCGAACTCGTCGCGGTCCGGAACCTTCTTGAAGGTGCCTTCGGCCTTGTCGAGCTGCACGTCGACCCATGCCGGCATGCCGACCTGTTGGGCCAGTTGCAGCGCTTCGACGATGCGGTTCTGCTTCTTCGACTTTTCGCGAACGGCGACGACGTCACCGGTCTTGACCATGTACGACGCGATGTTGACCGACTGGCCGTTCACCGTGATCGCCTTGTGCGACACCAGCTGGCGTGCTTCGGCGCGGGTGGAGCCGAAGCCCATGCGGTACACCACGTTGTCCAGGCGGGACTCGAGGATGAACAGCAGGTTGGCGCCGGTGTTGCCCTTGCGGCGGTCGGCCTGCTCGAAGTAGCGGCGGAACTGCTTCTCCAGCACGCCGTACATGCGCTTGACCTTCTGCTTTTCGCGGAGCTGCAGGCCGAAATCGGACGTGCGCTGGCCGGAAGTGCGGCCGTGCTGGCCAGGCTTCGAGTCGAACTTCGACTTGTCCGCGATCGAGCGGCGGGCGCTCTTCAGGAACAGGTCGGTGCCTTCACGGCGGGAGAGTTTGGCCTTGGGGCCGAGATAGCGTGCCACTTGAACGTCCTTCTATGTCATCTTCCGCACGAACATGCGGGAGCCACCCGTGGGACACAGGTGGCGGTGGGCTTAATGGGAAAGCGAAAAAGCCTGCGATTCTAACCGCAGGCTCGACCCGAGCGCAGAACGCTCAGATACGGCGGCGCTTTTGCGGGCGGCAGCCGTTGTGCGGAACCGGCGTCACATCGGCGATCGACGTGATGCGGATGCCCAACGCGCCCAGCGCGCGAACCGACGACTCGCGACCAGGACCGGGGCCCTTGATCTCGACGTCGAGGTTCTTGATACCTTGCTCGATCGCGGCGCGACCGGCAACTTCCGAAGCGACCTGGGCTGCGAAAGGCGTCGACTTGCGCGAGCCCTTGAAGCCTTGACCACCCGACGATGCCCACGACAGGGCGTTGCCCTGGCGGTCGGTGATCGTGATGATGGTGTTGTTGAACGAAGCGTGCACGTGGGCCACGCCGTCCGACACGTTCTTCCGGACCTTCTTGCGAACGCGCTGTGCGGCGTTATTGGCAGGAGACTTAGCCATATTTCTCTTTCAGTCGCGGTTATTTCTTCAGAGCGGCGGCGCCCTTGCGCGGACCCTTGCGGGTGCGGGCATTGGTGCGCGTGCGCTGACCGCGCATCGGCAGGCCACGGCGATGGCGGAAGCCACGGTAGCAGCCGATGTCCATCAAGCGCTTGATGTTCATCGTGGTTTCACGACGGAGATCGCCTTCGATGGTGAACAGCGCGATCTGGTCGCGGATCTTTTCCAGATCCGCGTCGGTCAGATCCTTGATCTTCTTCGAGTAAGCGATGCCGCTCGCTTCGCAGATTTGGCGGGCGCGCGTGCGGCCGATGCCAAAGATGGCCGTCAGGCCGATTTCTGCGTGCTTGTGCGGCGGGATGTTGATGCCAGCAATACGTGCCATGTTGGTCCTCTAAAACTCTTCAACCCTGACGCTGCTTGTGACGCAGGTCGGTGCAGATCACACGCACCACGCCTTTGCGGCGGATGATCTTGCAGTTGCGGCAGATTTTCTTGACCGAAGCCGAAACTCTCATTGCATTCTCCTAAAACTCTTTGATCCATTTCGCCACTCAAGGCGAAAAACATAGTTGCGGGCCCAGGACGGTTCAGCGGATAGCGCTGTGACCGTCGCCAGGCCACCGGGAAGAACCTGCGCAGCATCTGCACCGGCCGACCCGACATGTGACCTTCCACACCACTGTGGCTTCACCCACCCCGAGGTGTACATCGCAGCACACCTCTTCGCTTTTCACGCACCCGCCGACCGCCGTTTCAGGCGCCTGGCGAGGTCTTGAAATTTGCCTTCTTCAGCAGCGACTCGTACTGCTGAGACATCAGATAGTTTTGCACCTGGGCCATGAAGTCCATCGTGACGACCACGATGATCAGCAGCGAGGTTCCACCGAAGTAGAACGGCACGTTGTACTTGAGGATCAGGAACTCGGGCAGCAGACACACGAAGGTGATGTAGACCGCACCCGCCAGCGTCAGGCGCACCAGGATCTTGTCGATGTAGCGCGCCGTCTGGTCGCCCGGCCGAATGCCGGGTATGAACGCGCCGCTCTTCTTCAGGTTGTCCGCCGTCTCACGGCTGTTGAACACCAGCGCCGTGTAGAAGAAGCAGAAGAAGACGATGGCGGTCGCATACAGCAGCACGTAGATCGGCTGTCCCGGCGTCAAGGCACCCGAGATGTCTTTCAGCCAGCGCATCGATTCGCCCGCGCTGAACCAGTTCACCACGGTAGCCGGCAGCAGGATGATCGACGATGCGAAGATCGGCGGAATCACGCCGGCCATGTTCAGCTTCAGGGGCAGGTGCGACGACTGACCGCCGTAGACCTTGTTGCCGACCTGACGCCGCGCATAGTTCACCAGGATCTTGCGCTGCCCCCGCTCCACGAACACCACGAAGTAGGTGACCAGGGCCACGACCAGCAGGATGAAGATGGCCACGACGACGCTCATCGCACCGGTGCGCACCAGCTCGAACAGGCCCCCCATCGCGTTGGGCAGGCCGGCCGCGATACCGGCGAAGATCAGGATCGAGATGCCGTTGCCGAGGCCGCGCTCGGTGATCTGCTCGCCCAGCCACATCAGGAACATCGTGCCGGCCGTGAGGCTGACCACCGCCGTCATGCGGAAACCGAGCCCGGGGCTCAGGACGAGTCCGGCGGAGCTCTCCAGCGCGACCGCGATACCGAAGGACTGGAACAGTGCCAGCCCGAGGGTGCCGTAACGGGTGTACTGCGTGATCTTGCGGCGACCGGCTTCGCCTTCCTTCTTCAATTGCTCGAAGGAGGGAAGGACATAGCCCAGCAGCTGCATGATGATCGATGCCGAGATGTACGGCATGATCCCCAGCGCGAACACGGTGAAGCGCGACAGCGCCCCACCCGAGAACATGTTGAACAGGTTCAGGATACCGCCCTGCTGGCCCTGGAACAGCTGCTGGAGCTGGGCCGGGTCGATGCCGGGAACGGGAATGTGGGCGCCGACGCGGTAGACGACGAGCGCCAACAGCAGAAACACGAGCCGACGGCGCAGGTCGCCGAACTTGCCGGTTTTTGCGATAGTTGCTGCGCTAGTAGCCACTGCTGAACTCTTTCAACGTATGCGTCAAGATGGGATGCCGGACTGCTTCAGGCCGCACTCAGGCGACGCTGCCGCCTGCTGCTTCGATCGCGGCCTTGGCGCCAGCGGTGGCACCGACACCGGTCAGCTTGACGGACTTCGTCAGCGCGCCGGTGTTGATGATTTTCACCACGCGGGCCAGCTGGCCGACGAGGCCGGCTTGCTTGAGCGACAGCACGTCCACTTCGGCCAGACCCAGCTGCTCGAGAGCGGCCAGGGTGACTTCTGCGTTGTACTTCAGCGTCTGCGACTTGAAGCCACGCTTCGGCAGACGGCGCTGCAGAGGCATTTGACCGCCTTCGAAGCCCACCTTGTGGTAGCCGCCCGCACGGGACTTCTGACCCTTGTGACCACGGCCTGCGGTCTTGCCGATGCCGGAGCCGATACCGCGGCCTACGCGGCGCTTGGCGTGCTTGGCGCCGGCTGCCGGCTTGATGCCATTGAGTTCCATGTCTTGCCTCTGTTAGAGCACTTTGACCAGATAACTGATCTTGTTGATCATGCCGCGAACTTCGGGGCTGTCCTGGAGCTCGCTCACGCTGTTGAGCTTGCGCAGGCCCAGGCCGCGAACGGTCGCGCGATGCGATTCCTTGGTGCCGATGGGGCTGCGCACCAGCTGCACCTTGACGGTTTGTTGCGTCGTCATATCGTTACTCCGGTCAGGCGGTGAAGATTTCTTCGACCGACTTGCCGCGCTTGGCTGCCACTTCGGAGGCCGTCGTCGACTTGACGAGAGCATCGAAGGTCGCGCGGACCATGTTGTAGGGGTTCGAAGAGCCGTGGCTCTTGGCGACCACGTCCGTCACGCCGAGCACTTCGAACACTGCGCGCATCGGGCCGCCGGCGATGATGCCGGTACCCTTGGGTGCCGGTGCCAGGAACACGTTGGCAGCGCCGTGGTGACCCGTCACCTGGTGGTGCAGCGTACCGTTCTTCAGCGAAACCTTCTTCAGGTTGCGACGGGCTTCTTCCATCGCCTTCTGAACGGCAGCAGGCACTTCCTTGGACTTGCCCTTGCCGAAACCGACGCGGCCATCGCCATCGCCGACCACGGTCAACGCGGCGAAACCGAGGATTCGGCCGCCCTTGACGACCTTGGTGACGCGGTTGACCGCGATCATCTTCTCGCGCAAACCGTCGTCTTGGCCTTCGGTCTGCACTTTGGGTTGAAACTTAGCCATGATGTTCTTCCGTCGTGCTTAGAACTGCAGACCCGCTTCGCGGGCAGCGTCAGCCAGCGCCTTGACGCGGCCGTGGTAGGCGAAACCGGCGCGGTCGAAGGCAACCTTCTCCACACCGGCGGCTTTCGCCTTCTCGGCGATGCGCTTGCCGATGGCGGTGGCAGCAGCGGCGTTGCCGCCCTTGCCTTCGCCACCCAGCGACGTGCGAACTTCCGCTTCCGCCGTGGAGGCCGATGCCAGCACCTGGGTGCCGTCGCCGGAGATCACGGTTGCGTAGATGTGTTGGTTCGTGCGATTCACGGTCAAACGTGCCACGCCCTGGTTCGCGATGCGAATGCGGGTCTGGCGCGAACGACGGAGACGCTGCTCTTTCTTGGTCAAAGACATGCTGCGGCTCCTTACTTCTTCTTGGTTTCTTTGATCGTGATCTTCTCATCCGAATAACGGATGCCCTTGCCCTTGTACGGCTCGGGAGGACGGACCGCGCGGATTTCCGCGGCGATCTGACCGACGCGCTGGCGGTCGGCGCCCTTGATCAGGACCTCGGTGGGGGTCGGGGTGGTCACCGTGATGCCGGCGGGCATCTCGATGTTGACCGGGTGCGAGTAGCCGACCGTCAGGTTCAGCTTCGTGCCCTGGGCGGCGGCTTTGTAGCCCACGCCGACCAGCGACAGCTTCTTCTCGAAACCCTTGCTGACGCCGACCACCATGTTGTTGACGAGCTGGCGCAGCGTGCCGCTCATGGCGTTCGCTTCGCGGGACTCGTTGGCAGGCTCGAAACTGAGCTTGCCGTCTTGGTTGGTCACCTTGACCAATGCATTGGCGTGCTGGAACAGCGAGCCGCCCGTGCCTTTGACATTGATCTGGTCATCCTTGATCGACACATCCACACCTTGTGGGATGGCGACCGGCATTTTTCCTACGCGGGACATTTCGTTTTCTCCTCGATGCCGCTTTAAGCCACGTAGCAGAGCACTTCGCCACCGATACCGGTAGCGCGCGCCTTGCGATCGGTCATCACGCCTTGCGGGGTCGTTACGATGGCAACGCCCAGGCCGTTCTGGACCTGTGGAATGGAATCGGCGCCCTTGTAGACGCGAAGACCAGGACGGCTGACGCGCTCGATACGTTCGATGACCGGACGGCCAGCGTAGTACTTGAGGGCGATCTCGAGCTCGGTCTTGTTGCCTTCGCTCTTGATTTGGAAGCCGTCGATGTAACCCTCGTCCTTCAGGACTTGTGCAATCGCAATCTTCACCTTGGAAGACGGCACGGAAACGGAAGCCTTGGCCACCATCTGTGCATTGCGGATGCGGGTCAGCAGGTCGGCGATGGGATCACTCATGCTCATGTTGAATATCTCCTACCTGCTTACCAGCTGGCCTTGGTGATGCCGGGAATGTCACCGGCGAAAGCCAGTTCACGGATCTTGGCGCGTGCCAGGCCGAATTGACGGAACGTGCCGCGTGGACGACCGGTGATCGCGCAGCGGTTGCGCTGGCGGGTCGGGTTCGCATTGCGGGGAATCTTCTGCATCGCCACGCGGGCCGCGAAGCGATCTTCGTCGCTCAGCTTGACGTCATTGGCGATCGCCTTCAACTCGGCGAGCTTGGGAGCGTACTTGGCTGCCAGTTTTTCGCGCTTCAGTTCGCGCTGGATCAAAGCTACTTTAGCCACACGACACCTCAGTTCTTGAACGGGAAACGGAAGCCGGCCAGAAGCGCCTTGGCTTCTTCGTCGGTCTTTGCCGTGGTGGTGATGCTGATGTTCAGACCACGGAGCGCGTCGACCTTGTCGTACTCGATTTCCGGGAAAATGATCTGTTCTTTCACACCGATGTTGTAGTTGCCGCGACCGTCGAATGCACGGCCGGAGATACCACGGAAGTCGCGGACGCGGGGCAGTGCCACGGTCACGAAACGGTCCAGGAACTCGTACATCTGGATGCCGCGCAGGGTCACCATGCAACCGATGGCCTGGCCTTCGCGGATCTTGAATCCGGCGATAGCCTTCTTGGCCTTGGTCACGACGGGCTTCTGGCCGGCGATCTTGGTCAGGTCGGCCACTGCGTTGTCCATGACCTTCTTGTCGGAGACTGCTTCGCTCACGCCCATGTTGAGCGTGATCTTCGTCAGACGCGGAACCTGCATCGGCGAGGTGTAGCCGAACTTTTCGGTCAGGTCTTTCGCGATCTTTTCGCGGTAGTACTGTTGGAGTCGTGCCATGTCTTTAACCCTCAGGCCAACTTGATTTCGTCGCCGCTGGACTTGAAGACGCGAACGCGCTTTCCGTCAGCTTGCAGCTTGATGCCGACGCGGTCGGCCTTGCCGGTGGCGGCATTGAAGATCGCCACGTTCGACTGGTGGATCGGCATGGACTTCTCCACGATGCCGCCCGTCGTACCCTTCATGGGGTTCGGCTTGGTGTGCTTCTTGACGACATTGATGCCGTCGATGAGGACGTACGAGTCGTCCTTGCGGGCCGTGACCGTGCCGCGCTTGCCCTTGTCGCGCCCGGTGAGCACGATGACTTCGTCGCCTGAGCGAATCTTGTTCATATCGCGTCCTGGATCGGGTTAGAGAACTTCGGGAGCCAGGGACACGATCTTCATGAACTTTTCGGTGCGCAGTTCGCGCGTCACCGGTCCGAAGATGCGGGTGCCGATGGGCTCCAGCTTGGCGTTGAGCAGCACGGCGGCGTTGCCGTCGAACTTGACCAGGGAGCCGTCGCCGCGGCGGATGCCCTTGGCGGTGCGGACGACCACTGCACTGTAGATCTCGCCCTTCTTGACGCGACCACGTGGAGCGGCTTCCTTGATGCTCACCTTGATGATGTCGCCCACGCTGGCGTAGCGACGCTTGGAACCGCCCAGCACCTTGATGCACAGCACGGACTTTGCGCCGGTGTTGTCGGCGACTTCCAACCGGGATTCTGTTTGGATCATTTCGTTATTCCCAACTTGCACCGAAACGCGGCGGGCGCCAGAAGCACCTCGTCGCGAGTCGATCAGTCTTGGGCCCGTCGTCCACGCAATGAAACCATTTCACTGCGCTTGAGCTGGGCAAGATGTTTTCGCCTTTTGAAAGCGAAGCCCGCGATTTTGGCAGGGGCCGGTGCGGATGTCAACCCGCTGCGCTGCCGGACTTCGCCTTGGCGCCGGAAAAGTCGATGTACTGGTCCGTCAGCGCTACGAATTCCGCGAGCGCGGGCGCCGGCACGCCCTCCTCGACCAGCAGCGCGGCCACGCGGGGCGCCAGTTGCGCCGCCAGGCGTGCATCGAGGAACAGCAGGCGGGAACGGCGGGCGAGCACGTCCTCCACCGTACGGGCGTATTCGAAGCGGGCCGCGAAGCGCACCATGGCTTCGCTCAGGCCCGGCGCCAGCCACACATCGGCACCCGGCAGCGCCGAGACCGACGCGCCCTCGTCGCCGTAGCTGTGCAGCCCCGGCGCGTCGCTCATCTTGTGGCGGAGTTGCGACAGCTGCGGTGCGCCGACCAGCGGCAGGTGTTCGGTGGCGCCCGCCGGCGTGCGGGCGATCAGGCCGGCATCGGCGCAGCTCTGCAGCACGTCCTCGGCCATGGCGCGATAGGTGGTCCACTTGCCGCCGGTCACCGTGACCAGCCCGCTCTTGCTGGTGAGCACCGTGTGCTCCCGGCTGATCGCCTTGGTGTTGGCGCCGTCGTCGTCCTGCGGCTTGACCAGCGGCCGCAGGCCGACCCAGGTGCTGCGCACGTCGCTGCGCTGCGGGGCCTTGCGGAGGTAGCGGGCCGATTCGCCGAGGATGAAGGCGATCTCTTCCTCGAACGGCCGGGGCTCGCGCACGATGTCGTCGCGCGGGGTGTCGGTGGTGCCCAGGATGACCTTGCCGAGCCACGGCACCGCGAACAGGACCCGGCCGTCGGTGGTGCGCGGTACCAGCAGGGCGTGGTCGCCGGGGAAGAACTCGCGGTCGACCACCACGTGCACGCCCTGGCTGGGCGCGATCATCGGCTTGACCGGCTGGCCGATGTCCTGGCCGTCCTGCTGGCGCAGCGCATCGACCCAGACGCCGGTGGCGTTGACGACGCAGCCGGCGCGGACGTGGAAGCTGCGGCCGCTCTCCTGGTCGATGCAGCGCAGGCCGGCGACCTTGCCGCCCTCGTGCACCAGCGACTGGACCGGGCAGTAGTTGACGACCAGCGCGCCCCTAGCGGCGGCGGTGCGGGCCAGGGCCAGGGCCAGGCGGGCGTCGTCGAACTGGCCGTCCCAGTACTGCACGCCGCCCTTGAGGCCGGTGGCCTGCGCGCCGGGCACGCGCGACAGGGTCTCGGCCCGGCTCAGGAATTCGGTACGGCCCAGGCCGCGCTTGCCGGCCAGGGCGTCGTAGAGCTTCAGGCCGATGCCGTAGTACGGCGTCTCCCAGAAGCGGTAGGAGGGCATGACGAAAGGCAGGGGCTGGGCCAGGTGCGGCGCGTTGGCCAGCAGCGTGGCCCGCTCGTGCAGGGCTTCCCGCACCAGGGCGATGTTGCCCTGGGCCAGGTAGCGCACGCCGCCGTGCACCAGCTTGGTGGCGCGCGACGAGGTGCCCTTGGCGAAGTCGTGCGACTCGAGCAGCACGACCGACAGGCCCCGTGCCGCGGCGTCGAGCGCCACACCCAGGCCCGTGGCACCGCCGCCGACGACGGCGATGTCGTAGCGGCGGTCTTCGGCCAGCCTGTCGACCAGGGCGGCGCGGGGGGTGGGATGCGGCGAAACAGCGTGCGTCATGGGGTCTCAGAATCCTTGTCCCGCGCGCGGCGCGGGAGATGTGTGGATGCCGCGCAGGAATCGTGCCCCGCGCGGCACCGGGTGCCGACGGCCTAGCGGACCTTGCCGTCCTTCCAGGCCTGCAGCAGCTTGTCGTAGGCGACGGTTTCGCCCTTCGGCTTCTCGTTGGGCAGCTTGGCCCACGGCGCGGCGTTGTTGCTCAGCCACTTCGAGGCGTCGCTCTTGGCGTTGAGCTTCGGTGCGCAACGGGCCATGCCGGCGCGCTGCAGGCGGGACATGACCTGGTCCATTTCCTCGGCCAGGTTGTCCATCGCGGCCTGCGGGGTCTTCTCGCCTGTGACGGCCGTCGCCACATTCTTCCACCAGAGCTGGGCCAGCTTGGGGTAGTCGGGCACGTTGTTACCGGTCGGCGTCCAGGCCACGCGGGCCGGGCTGCGGTAGAACTCGACCAGGCCGCCCAGCTTGGGGGCCGCGTCGGTCATGGCCTGCGAGCGGATGTCGGATTCGCGGATCGGCGTCAGGCCGGTCAGCGTCTTCTTCAGCGAGGTGGTCTTGGCGGTCACGAACTGCGCGTACAGCCAGGCGGCGGCGGTCTTGTTGGCGTCGTGGTCCTTGAAGAAGGTCCACGAGCCGACGTCCTGGTAGCCGTTCTGCATGCCGGGCTTCCAGTACGGGCCGTTCGGGCCGGGGGCCATGCGCCACTTGGGCGTGCCGTCGGCGTTGACCACCGGCAGGCCGGGCTTGGTCATGTCGGCGGTGAAGGCGGTGTACCAGAAGATCTGCTGCGCGACCTGGCCCTGGGCCGGCACCGGGCCGGATTCGCCGAAGGTCATGCCCATGGCTTCCTTGGGCGCGTACTTCTTCATCCAGTCGATGTACTTGGTGAGCGCATAGACGGCGGGCGGCGAGTTGGTGGCGCCGCCACGGGAGACGCTGGCGCCCACCGGGGTGCACTTGTCGTCGGCCACGCGGATGCCCCATTCGTCGACCGGCATGCCGTTCGGGATGCCCTTGTCGGCGGTGCCGGCCATCGAGAGCCAGGCGTCGGTGAAGCGCCAGCCGAGCGACGGGTCCTTCTTGCCGTAGTCCATGTGGCCGTAGATCGGCTTGCCGTCGATGGTCTTGACGTCGACGCTGAAGAACTCGGCGATGTCCTCGTAGGCGCTCCAGTTCTGCGGCACGCCCAGGTCGTAGCCGTACTTGGCCTTGAACTTGTCCTGCAGGTCCTTGCGGGCGAACAGGTCGGCGCGGAACCAGTACAGGTTGGCGAACTGCTGGTCGGGCAGCTGGTACATCTGGCCGTCGGGCGCGGTGGTGAAGCTGCGGCCGATGAAGTCGTTGATGTCGATGCCGGGGTTGGTCCACTCCTTGCCCGCGTTGGCCATGTAGTCGGTCAACGACATGATCTTGCCGTAGCGGTAGTGGGTGCCGATCAGGTCCGAGTCGCTGATCCAGCCGTCGTAGATCGACTTGCCCGACTGCATCGAGGTCTGCAGCTTCTCGACCACGTCGCCTTCCTGGATCAGGTCGTGCTTGACGGCGATGCCGGTGATCTCGGTGAAGGCCTTGGCGAGCGTCTTGGATTCGTATTCGTGGGTGGTGAGGGTTTCGGACACGACCGAAATCTCCTTCACGCCCTTGGCCTGCAGCTTCTTGGCGGCGTCGATGAACCACTTCATCTCGGCCATCTGCTGGTCCTTGCTCAGCGTGGACGGCTGGAACTCGCTGTCGATCCACTTCTTGGCTTCGGGCTCCCCGGCCCAGGCGGCCTGTCCGGCCACGATTGCGGCGGCCGCGAACGCCAGGGTTGTGTAACGTATTTTCATGTTGGTCTCCTCATGTGGACGTCCCCTGCTGATGTTGCGAACGGCGCCTGCCCCGGGGAACGGGGAGCGGGCACCGGATGGAAAGGAAATCGTCTCAGCCCTTGCGCAGGATCAGCACCAGCAGCAGCATCGAGGCGACGAAGCTGTACCAGACCGACGGATCCTCCGGCAGCCCCAGCCGCGCGGCGATCACGCCCGACAGGCCGACGAAGGCCAGGTTGAGATAGGCCGCGGCCAGCAGGCCGATGAAGAGCCGGTCGCCCCGGGTGGTGGCGATCGGCAGGAACCCGCGGCGCTCGGTGGTGGGCGACTTGATCTCCCACACCGTCATGCCGGCGAGCATCAGCACGATGCAGCAAAAAAACACGGCGACCGGCGTGGTCCACGCCATCCATTCAAACATTGCATTGCTCCTTTAGACCCGGCCCATCGCGAAGCCTTTGGCGATGTAGTGCCGCACGAACCAGATGACGATCGCGCCCGGGACGATGGTCAGCACGCCGGCCGCGGCCAGCGTCGCCCAGTCCATGCCCGAAGCACTCACCGTGCGGGTCATCGTCGCGACGATCGGCTTGGCGTTGACGCTGGTCAGCGTGCGGGCCAGCAGCAGCTCGACCCAGCTGAACATGAAGCAGAAGAACGCGGCCACGCCCACGCCGGCCTTGATCAGCGGCAGGAAGATGGTGGCGAAGAAGCGCGGGAAGCTGTAGCCGTCGATGTAGGCCGTCTCGTCGATCTCGCGCGGGATGCCGCTCATGAAGCCTTCCAGGATCCACACCGCCAGCGGCACGTTGAACAGCAGGTGGGCCAGGGCCACGGCGATGTGCGTGTCCATCAGCCCCACGGTGGTGTAGAGCTGGAAGAAGGGCAGCAGGAACACCGCGGGCGGCGTCATCCGGTTGGTGAGCAGCCAGAAGAAGACATGCTTGTCGCCCAGGAAGCTGTAGCGGCTGAAGGCATAGGCCGCCGGCAGCGCCACCGACACCGAGATCACCGTGTTGATCGCCACGTAGATCAGCGAGTTGATGTAGCCCGAGTACCAGGACTCGTCGGTGAAGATCGTCTTGTAGTTGTCCCAGGTGAAGTGCTGGGGGAAGAACGAGAAGTTCGACAGGATCTCGCCGTTGGTCTTGAAGCTCATGTTGAGCATCCAGTAGATCGGCAGCAGCGCGAACACCAGGTAGGCCACGAGGAAGATCGTGCGCTTCTTGAAACGGCGCTCAGACATGGTTGCTATCCTTTTCGTAGCTGGTGACCTTTGTGAGGCGCCGGCCCGGGGCCTTTTCGGCGCTCATTCGGTCACCTCGGGCTTCTGGGTGCCGACCCGCTGCATCCAGTTGTAGAGCACGAAGCACAGCAGCAGGATGATCAGGAAATAGATCAGCGAGAACGCCGCCGCCGGCCCCAGGTCGAACTGGCCGACCGCCTTCTGCGTCAGGTACTGGCTGAGGAAGGTGGTGGCGTTGCCGGGACCGCCGCCGGTCAGCACGAACGGCTCGGTGTAGATCATGAAGCTGTCCATGAAGCGCAGCAGCACCGCGATCATCAGCACGCCGCGCATCTTGGGCAGCTGGATGTAGCGGAACACCGCGAACTTGCTGGCGCCGTCGATGCGGGCGGCCTGGTAGTACGCGTCGGGGATCGAGCGCAGGCCGGCGAAGGCCAGCAGCGCGACCAGCGGTGTCCAGTGCCAAACGTCCATCAGCAGCACGGTCAGCCAGGCCTGGGTGGCGTTGCCGGTGTAGCTGTAGTCGATGCCCATCCACAGCATGGCCCGGCCGAACAGGCCGATGTCGGAGCGGCCGAAGATCTGCCAGATGGTGCCGACCACGTTCCACGGGATCAGCAGCGACAGCGCCACCGTGACCAGCACCGCGGACGACTTCCAGCCCTGCGCAGGCATCGCCAGCGCCAGGCAGATGCCCAGCGGAATCTCCACGCCCAGCACCGCCAGCGAGAAGCCCAGCTGGCGCAGCAGCGCCTCGTGCAGCTCGCTGTCGCGCATCACCGCGGCGAACCATTCGGTGCCGACGAAGACGCGCCGCTCGGGCGAGATGATGTCCTGCACCGAGTAGTTGACGACGGTCATCAGCGGCAGGATGGCCGAGAAGGCCACGCACACCAGGACGGGCAGGATCAGGAACCAGGCCTTCTGGTTGACGGGTTTGGTCGTGGTGCTCATGGATGGACCTTCGTGCTGCGCACTGCGGTGCGAACGCCTTCGGGCGGCCGGGCGACGTTCATGGATGAACCTTCGTGCCGCGCACTGCGGCGCGAACGTCTTGCGAGAACGGGTGGACGTTCATGCCACCAGCTCCTCGTCGGCGTAGTAGCAGGTGTGCGGGCCGAGCACCTGCAGGTGCACCGTGTCGCCGACCTGCGCCGCGGCCGACACGCCCAGGCGCGCCTTGACCGGCTGCTCGCCGATGCGGGCGGTCAGCAGCGTGTAGGTGCCCACGTCCTGCACCCGCTCGACCACCGCCGGCAGGCTGCCGGCATCGCCCGGCCGCGCCAGGTGCAGGTACTCGGGCCGGATGCCGACCTTCAGCGCGCCCTGCGGCAGCGCGCGCGGCATCTGCAGCAGCTGGCCGCCCACCTCGAGCCCGGCCGCGCCGGCGGTGGCCGGCAGGAAGTTCATGCCCGGCGAGCCGATGAAGTGGCCGACGAAGCTGTGCTGCGGCCGCTCGAACAGCGCGTCGGCGGTGCCGATCTGCACCGCGCGGCCGCGGGTCATCACCACCACCTCTTCGGCGAAGGTCAGGGCCTCGACCTGGTCGTGGGTGACGTAGATCAGGGTGAGCTTGAGCTCGTGGTGGATCTGCTTCAACTTGCGGCGCAGCTGCCACTTGAGGTGCGGATCGATCACCGTCAGCGGCTCGTCGAACAGCACCGCCGATACGTCGGGCCGCACCAGGCCGCGGCCCAGCGAGATCTTCTGCTTCTGGTCGGCCGACAGGCCCGCCGCGCGGTGGTCGAGCTGGTGGCTCATCTCCAGCATCTCGGCGATCTGGCCGACGCGCGCCTTGATCTGCGCCTCGGGCACCTTGCGGTTCTTCAGCGGGAAGGCCAGGTTCTGCGCCACCGTCATCGTGTCGTAGATCACCGGGAACTGGAACACCTGGGCGATGTTGCGCTCCTGCGGCGTGGCCCGGGTCACGTCGCGGCCGTCGAAGGTGACGGTGCCGTGCGACGGCGCCACCAGGCCGGAGATGATGTTGAGCATCGTCGTCTTGCCGCAGCCCGAGGGCCCCAGCAGCGCATAGGCGCCGCCGTCGCGAAAGCTCATCTTGAGCGGCAGCAGCGCGTAGTCGCTGTCCTGCTGCGGGTTCGGGCCGTAGGCGTGGGCCAGGTCGAGATCTATTCGTGCCATGTCAGTTTTTCACCCGATTGCCGCATGTCCGCAGCCGTTTGAAACAGGCGCGACCACTCCAGGACCACCGTGGAACCGGCTTTGCCGGGCCACTGGTGGTGCCCCCGGTGAGGGGGTTGGCGAAGCAACACGCAGTGCGCGCAGACTGGGGGAGAGCTTCATTCCCAGGCTCCCCGGCGCGGTGCGGCCAGCAGGGCGCCCGCGGTGTCGAACAGGTAGGCGCGCTCGGGCGACAAATACAGCGTGACCGAAGCGCCCAGCGCGAAGCGGTGCACGCCGGTGAGCTGGGCCACCAGCTCGCCGGCGGCGGTGGAGACGTGCACGAAGGTGTCGGAGCCCGACATCTCGGCCAGCTCCACCCGGCCCGGCAGCGCGATGTCGCCCGGCCGAGCCGCGGTGCGCAGCGCGCTGGCGCGCACGCCCACGCTCAGCGCGGTACCGGCCGCCAGCGGCGTGCCGGCGGGCAGCGCGATCTCCACGCCGCCGGTGCAGCGCACCCGGCCGTCGGCCACGGTGCCGGCCAGCAGGTTGAGCGGCGGGTCGCTGAAGGCGCGCGCCACCCGCAGCGAGGCGGGCGCATGGAACACCTCGGCGGTGGGGCCGTACTGCAGCACCTCGCCCGCTTCCATCACCGCGGTGTAGCCGCCCAGCAGCAGCGCCTCGGCCGGCTCGGTGGTGGCGTAGACGACGGTGGAATCGCCCACCGCGAACAGCTGGGCCAGCTCGTCGCGCAGGCCTTCGCGCAGCTTGTAATCCAGGTTGACCAGCGGCTCGTCGAGCAGCATCAGCGGCGCGCCCTTGGCCAGCGCCCGGGCCAGCGCCACCCGCTGCTGCTGGCCGCCGGAGAGTTCGGCCGGCAGGCGCTTCAGGAACTGGGCGATGTGCAGCCGGTCGGCCAGGGCCTGCACCTGCGCGGCGATGTTCTTGTCGCCGCGCAGCTTGAGCGGCGAGGCGATGTTGTCGTAGACCGTCATCGACGGGTAGTTGATGAACTGCTGGTAGACCATCGCCACGTTGCGGTCGCGCACCGGCATGCCGGTGACGTCCTGGCCATCCACTTCGACCGTGCCGCGGGTGGGCACGTCGAGGCCGGCCATGATGCGCATCAGGCTGGTCTTGCCGGCCTGGGTGGCGCCCAGCAGCACCGTCACCGCGCCGGGCGCGGGCGCCAGCGAGATGCCGCGCAGCCAGGTCTCGGCGCCGACGGTCTTGTCGATTCCTCGCAGGTTCAGTCGCACAGGCCACCCCCGGTCGTGGAGGCGGTACGGGCAGTACGGCGGCATGCCTGCGGGGCGCCGGCGGCCTCGAACGTTCGCATGTGCATCGGTCCTTCGCGGCCTCCGGTGGGCCGCTTTTGTTTGATTGGCCGCGATTTTTGTTCTTTTCTGATCGAAATTGCTTAGTGTTAACCCGCAGGCGCTTCGTTTATGTTCGTTTTAAAGTCGCTTTCGTTTCCAACCGAATAGCCGACAGCGACCACGTGAACCTCAAGCCCCGCCAGATCAGCCTGCTGGACGCCGTGCGCGCCCGCGGCTCCATGACCGTGGAGCAACTGGCCGACATGCTGGGCGTGACGCTGCAGACGGTGCGGCGCGACACCCAGCGGCTGGCCGAGGCGCACATGCTCACCCGCTTCCACGGCGGGGTGCGGGTGCCCGGCTCCACCACCGAGAACATCGCCCACCGCCAGCGCGAGGCGCTGCACGCCGACGGCAAGACCCGCATCGCCCAGGCGGTCGCCGCCCAGGTGCCCGACGGCTGCTCGCTGATCCTCAACATCGGCACCACCACCGAGGCGATCGCCAAGGCGCTGCTGCACCACCGCGGCCTGCGGGTGCTGACCAACAACCTGCATGTCGCCACCATCCTGAGCGCCAATGCGGATTGCGAGGTGATCGTGGCCGGCGGCGCGGTGCGGGCGCGCGACCTGGGCATCGTGGGCGAGGCGGCGGTCGATTTCATCCGCCAGTTCAAGGTCGACATCGCGGTGATCGGCATCTCGGGCATCGAGGCCGACGGCACGCTGCGCGACTTCGACTACCGCGAGGTGAAGGTGGCCCAGACCATCATCGCCCACTCGCGCGAGGTGTGGCTGGCCGCCGATGCGAGCAAGTTCAACCGCCCGGCGATGGTCGAGGTGGCCAAGCTGGCGCAGATCGACCGGCTGTTCACCGACGTGCCGCCGCCCGCGCCGTTCCCGTCCCTGCTGGCCGAGGCCAACGTCGAGCTGACGCTTCCCGAGTCCCTGCACCCGGCGCGGGCAGCGACGGCGGCCGACCGGCGCGGCAGGCTCCCCGCCGTGGCGGCTGAAGAAAAACCCGGCCCTTGAACCGCGGCGTTGCGCCTACCATGCGCGCCACCGCAGACACTACCGCTCCATGACGTACCTCCTCGCGCTCGACCAGGGCACCTCCAGCTCCCGCAGCATCGTGTTCGACGGCCACGGGCACATCGTGGCGCAGGCCCAGCGCGAGCTGCCCCAGCACTATCCGCAGCCCGGCTGGGTGGAGCACGCGCCCGACGAGATCTGGCAGACCCAGCTGGCCACCGCCCGCGAAGCCTTGCAGAACGCGGGCATCACGGCCGGCGACATCCGCTCGGTCGGCATCACCAACCAGCGCGAGACCACCCTGGTCTGGAACCGCACGACCGGCCGCCCGATCCACCGCGCCATCGTCTGGCAGGACCGGCGGGCCGAGCCCGAATGCGCCTGGCTGCGCGAAGGCGGCTGGACCGACAAGATCCAGCACAAAACCGGCCTGCGGATCGACGCGTATTTTTCCGGCACCAAGCTCAAGTGGATCCTCGACCACGTGCCGGGAGCCCGGGAGCAGGCCACGCGCGGCGAGCTGGCCTTCGGCACCGTCGACAGCTGGCTCATCTGGCAGCTGACCGGTGGCCGGCGCCATGTGAGCGACGTGAGCAACGCCTCGCGCACCATGCTGTTCGACGTGCACCGCAACGCCTGGGACGACGAGCTGCTGGCCGCGCTCGACATTCCCCGCGCCCTGATGCCCGAGGTGCTGCCCTCGAGCGCCCACTTCGGCGACGTGCGGGCCGACCTGCTGGGCCACACGATCCCGATCGGCGGCGTGGCCGGCGACCAGCAGGCCGCCACCTTCGGCCAGGCCTGCTTTTCGCCCGGCATGGCCAAGAACACCTACGGCACCGGCTGCTTTTTGCTGATGCACACCGGCACCGCGTTCCAGACCTCGCGGAACGGCCTGGTCACTACCAGTGCGGCCCAGCCGTCGCAGCAGACCGAGTACGCGCTGGAAGGCAGCGTCTTCGTCGGCGGCGCGGTGGTGCAGTGGCTGCGCGACGGCCTGCAGGCGATCGACTCCAGCAGCGAGGTGCAGGCCCTGGCCGAGAGCGTGCCCGATGCCGGCGGCGTGGTGCTGGTCCCCGCCTTCACCGGCCTGGGCGCCCCTTACTGGCAGCCCGACGCCCGCGGCACCATCACCGGCCTGACCCGCGGCACCACCATGGCCCACATCGCCCGCGCCGCGCTGGAGAGCATCGCCTTCCAGAGCGCCGCGTTGCTGCAGGCGATGCAGCGCGACGCCGCCCAGGCCGGCGTCACAGCCGTGCAGGAACTGCGGGTGGACGGCGGCGCCTGCGTCAACGACCTGCTGATGCAGTTCCAGGCCGACCTGCTGGGCATCCCGGTGGTACGTCCGGCGGTGGTGGAGACGACCGCCCTCGGCGCGGCCTACCTGGCGGGCCTGTCGAGCGGTGTGTTCGGCAGCACTGCCGAACTGTCGGCGCTGTGGCGGGTCGAGAAACGCTTCGAGCCGCAGTGGAGCCGCGACCAGGCCGGGGAGCGGATGCGGCAGTGGGAGCACGCGGTGCGGCAGACGACGCTGCGGTAGGTTGGGCGGCGGTTTGCGTCCCTCACCCGCGCGACAATGCCGCCCTCCCCTTCGACCATGTTCTCAGCCCAACCCGCACCACCACCATGACGCCATCCACCGCCCCCGCCCTCCACGACCGCACCATCGCCTTCATCGGCGGGGGCAACATGGCCAGTGCCCTGATCGGCGGGCTGCGGCGCCAGGGCATGGCCGCCGCGCGCATCCGGGTGGCGGAGCCCTTCGACGAGGCGCGGGCGCGGTTGCTGACGCAGCACGGCGTGGCGGCGGCACCGGCGGCCGATGCCGCGCTGCTGGGGGGGTGCGACCTGGTGGTCTGGGCGGTGAAGCCGCAGACGTTTCGCGCGGTGGCGCTGGCGTCCGCCGCGATGGCGCCCGGCGCGCTGCACCTGAGCGTGGCCGCCGGCATCCGCAGCGACAGCATCGCCGCGTGGCTGGGCAGCGAACGCATCGTGCGCGCCATGCCCAACACGCCGGCCCTGGTCGGCCAGGGCATGACCGGCCTCTTCGCCCGGCCGGCGGTGACGGCCGACGACCGGTCGCTGGTCGACCAGGTGATCGCCCCGACCGGCCAGGCGCTGTGGCTGGAGGCCGAATCGCAGCTGGACGCGGTCACCGCGCTGTCGGGCTCGGGGCCGGCCTACGTGTTCTATTTCATCGAAGCGATGGTGCAGGCCGGCACCGCGCTGGGCCTGAGCGCCGGGCAGGCCCAGCAACTGGCGGTGGCCACCTTCACCGGCGCCGCCACGCTGGCCGGCCAGTCCGACGAGCCGCCGGCCGTGCTGCGCGAACGCGTCACCTCCAAGGGCGGCACCACCTATGCGGCGCTGACGGCGCTGGAGGACGCGGGCGTGAAGGCGGCCTTCGTGCAGGCGATGGAAGCGGCCCACCGGCGGGCGGGCGAGCTGGGCGACGAATTCGGGCGGGGTTGAGGCAAGGAGGGTGCCAGAGGGTGCCACTACGGTGCAGTGGCGACTGCTGCCGTCCGCCACTGCCGCGGACAGGGCTTCGGCCGGCAGCGGCGGCCTATCGCCCGGGCCGTGTCAACCCAGCCGGCAGACGGTGCGGAACGCGAAGCCCGCCGCCACCCCGGCGAACATGGTGAAGCCCAGCCAGTGGTTCACGCGGAATGCGCGAAAGCACCCTTCGCGGGTACGGCGTCGGATCATCGTCCAGTGCCAGAACACCTGCACCACCGCGACCGCCAGCGCCACGTCGAACGCCGGCCCCAGCCGGTAGGGCCGCAGCGCCATCGTCCAGATCGCCAGGAAGAGCAGGTAGAACACCACGACCGCCGGGACGTCGAAACGGCCGAGCGTGATCGCCGAGGTCTTCATGCCGATGCGCAGGTCGTCGTCGCGGTCGACCATCGCGTACTCGGTGTCGTAGGCCAGCACCCAGAACAGGTTGCCCAGCAGCAGCCACCAGGCCACGCCCGGCACGCCGCCTTCGATGGCGGCCAGCAGCCAGCTGTCGGCGCCCAGCACCGCGGTGTAGATCCAGGATTCGCCGCCCTGCACCGCGGTGAAGGCCATCGGAATGCCGGCACTGAAGGCCAGGCCCAGCACCGCCTGCGGCATCGCCACATGGCGCTTGGCATAGGGATAGGCCACGGTGATCGCCAGCGCGGCGAAGGACCAGATCACCGTCGAGGCATTGGTCGTCAGCACGAGCACGAAAGCCGCCAGCGCCAGCACCGCCGCTAGGATCAGGGCTTCGCGCACCGAGACCGCCCCCCGGGTCACCGGCCGCTGGGCGGTGCGTTTGACATGGCGGTCGAAATGGCGGTCGGCCACATCGTTGACGCAGCAACCTGCGCTGCGCATCAGTACCGTGCCCGCGGTGAAAACGGCCAGCAGGTGCCATCCGGGAAATCCTGCCGAGGCCACCCAGAGGGCGGCCAGCGTGGGCCACAGCAGCAGCAACCAGCCCGCCGGGCGGTTCCAACGGACCAGATCGAGATACAGCGGCAAGCGGCCGGGCATGGCGCGCGTCAGCAAAAGCAGGGAAGTCATGGAGGGGGCGGCGAGATCGCATCCGCGAACGGGATGCAGCGGCCCCAGGATTGTGCCCCGTCCAAACGCAAACGCGACGCAAAACGGCCCCCTGAGGAGCCGTTGATCGGATCACACTGACCGAATGGTCAAAAATTGTGATGAAAAGTACAAAAATACGACATCGCAGCCAACCTGCCGTGTCTCCAAACCGGCCGGCGAGGGCCGATCGGCAGGGTACGGCTTACTCTTCCAGCAGCGAACGCAGCATCCAGGCGGTCTGGTCGTGCACCGCGCAACGGGCGGTCAGCATGTCGGCCGTCGGATCGTCGCCGGCTTCCTCGGCCACCGGGATGAACTCGCGGGCGATACGCGACACCGTCTCGTGGCCCTGTACCAGGATGCGGATCATCTCGGTGGCCTTGGGGGGCGACAGGGGCACGTCGGGCACGGTGGAGATCTTGCTGAACTCGGCGTACGAGCCCGGCGCGTAGTGGCCGAGCGAGCGGATCCGCTCGGCGATCACGTCGGTCGAGGTCCACAGCTCGGTGTACTGCTCCATGAACATCACGTGCAGCGAGTTGAAATGCGGCCCGGTCACGTTCCAGTGGAAGTTGTGGGTCGTGAGGTAGAGGGTGTAGGTATCGGCCAGCACCCGCGACAGGCCCTCGGCGATCGCCGCGCGGTCGGCCTCGTCGATGCCGATGTTGATCCGCGGCGCACCGGCGCTGCCCGACGACGGGGCCACGCGCTGCGAGCCCTTCGACGGCACCGTGCCGGCGGACGCCGAGGGTGCGTCGGTGATCGGCGCGCCGGGGTTGAAGGGAAGCTTGCTCTTCTTGGAATCGTTCTTGGCCATCGGGCACTCCTCAAAGTTTTTCAGGGATGACGCACTTTAGGCGGCGCGGCGGCGCCTGCCAACAGACGCACTCTATCGCTGCAATTGCGGGGGATGCGTAACCAGATGGCAGGCGGGCGGCGGGCGACGGGCGGCGCCGGAACAGCTGGAGGCCGGAGGTGCTGCAGCCAAGCTTATGGAACCGGCGGTGGCAACACCGAAAACGCCGACCGCGCGGCAGGAGGTGGCGTCAGCACATCCGCTGCGCTCCGAAGAGCCGGGCGAACGGCTTCGCTTTCGCCGTCCTGCGCCTTTCTGCGCAATCGCGGGCCTCGTTGCTCGGATACCGGACCACTTGCAGAAGCCGCCTGTACCAGTGAGGTCAGTGGGATGGGTAAGCCTGCTCCTGCTCCTGCTCCTGCTCCCGCATTCGCCGTTTGCGGCCATGCGTCGGTTTGCCGGAGCATGGCCCATAGCACCGGTGTTCCGGTGCTGGCTCTGGCTGCTGGCCGTCTCCCGTGCTTCGGCGACGGCGACGCTCTTGCCGGCGATGGCGATGTCGCAGTCAGTGATGCAGCCGGAGACGCTGGCAAAGGCCGTCGAGTGGCCCTTCAGGCCATTACTATCTAATTGATAGCTAGAGGCCGTCGAAGAATAACGGCTGGAGGCCGATTCGGATAGGAAATGCCGGTCCGGGACGCCTGCGGTGCTGGTGGTGCAGGCGACGAGGGCAAGGAGGGTGGCTCCGAGCAGGGGGCGGATGAAGCGGCTCAAGCGGGCTCTCGGGGGCTTTGATCTATCCGAAAAGTATTGAGCGGTGAGATTCGGGTTTAAAGGAGTTGCGTGTCCTGTATTACGTCAAATTAAAAACAAACTATTTGCCGAAAATATTTCGCAAGTACGCCGTCAAGTGCAAAAGGTCATCGTAAGCCAATGGACCGAATCCAGGCTCGTGTTCGGCCATATACTTCCCAGCGGACACCCCTGGAATCAGAATTTCCGAATCATTAATCTCCAATAATTTTTTCGGGCAAACGATCCTATTTATTCCAGGCAAAGCATGGCGCTTGTGCTCGCCCATTACCCAAACGACCGCACCATTAAATCCTTCAATCGCCGATTTAAGCCGCCCAATAAAATCAGGATCTTCGTTTTCAAAACGAAAGCTTATGAATGGAGGGTACCCAGAACGATCCTCACGTTGAAATTTATTATCAATCCATACCTCCGGAAAACGCTGTTGATACTTGCGCCATGCCAAGTCACCAAAATCTTCAATTAAGTTGAGAAGCGCACCCTCAGGGGCTTCAATTGGCACATTTCTCATTTCAAACCCTTCAAGCTGGATGAAATCGTGATTCCTGCGGGATTGATGTTTCGAATGTGCTGCTCCCAATCTCCTTTAGGGATGGGCCGCGACAACAACCTTGGATCGTACACGTACTGCCCGTCGGTATAAACCTGATGAAAGGACTGGCCCGACTCGTTCACACCATTTTCAAATACGTTTAGTTGCCCAGAAACGATAGGACGAACCTCCAAAATTTGCCCCTTACCTCCTGCAGCTTCCAGCAATTTTGGCGCAATTTCGGAACAATCAATGCAACCCGTATTTACCACCCAAGTTTTCATTTGGGGGCTATTCATAGCATCAACCACCGACGGAATCGGTGGGTAGTCCACATTCACCTGTCGCACCGGGCGATCCATCCCAGGCAAAACTACATCTGCAGTGCTGCTTCCACCACCCTTTGGAGTTACAACATTCGCCTCAGCCGGCCCTTGCTCATAAACCGGATCATTCGCCGCATCGGTACCGCGACCCACTTGTCTTGTCTCACCCGAGGCCAAATTGTTGGGCTTGCCGACCTCCGGCTCAGGCGCAGGCACCGCATCCCGCCCCGTCGGAATCGCAGCCTCACTACCCGCAGCCGCAGCCCCTCGCCCCGTCGCGCCCGCTCCCGCCACAACCTCCGGCACCTCGCCCTTGGCGCCCGCACCCGCGCCAGCAATGCCGGTAGCAGGCGCTCCACCCCGCGCTCCACGGCTCGCAATCGACGACCCGCCCACGCCCGTCTGCGGCACGCCGCCCAGCGTCGATCCCAGGGTCTCGGCCAGCGCCACGCAGCTGTCGGGCCGGCGCGCGCAGTAGAGCGTGGCACCTTCGGCCACCAGCGCACCGGCTTCGACCGCCATGCCCGGCGCCGCGACGGCGAGCGCTCCGATGCTGACACCGGTGAGCAGCAGTTGCGCCGATCCCCGCAGGCGCTGCTGGTCGCAACCGGTGGGGTCGGCGGCGCAGGCGTTGACGATGTCCTGGGCCTGGACTTTGCGCTCGTAGAGGTTGCCGTTGCCTTGCAGGTCGGCGCCGCCGATGAAGTTGGCCGGCAGCTTGCCGTCGATCGCCAGTCCGATCTGGGCGTCACGGCCACCCACGACCTCGGCGACCATGCTGCGGCAGCCCGGGCTGTTGAGGTCGCGGCAGGCGCTGGCGAGCTGGGTGTCCTGGTCGTTGCTGATGTTGCGGTATCGGTTGACGACGCTGGTGCAGTCGCCGCCGCTCTTCTGGCACTGGTCGAGGTCTTTGGCGAAGTCCCGCCACTGCTGGCTGCTGAGGTAGTTGTTGACGACCTCGTTGTGGGCAGCGGCGGCGCCCGCAGCGCCACCGGCCGCCGCCCCGACGCTGGTGTTGACGCCGGCGATGAAGAGGTCGCGGGCGGCACCGGTGAGGCCGATCTTGTCGGCAGCGCCGCTGCCGCTGGCACCCGAGAGACCGACACTATGGAATCGATAGCAGGATGCCGGCGCAGAGCAATGACTGGAAGCCGATACGAATGAGGAATGCCGGTCAGGAACGCCTGCAGTTCCGGCCAAGCAGGACAACAAAGCCAGGAAGATCAGTCCGAGCCGGAAGCGAAGGGAACGGCTCAGACGGACTCCTGGAATACTTATCTAACGGAATTCGACGGCACAACGCGGCCTCTTCTGAATCGCATCCAACGAAGCGGAATGCTGCTCCCTCAATCTGCAAACAAAGTGGCGAAAGACGCACTTACCGTCTGCACGCAAGACTGAATGTGCTCCTGTCCACGGGCGCGCACCAAAGCATAGTCGTCGGCCGCCCACTGGTCGAGCGTCAGGTCACCCGTCGTGATTTCGGTAGAGCAAAGCACGGGCTTTGCATCCCAAATGAAGTAGCCATCGCTGTTCGACTTGTGAAAGACGGCGGTTTGGATATAAAGATCGTAGGCGGGCTTGTCTTGCGAGAAATCCCGGAAAACCAGAGCGAATCGGTTCAGGCGAACGTAAACGGGGTGCTTGTAGACAACACTCTGTTTGCCATGGGCCTCGCGCCATGCAGTCAATGCCGGCACCATCTCGCTCATCTTGTTGATCGACGCCGGATGCGCGACCGTCTGCACCTTGGTTCCTCGGTAATCCTCTTTGGACACCGGCGTCCGGAAACTACCTGCCAGCGCACCAATCACCATCAAACCTACGTCGCCCATGCGGTCTGACTTGTCGACGACACGCAGCACGTTATCGGGGTATCGCTGACCGCTGGGGGTGCTCCCATCGATGGCAAAGGTCACCCAGTCCTTCGGCAATGGGGAAGGCGTGCCAGCCGCATCAACCGCGAGTGTTGTGTCAGCTTTAGGCGTCTGCGCACAGCCGACGAGGAGCGCAGTAAGGGCAAGTGCAGCGAGTTGGGCAGAGGAAATTTTGGATAGATGCATGGTGGTGTGGTGTGGTGTGGTGTGGTGTGGTGTGGTGTGGTGTGGTGTGGTGTGGTGTGGTGTGGTGTGGTGAGTGGGAACAGTCAGGATTTTCGCAAATGTCAAACATGAGTTGAAACGGCTAGATCCGGCTGTCTAGTTTGGCTTGCAATGCCTCTTCAAACTCGGCAAGGGTGAACTCCTGCCCAGCGTTCACGTAGCCTGCGTCGTCATAAATTGACTCACCAAATATTTTGCACAGAGAGTAAGTCACCAGCGCCGCAAACACATCATCTCCTCGAGTACTTACTGCACCCATGTATTTCTTGGCGCCCGGCATCCTTTCATCAACAGGATTTTCATCAATCGATACCCAGCACCACTCACTTTCAGTTTCACCTTTCACGTATGGGTCTCGATGAATAGGTCCAACCAATTCCATCGTCACCGTTGGCGTCTTTAGTTTGAAATGTTGGAAGCCAACATTTATGGCGCTCAACAATTCATCAAGTGTGGGATTGAGTGCTATTGAAACATAGGAGCTTCTCATGGTGTCCCCGGAGTTTTCAGCGTTGAGCGAGTCAACGTTACCCAGCCATTTGTGGTTTTGATATTGATGTTCTTGACGGTTCCCTCGTTCAATACATTTGCAATCGGTGATCCTGGTTTTACCCAATTAGTCACGTCTTGAGTCGAGACGCCGGCTTTGGTTGCATCAATATACATATCCCCAACTTGGCCGGCCTTACTCATTTGATTAGTTCCACCAATGACATTTCGTTGAACCGCCGTCATGCCATTGCCTGTCACCTCCTTCAAACTAACAGGTACGCCATTTAGCCAGCCATCAATACCGGGGGTGTTGGAAGTTGGCTGTCCCACAAACGTTCCGCCTTTGAAGGCAACAATATCAGCAGCCTGAGTAGTCTCCGCGGCACTCATCGCATTGGGCACAACTTCACCGACTTTCGGAGCAGGCAAAGTGAGCGGCTTCGTTGTTACGGCAACCTCGCCAGCTACAACTCCTCCACTTGCCCCCACCCCCAAATCCGCAGCATCCGTCGCACCAGCCCCCCGCCCAGCCGCCCGCGGCAAAGTCGGCTGCGTCGCGACCACATTCCCGCCGGCGTCCGTTACCGTCGTGCTGCCATAGTTCCGGCCGGCGCTACTGTAGGCGCTGGTAGCAGTACCGTCCGTTGCGGCGATCCCTGTCGTCGTGGTCGTGGAGGGGGCCAGGTCCCCAACAGGCCCCTTGACCATGCCCACGATGGCACTCCCACCTTTCACGATCGGTGCCACCACCGCGACTATCGCCTGGTTCCCTGCTTCCACCAAGATGCCATCGGCCGTGCTTTGCGCCAGGCTGTCATGGAACGAGTCGGGACGCTTCGGATTGCCGATGGTGGAGGGATTGAGCTGCGTGAGCGTCGGGCTGGTCGCGTAGACATAACCACCCTCGGTGGTCCTCACGGTGTTGCCCATGGCAGTGGCTTCACCGACCCGGACCGCACATGCGTCCGGCGTCGCACCGGAGCAAGCTTGTGCCAGGTCTCTGTCGCGCTGGGCGGAGGTTTGCGCCAAGGCGTTGCGGGTGTCGCATGCCGCCGCATCGCCTTTGCCGCATGCCGCAGTGGCAGCTTCGTAGCGCTCTGCTTCCGAGAGCCGCATGGGGCTGGGGCGGACGTGGCTGAGGTAGTTGTTGACGACCTCGTTGTGGGCACCGGCGGCGCCCGCAGCGCCACCGACCGCCGCCCCGACGCTGGTGTTGACGCCGGCGATGAAGAGGTCGCGGGCGGCACCGGTGAGGCCGATCTTGTCGGCAGCGCCGGCAACGGTTTCGACGGAGGCGGCGCTGACGCCGGCACCCAGGGCTCCGCCGGCGCCGCCGGTGAGGCCGCCGAGCAGGGCGTGGCCGGCGACACGGCAGGCGCCGGTTTCTGCCCAGCAGGTTTCTCCCTGTGGATCGTGGGCGGCCTGGGCCGCGGCCTGCTGGCCGTTGGCGAACTCGCCCCATTTCTTCGTCGCCTGCTGCCCGAAGGTGGCGGTGATCTGCTTCTGCGCCTGGACTTCGCGTTCGAGCTGCTGGCCGTCCCAGGTCTTGGCCAATGCGCCGCTGCGCTGGTCGCCGGTCCTTGCTTGAGTGTCACCCGCGATGCCGCTGATGGCGCTGGCGGTGGTGCTGCTCTGGCTGCCCTTGGCATAACCGTAGCCGACGGCACCGCCGCCGGGGGTGCCGCCTGCGAAGTTCTGCAGGTTGCCGGGGTTGTTGCCGCTGCCTTCGCTCTTGCCGTAGCCTTCGGAGAGGCTGAGGCCCTTGGCCTTGTAATCGTCGCGGTTCTGGATGTCCTCCAGGGTGGTTCCGCCGGCACTGGCGAAGCGGTTGGCGCCGTTCTGCACAGCGGATTCGCTGCTGGTGATGGCGCCACCCTTCAACGCCGTCTTGCCGCCCACATCGACCTGGAATCCGCCATCGCCGGCCTTCAATCCGCTCTGGTCGGTGACGCTGGCGTAGTTCGCGTTCACCTTGGCGTTGCCGATGCTGGCACTGCCCGTGACGCCACCAGCCAGGCCGACGGTGATGCTGCCGCCCGCATTGCTCTGCTTGCTGTCGTAGCGCGACGTGTCCTGCAAGCTTTCGATACTGAGGTCGCCGCCGACGTTGGCTTGCACCTTGTTGGCGGCGACGGTTGCACCGCGCAGGGTGGTGTCGCCGCCACTCTCGATGCGGGCGGCGTTGCCGGCTGCGATGCGGGTGCCGGTGTAGCTGGTGTCTGCGCCATCGGCCTGACCCCTTGCGCTGCTGGCCGCGGCAGTGACGCCGTAGGCCAGCTTCGGGCCGAAGGTGATGCCGACGCCGATGCTGGCACTGCTGCTCTTGTTGCTGCTGTGCTGCTCGCTGTCGTTGCGCGATGCCAGCAGGTTGATGTCGCCGTCGGCCTTCAGATCGACGTCGCGGCCCGCGTTGGCCTGTACGCCCTGCAGGGTGATGCTGCTGTCCTTGCCGGCTCCTGTTGCGGTAATCGCGATGCTGCCGCCGGCGTTGATCGTGCTGGCACGGGCGGTGTCGCTCTTCTGGCTGCTGGTGCTGCTGCTCTTGCTGCCGCCGACGGTGATGTTGACGCCGACGCCGGCCGCTTTGGCGACGTCGCCCGCGCTCTTGCCGGCCTCCATGGCAGCGCCTGCGGTTTGCAGGCTGTCGGCGGCGGTCTTCACACTCATGGCGGCACTGGCAGCTCCGAGCGCCTGCATCCGGCTGCTCTTCGTGTTGCCGGTGGCGTCGAGGGTGCTGCTGGCGCTCTGCAGCGCCGCCAGCGCAGGGGCGGTGACCGACAGGGTCAGGCCCGACTGCTTGACGGTCTGCCGGCTCTGGCTGCTGGCGGTGTCTCTGGCTTCGGTGATGGCGACGCTCTTGCCGGCGATGGCGATGTCGCCGGCCGGGGCCATGAGGTCGCTGCCGACGATGCCGACCCGGTTGCCGGCGACGATGCTGACGTTGCCGCCGATGCTGCCGACGGTGCTGGCGACGGTCGTGGTGCTTGCGCCCTGGTTGTTGCTGGTCTGCGACTGGCTGCCGACGGTGACGCCCATGCCGCTGGACATGAGGCCGCTCTTGCTGCTGCTGGCGCTGGCGGTCTGGGTCTGGGTCTGGCTGGCTGCAGCGATGGCGATGTCGCGGCCGGCGAAGAGGCTCACGTTCCGGTCGGCGACGATGCTGCTGCCCACGACGCCCAGGTCGCGGCCCGCGCCGATGCTCACCGTCTTGCCGTCGAGGCTGCTGCCTTGGACGCCCTGCAGGTCGCTTTGGCTCTGGCTGCGGCTGGTGGCGGTGCTCACGAGGCCGCTGCTCTTGCTGTAGCTCTCGGTCTGGCGGCTGCTGGCGGTGCCTGCGGTGCCGATGGTGATGTCGCGGGTGGCCTGGAGGGCCAACACACCTGTGTTGGCTCCGCTGGCGGTGCCGGCGCTGAGGCTGGAGCCGCGGATGGCGATGTCGCCCTGGCCGTCGGCGGCCTTGCCGTTGGCGACGATGCGCAGGTCGTTGCCCGCGCTGATGCGCGATCCCGCTGCGGTCTGCGCGCTGCTGGCGGCGTTCTGGTAGCCGTTCTTGCCGACGGCCTGCAAGGAGACGCTGCGGGTGTCGGTGGCCGCGCCGATGTTCACATTGGCGCCGCCGAGGGTGGCGTTGCCTACAGCCGCGATGCCGCTGCCGGTGATGTCGAGCTGCCGGCCGGCGGCAAGGCTTATGTCTGCCTTGGCCGCGAAGGCGCTGCCGATGTTGGTGGTGCTGGCTTCGCTGTAGCCGGTGCTGCGGCCCTGGACGACGGGGCCGCCGGCGTTGGCGATGGCCAGTTGGTAGCGCTCCTGGACGGTGCCGATGGCGATATCCCTGCCGGCGCTGGCGACGAGGGTGCCGCTGTGCTTGGTGGCGTCTCCGGTGGCGCTGACGGTGGCGCCGCGGGCGATGAGGTCGCGGGCGGCCTGCAGGTCGATGCTGCCGCCCTGGACGGTGGCGATGCGGTCGAGGTTGGTGCGGCTGCTGGTGCTGGTGCTGGTGGGCGTGGCCAGGCTGCTGCTCTGGGTGGTGGTCTGCAGCACCAGGTCGCGCCCGGCGGAGAGGGCGATGGTGCTGCCGGCGCCCTGGCCCAGGATCTGGCCGCCGAGGTTGCGCAGGTCGGTCTGGGCGCGGATGGTGATGGCGCCGCCGGCGATCGTGCCGCTGTTGGCGATGTTGCCGGCGGTGATGCGGAGTTGGCCGTTGTCGCCCGCGGCGTTGTTGCCGGTGGCCCGCAGGCTGCCGCTGTTGACGATGTCGCCCGGGGTCTTGAGGGTGATGTCTCTCGCGGCGATGAGGGCGCCGGAGGGCTGGAGGTCGCCGGCCTGCGGCTGGCGCAGGTAGACGCGGGGGACGAGGGCCTGGGTGCTGCTGCCGTCGGGCAGGCGCACGGTCTGGGTTTCCAGCCAGACGATGTCGGTGGTGAGCTGGGCCATCTGGGTGGCACTGAGCGCGACGCCGGGGGTGAGCTGGAACTCCTTGGCGTAGGCGACGCCGGAGTCCATGAGGGCGGCGTACTGGGCCTGGCTGTCGGCGTAGCCGCTGATGAAGCGCCGGCCCGAGAGGGCCATGACCTGGTCGTCGACCAGGCGCTGTTCGCCGAAGCCGTCGGCGTAGCGCTTCAGGCTGCGCTCGGGGTCGAGGTTGAGCTGGGCGAGGTAGTAGTCGGAGTTGAGGTAGTTCCGCTGGTCGGTGAAGGCGGGGTCGGTTTCGACGAGGTAGCCGGCGCCGGGGCGCGACGGCGTGCCGAAGAGCTGGCTGGCGGGCAGGCCCAGGCGGCCGCCGGAGGCGACGGTGGTGTAGCCGGTGGTCTTGACCTGGCCCCGGGCGGCGGGGTCGCCGGCATCGGCGCCGGCGAGGGTGGCGGCCTTGGGGCTGTCGCCGGTGCCGCCCACCACGGTCTGCGAGACCGGGCGCGCCGCGGCGATCTGGGCGAACTGGCTGCGCACCTGTTCGATGGCCACGGCCTGGCCGGCGCGCGCGCTGGCGGCGATGACGCTGCCGGGCAGCGGTGCGTCCACCGCGCCGCCTTGCGTGAGGCGGCCGGGGCCGTCGATGCGCAGGGGCAAGGTGCTGAGCTGCGTGCCGGCCACGGCGGGCGTGGCGGTGACGTCGAGCACACCGGGGGTGCGCGGGTTCTGGGCCGCAACGACGACGGCGCCATCGACCTGCAGGGGTTGCGCGACGACGCGGATGCTGCCGTCCTGCGGCGCCAGGGTGCCGGGGTTGGCCTGGGGGCTGCCGGTGCCGCTGGCGGGGCGGCTGCCGCCGAGGGAGACACCGACCCGGGGGACGACCGCCGGCTGGCCCGCGGGCGGCGCGGGGTTGTCCGCCGCGGCGGGGCTGCCGGTGGCGGTGCTGCCCAGCGCCTGCAGGACGTCGAGGTTCTGGGTGGTGGTGTAGGGGGCCGCGGTGAACGGGGTCCAGGGGTCGGTGCGGCGGCAGTGCTTGTCGAGGCCGCAGGATTCCACATGCGAAAGCTGGGACCGGCCCGATTCGGTGACCTGCTGCTGCCCCGGGGTGGCGAGGTTCTGCACGCTGCCGCCGTTCAGCGAGCCGCCCGCGAGGATGACGCTGTCCTGGTTGACGCCGTCGCCCAGGCTGATGCTGCCGCCCGCGGTGATGCGGCCGGGGGTGCTGGCCAGCACGGTGTTGCGCGTGGTGGTGCTGCCGGTGACCTCTATCGAATAGACGTCTTCGAAGGTGCGGCCGGCGACGTCCTGGTTGAAGGCCGCGAGCGCCACGTCGAGCCGCTGGCCCGCCTCGGCGCGGCGCTGGTCGTGGGCCGCGTCGTAGGCGTCCTTGTCGTTCCAGTAGGCGCCGCAGCCACCCCCGGTGTAGCGACCGGCACGGGTGTCCTCGCCTTCGAGGGTGCTGCAGTTGTTGGTATCGGGAACCGGGGTCGGCTCGGTCAGGCCCGAATAGTCGGGCCGCGCGACGCCGAAGGTGTCCCAGACCGGGTCGTTGTCGGCATAGGTGAAGCGATTCGCCTTGGCGCACTGCGGGTCTTCTTGGGTACCGCAGATCAGGCCGGCGTCGGGCGGGCGCGCGACGGCACCGAAGCGGTCGAACGGGTAGCGGCTGCTGGGCATGACGTAGCGGCCGGCGTCGTCGTCGACATAGCGGACGTCGCCGACCGGATAGCGGTCGTTGGTGCCCGCCGGCATGATGGTGGCGGCACCGGGCGCATTGCTGCTGACCGTCTCGGTCCCCAGGACCAGGCCGGCGTTGAGGTTGTCGAGGCGGCCGCTGATGCCCAGGTTGCCGCTGGCGCTGACATTGCTGCCCACGTTGCGCAGGCTGCCGTTGACCGCCAGGTTGCCCAGGCTGAGCAGTTGGGCGCCGCCGGTGTTGGAGACGCCGCCGGTGAGGGTGAGGTCGCCGGCGCGCGAGGCGATGACGGCGCTGCCGCTGTTGGCGATGCTGCCCGCGCTGACGGCGACGCTGTCGCCGTAGATGCGGCCGCTGTTGTCGACCGCCCCGGCGGTGATGGCGGTGGTGCCGGCGGTGCTGTTGATCAGGCCGGCGTTGCTCAGCGTGCCGGCCACGTCCAGCGTGGTGCGCTGGGAGACGATGCGCCCGCCGGCCTGGTTGTCCAGCGAGGCCGCCTTCAGCGACAGGTCCTGCTCGGCGCTGACGGTGCCCTGGTTGGTGTAGCGGCCGGTGGTGGAGATCTCCAGGCTGCCGCGCGCCGACACGGTGCCGGTGTTGGTGTAGTCCTGGTCCATCGCCAGCGCCAGGGTGCCGCCGCTGGCGATGGCGCCGTCGGCGCTGAAGCGCGGGGCGCGCACGGTGACGCGCTCGGCACCGTCGATGCGGCCGCCGGTGTTGACCAGGTCCGCGGTGTCGACGGTGACGCGGTTGCCGCCGATCTGGCCGCCGGCGCTGTTGTCGAGCCGGGTACGCGCGGTGATGCCGGCATCGCCCAGCGCGACGATGGCGCCGCCCCGGTTGTCGATGGTGGCGGCGGTCACCGAGAGGTTGCCGCCGGCCAGCAGGCCGTGCCGGTACTGGCCGTCGCGCGTGCCGCTGTTGTCGATGCTGCCGGCCGTGACCTGCAGGTCGCCGCCGGCGAAGACGAGGCTGGCGCCGCCGGCGTTGTGCAACTGGCCGGCATCGACGCGCAGGGCGCCGCCGGTGGCGATGGTGCCGCCCCGGTTGTCGAGCGTGCCGGCGGCCGATACGGCGCCGTTGCCCAGACCGAGCAGGGTGCCGCCCCGGTTGTCGAGGTCGGCGGCGGAGGCGACGGTGATATCGCCATTGGCGCCGGCGTAGCCGCCCTGGTTGTCGATGCTGCCGGCACGCAGGGCCAGGTCGCCGGTGGTGACGATGCCGCGGGTGCTGCCGCTGTCGCGGTTCGACAGGGCGCCGGCACCGGCGTCGACCGCGATGCCGCCGGCACCGGCCTCGATGACGCCGGTGTCGTTGACGACGCCGCTGCCCGCTACGCGGACCGACCGGCTGCCGGAGACGACGCCGGCCACATTGCGCACGCTGCCGCCGGTGGCGGTGAGCGCGACGTTCGTGCCGGTGGTCTGGCCGCCGCTGTTGTCGAGCGAGGCCGCGTCGACCGTGGTGTCGCCCTGGGCGGAAGCCAACGTGCCGCCGCGGTTGTCGACCGCGCCCCGCACACCGACGAGAAGGCCGCCGGTGCCGAGGATGCTGCCGCGCTGGTTGTCGAGCGCGGCACCCGCCACCGCGACCTTGCCGGTGGCGGCGATGGTGCCGTCGGCGTTGCGCACCGTGCCGGCGCCGGCATCGACCTTGAGGGCCGCGCCCGACGACAGCGTGCCCGTCTGGTTGTCGACGCCCTGCGCCTTCAGATCGAGCGTGCCGGTGTTGGCCACGACGCGGCCACCGCCGCTGTTGTCGAGTGCGCCGCGCAGGTCCAGCGTGAGCGCGTTCGCCGCGACGGCGCTGCCGCCGCGGTTGTCCAGGCTGCTGCCCGCCACCGCGAGATCGGTCGCGGCGCTGAGAGTGCCGGCGCGGTTGTCGATCGCGGCGCCGGCGATGCGCGCCGCGCCCTGCGCGCTGTAGATCTTGCCGCTGCCGTTGGCCAGTGCACCGCTGCCGGCATCGACCACGACGCTGTCGTTGGCCGCCAGCGTGCCGCCCTGGTTGCCGACACCCGCGCCCCGCGCGTCCAGCAGGCCCGATGCGGTGAGGCTGCCGCCGGTGTTGTCCAGCATGCCGCCGCCGGCGTCCAGGGTGAGGTTGCGGCCCGAGAGGGTGGCGCCGGCGGTGCGGATGCCCTGCGCCCGCACCGTCAGGTCGCGGCCGAACTGGTAGCGGAAATCGGGCGACGCGAGATCG
Organism: Sphingomonas sp. NCPPB 2930; assembly: GCA_042867185.1. Taxonomy (GTDB): domain Bacteria; phylum Pseudomonadota; class Gammaproteobacteria; order Burkholderiales; family Burkholderiaceae_C; genus Xylophilus. Next base: position 132,795 of record JBHZQV010000007.1, on the reverse strand, counting down.
AAGGCGCCCGATACCCCGACGGAGAGATCGCGGCCCGCCATCAGCTCCACGCCCGCGGTCTGGGTCGTGCCCCCGGCGCCGGTCCCGCCGGTCACCGCCAGATCCTGGCCGGCGCGCACCGAGGCGCTGCGCAGGTCGAGGTCGCCGCCGGCCGCGATGCCGACGTCGCCCTGCGACGCGAGCTGCGCGGCCTGCAGGCCGAGGCTGTCGGCACGCACCGACACGGCCGTGTTCCCGGTGAGCGATGCGTGCTGCAGCGATGCCTGCGCGGCATCGACCGCTACCGCCCGGGCCGCCGAGACCGCGAGGCCATCGGCCGCCAGCCGGCCGGATGCGCTCACGGCGACGCTCGCGCCGGATTGCAGGCGGGCGTTGCCGGCCGCCAGGTCGGCCGCGGCGATCTGCACCGTGCCGGCCGCGGTGGCCTGCAGGCGGGAGATGTCCGCCGTGCCCGCGCGCAGCGCCAGCCCGGCCTGCGCGTCGAGCGTACCGTCCTGCATGTCGAGCGCGCCGCCCTGGGTGTCGATCGAGAGGTTGCCGCCTGCGGCGACCTGACCGCGCGCGCCGAGCCAGGAGGTGCCGGCGACCGCGACCGCGCCCTGCCCCGAAACGCTGCCTGCGCGGTTGTCGAAAGCGCGGCCCGCCACGTCCAAACCGGCGCCCGACTGCATCTTTCCGTGCGCGTTGCCGATGTCGCCCGCCGCCCGCAGCGCCATGCCCTGGCCCGACTGCACGGTACCGTCGGTGTTGTCGATGCCGGCGCCGCGCGCCGTCACCTGCACGCTGCCGTTGCCGCCGACCAGCCCGCCCCGGTTGTCCAGCGACGCCACATCGAGCGCGGTGTGCCGGCCCGCGCCGAGGGTGCCCGCACGGTTGTCCAAGCCGCCGCTGGCGGCGACCGAAAGATCGCGCCCTGCGCCGAGACTGCCGGCCTGGTTGGTCACGACGCCCGCGGCGACGATGGAAAGATCTCTCGCCGACGTGATGCGCCCGCCGGCGCCGGACGCCGCGTCGTTGAAAACGTCGCCCGCATCGAGGCGCACGTCGCCCTGTGCGCTGCGGATGCTGCCGGCCCGGTTGTCGAGCCGGCCGGCACCGGCCGCGGCCGCCGGGTCGGCGTTGGCACGCACGACGACATCGCCGTTCGACGCGATGGCGCCCGCCCGGTTGTCGAGCCCCTGGGAACGCAGCGACGCGGTTCCCACCGCCAGCAGTTCGCCGCCCTGGTTGTCCAGGGCCGCGGATCCCGCGTCGATGACCAGGTTGCCGCCGGAGCGGGTGTGGGCGCCCCGGTGGTCCACGCCCTGCCCGCGAAGTTCGACCGCGGGCACGGCGCCGTCGGCGGCACCGGCGCCCGTGACGGTGGCACCCGCCAGGGTCAGCATGCCGGCGCCTGCCGCGGCCGACACGCGGCCCGCTTCCAGGCGGCCCCGGTCGAGCGCGAGGCCTTGCGTCGCGACGACCGATGCGGCGGTGGCCGCCACCACCGTGCTGTCTTGCAGGTCGGCAGCGCCGCGCGCCTCGATCCGGAGCGCGCCCTGCGCGGTCGCCTTCAAGCCGGCCGCCTGGAGCGCACCGGTGCTCAGTCGCACATCGGCTCCGCTGTCGATCCGCGCGCGCCGCAGGGTGCTGTCCTGCGCGGTGAGCGCGACCGCACCGCCTGCCTGCAGCACGGCGTCGTCGAATCCCGTCGTCGATGCGTCGAGTCGCATCGTCAACGCACCGTCGGTCGCCACCAGGCGGGCCCCCTGTGCCTCCACCCGGCCCGCCGTGCCGGCGTTGCCGACGGCAATGTCCTTGCGGGCCAGCATGTCTGCCCGCTGCAGATCGAGCGCGCCGGCGCTCAGGTCGATGCGGCCGTCCTGGCTCAGGATCCGGCCATCGGCGCCCTGGAACGCCGCGCCCTGCGTGTCGATGCGGACGTCGCCGGCACCGGCGATCCGGCCGCCGGTGTTGTCGACCGCTCCGCCGCGCAGGCCGAGCGCACCCGCGGCCGACAGCGTGCCGCCCCGGTTGTCGGTGCGCCCTGCGCGGATATCCAGTGCCGCGCCCGATTCGATCGTGCCGCCCCGGTTGTCGAGCGCGGCCAGCGCGGCGCCCGATTGCGGGTTGAGCACCAGGGCTGCGCGGGTGGCGATGCGTCCGCCGTTGTTGACGACGGCGCCACCACCGGTTTCCAGGGTCAGCGCCTGCGTGGCATCGACCACGCCGCCGGTGTTGTCGAGGGAGGTCCCGGTCAGGCTGCCGGTGCCGCGCGCCGCCAGCAGACCGCCCCGGCTGGTCACCGCGCCCTGCGCCTGGACCGACAGGTTCCGGCCGGCAGCCACGGTGCCGTGGGACAGGTCGATGGCCCCGCCCGACTGCAGCAGGATGTCGGTCGCCGCCAGGAAGCCCGGCGGTGCGGCGGAGGGTGCCGGCGGGGCCGATGCGGCCTGGATCGCGCCGGCCCGCACGGCGATGGCGCCGTCGCGGCTGCGCACCGCCGCATCGCCCGCGGTCAGGCTGTGCGCGCCGGCGTCGAGCGACACGTCGCCGACCGCGGCGACGCGCGCGCCGTCCAGGGCGACACCCCGTGCCGCGACCTGGAGCGTTCCGCCCGATTGCAGTTCCGCAGCCGAGAGTTCGGCGGCTCCCGCCGTGGCGCGGATGTCGAGCGTGGTTCCGCCGGAGAGCGATGCACCGCGGGCCGAGACCCGCTCGCCCGATATACGGTTGGCGCCGTTGGCCACCACCTGGGCCCCTGTCAACGTCAGGGCCGTACCGGCCGCGAGCTGCGACGCGCCCCCGGCGGCGATGTCCGCGCCGGCAGCGTCGAGCGCGCCCGCCGCATGCAGCGCCAGGTCGGCATCGGCGCGGATGCGGGTGCCCCGCGCATCGACCTGGGTGCCGTACAGATCGACGGTCTGCGCACCTGCGCCTTGCACCGCGATGCGTGCGCCGGCAATATCCAGCATGCCGTCCGCGCGGATATCGAGCGCGCGGGCCGCATCGATGGCGGCGCCGGACGCCCGTATATCGGTCGCGCGCACCGTGAGATCCTGGCCCGCCGCGAGCGTGGCATGGGCGGCCCGCACGGGGCCGCGCACCTGGATGTCGACATCCTGCCCCCCCGAAACCCGCCCGCCCGAGATGTCGAGCTGGCCGGCGCGGATGCGCACGTCCCGGTTGGCGGTGACCACGCCGCCCGCACTGGCGATCGTTCCAGCGCCGGCCTGGAGTGCCAATGCACCCTGCGCCATGAGCCGCCCGCCGGTGTTGTCGAGCGTTTGCCCGTTCGTATCCACCAGAAGATCGCCGCCGGCGGACACGGTGCCGCCCGCGTTGTCGAATGCGCCGGACCGCAGCGCGAGCGAACCGCCGGTGCTGACGCTGCCCCCGCGGTTCTGCAGCTGCGAAGCCGTCAGCTGCAGAACACCGCCCGCCTGCAGGACACCGCCCGTGTTGTCGAAGACACCCGAGCCGGCGGAGACCAGGGCATCGCCGGCGGCGGATACCGTTCCGCCGCCGTTGTCGATCCCGTGCGCCCGCAGCGTGAGGCTGCCGCGCCCCGCCTGGGTGGCCACGATGCGCCCCTGCCGGTTGCGCAGGGAACCCTGCCCCGCGTCCAGGTCCACCGTCCCCGCACCGACCTGTGCGCCGCTGGTATCCAGGCCGTTGCTGCGCACCTGCAGGACCGACCCGGCGACGAGGGCGCCCCCGGCGACATCGACCATGCCGGTGGCGCTCATGTCCAGCGTGCCCTGCGCCGACCAGGCGCCGCCCCGCAGCGAGCCGGTCCGGACCGTGGCCTGGCCGTCCGCCGCGATGCGTGCCGCGTCGGCCTGGATCGCCGTCGCCTGCACGTCCAGGTCGCGTCCGCTGGCGACGACCGCCTGGGACAGGTCGGCGTTGCCGGCGACGGCGATCGCGAGGTCCCCGCCGCTGCCGATCCGGGCCTGGGCGGCGTCCAGCACGGCCGCCCGGATGGACAGGTTCCGGGCCGCCGTGAGGGTGCCGCCCGCGGTGGTCGCGTTCCCGACGTCGATCCGCAGATCCTGGCCGGTGGCGATGGTGCCGCCGCGGTTGCTCAGCTCTGCGCCGGAGAAAGCCAGGGACCCGCCCGAGCCGATCGTGCCGCGATCGTTGGCGATGGCGGAAGCCTCCAGGGCGAGTTCGCCGTTGGCGCGCAGGGTACCGCCGACATTCCGGATGGCGCCGGACGCGGCGGACACCGCCGCACCGCCCGCGGTGGCGAGCACGCCGTCGGTGTTGTCGATGCCGCGGGCCTGCACCACCAGGCCGCGGGGGCCGGCGCCCGACGCGACGACACGCCCGCCGCGGTTGTCCAACTGTGCGTCTCCGGCGTCGAGGCGGACGGAACGGCCGGATACGGCGCCTGTGGCCAATGCGATGCCCCGCGCTGCGATATCGACCGCGTCTTGTGCGACCAGCGTGGCACCGTCGGCCAGAACCCGGCCCGACGCCTGGACGGCCAGGTTGCCCGCCGACGACAGCTGCGCGCCGGCCAGGGCCGCGTCGGAGGCCGATTCGATCCGCAGGTTGCGGCCGCTGGAGACACGCGCACCGTCCAGCTGGACCCGTGCCGCGCCGACCTGCAGGTCGCCACCCGCCACGAGGGTGGCTTCGCGCGCGCCCACATCGCCGGCGGCGATGCGCAGATCGCCGCCGGCGACGACCGTGCCTTTCTCGCCGAGCATCGGTCCGGCGCCGCCGTCCAGCAGCAGCGCGCCCCCCGCGCGCAACACACCGCCGCGGTTGTCGAGCGTCGCGCCACGGGTGTCGAGGACCAGTTGGCCCTCGGTCTGCACCGTGCCGCCCCGGTTGTCGAACCCTTCCTGCCGCAGCGCCAGGTCGCTGCCGGTGACCAGCACGCCGCCGGCATTGGTCCAGTGCCCGAGGTTCTGCAGATCGGTACGGCCGGCCACGACCGCGCCCCCGCCGTTGTCGACCGCACCCCCTCGCGCATCCAGGACGGCGGTTCCGTTGGTGCGCAGCTGTCCGCCCCGGTTGTCGACGCCCGCCGCCCGGACGACGAGCGCATCGGCACCCGCATCGGAGGCCTGCACCCGGCCCTCGCGGTTCGACAATGCGGCGGTTCCCGCATCCAGAACGATGCGGGTGGCGCCGACCTCGGCTCCCTCCAGGGCGATGCCCTGCGCCGCGATGGACACCCGGTCTCGCGCGACCACGCGGCCCCCCGACAGCACGGCCCGTTCTTGCGCACGGATATCGGCATCGCGGCCCGACTGGACCACCGCGCGGTCCATCGACAGGGAGCCGCCCCTGAGCTGCACGCCGTTGTCCGCCGACACGGTGGAGCCGGCGAGCGACACGGCGCCCGAGCCGGCCAACGACACGGCGCCCGCCGCGCGCACCGTGCTGTCGCCCAGCCCCAGCGTCGCCGCCGCGGCGACGGCGATGTCGCGGTCCGACGCGATCCGCTGGTGCGACAGATCGACGCGGGTGGCGGCGATGGTCAGATCGCCGGCGGCCAGGATCTGCCCCGGCGCGGCCGGGTCGGCGGCACCGGACAGCGCGCGCGTGTCGATGCGCAGGCCGGCCCTCGACTGGATCGTTCCGGTGTTGCGGATGCTCTCGCTGGCGGACACCACCAGGTCGCGGTCGGCGACCCCCTGCGTGATGCTTCCGCTGTTGACCAGCCGCGGCGTCGTCAGCTGCAGGTTGCCATCGGGCTGCAGGCTGCCACGGTTGTCGATCTGTTCCGCGGCCGCGACCGATGCGTTCCCCCGCGCGGAGGTCGGCCCGGTGAGCAGGACGCTGCCGGGCGTCGCCAGCTTCACGTCGCCCGCGGCGTGCGTGTCGTGGAGCCTCAGGTCGCCCGCGGCCGAGAGTTCGATGTTGCCCTGCAGCGCGGCCATCCGGCCTTCGCTGTTGACGCCGAGGCCTTTTTCGTTGGCGACCAGGAAGATCTGGTTCGCGTACATGCCGCCCAGGCTCTTGATGTCGACGGCGAACACCGGTGCCGTGCCCACGCCGGCGATCGGCGTGGACGCCAGCGTGCCGTAGAGCACCTTCTGCGTGCCGGTCAGCGCCTGCAGGTTCTGCGCCCACACCTGGCCTTCGATGACCAGCCCGCGCGCCACCAGATCCAGCCGCTCGAGGTTGCTCGCATCGAGGCCGGCCGCGCCCACGCCGATCTGCCCCCGGGTGACGTCGAAACCTTCCAGCGCGCCCCGCGCACCGAACTGCGGAACACCGGTGGTCAGGGTCGCACGGCCGGCGGTATTGAGGAAGCCGCAGCCGTCGCACTGGATGCCGTTGGGATTGGCGACGACGATGTCGGCGCGCTGGCCGGCGATCTCGATCGTGCCCCGCAGGGCGCTGGGCTGCGTCGACACCACTTCGTTGAGCACGATGCGCGCCGGCGTCATGCCCAGCTGGAGGTTGCCACCGATCAGGCCGCCCAGCTGGGTCTGCACCGTCTTGCCGCTGTTGTTGAGGATGGCACCCTCGCGGCCCACGTCGAACTGGCCGAACTGGTTGCGGCTGACACCGGCGGCGCTCGGCGGCGCGATATGCACGATGGGGACGCCGTTGGCCGCCGCGTCGACGAGCGGCCGCTGTCCCGCCGGCGCACCCGGTGCGGCGACGAGCTGGGCCAGGGCCGGTGCACTGCCCAGCACCGTCTGCAGGCCGAACAGCAGCACCAGCACCCGCGCGACGCGGCGCGCCCACCGCGCGCGCTGCGGCGGCGACCCGGGCACCTGAACCGGGGGGTCGCGGCGGTCACCGGCGCTGCGGACGTTGGGGGCGGACATACGGGGCAGGCAAGGATGCGGCATGGAAAACCCGGGACGGAGGCGCGGGCCTCAGAAGAGGCAGCTGAGAGAAAACGTCGGGACGAGGCTTCGTCCGCGGAAGCCGGCCGGGCGCTCGATCGGTACGCCGAACGCCAGTTCGAAAACGAGCGACCTGGCACGGCCCCGGGCGCCGAGCGCGGCGCCCGCCAATCGGCGGCCCGGCAGGAGGGCGGCGCCGGGCCCCGACACGCGGCCGACATCGACCGCCCCGAACCACTCCAGGCTGGCGCCCGCCAGCGGGGGCAGTGCGCCCGACAGTTCGTTCCGGATGTAGAAGCCCTTCTCGGCGAGCAGCACCGTGTCGCCGGTGAAGCCGCGCACGGTGCCCCGCCCGCCGATGGCGATCTGGTCGATCGACAAGGTGGTGTCGGGGCTGTACTGGCCGCGTACCGCCAGGGTGTGCTGCAGGTTCTGCGGCCCGCCGGATGCGGTCGTCAGGCCCAAGAGGGAGGGCGCGGCGAAGGACGTCGCCAGGCTGGCCGCGAACGTCGCCACCCGGGGGCGCAGGGTCGGGCCGCCCTCGCGGGCCCCGACCAGGTCCTCCTGGGCCCGGCCCCAGCCGACGCCGCGGCGCAGCGCCAGTTCTCCGTCGAAGACCGACCGGGCCCAGAGCTGCTTGTAGGTGAGCCCGAGCTCGATGGCCGTGGTGCGGCGCCGCTGCACCACCACCTCCGTGTCGTCGAGATAGCTGCGGGCGCGGCGCATGGAGACGGCGCCCTGCACGCCGAGCTTCGCCGACGCGTCGCGCCATGCGACATGGTGCCAGCGGGCCTCGGCGGTGGCGCTGGTACCGCTCGACAGGAAACGCGCCGTCGTCCCCTGCACGTACTGCGCGAATCGACTCTGCGATCCACTGATGGTGAAGGTGTCGTAGCCCCAGGGAATGCTGTAGTAGGCGGCGGCGGACTGGCTGCGGTGCGCGGACGACAGCTGCTCGCCGTTGCTGTTGACGCTGATGCCGACCAGATCGGAAAAGCCCAGGGGATTGTCGAGCGCGAGGTTCCCGGCGAACTGGGTGCGCCCCAGGACGGCGGTGCCGGAGTTGTCCACGGTGGCGCCGCCCCGCAGCCGCTCGGCCAGCGTCGGGGCATTGCCTTCGACCACCACCTGGCTGGTATCGGGCGGCCCTCCCGGCTCCAGGCGGACGGCGACGGTCGTGCTGGGCAGCCGACGGGCCTGCTCGACGCCCTGCTCCACATCCCGGATGTTGAGAATCTTGCCTTGCGCGATCGGAAAGGCGTTGCGTCCGCGCAGGGCCACGGCCGGATCGGCGCCCGCGCCCGAGGCCGCGGCCCGCATCTCGACGGTGTCGATACGGCCTGCGTGCAGCCGCAGCAGGAGGTGCCCGGAGGACAGGTTCTGCTCGGGCAGGGAAATCTTGCTGGTGGCGAAACCCCGGCCCAGCAGGTGCTGGTTGAGGCGCGATACCAGGCGGCGCAGACCCACGACACCCAGGCAGGGGCGATGGTCGAGATCGCCCTGCGCCAGGACCCATGCGAAGCGCGCCGCGTCGGGGCCGGTGAGTTCCGCGGTGCGGATGGAGAAGCACGGCGTCTCGACCGTGTCGGCGGCCGTCGCCACGGGCCGCTCGGGCGGCTGCAGGGCACTGGCCTCGGGCAGCCTGTCGGCCTGCCGTACCCGCTCGGCCTCGCGCCGGAGTCCATCCTCGATGGCACGCAACGGAGCGTCGCTGTTCGCCTGCTGCGCGTGGGCCGCCGCCCATACCAGCGACAGGCCCACCACCCCTCCACGGCACACGCGCACCGTTGCGTTCAACCCGCCCACTCCCGCACTCCCTATGCTTCAGTGGGCAAATTATTGTTTCAAATATAACCAGTATGTTATTGTTTGTATGCTAACTTCGCATAAATAAGCTCTTTTGTTGCATATCTGCAGCATCCGCGCGCGCCCGTGCAAACCGATCCCGTCCGGCCCGGGCCGGCCTCTGCACATTTCAGGACAGGCGCGCCACGCCCGGCAGCTCGCAGGCATAGACCGCGTTGCGCAGTGCCGCGATCGCCTCGTAGCGGGTGAAGCTGCGGCGCCAGGCCAGCACCACCCGGCGGCTGGGCGGTGTTCCCTCGAAGGGTATGTAGCGGATGTACTGTTCTGCCGCGTCGGCCGGCGTGCCGCGCTTCTTCGGGCGGGGCGCCAGTGCGTCCTTGGGCACCGACAGGCGCGGCACCAGGGTCACGCCCATGCCGGCTGCGACCATGTGCTTGATCGTCTCCAGCGACGAGCCTTCGAAGCTTTTGCGGATGCCCTCGGCATTGGCCGAAAAGCGGGCGAACTCGGGGCACACCTCCAGCACATGGTCGCGGAAGCAGTGGCCGGTGCCCAGCAGCAGCATCGTCTCGCTCTTGATCTCTTCGGCGCTGATCGCGGCGCGCCCGGCCAGCGGATGGGTGCTGGGCACCGCGATCATGAAGGGCTCGTCGTAGAGCGCGGCCATCGCCAGGCCGGTGTCGGGGAACGGCTCGGCCATGATGGCGCAGTCGATCTCGCCGGTGCGCAGCATCTCCAGCAGCCGGGCGGTGAAGTTCTCCTGGAGCATCAGCGGCATCTGCGGCGTGCGGCCGATCGCCTGGCGCACCAGGTCGGGCAGCAGGTAGGGCCCGATCGTGTAGATGATGCCGAGCGCCAGCGGCCCGGCCAGCGGATCCTTGCCGCGCCGGGCGATCTCCTTGATGCCGGCGGCCTGCTCGAGCACGCTCTGGGCCTGCCGCACGATCTCTTCGCCCAGGGCGGTGACCGCGACTTCGTTGGCGCTGCGCTCGAAGAGCTTGACCTCCAGCTCTTCCTCGAGTTTCTTGATCGCCACCGACAGCGTCGGCTGCGACACGTGGCAGGCCTCGGCCGCCTTGCCGAAATGCTTTTCGCGGGCGACGGCGACGATGTATTTGAGTTCGGTCAGGGTCATGCGGCGATTGTCCTGCAAGCTCCGCGCGTCAGGCCTTGAGGTATTCCGACCGGGTACCCAGCCAGCGCGCCACGTGCCGCGCCGCCAGGAACGGGTCGCGGTCGAGCATCCGGGGCGCCAGGTCGCGGGCCCATGCGAGCAGGTCGGCATCGGCCTCCAGGTCGGCGAAGCGCAGCAGCGCGGCGCCGGACTGGCGCGCGCCCAGGAATTCGCCCGGCCCGCGGATTTCCAGGTCGCGCCGGGCGATCTCGAAACCGTCGTTCGTCTCGACCATCGCCCGCAGCCGCTCGCGGGCGGTCTCGCTGACCCGGCCGCCCTCGTTGGTGGCGTAGAGCAGCACGCAGGCCGAGGCCGCCGCGCCGCGCCCCACCCGGCCGCGCAGCTGGTGCAGCTGGCTCAACCCGAAGCGCTCGGCATGCTCGATCACCATCAGCGAGGCGTTGGGCACGTCGACCCCCACCTCGATCACCGTGGTGCTCACCAGCACGCCCATCCGGCCGGCGGCGAACTCGGCCATCACCGCCTTCTTCTCGGCGGTGGGCATGCGCGAATGCAGCAGGCCGATGGCGGTGCCGGGAAGCGCCTCGACCAGATCGGCGTGGGTCTGGGTGGCGTTGGTCAGGTCGACCGCCTCGCTCTCCTCGATCAGCGGGCAGACCCAGTAGACCTGGCGGCCCTGCGCCAGCTGGGCACCGATGCGGGCCACCACCTCGTCGCGGCGGCTGTCGGCGATCAGCTTGGTGACGATGGGGGTGCGGCCGGGCGGCAGCTCGTCGAGGGTGGAGACGTCCAGGTCGGCGTAGTAGCTCATCGCCAGCGTCCGCGGGATCGGGGTGGCGGTCATCATCAGCATGTGGGGCTCTCGGCCTTCCCCCTGCAGCTTGCCGCGCAGGGCCAGCCGCTGCGCCACCCCGAAGCGGTGCTGCTCGTCGATCACCGCCAGCGCCAGCCGCTTGAACACCACCGGCCCCTGGATCACCGCGTGGGTGCCGATCACCAGCGCGGCGGCGCCGCTGGCGATCGTCTCCAGCGCCCGGGTGCGCTCCTTCTTCTTCTGGCTGCCGGTGAGCCAGGCGACCTGCAGTCCGCGCGCCTCCAGCAGCGGCGCCAGCCAGCCGACCAGCTTCTGGAAATGCTGCTCGGCCAGGATCTCGGTGGGCGCCATCAGGGCGCACTGCCAGCCGGCGTCGATGCAGATGCAGGCGGCCAGCGCGGCCACGATGGTCTTGCCGGCGCCCACGTCGCCCTGCAGCAGCCGGTGCATCGGCACGGCGCCGGTGCCGTCGGGCGCCAGGCGCGCCATGTCGTGCGCGATCTCGGCGACCACGCGGCGCTGCGCGCCGGTGAGAGCGAAGGGCAGGAGGGCGAGCAGGGCGTCGGAGAGACTGGCCGGGGCTGCGGAAGGCCCGGTGCCTCCGTCGTCGGATCGCGCGTCCGGCGCCGGCATGGCGTGGTCGCGGGGCGGCGACTGCAGCAGCGGCGCCCGCAGCCCGTCGCGGGCACGCTTGGCCTCCAGCTGCGAGAGTTGCTGGGCCAGCAGCTCTTCGGCCTTCAGCCGTTGCCAGGCCGGGTGGCTGCGGTCCTCCAGCACGGCCAGCGGCGTATCGGGCGCCGGCTGGTGCAAAAATGATAGCGCGGCGCCGAGATTCCACCACGGCTGCAGGCCTGTTTCCCCATACATCGCGGCGCCGGCCGGGTACGGCGGCGCGCCGGGCGGCAGCGTCTCCGACAGGTCGACCCGCGCCAGCGCCGACTGCACCGCCCGGCGCAGGTAGGCCTGCGGCAGCTGGGCGCTGGTGGGGTACACCGGGGTCAGCCCCTGGGGCAGCGGCGCATCGGCGGGCTTGAAGGACGGGTGCAGCATCGTCCGCCCGATGAAGCCGCCGCGCATCTCGCCCCGCACCCGCACCTGCCGGCCCTCGGCCAGCGCCTTCTGGTGGGACGGGTAGAAGGTGAAGAAGCGCAGCTCCAGCGTGTCGCTGCCGTCGTCGATCAGCACCTTGAGCTGGCGGCGCGGCGCCAGCTGCACGTCGCTGTGCACCACCGTGCCGGCGACCTGCACCGTCTCGCCGTGGCGGGTGTCGGCGATGCGCAGGATGCGGGTCTCGTCCTCGTAGCGCAGCGGCACGTGCAGCGCCAGGTCGATGTCGCGGCGCAGGCCGAGCTTCTGCATCGCCAGCTGGGCCGGGCTGGCCGCCGCCTTGCGGGGGGGGGCGGCGCTGGGCGCAGGAACGGGGGAATCGGCGACGCGCGGCATGAGCGCCGATTTTGCCTGCGCGCGCATGCCCTCGTGCGGGGGCGAGGGCCGGTGCGCGGATCAGCCGTGGATGCCGCCCGCCACCTCGATCCGCTGGCCGTTGATCCAGCGGCCGCCGTCCGACAGCAGGGCCGCCACCGCGTCGCCGATGTCCTCCGGCAGGCCGACGCGGCCCAGCGGCGTGCTCTGGGCGATGCGGGCGTTCAGCTCGGCGTTGTCGCGCACCGCGCCGCCGCCGAAGTCGGTCTCGATCGCGCCGGGGGCGATGGTGTTGACCGCAATGCGGCGCGGGCCCAGCTCGGCGGCCAGGTAGCGGGTCAGCACCTCGACGCCGCCCTTCATCACCGCATAGGCGGCATAGCCGGGGTACGAGAAGCGGGCCAGGCCGCTGGAGACGTTCACGATGCGGCCGCCGTCGGCGATCAGCGGCAGCAGCGTCTGGGTCAGGAAGAAGGCGCCCTTGAGGTGGACCGCGACCATGTCGTCGAACTGCTGCTCGGTCGTCTCGGCGAAGGGCGCGAACACGCCGACGCCGGCGTTGTTGACCAGGAAGTCGAAGCGCTCGCGGCCCCAGCCGGCCAGCTGGCGGCCGACGTCGGCGGCGAAGCCGGCGAAACCGGCGGTGGTCGACACGTCCAGCGGCAGGGCCACGGCGCGGCGGCCCTGGGCGGCGATGGCGGAGACGACCGCGTCGGCCTCGGCCCGGTTGCTCCGGTAGGTCAGCACGATGTCGGTGCCCTGCGCGGCGAGCGCCAGGGCCATGCTGCGGCCGAGGCCGCGGCTGCCGCCGGTGACGAGGGCGATGCGGGGTGTGGAGGCGGTGGGGGTGGTCGTCATGGCGAAAGCTCCGGTGCGGTGGATGGATGGATCAATGGAAGAACAGGCCTGGATGCTATTGATGGAGGCATCGCAGATAAACCGCCGCCCTACCATCACACTGTTCAGCCACCGCCAACAATCCCGCATGCACCGCCTCGACGCACTCCAGATCTTCGTCCGCGTGGCCGAGATGGGCAGCTTCACCAAGGCCGCCCTGCTGCTCGCCCGCCCAAGGCCACCGCCTCGGTCGCGGTGCGGCAGCTGAGCAGCGGCGCCCTGCCACAATCGCGGCCTTTTTCCGATCTTCCACTTCCTTGGAACGGACGCGTCCCGTCCTCAAGCGCCATGCTCTCTTCAGCGTCTTCCGCTCCCGCCGCGCCGCGCGATTTCACCGTCGCCGACTTCGACTTCGACCTGCCCGCCGCCCTGATCGCCCAGCACCCCGCCGCCGAGCGCAGCGGCTCGCGCCTGCTGGACGGCACCGGCGACGCGCCCGCCGACCGCGCGTTCCGCGACCTGCCCGGCCTGCTGCGCGCAGGCGACCTGCTGGTCTTCAACGACACCCGGGTGGTCAAGGCCCGGCTCTTCGGCGAGAAACCCACCGGCGGCAAGGCCGAGCTGCTGGTCGAGCGGGTGCTGCAGGGCCCGGAGATCGTGGCGCACGTCAAGGTCAGCAAGAAGCCGCCGGTGGGCACCACGCTGCGGATGGTGGGCGGCTTCGGCGCCACCCTGCTCGGCCGCTGGCCGAAGGAGGACGGGCCGCTGTTCCGCTTCCGCCTCGACGGCCCTGCCGGCGAGACGCCCTACGACCTGATGGAGCGCCACGGCCATGTGCCGCTGCCGCCCTACATCGCACGCGACCAGCAGCACGAGGACGCATCCGAGACCGCCGAAGACGCGCGGCGCTACCAGACGGTGTTCGCCCGGGTGCCCGGGGCGGTGGCCGCGCCCACCGCCGCCCTGCACTTCGACGAGGCGGTGCTGGCCGCGCTGGAGGCCCGCGGCGTGCGCCGCGCCGCCGTCACCCTGCACGTGGGCGCCGGCACCTTCCAGCCGGTGAAGGTCGAGCGCATCGCCGACCACCACATGCACCACGAGCGCTACGACGTACCCGCCGCCACGCGGCAGGCCATCGCCGATTGCCAGGCGCGCGGCGGCCGGGTGGTGGCGGTCGGCACGACCACGGTGCGCACCCTCGAATCCTGGGCCCGCGCCGGCGAGGCGGCGGGCGATACCGACATCTTCATCACCCCGGGCTTCCGGTTCCAGGTGGTGGACGTGCTGCTGACCAACTTCCACCTGCCCAGGTCGACCCTGATGATGCTGGTGAGCGCCTTCGCCGGCTACGAGCGGGTGATGGGGCTGTACAGGCATGCGGTGGCGGAGGAATACCGGTTCTTCAGCTACGGGGACGCGATGCTGCTGCAGCGCGGCTAGGGAAGGTCGGCAAAGCACGCCTTCGCTGCATTTCCCCGGGAAGACGAGGATCAGCCGTTTGGAGCAGGCTGGGGAATCCCTGCGTTTATGCTTCGTCCCCCCACCCATGACTTCGGTGAACCAACGCGAATCGGAGAGCCTCTGACCAAACTTGATTGCCACGTCACCGCAGGAAATCAAATGGGTATATGCGCTTCAAAGCCGAGCGTTGCAGGTTCGCCTGAGCAGTATGCAACCCACACTGCAGAACCGCCCCAGCCATCCGGATTGCCGCGGTCATCGCACCGGGACTCGCCTTCCTCCTCGGCCAGTGCACTTCGCGACGCTTTGCCTTCCCTGCTGCGTCGCGCTGCCTCTCCCGAACCGCAGGAATCATCCAGGGTGAATGGACAGGAATCGATCAGGAACCCATCCGATACCGAAGATATCGTGCAGTTTGCCGTGTCGCAAGCGCGAGCGGGAGAGCGCTTCCGTCCTGGCCCGCTACCTGAGCGGAAGGAACTGATCGCGCCCCCAAAGGACTAGTTCGGGACCACAGGGCGCAAAAGCGTTCTCGCAAGGCCCCTATGGGGTCATGCTTGCCCTCCGCGTTTTTGGTCGAACTCGGCTCGGCGATGGTGGCGGCCTCGACAACCTGCCCGTCTTGAGCGCCGGGCCTTGCTGGGCGAGCGTTGCATGTTGTCCTCTGCAAAGGACGGGCGACCGTCCGGGGCTTGGTGCGCATCACGCGCATGCGGCAGGATCAGCGCCACCCAGGCACCACCCGGTTCATCTCTTCGAAGAAGACTTCCTTGCGCGTCTTCCTGGGCAGCGGGAGCGCGGGACGGCCCATGGCGCAAGCGCGTACGGCGACGGTTGCGGCGTGTCGCGGGCCGTGCCAGCGGTCCGCACCGACACGCGGGATAATCGACGGTCGCCCCGACCGCGCAGGCCCCGGCCAGCGCCCTTTCTTCTTCGCCCGCGTGACATCCACGCTCGCTCGCATGACCACCATCTCCGAAAACAATCCGTTCATCCTGGCGCTCCAGCAGGCCGACCAGTTCATCGAGCAGAAGAACCTGCAGGCGGCGGCCGACCTGCTCAACACGCTGGGCCGTTCCGAGCCGAACAACCCGCTGGTCTACATGATGGGCATGAAGCTCGGCGAGGCGGCGGGCAATCCGAAGGTGGCGCTGCAGGCCGCGCGCCGCACCGTCGAATGCGCACCGGGCTGGCCGAACGGTCTGATCGAGCTCGCCGCCTGCCTGGCGCGCCAGAACGCGACGGAGGAAGCCCTGTCGGTCGCCCAGCAGGCGGTCGACGGCGCGCCGACGGACCTGGCCATCCTCACCCGTGCGGTGGACATCGCCCACCATTCGCACCATTTCGCGGTCGGCCAGCCCTGGCTGCGCCTGGCCTTGGCACAGAACGAGACCAACGCCAACCTGCGCAGGGTGCTGGCCCACAGCCTGGCGCAAACCAACCAGTTGCCCGAAGCGATCGAGGTCTGCACCGCCCTGCTCGCCGAGCATCCGGACGACACCACCGCGCTGGCCGAGCGGATGAGCGCCGCGTTCCGCTCGAGCGACATCGCCCAGGCCCGCGCCGACGCGGACCGCCTGATCGCGCTGGCCCCCCAGGACGACACCTTCCGCTTCTGGCACGACAAGCTCAACGGCAGGGTGCCCACCACCCAGCCGCCCGCGATGGTCGTGCAGCTGTTCGACAGCTACGCGCCGTCGTTCGACATGCACCTGGTGCGCGGCCTGCAGTACGACACGCCGAAGAAGGTGGCGCAATGGATCCGCAGCCGCTATCCGACGCTGGAGCTCAACATCCTCGACCTGGGCTGCGGCACCGGTCTGCTGGGGGTGTTCCTGGGCCGTATCAACGGCTTCCTGATCGGGGTGGACCTCTCCACCAAAATGGTCGAGCAGGCGGCCCGCCACGGCGTGTACGACCGCTTCCACACGGTCAACCTGGTCGATGCGCTGCGCGAGACGCCGGCCGACCTCTACCACGTGATCACCGCCAACGACGTGCTGATCTACGTCGGCGACCTGACCACCGTCGTCCCCGACGCGTTCCGGGTCTGCCGGCCCGACGGCTACTTCGTCTTCACCTGCGAGCAGGCCGACGAGAGCGGCCCCGACCTGGTGCTGCACGATTCGATCCGCTATGCCCACAAGGTCAGCGCGGTGCAGGCCCGGTGCAAGGCGGCGGGCTTCGACGACGTCGCGATCGAGTTCATCGACCTGCGGGTGGAGCGCGGCGCGCCGATCCGCGGTTTCCGCGCGATCGCGCACAAGCCGG
Source organism: Sphingomonas sp. NCPPB 2930 (assembly GCA_042867185.1). Classification (GTDB taxonomy): domain Bacteria; phylum Pseudomonadota; class Gammaproteobacteria; order Burkholderiales; family Burkholderiaceae_C; genus Xylophilus. The sequence continues at coordinate 116,249 of JBHZQV010000007.1, read as the reverse complement.
CCTGAGCCCGTCCACCACCATGTCCGCCCTGCCCCGCCTGCAATTCGACCTTCTGGCCACCGACGCCGCCAGCCACGCCCGCCGCGGCACGCTCACCCTCAACCACGGTGTGGTGCAGACGCCGATCTTCATGCCCGTCGGCACCTACGGCACCGTCAAGGGCGTGATGCCGCGCTCGCTGGAAGAGATGGGCGCGCAGATCATCCTGGGCAACACCTTCCACCTCTGGATGCGGCCGGGCCTCGACGTGATGGAATCGTTCGGCGGGCTGCACCCGTTCGAGAAGTGGGACAAGCCGATCCTCACCGACTCGGGCGGCTTCCAGGTGTGGTCGCTGGGGGCGATGCGCAAGATCTCGGAGGAAGGGGTGAAGTTCGCCTCGCCGGTCAACGGCGACAAACTGTTCCTCACGCCCGAGGTGTCGATGCAGATCCAGACGGTGCTGGGCAGCGACATCGTCATGCAGTTCGACGAATGCACGCCCTACGACACCCAGGGCCACATCACGACCGAGGCCGAGGCCCGCGCCTCGATGGAGCTGAGCCTGCGCTGGGCCCGGCGCTGCCGGAACGAGTTCGCGCGGCTGGAGAACCCCAACGCGCTCTTCGGCATCGTGCAGGGCGGCATGTTCGAGAACCTGCGGCAGGAGTCGCTCGACCAGCTGGTCGAGATGGACTTCCCCGGCTACGCGATCGGCGGGGTGAGCGTCGGCGAGCCGAAGGACGAGATGCTGCGCGTGATGGCCCACACCCCGCACCGGCTGCCGGCGCACAAGCCCCGCTACCTGATGGGCGTGGGCACGCCCGAAGATCTGGTGCAGGGCGTGGCCGACGGGGTCGACATGTTCGACTGCGTGATGCCGACCCGCAATGCGCGCAACGGCACGCTCTTCAGCCGCTACGGCGACCTGAAGATCCGCAACGCCCGCCACAAGGCCGACCCGCGGCCGCTCGACACCAGCTGCACCTGCCACGCCTGCGCCGGCACCACCGGCGTGTCGTGGGACGACGGCGGCCGCGGCGGCTTCAGCCGCGCCTACCTGCACCACCTCGACCGCTGCGGCGAGATGCTGGGGCCGATGCTCACCACCATCCACAACCTGCACTACTACCTGCAGCTGATGCAGGAAATCCGCGACGCGCTCGACGCGGGCCGCTTCGGCGAATTCCGCGCGCGGTTCAAGGCCGACCGGGCGCGCGGCGTGTAGCACCGGCGCAGCGGCCCCAGATAATCCCCCTTTGACCGGCGTACGCCGGGACCGACACTTCGCTGCCGCACCGCGGCCGCCGTCGTACCCGCGGCGCCGCACCTGCCCATCGTTCCAGGAGACCACCCCATGATCCGCCGCCAGTTCCAGCTCGCCTGCCTGTCGCTGCTGCTCGCCGCCAGCGCCCATGCGCAGACGGCCTACCCCCACAAGCCGATCCGGCTGATCGTGCCGTTCCCGCCCGGCGGCGGCACCGACATCCTGTCGCGGCTGGTCGCCAACAAGCTGACCGAGGTGTCGAAGTGGACGGTGATCCCCGACAACCGCGGCGGCGCGGGCGGCACCATCGGCATCGCCGAGGCGGTCAAGGCGGCGCCCACCGGCTACGAGATGGTGATGGGCCAGAAGGACAACCTGGTCGTCGCGCCCTGGCTCTACAAGGGCCTGAGCTACAACCCGACCACCGACCTGGTGCCGGTGGCCCACGTGGCGTACACGCCGGTGGTGATCGTCACCGCCGCCAACTCGAAGTACAAGACCCTGGCCGACGTGGTCGCCGCCGCCAAGGCCGCGCCCGACAGCATCACCTACGGCTCGCCCGGCAACGGCACCACGATCCACCTGGCGGGCGAGATCCTCAAGACCACCGCCGGCATCCAGATCCGCCACGTGCCCTACAAGGGCTCCAACCCCGCGATGATGGACGCGCTGGCGGGCAATATCGACCTGATGGTGTCGTCGGTGCCCTCGGCCATCGGGCAGATCAAGTCGGGCAAGCTGCGGGCGCTGGCGGTCACCTCGGCCCAGCGCAGCAGCTCGCTGCCCGACGTGCCCACGGTCGCCGAATCGGGCTACAAGGGCTTCGACGTGAGCACCTGGTACGGCCTCTTCATGCCGGCCGCGGCACCGAAGGACGCGGTCGCCCGGATGCACGACGAGGTGAACCGCCTGCTGGCCACGCCCGAGATGGTCGCGGCGATCCAGGCCCAGGGCGCCGAGCCCAAGGCGATGGGCGCCGACGCCTTCGCGCAGCTGCTCAAGACCGACTACCTGCAGTGGCGCGACATCGTGCGCAACTCGGGCGCGACGGTCGAATAGGCCCCGCGCGCCGCCGGCCCGCGCTCAGGCCACCAAGGCCTTCGCGGGCGTCGGCGCGGGCGGCACCGCCGTCGCTTGCGGCCCCATCAGGCTGCGCAGGTCCACCTGCCGGCAGGTGAGGGCTTCGGCGCCCTGCCCGAGCGTCAGCAGCCGGCCCAGGCCGATGCCCGAGCGGCCGGTGGTGCCGGCCGTCCCCGCGCCCACACTGCCGCTCGCCGGTGCCTCCGCACGGCCGATCCGCGCCGACGCATCGGCGGTGACCAGCGACACCAGGTGGTCGACCAGAAAGCCCCGCATCCGCTCCCCCTGGCGCACCACCAAGACCCGGGCCTGCGCCGTCGGCACGCCGGCGCTGCTGCCCAGCAGGGTGCGCAGGTCGAACACCTCCAGCGGCCGGCCGCGCCGCTCCACCAGGCCGCACATGCCGCCGGCGGCCGCGTCGATCCGCACCGCGGGAGTGCCGTAGGCCAGGATTTCCTCCACGTCGGCCAGCGGCGTCGCGCAGGCACCGCCGGCCTGGTACACCAGGAAGGTGGTGCGCTCGCCGGCCGCACCGCCCCGGGCCTGCGCGGCCGCGCTGTCGGCGGGCGCCGGCAGGCTGTCGAGAAACGAGGCGACCAGCGGATGCTCCAGCAGCGCCTGCACCCGCAGCACCACCGCGATGCCGTGGGCCGCGGTGCGCATCGCGCCGGCATAGCAGTCGGGCTCCAGGCTGGCACCGGCACCCAACGGCACGGTGGCGTCGGCGCCGGCCGATTCCATGCCCAGCAGCGCATCGACCTGCACGCCGATGCGGCGCTCGCCGTGCTGCAGCACCATCAGCAGCGGCTTCTGCCGCGCCGCGCCGTCGGCCGCCGCCGCGCCGCCGTCCATGCCCAGCAGCGCCGACAGATCGACCAGCAGCAGTTCGGTACCGCGCCACGGCACCATGCCGCGCAGCACGCCGCTGGCCGCGAAGAACGGCCGCACCGCGGGCATCGGCAGCACATCGGGCACCGCCGCGAAATCGAACGCCAGCACCCGCGACTGCAGCGCGGCCAGCGTGTGCCGGCGCGGTGCGCTGGCGGCCGCGGCCGCAGGGACGGCAGGCAGGCCGGGCGTCGCCGCGGTTTCCACCGCCGGCATCACGCCCGGCGTGTGCCCGAGCAGCGCCGACACCTGCAGCACCGGCAGCGCACGGCCGTCGTCCTGCACCACCCAGCGGTCGAACAGGCCGCCCTGCGCGCCGCCCAGGTCGGTGATCGCCGACGGCGCCACCCGCAGCACGCCGGCGATCGCGTCGACGCCGATGCCCAGGCGCCTGCCGCCCTGCGCCACCACCGCCACCTGGCGGCAGGCCGGTGCCGGCACGGACACGTCGGCCGGCGCGGCACCGGCGGCGGGCGCCATCAGGCGCTGCAGGTCCAGCACCGGGATCAGCCGGCCACGCAGCAGGAACATGCCGGCCATCAGCGCGGACGCCTCGGGCATCGGCATCAGCTGCGCGGGCATGTCGACCGCCTCGACCAGCTCGCTCGACGCGATCGCGATGTCGCGGCCGGCGGTGCGGACGACGCCGAAGTGCCGCACCGCCGTGTCGGCGCTCACGCCGCTGCCCGGGGCGCGGCCCCGGTGGCGGGCGGCAACACGCCTTCGCGCGACGCGACCCGGGTCAGCTCTTCCAGCAGGGTGGCGACGCTGTGGGCGGCCGCGGTCTGGGCTTCGGTGGCGGAGTGGATGCCGGCGATCGACGCGGTCGTCTGGTCGACGCCCTGCACGATCCGCTCGAAGTTCTCGGCCGCCTGCGACGAGATATCGCCGCCCTGCCGCACCCGGGCCACCGATTCGGCGATCAGCTTGGTGATCTCGCGCGTCGCCTGGGAGGATTTCTCGGCCAGCTTGCGCACCTCGTCGGCCACGACCGAGAAGCCCAGGCCGTGGTCGCCGGCACGCGCCGCCTCGATCGCCGCATTGAAGGCGAGCAGATTGGTCTGGTTGGCGATGTCGCCGATCACCTGCACGATCGCATGGATGTCGTCGGACGAATCCTGGATCGCCTTGGTGGCCTCCAGCGAGCGCAGCAGCGTCTGGCTGCCGCGCCGGGCCTCGGCCTGGGTCACCGCGGCCAGGTCGGTGGATTGGCGGGTGCTGCGCGCGATCTCGCCGATCGCCGCCGACAGCTTCTGGATCGACACGCCCATGTCCTGCACCCGGCTCTGCACCAGCTGCTCGCGCTCGATCTGGTCGCTGACGTCGATCGAGTACTTGATGATCTTCACCGGGTTGCCGTTGGGTCCGATGATCGGGTTGTAGGTCGCCTGGATCCACACCGGGTAGCCGTGCTTGCTGATCCGCTTGTAGAGGCCCGAGTAGAACTCGCCCCGGCTCAACCGCGACCAGAAGCCGCGGTACTCGGACGACTGCACGAACTCGGGCTCGCAGAACATCGCGTGGTGCTGGCCGACCACCTCGCGCAGGGTGTAGCCCAGCGCTTCGAGGAAGTTGGCGTTCGCGTGCAGCACGTTGCCCTCCAGGTCGAACTCGATGACCGCCTGGGCGCGCGAGATGGCGTTGACCTTGCCCTCGTACTCGGCGTTGCTCACCTTGGCGGCGGTGATGTCGGTGGCGTACTTCACCACCTTCACCTGGCGGCCTTCGCCGTCGAAGATCGGGTTGTACGAGGCCTGCAGCCAGACCTCGCGGCCGCCGGCGGCGACGCGGCGGTACACGTCGCTCTCGAACTCGCCGTCGCCCAGCTTGCGCCAGAAATCGCGGTAGGCCGGGGTCTGCGCGTAGGCGGGATCGCAGAACATGCGGTGGTGCTGGCCCCGGACCTGCTCCAGGGTGTAGCCCATCGTCTCCAGGAACAGCGGATTGGCGTCGAGCACCACGCCGTCGACGCTGAACTCGATCACCGCGGTGGAGCGGTCGATCGCCTGCACCCGGCCGGCGTTCTCGGTGTTGCGCTGCTTGGCCTCGGTGACGTCGGTCGCGTACTTCACCACCTTCACCGGCCGGCCGTCCTCGTCGAAGATCGGGTTGTACGAGGCCTGGATCCAGACGTCGCGGCCGTCCTTGGCGATGCGGCGGTACTCGCCGCGCTGGAATTCGCCGGCGGCCAGCCGCTCCCAGAACTCGCGGTAGTCGAGGCTGCGCACATGCTCGGCGTCGCAGAAGATGCGGTGGTGCACGCCCTCGATCTCGCCCGCGGCATAGCCGAAGGTGTCGAGGAAATTGCGGTTGGCCTTCAGCACATGGCCCTTCAGGTCGAATTCGATGACCGCCATCGACCGGTCGATCGCGTTCATGTGGCCCTGGTACTCGAGCGTGTTGGCGCGCTGGGCCGACACGTCTTCCAGCAGCAGGATCACCCTCTGCGGCGCGCCGTCCCCGTCGCGCAGCACGTAGGCGCGGGTGGCGGTGGCGCAGTCGCGCTTCCAGCTGCCGAAGTGCCGGCCGGTGGCCGTGTGCACCGGCTCGCCGGCATCGGCCGCGAAACAGCCGTCGAGCCATGCGGCCGCGCGGGGGAAACACTGGCGGTAGTGGTGGCCCACCACCTCGTCCTGCGCGTGCTGTGCCATCTCCAGGAAGGCGGCGTTGGCGGCGACGACATGGCCGCGCGCGTCCAGTGCGATCGACGGCTGGGCGTCCTGCACCGCACGGGCGAAGGCGGCGAGAGCGTCGGAATCGGTCAGGCTGCCGGCGACGGCAGGGAGTGCGGAGAGGTTCGACATAGGAGGCCTCTGGAGAAGAAACGAAGAACGGTCCGGCGGGCCGTCGATGGTCGGGCGAAGCACGGACGTGCGGCAAGACAAAAACCCGTATTTTACTGTCGCACAATTTAATTTTGCGCAATTCGATACGAATCGACACCATCGGCGGATTCCGCCCGCCTGGATTTACCCGGTTATTTCGCTGGCCGGACGGCGAACCGATGCGCCGGCACCACAGGCGTGGCAGAACTTCGAGAACGCGCTCTTGCGCGCGTCGCAGCGGCCGCAGTGGTCGAACAGGCCGATGCCGCAGTGCGGGCAGAAGTCGATCGCCGGGTTCTTCAGGTCCACCGGCCGCTCGCAGCCGGGGCAGACGCCCTTGGCCAGGCGGGTCAGGGCGGTGTCGTAGCTCAGCTCGTCGCGGCGCACCGTGTCGGGCTGCTGCTCGGCGAGCTTCTGGCGCTCCAGGTAGCGGTTGAGCGAGATCACCGCCTGCCGCCCCACCAGCACCGTCACCACGATGCCGACCAGGTAGCGCACATAGCCGCCGTAGCTGGGCAGGTAGGGCACCAGCTCCACGAAGAAGGCGAACAGCGCGAAGAAGATGAAGCCCCAGACGAAGGGCCACCAGGTGCTCCTGCGCTTCCTCATGAAGAGCCAGCCGGCGATCGCCAGCAGCGGCAGCGTCAGCGCCAGCCGGTAGCCGAAGACGCGCAGCTCGGCCCGGCGCTGCTCGGCCTGGAAGCGCACCCCGGCGTCGCGCTCCAGCGCGTTCAGGGCGTCCTGGGCCCGCGCCCGCGCCTGGCGTGCGTCGAGGGCCGCCTGCTCCTGCGCCTCGACCGCCGATTCGGCCTGCCGCTCGCGGGCCTTGATGCCGTCGAGCGCGCGGGTGCGGGCGATCAGCTCGGTGTCCTGGTCGGCGCGCTGGGTGGCGCCGCGGGTGGCCAGCCAGTTGTCGAAGGTGGCGGCGGCACTGCGGGTGTCCGACCGGGCCACCTTCAGCCGCAGCCGCGCCTGCTCCAGCGTGTCGTCCGCCCGGCGGCGGGCACCGTCGGCCGCCTCCAGCGCGGCGCGCTGCTGCGCGGTGGCCGCCGGGTCCATGAAATCCTCGACCGTGCGGGTCTGCTCGACCCGCGGCAGGTCGCCCACCACCGTGCCACCCAGGCCGATCAGGAACCCCGCGAACACCAGCGCCACCAGCCACAAGCCGCGGTGGAACCACTTCTCCGACAACCGTAGACCCTTGCCCATCTGCGACTCCTCGATACTATGAAATTGATAGCTGGTGGCCGTCGAATGGCGCCGGCCACAGGCACTTTTTGCTTGAAAACGCCTTCTGCGACACCTGCGAGCCTAGCCGCAGGCGGCAACCGGTCACTGCAGGCGGACCACCGGTCCGCCGAGACCGGTGGCCTCCATCCAGTCGAAGACCGAATCGACGGTCACCGTCGCGATGCGGTCGGCGAACCGGTCGTGCGGCGGGTGGTCGTCGAAGGCCACGTTGGCGCGGGTCATCCGGCCGCCTAGCCGGGTCAGCGGCCCCAGCTGCAGCACCGTGGGCGCATAGCCCTTGAAGCGCAGCCAGGCCTGGGCCTGCGCGCGGCTGCGGATGGTCGCCGGCTCCATCGCCTCGGCCAGGGTCTCCAGCGCCCACTGGTTGGACTGCTGGTAGACCTGGCCCCAGGCATAGCTGGTCATGCTGTAGCGCGGCTCGTGCATATGCAGCGTGCGTTCGCGCGACTGCAGCAGCGCGCGCAGCTTCTGCTGCACCTCGGGCGCGGGCACCACCCAGGCGGCCTGGTAGCGCCAGAGGTCGTCGAGGAAGAAATCGCCCAGCCCCTGTCGGTAGACCGACGCGGTGGCGCTGCCGCACTGGTTCAGCTTGTGGCTCACCCGCCAATGGCCGTCGTCGGTGCGCCAGGCCAGGCCCAGGTGCGACCACTGCAGCCGGTAGCGGCCCAGGTCCTGGCCGGCGCGGGCCAGCACCACCACCTGGGCGCCGCTGGCCTCCAGCGCGGCGGCGGTGCGCTGCGCCAGGTCCATGCTGCGGCCGATGCCCTGGGGCGTCAGCCGGGTGTCGGTGCAGGGCCGGCCGGCGTGGGCCGGGGCCGCCGCCAGCGCGGCCAGCAGGCAGGCGGCGGCGATCGCCGGGCGTATCGGGAAAGAGATGCGGTGCATCGCGGCTCCTGTGCGGCTCACAGCCGCTCGTTGTGCAGCAGCGCCCGGCCGAGCGCGTTGGGCACATAGGCCAGCACCTCGCCGGCCGCCGACAGCACCACGCCGGTGGAGACCACCGTGACCAGCACCGCGGCGCCCACGCTGGCGGCCACGCCCCGGGCCGCGCCCGAGACGGCGCGGCCCAGCACCTCGAGGCTGACCTGCGCGCCGTCGGACGCCCGGGTCAGCAGGACCACCGTGCCGCGGGCGGTCGATTCCACCGCCGCCACGGTCAGCACCACGCCGCCGACCGACAGTGCCGCCGGCACCGCCAGCACCGCGCCGGCGGAAGCACCGGCCACCGAGGCGCCGCCGACCACCGAGGCGATCGGCAGCATCGACAGCGCGGCCGATGCCTCGCTCTGGGCCCGGGCCGGTGCGGCAGCCAGTACCAGCGCCAGGCCGAGGGATGCCACCGCGGCACCGTTGCGCAAAGAAACGAAAAGGGTGTGCATCTCAATGGCTCCTGCGATCAGGCCGCGTCGCGGACATCGTCACGCTCGGCCACCGGCATGCGGCGACCGGCCGCCTGGTCGGCCAGATCGGCCGCATGGCGGTCGCGCAGCATCTTGGCCAGGGTGAAGGCCGACGACACCAGGAACAGCCAGGCCACGCCCAGGAAGGCCTTGTAGGTCGGGTCGATCGCCATCCGCAGCAGGCCCCAGGCGGTCAGGCCCATCGCGACGGCGAAGCCGCCCCACACCACCAGGCCCCACAGCGGCGTGTCGCTGCCGGCGGCGTCTTCCTTGTCCCGCACGAACTTGGCCAGCACGAAAACCGCCGACAGGCAGAACACGTAGCCCATCACCATGAACGCACGGTCGAGGCTCTGGCCCGGCAGCCAGGCCAGGCCGGTGCCGCAGAGGAACACGGCCAGCGCGAAGGACACCCAGACCTGCAGCTGCCAGGCACGGGTGTCGCGGCGGACGGCGGCAAGCGCCGTGGTGGTGTTGGCGGCGGCGGCGGTGTTTCGGGGGACTTGCATGGAAAGACTCGGTTGGTTGAGGTGGCGCCATCGTGCTGCGGCAGGCCCCCGCCGGGTGCGGATTCCTGCATCCGCGCCGCCACAAAACGCCGTGGGTATCGAAATACGATACTTCTTCGCGCTACAGGCCCTTACCCCCGGCTCGGGTACGGCGCCCAGAATCGAGGGCCCTGCAACTCATCCCGAAAGCTCCCGATGGCGCATCCGAACGTGGCCGAAGTGTTCGTCGACACCCTGCGCGAGGCGGGCGTCCAGCGCATCTACGGCGTGGTGGGCGACAGCCTGAACGGCATCACCGAGGTGCTGCGCGCCCGGGGCGACATCGACTGGGTGCATGTGCGCCACGAAGAAACCGCCGCCTTCGCCGCCGGGGCCGAGGCCCACCTGACCGGCCGTCTGGCGGTCTGCGCCGGCTCCTGCGGGCCGGGCAACCTGCACCTGATCAACGGTTTGTTCGACGCCCACCGCAGCCGGGTGCCGGTGCTGGCGATCGCGGCGCAGATCCCCACCGAGGAGATCGGCTCGGGCTACTTCCAGGAAACGCGGCCCGAGGCGCTGTTCCGCGACTGCAGCGTGTTCTGCGAAGCGGTGTCCGACCCGTCGCACATGCCCCGCATCCTCGACCTGGCGATCCGCGCGGCGGTGGGCCAGCGCGGCGTGGCGGTGGTGGTGATCCCCGGCGACATCGCCCTGCTGCCGGCGGTGCAGACCGCCATCTCGTCGGGCGCCTCGTTGCTGCCGGTGCCGCCGCTGGTGCGGCCCGACGACGCGCAGCTCACCGCACTGGCCGCACTGCTGGAAGGCGCCGGCAAAGTCACCATCCTGGCCGGCCGCGGCTGCCTGGGCGCGCATGCCGGGCTGATCGCGCTGGCCGGCCGGCTGCAGGCGCCCGTCGTGCACGCGCTGGGCGGCAAGGAGATCGTGGAATACGACAACCCGTTCGACGTCGGCATGACCGGGCTGATCGGCTTCTCGTCGGGCTACCACGCGATGATGGACTGCGACCTGCTGCTGATGCTGGGCACCGATTTCCCCTACCGCCAGTTCTTCCCCGACAAGGCGAAGGTGGTGCAGATCGACCTGCGCGCCGAGCAGCTGGGCCGGCGCACCGCACTCGACATGGGCCTGGTGGGCGACGTGAAGACCACGCTGGAGGCGCTGCTGCCGCACCTGTCGCAGAAGGCCGACCGCGGCCACCTGGACACCTGCCTGCAGCACTATGCCCAGGCCCGTGCCGGGCTGGACGCGCTGGCCGCGCCGCCCACCGACAGCGCCGCATCGCAGATCCACCCGCAGCAGGTGGTGCACGCGCTGAGCCGCCTGGCCGCCGACGACGCGGTCTTCACCGTGGACGTGGGCACGCCCACCATCTGGGCCGCGCGCTACCTGAAGATGAACGGCCGGCGCCGGCTGATCGGCTCCTTCGTGCACGGCTCGATGGCCGGCGCGATGCCGCAGGCGATCGGCGCGCAGGCGACCTTCCCGGGCCGGCAGGTGATCGCGCTGGCGGGCGACGGCGGCTTCACCATGCTGATGGGCGACCTGCTGACGCTGGCGCAGGAAAAGCTGCCGGCCAAGATCGTCGTCTTCAACAACGGCTCGCTCGGCTTCGTCGAAATGGAAATGAAGGCCGCCGGCCTGCTCGAGACCGGCGTGGCGCTGCAGAACCCCGACTTCGCCGCGATGGCGCGGGCCGCCGGCATCCACGGCGTGCGGATCGAGCATCCGGGCCAGCTCGATGCCGGCCTGCGCAGCGCGCTGGCGCACGACGGGCCGGTGGTGGTCGACGTGGTGGTGGCGCGGCAGGAGCTGTCGATCCCGCCGAAGATCACCGCGGCCCAGGCCAAGGGCTTCGGCCTGTACACGCTGAAGGCGGTGATCGACGGCCGGGGCGGCACCCTGCTGGACCTGGCGAAGACCAACCTGCTGCGCTGACGCAGCGGTAGTGGTGCGCTAAGCCTTCGCGCCCGACGCCGCCAGCAGCTGCCGCACCCGCGCCTGCAGCAGTTCGGGCTGCACCTGCGACGCCGGCAGCGGCGCGCCCACGTCCAGCCCCACCCGGTTGAAGAAGCCGCGGCGAAACGGCTTGACCATCGCGCGGCGCTTGCCGCCCCGCAGCTCGATCCGGCTGAAGAAGGAGCCCCACAGGTTCGACAGCGCCATCGGCACCACCGGCACCTCCAGCCCGTCGGCACGCGCCTGCTCCAGGATCTTCATGATGCCGCCCTTGAAGGGCTGCAGCGTGCCGTCCTGCGTGATGCCGCCTTCGGGAAAGATCGCGACCAGCTCGCCCTCGCGCAGCGCATGCGCCACCCGGGCGAAGGCGGCGTCGTAGACGGCCGGGTCTTCCTTCTGCGGCGCGATCGGGATCGCCTTGGCCAGCCGGAACAGGCCGCCCAGCACCGGCGTGGCGAAGATGCGGTGGTCCATCACGAAATGGATCGGCCGGGGGCTGGCGGCCATCAGCAGCACCGGGTCGACGAAGCTCACATGGTTGCAGACCAGCACCGCCGCGCCCTGCAGCGGGATCTGCGCGTCGCCCCGGACCTGGAACCGGTAGACGAAGCGCGAGGCCACCCAGGCGACGAAGCGCAGCAGGTACTCGGGCACCAGCAGGAAGATGTAGGCCGCCACCAGCGCGTTGGCGATGCCGGTCAGCAGGAAGATCTGCGGCACGGTGGCGCCCGCCGCCAGCAGGCCGCCGGCGATCACCGAGCTGGCGATCATGAACAGCGCGTTGAGGATGTTGTTGGCCGCGATGATCCGGGCCCGGTGCGTCGGCTGGCTGCGCAGCTGGATCAGCGCGTACATCGGCACGCTGTAGAGGCCGGCGAACAGGCTCAGCAGCGCCAGGTCGGCCATCACCCGCCAGTGCGCCGGCTGCGACACGAAGGCCGAGAGGCCCATCACCGGCACCGCCGGCAGGCCGCGCGAGGCGAAGTACAGGTCGATCGCGAACACGCTCATGCCGATCGCGCCGAGCGGCACCAGGCCGATCTCGACCTGCCGGCGGCTCAGCACCTCGCAGAGCAGGGAGCCGGTGCCGATGCCCACCGAGAACACCACCAGCAGCAGCGAGGCGACGCGCTCGTCGCCGCGCAGCACCTCCTTCGCGAAATTGGGAAACTGGCTCAGGAACACCGCGCCGAAGAACCACATCCAGCTGATGCCCAGCAGCGAGCGGAACACCACCGTGTTGCCGTGCGCCAGCTTCAGGTTGCGCCATGTCTCGGTGAACGGGTTCCAGTTGATCCTGAGCTGCGGATCGGTCGCCGGCGCGCTCGGGATGCCCTGCGCCACCAGCCGCCCCGCCAGCGCCAGCACCACGCAGGCGCCCGCCACCCAGGCATGCCCCACCTGCGGCACCGCCACCAGCAGGCCGCCCGCCACCTGGCCGAGCAGGATCGCGACGAAGGTGCCCATCTCGACCATGCCGTTGCCGCCGGTGAGCTCCCGCTCGTGCAGCACCTGGGGCAGGTAGGCGAACTTCACCGGCCCGAAGAGCGTGGAGTGCAGGCCCATCAGGAAGGTGCAGACCAGCAGCACCACCACGTGGCCCAAGATGAAGCCCGCGGCCGCCAGCAGCATGATGCCGATCTCCAGGTTCTTCACGAACCGGATCATCTGCGTCTTGTCGTGCTTGTCGGTGAGCTGGCCCGAGGTGGCCGAGAACAGCAGAAAAGGCAGGATGAACAGCGCGCCGATCACCAGCCCGGCCAGCGCCGGTGGCATCCACGACACCGACAGCTGGTAGGTCACCAGCACGGTGAAGGCGAACTTGAACAGGTTGTCGTTGGCCGCGCCGGCGAACTGGGTCCAGAAGAACGGGCCGAAGCGGCGCTGGCGCAGCAGGGCGAACTGGTTCGGGTGGACCGGCGCGTCGGGTGTCGCGGGAAGCGTGTCGGGCATGCAGGGCTCCAGGGCATCGGGCCCGCCGCGGGCCGTGTGCGGCGGATTGTGCAGGATGGCCACGGGCCTCCGAACGCCGCCGGGCGCCCTGCCGCGCGCGGCCGACGCGACACAATCGCCGCATGAGCACCACCGCCGATCTGGTCATCGCCCTGAAGCAGGAACTGAAGGCCGCGCGCCTGACCTATGCCGACCTGGCGCGCGCCATGGGCATGGCCGAATCGAGCGTCAAGCGCATGCTGGCCAAGGGCGACATGCCGCTGTCGCGGGTCGATGCGATCTGCCGCGCACTGAAGCTCGATTTCGCCGACCTGGCCCGCCGCGTGGCCGACGCCCAGCCGCTAACGGTGCGGCTGACGCTGGAGCAGGAGCGCGCGGTGGTGGCCGACCGCACCCTGCTGCTGATGGCGATCTGCGTGCTGAGCCAGTGGACGCTGGAGCAGGTGGTCGAGGCCTACCGGCTCACCGAAGCCGAGGGCATCCGCGCGCTGGTGCAGCTCGACCGCATCGGCATCGTCGAGCTGCGGCCCGGCAACCGCTACCGCCTCAAGCTCTCGAAGACCTTCCGCTGGCGGCCGCACGGCCCGGTGATGGACTATTTCCGCGAGCATGCGGTGCTCGACTATTTCGGCGGCGGCTTCGACGCGGCGGGCGAAGGCCTGCTGCTGGTGCACGGCAGCATCAGCAGCGCCCTGGCGCCGGCCTTCTTCGAGCGGCTGCAGCGGGTAGCGCAAGACTTCGCCCAGCAGCACCTGGCCGACCAGAAGCTCGACGAGGCGGCACTGGAGAGCTACACCCTGCTGCTGGCGATGCGGCGCTGGGAGCTGGCCGCCTTCACCGCGATGCGGCGCTAGGCGCTCCTGCCGTGCAGCCCGGACGCCCGGTCGGCGATGTTTCTCGCCCACCCGGCTAGGCAGCTCGGCCGCCTCCCCCTAGAATCCCGCCTGCAGGAGAGCGAATGGCGGCCACGCCCCCATTCCACCGAAGGCGCAAACTCCCATGAACGCTCAGGTGGGCCGTCAACCAGACGGCCTGGGTACTGCAACATCTAGCTAACGAGCCGTCTGGAGAGACGCCGCAGCGCACCCCGGTGCCGCTGGCGGCGCACCGAAGGAGCAAGCCCCGCAACCGTTGCGGTGTGAATCTCTCAGGTACCGAGGACAGGGGGAGCGGCAACGGGACGCGTGCGTCCGGTTGCGCCACCACGTTCGGCCACCGCACCCGCGCGCCCCTTGCAGAAACCCTGAAAGGATTTCGCCATGCGCGTCGTCGTCCTCGGCTCCGGCCTCCTCGGCCTCACCTCCGCCCACTACCTGCAGCAGCTCGGCCACGAGGTCACGGTCATCGACCGCCAGCCTACGCCCGCGGCCGAGACCAGCTTCGCCAACGGCGGGCAGATCTCGGTCAGCCACGCCGAGCCCTGGGCCAACCCCTCCGCGCCGCTGAAGGTGCTGCAGTGGCTGGCCCGCGAAGACGCGCCGCTGCTGTTCCGCATCCGCGCCGACATGCGCCAGTGGCTCTGGGGCCTGCAGTTTTTGCGCGAATGCACCCCCGCCCGCACCCGCCACAACATCGAGCAGATCGTGCGCCTGGGCACCTACAGCCGCGACACGCTGCAGCAGCTGCGCGCCGACACCGGCCTGGAATACGCCGAGCGCACCCAGGGCATCCTGCACTTCTACACCAGCCAGAAGGAGTTCGACGGCGCCGAAGGCCCGGCGCGCCAGATGCGGGCGCTGGGCTGCGACCGCCGGGTGATCTCGGCCGACGAGGCCCTGCGCATCGAGCCCGCGCTGGCCCACATCCGGCCGCAGCTGGCCGGCGCCACCTTCACCGCGGAGGACGAATCGGGCGACGCCAACCGCTTCGCCCGCGGCCTGGCCGCCCGCGCCGAAGCGGCCGGCGTGCAGTTCCGCATGGGCCACACGATCACCGCGCTGCGCGAAGTGGGCGGCCGCATCGACCATGTCGAGGTGACCGACCCGGACGGCCGCTTCCAGCGCATCCGGGGCGACGCCTTCGTGCTGGCGATGGGCTCCTTCAGCCCGCTGCTGGCCGCGCCGCTGGGCATCCGCCTGCCGATCTACCCGGCCAAGGGCTATTCGGTCACGATGCCGGTGGCCGACGCGTCCCGCGCCCACCAGGTCTCGCTGACCGACGACGAATACAAGCTGGTCTTCTCCCGCCTGACCACGCCCGACGGCGTCGACCGCCTGCGCATCGCCGGCACGGCCGAGCTCAACGGCTACGACCGCAACCTGAACCCGGTGCGCTGCGACGCCATCGTGCGCCGTGTGGAGCAGCTCTTCCCCGGCGCGGGCGACGCGTCGCAGGCCCAGTTCTGGACCGGCCTGCGCCCCGCCACCCCGAGCAACCTGCCGCTGATCGGCCGCACCCGGCTGGGCAACCTGTTCCTCAACACCGGCCACGGCACCCTGGGCTGGACCCACGCCTGCGGATCGGGCAAGTCGATCGCCCGCATCGTGAGCGGCCTGGCGCCCGAAGTGGACTACGTGTTCACCGGCATGGAACGGCCCGCGCCGCGGGTGGCGCCGGCGACGGCCTGAGCGCGTTCGCCGCAGGACCGGCGCGACCTGCGCCGCGTCTCGGATGGACAAGAACGATGCCCGCGGCCGGCGCGGGCCTTCGGCCGGCCGCTACCGATTTCATAGCAGACTAGACGACCGGCTCGTCCGCCGTCACGAACACCGTCAGCACGCCGGTATAGCCGTAGAGGTCGTGGCGGGCGATCTCGCCGCCGGCGAAGAATCCCACCAGCGGCACGTCGCCCAGCGCGTGGCGCAGGATCTGCAGCTCGGCGCTCGGCCCCCCGAAGTGCGGGCCGCCGCGGCCGGCGCAGCTGACGTACAGCGCACCGGCGATGCGGCGCGCCAGGTGCGGCCGGGATTCGGCCTCGGGCGCCGACAGCGCCTCGGCGGTCATCAGCGGCAGCTCTTCGGGCTCCAGCTCTTCGCGGATCTCGGCGCAGATGCGCACCAGGTCTGCCCGGGCCGCCTGCACGTTGCGCTGGCAGAAGGCCATGCGCATGCCGGCCTCGACCCGCTCGGCCACCGCCACGCCCTGGCGCGCCGGATCGAGCCCCACGATGTGGCGCACCCGGGTGTCGACGCCGAAATTGCCCGCCCGGCCCACTAGGTCGCTGGCACCGCCGTCCTGCGGCGACTGCAGGCCGACCAGGGTGGCGCGCACCTTCTCCAGCGCATGCTGCGGATCGTCCATCGACACGTCCAGTTCGCGCAGCAGCACCTCCAGCGCCGGCTCGCCGTCGAGCTGGGTGATGACGTTGTCCTGGGCCGCGGTGACCAGGTGGCCGCGTGCCACCGGCAGGCAGCCCTGGGTGACGCGCGAGACCAGCTGCACGCCGGGGCCGAAGGCCACGCCGCTCAGCCCGCCCTGGAACACGCCGCTGGCGGCGCCCTGCCCGCCGATGTGGCCGTTGCCGCCCACGGCGAACTGCACCGTGCCGTTGCGGCTGGCGGCCAGGCCGCCGAAGAGATAGCCGGTGGCGGTGCGGTCGGCCAGCTCGCCGATCAACTCGTTCAGGTCGGGCATCCGCGCGTCGGCATGCAGCAGCGCGGTGTAGGCGTCGAAGCCGCCGGTGGCCTGCGAGCCGAGCGGCGCCACGCCGGAGAAGACCCGGTACTGCGCGGGCGGCAGGTCGCAGAGCATCACCGCCAGCGCGGGCTCGTCGAAATACTCGGCGTTGTTGACCGCCACACCCACGCCGACGGTGCCGGCCCAGTCGGTCACCTCGGGCAGCCCGGCACTCAGCGCATCGAGGATCTCCTGCGCGTCGGACGCGTAGTGGTCGGTGACGTAGAGCAGCGCCAGCGGGGGGGCGGACGCATGGTCGGGCAGTGCCATCTGGGCGCGCAGCTGCGCCAGCACCAGG
This sequence comes from Sphingomonas sp. NCPPB 2930, assembly GCA_042867185.1. Taxonomy (GTDB): domain Bacteria; phylum Pseudomonadota; class Gammaproteobacteria; order Burkholderiales; family Burkholderiaceae_C; genus Xylophilus. The sequence goes on along the minus strand of JBHZQV010000007.1, from coordinate 99,228 downwards.
CCGACCGCCATGCGCCACTGCGGATGGGTCGCGTGGCCGTAGGGGAAGAGTTTCATCGTTTGCGGGTGGGGCGTGGCGTGGTGGGCGCCGCGGCCGCCGAAGGCGTGCGGCGTGCGGTGCGCGGTGCGGCGGACGATGCCGCCGGTGCCGGGGGCCGGGCCACCGAACGGGCAGCGGGCGCGGCGGCGGCGCGGGCCGATGGCGCCGGCGCCTTGGGTGCGCGGGCCGCGGCCTTGCGCGGCGTGGCGGCCTTCGGCGTGCCGGCCGGGTGGGAGGGCGCTTGTCGCGCTGCGGCGGGTGTTGCGCCGGCGCCGGCGGCCGCGGCCACGCCCGAGGCCATGCGGGTCGCGGCATCGAACGCCTGGCGCGCCGCACCGGCCAGCGGCGCCGCGGCCGCCATCGCCGGCGGCTGGCGCGCGGCGTCCTGCAGGGCGGCGGCGGCGATCTGCTGGAACTGTTCGGTCAGCGCGTTCCACCACTGCAGGGGATCGGCGACGCCCGCGGCGCCCGTGGCGCCCGGGCTGCCGGCGTCGCCTGGCGCCGGATCGGACGACCGGGCGGCATCGGCTTGCGGCGCCGGCGCGGAGGGCGCGGGCGGCCCGGCGGGTGCCGGGCCGGGCCGAGGTGCAGGCGCCGCATGCGCGGCATTGCCGGCGCCCGCGGTGAACATGTCGTCGTACGGCCCCGGCGCACCCGCGCTGCGCGGGGCGGGTGCAGGCGCTGCCGGCGGCGGGCCGGGCGTCGCCGCAGCGCCGTCGGCCGCCGGAAAGCGGAAGGCCGAGGCCAGGTCGCCCATCTGCACGTTCATGCTGCGCAGCGTGGCCAGCGACATCTTCTGCACCTCGAGTGCCTGGATGGTGGCCGCCAGCGCGCGGGCGTTCTGCTCCAGCCAGAACTGCACCGTCTTCAGCTCCTTGATGCGCTTGTCGAGCTCGTCGGGCTGCAGGGTGGGCGCGACCCAGCCCGACCAGTCGGGCATGCCGGCGGGCGTGGCGCGGGGCATGCCCTTGGCCGCCGATTCCGCCAGCGTCTGCAGGAAATCGAAGCCGGGAACGTACTGGCCGAAGCCGAAGGGAGTGGACTCGGGCATGGCTGTCTCCTGGTGTTGTGGGATGGCGCCGACAGGCGGTCAGCTTACCGCAAGCGGCCCGTTTTTCCCGGCGCGTCGGGCCCGGTGTTTCCGCATGTAACCCAGGCAACGCGCGGCCGGCGCAGGGTAAGCTCGATCAGCTCACGGGCTTTGAAAACGTATCCGAGCGACATGATTCTGGAGCCGCAGTTGTCCCTGTTGTCTTGCCCCGTATCTCTTTTCGTCGCACCCCCGTTGCGTCGCAGGCTGGCCGCCGGCCTGGGGCTGCTGCTCTGCGGATCGGCATGGGCCGTCCAGGACTGCGACCTCAACGGCGAATTCATCAGCCCGATCGGCGGCGACAGCCTGCAGGGCCGGACCGGCACGCTCCGCTGCCGGGAGCGCGGCACCGGCCTGCTGACGCGCGAGCAGGAGATGCAGGACGGCAAGTTCATCGGCCAGGTGCGCTATTTCAGCGAAAGCAGGCTCTCGCGCGAGCACGTCCTGAACGAGCGGGGCAACCTCCAGGGCAGGGCCCGCGAGTTCGCGCCCTCGGGACAGGTCTTGCGGGACGCGGTCTACGACGACGGCCGCCAGATCGGCCTGGCGCGCAACTTCTACGCCAACGGCCAGCTGCAGCGCGCGAGTTTCGGCACTGCGAAGGGCGAGATCGCCTCGGCCGAATTCAACGCCAGGGGCGAGCTGCGGCGCCTGCAGTGCGCCGACCAGCCGGTGCTGGCCCCGGCGGTGGACGACGCGCGGCTCTGCGGCTTCGCGGGCAAGCCGTCGCAGGTGGACTTCTATTCCGATACCGGCACCCTGCTCGCCCGCGGCACCTACGCCACCGGCAAGCGGGTGCGCTACGAGACGCTGCAGGAAAACGGCCACGTCTCGCAGCAGGAAGAGCTCGGCCCCACCCGCCGTGTCGAGCGCAGCTTCGACACCGCCGGCACCAAGCGGCGCGAACTGGTCTGGAGCATCGCCGACGGCAAGGCGGTGCGCGAGCGCGAGCAGGAGTTCGCACCGACCGGCGTGATGGTGCGCGAGCGCCGCTGGACGCACGGCGAGCTCAGCGGCGAGACGACCTTCTTCCTCAACGGCCAGCGGCGCAGCGTGGCGCAGTACAACCTGGTCGGCAACGCCCGCGTCCTGGAAACGCGCGAGTTCCACGACAACGGCGCGCTGGCGGCCGAGAGCCGCTACATCGACACCGGCCGCTACGCCCCCATCCCCACCGGCACCCACCGCCGCTTCGACACCCAGGGCCGCCTGAAGTCGGAATCGGTCTACGACACCCGCGGCCGCCTCAGCCACGCGCGCACCTACGACGAGGCCGGCCGGCTGGTGCGGGACGACGAGGTGGCGGAGGACGGGTCGCGCAAGCCGATGGCGCGTTAGCCGGGCGGCGCGGTCGCGGAGGCGCGGCCGCAGCGGCGCGGCTGCGATCAGGCGGTGCCCGGCGCGTCTGTCGGCGTGCCCGGACCCACCACGTCCTGGTCGATCGCCCCGAACACGCTCTGCCCGTCGCGGCCCTTCATCTCGATGCGGATCGTGTCGCCGAAGCGCATGAATTCGGTCTTCGGTGCGCCGTCCTGGAGCGTTTCGATGCAGCGCTTTTCGGCGATGCAGCTGTAGCCCTTGGGCCAGTCCATGCGGCCGTTCTTCTCGACCCCCTGGTTGCTGACGGTGCCGCTGCCGACGATGCTGCCGGCGCGCACGTTGCGGGTTCTGGCGATGTGGGCGACCAGCTGGCCGAAGTGGAAGGTCATGTCGGGGCCGGCGTCGCACATGCCGACCTTGCGGCCGTTCCAGGTGCTCTGCAGGGTCAGGTGCAGGCGGCCGCCCTGCCAGGCGTCTCCCAGTTCGTCGAGGGTGACGGCCACCGGGCTGAAGGCGGTGGCGGGCTTGCTCTGGAAGAAGCCGAAGCCCTTGGCGAGCTCGGCCGGGACGAGGTTGCGCAGGCTGACGTCGTTGGCCAGCATCACCAGGCGGATGCCGTCCAGCGCCTGCTCGGGCGTGGCACCCATCCGCACGTCGGCGGTGACGACGGCGATCTCGGCCTCGAAGTCGATGCCGAAGGCCTCCGACGGCACCACGACCGCGTCGCAGGGGCCGAGAAAATCGTCGCTGCCGCCCTGGTACATCAGCGGGTCGGTATAGAAGGCGGCGGGCACCTCGGCACCCCGGGCCCGGCGCACCAGCTCGACATGGTTCAGGTAGGCCGAGCCGTCGGCCCACTGGTAGGCGCGCGGCAGGGGCGCCATGCAGCGGGCGGGCTCGAACGGGAAGGCGTGGCGGGTGCGGCCGGCGTTCAGATCGTCGTACAGGTCCTGCAGCTGGGGCGAGAGGAAGTTCCAGTCGTCCAGCACCTGCTGCAGGCGGCCGGCGATGCCGGTCGCATAATGGGCCGAGGCCAGGTCGCGCGAGACGACCAGCAACTGGCCGTCGCGCGATCCGTCCTTGTAGGTAGCAAGTTTCATGGCAGCAAGTATCCCCGGAACCGTTCCGCAGAGCCCTGCGGGCGGCATCCCCGTCCGCCCCCTGGCCGCCCTGACCGCCGCCGTGCTGGCGGCCCACCTGGCCGCGCTCGGCTGGGTGCCGCCGGGCCTGCCCGACACACCGCCGCCCCCCGCCGGCGCCACACCTTTCGTCACCCGCATGGTGGCGCCGCCCGCCCCGCCCGCCCCGGTAACGCCGCCCCGGCCGCCGGCGCCTCCGCCCGCGCCACCGCCCGCCCCTGCGCCGGCCCCCAAACCGAAGCCGCCGCCGGCACCGCCGCCCGCGCCGGCACCCGCACCGTCGCCGCCGGCCGCCGATCCGCTGGCGGCGGCGTCGATCGGGCCGGTCGCCTCCATCGGCCCCAGCGCGTCGATCGGCCCGTCGGCCGCTGTCGGGCCTTCCGCGTCCATCGGCCCTTCGGCGGCTGCGGGTACGCCCGCCGGCACTGGCGGGTCGGCGGGGGCCGTGGGGTCCGGTGCGGGCGCGCCGGGTGCCGCGGGCCCTGCGGTCGCGGCGCCCGCGCCTGCGACGGCCGCGGCCCCCTCGACCGCGGAGCGGTACGTGCTGGAAGGCCCGCCGTGGAGCCCGCCGGTGGGCGTGCCGGCCTCGGTGCGGATGCTCTACAGCGCCGAGGGCAATGCCAAGGGCATGACCTGGCATGCCAAGTCGGAGCTGGTCTGGCAGCAGGAGGGCGACCGCTACGACGCGCGGATGGAGGTCAGCGCCTTCCTGGTCGGCTCGCGGGTGCAGACCAGCACCGGAAAGATCGACGCGACCGGCCTGGTGCCCGAGCGCTTTTCCGACAAGGCGCGCCGCAGCGAGCAGGCCGCGCATTTCGAGCGCGACAAGGGCAGCGTCGTCTTCAGCTCCAACGCGCCCGAGGCGCCGCTGTACGCCGGCGCGCAAGACCGGCTGGGCGTGTTCATGCAGCTCGGCGCGCTGCTGGCGGGCGACCCGGCGCGCTACCCCGAGGGCTCGTCGATCGCGCTGCAGACGGTCGGCACCCGCGACGCGGAGGAGTGGGCCTTCACCATCGCCGCCCGCGAACCGCTGGACCTGCCCGCCGGCAAGGTGGATGCGGTACGGCTGGAGCGGGCGCCGCGCAAGGAGTTCGACACCCGGGTCGAGGTCTGGTACGCACCGGCACTGGGCTATTTGCCGGTACGCATCCGCATCACCCAGCAGAACGGCGACTATGTCGACCAGAAGCTCGACAGCCTCGGCAAGCCCTGACGTTCCGCCCCTGCCCCTGCCCCTACCCCGCGGGCCCGGCCGGGACGAGGGCGCTGTGTCTTACGCGCCAATGCGATAAAAAACCGCCCGGCGAGGTCCCCTACACTTGAAACTGGCATCAACGTTGCTAAATGCCAGAGAGTTCTGAGCAGAAAGGGAAACCGCATGCAGATGCTTTACGACTCCGAGTCTTTCGTGGTGGTCCACATGGTGCCCGACACCGCCGAGGACGACAGCACGGGTGTGGAAGTCCCGCAGTTGGCGCGCCATGGTTTCGAGATCGTGGACAAACGCTCGGGCAAGGAGGTCTACCTCGACGGCTCCTGGGCCGAGATGTTCCAGCAGATCATCCTGGACTGGCAGCGCAACACGCCGACGCAGGAAGAGGTCGAGGACATGCTCGACAGCTACGCCGGCCTGGCCCAGAACCCGGTCGTCGTGCACTGACGCGGCACGCGGTCTTCGCAGGCCGCCCGCGCGGCCCGGATCACGGATCCATCAATCGACGCCACGGTCTTCCGTGGCGTCTTGCTTTGCGGGCAGGCGCTTGTCCGCGTCCGGCCCGCCCTGCGGCGGATAGAGCCGGCGGAACACCGGCTCCACCAGCAGCAGCACCGCGATCAGCCGGCACACCTGGAACGCGGTGACCACCGGCACCCCCAGCTGCAGCACCTTGGCGGTGATCGCCATTTCGGCGATACCGCCCGGCGAGGTGCCCAGCACCAGCGTGGCCGCCGGAATGTCGACGAAGCGCGACAGCGCCAGCGCGAAGCCGGCGCACGCCGCCACCAGCACCAGCGTGCCGAAAGCCACCGTGCCCAGCCAGCGCGGCGCGGTGTGCAGGAAGCTGCGGTTGAAGCGCACGCCCAGGCTGATGCCGATCAGCAGCTGCGCCGCGTTCGACATCGGCTGCGGCACCGCCGACAGGCCGATGCCCGACAGCGTGAGCGCCATCGACACCAGCAGCGCGCCCAGGAACCAGGGATTGGCGCGCTTCAGCCGCGCCGCCAGCCAGCCGCCCGCGCCGGCCAGCGCCACCAGCAGCGCCAGGCCCTCGGGCCGCACCTCGCGCACCGCGGGCGGCAGTGCGTCCAGCCCGTGCAGGCCGCTCCACTGCATCGCGAACGGGATCACCAGGGTGACGATCAGCACCCGCAGGCTGTGGCTGGCGGCCACCAGGTCGGTGCGGGCGCCGGCGCGCTCGGCCAGCAGCGTCATCTCCGACGCGGCACCGATCGCGACGGCGAAATAGGTGGTCGCCCGCATCTGCCGCGGCGCCAGGCCGGGGAAGCGGTGGCCGTGCAACCGCTGCAGCCACGCGCCGAACAGCGCGCCCAGCCCCAGCGCCCAGGCCACCGACAGCGCGATCGCCCACCAGAGCCCGGCCACCAGCGCGCCGACCTCGGGCGTGAAGTAGAGGCCCAGGGCCGAGGCGATCGTCAGCTGCGCCGCATTGCGCGCCGGCCCGAAACTGGCGACCGGCGCACCCGAGACGCCCGCCAGCGCGATGACGACCAGCGGCCCGATCATCCAGGGCAGCGGCGTATGCAGGGCCACGCAGGCCTGGGCCGCGGCGAAGGCCAGCGCCAGGGTGAACAGGTAGCGGGCGAGCGGGGCGCGGCGGGGCGGGGCGGGGCGAAAGAGAGGCGGCGCATGGGCACAACGACAACGAAGGCGAAGAAGACGGGCAGGCCGCCCGTGGCAACCGCCCCCGGCGTTGCGAACGGCACGGCCGGCGGCAGGCCGAAAGCAGCATGGCGACACCGCCCGACCCTGCGATTGCAACAGACGTTGCACACCCGGGACACCCGCGGGCCGGCCGCATAGTATCGGCGCATGACCACCCCTGCCCCGCCCCCGCACCGCCTGCCCCGCGCGGGGCCTACCGCCCGGCGCAGGGCACCGATGCTGCTGCTGGCCGCGGTGCTGGCGGGCTGCACCGCGGGGCCGTTCGCGGTGCAGGGCACCGGGCCCGGTGCGGGGCCTGCGCCGGCGTCTCCGGCCGGCGCGGACGCCACGCCCGACATCCTGCTGATCGGCGAGACGCACGATGCGGCCGGCCAGCCCGCGCTGGTGGTCGCGCAGCTGCAGCAGCTCGCCGCCCAGGGACGCCTGGCCGCGGTGGCGCTCGAGATGGCGCCGCTGGGCACCACCACCATCGCCCTGCCGTCCGGTGCCGACGACGACGCCCTGCGCCGCGCCCTGCGCTGGGACGAGCGCGCCTGGCCCTGGGCACGCTACGCGCCGGTGGTGCGGGCCGGGCTGGCCGCCGGCGTGCCGGTGGTCGGCGCCAACCTGCCCGCCGACCAGATGCGCACCGCGATGGAGGACGTGTCGCTCGACGCGCAGCTGGCGCCCGACGTGCGCCGCGCGCAGGAAGAGGCCATCCGCACCGGCCACTGCGGTCTGCTGCCCGAGCGGCAGATCGGCCCGATGACCCGGGTGCAGATCGGCCGCGACAAGGCGATGGCGCTGACGCTGGCCGAGTCGGTGCAGCCCGGCCGCACCGCGGTGCTGCTGGCGGGCGCCGGCCATGTCGACCGGCAGCTGGGCGTGCCGCAGCACCTGCCCACCCAGCTGACCGTGCGCAGCGTGGCGATGGTGGCCGGCGGTGCGGCCGCCGGCGGGCGGTTCGACGCGGTGTGGACCAGCCCGGCGATGCCGCCGGTCGACCACTGCGCAGGGCTGCGGCAGCGGATGGAGCCTGCACGCCGCGGTTGAGCGCCGGGCGCGCCAGGGGTTCGGAGCGCCGGTCTGGGCCGCCTGCGGATACGCCGGCCCCTTGCTATTAAAAGTGTAGCAAGATGCCGGCGCCGGACAACGGCGACACGCACTTTTCTTCCACACGACAGGTCGGCGCACCCGGCGCCGCGGCCTCAGCCCGCCGTCGCCGCGTCGCGGGCCGCGACCCCGCCCTCGGCCCGCAGCTGCGCCAGCACCGTCTCCAGCTTGGCGGCCAGGTGCTGCGACAGCACCTCCCGCATCGCCTGCGGATCGCGGGCGGCCAGGGCCTCGACCATCCGCTCGTGGTCGGCCACCGCGCGGGCCCACTTGGCCTCGTCCTGGTTGGAGCGAAAGCGCAGCGCGTGCAGCCGGGCGTTGATCTGCACGTAGGTGGCGACCAGCACCGGGTTCTTGGCGGCGGCGTTGATCGCCTGGTGGATCTGCGCGTTGAGCCGGTAGTAGCCGGGCAGGTCGCGCCGGGTCCAGGCGGCCAGCATCTCGTAGTGCAGCGCGCGGATCTCGGCGATCTCCTGGTCGGTCACCCGGCGGGCGGCCAGCTCGCCGGACTGGGCCTCCAGGCCGGCCATCACCTCGAAGGTGTGGCGCACGTCGTCTTCCGTCAGCTGCACCGCCACCGCGCCGCGGTTGGGCAGCAGCGCCACCAGGCCTTCGATGGCGAGCATCTTGATCGCCTCGCGCAGCGGCGTACGGGAGACGGCCAGCACCGCGCACAGCTCGCGCTCGTTGAGCTTGCTGCCGGGGGCGATGGCGCCCTCGATCAGCATCTGCCGCAGGCGCTGCGCCACCTGCTGGTGCAGGGCGGCGGCCGGGATCGGGACCAGTTCGACTGTCATGGCGCTATTTTGTATTCAAAAAATGCATTGAAAGCCTCATCAACAAGGGAGCCCACCATTGACACGATAGTTTTTGTATTCAAAAAATAGACGCTGGCCCCGACGCCGGGCCGGCCGGGCATGCGCCCGGCCGAAGCCCGGCGCGAGCGGCCCCACCACAGGAGACAAGCGATGCATCGAAGAACCTTCATCGGTACCGCGGGTGCGGCCGCCGCCACCCTGGCCGCCCCGCTGCTGCAGGCGCAGCCGACATTGCCGACCGCGCCGGTGCGCATCGTCGTCGGTTTCTCGCCCGGCGGCGGGACCGACATTCTGGCCCGTGTCATCGGCCAGAAGCTCGCGGTGATGTGGAACAACCAGGTGATCGTGGAGAACCGGGCCGGCGCCACCGGCATGATCGCCGCCGAATACGTGGCCAAGCAGCCGGCCGACGGCACCGCGCTGCTGATGGCGCACATCAACAGCCATGCGATCGCCCCGGCGCTCTACCCCAAGATCCCGTACAACGCCGAGCGCGATTTCAGCCCGATCACCCTGGTGGGCGTCACGCCCAACCTGCTGATCTGCGGCGAGCAGCAGCCGGCCAGGACGGTCAAGGAGATCGTCGAGCTGTGCAAGAAGAACCCCGGCAAGATCAGCTTCGGCTCGGCCGGCAACGGCTCGGCCCAGCACCTGGCGCTGGAGATGTTCAAGCTGGCCGCGGGCATCGACGCGATCCACATCCCGTACAAGGGCTCGGGCCCGATGCTCACCGACCTGATCGGCGGCCAGATCAACTACAGCTTCGACACCATGACCGCCGCCACGCCGCATGTGAAGAGCGGCAAGGCGATCGCCGTGGCCCAGACGCGCGAGAAGCGGGCCAAGGGCCACCCCACCGTGCCGACGATGGCCGAATCGGGCTTTCCCGGCTTCGAGGCGACCACCTGGTACGGCCTGGTGGGCCCGGCGAAGATGCCGCCGGCGATGGTCCAGCGGATGAACGAGGACATCAACAAGGTGCTGGCGATGCCCGACGTGATCGAGAAGTTCGAGCAGTACGGCGCCGAGGACGGCGGCGGCTCGGCCGAGAAGTTCGCCGGCTTCATCCAGAGCGAATCGAAGAAATGGGCCAAGGTGGTCAAGGACGCCAACGTGAAGGCCGACGCATGACCGACGCCACCGCAGCCGAAGCCGGCACTGCCGCCCCCGCCGCCCGCCCGCTGCCGCTGGCCGGCATCCGGGTGCTCGACGTGAGCCAGGTGATGGCCGGCCCCTACTGCTGCATGCTGCTGGCCGACCTGGGCGCCGACGTGGTCAAGATCGAGCCGCCCGGCACCGGCGACCAGACGCGCGGCGCCATGGGCTTCAAGCTCAAGGGCGACGACAGCATGGGCTTCCTGAACATGAACCGCAACAAGCGCAGCGTGGCGCTCAACCTCAAGTCGGAGGCCGGCCGCGCGGTGCTGCTGCGCATGGCGAAGGATGCCGACGTGCTGGTCGAGAACTACCGGCCCGGCGTGATGCAGCGGCTGGGCATCGACTACCCGCGCATCGCCGAGGTGAACCCGCGGCTGGTCTACGCCAGCATCTCGGGCTTCGGCCAGAGCGGCCCCTGGTCCGACCGGCCGGGGTTCGACCTGATGGCGCAGGCGATGTCGGGCGTGATGAGCGTCACCGGCTACGCCGACGGCCCGCCGGTGAAGGCCGGCGTGCCGGTGGCCGACATCGGCTGCGCGCTCTTCGCCGCGTACTCGATCCTGGCCGCCACCATCGGCGCGCGCGCCACCGGGCAGGGCCAGTACATCGACGCCTCGCTGTTCGACTCGGCCCTGGCGTTCTCGGTCTGGGACATCTCGGAATACTGGGGCACCGGCCGCGAACCCGAGCCGCTCGGCACCTCCAACCGGATGAGCGCGCCCTACCAGGCGATGAAGGCCTCCGACGGCTACTTCGTGATGGGCGCCACCAACCAGAAGCTCTGGACCCTGCTCTGCAACACGCTGGAGCGGCCCGACCTGCTGGCCGATGCCCGCTTCGCCACCGTCTCCACCCGCCTCGCCCACCGCCTTGCGCTGGTCGAGGCGCTGGAGCGGAGCTTCGCCGCCCGCACCAGCGAAGCATGGATCGCGGCACTGCTGGCCGCGGGCATCCCGGCCGGGCCGATCCTGAGCTATCCGCAGGCCTTCGGCAGCGACCATGCCCGACACCGCCAGATGCGCATCGAGATCGACCACCCGGTGGAAGGCTCGGTGCCCAACATCGGGTTTCCGGTGAAGTTCTCGGGCACGCCGCCGCAGGTGCGCCGCCACCCGCCGCTGCTGGGCGAGCACACCGACGCGGTGCTGGACGAGATGGGCATCGGCCCCGAGGAACGGGCCGCGCTGCAGGCCCAGGGCGCATTCGCCGCATGAACGCCACGCCGCACCGCTTCGAGCAAGCCCGCACCGCAGTGCGCAGCACGCAGGTTGACCCGTGAGCGACATCGCCGACGCCCCGGCCGACGGCGATGTCCACCTGCGGATCGCGGGCGGTATCGCCGCCGTCGTCTTCGACCGGCCGCAGGCGCGCAACGCGATGACCTGGGCGATGTACCAGGCGCTCGGCGGCATCTGCGAACGCGTCGCGGCCGACCCGGCGGTGCGGGTGCTGACCCTGCGCGGCGCGGGCGGCCAGGCCTTCGTCGCCGGCACCGACATCGCGCAGTTCGCATCGTTCACCGACGGCGAGGACGGCATCGCCTACGAGCGCCGCATCGACGCCGGCATCGCCCTGCTGGAGCGGCTGCCGATGCCGACCGTCGCGCTGGTCGACGGCTGGGCGGTCGGCGGCGGGCTGGCGCTGGCCACGGCCTGCGATTTCCGCATCGCCAGCACCGGCGCCCGCTTCGGCGTGCCGATCGCCCGCACGCTGGGCAATTGCCTGTCCATCGCCAACCTGGCGCGGCTGCGCGCCGCGTTCGGTCCGCAGCAGGTGCGCCGGATGCTGCTGCTGGCCGAGACGCTGACGGCCGCCGAGGCCCTGGCCTGCGGCTTCCTGGAAGACGTGTGCGACGGCCCCGACGCCCTGACCGCCGCCGGCGACCGGCTCTGCACCCGGTTGGCCGCCCTGGCGCCGGTGACCCAGGCGGTGTCGAAGGAAGGCCTGCGCCGCCTGGCCCTGCACGCCCTGCCCGACGCCGACGACCTGGTGCGGCGGGCTTACGCCAGCGCCGATTTCCACGCGGGCGTGGCCGCCTTCGGCGAACGCCGCCCGCCGGTCTGGCGAGGGCGCTGAACCGCGCCGGCCTCAGCGCCTGCGGCGGTCGGACTCGGACTCGCTGTAGAAGCGTTCCTTGTCCAGGTACATCGCGCGGTCGGCGGCGGCGAGCATCGCCTCGATCTGGTCGCCCGAGGCGCAACTGGCCACGCCCATCGCCAGGCTCAGTACCTGGCCGCTTTGGCCGGCGTGGAACTGGTTGTTCAATTCCAGGATCGAGACGACCCGCTGCCGCACCGCCTCGGCGCCGTGCAGGTCGGTGCCGGGCAGCAGGATCGCGAACTCGTCGCCGCCGATGCGGGCGGGGTGGACCGGCGCATCGACCGCCTTGGTCAGCACCTCGCCGACGCGCCGCAGCAGCCCGTCGCCGGCGCCATGGCCGTGCGCGTCGTTCGCCTCCTTCAGGCCGTTCATGTCCAGCACCAGCACCGACAGCGGCCAGGGGCCCTTGCGGGCCAGGCGGTTGAGCTCCTCCGAGTAGTAGGAGCGGTTGCGCAGCTGGGTCAGCACGTCGTGCTGGCCCAGGTATTCCAGGTAGGCCTCCGCTTTCTTGCGCGCGGTGATGTCGACCAGCGAGACCAGCACCAGGTCCCAGGTGTCGACATGGTCGTCGAGCACCGCGAACTGCATGTGGATGTGGACCGTGTCGCCCGAGAGCGCGTAGTTGACCACCTCGCGCTGCTGGAACAGCTTGCCGGCCCACAGGTCCTGCAGCTGCTCGGCGAACGAGTCCTGCATCTCGCCGCGGAACACCCGGCCGATGTTCTGCAGCAGCACGTCCTTGCTGGCGGCGCCGAACATCCGCAGCGTCTGGCGGTTGACGTCGATCACCCGGATCTCCTGCATGCAGCGGGTGATGAACTCGGGGTGCACCTTCAAAAAGGTGGAGAAGTCGCCGATGCCCTGGGCCCGCACCCCGTCGAGCAGCCGCTTGACCGCACTGAAGTCCTCCACCCAGAGCGAGACCGGCGACAGGTCGAACAGGTCGCGCGCATGGCGCTCGGCCTTCACCCGCTGGGTGATGTCGTCGAGCGAGACCATCACCCGGCTCCAGTCGTCCTCGTGGCCCGGCAGCACCCGGCCGCGCACCTCCACGTCGAGCCGCCGCCCGTCGAGCGCGTAGTTGACCGTCTGGTTGACGAAGCCGCCTCCGCCGCGCCAGAGCTGGGTCCACTCGGACTTGACCGAGGCGGCCATGTCGCCGCTGAACACCTCGCCGAGCCGCGCGAGCAGCGTGGCCTGGTCGGGCGCGGCGAAGAGCTGCAGCGTGCGCTGGTTGACCCGCAGCACCTGCAGGGTGGCCATGCCGGCCTGCACCGCCTCGGGATGGGCATCCAGGTAGGCGCCCAGGTCGCGCACGCCTTCGGCGCGCAGCCGGTCGAGCAGCCGTTTCAGGCCGCTGAAGTCTTCGAGCCAGAGGGAAACGGGTGCGAACTCGAAAGCGTGGCCCAGGTCGGCGGAGTCGGAGGGTGGGGTCATGGCAGAAAACTCGCAGAAAAAAGGCCCGTGGCCGGCGTCCCGTGCCGGCCATCAGCTATTGATTCAGTAGCAACCGATGGACGGGATGCCGGCGGGGTCGCCGGCCGCCCGGCCGGTGCCGCGCGCCGCGTGCCGGACCGACGGCGCCCCCGGCCCATCGGCTACGACCGGGCGAGCGGCCGGGCCGGCTCGCCCGCCGGTTCCAGCGGCACCTGACGGCGCAGCAGCGCGGCGAATTCGTCCGGCGGCAGGGCGCGGCTGAGCAGGAAGCCCTGGTACATGTCGCAGTGCCGCTCGCGCAGGAAGTCGAGCTGGGCGGTCGTCTCGACGCCCTCGGCGATCACCCGCATGCCCAGGCTGCGCGCCATCGCGATGATGGCCGCGCTGATCGCCATGTCGTCGGCGCTGCCGGGGATGTCGCCGATGAAGCTGCGGTCGATCTTGATCACGTCGATCGGAAAGCGCTTGAGCTTGGCGAGCGACGAGTAGCCGGTGCCGAAGTCGTCGATCGCGATCCGCACGCCGAGGGCGCGCAACTGCTCCAGCGTGTCGAGCGCTTCCTCCTCCCGCTCGACCAGCACGCCCTCGGTGATTTCCAGCTCCAGGCAGTCGGCGGGGAAGCCGGTGGCCTGCAGCACCTGGGTGGCCTGGCCGACCACGTCGTTCAGATGGAACTGCCGGGGCGAGACGTTGGCGGCCAGTGTCAGCGGCGGCAGGCCCTCGTCGCGCCAGGCGCGGCCCTGGCGGCAGGTCTCGGCCAGCACCCAGGTGCCGATCGCGCCGATCAGGCCGGTCGATTCGGCCACCGGGATGAAGCGGTCGGGCGGGATCCAGCCCGCATCGGGGTCGCGCCAGCGCAGCAGGGCCTCGGCGCCGACGATGCGGCCGCTGCCGATATCGACCTGCGGCTGGTAGTGCAGCTGCAGCGTGCCCTGGGCGACGGCGCGCCGCAGCTTGGCCTCCAGCTCCAGCCGGGCGCGGGCGCTGGCGGTCATCTCGTCGGCGAAGTAGCGGTAGACGCCGCGCCCGTCGCCCTTGGCCCGGTAGAGGGCCGCGTCGGCGCCCTGCAGCAGGGCCTCGGGCGTGGTGCCGTGCTGCGGGAACAGGCAGATGCCGGCGCTCATGCCGGTCGCCAGCTCCACCCCGGCGCGCGAATGCCAGGGCTGGGCCAGTGCCTCCATGCAGCGGGCGGCGCCGCTGGCCGCGTCCTCGCCGGTCGGCAGGTTGCGCATCAACAGCGCGAATTCGTCGCCGCCCAGGCGGGCCAGCACGTCGGTGGGCCGGCGGTAGGCCGCCAGGCGCGCGGCCACCTGCTGCAGCAGCTCGTCGCCGGCCAGGTGGCCGTAGCTGTCGTTCACGTCCTTGAAGCGGTCGAGGTCGAACAGCAGCACGGCCAGCATTTCGCCCTCGCGCTCGGCCTCCAGCACCGCCTCTTCCAGCCGCAGCTGGAACATCAACCGGTTGGGCAGGCCGGTGAGGGCGTCGTGGTGGGCCAGGTAGTCGAGCTTGGCCTCCGACGCCTTCTGCAGCGTGATGTCGGTGAAGACGCCCACGTAGTGGTTGACCTGGCCGGCCCCGTCGCGCACCGCGGTGATCGCCAGCATCTCGGGGAATATCTCGCCGCTCTTGCGCCGGTTCCAGACCTCGCCCTGCCAGCGGCCGTGGGCGCCCAGCTCAGCCCACATGGCGGCGTAGAAATCGGGGGTGTGCCGGCCCGACTGCAGCATGCGGGGCAGTTGCCCCAGCACCTCGGCCGCGGCATAGCCCGAGACGCGGCTGAAAGCCGGGTTGACCGAGACGATGCGCTGGTCGGCATCGGTGACCATCACGCCCTCGACCGTCTCCTCGATGATCGCGTCGGCCAGCCGCAGGTGGGTCTGGGCCGAGCGCATCGCGGTGATGTCCTCCACCACCGGCACGAAGTAGACCGGCTCGTCGTTCTCGTCGTGCACGATGCTGACCTTGACCTTCAGCCAGCGCGGCTGGCCGTCGGCATGGCGGATCCGGTGCTCGACCTCGTAGTGGTGCGCCTCGCCCCGCAACAGGATGCCGCGCCGCTCCTGCGCCACCGTCGCGTCGTAGGATTCCATCAGCTCGGCCATGCCGCGGCCGATCAGGTCGGCCTCGGTCCGGCCGAAGATCTCGCAGAGCCGCGGGTTGGCCGCCAGCAGCCGGAAATCGATCGACACCCGGCCGATGCCGACGCCCGCATGCTGCACCATGCCGCCGAGCTCGCTGCCGATGCGCAGGCTGGCCCTGCGCGACTGCCGCTCCCGGTGCAGCAGCACCCAGCAGAGCAGGCCGGTCAGGAGGACGAAGAAGATCTCGCCGCCGCCGTGCAGGCGGGCGGCGAGATCGGGATCGGTCGCCTCCATCGTCTGTTGCAGCCGGTGCGACGCGACCATCCAGCCGGCACCGACCGCCACATACACCGCGGCGATCGCGAGCGGGCGCAGGCCCTGCTTCATGCGCGGCAGGCCTGGCGTGGCGAAAAGTGGCGGGATCGGAGGCAGCAGCAGGTCATGGCGTCGAGGGTCGGGCGCGGGGAGGCAGCAACCCGGCACGTCGGCGGGCGCTCCCCAGCGGGGCGTGCGCCTCCAGCGTGCTGTGCGCCGCGCCTCCAGGATACGAATGCGGCAAGCGGCCATTGTGCATGCCCGCAGCCGCCCGACCGGCGACCGTGGCGGCGGGCCGACAGGTTTTTTGCCGCCCGTCCATGCCGACCCGACCGTCGGCCGCCACCGCTGCCCGGCCCCTCGGTCGCGCGCCATGCGGCAGCCGACCGGTCGCGCGGCCTGGCGGCGGCGGTGGCCGAGGCGGTTGCTGCGACAATCCCGCGGCTATGAACCACGCCTACGTTCTCACCCTTTCCTGCCCCGACCGCCCGGGCATCGTGCACGCCGTCTCGGGCTTTTTGTTCGAGCGCGGCGGCAACATCGAGGCCGCGGCGCAGTACAACGACCCGGCCACCGGCCTCTTCTTCATGCGGGTGCAGTTCGCCTGCGCCACGCTCGACCGGGCGGCGCTGCAGGCGGCGCTCGATGCGTTCTCGCCTTCGTTCGGCGGCCAGTGGCAGCTGCACACGGTGGCCGAGCCGGTGCGCACCGTGCTGATGGTCAGCAAGGAAGGCCATTGCCTCAACGACCTGCTGTTCCGCTGGAAATCGGGCCTGCTGGCGATCGACATCCGCGCCATCGTCAGCAACCACCGCGATTTCTACCAGCTGGCGGCCAGCTACAACGTGCCCTTCCACCACATCCCGGTGACCGCCGCCACCAAGCCGCAGGCCGAAGCCCGGCAGTACGAGATCATCGAGGCCGAGGGCGCCGAGCTGGTGGTGCTGGCCCGCTACATGCAGGTGCTCTCCGACGACCTGTGCCGCAAGCTGGCGGGGCGTGCGATCAACATCCACCACAGCTTCCTGCCCAGCTTCAAGGGTGCCAAGCCCTACTACCAGGCGCACGACCGCGGGGTGAAGCTGATCGGCGCCACCGCCCACTACGTGACCGCCGACCTGGACGAGGGCCCGATCATCGAGCAGGACGTCGCCCGGGTGGAGCACAGCAAGACGGTCGAGGACCTGACCGCCATGGGCCGCGACACCGAGAGCCAGGTGCTGGCCCGTGCCGTGAAGTGGCACAGCGAGCGCCGCGTGCTGCTCGACGGCCACAAGACGGTCATTTTCAAATGACCCGGCGAAGCCGGATCCGCGGTGGCCCGGTGAAGTCCGCCGTGCCATGAGCCTGCGCATCCCGCCGATCCAGTGCCTCACCACCTTCGAGGCCCTGGCGCGGCTGCGCAGCGTCGGCCTCGCCGCCGAGGAACTGTGCGTGACCGCCAGCGCGATCAGCCACCGGGTGCGGCAGCTGGAGCAGATCCTGGGCACCAAGCTGTTCGGCCGGGCCGACTTCTCGCTCACCACCGAGGGCAGCGAATACCTGGCCCATGTGCGCGAGGGCCTGGCGGTGCTGTCGCGCTTCCCGAGCCGGATGGCCGCCGCCGGCCGCAGGAAGCTGCGGGTGGCGGTGACGCTCACCTTCGCCCGCTCCATCCTGATCCCGCGGCTGCGGCAGTTCAAGGAGGCGTACCCCGAGATCGACCTGGCGCTGCAGGTCAGCATCCCCCTGCTCGACGTGGTGGCCGAGGACGCCGACCTGATGGTGCGCTTCGGCACCGGCCGCTATTCCGACGTCGAGCGGGTCTGCCTGGCCGACGACGTGGTCACGCCGCTGGCCTCGCCCGCCTACCTGCGCGAGAACGGCCCGTTCGATGCACCCGAAGACCTCCAGCGGGCCGAGCTGCTGCGCTCGCCGCTCGAGCCCTGGCGTACCTGGTTCGCCGCGCAGGGGCTCGACTGGCCCGAGCCGGTGGGCGGATCGTCCTTCAACGACGTGGGCCTGCTCTGCGACGCCGCGGCGCAGGGCCTGGGCGTGGCGCTGGTGCGGCTGAAGCTGGGCGCGCCCTGGCTCGACAACGGCACGCTGGAGCGGATCTCGCCGGTCGATGCCCCGAGCCCGCATGCCCACTACCTCTGCTGGCGCACCGGCGCGATGGACCGCTGGGAGTGCGCGGCCTTCGCCGAATGGCTGCAGAAGAGCCTGGCCTGAGCGCCGGCCTGCGACGATGACGCAGGCCGCACCCGAAGCCGCGGGGCCTGCGGGCGGTGCCCGCATCGCCGCGGATGCCGCTGGTGTCGCGGCCGTTCCAGCAGCCCGGCGGGCGCCTCAGTCCGCCACGGGCGGTGGCCGGCCGCCGAAGATCGCGGTGCCCACCCGCACCATCGTGCTGCCCTCGGCCACCGCCGCCTCCAGGTCGGCCGACATGCCCATCGACAGCGTGTCGAGCGGCAGCCCCCCGGCCACCAGCGCGTCGAACAGCGCCCGGGTGCGGGCGTGCACCGCCCGCTGCGCGGCGCTGTCGGGCTGCGGCTCGGGGATCGTCATCAGGCCGCGCAGCCGCAGCCCGGGCAGCGCGGCGACCGCATGCGCCAGCGCCGGCAGGTCGGCCGGCGACACGCCCGACTTGTTGGCGCCGCCGTCGATGTCCACCTGCAGGCAGACGTCGAGCGGCGGCCGGCCCTCGGGCCGCTGGGCCGACAGCCGCTCGGCGATCTTCAGCCGGTCGACCGAATGTACCCAGTCGAAATGGGTGGCGGCCAGCCGGGTCTTGTTGCTCTGCACCGGGCCGATACAGTGCCATTCGATGCCGCTGCCGGCCAGCGCCTCCACCTTCTCCACGCCTTCCTGCAGGTAGTTCTCGCCGAAGGCCTGTTGCCCGGCCGCGACGGCTTCCCGCACATCTTGGGCGCCGAAGGTCTTCGATACCGCCAGTAGCCGCACGCTGTGGGGCGGGCGGCCCGCCGCGGCGCATGCTGCCGCGATCCGGTCGCGTACTTTATGGATGTTGTTACCAATCGTTGTCATAATCGCCGAAGCGTCCCAAATGAAGTCTTGAAGGATCCCCGTGGATATCACCCAACTGTTGGCCTTCAGCGTGAAGAACAAGGCCTCCGACCTGCACCTGTCGGCCGACCTGCCGCCTATGATCCGGGTGCACGGCGATGTGCGGCGGATCAACGTCGATGCGCTCGACCACAAGGCGGTCCACGCCATGGTGTACGACATCATGAACGACAGCCAGCGCAAGGCCTACGAGGAGTTCCTGGAGGTCGACTTCTCCTTCGAGATCGAGGGCCTGGCCCGCTTCCGGGTCAACGCCTTCAACCACAACCGCGGCGCGGGCGCGGTGTTCCGGACGATTCCCTCGAAGATCCTGACGCTCGAGCAGCTCAACGCGCCCAAGATCTTCGGCGACCTGGCCCTCAAGCCGCGCGGCCTGGTGCTGGTCACCGGCCCCACCGGCTCCGGCAAATCGACCACGCTCGCCGCGATGGTCAACTACCTCAACGAAACCGAATACGGCCACATCCTGACGGTGGAAGACCCGGTCGAGTTCGTGCACGAATCGAAGAAGTGCCTGGTGAACCAGCGCGAGGTGGGGCCGCACACCCATTCGTTCTCGGCCGCGCTGCGCTCGGCGCTGCGGGAAGATCCCGACGCGATCCTGGTCGGCGAAATGCGCGACCTGGAAACCATCCGCCTGGCGATGACCGCCGCCGAAACCGGCCACCTGGTCTTCGGCACCCTGCACACCTCCAGCGCCGCCAAGACCATCGACCGGATCATCGACGTGTTCCCGGCCGAGGAAAAGGAAATGGTCCGCGCGATGCTGTCCGAATCGCTGCAGGCCGTCATCTCGCAGACGCTGTGCAAGACCAAGGACGGCCAGGGCCGGGTCGCGGCGCACGAGATCATGCTGGGCACCAGCGCGATCCGCAACCTGATCCGCGAGGCCAAGGTCGCGCAGATGTACTCGGCGATCCAGACCGGCAACAGCGTCGGGATGCAGACCCTCGACCAGAACCTGACCGACCTGGTGCGCCGCAACGTGATCGCACCCTCGGAGGCCCGGGCCAAGGCCAAGATCCCCGAAAATTTCCCCGGCTAGAGGCTGCACGCCGCAGTCCAGCACGCGAACTCCCCCACCGCACGCGCACACGACACCGCGCATTTGGAGCAGGCATGAAAGGCATTCTCGGGCTGCTGCGCAGCAAGACACCGCAAAAAATCGGTGAAGACCGGGCGGACTCGGTCTTTTTTTCCACCGCCTTCGCCGACCAGGGCGTCGATCCGGCACGCCTCATCCCGTGGGAAGCCCGGGCGGTCGAGGTGGGCGCCAAGCGCCTGGCCTCGGCGCGCGGGGTGAAGCTGCTGCAGCAGTTGTGGGCCAAGGACCGGCACATGAACATGCTCGACACCGCCGCCGTCGGCCGGATGGAGCGTTTTTTCGAATTCGCCAGCCTGCAGGCCAACCGCGACGTGATCCGCCAGGACGAGTACGGCAACTTCATGATCGTGCTGCTTTCGGGCACCATCGCGGTCGACCGGCTCCAGCCCTGGGGCGAGCGGCTGCGGCTGGCCGAAACCCGGCCCGGCGACATCCTGGGCGAGATGTCGCTGCTCGACAGCGGCATCCGCTTCTCGGCCTGCACCTCGCTCACCGACTGCGAGATCGCGGTGCTGAGCGCCGACGCGATGGACGAGATGATGACAGCGGAATCGGAAATGGCCGCCAGCCTGATCGCCCTTCTGGCGCGCAAGCTGTCGTTGCGGTTGCGCGTCGTGAGCGCGCGGCTCAGCGACAACAAATAGCACGGCGCAGAGCGCCCCTAGGACGACCGAATGGAACGCGACCAGGCCAGTAAATTCATCAACGACCTGCTCAAGCTGATGAGCAGCCGGGGCGGCAGCGATCTCTTCATCACCAGCGACTTCCCGCCGGCGATCAAGATCGACGGCAAGGTGACCAAGGTGTCGCCCCAGCCGCTCGGGCCCACCCACACGCTGGCGCTGGCGCGCGCCATCATGAACGACAAGCAGGCCGCCGAGTTCGAGCGCACCAAGGAGTGCAACTTCGCGATCTCGCCGGCCACCATCGGCCGCTTCCGGGTCAACGCTTTCGTGCAGCAGGGCAAGGTCGGCATGGTTCTGCGGACCATCCCCAACTCCCTGCCGACGGTCGACGGACTGGGCGTGCCGCAGGTGTTGAAGGAAGTGGTGATGTCGAAGCGCGGCCTCTGCATCCTGGTCGGCGCCACCGGCTCGGGCAAGTCGACCACGCTGGCCGCGATGGTCGACTGGCGCAACGAGAATTCCTACGGCCATATCATCACCATCGAGGACCCGGTCGAGTTCGTGCATCCGCACAAGAACTGCGTGGTGACCCAGCGCGAGGTGGGCCTGGACACCGACAGCTGGGAGGCCGCGCTCAAGAACACGCTGCGCCAGGCGCCCGACGTGATCCTGATGGGCGAGATCCGCGACCGCGAGACGATGGAGCATGCCGTCGCCTTCGCCGAGACCGGCCATCTGTGCCTGGCCACCCTGCACGCCAACAGCGCCAACCAGGCGCTCGACCGGATCATCAACTTCTTCCCGGAAGAGCGCCGCGCCCAGCTGCTGATGGACCTGTCGCTGAACCTGCGCGCGATGATCTCGCAGCGCCTGATCCCCAAGCAGGACCTGAAGGGCCGCGCGGCCGCGGTCGAGGTGATGCTCAACACGCCGCTCATCTCCGACCTGATCTTCAAGGGCGAGGTCTCCGAGATCAAGGAGATCATGAAGAAGAGCCGCAACCTGGGCATGCAGACCTTCGACCAGGCGCTGTTCGACCTGTTCGAAGGCAACACGATCACCTACGAAGACGCGCTGCGCAACGCCGACTCGCTCAACGACCTGCGGCTGCAGGTCAAGCTCAACAGCCAGCGCGCGAAGAACACCGACCTGGCCTCCGGAACCGAGCATTTCGCCATCGTCTGACATGGGGGCTTTCGGCGCTGTGATACGGTAGCGTCCGTTTCCGAAGCGCACCGCCCCGCCGGCGGGCGCAGCGGACGCGAAGGAAGAAAAAGCGTCGATCAAACGAGAACCACCAACGAGACGAGGCCTCCTTCGCGTCCTCTGCGCCTGCCACGGGCAGATCGTTTTTACCAGGTGCCGATGCCGGCAGCCTGCGGGTCTTTCCCCCTCCCCCATTCTTCGGCAGCCATCGCTGCCAGCCGGTTGCGCCACCGCGACAGGCCGCGCGGATCGGCGCGCCCGGAATGTCCGTACCATCGATCCTTTTGACCACCGGCCCCGCGGCCGCCTGCCCACCATGCCCACTCTCGCCGACAAGACCTACGCCGCCACGCCCTCGCAGACCGTCGCCTTCCTCGGGCTGGGCGTGATGGGCGGCCCGATGGCCGGGCACCTGGCGCGCGCCGGCCACCAGGTCGCCGTCTACAACCGCACCGCGGCCAAGGCCGAGGCCTGGGTCGCCGAGTTCGGCGGACGCCACGCCGCCACCCCGCGCGAAGCGGTGCGCGGCGCCGCGCTGGTGTTCTGCTGCGTCGGCAACGACGACGACCTGCGCAGCGTGGTGCTGGGCGACGACGGCGCCTTCGCCGGCATGGACGCCGGCGCGGTCTTCGTCGACCACACCACCGCCTCGGCCGACGTGGCCCGCGCGCTGTCGGCCGCAGCGCAGCAGCGCGGCCTGCGCTTCGTCGACGCCCCGGTCTCCGGCGGCCAGGCCGGCGCGCAGAACGGCGCGCTGACGGTGATGTGCGGCGGCGAGCAGGACGCCTTCGACGCCGCGGCGCCGGTGGCCGCGGCCTTCGCCTGCGCCATGACCCTGCTGGGCGAGAGCGGCGCCGGCCAGCTGGCCAAGATGGTCAACCAGATCTGCATCGCGGGCCTGGTGCAGGGCCTGTCCGAGGCGATCGCCTTCGGCATGAAGGCCGGCCTCGACATGCCGCAGGTGCTGGAGGTGATCGGCAAGGGCGCGGCCCAGAGCTGGCAGATGGACAACCGCGGCAAGACGATGGCCGAAGGCAGGTTCGACTTCGGCTTCGCGGTCGACTGGATGCGCAAGGACCTGGGCCTGGTGCTGGACGAGGCCAAGCGCAACGGCGCCCGCCTGCCGGTGACCGCGCTGGTGGACCAGTTCTATGCGGACGTGCAGCAGGCCGGCGGCAGGCGCTGGGACACCTCGAGTTTGATCACCCGGCTGGGCTGACACCCAGGCGGCGCGCTTCGCGTCTTCGCCCCCGTCTCAGGGGGGCGCAGCTCAGCGAATCGGCGTGACCACCACCGCCGGCGGCGCATCCGTGATCGGCGCGGCATTCGCGGGCACCGGTGCCGCGGCGGGGGGCGGCGGTGGTGGCGGGGTGGACGACACCGCCGGTGCCGGCGGCTGCTGGCGGCCCATCTGGGCCAGCTCGTCCTCGCTGACCAATTCGAACACCCGCACCACCTTCAGCACGCCGCTCACCCCGCGGGCGATCTCGGCGCTGCGCTTGGCTTCGCGCGCGGTCACCCGGCCGAGCAGGTAGACGACGCCGCGTTCGGTCACGACCTTGATCGCGCTGGCCGAGATGTCCTTCGCATCGACCAGGCTCGCCTTGACCTTGCCGGTGATGAAGGTGTCGTTGGAACGCTGCGACAGCGTCGCCGGCGCCATCACGCCGATGTCGTTGACGACGGCGCGCACGTTCTCGACCCGCGCGGCCAGCTGTTCGGCCTTGGCGCGCTCTTCGGCGGTGGAGGCTTCGCCGCTCAGCAGGACCTGGCGGTTGTAGCTGGTGGCGTTGATCCGCACCCGGTCGCCGTTGAGCGACGCCGAGATCGCGCGCTGGGTGCGGTTCTCGATCGCCTCGTCCTCGATCTGGGTGCCGGCGGTGCGGCGGTCGATGGCGGCGAAGCCCGCAACCGCGGCGCCCCCCACCGCCAGCGGAAAGCAGCCGGACAACAGCCCGGCGAAGGTGGCCGCGGCCAGCGCCGCACAGCCGAGGCGCAGCGCGCGGGCGCTGCGGATGTTTGCTGTAGGGGTCATATCGGAATCTCCTGTTCGCCGAGAAGTTGCGCATCCACGCCGTCGCAGATGCAGTGGAGGGCCAGGGCATGGACCTCGAAGACGCGCGCCGCACGGTCGTGCTGCACGCAGATGTGGATGTCGGTTTCGCGCAGCATGCCGGCCATGCGGCCGCCGTGGCGGCCGGTGAGCGCCACCACGACCATCTCGCGCTCGTGCGCCGCGTCGATCGCGGCCACCATGCTGGCGCAGTTGCCGCCCGGGGAGATGGCCAACAGCACGTCGCCCGCGTGGCCCAGCGCCCGCACCTGGCGGGAGAAGACCGGCACCGCGTCGGGCTCCGCGCCGGGCGGGGCCAGCAGGGTGCCGTCGGTGGTGAGGGCGATCGCGCCCAGTTCGGGCCGGTCGCGCTCGAAGCCGCAGACGAAGGCCGCGGCGAACACCGGGGCCAGCGCGGCCGAGGCGCCGGTGCCGCAGGCCAGTACCTTGCCGCCGCTGGTGACGCTGACCGCCATCGCCTGCACGGCCGCCGCGATCGGCGGGCCCAGCGTCTGGGCCGACTGGTACTTGAGGTCCGCGCTTTCGATGAAGGCGGTCTGGATACGTTGCTCGAGCATGGAGCGTGGATGATACCGGCGGGTTTTTACGCGGCACCGCGCCAGATGTACCAAGCGGTTGCCTGCGCGGCACCGCCGCGGCCGCCCCCGCCGCTCAGGCGCCGTCGGCGTCGAAGGCGGCCTGCAGCCAGGTGACGGCACCGGCCTCGACCAGCACCGCGTCGAACCGGCAGGGCGGCGGCGTGCCGAGCCGCATCAGGTAGTGGCGTGCCGCGAAGACGATGCGCCGGCGCTTGGTGGCGCCGATGCTGGCGGCCGCGCCGCCGTGGGCCGTGCCCTTGCGCTGGCGCACCTCGACGAAGACCAGCGTGCCGTCGCGGTCGCGCATCACCAGGTCGATCTCGCCGCCGCCGCGGCCCGGCGTTCGATAATTGCGGCTCAGCAGGCGCAGGCCCGCCGACTGCAGATGCGCCAGCGCCCGGTCTTCGGCCGCGTCGCCCGTGGCCTTGGTGGTGGGGGCCTTGGTAGTGGTGGCCGTGGTGCCGCCGCCCCCGGTGCCCGCGGCCGCCGGCGCCGCGCCCGTACCGCGCCGTTTTTCAAGGAATCCCATTGAGCGCCTCTTTCGTCCCTGCCCTGTCCGCCGCGCGCGAAGCCGCCGGCGCGCAGCATTATCCGCGGGGCACCCTCTACATCGTGGCGACGCCCATCGGCAACCTGGCCGACATCACCCTGCGGGCGCTGCATGTGCTGGAGATGGTGGACGCGGTGGCCTGCGAGGACACCCGCCACACCCAGCAGATGCTGCGCGCCTACGGCATCGAGCGGCGCGGCGCCCAGCTGCTGGCGGTGCACCAGCACAACGAGGCCGAGGCCGCGCAGGCGGTGCTGGCCCGCCTGCAGGCCGGCGAGCGCATCGCCTATGTCAGCGACGCCGGCACGCCCGCGGTGAGCGACCCCGGCGCCCGCCTGGTGGCCACGGTGCGTGCCGCCGGCGCGGCGGTGGTGCCGCTGCCCGGCGCCAGCAGCGTGACGACCGCCCTCAGCGCCGCCGCGGTGGTGGCCCAGGGCCACGACGACGGCGGCTTTCTCTTCGCGGGCTTCCTGCCGACCAAGGCCGGCGAGCGCGCCACCGCGGTCGCCGCCCTCGGTGCCCAGCCGCGCGCCGCGGTGCTGCTGGAGGCGCCGCACCGGATCGAGGAGATGGCGCGCGCCCTGGCGGTGCTGGGCGAGCGGCCGGTCACCTTCGCCCGGGAGCTGACCAAGCAGTTCGAGGAGATCGCCACCGTGCCCGCCGCCGGGGCCGCCGCCTGGCTGGCCGCCGGGCCGCAGCGCACCCGCGGCGAGTTCGTGGTGGTGCTGCACCCCGCGCCCTCGGTGGCGGCGGAGGCCGGCGCCCTGTCGCAGGGCGATGCCCGCACGCTGCGGCTGCTGCTGGCCGAGCTGCCGGTCAAGACCGCGGTGCGCATCGCCGCCGAGATCACCGGCGCGCCGCGCAACACGCTCTACAACGCGGCGCTGGCGCTGAAGCGGGAAGCCGGCAGCGATCCCGACGGCGACGCGGACGGCGCGCCGGACGACCCGGCCGCATGATGTCGCCCGCCTGCGTCGGTGAGCCGCCCGGGCGCCGTCCGCCGGCCGGGGCCCGCGCAACGCTGGTCACCGCCTTTACCCCAGCTTCGCACAGGCTAAAACTCCGGGCATAACTTGGGCCCGACACTCCCCCCATGGCAACACGCTCTTCCCGCACCTCCAGAATCCTGCGCTACGCCGCGGCGGCCGTCGTCGTGGTGGCCATCGCCGCCGCGGTCCGGCACTTCTATTTCTCGGCGCCCAAGCCCGCCCAGTTCGTCACCGCCACCGCCACCACGATGGACCTGGAAGACGCGGTGCTGGCCACCGGCACGGTGCAGGCCTTCAAGCAGGTGAGCGTCGGCGCCCAGGTCTCGGGCCAGATCAAGATCCTGCACGTGAAGCTGGGCGACACGGTCAAGAAGGGCCAGCCGGTGGCCGAGATCGACTCCACCACCCAGCAGAACAACCTGCGCAACGCCCAGGCGGGGCTCGAGAACGTTCGGGCGCAGCTCGCGGCCCAGCAGGTGGCGCTGATCCAGGCCGAGCTGAGCTACAAGCGCCAGAAGGAACTGCTCGACGCCGATGCCGGCTCGCGCCAGGATTTCGAGGCGGCCGAGGCGACCCGCAACACCACCCGCGCCAACATCGGCGCGCTGCAGGCCCAGATCCGCCAGGCCTCCATCACCGCCGAGACCGCGCAGGTCAACCTGGGCTACACCAAGATCGCGTCGCCGATCGACGGCGTGGTGGTGGCCCTGGTCGCGCAGCAGGGCCAGACGGTCAACGCGAACCAGACCACGCCCACGATCATCAAGGTGGCGCAGCTCGACACCGTCACCATCAAGTCGCAGATATCGGAAGCCGACGTGGTCAAGGTGCAGGCCGGCCAGCCGGTGTACTTCACCATCCTGGGCGAGCCCGACCGGCGCTACGACGCCAGGCTGCGCACGGTGGAGCCGGCGCCCGACTCGATCCTGACCGACACCACCTCGTCCTCGGCCAGCAGCAGCACCAGCACCTCGACCACCGCCATCTACTACAACGGTTTGTTCGACGTGCCCAACCCCGACGGCAAGCTGCGCATCTCGATGACCGCGCAGGTCTCGATCGTGCGGGCCGAGGCCAAGGGCGCGGTGGCGATCCCGTCGTCCGCGCTCGGCCGGCGCGAGCGCGACGGCAGCTACACCGTGCGGGTGCTCGACGCCGACGGCAATGCCCAGCCGCGCAAGATCAAGGTCGGCATGAACAACAACGTCAACGCCCAGGTGACCGAGGGCCTGGTGGCCGGCGACAAGGTGGTGCTGGGCGAGGCCGGCGCGCCGGGTACCGGCGCCGGCATGCCGGGCGGCCGCCGCCCGCCGATGCGGCTGTGACGGGCCCGGTGCGATGAACCAGGCCCTCCAGAACCACGCCGCGCTTCCGGCGGCCACGCCGCCCGCCTTCGACCGCAGCGCGGGCGCGCGCCGCACCGACGCGCCGCTGCTCGACCTGCAGAAGCTGCGCCGCGAATTCCCCGCCGGCGAGACCACCGTCGCGGTGCTCAAGGACATCGACCTGGCGATCCACGCCGGCGAGATGGTCGCGATCGTCGGCCAGTCGGGCTCGGGCAAGTCGACGCTGATGAACATCCTGGGCTGCCTCGACCGGCCCAGCGGCGGCAGCTACCGGGTGCTGGGCCGCGAGACCGGCCAGCTGGCGCCCGACGAGCTGGCGGCCCTGCGCCGCGAGCATTTCGGCTTCATCTTCCAGCGCTACCACCTGCTGTCGGACCTGACCGCGCGCGGCAACGTCGAGGTGCCGGCGGTGTACGCCGGCACGCCGTCGGAGGCGCGCCACGACCGGGCCGCCGCCCTGCTCGGCCGGCTGGGCCTGGCCGAGCGGGTCGGCTACCGGCCGGGGCAGCTCTCGGGCGGGCAGCAGCAGCGGGTCTCGATCGCGCGGGCGCTGATGAACGGCGGCAGCGTGATCCTGGCCGACGAGCCCACCGGCGCGCTCGACACCGGCAGCGGCGAAGAGGTGATGAAGATCCTGCAGGAGCTGCATGCCGAGGGCCACACGATCATCATCGTGACCCACGACATGGCGGTGGCCGAGCATGCCGAGCGGATCATCGAGATCCGCGACGGCGAGATCATCGGCGACCGGCCCACCGGCCGGATGCAGGGCGTGCTGGACCGGCCCGCGGCGCCGCAGCTGCCGCCGCGCCCCGCCGCGGCCGGCGGCCTGGCCGCGCTGCGCGACCGTTTCACCGAAGCCTTCGGCATGGCGCTGCTGGCGATGAACGCGCACCGGCTGCGCACCTTCCTGACCATGCTCGGCATCATCATCGGCATCGCCTCGGTGGTGGCGGTGGTGGCGATCGGCGAGGGCTCGCGGCTGCAGGTGCTGAAGAACATCAGCTCGATCGGCACCAACACGATCGAGGTGTTCTCGGGCACCGGCTTCGGCGATCCGCGCTCGGCCCGGGTGCGCAGCCTGGTGCCGGCCGACGCCGACGCGCTG
Source organism: Sphingomonas sp. NCPPB 2930 (assembly GCA_042867185.1). Taxonomy (GTDB): domain Bacteria; phylum Pseudomonadota; class Gammaproteobacteria; order Burkholderiales; family Burkholderiaceae_C; genus Xylophilus. Next base: position 71,089 of record JBHZQV010000007.1, on the reverse strand, counting down.
GCGCGGCAGGGCTACGTGGACAGCGTCACCCCCACGCTCAGCAGCTCGGTCACCGGCCGCTACCGCAACATCGAGGCATCGGTCACCGTGCTGGGCGCGGGCGAGCAGTACTTCCGGGTGAAGGGCGTCACCATCGCGCAGGGCAACCCGTTCGGTGCCGACAACGTGCAGCGGCGCGAGCAGGTGGCGGTGATCGACGACAACACCAGGAAGACCCTGTTCCCCAACACGCCCGACCCGGTGGGCGAGGTGATCATCCTCGGCAGCGTGCCGGTGCGGGTGATCGGCGTGGCGGCCAAGAGCGAATCGGCCTTCGGCAATACCGAGGCGCTGAACGTCTTCGTGCCCTACACCACCGCGATGAGCCGCATCGTCAACCAGAACTACCTGCGCAGCATCACCGTGCGGGTGCGCGACGACGCGCCCACCACCGCGGCCGAGGCCGGCATCAACGCGCTGCTGCTGCAGCGCCACGGCCGCAAGGACTTCTACGTGCTCAACACCGACAGCATCCGCCAGACGATCGAGGCCACCACCAAGACGCTGACGCTGCTGATCGCCTCGATCGCGGTGATCTCGCTGATCGTGGGCGGCATCGGGGTGATGAACATCATGCTGGTCTCCGTCACCGAGCGGACCCGCGAGATCGGGGTGCGGATGGCCGTCGGAGCGCGGCAGGGCGACATCCAGCAGCAGTTCCTGATCGAGGCGGTGCTGGTCTGCCTGCTGGGCGGCGTGCTGGGCATCGCCCTGGCGCTGGCCATCGGCCAGGTGGTCGCCGGCGTGGGGGGCGATTTCCAGCTGGTGTATTCGACCGGCTCGATGGTGGCGGCCTTCGTCTGCTCGACGCTGATCGGCGTGGTGTTCGGCTTCCTGCCAGCGCGCAATGCGGCCCGACTCGACCCTGTCGATGCCCTTGCACGGGATTGAGCACTCCCCCAGGCTTGCCCACCGCGTGTGGCCGCCCTCCCCCTCGCCGGGGGCGATACCTGCGGCCCGGCGAAGCCGGTTCCGCGGTATCCCTGAAAGATGCGGGCGGCGCGGGCGGCCGCGAAGATGGACCGGCGTTCTGCGCCAGACGAATGGAATGACATGAGCACAGGCCGACGGACTTTCTCCCTGGTGTCCACCGCGCTGGCCGCCGCGCTGCTGGCCGGCTGCGGCACGCCGGGCGCCGACCGCTATGCCGCGCCCGAGCTGCGCCTGGCGCCGCAGTGGCGCGAGACCGGAACCGGCGTGGTGCAGGCGCCGGCCGCCCCCCGCCCCCAGGCCGCGGTGTCGGCCGACCACCCGCCCGACGTGCGGGCCCTGCCGGCCGCCTCCGTCGCGGTGGACTGGTGGACGGCCTTCGGCGATCCGGCGCTCGACGCGCTGGTGGCGCAGGCCCAGCGCTACAACAACAACCTGGCCGCCACCGCGATCCGCGTGCGGCGGGCGCAGCTCAATGCCGGGCTGGCGGCGGTGCCGCTGGTGCCGCAGCTGAGTGGCAACGTCGGCGCCAGCGCCTCGCGCGGGCTGGGCAACAGCAACCGGGGCAACGGCTCGGTGCGCTCGGCGTCGTCGAGCCTGGGCGCCAGCTACGAGGTCGACCTGTGGAACCGCCTGGGCAGCGCCCGCGACGCCGCCCGCTGGGAAGCCCTGGCGACGGTGCAGGACCGCGAATCCGCCGCGCAGGCGCTGGCCGGCACCACCGCCACGCTCTACTGGCAGGTGGCCTATGCCAACCAGCGGCTGGCGCTGGCGGCGCAAAGCATCGCCTATGCCGAGCGCACCGTGGCCCTGGTGCAGGCGCAGTACGCGGCCGGCGCGATCTCGGGCCTGGAACTGGCCGAAGCGCGGCAAACGCTGGCGTCGCAGCGCGCCAGCCAGACCCAGCTGCGCCAGCAGCGGGTGCAGGCGCTCAATTCGCTCGGCCTGCTGTTCGACGGCCGGCTGACCGTCGGCGGCGCCCCGGTCGGCGAGGTGCCGCCGGTGCCCGGCCTGCCCACGCTGGCCGCTCCCGCCGGAGCCGAGGCGGTGCTGGACTGGCAGGAGCCCACGGTGCTGCCCGCCGGCCCGCTGCCGGCGGTCGAGGCCGGCCTGCCCGCCGACCTGATCGCCCGCCGGCCCGACGTGCGCGCGGCCGAGCTGCGCCTGCGCAGCAGCCTGAAGAACGTGGACGCCACCCGCGCCGCCTTCTACCCGGCGCTGACCCTCACCGGCGCGCTGGGCACCTCGAGCAACGCGCTGCTCACCCTGCTGCAGAACCCGGTCGCCAGCCTGGGCGCCGGCATCAGCCTGCCCTTTTTGCAGGCCACGCAACGCAGCCTATCGATCCAGGTGTCGCAGACGCAGTACGAGGAGGCGGTGACGCTGTTCCGCCAGAGCGTCTACCAGTCGCTGGCCGACGTGGACAACGCGCTGTCGGCCCGCCAGCAGTTCGAGGCGCAGGCCGCGCTGCTGGCAGAATCGCTGGCCGAGGCGCAGCGGGCCGAGCGGCTCTACGAGATCCGCTACCGCGCCGGCTCGGTGGCCCTCAAGCCCTGGCTCGATGCGCAGGAAAAGCGCCGCAACGCCGAGATCGCGGTGGCCGACAACCGGCTCAACCGCCTGGGCAACCATGCGACGCTGTTCCAGTCGATAGGGGGACGGGCGGTCGACCCCGCGCTACCAAATCAATAGCTACTTGCCGGCAAGGGATGCCGGCCGCAGGCATGAAAGCCTCATAATCGCGCGTTTGCGCATCCGGCGGCCACAGGCGCTGCCGCAGCGCTGCGAAGGATTGGCATGAGAAAGACATTCGCGCTGGAGACCCCAGGCAAGCACCCCGACCGGGTGCTGGAAGCGACCAAGCACGAGATCCGCAAGTACGTGCAGCGCGAGCGCCGCAAGCCGCTGCCGGCCGGTGCCGACTTCTGGGATTTCGACTGCCGCATCGGTGCCACCGCCGACGACGCCGAGGGGGTGCACCTGGCATCGCTCACCGAGCGCATCGACGCGCTGGTGCAGGAAGGCCGCAAGGCGTTCTACGTCGAAGTGCTGGCCCGCCCGGCCAAGCGCAACCCGCGCGCTGCGGCCGAGGGCGACGTGCTGGCCGCGGAACTCGACGGCGGCGATCCGACGCCCCGCGCATGATGCTCGCCGCCATCACCGTCGCCCACACCTACAAGGGCAGGAAGACCGCCGAGCCGCAGACCTTCGCGATGCACCCGTTCGCCGAAAAGCAGGGCGCGCACGCCGGCTGCTACGAGATCGTGCACAGCCGCCGCGGTGCCGAGGCGCCCGAGCATTCCGGCTACGTGACCGACGACCAGCTGGCCGAGCTGTTCGCCCGCGGCCTGATCGAGACGCTGGGCCTGCGCCTGCGGCTGCAGCCCGCCGAGGGCCTGTACCCCGATTCGCTGCCCGCCAAGAAGGTGCCGCGCAGCGCCATCGAGGAAGGCTCCGATTTCGCCCGCCGGGTCGAAGCCTTCGAAGGCCGCGGCCCGGTCACCGCCGGCCTGCGCGCGGTGCTGGCCGGCATGGGGCTGAACGTTTCCTAGCGCACTAGCGCAGCTGCACCCCACCGGCATAGGCCAGGCCGGCCGCGACACCGCCGAAGCGGTCGCCCTCGACCAAGGGCGTCTCGGGGAAGCGCCGCCGCAGCATCTGCTGGAACGGCGCGAGGGCCGACGAGCCGCCGGTGAGGTAGATGGCGTCCGGCGCACGGGGCAGGCCGGCGCGGCGCAGGCATTCGGAGGCGCAGTCGCCCACGTTCTCCAGCAGCGGCCGCAGATGGCGCGCCACCGCGTCGGCACTGAGCGACGCCGACAGGCCCCGCTCCACGAAGCCCAGGTCGATCGGCACCGCGCCCTCGGCGGCGGCACTGGCGATCTTGGCCTCTTCCACCGCGGTGGCCAGCCGGTGGCCGTCGCGCTGCTCCAGCACCCGCATCAGCCGGGCGTGCAGCGCCGGATCGGCATAGTCGCGGCGCAGCTCCGCCACCTTGCGGATCGACTGCGGCGCGTACAGCCACTGGATCAGGTGCCAGGTCGCCAGGTTGAAGAAGGTGGCGTTGGGCACCTCGCGTCCGCTGGGGCCGATGTGGTGCAGGCCCAGCAGCGGCATCACCTCGTCGAGGCTCAGGCGCCGGTCGAAATCGGTACCGCCGATGTGCACGCCGGTGGTGGCCAGCACGTCGTCGGTGCGGTCGGCGCGGGCCATGCGGTCGGGGCCCAGGCGCACCACGGTGAAGTCGGAGGTGCCGCCGCCGATGTCGGCGATCAGCACCAGCGATTCCCGGGCAACGCGGCGCTCGTAGTCGAGCGCCGCGGCGATCGGCTCCAGCTGGAACGCGATGTCGTCGAAGCCCGCGTCCTCGGCCGCCTGCTGCAGCGAGGCCTGGGCCTGCGCGTCGCGTGCCGGGTCGTCGTCGACGAAATGCACCGGCCGGCCCAGCACCACCTGGCGCGGCCGGGTGCCCAGCACGCCGGTCGCCCGGTCGGACAGCTCGCGCAGGAAGAGCGCAATCACGTCCTGGAAACTCATCGACTCGCCGTTGATGGACGTGGTCTCCTGCAGCAGGCTGCTGCCCAGCAGGCTCTTGAGCGAGCGCATCAGCCGGCCCTCGGTGCCGGCCAGGTACTGGGCCAGCGCGTCGCGGCCGTAGTGGGTGCGGCGGTCTTCGGCGTTGAAGAAGAGCGTGGTGGGCAGGGCGGTGGCGGTGCCCTCCATCGCCAGCAGCAGGGAAGCGCCGCCCGCGGCGCGGTAGGCGACGGCCGAATTGGAGGTGCCGAAGTCGATGCCCAGGCAGCCGGCGGAGGGTGGGGCGGTCATGCGCGTGAATCCTGGCAAAAAGCCGACGATGGTACCCGCAGCGCATCGGCGCCCCGTCGCACTGCTACCCTGGCGGCCCCGCCCTGCACCACTGCCCGCCCCATGGACGCCACCACCGCCACCGACTTCATGCGCGCCGCCCTCGCCGAAGGCCGCCGCGCCCTGCCCGCCTGCCTGCCCAACCCGCCGGTGGGCTGCGTGCTGGTGCGGGGCGGGAGGGTCGTCGCGCGCGGCTTCACCCAGCCGCCGGGCCATCCGCATGCCGAGGCGCTGGCGCTGCAGCAGGTCGACGGGCCGCTGGGCGACGTGACCGCCTTCGTGACGCTGGAGCCGTGCGCCTTCCACGGCCGCACGCCGTCGTGCGCCCGAACGCTGGTGGCCCGCGGCGTGCGCCGGGTGTTCGTGGCGATGCTCGACCCGGATGCGCGCAACAGCGGCAAAGGGATCGAGATCCTGCGGGAGGCGGGCGTGGAGGTGACGGTCGGCCTGCTGGAAGCCGACGCGGCGCGCGACCTGTCGCCGTACCTGGCGCTGCCCGAGAACGGCGCGCCGCAGGGCTAAGCGCCCAGCCGCTCCAGCTGCGCCGCGGTGTCGGCGGCGCCCATGGTGCGGGCCAGGTCGAGCGCGGTGAGCCCGTCGCTGCTGCGGGTGGCGGGCGATGCGCCGTGGGCCAGCAGCAGGTCGACGATCGCGGTGCGGTTGAACATGGCGGCGAACATCAGCGCCGTCTTGCCGCCGGGCGGTGCGAACTCGGCCTTGGCGCCGTGCGCCAGCAGCAGCTCGGCCATCGGCAGGTTGCCCTTGAAGGCGGCGCCGGCCAGCGGCGTCTGGGCCATGTCGTTGGACCGGTCGGGGTCGGCGCCATGCCGCAGCAGCAGCCGGGTGGCGTCCAGGTGGCCGTGGTAGCTGGCCAGCATCAGCAGCGTGTCGCCTTTATGGTTGCCCATGTTGGGCGGCAGGCCGCGCTCCAGCATCGGCTGCAGGCCCTCGGCGTCGCCGCTGCGGGCGTAGTCGAACATCTTGTGGGCGAAATCGAGCATGTCCTGCTCGGTCGCGGCGGTGACGGCGGGCGCCGCGGTGTCGGGTGTGGGCTGCATGGGGCGTGTCTCGGAGGCAGGGCGATGCGGCCATTGGGCCACCGGCGCGGGCCGCCGGTGTGAGTTTCCATTGCAGGGGCGTCGCACGGCAGCGACACGGCATTCGCGGCGCGGAGCGATACTCGCGGCGGCGCGAAATGGTTCGCGCCCACCGGGCCGCACCGCGGCCTCCCCTCCGGACGCCGCTGCCGCACATGATCGAAGCCCCCCACCTCATCGCCTGCGAGAGCTGCGACGCGGTGTACCGCCGCACGGCGCTGCGCCCGCGCGAGGTGGCGCGCTGCTCCCGCTGCGGGGCCGAGCTGGAGCGGCCCTCGGGCGAGCAGAGCCACCGGCTGCTGCCGCTCACCCTGGCGAGCCTGGCGATGTTCGTGGTCGCCAACGTGTTCCCGATCGTCGAGATCGAGCTGCGCGGGCTGCGCAGCCGCACCACCCTGACCGGCGCGGTGGTGGCGCTGGCGACCGAGGGGCAGTGGCTGGTGGCGTCGCTGGTGCTGCTGACCACGCTGGTGTTCCCGCTGCTGCAGATGCTGTCCCTGGTCTGGCTGCTGGTGCCGCTGGCGCGCCGCCGCCGGCCGGCGGGCTTCGTGCCCATCGTCCAGACGCTGCAGACCCTGCGGCCGTGGGGCATGGTCGAGGTGTTCCTGCTGGGCGTGCTGGTGGCGCTGGTCAAGCTCTCGGGCCTGGCCACGGTGCTGCCGGGGCCGGCGCTGTGGGGTTTCGTGGCGCTGACGGTGCTGATGACGATGGTGCTGTCCTTCGATCCGCGCGGCTTCTGGGACATGGCCCGCACGCTCGCATCCGACGACGTGTCCGGCGGGGCGGCGGCATGACCGCGCAGCAGGCGCCGCGCCGCTGGCAGCCGGGCGAGGACGTGCTGGCCCACCAGGACGAGGACCTGCAGGTCCCGACCGCCCGCGCCCTGGGCCTGATGCCCTGCCGCCGCTGCGGCACCGTCTGGCAGGAGGCGCACGAGGGCGAGCGCTGCGGGCGCTGCGGCAGCCGGCTGCACCAGTCCAAGCCCGACAGCCTGAACCGCACCTGGGCGCTGCTGGTCGCCGCCTGCATCATGTACCTGCCGGCCAACCTGCTGCCGGTGATGGTCACCCGCTCCCTGTTCGGCACCCAGCAGGACACGATCATGAGCGGCGTGGTGTTCTTCTGGCTGAGCGGCTCCTACGGCGTCGCCACCATCATCTTCGTGGCCAGCTTCCTGGTGCCGCTCTTCAAGCTGGTGGCACTGATCGTGCTGCTGGTGACCGCGCAGCGGCGCAGCGACTGGCGGCGCGCCGAGCGGGCACGGCTCTACCACGTGATCGAGTTCATCGGCCGCTGGTCGATGCTCGACGTGTTCGTGGTGGCGCTGCTGGCCGGGCTGGTGCGGATCCAGGGCTTCGCCGAGATCACCGCCGGGCCCGGCATCGCCGCTTTCGGCGCGGTGGTGGTCCTGACCATGCTGGCATCGCTGACCTTCGACCCGAAACTGATCTGGTACTACCAGCCCCGCCCACCGCGCCCGGAAGGCACCACTCCATGACCGACCACGGCAACACCCCTCCCCCCTCCGACATCGCCGCCGACGTGGCCGCCCCCCGCGTCACCCGGCGGCGCAACTGGCTGCCCTCGCTGATCTGGCTGATCCCGGTAGTGGCGGCGCTGGTCGGCATCGCCCTGGTGGCGCGGGTGCTGGTCAACCGCGGCCCCGAGATCGAGGTGAGCTTCAAGACCGCCGAAGGCCTGGAGGCCGGCAAGACGGCGGTGCGCTACAAGAGCGTGCAGATCGGCGTGGTGCAGAGCCTGCGCCTGGACCGCGACCGCTCCAAGGTGCGGGTGGTGCTGCAGCTGGGCGAGGACGCCGACGGCTTCACCACCGAGGACACCCGCTTCTGGGTAGTGCGGCCGCGGCTCGACACCTCGGGCATCTCGGGGCTGGGCACGCTGCTGTCGGGGGCCTACATCGCGGCCGACCCGGGCACGGCGGAGAACACGGTCAGCGCCTTCGTGGGCCTGGAGGTGCCGCCGATCGTCACCCGCGACGCGTCGGGCAGGCAGTTCGTGCTGAGCGCGTCCGACATCGGCTCGCTGGATATCGGCACGCCGATCTACTTCCGGCACATCCAGGTCGGCCAGGTGGCCTCGTACGAGCTCAACCCCGACGGCCGCGGGGTCACCATCCGCATCTTCGTGAACGCGCCCTACGACAACTTCGTCGGCGCCAACACCCGCTTCTGGCACGCGAGCGGCATCGACATGCAGCTCGGCTCCTCGGGGGTCACGCTGCGCACCCAGTCGCTCGCCTCGATCGTGCTGGGCGGCATCGCCTTCGGCACGCCCGAGGAGGGCAGCGGCCCGGTCGCGTCCGAGAACACCACCTTCGGCCTGGCCGGCGACGAAACCACCGCGATGAAGAAGCCCGACGGCCCGGCGCAGACGCTGCTGCTGTACTTCAACCAGTCGCTGCGTGGCCTGCAGCCCGGGGCCGCGGTCGATTTCCGGGGCGTCGTCATCGGCGAGGTGAAGTCGATCGGCGCCGAGTTCTCCAAAACCGAGCGCGATTTCCGCATGCCGGTGCTGGTGCAGGTCTACCCCGACCGGCTGCGGCAGCGCGCCGGCGACGCCGCACCCGAATCGCTGCGCACCCAGGAGCAGCGCCTGCGCATCCTGGTCGACAAAGGCCTGCGCGCGCAGCTGCGCAACGGCAACCTGCTGACCGGCCAGCTGTACGTGGCCTTCGACTTCTTCCCCAAGTCGCCCGCCGCCAAGATCGACCTGACCAAGACGCCGCTCGAGCTGCCCACCGTGGCCAACAGCCTGGACGAGCTGCAGAGCCAGGTGCAGGAGATCGTCGGCAAGGTCAACAAGGTGCCGATCGAGGAGATCGGCCGCGACGTGCGGGCCACGCTGGCCAAGCTCGACAAGACCCTGGTCGGCGCCGAGACGCTGACCCGCACGCTCAACAACGACGTGTCGCCCGAGATCACCGCCGCGCTGAAGGATGCCCGCAAGACCATCGACAGCGCCAACCAGACGCTGGCGGCCGACGCACCGCTGCAGGCCGACCTGCGGCAGACGCTGCAGGACCTGTCGCGCACCGCCACCTCGGTGCGGGTGCTGACCGACTACCTGGAACGCCACCCCGAATCGCTTTTGCGCGGCAAGCCTGAGGACAAGAAGTGACATCTGCATCCATCCCGTCCCGCCGGCCCGCATGGGGCCTGGTCCTCGCCGTCTGCACCCTGGCCGCCGGCTGCGCCGGCCAGCCCGACCGCTTCTACACGCTGTCCGACCCGGCGGCCCTGCGCACGGCGCCGGCCGCGGCGACGCAGGCCGCGCCCACGACGGCCATCGAAGTGCTGCCCGTCGGCGTGCCCGAGCGGCTGGCGCGGCCGCAGATGGTGGTGCGCACATCGGCGGCCAGCCCCGAGGTCCAGGTGCTGGAGCAGCACCGCTGGTCGGCCTCTTTCGAGAAGGAGCTGCGGGACGCCCTGTCGTCGGGCATCGCCACCCGGCTGGGCGCGATCGACGCCAGCAAGACGCCCACCGCCGCCGGCCTGCGCCCCTGGCGCATCGCGGTGCAGGTGGCCCGGTTCGACGCGGTCGAGGGCGAGCGGGTCGACGGCGCCTTCACCTGGACGCTGCACCGCGCGGGCACTGCACAGCAGCTCGACTGCCGGCTGGACACGTCGGTGGCGGCGGGCGCCGGCATGGGCGCGCTGGCCCGGGCATCGGGAGAAGTGGCCGCGCGGCTCGCCAAGACCATCGCCGACGCGATCGCGTCGGCCGATGCGGCGACGGGTGACGGCAAGGTGTTGCGCTGCCCTGCACCGGGCCACGTGTCCTGACGGTGCAAGAGAAGCGGGGGCGGCCGCGACGGCGCTTCGGGCAGGTAGGGGCCACCAGAGAGACCAAGTCCGACCATGGCACGACGCGCGCCCTCTCGCCGAGGACCTTCGCGTTTGGCATGCCGCGCAGGGTCACCTTCCCCGCCTCCCACCTCAATCGACAAGGGTCACGGGCACCGCCGCGCCGGCGGGAAGGGTGACGATCAGCGCACGGGCGCTGTCGTCCTGGCCGGACGGCGCCCGGACGTCGAGGAACACGTCACCCCCACCGGCCCGGCGAATATCGCCGAGCGTCATCTTGACCGCCACGCGATCGTCGCTGGACGCATAGTTCATCGCGGCCTGGTAGGCATCGGGCCCGAACATGACGTTCAGCACCGGATCCGGCAGGTTGACCGCCATCATCTGTGCCGGCACGAACCTCCCTGGCATGTACGGGTTGGGTGCGAGCGCCAGATGGTTCCTGATGGTGGCGCCCGCCGACGGGTGTCCCGTCAGCGCGCCGTCCTGGATCCGCATTCTTTCCGTCACCCGGAAGAACACGGACGCATCGGTCAGCTTCAGCTGCCGGACCGGGTCGTGATTCTTCAGGAACGCCGCGCGCTCGGTCCTGGACAGCGTGTTGATCGACGGGAGGACATTCCCATTGCGCAGGACGTAGGAGTCCCCTTGCAGTCCGAAGTTGGAGTCGCCTCCGTGGAAGGAGGACGGCGGCGCCACGCGACGCGCACGGGACGACGCCTCCACCGACAAGCCCCCACCGCGCGGCGATAACGCCGCGTGGCCCGGCGTGCTGCGGGCCGGCGAGGAACCTGCCGCAGAGGGTGAATTGGATTCGAAATATCCTGTTTGCTGCCACGCCGTGTCGGAGCCGCGCGGGCTCAGGGGCTTCGATGCAAAACATCCCATTCAATCTTCCTTGGTGTGTACCGGGCTGGTCGACACTGTCGACGCCCGCCACTGATTCCCAAGCCCCGAATCCGAAGCGCAGGTACCGAAGAGCGAAGATTTCGCTAGCCTGAGCGAATAGAAAGCGCCGCGACGTCTTCGCGGTGCCGGACCGGCGCTGCGCCGATCCGCGCAAGGACTGCTCGATGACCCCGGGTGGCAGGCCGCGCGGCCCGTCGTGTGCCGCTCGCTGGGCTGGTCGGTGGATGCCCGCGCTGTCGGTGCCACGCTCGCGCAGGAGCTGAACGGCACCTATCTTGAGCCCAAAGGAAAACTGGTGCGGCTGGCGGGGATCGAACCCACGACCCTTGGCTTCGGAGGCCAATACTCTATCCACTGAGCTACAGCCGCATGTGCCCGGCAAAGGATCCGGGCAGCCCGAGATTATCGCCTATCGGAAGGCGTCTTGGGGCAAAAGGCCCGAAGCGGCCGCGCGGTGGCCTTCAAATTGGCGCCATGGCGTCTGCCGGCGCCGGCGCCGAGACCGCCGGGCCCAGGCCCATGCCGGCCAGGTAGATGTCGAACACCGCGGCGCCTGCGGCTTGCAGATCGAACTCGCCGGGGCGCAACAGCCAGTTCTGGATCAGCCCGTCGACCATCGCATGCAGGCCGTGGGCGGCCATCTCGCAGGTGATCGGCGGCGGGCGGCCGGCGCGGGCGAAGGCCAGGCGCAGGCCCTCGGCCATGCGGGCCAGGCATTCGGTGCGCACCGCCAGGTGCCGGTCGCGCACCGCCTGCAGTTCGCCGACGTACTCGACCTTGTGGGTGGCGATCTCGAACACGGTGCGGACCTGCACGTCGTGGGTCACGACGCGCAGCGCATGCTGCAGCGCATCGCGGATCTGCTGGATCGGATCGTCCTCGGGTTTGGCGCCCACCCGGCCGATGGCGTTCTCGAGCGGCAGGGTCACCCGCTCCATCATCGCGTTGAACAGGTCGGCCTTGTCCTTGAAGTGCCAGTAGATGGCGCCGCGGGTGGTGCCGGCGGCGACGGCGATGTCGTTGAGGGCGGTGCGGGAGACACCCTGGTCGTGGAAAAGCCGCTCGGCCGCATCCAGCAACTGGGAGCGGGTGGCGAGGGCTTCTTCCTTGGTTCTACGGGCCATGGGGCGGCTTTCGGTGTGGAATTTGCTTGGCTTTCGCCCGTGGGCAAATGCCGTTGTCTCGGAACGTGGCGACAGCCATCGCTGTCTTTATACATTCATGATTGTATGTATACTGCGCCTGTTTTCCCTTATCCCGATGGCAGCAATGCGAATTGGCAACTCTGCCGTCTTTCGTTTCCGCCCTGCTCCGACCCCTGGAAGGATTTCCGATGCTTGCCTTGCGCGATGCCCCGCCCCGCCTGTCCCTGACTCCCACCACGCTCGCCGTCGCGGCGGTGCTGGTGCTTCTTCTGGCCGGCTGCGGCAAGAAAGACGCGGCGCCCGCCGCCGGCGCGCCTCCGGGCGGCGGCATGCCACCGCCCCAGGTGGGCGTGGTGACGGTGCAGCTGGGCGACGTGGGCCTGGTCACCGAGCTGCCCGGCCGGATCGAGGCTTCGCGGATCGCCCAGGTGCGGGCCCGCGCCGCCGGCGTCGTGCAGAAGCGGCTGTTCAAGGAAGGCAGCGACGTGAAGGCCGGCCAGCCGCTGTTCCAGATCGACTCCGCCCCGTACGCCGCCACCTTCCAGAGCGCGCAGGCCTCGCTGGCCCGGGCCGAGGCCAACCTGGCCCAGGCCACCGCCACCGCCGAGCGCTACAAGCCGCTGGTCGAGGCCAACGCGATCAGCCGCCAGGACTATGTGAACGCCCAGGCCACGCAGAAGCAGGCCGCGGCCGATGTCGCGGTGGGCCGTGCCGGCGTGCAGACCGCCAAGATCAACCTCGACTACGCGAACGTCACCGCCCCCATCGCCGGCCGCATCGGCCGTGCGCTGGTGACCGAAGGCGCGCTGGTCGGCCAGGGCGAGAGCACCCAGCTGGCGGTGATCCAGCAGATCGACCCGGTCTACGTCAACTTCACCCAGTCGGCCACCGAGGTGATGAAGCTGCGCAACGCGCTGCAGAGCGGCAAGTTCAAGCGCGCCAGCGGCGCCGAAGCCGCCAGCATCCGGGTGGTGCTGGAAGACGGCAGCGAATACGGCCGCGACGGCCGGCTGCTGTTCTCCGACCTGACGGTCGACGCCACCACCGGCCAGATCACGCTGCGCGCCGAGGTGCCCAACCCCACCGGCCAGCTGCTGCCGGGCCTCTATGTCCGGGTGCGGCTGGAGCAGGCGCAGGCCAAAAACGCGATCCTGCTGCCGCAGCAGGCGGTGACCCGCACCACCGACGGCGACACGGTGACGCTGGTCGACGCCGAGGGCAAGATGAGCCAGCGCAAGGTGGTGCTGGGCGACTCGAAGGGCGCCAGCTGGGTGGTGCTCGATGGCCTGAAGGGCGGCGAGCAGGTGATGGTCGACGGCTTCCAGAAACTGCAGATGCTGCCGCCGGGCGCACCGGTGAAGCCGGTGCCGTGGACCCCGCCGGCACAGCAGGGCGCCGCAGCCCCCGCGCCAGGCACCGCGGCCCCGGCCGCCGGCGCACCCGCCGCTGCCGGCTCCGCCGCCAAGGCCGCCGAACCGGCCGCGGCGCCGGCGACCAAGTAAGGAGCAGCACCGATGGCAAAGTTCTTTATCGACAGGCCGATCTTCGCCTGGGTGATCGCCCTCTTCCTGCTGGTGGCGGGCGGCGTCGCGATCACGCAGCTGCCGATCGCGCAGTACCCGGCGGTCGCGCCGCCGGCGGTGGTGGTCAACACCACCTATCCCGGCGCCTCGGCCAAGACGCTCGAGGACAGCGTGCTGGCGGTGATCGAGCGCGAGATGAACGGCTCGCCCGGCCTGCTCTACATGGAGACGGTGGCCCAGGCCAACGGCACCGGCTCGATCACGCTGAGCTTCGCGCCCGGCACCAACCCCGACCTGGCCCAGGTGGACGTGCAGAACCGCCTCTCGCGCGCCACGCCCCGGCTGCCCGCCGCGGTGACGCAGCAGGGCGTGCGGGTCGACAAGTCGCGCAACAACTTCCTGCTGTTCATGATGCTGTCGTCGGACGATCCGGCGCAGGACGTGATCAAGCTGGGCGACTACGCCTCGCGCAACCTGGTGCCCGAGCTGCAGCGGATCGACGGCGTCGGCCAGGTCCAGCTCTTCGGCACCGAGCGCGCCATGCGCATCTGGATCGACCCGACCAAGCTGACCGGCCTGAACCTGTCGGTGGCCGACGTGACCAGCGCGATCACCGCGCAGAACGCGCAGGTCTCGGCCGGCTCGATCGGCGACCTGCCCAACATCGCCGAGCAGGCGATCTCCGCCACGGTGGTGGTGTCGGGCCAGCTCACCTCGCCCGAGCAGTTCGGCAACATCGTGCTGCGCGCCAACACCAACGGCGCCAACGTGCGGCTGAAGGACGTGGCCCGGGTCGAGCTGGGCGCACAGGCCTACGCCACCTCGGCCCGCCTGAACGGCAAGCCGGCGGTCGGCATGGGCGTGCAGCTCACCCCCACCGGCAACGCGCTGGGCGTGGCCAAGGCGGTGCGCGCGCGCATGGGCGAACTCGAGAAGTTCTTCCCCTCCGGCGTGAAGTGGCAGATCCCGTACGACAGCTCCGCGTTCGTGCAGATCTCGATCACCCAGGTGGCCCACACGCTGGTCGAAGCCATCGTGCTGGTGTTCCTGGTGATGTTCCTGTTCCTGCAGAACTGGCGCTACACGATCATCCCGACCATCGTGGTGCCGGTGGCCCTCACCGGCACGGTGGCGGTGATGCTGGCGCTCGGCCTGTCGATCAACGTGCTGACGATGTTCGGCATGGTGCTGGTGATCGGCATCGTGGTGGACGATGCGATCGTGGTGGTGGAGAACGTCGAGCGGATCATGAGCGATGAAGGCCTGCCGCCGCTGGAAGCGACGCGCAAGGCGATGTCGCAGATCTCGGGCGCCATCATCGGCGTGACCGTGGTGCTGATCGCGGTGTTCATCCCGCTGGCCTTCTTCTCCGGCTCGGTCGGCAACATCTACCGCCAGTTCTCGGTGGTGATGGCGACCTCGATCGCGTTCTCGGCCTTCCTGGCCCTGTCGCTCACGCCGGCGCTGTGCGCCACGCTGCTCAAGCCCGTGGAGGCCGGGCACCACCACGAGAAGCGCGGCTTCTTCGGCTGGTTCAACCGCCACTTCAGCCGCGGCGCCAAGCGCTACGAAGGCTTCGTCTCGCGCATGCTGCGCCGCACCGGCCGTTCGGCCATCGTCTACCTGCTGCTGCTCGGCGTGGTGGGCGTGCTGTACCTGCGCCTGCCCAGCGGCTTCCTGCCCAACGAGGACCAGGGCAACATCATCGTGAACGTGCAGCTGCCGCCGGGTGCGACCCAGCAGCGCGCGGTGGCGGTGATGGAGCAGGTCGAAGGCTTCATGCTCAAGCAGCCCGAAGTGGCCAGCATGGTCGGCGTGCTGGGCTTCAGTTTCTCGGGCCAGGGCCAGAACGCGGCGCTCGCCTTCGTGACGCTCAAGCCCTGGGACGAACGCAAGGAGGCCGGCAACTCGGCATCCGCCCTGGCGGGCCGGGCCTTCGGCGCGCTCTCGGGCATCCGCGATGCGTTCATCTACCCGCTGTCGCCGCCCGCGATTCCCGAGCTGGGCACCGGCACCGGCTTCAAGTTCATGCTGCAGGACCGCGCCGGCAACAGCCACGAGGCCCTGGTCGCCGCGCGCAACCAGGTGCTGGGCATGGCGTCGAAAGACCCGGCCCTGGCGCAGGTGCGGCCCAACGGCATCGAGGACGCACCGCAGCTGCGGCTGGAGATCGACCGCGACAAGGCCAACGCCCTGGGCGTGAGCTTCGCCTCGATCAACCAGACGATCTCGGCCAACCTCGGCTCGGCCTACATCAACGACTTCCCGAACAGCGGACGGCTGCAGCGGGTGGTGGTGCAGGCCGAGGCGTCGGAGCGGATGCAGCCCGCCGACATACTGCGGCTGAACGCGGCCAACGCGCAGGGCCAGCCGGTGCCGCTGTCGGCCTTCGCCACGACGCGCTGGGAATCCGGCCCGATGCAGACGGTGCGCTACAACGGCTATCCGGCGATGCGGATCGAAGGCGACGCCGCCCCCGGCTACAGCAGCGGCGACGCCCTGCTGGCGATGGAGAAGATCGCGCAGAAGCTGCCCGCGGGCTTCGGCTTCGAATGGAGCGGCATCTCGCGCGAGGAAAAGCTGGCGGGCTCGCAGGCCTTCATCCTCTACGGCTTCTCGATCCTGGCGGTGTTCCTGTGCCTGGCCGCGCTGTACGAGAGCTGGTCGATCCCGGTGGCGGTGCTGCTGGTGGTGCCGCTCGGCGTGCTGGGCGTGGTGATGGGCACCCTGCTGCGCAAGTACAACGCCGACGTCTACTTCCAGGTGGGGCTGATCACCATCATCGGCCTGTCGGCGAAGAACGCGATTCTGATCATCGAGTTCGCGAAGGACCTGCAGGCCACCGGCAAGGGCGTGGTCGAGTCGGCGCTCGAGGCGGCGCATCTGCGGTTCCGCCCGATCGTGATGACCTCGATGGCCTTCATGCTGGGCGTGGTGCCGCTGTTCCTGGCCTCGGGCGCGGGCTCGGCCAGCCAGCGGGCCATCGGCACCGGCGTGATCGGCGGCATGCTGACCGGCACGGTGCTGGCGGTGTTCTTCGTGCCGGTTTTCTTCGTGGTAGTGCGCTCCTTCTTCAAGGGCAGCAAGCGCCAGCAACTTATGTATGAAGAGCATGCCAAGCATGCGGGAATGGGAGGCGGCCATGCCAACGATGAACAAGTCTGATCGCCGGGTGCCGCGCGCGCCCCTGTCGCTGGGCCCGCTGGCGGCCGCCCTGCTGCTGGCAGGCTGCAGCATGATCCCCACCTACGAGCGCCCCGAGGCGCCGGTGGCGGCCGACTGGCCGTCGAACGTGGCTTTCGCCGCCGCCGGCACGTCGCAGGCCCCGGTGGCCCGCGCGGCCGACCTGCCCTGGCAGGACTACTTCGCCGACGAGCGGCTGCGCCGCCTGATCGGCCTGGCACTCGACAACAACCGCGACCTGCGGCTGGCGATGCTCAACGTCGAGCAGGTCCGGGCGCAGTACCAGATCCAGCGCGCCAACCTGTTCCCGACGCTCAACCTGTCCACCACCGCCCAGCGCGCGCCCAGCACGATTACCGGGAAACAGACCAACTCCTTCAATGTCGGCCTGGCGGTCAGCGCCTGGGAGATCGACTTCTTCGGCCGGCTCGCCAGCCTGAAGGAACAGGCGCTGGCCCAGTACCTGGCGAGCGACGAGGGCCGCAAGTCCGCCCAGATCAGCCTGGTCTCGGCCGTCGCCAACGGCTGGCTGTCCCTGCTGGCCGACGAGGAGCTGATCGACCTGTCGCGCCGCACCGTCGCCACGCGGGAAGAGTCGATCCGCCTGACCAAGCTGCGGCTCGACAACGGCGTCGCCTCGGAGCTGGACTTCCGCCAGGCCGAGTCGCTGACCGAGACCGCCCGCGCCACCCTGGCGCAGCAGCTGCGCCAGCGCGCCCAGGACGAGAACGCCCTGGTGCTGCTGCTGGGCCAGTCGCTGCCCGAGGACCTGCGCGCCGAAACCGCCCGCCTGCGCCTGGCCGACGCGCCCCAGCTGGCCGAGCTGCCCGCCGGCCTGCCGTCGGAGCTGCTGGCCAACCGGCCGGACATCCGCCAGGCGGAGCAGCAGCTGCTGGCCGCCAACGCCAACATCGGCGCGGCCCGCGCGGCCTTCTTCCCGCGGATCGCGCTGACCGCCCAGGCCGGCACCGCCAGCAACGAACTCGACGGCCTGTTCAAAAGCGGCTCCTGGGGCTTCACCCTGGCGCCGCAGCTGCTGCTGCCGATCTTCGACGCCGGCCGCAACCGGGCCGGCCTGGCCTCGGCCACCGCCGGGCGCGACATCGCGGTGGCGCAGTACGAGAAGAGCATCCAGACCGCCTTCCGCGAAGTGGCCGACGCACTGGCCGGCCGCGCCACGCTGGGCGAGCAGCTGCGCGCCCAGCTGGCCCAGGCCCAGGCCGAATCGATCCGGTTCAACCTGTCGGACCTGCGCTACAAGAACGGCGTCTCCAGCTACCTCGACCTGCTCGACGCCCAGCGCTCGCTCTTCACCGCGCAGCAGCTCGCGGTGCAGACGCGCCTGCTGCAGCTGCAGAACCAGGTGGCCCTGTACCGGGTGCTGGGCGGCGGCTGGACCGAGCCGCCCGCGGTGCCGGTGGCCGCTGCCGCGCCCGGCACTCCGACCGCCACGCGCTGACACCGCGCCTGCCCCCTGCTCCCGGCGACGGCCGGATGCAGGGGTGTCGCCTCCCCCGCAGACGCCGGCCCCGTGCCGGCGTTTCCGCGTCCGGCACAGCCGCTTTCGCCCCCGCCGGCCGGCGGTGCGCAGGCACCTGGGGGAGACCCGCAGAGGGCGCCAAAACAGGGCGTTTTGGGGGGTCGCTGTCTATAATGAAAGGTTGATTTTTCAAAGCCCCCGATCCATATTGAGGACGCCATGAGCGACACCATCCAAGAAGAAGGCCACAGCGGCCCGGTCAAGAACCCGAAGCAGTTGTTGATCACGGTGTTTTTCTCGTTCGTGATTCCGATCTTCATCATCATCGGCCTGGTGATGTTCGTGGTGTCCGCCAACAAGCCCGCCGCCGGCGCCAGCGACCTCGCCAAGGCGGCCGATGCCCGCATCCAGCGCGTCGGCACCGTGGAAATCCGCGACGCCAACCGCCCGCTCAAGAGCGGCGAGGAAGTCTTCAAGGCCCAGTGCGTGACCTGCCATGGCGCGGGCGTGGCCGGCGCCCCCAAGTTCGGCGATGCCGGCGCATGGGCCGCCCGCATCAAGACCGGCTACGACGCGCTGCTGCACTCGGCTTTGGCCGGCAAGGGCGCGATGGCCCCCCAGGGCGGCGGCGATTTCGACGACGTGGAAATCGGCCGCGCGGTGGTCTACATGGCCAATGCGGCCGGCGCCAGCTTCCCGGTGCCCGACCGCGCAGCGGCCCCGGCGACGGCGGCCGACGGCGCAGCCCCTGCGGCCGCCGCTGCAGCCCCGATGGCGGCCGCCCCTGCCGCTGCTGCTGCACCTGTCGCGCCGGTCGCGGCGGCCACCGCAGCCGCCGCCGCCACGCCGGCCCCCGCTCCGGTCGCCGTGGCCGCGGCCGGTGGCGGTGCCGGCGAGGCGCTCTACAAGCAGGCCTGCCAGCTGTGCCACGCCGCCGGCATCGCCGGTGCGCCGAAGTTCGGCGACAAGGCCGCCTGGGCCGAGCGCCTGAAGGACGGCATCGACGGCATGACCAAGATAGCCATCGCCGGCAAGGGTGCGATGCCGCCGCGCGGCGGCACCCAGGCATCGGATGCCGAGATCCGCGCCGTGGTCGAGTACATGGCCGCTGCCGTCAGGTAGAGACCACCCCCAGGCTGCGCGCTGCGCGTCTTCGCCTCCCCCCTGCGAGGGGGCGATGCCGGCGGACCGGCGGAGCCGGATCCGCGGCATCCCTGAGAGAGGGGAGCGGCGTGCGGGACGTGTGGGGGAAAAAGGCCGGTCTTGCGACCGGCTTTTTCATGGGCGGTCGCTTTTTATGCGGAGGGGCTGACGCGCTGGGGGGCGGGCTGTTCGGCCGGACTGGGGATGTAGCCGAAGCGCTGCGGCAGATCCGCCGATTGCACCTCCTGCGGCACCCAGAGGCCCTGCTCCACCGCGTCGCCGACCAGCGCCATGTCGAGCGAATGGACCAGGCCGAAGCCGATGTGGGTGTCGAGGTAGACGCGGCCCTGCTCGTCGACCAGGCAGCGCTGCACCCGGGCCGGCGTGCCGGTGTGGGCGCTCACCTCCAGGCCCTCGGCCACGCGCCAGACATAGGGCGTCGCCGCCAGCTCGACATAGACCCGCTGCGGCCCGTTCTGGAAGAACCAGCGGCCGTCGGCGTCGGCCTCGTAGTTGCGCTGGATGAAATCGACCAGCTTCTCGTGCCGCAGCAGCGAGCCGCGGCTGGCGCCGGTCGCCCCGGCACCGGCGAACGGGCCGGCCGCCTGGGTGCCGTCGTCGCGCATGAACCACTGGCCCCGCGCATCCAGGCCCAGCCAGCCGTAGCAGTCGGGTACGTTGGGCCACTTGGCGATGGCCTGCTTCACGATGTCGTCCATCGGGCCATTATGGGGAGGGGGCTTGGGCCGGGCCGTATCAGAAGGCTGCAGCGCCTGTCGAGTTCGTTGATGCCGGTTCACACGCTTGCCGTCGCATGCCTGCCGTGGGGGAACGTTGCTGACGTGCGCGGCCCTTGCATGCCAAGCCCGCTCCGCTTGTGCTCTGCTCCGGAGTCAGATTTTGGCTGGTGCCAGTGCCGGCCTTCAGCGATCCCTCCACTGCCCCGCCAGCCATCCGGCCACCGCCTCCGGCATCGCCCGCACATGGCCGGGCGGCGGGCCCGCCGGAAACCCGACGTGGCCGCCGGTGGCGGGCCGCCAGAGCGTGACCGGCGCCCGCGCGTCCCGGGGCGCCGCCGGCAGCGAGGCGGCCGGCACGAACGGGTCGTTGGCGGCGTTCAGCACCAGGGCCGGCACCCGGATCGCGCCCAGGTGCGGGCCGGCGGAGCAGCGGCGCCAGTAGTCCTCGGCATCGCGAAAGCCGTGCAGCGGCGCGGTGAAGACGTCGTCGAAGGCGTGCAGGTCGCGCGCGGCGCGCAGGGCTTCGCCGTCGAACAGGCCCGGGTGCTGGGCCAGCTTGGCCAGCGCCTTGGGCTTCATGCTGGCCAGGAACATGCGGGTGTAGACGTGCCGGCCGAAGCCGCGGCCGATGGCGGCGGCGCCGGCCGCCAGATCGAGCGGCGCGCAGACCGAGGCGACGGCCGCCACGGTGCGGGCGGCGCCCTCGCCCGCCTCCTGCGTCCAGCGCAGCAGCGCGTTGCCGCCGAGCGAGATGCCGACCACCAGCAGCGGCCGGCTGCGGCCCGCGCGCAGCCGCTCCAGGATCCAGCCGATCTCGCCGAAGTCGCCCGAGTGGTAGGCGCGCGGCGCCAGGTTCAGCGTGCCGCCGCAGCCGCGGAAGTGCGGCACCACGTAGTCCCAGCCGCGCGCCGCGGCCATGGCGGCGAAGGTCTCGGCATAGTGGCTGCGCGACGAGCCTTCCAGGCCATGGAACAGGACCAGCAGAGGGCGGTCTCGCCCCTCCGCCCCCACCGCGAAATCCAGGTCCACGAAATCCCCGTCCGCCGTGTCCCAGCGCTCGCGCCGGTACACCGGCGGCGTGCCCGGGCCGCGGCGGCCGTAGAGCGCGGCCCAGATGGTTTGCAGATGCCCGCCCGGCAGCCACTTCGGCGCTACATAATTCATAGCTGATCGCCGGCGCCGAACGCCGGCCGCAGGCACTTTTCTTTCAAATTCTCTTCAGTGCAGCACCGGCGGCGCATCGGCGGGCGTGTGCTGGGCTTCCTCGGCGGTGCCGGGACTGGCGTGGTGGGTCACCAGGCGCCATCCCTGGGCCGTCTTGTGGTAGACGTTGGTGGCCACCACGCAGGCCTCGCGCCGGCCGTCGGGCAGCTGCAGCGCGATCCGCTCGACCAGGGTGTGCACCGCGCTGGCCAGCGCCTGCACCCGGCGCAGTCCCTCGGTGCGGACCTGCAGCGTGCCGTGGGCGAACATCGCCTCGAAGGCGGCGCGGATCTCGCCGGCGCCGGTCATGCGGGGGCCGCCGGGGTGGACGCAGGTGATGTCGTCCTCGTCGGCCCAGCAGGCCATCAGCTGGGCGATGTCGCCCTTGCGCAGGGCGTCGTAGAACAGGGCCTCGATGTCGTCGGCGGTGCCGCCGACGGTGGCGGCGCGAAGCGGTGCGGTGGTCATGGGCAGCAGGGAGTGGCAGCGCGCGCGCGGTGCGTGCGCCGGGGTGGCAAGGCCCACGAGTGTAGGACGGCCCGACACAAATGGATGCGGCTGCCGCCGCCCGAAACGGCAGAGTACGCCCGCGCCCGCTATCCTCTGCCCCTCCCGTACTGCAACACGAGTGACTTCCATGCGCCGTTTCTTCCTGCTCCTGCTCGCCACGCTCGCCCTCTCGGGCTGCGGCTACAACGACTTCCAGCGCCTGGACGAACAGACCAAGGCCGCCTGGAGCGAGGTGCTCAATCAGTACCAGCGCCGCGCCGACCTGATCCCCAACATCGTCGCCACCGTCAAGGGCCAGGCCAACTTCGAGCAGGACACCCTGACCAAGGTGGTCGAGGCGCGCGCCAAGGCCACCTCGATCCAGATCTCGCCCGAGACCCTGAACGACCCGCAGGCCTTCGAGCGCTTCCAGCAGGCCCAGGCCCAGCTGACCGGCGCCCTCTCCCGCCTGCTGGCCGTCTCCGAGAACTACCCCACGCTGCAGGCCAACCAGGCGTTCCGCGACCTGCGGGTGCAGCTGGAAGGCACCGAGAACCGGATCACCGTGGCCCGCAACCGCTACATCCAGGCGGTGCAGGAGTACAACGTGAAGGCCCGCAGCTTCCCGACCAACCTCACCGCCAAGATCTTCGGCTACCCGGCCAAGCCGAGCTTCACGGTGCAGAACGAGGCCCAGATCTCCACCCCGCCCGCGGTGGACTTCGGCCCCGCCAAGAAGTAAGTGCCGATGCATCCGACGTTTCTACCCGCCCTGCCGATGGCGCTGCTGGCGCGGCGCGGCCGGCTGCTTCTGGGGCTGGCCCTGGTCGCGCTGCTGCTGGCGCTGGCGCCGCTCGGCGCGCAGGCCCAGCGGCTGCTGCCGGTGCCGCCCCTGAGCGGCCACGTGATCGACGGCACCAGCACCCTGAGCGCCGAGCAGAAGAAATCGCTGGAAGAGCGGCTGGTGGTCTTCGAGCAGGCCACCGGCTCGCAGGTGGCGATCCTGATGGTGCAGACCACCGGCACCGAAGACATCGCCGGCTACGCCAACCGGGTCGCCAACGCCTGGAAGATCGGCCGCAAGGCGATCGGCGACGGCCTGCTGCTGGTGGTCGCCAAGCGCGACCGCAAGGTGCGCATCGAGGTGGCCAAGGCGCTCGAAGGCGCGGTGCCCGACCTGGCCGCCAAGGAAGTGATCGACGAAGCCATCACCCCGGCCTTCCGCCGCGACGACTATGCCGCGGGCCTGGCGATGGCCCTCGACCGGCTGGAGGCCCGCATCCGCGCCGAAGCCCTGCCCTCGCCCAACGCCGGCCGGCCCGACGCGGCGCAGGCCTCGATCGACGGCGAGCCGACCGAGCGCGAGCGCAGCCCGGTCGGCTTCCAGTGGTTCGATGCGGCGGTGTTCCTCTTCGTGGCGGTGCCGGTGCTGGCGGCGGTGCTGCGCCGCTTCCTGGGCCGGCCGGTGGGCGCGATCGCCGGCGGCGCGCTGGTCGGCGCCGTCGCCTTCCTGTTCACCCTGAGCCTGGTGATGGCCGGCATCGCGGCCGCCATCGCCTTGCTGTTCGGACTGCTGGCCCGCACCGGCCCCCTGGGCAACACCCTGCCCGGCCATTTGGGCACCGGCGCCGGCAGCGTGGGCGGCTGGAGCAGCGGCGGCATGGGTGGCATGGGAAGCGGCAGTGGCGGCGGCGGTGGGTTCAGTTCGGGCGGCGGTGGCGATTTCGGTGGCGGCGGCGCCTCGGGGGACTGGTGAGATGGGACTGATCAACACCCTGGCGCGCATCCTGCGCCACCGCTGGCAGGACGACCGCGACACCCACCGGGCGATCCCGCCCGCGCTGGTCGACCGCCTGATGCGCCGCGTGGACGCCAGCGAGAAGCGCCATACCGGCGAGATCCGCATCTGCGTCGAGGCCGGCCTGCCCACCAGCTATTTGTGGCGCGGCGCCACCGCCCGCGAGCGGGCGATCACCCTCTTTGGCAAGCTGCGGGTCTGGGACACCGAGCACAACAACGGCGTGCTGATCTATTTGCTGCTGGCCGACCACGCGATCGAGATCACCGCCGACCGCGGCCTGAACCGCCATGTGACCAGCGCCCAGTGGCAGCACCTGGTCGCGCACATGGGCGACGCCTTCGGCGCCGGCCGGTACGAAGACGGGCTGACCCAGGCGCTGGAAGAGGTGTCGGCCTTGCTGGTCGAGCACTTCCCGCTGGAAGCGACGCCCGGTGGCGGCACCGCCGTGCGGCCCAACGAGCTGCCGAACGCGCCGGTGCTCTCCGGCGATCCGCTACTGAAAGAATAGCGGTAGGCCGGCGCTGGACGCCGGCTGGAGGCGCTTCTTACGCCGGCTTCGGCGGCCGGTGCAGGGCGCAGAGCTTGTTGCCGTCCAGGTCGCGCAGGTAGGCCAGGTACAGCCGCCCGGCCGGGCCTTCGCGAAACCCGGGGGGATCCTCGCAGGTGGCGCCGCCCGCCGCGATGCCCGCCGCGTGGAAGGCATCGACCTGCTCCGGCGACTGTGCCAAGAAGCCGATGGTGCTGCCGTTGCCATGCGTCGCCGCCGCGCCGTCGAGCGGGGTCGAGATGGCGAAGGTGCCGGTAGGGCTGCGGTAGAAATACCGGTGGCTGTTGGCGACGCCCGGCGCGACGCCGATCGTGCCCAGCAGGGCGTCGTAGAACTTGCGGGATGTCTCGAGATCGGCAACGCCGACCATCACGTGGCTGAACATGGGTGTCTCCTGGATGGGCGCCCTGCACGGGGCGTGCAGCGGCGAACACGATGGTAAGAGCACGCCGCGCGGCCGCGCGGCAGCCCGGCACACGGACGACGCGGTTTCGGGCACGGGAAGCGGTACGCGTGCGTCAGGCCACGCGGCGGGTGCCTCGGGCCGCGACGCAGCGCATGAATTGCGGACAGGCGTTGCGCCAAAAGCACCCACACCGAACGGACTTTCGCACCTAAGTCGTTGATTTGACGGGAACTGGTACTGGCACGGGGCTTGATGGCGGTTCCCCATCGACCGTCCACGCAGCTTCCCGTCCTGTCAAAGGTGCATTCCATGTCCATCGCGGCAACGCCACGCGTCGAGGAGACGCCTTCCCCGCACGCTATGCACGGCCCGCTTCGGCGCCGTGGCACCCGTGCCCTGTGCTTGTTGAATTTCTTCATGGCCGACATGCAGGCCGGCATCGGTCCCTTCCTGGGGGTCTTTCTGCAGCAGCGGGGCTGGTTGCCCGGCGCCATCGGCTCGGTGATGACCGCCGGCGGGGTGGTCGGCATGTTGATGACCGTCCCTGCAGGCGCGTTCATCGACCACACCTGCCGCAAACGGCTCGTCGTCATCGTGAGCGGCGTCTGCACCGTCCTGGCGTCGTTCCTGGTGCTGTGGTCGCAGTCGGCCCTCTTCGTCACGGCCAGCCAGGTGGCGACCGCGATCGCGGGCGCCGCCATCGGGCCGGCCGTGGCCGCCATGACGCTGGGGATCGTCCGGCAGAAAGGGTTCAACGCGCAGAACGGCCAGAACCAGGCCTGGAGCCATGCGGGCAACCTGGCGGGTGCCGGCCTGTCCGGATGGCTCGGTTTCCGGTTCGGACTGCCGGCCATCTTCGTTCTCTCGGCGGTGTTCGGCCTCTTCGCGATAGCGTCGGTCGTCGCCATCCCGGAAAAGGCCATCGACCACCGTGCAGCACGCGGCCTGGAGGGCGCTCCTCGCACGGAAGCGGGCCCGAGCGCACCGGCCGAGGCGCAGGGATTTCGCGCGCTGGCCCGCAACCGCCCGCTCCTGGTTCTGGCGGCGGCGCTGGCCTTCTTTCACCTGGGCAACGGCGCGATGATGCCGCTCTACGGGCTGGCCGTCGTCGGTGCCGGCAAGGGGGATGCGGCGTCGTTCACCGCGCTGACGGTCATGGTGGCGCAAGGGGTCATGGTCGCGACCGCGCTGCTGGCCACGCGGGTGGCGGCACGCCGGGGCTACTGGCTGGTGCTGCTGGTCTCGTTCATCTCGCTGCCGATCCGCGGATGGATCGCGGGCAGTTGCATCGACGCGTGGGGCGTGTGGCCGGTCCAGGCGCTCGACGGCATCGGCGCCGGCTTGCAAGGCGTCGCCGTGCCCGGTCTCGTCGCCTACCTGCTGGACGGCACCGGGCGCGTCAATGTGGGCCAGGGCGCGGTGATGACGGTGCAAGGCCTGGGGGCGAGCCTGTCGCCCGCCCTGGGCGGCTGGCTCGCACAGTGGCTCGGCTACCAGGCGGCTTTCTACATCCTGGGCGGGTTCTCGCTGTGCTCCATCGCCCTGTGGGTGGCCCATGGCCGCCTGCTGCGGCCGGCCTGCGCCGGCACCCGCTCCCCACCACCCTTAAAGCCTTCTCGGGAGGCCCTTGCACCATGAAACATTCGATCTCCTGGGTTCATATCGGGGACCTGCACATGGACGAAGCCGACGGCTGGGCCAGCCGGCCGCGGCTCGATGCCATCGTCACCGAGATCAATACGCATGCGCGCGCAGTCGACTTCGTCTACCTGCCGGGCGACAACGCCAACCACGCGACCCCCGCGCAGTACGCCGCCATCGTCGGCGCGCTGTCGCGGCTCGAACGTCCGTGGCGCGTCATTCCCGGCGACCACGACTTCGAGGGTGGCAGCCTGGACCACTACCACGCGGCCTTTCCCGCGGCGAACCGGCCGGAAGCCGAAGTGATCGCGGGCCATCGCTGCATCTTCGCCGACGTCGTCAGCGCGGGCGCAGGAGGGCCCGACTTTCGACTGACGCCGCACCACCTCGGTCGCATCAACCGCGAGCTGTCGCGGGCACAGGCCGCCGGCCAGACACCGCTGGTCTTCATGCACGTCTATCCCGGCGACTTTTCGACGGGCGGAGACGCACTGGCGCATCTGCTGGCCGAAGGCAACGTGGCCTTCGTGGACACCGGCCATACCCATTACAACGAACTGCTCAACGACGGCCGCGTGGTGTACGGTGCCACGCGATCGACCGCAGAGATCGAGGAAGGTGCGGGCCTGCCGGGCGTATCGGTCGTCTGCGTGCACGACACCGTGCCCAGCTGGCGCTTCCGGCTGCTGGGCGCGCCGTGGCCGCATGTGCAGATCGTCGCCCCCTGCGATCTGCGCCTGGTGACCCGGCCGGCCGATCCCCGCCAGGTGCCGCGCATGGGGCCGGTTTGCCTGGCGGCCCGACGTTTCGGCGACGCGGCACACCCGATGCTGGCATCGGTCGATCACGGCCCGGAGATGGCCATGGCCGCCGGAGAAAGCGGCGTGTGGGAAGCGCACGCCGTGGTGGCCGAGCCCGGCCTGCACCGCCTGACCGTCACCTGCGGCGACGCGCGCGACACGGTCGAGTTTCTGGTGCGGGGCTGCGAGTTCACGCCCAAGCGCCTGCCGCCGGTGGCCCTGGGACACGCCGTCCATGCCATCGGCGCCTGGCCTGCGGCGGGCATCGACGGCCTCCAGCTGGGACCCAACCGCAACGGGTGCGACTGGTGAGGCGCCCGGTCAATAGGCGCCCATGAAATCGCGCTTGCCGATGGGCAAACCGTTGTGGCGCAGCAGGGCGTACGCCGTCGTCACATGGAAGAAGAACTGCGGCAGACCGTAGTGGGCCAGGTAAGCCTGGCCGCTCAGTTTCTTCTCTTTGGGCGTGCCGGGGCGCAGGACGATCTCGGCGGTTTCCCGGCCTTCGAACCGGGCCGCGTCCACGCTGTCCAGAAAGGCCAGCGTGTGCGCCAGCAGCGCATCGAGGTCGGCGAAGCTCTTCTCGTCACCGTCGAACTTCGGCACCTCCACCCCCGCCAGCCGCGCCGCGATGCCCCGCGCGAAATCGGCGGCGATCTGCACCTGCTTGAGCAGCGGGAACATGTCGGGCGCCAGCCGGGCCTGCAGCAAGGCATCGGGCTCGATCGACTTGGCGGCGGCGTGTTCGGCGGCCTGCGCGAGGATGGTTTTCAGGGCCGTGAGCATCTGCTTCAGGACGGGGACGGAGTGGGTGTAGAGGGTGGGGGTCATGGGGTGGGTCCGGTAGGCAGTTGGTTTTTTGAAGGTGAGCAAAAGCGGTGCGACACCGGCAGGCTGCCGTACTGCGGCGCAGGGTGCGGGGCGCGGTGCGCAGCCGCTGCGGGATCCGATGGGGACGCCACTGTAGCCTGTGCCGGTGGGCAGGGCTGCAGTGAACCGTGAAGGCACCCCTGCAAAAAACTTGGCAAAAACTTTGGCAAAAATAGAATAATTCATTCCGAATCAAATACTTAAATCACTACCTATCTTGGCAAAATAGATAGATGTATACCGAAGTCCACCAGTTCGAACCCCTGCTGCCCGCCGACGCCCGCATGGAGCCCCTGCTGGCCAAGGCCCATGACCTCTCTCGCCTGGCCACCACCCTGGCGGGCACCCGGGTGCCGCCGGAACTGCGCAGCCTGCTGCGCAACATGAACGCGTACTACACCAACCGCATCGAGGGGCAGCACACCCGCCCGCACGAGATCGACCAGGCGCTGCGGCAAGACTTCTCTACCGACGCAACGCTGGCCGCCAAACAGCGCCTGGCCCTGGCCCACATCGAGGCCGAGCAGACGCTGGAGCAGCGCTACGCCGGGCCCGAAGGCGCTGCCGCCCTGTATGCGCCCGCCGCACTGCAGGACATCCACCGCGTTTTGTTCGCCCGCCTGCCCGCCGCCGACCTGATCACGCCCGCGCAAGAGCCCATCGCGCCGGGCACCCTGCGCCCGCGCGATGTGCGTGTCGGCCAGCATGTGGCGCCAGCGCATGCCACCGTGCCGCTGTTTCTGCAGCGCTGGGCCGCTTTTTACGGCGGCGTGCGCCGGGGCGAGGCGGCTTTGGTCGCGCTGGCCTGCGCACACCAGCGCCTGGGCTGGGTGCACCCCTTCGTCGATGGCAACGGCCGCGTGATGCGGCTGCACACCCACACCTGGCTCACGGCCATGGGCTACACCGGCGGCTTATGGTCGCCCCTGCGCGGTTTTGCGCGCAGCACCGAGCGCTACTACGCGCTGCTGGCCGACGCCGACAGCCTGCGCCGCGGCGATCTGGACGGGCGCGGCAACCTGAGCGAACAGGCCCTGATCGCGTGGGCCGATTACGTGCTGGACACCTGCCTGGACCAAGTCCGCTTCATGCACGGCCTGCTCGACTTCGAGACCATCAAAACCCGCATCGAAGCCTGCCTGGTGTTCGAGGCCACCGTGCGCAAACAAGGCGTGCGCCAAGAAGCTTTGCGCGGTCTGCACTACCTGTTCCTGAGCGGCGAAGAGATGCTGCGCGGCGACTTCAAAGCCCTGCTGGGCATGAGCGACCGGGGGGCCACCGATGCGCTGGGCACCCTGGTGAAGCGCGGCCTGCTCAAGTCCGACTCACCGCAGGGCAAGGTGCGGTTTGGATTGCCGCAGCATGCGCTGCGTTTCATGTTTCCGCAGTTGTGGCCTGAGGCGGAAGCGGATTCGGCGAATGTTTGAAGGGGAAATTGGCCTCTAGCCGTTATTTGGTGACGGCAAGCAGCTATCAAAAACAAAGTAGCGCCAAGAAAGTGATCAGTCCCGAATCCGCAGCTTCCACGCGGCGAATTCCGATGGCCGCAGGCCCTAGCGGGCCAGCGTGCTGGATGATGCGGTGTCGTAGAAGAGGAGAGGAAGAGCTTCGCATCACACTGTCGGCATGCGCTGCGCAGACTGCTAGCTGGCGTAGTGACAGAAGACTTTGGAAAAGAGTTCGAGCGACGCTACATCGCCCATCGCCGCAGCTGTACGCCGCTTTGGCGCACACACGAGTCAACCAGCCATACGACGTCCGGGCAATTGATCACTCAAAGGGAAAGGAAGTCGAGGAACGCTATGAATGGTCGCTAGCTAATTGGATACCCTCATAGAAATAGTTCAGCAGATACCGATCGAATTCTTGAAGTTGCGGCACTCGACGGATAACCTCTCTCAATGAAATGCTTTGCAAAATATTAACCGCATTATGAAGAGACAAGTCTAAATCAGAAAAATCCATGACGCCGGCGTCATGGATTTTTTTTGAAATCATTCGAGGCAATCCATATTCTTCCAAACCATACACTGCCGGCGGCATAAACGCATGCGAAAGCCTTGCGGCGAATTGAGATACGTCCAAAGCTGGGTCTTGAAAAATTAGTTTCTGCATGGCATTCACATCACTCACCAGCGCAGCGAGCTTATTCGTTGCATTTCTTTCCAGCTTGAAGAACTCATTCAAACCAATATCGTGATTATCCAGCTCGCCAATCAGACTGACAACAGAGCGTCGCCAATTCCCCGATAGAATTTTTACAAATGCAACAAACTTTCTGTGCTGGATTTCCCATCCGCCCGGCTGTAAGTTTATTATTTTATAAAGCATTCGATCCCAATCATCGGGATTCTCTGAATTTAAATAGGCAAGTCCATTCCATTCGGCGGGATTCTTCCGCATGCTAATCGCAATATTTTTAATTAAAGATGAATCGCTCGTTTGAAATAAATTCTCAGAAATTGCCTTGGAGTAAGCGTCCTTCCCCAGCAATTCTCCCATTTCCTCTTTGTACGCAATAACGCGTGCCATCTGCTCCGGAGACATCGAGTCTTTGAACTTTATTTCATCGATCTCACCGTACAAGGAGTCTGGCGCTTCCAATTCTAGTTCTGTATCAATAGAATTTGGCGGCGCATCAAGAATGAATATATTGCCGACAAAATGCTTGAACATTCGGCCACCTCTGCCAATGATATTTTTATAAGTGAAGTCGTCAAGTTTGGAGCTCCCTTTTTTGCTTTTCCAAATGATCACATTCTTGGCACAGGTGTTCACACCTTCGATGATCGAGGAAGTTGAAATTATGTTTTCAAGACAAGAATCCTCTTCAAAGAGCCGAACTTGAATTTGACTTAAGGATCGATGCAATTGTCCTGTGTGTATACCTACGCCCCGACGGACTAAATTCGTGAGTTGCCACTTACTGCTGTAGTTTTTTGATAGCCAATCGGCAAAGCTGTTCAGTAGCGGATTTTCCACCGGCTGA
Organism: Sphingomonas sp. NCPPB 2930; assembly: GCA_042867185.1. GTDB lineage: Bacteria > Pseudomonadota > Gammaproteobacteria > Burkholderiales > Burkholderiaceae_C > Xylophilus. Next base: position 40,466 of record JBHZQV010000007.1, on the reverse strand, counting down.
AGTTTATCGATCAAAAGACTGGCAATACTGTCAATGCCTGAGTAAGTTCCCGCGTAAATCAGCGACTTGGATTTAGCCTCTTGCAACACCTTAAGCAACGCAGCGTCTTTTTTAGCTTCATCCCTTCCAATCTCTCTATAAAGCTCGGTCTTCTTCAAGAAAACCGTATTGAAATTTAGCTCCAAAAACTCCATCCCTTGAGTGAATGGGCTTGCGTTCAGGCTTGAAACATTAGGAGCAAGAAAATACCTTTGTTTTGCAATCGAACTTAGCTTCAGCATAACGCGAAGCAATGTGGGTGATCGTACCCGATCAAATTTAGCGCTGGCTTTGTAGAACTCATCTACCACCAAAATGTCAATTTGCTTGAGTCTGCTGATGTAGCTAAGGGCTCTTTCTTGCGGGAAAACAAGAATATTTTTTTCCGCAAGATCAATATCAGCAGTAGTGATGATCCTGTACTCGGCCGAGAACTTCTTCTGTAGACGACGGCGGACCTCATCTGTGAGTGCTATCGTGGGAACAATGATTACAACTAATTTTGGTCGCCGTATTGCAATAAATGAGTCAATTACGAAGCTTTTCCCAAAACTCGTGGGCGCACTGATAGCAAGGTTGTCACCATTTAAGAGCCTACTTAGAAGATAAGACTGCTCTCTATGTAAGGTGATTGGGCGATCCGTCCCTATGTTCGCTTTGAAACTTTCAAAAGCAAAGCGATCAGTCCAGTCGGAGGATCCTAAGTCAATGTATGGATATAGGCCCGTTTGCCGAATCAAATGATTAACCAAAGAAGACTGCTGCAGTTTATTAGTCTGATGAAAATCCAACAACTGTATCAGTCGATCTCTTGCGGCCTGTTCGTCACCCCTATTCAAAGCATCGTTGATTGATTGGCAGCTTTCGAAGACGTCCATCGCTATATTCCCTTAAAATGAGCAACGTTTGCAACGAACTTATCAACTATATTTTTCTTGTTTGGAACAGGAAAGATTATCAGATGAAATTTGATAGCTCCGTATTTAGAAATGCCTCCGAGTTTTGCAAGTTGTGCTTTGAAGTAAGCGATGGATCTATCTCGGTGCCACACGGCCAACTCTAATTTATAGGCATCGGTCATCTCGCCGCAGCCTCCAGTAATTACACATTCGTGAAGCAGTAAAATCGGTATGTGTATTCGAGGCTTTAGGATGTCAATCGAAAGCTGGTTAGATAGGGCGGCCGTAATTTTATTGCTAATTTCAGGATCGGCTATCAACTCTTGAATTTCTCGCACATTTGTAATTATGCTATTTTCTTTTTTTAATTTCTCAGTGCGCAATGAATTACCAACCGACTCGATAACTGATCCTAGTCTAGCATCCTCAATATTGTTAAAAAACTTGGCTTCACCAAACCATAACGTAAAGTCGCCTGACGGATCTACTACGATGTGAACACTATCCGCTCCTTTAGCGTTATCTTGAGCGCTTTGTTTGTAGAAAATCTTTGGCACCACAGGCAGCGCTTTATAATGATGCTTCATTAGTCCGTACAAAACAATTTCAGCTAATTCACTTCCTTTTCCAATGTCTTTTTCCCCGTCCGTTAACCGAAGATTTTTTGCGGCTGCGATTAATGTTGAGTGCGATTTATCAACAAGACTTGCGCGTTCTCTCGCAGAGAGTGATGTTTCTGCTATGTTATCCCAAATAAAACTTTCAAATTTCTGATGTCTCCATTTTCCTTCTTCGAAATCGTTCGCCAAACTGAGTACATACTTATTATGTATTGGCGACAGTGTCGACTGCTTATCGACTTTTGCAAAGGAATCGTCGATAAGAATTTCAAAATTCATGCTACCTACCTTTAGGTGTAATGCAATGAACCCAACTTATATCTATGTCTGTCCCGTCAGTCCGATGTATTTGAAAATGTTTATTCCCGTATTCGTCGCGGCGCACTTCAATCGACTTAATCCCCGAGCCCGCCTTTTCTAAATAATGTGAGTGCCGAGTGAATAGATTTGAACAAAAGAAAGCATCTTCCGAGTCTAAAAAGCTTCCAATGCTATATTTTCCAATCAGTTTTCTTACGTAATCTATTACGTCAGATTTTTTTGTAAAATGCATTGATCCGATTTCCATTGAAATAGCCCGTCCCATATTTCTCCCTAAGAATTTCTAGTCGTTAGTTGGGAAGCAAATTTCGCCTCACCGCTAACGGTAACGACCAACCTCTGCGTAGCCCTTGTCGCCGCCACATAAAACACCCGCGCCGCCTCCCTCTCATCCTCCCCCTCCGCCGGCATATGCCCCACGCCCGGCAGCGCCACCACCGGAAACTCCAGCCCCTTGCTGACCTTCATGGTCATCACCTGAATCGCGTCCGCGCCCGGCCGGTACTCACCACTCTTCTTGCGCACCCGGTGCGGCAGCTTGCGTTCGGCAAGCGCGCCGGCACACAGGTCCATGGTTTTCCAGTCGGCGCACAGCACCGCCATGTCGCCCCAGGCGAATCCTTCCTGGTGGGCATTCGCCAGGTGGTCGGCGATGGCCGCGGCTTCGTCGCGCAGGGTGGGCAGCTTGAGGATGACCGGGGCCTCCCCGTCGCGGCCGCAGCTGATGGGTTTGACCAGCGGAATGCCGTCGTCGTCCTGGTCGTCGGCCGTCAGCAGGTCGGCCGCCACCAGGCTGGCGGTATGCAGTATTTGGCGGGTATTGCGGTAGTTGATCTTCAGGATGGTGGTGCGGCCCTGCGCCTGGATGCCGACGCTCTTGAAGCTGAACTGCCTGCTGCGCGCACGTTCGTAGATGCTCTGCGCATCGTCGTACAGCACCAGCAGGCTGTTGGTGGCCGGGTCCACCATCTGGGTGATGAGCTTGAGCCACTCGGGCGCGAAGTCGTGGCCCTCGTCGACCATCACGGCTTGGTACTGGCCTCCGGGGATCTGGCTGCGCTCCACCGCGCGGATCACATGGTCGACCAGGCCGCTGTAGAAGCCGCGGCCCTGGGGCGGCAGGGCCTGGCCGTAGGTGGAGAGCTGCCGGTGGCACCAGCTGTGGAAGTGCCGCACATGCACCCGGTCGCTCAAGCCCTTGGCGTCGACCATGGCAGCCAGCTTGATGCCTAGCGGCTCGTTGAAGCACAGGATGAGGATGGGCTTGCTGGTGGGTGTGCTGGCCTTGGCCAGGTACTCGGCGCGGTAGCCCAGGATCATGGTCTTGCCCGATCCGGCCACGCCGTGGATCACACGGTGGCCGTCGCCCAGGCTGCGGGCCAGCTGCTCTTGCTGCAGGTCCATCACCCGCATGATGCTGGGCAGTTCGGCGTCTGCATCGGTGTCGTCGAACAGGGCGCCCTGGGTCTGCACCCGCACCTGCGGGAACATGATCCAGCGCACCCGGTCGAGTTGGGGCAGCGTGATGGCGCCCTTGCCCTTGTGGTTATTGCCGAAGGTGTGCGGGTACATGCCCCACAGCCGCTGCTGGAAGGCCTCGGCATCGACGCTTTCGACCATCTCGTCCTTGCAGATCACCAGGTGCGGGGGGATGGCCTCGCCCAGGCCGGCAGACTCGAACTGCTTGCGGGTGATGTTGCTGAACACCACGCCGTGGCCCCACGGGAACGCCAGCTTGCCCTGGAAAGGGCCGCTGGCTTCGACCAGCTGCGGGTCCCGCTCCAGCGCGTTGACCACCTGGATGGCGCAGTGCCGCGCCTGCTGCAGCGGGCTCATGACAACCTTGGGCTGCCCGTCGGGGATGATCTCGAACCGCTCCCGGGTGGCGCTGCGGATCGTGTCCAGGCGCCAGTCCTTCACCTCCAGCACCAGCGCGCCGCGGCGCGGGTGCAGCACCACGAAATCCGGCCGCGTCTGCTTGGGGCCGATGGGCACGTCCCACCAGAGCAGGTAGTCGTCTTCCAGCTTCTGCTCCAGCCGTTCGGCCAGGCGGCGTTCGCCGGGGGTCATGCGCCCGGCACAGCTGCCGATGGCGGGAATCAAGGTTGCCATGCGTGAATACCACTCCCGAGTAGGAATGCATCCATATGTAGCACGCCCCTGCGCCGGCGTCTACTTTCGCCCCGGTGTAATCCTCAGCCTGTTGCCGAACTTCCCGCCGGCACCGCCCACACCCGACCACCGCCCACCGCGTACAGCGCCCGCCCCGCCATCGGCTGCAGCGCATGGGTGCCGGTGAATTCGCCGAAGGCCGGCAGTACCACCAGCCCCGGCTCCACGCTGAAGCACGGCAGGCGCAGCGCATCGCGGCCGGGGCCACGCAGCTGCAGGGCCGGGTGCAGGTGGCCGGCCAGCACGGTGTGGGTGGGGTGGCGCTGCGGGTGGTGGCAGCAGGCGAAAGGGCCCAGCAGGTGCGGCTCGTCGACGATGGCGATGCCCAGCGAGGCGGGCGGGTCGCCGGCGTGGCTGTCGTGGTTGCCACGCACCAGCACGATCTCCAGCGTGGCGTGCAGCGCGCGCCACGCCCGCAGGGCGGCCAGCACGCCGGGCGTCTGCGATTCGGCGGCGTGCAAGAAATCGCCCAGGATCACCAGCCGCTCGGCGCCGTGCGCCGCGATGAGGCGCGACAGACGGTTCAGGTTCTCCTGCGTGGTGCCGCCCGGCACCGGCAGCCCGCGCGCCCGGAAGGTGGCCGCCTTGCCCAGGTGCAGGTCGGCGATGAACAGGGTGCGGGTGGCGGGCCACCAGATTGCGGGAGCCGGTAGCAGGCGCAAGACCTGATAGGCCAGCGTCAGGCCCAGGCCCTTCGCCCCATCGGGCATCGGGATGTCGGGCAGGCGCGCAGGGGCGAGCGAAGGTTGGATCGTCATGTCGAAGTCGATTTCAGTGCAAGGCGCGATGGGATGGCGGGGATGGCCGATCACATCGTTGCAGCGAGATGCTGGCCGAATTGCAGCTGCCGCACCATCGGTGAACTTAACCAACAACCATTTTTAGTTAAAGAAAGTGCCGATTCTTTAACTATCAAAGAGTTCAAGGTAATCATTGAACGCATAAATGCGGCCACGCTGCTGCCCCGTGATTTCATGCAGGATGCCCAAGCGCACCAGTTCCCGGATCAAGGCGTTGGCCGTCGGCGTGCTGACGGCAAGCTCTTTTTCCAGATCGGCCGACGACACCATGGGCCGTCGGTACAGCACCTTGAGTGCGGACGTGGCCAGCGGTGCCCGCTTGCCCAGTCGGAGCACCGATTGCTCGACATTGGTACGCAGTTTCAGAATTTGCCCGAAGACATCGCGGCCCTTGACGGCGGTTTCGGCCACACCATTCAGGAAAAACCGCACCCAGTGCACCAGATCGTTGGCGATCCGCACGCGCATCAGCGCGTCGTAGTAGCTGGCTCGGTTGCGCTCGAAAAAGTCCGACAGGTACAGCGACGGCTTGGCCAGCAGGCCATGGCTGACCAGATACAGCGGAATCATCAGCCGACCGATCCGGCCGTTGCCGTCGAGGAAGGGATGCACCGTCTCGAATTGGTAATGGCTGATGGCCGCCCGCACCAGATGCGGAACCGTGATGTCTTCGTTGTGCCAGAACTTCTCCAGGTCGCCCATCAGATCCTGCACGCTGTCTGGGTGCGGCGGGATGAACACCGCATCGGACAGGCTGGACCCGCCGATCCAGTTCTGGCTGATCCGAAAGTCGCCCGGTTGTTTGTGTTCGCCGCGGACGCCCCGCATCAGCACTTCGTGCGTCCGCCGCAGCAAGCGATTCGACAAGGGAATCGTCCGCAACTCCGCGACGGACATGTTGACCGCGTCGATGTAGTTGCGCACCTCGCGCCAATCGTCGCGCTTCTCCGGTCTGATGTCCTCCTCCAGCATCAAGGCCTCGTCGAAGGCTGTCTGCGTACCCTCGATGCGGCTGGAAGTTTGCGCTTCTTTCACCACATGCATCTGGATGAACAGGTCGATGTCAGGAACGATCAGCGAGAAGGCATTGAGCTCTCCCAGCGCGCGGTTGGCGCGCTCCAGCAACAGGTTGATGTGCGCGTCTTCCCATGACCACGCGTGGTTGACCGGAACCGGCTCGAAGCTTTTGTACCGGTAGCGCGGACGCCAGGATCCGGCTTTGAACGTCTCGAATTTCATGTGCTGTCTTGCCCTTCCTGCGAAGCTTGCGGACGTGGCGCTTGGCGCTTGGCCACATCCAAGCTATGTCCGCCGGCCGATCCACGATGTGTGGCACGGTAGGGCGTAGGGGGGAAGCCGGGATTGTCGCGCCACCCGGCCCGGCCTACAACCGCGGCAACGGCCGCGAAGGCTTGCGCTCCCGCCGCGGCCGCCCGGCCGGCAAGTCCTCGGCCTTCGACGTCAGCGAGAAATCCAGCATGCGCCGCACCTCCTGCGTCGACTCCTGCAGCGCCGGATCGGTGGGCGGTGCCTCTGCCGGTGGAGCCTTGCCGGCGCGGCGGCGCGGCGGGGGCGCAGGGTCGGGCGGCACGATGGCCATGCCGTCGCCGGTCTCGCCGGTCTCGTTCCTGGCGCTTCGCTGGCCCTTCCTGCGCGCCGGTTCGGCAGGCGCATCGGCCGCGGTTTCCAGCTGCTGCAGCATGCGGGCGATGCGGTCGGCCAGGTTCTCGTTGGTGAGCTTTTCGCGGAAGCGTTCGACCATCAGCGGGAAGCCGAAGGGGCTCGGCCGCTGCAGCGCCTTGACGACCAGGGTCTGGCCCTGCATGCGGCGCAGGCTGGCGAGCAGCTGGGCCACGTCCAGTTCCTGGCTCAGCACTTCTTCGTCGGCCTGGCGCAGCAGCATGTTGGCGGCGTCGTATTTCTTGAACACCTCGAAGAAGAGCTGCGACGATGCCTGCAGCTGGCGCGCGCTGCGGCGCTCGCCGGGGTGGCTCTGGAAGATCAGGCCCGAGACGCGGGCGATCTCGCGAAAACGGCGCTTGGCCATCTCGGTCGCATTCAGGCTGGCCAGCACCTCGTGCAGCAGGGCGTGGCGGGCCGGGTCGGGCAGCGGGTTGCCGGCCCCGTCCGCCGCCTCGGCGTGCGCGGCGTTGGCGGTGTTGCGGATCGCCAGGGCGTCTTCGGCGCGCAGGCTCGGACGGGGTGGCGCGTCGGCGGCGGTGCGCGGTTCATCCGGCGCCGAGGCATCGCGCACCACCGGCGCGGCCACGGTGCGCAGCAGCTCCGGCATCAGCGCGCCCCAGTCGCGCTCGGTGGCGCTCAGCAGTTCCAGGCCGTAGTCGTTCACCGCGATCGAGAAGGTGCCGGCCTCGCCCTGGGCGGCGCGCCAGGCGAAGAGGCTGGCCAGGCCGGTGTGGGCGTGGCGGCCGGCGAAGGGGTAGACGAACAGGTGCCAGCCTTCGCGGGTGCGCAGCGTCTCGGCCAGCAGGGTGCCAGGGGTGGGGATAGCCGACCAGCGCTGCTGCACCGCCAGCAGCGGCTCGACGGCATTGAGCTCGGGGCCGTCGAAGTGGTGGTCGCCGGCCAGGGCCAGTTGCCGCACCATGAAGTCGGCCAGCACGGTGGAGAGCGGCATGCGCGAGCCGCCCCAGCGCGGCACGGTGGGGCGCTGGTTGCCGGCGCGCTTCACCCACGCGGTCATGTCCTGGATCTTCACCATCTCCAGCACCCGGCCGGCGAAGATGAAGCAGTCGCCGGGCGACAGCCGCGAGAGGAAGCTCTCTTCCATGCTGCCCAGCCGGGCACCGTGCTGGATCTGCACCACCATGCTCGCGTCGCTGACGATGGTGCCGATGTTGGCCCGGTGGCGGCGCGCCAGGCGGGCGTCGGGCACGCGCCAGACGCCCTCGGCATCGGGCACGACGCGGTGGTAGTCGGGATAGGCCTGCAGCGACGGGCCGCCGCGGGTGACGAAGTCCAGGCACCACTGCCACACGTCGCGCGGCAGGCCGGCGTAGGCGGCGGTGCGGCGCACTTCGTCGTAGAGCGCATCGGGGGTGAATCCGCCGCCCAGCGCCACGGTGACCAGGTGCTGCACCAGCACGTCGACCGGCTGGCGCGGCGTGGTGCGCATCTCGACCTGGCCGGCCTGCACCGCGGCGCGGGCGGCGGCCGCCTCGACCAGTTCCAGGCTGTGCGTCGGGACCAGGGTGATGCGCGACGGCCGGCCCGGCGCGTGGCCCGAGCGGCCGGCGCGCTGCAGCAGCCGGGCGATGCCCTTGGGCGAGCCGATCTGCAGCACCCGCTCGACCGGCAGGAAATCGACGCCCAGGTCGAGGCTGCTGGTGCAGACCACCGCGCGCAGGCTGCCACCCTTCAACCCCGCCTCGACCCACTCGCGCACGCCGCGGTCCAGCGAGCCGTGGTGGATCGCCAGTGCGCCGGCCCAGTCGGGCCGGGCATCGAGGATCGCCTTGTACCAAAGCTCGGCCTGCGAGCGCACGTTGACGAAGACCAGCGCGGTGGTGGTTTCCTCCAGCGCCCGCACCACCTGCGGCAGCATGCGCAGGCCCAGGTGGCCGGCCCAGCTGAAACGCTCGGGGTGGTCGGGCAGCAGGGTGTCGATCACCAGGCGCTTGTCGAGCTTGCCCTGCACCAGCGCCGGCTCGGGCGTGCCGGGCAGGGGCGCGCCGAGCAGGGTGCGCATCGCCTCGTCCAGATTGCCGAGCGTGGCCGACATGCCCCAGATGCGCAGCGCCGGGTTCCAGCCCTGCAGCCGGGACAGGGCCAGCTGCACCTGCACGCCGCGCTTGTTGCCCAGCAGCTCGTGCCACTCGTCGGCCACCACCAGCTGCACCGTGCCCAGCACCTCCTGTGCATCGGCGCGGGCCATCAGCAGCGACAGGCTCTCGGGCGTGGTGACCAGCACCGTGGGCAGCCGGCGCGACTGCGCGCTGCGCTCGCTGCCCGCGGTGTCGCCGGTGCGGGCGCCGGCGCTCCAGCGGGCCAGTCCGGCATGCTGCGCGGCCAGGGCGTCGAGCGGGGCCTGCAGGGCCGAGAGCGTGTCGGCCGCCAGGGCCCGCATCGGCGTGAGCCAGAGCACGGTGAGCGGCGCGCCGGTGGGGGCGCGGCGGCGGGTGGGGTGGGCGTCGGCAGCCTCGGGTGCGGGCATCCCGTCTGCGAAGGCCTGCAGCGCACCCAGCCAGACGGCATAGGTCTTGCCGGCGCCGGTGGTGGCGTGCAGCAGGCCGGAGCGGCCGTCGGCCATGGCCTTCCAGACCTGCTTCTGGAAGGGGAAAGGGGTCCAGCCGCGCTGAGCGAACCAGTCGGCGATGGCGCGGACGGCGGGGCCGGCCTTCACTTCCGGCCACCGCCCGTCGCTATAAAAATAGGAGCATCATGCCGTCGCCGACAGACCGATTCCGATACGAATGCCGCCGCATCCGGCAATCCGCGCCGGCCATCAGCTACTATTTTTATAGCAAACGAGGACATCACGGGTCCGAGTGCGGCAGCAGCGCGGCCAGGGTGGCGAGGGAGTCGGCCTCTTCCACCGGCTTGTCCTCGCGCCAGCGCAGCATCCGCGGGAAGCGCACCGCGATGCCGCTCTTGTGCCGGCTGCTGCGGGCGATGCCTTCGAAGCCCAGCTCGAAGACCAGGGTCGGCTTCACGCTGCGCACCGGGCCGAAGGTCTCGATGGTGGTCTTGCGGATCACCGCGTCGACCTTGGCCATCTCGGCGTCGGTCAAACCCGAATAGGCCTTGGCGAAGGGCACCAGCCGGCGCTCGGTGCCGCCCTCTTCCGGCGCGTCCCAGACGGCGAAGGTGTAGTCGCTGTAGAGGCTGGCCCGGCGGCCGTGGCCGCGCTGGGCGTAGATCAGCACCGCGTCGATCGAGAGCGGGTCGATCTTCCATTTCCACCAGGTGCCGACGTCCTTGGTGCGGCCCACGCCGTACTCGGCGTCGCGGGCCTTGAGCATCATGCCCTCGACGCCCATGGCGCGCGCCTGTTCGCGGACGGTGGCCAGCGCCTCCCAGCTGTCGCCGCGCAGCAGCGGGCTGGCGATCAGCGCCGGGTGCCGGGCGGTGGACAGCAACGCGTCCAGCCGGGCGCGGCGCTCGTGCTGGGGCAGCGCCCGCAGGTCGCGGCCGCCCTCTTCCAGCAGGTCGTAGGCGAGCAGCACGACCGGCAGCTCGCGCAGCAGTTTGGGGCCGAGGGTCTTGCGGCCGATGCGCTTCTGCAGCTCGGCGAAGGGCTGCACCTGGTCGGCCCGCCAGACGACGATCTCGCCGTCGAGCACCGTGCCGTCGGGCAGCACGCCGGCCATCTCCTGCAGCTCGGGAAAACGGTCGGTCACCAGCTCCTCGCCGCGCGACCAGATCCAGGCCTGGCCGCCGCGCCGCACCAGCTGGGCGCGGATGCCGTCCCACTTCCATTCGATCTGCCAGCGGTCGGGCGGGCCGACCGCGGTGTCGAACTGGGCCACCGGCAGGGCGAGCGGATGGGCCAGGAAGAACGGGTACGGCTGGCCGCTGGTCTGCTGGTCGCGCTCGCCTTCGCTCTCGCTGGCGATCAGGCGGGCGTAGTCCTCGGCCACCGGGCGGCCGGCGATGTGGGTGTAGCCCATCAGGCGCTGCGCGACGCGCTTCGGATCGACGCCGCCCACCGCCGCCAAAGCCTGCGTGACCTGCAGCTTCGACACGCCCACGCGGAAGCTGCCGGTCATCAGCTTGAAGTACACCAGCCGCTCGTCCACCGCCAGTTGCCGCCACTGGGCGCGCAGGGTGTCGGCCAGCGTTTCGGGCGCGGCCTTGCGCAGCGGCAACAGGTGCTGCTCGACCCAGTGGGCCAGGCCCAGGTCGTGTTCGGCATCGGGCGGGGGCAGCAGCAGCGAGATGGTCTCGGCCAGATCGCCCACCGCGTCGTAGCTTTCGTCGAACAGCCATTCGGGCAGGCCGGCCGCTTCGCGCGCCAGCTGGCGCAGCAGCTTGGTGGGCACCAGCTGGCGCGGCTTGCCGCCGGCCAGGAAGTACACCGCCCAGGCGGCATCGGCCGGCGCGGCCTGCAGCAGGTACTGCTGCAGCGCGGCCTGCTTGGCCAGGCTGGAGGTGGTGGCGTCGAGGGCGCGGTAGAGCGCGGCGAAGGCTTTCATGCGGCTGCGGCCACCGGCTCGGCAGGGGGCTCGGCAGGGGGCTCGGCGGGCTTGCCGGCAGTGTTGCCGGTGGCGTCGCCGTCGGCTTCGTCCTCGTCGCCGTACTCGGTCTTGAAGCCCTGCGCCTCCAGGCCGTTGTCGGTCAGCCAGCGCACCAGGATCTCGACGCTGCCGTGGGTGACGAAGATGCGCTCGGCCCCGGTCGCGCCGATGGCCTGCTGCAGGCCGGGCCAGTCGGCATGGTCGGACATGACGAAGCCGCGGTCGACGCCCCGGCGGCGGCGGGTGCCGCGCAGCTGCATCCAGCCGCTGGCGAAGGCGTCCGAGTAGTTGCCGAAGCGGCGCAGCCAGGTAGAGCCCTGGGCCGAGGGCGGCGCCAGCACCAGCGCGGTCTTGAGCATCGCGGCATCGACGCCTTCGTCGGTCACCCGGTAGGTGTGCGGCAGCGCGACGCCGGCCGCACGGTAGACCGCGTTGAGCGGCTCCACCGCGCCGTGCACCACGATCGGCCCGATGCTGCTGTCGACCCCGTGCAGCACCCGCTGCGCCTTGCCGAAGCTGTAGCAGAGCAGCACCGAGGCGCGGCCGGCCGCGGCGTTGGCGCGCCACCAGGCGTCGATGTCGGCGAAAAGCACCGGCTGCGTCGGCCAGCGGTAGATCGGCAGGCCGAAGGTCGATTCGGTGATGAAGGTGTCGCAGCGCACCGCCTCGAAGGGCGCGCAGGTGCCGTCGTCCTCCAGCTTGTAGTCGCCCGACGCCACCCAGACCCGGCCGCCGTGCTCCAGCCGCACCTGGGCCGATCCGAGCACATGGCCGGCCGGGTGCAGCGACACCTTCACGCCGTGGTGCTCGATCGTCTCGCCGTAGGGGAGCGTCTGGAGGTTGATGTCGGCGCCCAGCCGGGTGCGCAGCGTGCCCTCGCTGTCGGTCTGCGCCAGGTAGTGGGCATGGCCCCAGCGGGCATGGTCGGAGTGCGCATGGGTGATGACGGCCCGCTCCACCGGCTTCCAGGGGTCGATGTAGAAATCGCCCGGGGGGCAGTACAGGCCTTCGGGCCGGGCGACGACGAGGTCCATGCCGGTGCGCCGCTCAGGCCATCGAGAAGGGAGCGACCGGCGGCCGGCCGGCCAGCGCCCACGGGGCAGCACGGCTTTCCGTCCGGCACCGCTCCCCACGGCAGACGAAGTCGCGCGACGCGAAAGGCAGGGGCATGGACGGTTCCTGTAGCGGCAAGTGAGGCCATGCAGGTTAGTACGCCTGCGACACAGCTCTGCAACAAATTACCCGTCGCCCTGAGCCATCCGGTCGCGGGGCCGCTGCCGCGCATGGGCCACGGCGCCGTACCCGGACAACGGCAACCCACAAGCAAAAACCGCCCGAAGGCGGTTTTTGCTTGTGGGCCGAAACGCGCGTGATCAGCGCTTCTGGCGGTACCGGCGCAGGGCGGCGATCTGGGCGGCCATGACGGCCAGCTCGGACTGCGCCCGGGCCAGGTCCAGATCGGTCTTGGCGTTCTTCAGCGCTTCCTCGGCCGCGGCCTTGGCGGCGTTGGCTTTCTCTTCGTCCAGGTCCTTGCCGCGCACCGCGGTATCGGACAGCACGGTGACGCAGTCGGGCTGGATCTCCAGGATGCCGCCGGCCACGAAAACGAACTCTTCGCCGCCGTCGGCCGTCTCGATGCGGACCGTGCCCGGCCTGATCCGGGTGATCAGGGGCGTATGGCGCGGATACACGCCCAGCTCGCCGGCTTCACCCGGCAAGGCGACGAAGCGTGCCTCGCCGGAAAAGATCGACTCTTCCGCGCTGACGACGTCGACATGAATGGTGTTGGCCATGTAGTTTCCTTGTACGCTGACAAAAAGCGGGTGAAAGCAAGTAGCCGGGTGACTGGCAAGGCGCCGCGCGGAGACGTACTTGCGTACGTCGAGCACGGCAACGCCGCCAGGCGCCCGGATACGCCGCTTACGCCAGCTTTTTGGCCTTTTCGAAGGCTTCGTCGATGGTCCCGACCATGTAGAACGCCTGCTCCGGCAGATGGTCGGCCTCGCCGGCCACGATCATCTTGAAACCACGGATGGTTTCGGCCAGCGGCACGTACTTGCCGGGGGAGCCGGTAAACACTTCCGCGACGTGGAACGGCTGCGACAGGAAACGCTGGATCTTCCGGGCGCGGGCCACGACCAGCTTGTCTTCCGGCGCGAGCTCGTCCATGCCCAGGATCGCGATGATGTCGCGCAGTTCCTTGTAGCGCTGCAGCGTGCCCTGCACGGCGCGGGCCGTGTTGTAGTGCTCTTCGCCGACGACGTTCGGGTCCAGCTGGCGGCTGGTCGAATCCAGCGGGTCCACGGCCGGGTAGATGCCCAGCGATGCGATGTCACGCGACAGCGCCACGGTGGAGTCCAGGTGGGCGAAGGTGGTGGCGGGCGACGGATCGGTGTAATCGTCGGCCGGCACGTACACGGCCTGGATCGAGGTGATCGAGCCGACCTTGGTCGACGTGATCCGCTCCTGCAGGCGGCCCATTTCCTCGGCCAGCGTCGGCTGGTAGCCCACGGCGGACGGCATGCGGCCCAGCAGTGCCGACACTTCGGTTCCGGCCAGCGTGTAGCGGTAGATGTTGTCCACGAAGAACAGCACGTCGCGGCCTTCGTCGCGGAACGACTCGGCGATCGTCAGGCCGGTCAGGGCCACGCGCAGACGGTTGCCCGGCGGCTCGTTCATCTGGCCGTAGACCATGGCGACCTTCGACTGCTCGAGGTTCTCGAGGTTCACGACGCCCGAATCGGCCATCTCGTGGTAGAAGTCGTTGCCTTCCCGGGTCCGCTCACCCACGCCGGCGAACACGGACAGGCCCGAGTGCGCCTTGGCGATGTTGTTGATGAGCTCCATCATGTTCACCGTCTTGCCCACGCCGGCGCCACCGAACAGGCCCACCTTGCCGCCCTTGGCGAACGGGCAGACCAGGTCGATCACCTTGATGCCCGTTTCCAGCAGTTCCTGCGAAGGCGAGAGTTCGTCGTACGCGGGTGCCTTGCGGTGGATCGAGGCGGTGAGTTCCTGGCTGACCGGGCCGCGCTCGTCGATCGGGCTGCCCAGCACGTCCATGATGCGGCCGAGCGTCGCCTTGCCGACCGGCACCATGATCGGCGCCGCGGTGTTGGACACGATCAGGCCGCGGCGCAGGCCGTCGGACGAGCCCAGCGCGATCGTGCGGACCACGCCGTCGCCGAGCTGCTGCTGGACTTCCAGCGTGAGGGAGGAACCATCGAGCTTCAGGGCGTCGTAGATGCGGGGCATCTGGTGGCGCGGAAACTCCACGTCCACCACGGCGCCGATGCACTGAACGATCTTGCCCTGGGCGCCTGCTTGCGTATTAGCTTGAGCCATTGTTTGCTCCAAAAATTAAACGTGACTTCGACGCGCGCCGTCGTCAGACGGCGGCGGCGCCCGAGACGATTTCCGAAAGTTCTTTCGTAATCGCAGCCTGGCGCGTCTTGTTGTAGATCAGCTTGAGTTCGCCGATGACGTTGCCGGCGTTGTCGGTCGCGGCCTTCATCGCCACCATCCGGGCCGACTGCTCCGACGCCATGTTCTCCGCGACCGCCTGGTAGACCAGCGATTCGGCATAGCGCACCAGCAGCTCGTCGATGACGCTCTGCGCATCGGGCTCGTAGATGTAGTCCCAGGCCGGTGCGCTGGCGTCCTTCTGCAGCGTCTCGGGGGCCAGCGGCAGCAGCTGTTCGACCACCGACTCCTGCTTCATCGTGTTGATGAAACGGGTGTAGCAGAGGTAGACGGCGCTGAGCTTGCCTTCGGCGTACGCATCCAGCAGCACCTTGACCGGGCCGATGAGCTTGTCGAGGTGCGGCGTGTCGCCGAGCCCGGTGACATGCGACACCACACGGGCACCGATGCGGTTGAGGAAGCCGAGGCCCTTGTTGCCGATGGCCACCGCTTCGGCCTGCACGCCCTGCGACTGCAGCTCGCGCAGCTTGGTCGTCACCGCCCGCAGGACGTTGGTGTTCATGCCGCCGCACAGACCCTTGTCGGTCGTCACGACGATGAAGCCGGCGGCCTTGGCCTCGTTCACCTGCATGAACGGGTGGGTGTACTCGGGATGCGCCTCGCCCAGGTGGGCGGCGATGGCGCGGACCTTCTCGCTGTAGGGACGCGCGGCGCGCATCCGGTCCTGCGCCTTGCGCATCTTGGACGCGGCCACCATTTCCATGGCCTTGGTGATCTTCTTGGTGTTTTCCACCGATTTGATCTTGCCGCGGATTTCCTTACCTGCTGCCATTGGGACTCCTTGGGACCTTCACCTGAACGCGATCAGGCAAAGGACTTCTTGAACGAGGTGATTGCAGTGCTCAGTTCGGCTTCGGCATCCTTGTCCATGGCCTTGGCCTTCTCGAGCTTGTCGAGCAGGGCGCCGTGGCTGGTCTTGAGGAACTGGTGCAGTCCGTGTTCGAACGCCAGCACCTGCTTGACGTCGATGTCGTCCAGGAAACCCTTGTTCACCGCGAACAGCGTCGAGGCCATCAAGGCGATCGGCAGCGGGCTGTACTGGGCCTGCTTGAGCAGTTCGGTCACGCGGGCACCGCGCTCCAGCTGCTTGCGGGTGGCTTCGTCCAGGTCCGATGCGAACTGCGCGAAAGCGGCCAGCTCACGGTACTGCGCCAGATCGGTACGGATACCGCCGGACAGGTTCTTGATCAGCTTGGTCTGGGCGGCACCACCGACGCGCGACACCGAGATACCGGCGTTGATGGCGGGGCGGACACCGGCGTTGAACAGGCTCGTTTCCAGGAAGATCTGGCCGTCGGTGATCGAGATCACGTTGGTCGGCACGAAGGCCGAGACGTCGCCGGCCTGCGTTTCGATGATCGGCAGCGCGGTCAGCGAACCGGTCTTGCCGGTCACGGCACCCTTGGTGAACGCGGTGACGTAGTCGGCGTTGACGCGGGCGGCACGCTCGAGCAGGCGGCTGTGGAGATAGAACACGTCGCCGGGGTAGGCTTCACGGCCCGGTGGACGGCGCAGCAGCAGCGAGACCTGGCGGTAGGCGACGGCCTGCTTGGACAGGTCGTCGTACACGATCAGCGCGTCTTCGCCGCGGTCGCGGAAGTACTCGCCCATCGTGCAGCCGGAGTAGGCCGACACGTACTGCATCGCGGCCGATTCCGAAGCCGATGCGGCGACGACGATGGTGTAGTCCATCGCACCGGACTGCTCCAGCGCGCGCACCACGTTCTTGATCGTCGAGGCCTTCTGGCCGATCGCGACGTAGATGCAGGTGACGTTCTGGCCCTTCTGGCTGATGATCGCGTCGATGGCCACGGCCGTCTTGCCGGTCTGGCGGTCGCCGATGATCAGTTCGCGCTGGCCGCGGCCCACGGGAACCATCGAGTCGATCGACTTCAGGCCGGTCTGCAGCGGCTGGTCGACGGATTGGCGGGCGATCACGCCGGGCGCGACCTTCTCGATCACGTCGGTGAGCTTGGCGTTGATCGGGCCCTTGCCGTCGATCGGGTGGCCGAGCGCATTGACCACGCGGCCGACCAGCTCGGGGCCGACCGGCACTTCCAGGATGCGGCCGGTGCACTTGACCGTGTCGCCTTCGGAGATGTGCTCGTACTCGCCCAGGATCACGGCGCCGACCGAGTCGCGCTCGAGGTTCAGTGCCAGGCCGAACGACGGCTGGCCGTCCGAGCCGGCCGGGAATTCGAGCATTTCGCCCTGCATCACGTCCGACAGGCCGTGGATGCGGACGATGCCGTCGGTCACCGAGACGACCGTGCCCTGGTTGCGGATGTCGGCACTGCCCGCCAGCCCTTCGATGCGGCTCTTGATCAGTTCGGAGATTTCTGCGGGATTGAGTTGCATGACTCTTTCCTTGTCTTAGGGGTTAGCGGGGTGCTCGGGCCGCGCGTCACGCGGCGAGAGCCACCTTCATTTGTTCGAGACGGGCCTTGACCGAGGTGTCGAGCACCTCGTCGCCGACCACGACGCGCACGCCGCCGATCAGCGATGGATCCTGCTGGACCGTCAGGTTCAACTGGCGGCCGAAGCGCTTCTGCAGCACCTGGCCGAGGTCGGCCAACGCGGTGGCGTCGATCGGGAAAGCGCTGTACACCACGGCATCCGAGGAGCCGCCCTGCGCGTTCTTCAGCGCGCGGAACTGGTGTGCGATCTCGGGCAGTACCGCCAGCCGGCCGTTCTCGATGACCATGCGCAGGAAATTGCGCGCCGGCTCGGTCAGGGGCGTGCGTGCCACGCCCGCGATGACGTCGAACACCTGGTCGGTCGAGACCTTGGGGTTGTCGGAAAACCGGGCGAGCTGCGGATTGGCCGCGATCGCCGAGAGTTCGTCGACCCAGGCCGCGGTGGCGACGAGATCGCCGCCGGCCGCCGACTGGTACAGCGCTTCCGCGTAAGGGCGCGCGATGGTGGCGAGTTCTGCCATGGCGTCCCCTTACAGCTCGGTCTTCAGGCGGGAGAGCAGGTCGGCATGGACGCCGGCATCGACTTCCCTGCGCAGGATCTGCTCGGCGCCCTTGACGGCGAGAACAGCGACTTCTTCGCGCAGCGCTTCACGGGCGCGAACGGTCTGCTGCTCGGCTTCTGCACGGGCGGCGGCAACGATCTTGTTGCCTTCCTCGCCGGCACGGGCCTTGGCTTCTTCGATGATGGCCTGGGCACGGCGCTCGGCATCTGCCAGGCGCTGCGTGGTTTCGTTGCGCGTTTCGGCGAGTTCCTTCTCGACGCGCTGGTTGGCAGCGGTCAGTTCGGACTTGGCGCGATCGGCAGCAGCGAGGCCATCGGCGATTTTCTGTGCGCGTTCGTCCAGCGCCTTCGCGATCGGGGGCCACACGAATTTCATCGTGAACAGCACCAGGATCAGGAAGACGATGGCCTGAACGAACAGGGTCGCGTTGATACTCACGGCAACACCTTTCTAGGGAGAGGGCGTCGAACGGGAATCAGGCCAGAACGAAGGGGTTTGCGAAAGCGAACAGCAGGGCGATGGCCACACCGATCAGGAATGCCGCGTCGATCAGACCGGCCAAGATGAACATCTTGGTTTGCAGTTCGTTGATCAGTTCAGGCTGGCGGGCCGACGCTTCCAGGAACTTGCCGCCCATCAGTGCGATGCCGATCGAAGCGCCGATAGCGCCCAGACCCACGATCAAACCACAAGCCAGAGCGACGAGACCGAGAACGTTTTCCATGATGTTTCCTTTGGAGAGAGATTGAAAAGTGAAAAGGGGAAGGGGCGAAAGAAACTAGCGTGCGCTAGTGGGCTTCATGCGCTTGGCCGAGATAGATCAAGGTCAGCATCATGAAAATGAACGCCTGGAGGGTGATCACCAGGATGTGGAAGATGGCCCAGATGGTGCCGGCGATGATGTGCCCGATCGGCAGCAGCACGCCCGGCAGCGACAGCGCGGCGGCGCCACCCATCAGTGCGATCAGCATGAAGACCAGCTCGCCAGCGTACATGTTGCCGAACAGCCGCATGCCGTGCGACACCGTCTTCGCCAGGTATTCGATGACCTGCATCAGCAGGTTGATCGGCCAGAGCACCGGATGCGCACCGAAGGGGGCGGTGATCAGTTCGTGGCCCCAGCCGCCCAGGCCCTTGACCTTGACGCTGTAGATCAGGCACAGCACCAGCACCGAGGTGGACAGGCCCAACGTGGTCGAGAGATCGGCGGTGGGCACGACGCGCATGTAGGCATGGGCGGGATCGTGGCCGGAGGCGCCGTGGGCCAGGGCCCAGAGCTGCGGCAGCAGATCGACCGGCAGCATGTCCATCGCGTTCAGCAGGAAGATCCAGACGAACACGGTGAGGGCCAGCGGCGCGATGAACTTGCGGCTCTGCGCGCTCTTGATGTTGGCCTTGGCCTGGTTGTCGACCATCTCGACCAGCATCTCGGCCGCGGCCTGGAAACGGCCCGGCACGCCCGACGTGGCCTTGCGCGCGGCGAGCCACAGCACGAAGCAGCCCAGCGCGCCGATCGCCAGCGCGTAGAGGATCGAGTCCAGGTTGAGGACGTTGAAATCGATGATCTTGGTCTGCTTCACAGACTCCAGATTCCAGTTGACCTGCCAGTGCGTCAGATGGTGAACGATGTATTCACTGGCGGTCGGGGCGTGTCCTTCTGCGGCCATCTCGGTTCTATCCTTCAGCGCTCTTGGAGCGCAATTCATCCGTTGTGCGAGACCCGGGACGCGCCAGCAGCGCGATCCAGTACGCCTTCATCGCCAAGACCATGCCCGCGATCAACGCGAGCCAACTCAGATCCGGCACCAGCCGTGGCGACACCGCCAGCAGCAGGACCGTGAGACCGATCTTGGCGAATTCCCATCCCAAAAACCCGGCTGCCGCGGCACCCGGGCGCAGAGCCACGCTTCGGCGGGTGATGCCGCGGGCGAAGACGGCGGCGGGAAACACCACCGCCCATGCACCCCAGGCAGCCGACCATCCCATGCGGGCCTGCCGGGTGAGCGCCCAGGCCGCCAACGCGACCACGACCCCCACCGCTGCCTGCCCCGCGACGATCCGCCACGGCGAAACGGACGGATGCCTTTCTTGCAGCCTCCGCGCCTCCTCGGCGGTCAGCGGCTTGAAATCGGGAACATTTGCCTCCAGTTCTTCATCCATAACGCGGGGCGCATCTTTCGAAAGAGGTTCCAGCGTTACAAATTGCCAGGAATTTAGCAAAGCCATTGATTATAAGTAGAAGCCCATACATTGGCGCCATGACCCAGTGCGTTATGGGAGAAAGTTGGGCGCTTGACGCCCGCGCGTCGCACGCACCCTCTCGCGCCCGACACTTCACCGTTTGCATGCCACCCATCCAGGCGTGCGCATCTTATACGCGCAGCCCGCCGGCACCACCCCCTCCGTGAACCCATATTTCGATCCCCGCAAGCCGCACCACCGCCCCGGCGGCTTCCAGAACCGGTACGGCGACTTCGTGCCGCGGGGTCTGGGGGATCTGCTGCGCTGGCGGTGGCAGGCTTGGCGTGCGGGTGCGCCCCGGCTGCCACGGGCCCTGCCGACGGTGGTACCGCCCGATCTGCCGGCACTGCGGACCAACGCCGCCGCGGGCACGCTGGCGCAGCCCACGCTGACCTTCATCGGCCATGCCTCGACGCTGCTGCAACTGCCGCTCGGCGGCGGCGTGCTGCATGTCCTGACCGACCCGGTTTTTTCCGAGCGTGCCTCGCCTTTCGGCTTTCTGGGTCCGAAGCGGATGCAGCCGCCCGGCCTGGCCTTGGCGCAGCTGCCTTGCATCGACGTGGTGCTGATCAGCCACAACCACTACGACCACCTCGACGATGCGTCGGTGCGCGCGCTGGCCCGCCAGCCGGGCGGCCCGCCGCTGTTCGTGGTGCCGCTGGGCATGGCGCCGTGGATGCGGCGGCGCGGCATCGACACGGTGGTGGAACTGGACTGGTGGGACACCCACCGCGTGGTGCGCGGCGGCGCGACGGCCGAAATCACGCTGACGCCGTCGCAGCACTGGAGCGGCCGCGGCCTGCACGACCGCCTGGCGACGCTGTGGGGCGGCTATGCGCTGCTGGCGCCCGACTTCCATTTCTTCTTCGCGGGCGACACCGGCTATTCGCCCGATTTCCGCGACATCCGCGCGCATTTCGCGGCGCGGCAGGGGGCGGCGCAGGGCGGCGGCTTCGACCTGGCGCTGCTGCCGATCGGCGCCTACGAACCGCGCTGGTTCATGCGCCAGCAGCACAACGATCCGGCTGAGGCGGTGCAGATCCACCAGGACGTGGGTGCCCGGCGCAGCATCGGCCTGCACTGGGGTACCTTCGCCCTGACCGACGAGCCCTGCGACCAGCCGCCGCGCGACCTGGCCGACGCCTGCCGTGCGCAGGGCCTGCCGCCCGGCACCTTCGACGTGATGGCGATCGGCGAGACGCGCGCCTTCGCGCGCCGTGCCGCCGGCCCGGCGCCGCTCTTGCCGTGACCTTCGCCGACCCGACCCCTTTCTTCCGATGGAGCCCGCCATGACCGCCACCCCACCTGCCGCCACCGACCCCCGCAAGGATTCGCTGATCGAGTACCCGTCGCTGTTCCCGATCAAGGTGATGGGCGCCAAGGCCGACGGGCTGGTGCATGCGATCACCGCGATCGCGAAGGAGCACGACCCGTTCTTCGACGCCAGCACCATCGAGCTGCGCGAAAGCGGCGCCGGCAACTACCTCGGCATCACGATCACCGTGACCGCCACCAGCCGCGAACAGCTCGACGACCTCTACCGCGCGCTGTCGGGCCATCCGATGGTGAAGGTGGTGCTGTGACGCGCCCCGGCCCGTCCGCAGGCCGGTGCCGATGGGCCTGAACACCCTGGTCGTCGGCCGCATCGACTACGCAGAAAGCTATGCGGCGATGCAGGCCTTCACCGCCGAGCGTACCGCCGACACGCCCGATGCGCTGTGGCTTTGCGAGCACGACCCGGTCTTCACCCAGGGCCTCGCCGGCCAGGCCGGCCACCTGCTGGCGCCCGGTGCGATCCCGGTGGTGGCCACCAACCGCGGTGGCCAGGTGACCTACCACGGGCCGGGCCAGGTGACCGCCTACCCGCTGCTCGACCTGAAGCGCGCCGGCTACTTCGTCAAGGAGTACGTCTTCCGCATCGAAGGTGCGGTGATTTCCACGCTGGCCCATTTCGGCGTCACCGGCCACCGCGTGCCCGGCGCGCCCGGCATCTACCTGCGGCTGGACGACCCGTTCTCGCATGCGGCGCTCGCCGGCCCGGTGCCCGCGGGCGATCCGTTCAGGGGCCTGGGCAAGATCGCGGCGCTGGGCATCAAGGTGAGCCGCCACTGCACCTACCACGGCGTGGCGCTGAACGTGGCGATGGACCTGGAACCCTTCTCGCGGATCAACCCCTGCGGGTACGCGGGTCTGCGGACCGTCGATCTTTCTACAATCGGAGTCCCTGTTTCCTGGGACGAGGCCGCGTGGGTGCTGGGGCACAAGCTCGGCATCTACCTCGCACCCTGACCCTGCCGAAAGCGCCGCCCAATGAGCACCACCGAAGTCGTCCGCGAGGCGCAAGCCCTCGCCACCTACAACCCGCTGGCCAAGCAGAAGGCGGGCGCCAAGCTCTCGCGCATCCCGGTGAAGGTGGTCCAGGGCGAAGCGCTGAAGAAGCCCGACTGGATCCGCGTGAAGGCCGGCAGCCCCACCACCCGCTTCTACGAGATCAAGCAGATCCTGCGCGAGAACAACCTGCACACGGTCTGCGAGGAAGCCAGCTGTCCCAACATCGGCGAATGCTTCGGCAAGGGCACGGCCACCTTCATGATCATGGGCGACAAGTGCACCCGCCGCTGCCCGTTCTGCGACGTGGGCCACGGCCGGCCCGACCCGCTCGACACGGACGAGCCGCTGAACCTGGCCCGCACCATCGCGAAACTGCGCCTGAAGTACGTGGTGATCACCAGCGTAGACCGCGACGACCTGCGCGACGGCGGCAGCGGCCACTTCGTCGAGTGCATCCGCAACATCCGCGAACTCTCGCCCACCACCCAGATCGAGATCCTGGTGCCCGATTTCCGCGGCCGCGACGACCGCGCGCTGGAGATCCTGAAGGCCGCGCCGCCCGACGTGATGAACCACAACCTCGAGACCGCGCCGCGCCTCTACAAGGAAGCGCGCCCCGGCTCCGACTACCTGTTCAGCCTGAACCTGCTCAAGAAGTTCAAGGCGCTGCACCCCACCGTGCCCACCAAGAGCGGCATCATGGTCGGCCTGGGCGAGACCGACGAAGAGATCCTGCAGATCATGCGCGACATGCGCGCGCACGACATCGACATGCTGACCATCGGCCAGTACCTGTCGCCCTCCAACTCGCACCTGCCGGTCAAGCGCTACGTGCACCCCGACACCTTCAAGATGTTCGAGGAAGAGGCCTACAAGATGGGCTTCACCCACGCCGCCGTCGGCGCCATGGTGCGCTCCAGCTACCACGCCGACCAGCAGGCCGAGCACGTCCTGAACCCGATCGCGGGTTGAGGCCCGACCCGGGGCGTCTGCTGCTCGACCCGCGGTCGCTGCAGGAGCACCTGCCCGCCGCGACCTTCGCGCTGGGGCTCGACATCTACCGCCGCCAGCAGGTGCTGGCCTATACGCTGGAGCCGGCCAGCAGCACCGAATGGCGGATCGAAGGCGAGGTGCAGGGCAGCGCGCGCACCCCCTGCGCCACCACCGTCACGGTGGAGCTCGATGCCGACGGCCGCATCGTGCTCTTCGGCGGCGACTGCTCCTGCGCGGTGGCGCGCAACTGCCGGCATGCCGCGGCGCTCGCCCTGAAGGCGGCCTATAAATCGGTCGCGATGCGCCAGGCGGCGGCACCGCCCGCGCCGGTGCGCACGCCGACTTCCCACGCCCAGCCCGGGCTGCTGTTCGCCGCACCGGCGGCACACGCCGCGCCGGCCGCGGCGGCAGCGCTTCCTGCACCGGATGCAGACGCCGAAGACGCGGCGCCACCGCCACCAGAACCGGACCGCGACGCCGCGCCCCGGCCCCCTGCGCCGCCGGCCGGACCGCCCCCGCCCGACCGCTGGCTCGACCTGTTCGGCACCACGGCCGAGCCGCCCGCGCAGGCCGCCACCGTCGACCGCCACGTCTACCTGCTGCACCTGCAGCGGCCGGCGCACGGCAGCAGTGCCGGGCCACGGCTGGCGCTGTCGTGGGGCATGTCGCACCCGATGAAGCGCGGCGGCTGGACGCAGGTGAAGACGCCCTACTCCCACCCCGGCTACCTGCCCGGCCGCTCGGCCGCGCGGCCCACCACCGACGACCAGGAATGCGTGCGGTTGATCGCGGCGCTGAAGCGCCACGGCTACGGTTCGGGCCTGGGCTGGGTGCAGGGCCGGGCGGGGCTGCTGGCCCTGCAGCGGGCGGCCGGTACCGGCCGCCTGTTCGCCGCCGATACGGCCGGCCAGATCGCCGGCGCACCGCTGCGATGGGGCGCGCCGCGTGCGATCGCCTGGCAGTGGCAGGAAACCACCGGCGCCGGCGACACCGAGCCGGTCTGGACGCTGCATCCGCGGATCGACGGCACGCCCGGCACCGTGTGGCTCGCGGAGGGCCCGCCGCCGCTCTACCTCGACACCGCGCTGGGCTGCTGCGGCCCGGCCGAAGCCCCCGGTGTCGATGCCGAACACCTGCCCCTGCTGTTCGCCGCCGCGCCGATCCCGCAATCGGCCCTGGCCGACGCGCAGGCCGCCGAACTCGCACGGCGGGCCGGCCTGCCGCTGCCGGCCGCGGTGGGCGCGCCCGAGACGGTGCGCGGTATGGCGCCCGTCGGCCACCTGCGGCTCTCGGCGGTGCCGGTGGCCGAGCGCGCCACCCGCGGCCTGCTGCGCGCCGCCCTCGCCTTCGACTACGGCGGCCTGCGCCACTACTGGCCGCACCACCAGCGCTGCGTGCTGCTGGTCGACGGCGGCCGCCGCGTACTGCTCGACCGGCAGCTCGCCGCCGAGATGGAGATCCGCCGCGCGCTGCTGGCCCTGGGCCTGCGCGACGACGGCCAGGGCGGCCACCACCTGCTGCCGGCCGCCCTGCCCGCACCCTCGCCCTGGCTCGACTGGGCGCTGTGCGACTACGCACCGCTGCGCGAAGCCGGCTTCGTGCTGGAGATCGACGCCGGCCTGCACGGCTTCGTGCAGCAGGCCGACGCGCTGGATCTGCGCATCGCCCCGGCCGACGGCGCGCCGCTGCTGCTGCTGGGCGGCGATCCGGCCGGCACGGCGGGCGGCGCTGCGCCCTCGCCGTGGTTCGACCTGTCGCTGGGCATCGAGATCGACGGCGTGCGGGAGAACGTGCTGCCCTGGCTGCCCGCCCTGCTGGCCCAGCTGGGGCCCACGGCCGACGGCGCCGACCTGCCCGAATGGCTGTGGCGGCCGCGGCCCGACGGCGGCTTCGTGCGGCTGCCGTCGGCACCGCTGCGACCGTGGCTGCAGGCCCTGCTCGACCTGGTCGGCGAGCGCCGGCCGCAGGACCTGGAAGCCCTGCTGCTGCGCCTGTCGCGCACCGAGGCGCTGCGCCTGGCCGCCGCGATGGGCGAAGGCGCCGCCACCTGGCGGGGCGCCGAGCCATTGCGCGGCCTGCTGGGCACCGTCGGCGGCCAGGGGCAGCTGCCCGCGGTACCGGTGCCCGCCGGCCTGCGCGCCACGCTGCGTCCCTACCAGCACCACGGCCTGCAGTGGCTGCAGTTCCTGCGGGCGCAGGGCCTGGCCGGCATCCTGGCCGACGACATGGGCCTGGGCAAGACGCTGCAGACCCTGGCCCACCTGCTGGCCGAGCAGGAGGCCGGCCGGCTCGACCGGCCCTGCCTGGTGGTCGCGCCGGTCAGCCTGCTCGGCAACTGGCAGCGCGAGGCGGCCCGCTTCGCTCCCACGCTGCGCACCCGCGTCTGGCACGGCACGGGCCGCCGCACCGCCGGCGCCACCGGAGGCTTCGGCCGGTGCGACCTGGTGATCGCCCCGTATTCGCTGCTGCAGCGCGACCGCGAACGCTGGCAGGCCCAGCCCTGGCACCTGGTGGTGCTGGACGAGGCGCAGAACATCCGCAACGCCAGCACCCAGGCCGCGCAGGTGGCCGCCGGCCTGGACACGCGGCACCGCCTGTGCCTCACCGGCACGCCGCTGGAGAACCACCTGGGCGAGCTGTGGAGCCTGTTCCACTTCCTGATGCCGGGCTTCCTGGGCAGCGCGGCGCGCTTCAAGGAGACGTTCCGCACACCGATCGAGAAGCACGGCGACGCCGAGCGGCTCGACCAGCTGCGCCGCCGGGTCACGCCCTTCCTGCTGCGGCGCGGCAAATCCGAGGTGGCCGACGAGCTGCCCGCCAAGCAGGAAAGCACGGTGCGCATCGCGCTCGGCGGCGCGCAGGCCGACCTGTACGAGACGATCCGCCTGGCGACCGAGAAGGCCGTGCGCGACGCGCTCACCGACAAGGGCCTGGCGAAGTCGCAGATCCAGATCCTGGATGCGCTCTTGAAGCTGCGGCAGGTGTGCTGCGACCCCCGCCTGCTGGCCGCCTCGGTGCCGGCGGCGCAGGCGGTGCGCCAGTCGGCCAAGCTGGAACTGCTGATGGCGCAGCTGACCGACATGCTGGCCGAGGGCCGCCGGGTGCTGGTGTTCTCGCAGTTCACCACCATGCTCGGCCTGATCGAGGCCGAGCTGAAGCAGCGCCACATGGCCTGGACCACGCTCACCGGCCAGACGACGGACCGCGACCGCGCCATCGCCCGCTTCACCGGCGGCCAGGTGCCGCTGTTCCTGATCAGCCTGAAGGCCGGCGGCACCGGCCTGAACCTGCCGCAGGCCGACACGGTGATCCACTACGACCCGTGGTGGAACCCCGCCGCCGAAGCCCAGGCCACCGGCCGCGCCCACCGCATCGGCCAGATCCAGCGGGTGATGGTCTACCGGCTGGTGGCCGAAGGCACGATCGAGGAACGCATCCTGGCGCTGCAGGAGCGCAAGGCCGCGCTGGCCGACAGCCTCTACAGCGGCGCGGCGGCCCGGCGCGAGCCGCTGTTCACCGAGAGCGACGTGGCAGAGCTGCTGCGGCCGCTGGCTACTTGAGCACACCCCCAGGCTGCGCATTGCGTGTCTTCGCCCACCCCCTTGCAGGGGGCGAACCCGGTGGCCCGGCGGAGCCGGTTCCACGGGTTCCCTGAACAAGGCACGCGGCCGCCGCCAAGCGCGGGAGCGACAATCGGCGCCCCATGCACCCACTGCTTCCTGCCTTCGGCGCGATTCTTCTCTGGTCCACGCTGGCCGCGCTCGGCGTGGCGCTGGCCCATCTGCCGCCTTTTTTGCTGACCGGCCTGGCGCTGCTGCTGGGCAGCGTGCCCAGCTGGTTCTGGGCGGCGCGGCGGCCGTCGCTGTGGCGGGTGCCGGCGGGCACGCTGGGCATCGGCGTGGCAGGGCTCTTCGGCTACCACTTCTTGCTGTTCATCGCGCTGCGGCATGCGCCGCCGGTGGAGGCCAACCTGGTCAACTACCTGTGGCCGCTCCTGATCGTGCTGCTGGCGCCGGTGCTGCTGCCGGGCATGGCGCTGCGGCCCGGGCACCTGCTGGCCGCGTTCTGCGGCTTCGCGGGGCGGCGTTGGCGATCCTGGGGCGCGGCGCATCCGGCGGCACGGGCGCCGTCGGCTGGGCCTGGGGCTACCTGCCGGCGCTAGGGTCGGCCCTGCTCTGGGCGGTGTACTCGCTGCTGACCCGGCGGGTGCCGCCGTTCCCGACGGTGGCGGTAGGGCTGTTCGGCCTGGTGTCGGGCGTGCTGGCGTTGCTCTGCCATGCGCTGCTGGAGTCGCCGGTCGCGCTCGCCCCCCGTGACTGGGCGCTGGTCGCGGTGATGGGCCTGGGCCCGCTGGGCGCCGCGTTCTTCCTGTGGGATGCGGCACTCAAGCGCGGCGACCCGCGGCAGATCGGCGTGCTGAGCTACCTGACGCCGGTGCTCTCGACCCTGATGCTGGTGGCCACCACCGGCGAGCCGCTGCGCTGGAGCCTGGCCGGCGCGGCGCTGCTGGTGACGGCGGGGGCGGTGATCGCGTCGCGGGTGCGCTCCACGGCCTAGCCGCGGCGCCCGGGCCACGGCAGAGGACCGCCGCGCCAGCCGGTTCGCGGCAGCGGCTAGCGGGCCATCTCCACAGCCGGGTCTTCCGCCGCCAGCACCCGCTGCGCCCAGGGCGCCAGCCGAACCGTATCGGAGCGCAGCACCTCCTGCTTGACCGCCAGGATCTGCGCCGGGTGCATCGAAAAGGTCCGCAGGCCCAGGCCCAGCAGCAGCCGGGTCATGGCGGTGTCGCCCGCCATCTCGCCGCAGATGCTCACGCCCTTGCCGGCGCGGCGGCATTCGTCAATCGTGTCGGCCACCAGCTTCAGCACCGCGGGGTGCAGCGGGTCGTAGAGGTGGGCCACCGATTCGTCGGCCCGGTCGATCGCCAGCGTGTACTGGATCAGGTCGTTGGTGCCGATCGAGAGAAAGTCGAAGTAGCGCAGGAACAGCGGCAGGGTGAGCGCCGCGGCGGGAATCTCGATCATCGCGCCGATCTGCGGGTTGCCGTAAGCGATGCCGGCATTGTCGAGTTCGGCGCGGGCATGGTCGATCAGCGCCAGCGTGTGGCGGATCTCGCTGCCGTGCGCCAGCATCGGGATCATCAGCCCCACCGGGCCGTGCACCGAGGCCCGCAAAATCGCGCGCAGCTGGGTGCGGAACATCGCCGGATCGGCCAGGCTCCAGCGGATCGCGCGCAGGCCCAGCGCGGGGTTCAGGTGCGCGTCGTCGCGGCGGGATTCGTCGAGCGGCTTGTCGGCGCCGACATCCACCGTGCGGATCGTGACCGGCAGGCCCTGCATGCCCTCGATCGCGCGGCGGTAGGCGTGGTACTGCTCTTCCTCGTCGGGCAGCTTGCCCTGGCGGCCCATGAAGAGGAATTCGCTGCGGAACAGGCCCACGCCCACCGCGCCGGCCTTGACCGCGCCGTCGGCGTCCTCGGGCATCTCGATGTTGGCGAACAGCTCCACCCGTTCGCCGTCGAGCGTGACGGCGGGGGTGTGGCGCAGTCGCGCCAGCCGCAGCCGCTCCAGGTCGCCCTGGCGCTGCTTGAAGCCGTACTCGGCCAGGATGATCGGCGACGGGTCGACGATCATCACGCCGGCGTCGCCGTCGATGATCACCCAGTCGTCCTGCCGCACCAGCTGGCTGGCGCTGCGGGCGCCCACCACCGCCGGGATGTCCATGCTGCGCGCGACGATCGCGGTGTGCGAGGTCTTGCCGCCCACGTCGGTCACGAAGCCGGCGAAGACGCTCTGCTTGAACTGCAGCATGTCGGCCGGCGACAGGTCGTGCGCCACCAGCACCAGCGGCACGTCGACCGTGTCTTCCAGCAGCAGATCCTGCTGGCGCGGCGCGGGCCGCGGCGGCGGCGGCGCCACCGGCGAGGCGACGCCCTTCATGTAGCGCAGGATGCGCTCGACCACCTGCTCCAGGTCGGCCTTGCGCTCGCGCAGGTAGAGGTCTTCCATCTCGTCGAACTGGCGCGAGATCACCTCCAGCTGGGTGGTGAGCGCCCATTCGCCGTTGTAGAGCCGGTCCGACACCCAGTGCTTGACGCCCTCCTCCAGCTCCTTGTCCTGCAGCAGCATCAGGTGCACGTCGAGGATCGCCGACAGCTCCTGCGGCGCGTCCTTCGGGCCCATCAGCGCCACGCTCTGCTGCAGCCGCTGGATCTCCTCGACCACCGCGTCCCGCGCGGTGCGCACCCGGGAAATCTCCTCGACCACCTTGTCGGCGTCGATGAAGTAGTGCGCCACATCCATCCGGCTCGACGCCGCCAGCACCGCACGCCCGATGGCGATGCCCCGCGCGACCGGCAGACCGTGGATGGAAAACGTCATGGCAGAACCCCTTAGTCGAAACGCCCCGCCACCCCCGGCAAGCGCAGCGAAGCCCCCCTCAGGAACACCGCGGGACTGGCTTCGCCAGACCGCCGGTGTTGCCCCCGGAAGGGGGTAGGCGAAGACGCGAAGCGCGCAGCCTGGGGGCGAACCAAAGTCACTCGCCTTCGCCGAACTTGTCGGAAATCAGGGCCAGCAGCGCGTCCATCGCCTGCTGCTCCTGCGCGCCGTCGGTCTCCAGCCGCACCTGGGTGCCGATGCCGGCGGCCAGCATCATCACGCCCATGATGCTCTTGGCGTTCACCTTGCGGTCGCCGCGCGCGATCCAGATATCGCACGGAAAACTGCCCGCCAGCTTGGTGAGCTTGGCGGAGGCGCGCGCATGCAGGCCGAGCTTATTGCTGATGGTCGTGGTCGTCTGGATCATGTTTCTTTCGGGCCTGGTTCTGCGGCGCGGCGATGGCCACCTGCATCACGCCCTGCGTTCCGCCGACCACCGCGCGCGACACCAGGGCGTCGAGCGCTTCGTGGCGATAGGTCACGGTGCGCAGCAGCATCGGCAGATTCACGCCGCACACGAGCTTGGAGCGTACCCCGTCGACCAGGCGCTGGGCGACGTTGCAGGGCGTGGCGCCGAACACGTCGGCCAGCACCAGGGTGCCGGCGCCGCGTTGCTGCTGCAGGATGATGCGGGCCGAGGCCAGCGTTTCCTCGGGCGAGACGTTGGGCTGCACGTCGAGCGCCACGACGCCATCGCCGCTGTCGGGGAAAACGTGCAGCACGCATTGGCGCAAAGCATGGGCCAGCGGCGCGTGGGCGATGATGAAGATGCGGTTGGTCGTCATGGCGTTGCGGTGCAACATCGCATTATGGGGCGCGGCCGGCGATGGCGCGGTGTCCGTGGTGCACCGCGGCACGCACGGG
Organism: Sphingomonas sp. NCPPB 2930; assembly: GCA_042867185.1. Classification (GTDB taxonomy): domain Bacteria; phylum Pseudomonadota; class Gammaproteobacteria; order Burkholderiales; family Burkholderiaceae_C; genus Xylophilus. Next base: position 10,089 of record JBHZQV010000007.1, on the reverse strand, counting down.
CCGCGGTGCACGGCCGCTCAGGGCAGCCGGATGCCCTCGAAAAACGCCGCCGCGCCCTCGGCCGCCGGCACCGGGCTGTAGACCGCGGCCTGGAACGCCTGCAGCCCTGCGCCACCGGCGCCGCCGGCTCCGGCGAACCAGGCGGCCTGTACCGCCACCGCGCGGCCCTCGGGCGAACGGCCTTCGGCCCGCCACCGCACCGCCTGCGGCAGCGCCAGCGCGCCCTGCGGCACGAAGGCGGTGCCGGCCGGCGCGTCGGGCCCGGCGGCGATGCCGACGCGCTGCAGCGTCGCGTCCTGCCAGGCGCCCAGCACCGCGCCGGCGCGGCCCGGCTCGGGCACGGCCACCCAGGCCAGGGTGTAGGTGGCACCCTGGGCCTCGCAGCCGACCATGTGCATCTCCAGCGCCTGGTCGGCCAGGGTGACGGTGCGGGTGCCCTCGTCGGGCTTGCAGGGCAGCAGCGCCTGCAGGCGGGTCGGCGGCATGCGCACCTCGCGCCAGTTGAGCGCCGGCGTGCAGGCGGCCGTGCAGGCCAGCGCGGCCAGCACCAGCGCCGAAGAGACGGGCCGGAGATAGATCGAATGCATGGCGGATTATCGGGCGGCACCGCGCGGCCGGCCCCGGCGGCGGGAACCTTTGCCGCCGCCGGCCTGTCCACCCGTGCAGCCATGCCGCCGCAGGCCTACACTCGGCCGGGCTCCCTACCTCGTCAGGCCACCATGAAACGCATCCTCTACGCCGCCGCCGCCGTCGCCGCCCTGGGCCTGACCGGCGCGGTGCTGTGGTCGGGCGGCGCCTCGGCCGCGCCGGCCTCCACCTTCGTGCTGCTCGACGGATCGCAGAAGACCACCCAGGACCTGCGCGGCAAGGTGGCGCTGGTCAACTTCTGGGCCACCAGCTGCGTCACCTGCGTGGCCGAGATGCCGCAGATCATGTCGACCTACGACAAGTACCGGGCGCGCGGCTTCGAGACGGTAGCGGTCGCCATGCACTACGACCCGCCCAGCTACGTCGTCCACTACGCCGAGACGCGCAAGCTGCCGTTCAAGGTGGCGATCGACAACACCGGCGCCATCGCCAAGGCCTGGGGCGACGTGCAGCTGACGCCCACCACCTACCTGGTCGACAAGCGCGGCGACATCGTCAAGACCTACGTCGGCCAGCCGGATTTCGCCGAGCTGCACCGGCTGATCGAGAAGCTGCTGGCCGAAGCCTGACGCCGCCGGTGCATCGCATCTCCCTCCACGAACCGAAGGGCCTGTTTTCAGAAGAAAACAGGCCCTCAAGCTTTCCGGACGCCGGCCGCTAGCTATCGATTCGGTAGCAACGCGGCAGCGCCGGGTCAGCTGGCGCGGAACGCGTCGTGGCAGGCCTTGCAGGTGCCGGCGGCGCTGCCGAAAGCAGCTTTCAGGCTGTCGAGGTTGCCGGTCTTGGCGGCGGCGGCCAGCTTGGCGGTCTCGGCGACCAGCTTGTCGCCGTGCTCCTTGAACCTGGCCTGCTCCTTCCAGATCTCGGGCTTGGCCTTGCCGCCCTCGGTGCCGGGGCCGAACGCGGCCCAGGGCAGCTTCGCCAGCTCGGCCACGACGTCGGCGTTCTCCGAAGCGACCTTGGCATCGAACGGCACCCGGCCGTTGGCCATCGCGCCGACGCGGCTGAAGTGCTGGCCCATCACGAACAAGGCGCTCTGGCGGTACTTCACCGCGTCCTCGGTCTTGGCGAACTGGGCGAACACCGGCCCGGCGAGCAGGATGCCCGCCGCAAGGGCGAGACAGGCGGTTTTCTTCATCGTGGACTCCTCGTTGTCGTCGTGGCGCGCCGGAGATGGCGCGGCCGCCAGTGTAGATTCCGGCCACCGCGGGCGCCAGACGGGCCCACGGCTTTTTCATCCCCCACCAGAACATCCCCACCATGCAGCACAAGATCCGGGTCTGGGACCTGCCCACGCGCCTCTTCCACTGGGGCCTGGCGGCCGCGGTGGTCGGCCTCGTCGTCACCGGCCGCACCGGCGGCAATGCCATGGTGTGGCATTTCCGCTTCGGCTACGCGGTGCTGGCGCTGCTGCTGTTCCGGCTGGTCTGGGGCTTCGTGGGCGGGCGCTGGTCGCGCTTCGCGAGCTTCGTGTCGTCGCCCGCGGCCATCGGCCGCTACCTGCGCGGACAGGGCGGCGACAGCGCGGGGCACAGCCCGCTCGGCGCGCTGTCGGTCGTCGCCATGCTGGCTTTGCTGGTGGTGCAGGTGGGCACCGGCCTGATGAGCGACGACGAGATCGCCTTCGCCGGACCGCTCTCGCGCTACGTCCCGGGCGATATCGTCGGCCAGGCGACCGGCTACCACAAGAACTGGGGCCAGTGGCTGGTGATCGGCCTGGTGGCGCTGCACGTCGTGGCCATCCTGTTCTACCTGCTGGTGCGCCGCCAGACCCTGGTGCGGCCGATGCTGCACGGCGACCGCATCCTGCCTGCCGCGCTGCCGGCCAGCCGCGACGACCTGCGCAGCCGACTCGTCGCGCTGGCGGTGATGGCCGCCTGCAGCGGCGCCGTCGCCTGGATGGTGCAGGCCACCGGCGGCTAGGGTCGAAGGCTGCGGCACCCGACGGCCGCACGGTGGCGGCAGATGCTTACCGGACCGCACGCCGTCGCCCTTAAACTGGCATGCCGCCGCTCTCCCTCTCCGCGTGACCTCTACCGCCCCACCCTCGATCGAGATCCGCCCACCCGCCACGCCGGACGAGTGGGACGCCGCACGCGAAATCTTCCGCGAGTACGGCAGCAGCATCCAGGCCGCGCTCGACGCCACGGCTTTCGAGAACGAGGTGGCGGGGCTGCCCGGCGAGTACCGCGAGCCGCGGGGCGGCCTGGTGCTGGCCTGGATCGACGGCAGCCTGGCCGGATGCTGCGCCCTGCGCCCGCTGGACGCCGCCGACTATCCCAACGCGAGCGAGATGAAGCGCCTCTACGTGCGGCGGGTGTTCCGCGGCTTCGGCCTGGGCCGGCAGCTGACCGAGGCGGCACTCGACACGGCGCGCCAGTGCGGCTACGCCTGCGTGCTGCTCGACACGCTCGATGCGATGGACGCGGCCCGGGCGCTCTACGCGGATCTGGGCTTCGAAGAGATCCCCCCGTACTACCACAGCCCCTTGGCCGGGGCCCACTACCTCAAGGCCGACATATGAAAACGGCGCCCCACCAGGGCGCCGTTTTCATATCGAAAGAGCCTGCAGCCGGCACAGGACGCCGGCAGGAAGCTATCTTTTCTATAGCATGCGCACGCAGACGCTCAGCCCTGCTTCGCTTGGCCGAGCAAGGTGGCGGCGTCGCTGACCTCGAATTTGCCCGGCGCTTCCACGTTCAGCTGCCGCACCACCCCGTCTTGCACCAGCATCGAGTAGCGGGCGCTGCGCAAGCCCATCCCGCGGCCGACCAGGTCGAGCGTCAGGCCGGTCGCCTGGGCGAAGGCCGCGCTGCCGTCGGCCAGCATCCGCACCTTGCCGGCGGTCTTCTGGTCGCGCGCCCAGGCACCCATCACGAATGCGTCGTTGACCGACAGGCACCAGATCTCGTCCACGCCGGCAGCCTGGAAGGCGGCGACGTTGTCCACATAGCCCGGCACATGCTTGGCCGAGCAGGTGGGAGTGAAGGCGCCCGGTACGGCGAAGACGGCGATCGTCTTGCCGGCCGCCGCCGCCTGCACGTCTACCGGGTTCGGGCCCAGGCTACATCCGTTGCCCTCGATTTCCGAGTACTCCATCAGCGTCGCCGCCGGAAGCTTGTCGCCTACCTTGATCATCTTGTGCTCCTTGCCGTTGGGGGGCGCCGGACATCGGCACCCCGGATCGATAAAAACGCCGCCCAAAGAAAAACGGCCCGCCGTAAGGGGGGCCGTTTTCATTCGGACCGCAGGTACCGAGGCGCAGGGCCTCAGACCACGATGGCCTTTTGCACCAGGCGGGTCGCGACCCAGTTCTTGGTGCGCGAGATCGGACGGCTTTCCGTGATCTCGATCATGTCGCCGAGATGGTAGTCACCGTTTTCGTCGTGTGCGTGGTACTTGCTCGACTTGGCAACGATCTTGCCGTAGAGCTCGTGCTTCACCCGACGCTCGACCAAGACCGTCACGGTCTTGGCACGCTTGTCGCTCACCACCTTGCCGACCAAGGTGCGCTTGAGGGATTTTTTAGCTTCCGTCATGGTCACTCCTTACTTGGCAGGCTTCGCAGCGTCCGACTCGGCCTGCTTTTGGGCGAGGATGGTCTTGGCGCGGGCGATGTCGCGGCGCGTGGTGCGCAGCGTCGACAGATTGTTGAGTTGTTGCGTGGCCTTTTGCATCCGCAGACCGAAGTGGGCCCTTTGCAGGTCCTTGATTTCGGTTTCGATGCCGGCGACGTCCTTCTTGCGCAGTTCAGCAGCTTTGGTCATGTCCATTCTCCTGATCAAGCGCCGAGCTGACGGGCGACGAAGGTGGTGCGCAGCGGCAGCTTGGCGGCTGCCAGCTTGAACGCTTCACGGGCCAGTTCTTCCGGAACACCGACGATCTCGAAAACGATCTTGCCGGGCTGGATTTCGGCCACGTAGTACTCGGGGTTGCCCTTGCCGTTACCCATCCGCACTTCTGCGGGCTTGGTGGAGATCGGCTTGTCGGGGAACACACGGATCCAGATACGGCCGCCACGCTTGACGTGACGGGAAATCGCACGGCGTGCGGCTTCGAGCTGGCGGGCCGTCAGGCGGCCGCGGTCGGTGCACTTCAGGCCGAAGTCACCGAACGCCACGGAGTTGCCCCGTGTGGCGATGCCGGTGTTGCGGCCCTTCTGCTCCTTGCGGTATTTGCGGCGAGCGGGTTGCAGCATGGTAATTTTTCCTTAAACAGACCGATTACTCGGCCTTTGCACCGTCCGCTGCTGCAGCGGGCGCGGCTACCTTGCGGACGCGCTTAACGGCTGAGGGATCCGCGGCGCCACCGGCGCCCACGGGCTTGTCGCTGCCATCGGCAGGCGCGGTGTTGCCACCGACCGGACGGCCACCGTCGCGGCGCGGGGCCGGACGGCGATCGCCACCCGGACGCTCGCCTGGGCGGGCATCGCGGCGCGGGCCGCGTGGACGACGTTCGTCGTCACGCGTCTCGACCACGGCCGGCAGGTCGTTACGACCCAGCGTGTCGCCCTTGTAGACCCAGACCTTGACGCCGATGACGCCGTAGGTGGTCTTGGCTTCCGAGGTGCCGTAGTCGATGTCGGCGCGCAGGGTGTGGAGTGGCACGCGACCTTCGCGGTACCACTCGCAACGTGCGATTTCGATGCCGTTCAGACGACCCGACGACATGATCTTGATGCCCAGGGCGCCCAGACGCATCGCGTTCTGCATCGCACGCTTCATGGCGCGACGGAACATGATCCGCTTTTCGAGCTGCTGGGTGATCGAGTCGGCGATCAGCTTGGCATCGATTTCGGGCTTGCGCACTTCTTCGATGTTGACCGCGACCGGCACCTTCAGACGCAGAGCGAGTTCCTTCTTCAGGTTCTCGATGTCTTCGCCCTTCTTGCCGATCACCACGCCCGGACGTGCCGAGAAGATGGTGATGCGTGCGTTCTTGGCAGGACGCTCGATCAGGATGCGCGAGACCGCGGCATTCTTGAGCTTGGCCTTCAGGAACTCGCGCACCTTGATGTCTTCGGCCAGCATGCCGGCGAAGTCACGGTTGTTGGCATACCAGCGGCTGGCCCAGTTACGGCTCACCGAAAGACGGAAGCCGGTTGGGTGGATTTTTTGTCCCATATCTTCCAGACCTTCCGTTAATTGCCAACCGTCACGTACACATGGCACGTGGGTTTGCTGATGCGGTTGCCGCGGCCCTTGGCGCGCGCGGTGAAACGCTTGAGCGTGGCACCTTGTTCAACGTAGATGGTGGTGACCTTCAACTCGTCGATGTCGGCACCGTCGTTGTGCTCGGCGTTGGCGATGGCCGACTCCAGCACTTTCTTGACGATCCCGGCAGCCTTCTTTTGGGTGAAGGTGAGGATGTTGAGGGCTTGATCCACTTTTTTGCCGCGGATCAGGTCAGCAACCAAACGGCCTTTGTCGACCGAGAGGCGCACGCCGCGGAGGACTGCACGTGTTTCAGACATGTCGGCTCCTTACCTTTTGACTTTCTTGTCCGCGGGGTGACCCTTGAACGTGCGGGTCAGGGCGAATTCGCCCAGCTTGTGGCCCACCATCTGATCGGTGATGTAGACCGGGATGTGCTGCTTGCCGTTGTGCACGGCGATGGTCAGACCGATGAACTCGGGCAGAACCATGGAGCGGCGCGACCAGGTCTTGATCGGCTTCTTGTCCTTGTTCGTCACGGCCTTGTCGGCCTTGGCCACCAGATGGTGGTCAACGAAAGGACCCTTTTTGAGAGAGCGAGTCATCTGCTATCCCTTACTTCTTGCGACGCGACACGATCATGACCTGCGTGCGCTTGTTGTTACGGGTGCGGTAACCCTTGGTCAGATTGCCCCATGGATCGACTGCATGACGGCCTTCGCCGGTCTTGCCTTCACCACCACCGTGGGGGTGATCGACCGGGTTCATCGCCACGCCGCGCACGGTCGGGCGAATGCCCATCCAGCGCTTGACACCGGCCTTGCCGAGTTGGCGCAGGCTGTGTTCTTCGTTGGCGACTTCGCCGATGGTGGCGCGGCATTCGATATGGATGCGGCGCACTTCACCGGAGCGCAGGCGGACCTGGGCGTACACGCCTTCGCGTGCCAGCAGCGTGGCGGATGAACCTGCCGAGCGGGCGATCTGCGCGCCCTTGCCGGGCTGCATCTCGATCGCGTGGATGGTCGAACCCACCGGGATGTTGCGGATCGGCAGCGTGTTGCCGGCACGGATCGGGGCTTCCGATCCGGACAGCAGCGTCGCACCGGGCTCCACACCGCGGGGAGCGATGATGTAGCGGCGCTCGCCGTCGGCATACACCACCAGGGCGATGTGGGCCGTACGGTTCGGGTCGTACTCGATGCGCTCGACCTTGGCCGGGATGCCGTCCTTGTTGCGGACGAAATCGACGACGCGGTAATGGTGCTTGTGACCACCGCCCCGGTGGCGGATGGTGATGTGGCCGTTGTTGTTACGGCCGGCTGCCTGGAACTGCGGCTCCAGCAGCGGAGCGTGCGGAGCACCCTTGTACAGGTGATCGCGCGAGACCTTCACCACGGCGCGCTGGCCGGGCGAGGTGGGTTTCATCTTGATGACTGCCATGATGTACTTCCGCGGTTAGGCGGCCTCCCCCGACAGGTTCAGCTCTTGACCCGGCTGCAGCGTCACGTACGCCTTGCGCACGTTGTCGCGGCGGCCGATCGACTTGCCGAAACGCTTGGTCTTGCCCTTGGTGTTGACGACGGACACACCCTTGACCTGCACCTTGAACATCAGTTCGACGGCGGCCTTGATCTCGGGCTTGGTGGCGTCTTGCAGCACCTTGAAGGTGACGGCGTTCGACTTCTCGCTCACCATCGTGGCCTTTTCGGACACGATAGGGGCGACCAGTACGGCCATCAAGCGACCTTCTTCAAACTTCACGGTAGCGGCGCTCATGCGAACATCTCCTTGAGCTTGTCGATCGCGCCCTTGGTCACGAGCACTTTCTTGTAGTGCACCAGCGAGACCGGATCGGCGTAGCGGGGCTCGACGACCAGCACGTTGACCAGGTTGCGCGATGCGAGGTACAGGTTCTCGTCGACTTCTTCGGCGATGACCAGCACGGACTGCAGGTTCAGGGCCTTGAATTTGTCGGCCAGGACCTTGGTCTTGGGCGATTCCACGGTCAGGGAATCGATCACCACCAGACGGCCTTCACGGGCGAGCTGCGAGAGGATGGACGCCATGCCGGCGCGGTACATCTTCTTGTTGATCTTCTGCGTGAAGTTTTCGTCGGGCATGTTCGGGAAGGTGCGACCGCCTCCGCGCCACAGAGGCGAGGACGTCATACCGGCACGGGCGCGGCCCGTTCCCTTTTGCTTGAACGGCTTCTTGGTCGAATGCTTGACCTGCTCGCGATCCTTCTGGGCGCGCGTGCCTTGGCGGGCATTGGCCTGGTAGGCGACCACGATCTGATGGATCAGATCTTCGTTGTAGTCGCGACCGAAAACGGTCTCAGGCACGTCGAACTTGGAAGCAGCCTGGCCCTGTTCGTTCAGGAGTTCGAGTTGCATTACTTCGCTCCCTTGTCAGCAGCTGGCTTGGCCTTCACGGCCGGGCGCACGGTCACGAAACCGCCCTTGGCGCCGGGAATGGCACCCTTGATCAGCAGCAGCTGACGGGCTTCGTCCACGCGGATCACGTCGAGGTTCTGGGTGGTGACGGTAGCGTCGCCACGGTGGCCCGACATCTTCTTGCCGGGGAACACGCGACCTGGATCCTGGGCCATCGAGATGGAACCGGGAACGTTGTGCGAACGGCTGTTACCGTGCGATGCGCGCTGCGACTTGAAGTTGTGACGCTTGATCGTGCCGGTGAAGCCCTTACCGATGGAGGTGCCCTGCACGTCCACTTTCTGGCCCACGGTGAACAGCGACTCGGCCTTCACGACGGCACCGGCAGCATACTGCCCGGCGACATCGGCTTCGATGCGGAATTCGCGGATGATTTCGCCGGCTTCGACGCCGGCCTTGGCCAGGTGGCCGGCTGCGGGCTTCGTGACACGCGATGCCTTGCGGGCACCGAACGTCACCTGCAGGCCCACGTAGCCATCAGCCTCAGGGGTCTTGACCTGGGTCACGCGGTTGTTGGATACATCCACCACGGTGACAGGCACTGCGTCCCCATCGTCCGTGAAGAGGCGCATCATGCCAACCTTGCGGCCCAGCAACCCGAGGGAGTTGCTTTGACTCATATGTTTCTCCAAAACTCCAGCCGCCCCGACTGCAATTGGCCAAGGCGTTTGCACCGCTGCCTTCTGCGAGAAGACGCATGCGCTGGAGAAGATTGATAAAAATTCCGCCCGGATGCGCCAAAACGCAATCCGGGCAGAGCCGCGCATTCTAGCCCGCCCTGCAGAAACCTGCAACCATGCGACTGCGGCGCGGCGGCAACGACCCCCCAAAAAAAAGCCGGGCATAAGGCCCGGCTCTTCTCAGGATGCCGCGAACGGCCGCCCGTTTACTGCAGCTTGATTTCCACGTCGACGCCGGCCGGCAGGTCGAGCTTCATCAGCGCGTCCACCGTCTTGTCGGTCGGATCGACGATGTCCATCAGACGCTGGTGCGTACGGATTTCGAACTGGTCGCGCGAGGTCTTGTTGACGTGCGGCGAACGCAGGATGTCGAAACGCTTCATGCGCGTCGGCAGGGGCACGGGGCCCTTGACGATCGCGCCGGTGCGCTTCGCGGTGTCGACGATCTCGGCTGCCGACTGGTCGATCAGCTTGTAGTCGAAGGCCTTCAGGCGGATGCGGATCTTTTGCTTGGACATGGTAATTCCCTCTTCTTGTTAGAAATTACGCGATGATCTTCGCGACCACACCGGAGCCGACGGTCCGGCCACCTTCGCGGATGGCGAAGCGCAGGCCTTCTTCCATGGCGATGGGGTTGATCAGCTTGACCGTGATCGACACGTTGTCGCCGGGCATGATCATTTCCTTGCCTTCGGGCAGCTCGATGGCACCGGTCACGTCGGTCGTGCGGAAGTAGAACTGTGGACGGTAGTTGTTGAAGAACGGCGTGTGGCGGCCGCCTTCGTCCTTGCTCAGAACGTACACCTCGGCGGTGAAGTGCGTGTGCGGCTTGATGGAGCCCGGCTTGCACAGCACCTGGCCGCGCTCGACCTCTTCACGCTTGGTGCCGCGCAGCAGCACGCCGACGTTGTCGCCTGCCTGGCCCTGGTCGAGCAGCTTGCGGAACATTTCCACGCCGGTGCAGGTGGTCTTCTGCGTGTCGCGGATACCGACGATCTCGATTTCTTCGCCCACCTTGATGATGCCGCGCTCGACAGCACCGGTCACGACGGTGCCGCGGCCGGAGATGGAGAACACGTCTTCCACGGGCATCAGGAACGCACCGTCGACCGCGCGCTCCGGCGTCGGGATGTAGGTGTCGAGGGCTTCGGCCAG
>JBHZQV010000006.1:0-206211 GCA_042867185.1 Sphingomonas sp. NCPPB 2930 | reverse complement strand
GCTAGGAGTCTGGGCGGCAGAAGCTTGTAGGAAGCCTGATGTCAATTCAGTTTGGCAAAGGCCGCATGCGGCGTACGCGACGGTTCTGAGGTGCTGTGCAGGCTGTTGTGGCCGCATCTCGAGACTCCAGGAGGCGCTCGCGGCTGGTTCGCCAGCCTTCAGTTGGCCCGCATCGTGGCCATTCGTCGCAGATTCAGCGCCAAGCACACGAGCTTCCATTCGGCTTGCACCTGCTGCAGCCCGCGCAGACTGAACTGCCTGAACCCCAGCACGTTCTTGATCCAGCCGTTCGGTGGCTCGGCCAGCCACTTGCGCTTGCGATAGGCCTCACGCGTCTCGGGGGCCTTCATCTTCTGCGCCATCGCCGCTGTCAGCGGCAGCGACGCCTCGTTGATCGCTCGATGTCCCTTGCCTTCTCGGCCGATGGCCACCACAAGATCGGTGCGCCCGGCCAGCGCCTGGAACACCGCCTCGCTGCGATAGCCCGCATCAGCCAGTGTCTGCGCGGGATACGCCCCCAGCGCGTCCTTGACTGCTTCCACCATGGCGGGCAGTTCGCGCGCGTCCGAGGCGTTGTTGATCAACTCGGCCGCCACGATGATGTGGGCGGTGTCATCGACCGCCGTCTGGGCGTTGTAAGCCGGGTCGAAACCACCGCCCGCGCGCTGCATGATGCGACTCTCAGGGTCCGTGAAGTTGTCTTGTGCCTTGTCCTTGGGCACGCCGAAGGCCCGGCTATAGCGCCCGCCCTTGGGCTTGCCATCGGGCCCGCGGGGCCTGTGATCATCGTCGTCGCTGCGCCCGCGTTCGGCGTCGGCTTCGCGTTGGCGTGCTTCCAGTCTTGCGCGCGCCGCTGCGATGGCGTCCAACCGGTCCTGGCGCCGCGCGATCTCGGCTGGGATGTCCAGTTCGGGCTCGTTCTTCTCGGCCTCATCAGCCGCATGCGCCTTGTTCAGCAAGGCCGCGATCTGTGCCTTCAACTCGGCTTCGGCCTTGAGCATGTGTGCATAGCTCATCGCCTTGTGGCGGCTCGCGTTGGCCTTGACCTTGGTGCCGTCTACCGCAATCGTGCCGAGCTTGACCAGTCCCAACTCGCGCGCCAGACGCACGACCTGCACGAACAAGTCCGACAGCTCCTTCAGGTGCAAGGCGCGGAAGTCGCGGATCGTGCGGTGGGCGGGGAAGTTGCGCGCCGCCAGCACCCGGAAGGCCACGTCCTCGTGCAGCTTGCGAGCGATCTTGCGAGAACTGAACACGCCCGTGGCGTACCCGTAGACCAGCACCTTGACCATCATGACCGGGTGGAATGGCTGGTTGCGCGGGCCGTCCTTGTCGTAGCGCGCATGGAAGGCGCCCAGGTCCAGCCCGTCAACCGCATCGCTGATGAAGTGTGCAAGGTGCCCTTCGGGCAGCCATTCCTGCAACGTCTCGGGGAGCAACATCATCTGTTGCGGCTCGTAGGGGAGGTAGCTTGCGGCCATGGCCGCAAACTTACCTCAACCTTCAGGAACAGTCAGCCACTGGCCTTCTGCCGCCCAGACTCCTAGCCGGCGAAGCCGCCCTCGTCCAGGAACGTCCGCTCCTCGGGCGTGGTGCTGCGGCCCAGTACCGCGTTGCGGTGCGGGAACCGCCCGAACCGCCGCACGATGTCGCGGTGCAGTTCGGCGAACCGCAGCGTCGTGCCCGGCAGCGGCCGGCTGAGCGCGACGCAGTCGTCCTGGACGGCCAGCGATTCGGAGTGCATCAGCGGCATGTAGAAGAACGCGCGCAGTTCGACCGGGCTCGCCTGGTCGAAACCCCGGTCGATCGCCGCGCGGGCGGCGCGCAGGGCCTGGGCATCGGTCGCGAAGGCCCGGGGCGTATCGCGAAAGGCGTTGCGCGGAAACTGGTCGAGCAGCAGCACCAGGGCCAGGGCGCCGGAGGCGTCCTGGGCCCAATGGTCGAGCGCGCCGGCCGCGGCGGCCTCGTGCGCAGCGAGAAATCGGGAGGTGAACGCGGCGTCGAAGGCCGCGTCCTTGGCGAACCATTTCTCGGGGCCGGCGGCGCGCCAGAAATCGAGGACGTCGGAGGGCGTGGTGTCGTGTGTCATGCGCCGCAGCCTATGCCAGCCGAGGCCGGGACCGCGGCGGCGGTAGCGTTTGCTTGCATTCGGAGCGCCGAGCCGCCGGAAGATGCGGCGGTACCCGGCCAGCGGGGCAGGCTGCGGACTGGCCCAAGCCCGTCGGCAACCGACCCCGAATGCCTTACCTGAACCACCACCGGAGCTGATCCATGACGATTTCCCGCCGCCTCTCCTGCACCCTGCTGGCCTCCGCCGCCGTTCTGGCCCTGGCCGCCGGCTGCGCCACCGTGACCTCCAACACGGCGACGTTCACCGCGCGCCTCTCCGGCGACCAGGAAGTGCCGCCGGTCCAGACGCTGGGCCAGGGCACGGCGCAGGTTTGGTACAACAAGCAGACCAACGGCCTGCGCTGGAAGGTCGTCTATTCCGGCCTGAGCGCGCCCGCCACCGCCGCGCACTTCCACGGCCCGGCCGCTGTCGGCACCAATGCCGGCGTGGTCGTTCCGTTCAAGGGCCCGCTGTCGGGCACCGAAGAGGGCGAAGCCGTCATCACCCCGGCACAGGGCGAGGATCTGATGGCGGGCCGCTGGTACGTCAACGTCCACACCTCCAACTACGCCGCCGGCGAGATCCGCGGCCAGGTCACCCTGGTGCGCTGATAGGGCACCGCGGGCTCGGCGCGCAGCGTTTGCGCGCGTCAGCTCCGGCCCCGGTGGATGCACCGCGCGTGCATCGCCGGGGCTTTTTCACGTTCGGGCGTGGCTTGCATGCCATCGGGCCGCCTGGCGCGCAAGGCGCAGTACCCCTTCTGCTAGGGCGAAACCCGCAAGCCGCCTAAAATGCCGGGTTCCCCCCAGAAAGCCCCGCGATGAACGCCCCCGTCGACGTTTCCTTTTTCGCGCGCGCCGCAAAGCCGCTCACCAGCTACCGCAAGTACTGGGCGGCACGTTTCGGCACCGCCAAGTTCCTGCCGACCAGCCGTGCCGAAATGGACGCGCTCGGCTGGGACAGCTGCGACGTGGTGATGGTGACCGGCGACGCCTATGTCGACCATCCGAGCTTCGGCATGGCGGTGATCGGCCGCATGCTCGAGGCGCAGGGCTTTCGCGTCGGCATCATCGCCCAGCCCGACTGGCACAGCGCCGATGCGTTCAAGGCGCTGGGCAAGCCCAACCTGTACTTCGGGGTGACCTCGGGCAACATGGATTCGATGATCAACCGGTACACCGCCGACCGGAAGATCCGCAGCGACGACGCCTACACCCCCGGCGACATCGGCGGCAAGCGCCCCGACCGGGCGGCCATCGTCTATTCGCAGCGCTGCCGCGAAGCCTGGAACGACGTGCCGATCATCCTGGGCGGCATCGAAGGCAGCCTGCGCCGCATCGCCCATTACGACTACTGGTCCGACAAGGTGCGCCGCAGCGTGGTGGTCGATGCCAAGTGCGACCTGCTGCTCTACGGCAACGCCGAGCGCGCGCTGGTCGAGGTGAGCCACCGACTGGCCGCGCGCGAGCCGGTGCAGCAGATCACCGACGTGCGCGGCACCGCCTTCGTGCGCCGCGCGGTGCCGGAGGACGCGTGGTTCGAGATCGACTCGACCAGCGTCGACGCGCCGGGCCGGGTCGAGGCGCACGTCAACCCCTACCTGATGGTGTCCGACCAGGCCAAGGCCAACGGCGCCACCTGCGCCAAGGAAGACGAAGCCCAGGCCGTGGCGGCCGACGCGGAGGCCGCCGGCGCCCAGGCCCTGGCCGCGATCCGCGCCCGCACCGCTGTTTCCGACCCGGCGGTCAAGCCGATCGCCTTCGTCGCCAATCCTTCGGTCAAGCTCAAGGTGCCGCCGCGCGACCGCAGCGTGATCCGCCTGCCCAGCTACGAGCAGGTACGCGCCGACCCGGTGCTGTACGCCCACGCCAACCGGGTTCTGCACCTGGAGACCAACCCCGGCAACGCCCGCGCCCTGGTGCAGGCCCACGGGGAGGGCGCCACCGCACGTGACGTGTGGATCAACCCCCCGCCGATCCCGCTGACCACGGCCGAGATGGACCACGTGTTCGATCTGCCGTACGCCCGCAGCCCGCATCCGCGCTACGCCGACGAGAACGGCGGCCACGACGGCGCCACCAAGATCCCGGCGTGGGAGATGATCCGCTTCAGCGTGAACATCATGCGCGGCTGCTTCGGCGGCTGCACCTTCTGCTCGATCACCGAGCACGAGGGCCGCATCATCCAGAGCCGGTCGGAAGAATCGATCATCAAGGAGGTCGAGGCGATCCGCGACAGCGTCACCGGCTTCACCGGCACCATCTCCGACCTGGGCGGCCCTACCGCCAACATGTACCGCCTGGGCTGCAAGAGCCCCGAGATCGAGGCCGCCTGCCGCAAGCCGAGCTGCGTGTATCCGGGCATCTGCTCCAACCTGGGCACCAACCACGATCCGCTGATCAAGATCTACCGCCGGGCCCGGGCGCTCAAGGGCATCAAGAAGATCCTGATCGGCTCCGGCCTGCGCTACGACCTGGCGGTGCAGAGCCCCGAGTACGTGAAGGAGCTGGTGCAGCACCACGTGGGCGGCTACCTGAAGATCGCGCCCGAGCACACCGAGCAGGGCCCGCTCACCAAGATGATGAAGCCGGGCATCGGCAGCTACGAGAAGTTCCGGCAGATGTTCGAGAAGTTCTCGGCCGAGGCGGGCAAGAAGCAGTACCTGATCCCGTACTTCATCGCCGCGCATCCGGGCACCAGCGACTCGGACATGATGAACCTGGCGATCTGGCTCAAGAAGAACGGTTTCCGCGCCGACCAGGTGCAGACCTTCTACCCGAGCCCGATGGCCACCGCCACCGCGATGTACCACTCGGGCCGCAACACGCTCAAGAAGGTGCGCCGCGACGTGCGCGACGACGACGAGGCGGTCGACATCGTCCGCGGCGAGAAGCGCCGCCGGCTGCACAAGGCTTTCCTGCGCTACCACGACCCGAACAACTGGCCATTGCTGCGCGACGCGCTGAAGGCGATGGGCCGCGCCGACCTGATCGGCAACGGCAAGCACCACCTGATCCCCACCTTCCAGCCGCTGACCGACGGCAGCTACCAGAGCGCGCGCCGCAAGAACTCGACGCCGCTGCCGGTGCGCACCCCGGGCGTCGCCGGCAAGGGCAACGCCACCGCGGTGGCGGCGGCCCGGCCGGCGGTACAGCCGGTGAAGGGGCGCATGCTCACCCAGCACACCGGGTTGCCGCCCCGCGACAACGGCGCGGGCACCGCCGGCCGGGCGCCGTGGAATGCATCCGGCAACGGCGGCCGGGGCAAGAACCGCTAGATGTGAAAGAAAAGTGGCTGCGGCCGGCGCCGTTCGTCGGCCTCTAGCTATCGAATGTGTAGCACGTGCCGGTTCCCTTTTCCGGCATCGAAAGGTCCGCCATGGCCGCATCGGTCGTTCCCTACAGTGAAGCCGCTCCCACCCGCGCCGAGGTCGATGCGATGGCCGGGGCGGTGCTGCTGGATTTCGGCACCAACTGGTGCGGCTTCTGCCAGCGGGCGGAGCCGGCGGTCGGGCAGGCGATGGCGGCCCGTCCGGAAGTGCGCCACATCAAGGTCGAAGACGGGCCGGGCCGCGCGCTGGGGCGCGCCTTCAAGGTCAAGCTGTGGCCCACGCTGGTCGCGCTGCAGGACGGTGTGGAACTGGGGCGCGTCTCGCGCCCGGCCGGTGTAGAGGCGGTCGAAGAGGTGCTGTCCCGGTTCACGCCCGCGGCGTGAGCGCCGAGGGCGCAATACAGTTCTGCCGTTTCTAGGGACTGCGACCGGCGCCTGGTCGCGCAGGCCGCAGGTCGGGCCAGCGCCCTACACCGGGCGCTGCGCCACCGGGACCGGCATCGCATCCTGCATCGGCAACCCCACGTAGTTCTCGGCCAGCGCGGTCGATGCGGCATGGGAGTGCACCAGGTAGTCCAGTTCGGCCTCCTGGATCTTCTGGCCGAACGCGCCCGTCTCCGGGAACCGGTGCATCAGCGAGGTGAACCACCACGAGAACCGCTCGGCCTTCCAGACGCGGCGCAGGCAGCGGGCCGAGTACCCGTCGATGCCGGCGGCACTCTTCTCGCCGAAGTATTCGGAGAACGCCTGGAACAGGAAGGCCACGTCGGAGGCCGCCAGGTTCAGGCCCTTGGCGCCGGTGGGCGGCACGATGTGCGCCGCGTCGCCGGCCAAAAACAGCCGGCCGAAGCGCATCGGCTCGGCCACGAAGCTGCGCAGCGGCGCGATGCTCATCTCCAGCGATGGGCCGGTCGCCAGCCGTTCGCGGGCGGCCGGGTCCAGGCGGCGCCGCAGCTCGTCCCAGAAGAGGGCGTCGGTCCAGTTCTCTACCTTGTCGTCCGACGGCACCTGCAGGTAGTAGCGGCTGCGGGTCTCGCTGCGCATGCTGCACAGCGCGAAGCCGCGCTCGGTGTTGGCGTAGATCAGCTCGTGCGAGACCGGCGGCACGTCGGCCAGCACGCCCAACCAGCCGAAGGGGTAGACCCGCTCGTAGGTGCGCAGCGCCTCGGCCGGCACGCTCTGGCGGCTGACGCCGTGGTAGCCGTCGCAGCCGGCGATGAAGTTGCATGCGATCTCGTGGGTGGCGCCGTCCTTCTCGTAGCGCACCCGCGGCGCGGCGCCGTCGAAGTCGTGCAGGCCGACGTTCTTCGCCTCGTAGACGGTGACGAGGCCCGCGGCGGCGCGGGCTTCCATCAGGTCGCGGGTGACCTCGGTCTGGCCGTAGACCGTCACCCGCTTGCCGCCGGTGAGCGCATGCAGGTCGATCCGGTGGCGGGCGCCCTGGAACAACAGCTCGATGCCGTTGTGCGGCAGGCCCTCGGCATGGGCGCGGGCGCTGACGCCGGCCTGGTCCAGCAGGTCGAGCGTGGTCTGCTCCAGGACGCCGGCGCGGATGCGGCCCAGCACGTAGTCGCCGCTCTGGCGCTCGACGACGATGTTGTCGATGCCGGCCTTGAACAGCAGTTGGCCGAGCAGCAGGCCGGCCGGGCCCGCGCCGACGATGGCAACCTGGGTGCGCATGGAATGTCTCCGTGGTGGTGCTGGTGCGATAGCGGTGAGGTTAGGGTGGCATGCCACCTATGCACCAGGGCTGGAGACGCGGGTTGTGCGATCATCGACTTGATTGCGCGATCATCGCGCAGCATCATGCGGAGGGTCGAACCATGGCGATCGAACGGGCCGATTTCATCGAGGGCATGGCCAAGGGCATGGCGGTGCTGGAGAGCTTCGACACCGAGCGGCAGCGGCTCAATGCCACCCTGGCGTCGCAGCGGGCCGGCGTCACCCGCGCGGCCGCCCGGCGGCACCTGCTGACCCTCGCCCACCTGGGCTATCTGGAGACCGACGGCAGCTATTTCTGGTTGTCGCCGAAAGTGCTGCGTTTGTCCGGCAGCTACCTGGCATCGGCCCGGCTGCCGCGTGCGGTGCAGCCGATGCTCAACCGCCTGGCGGCGCAAACGCAGCAGTCCTTCTCGGTGGTGGTGCTGGACGGCGACGAGGTGGTGATCGTGGCGCAGAGCGGGGTGCACGGCGCGCCGGCGCGGATGCTGGCCTACGGGCTGCACCTGGGCGCACGGCTGCCGGCCCATGCCACCTCCACCGGGCGGATGCTGCTGGCGTCGCTCGCCCCCGCGGCGTTGGTCGCCTGGTGCAAGGGCCGCACGCTGCCGCGGCTCACCCCGTTGACCTGCACGCGGATGGTGGATTTCCGCCGCAAGGTCGCCCGGGCGCGGGCCGACGATTTTTGCCTTTCGGTGGAAGAGCACGAGCTGGGCGTGCAGGCGCTGGCCGTGCCGCTGCGCAACATGCAGGGGCATACGGTGGCGGCGCTGAACGTGGTCGTGTCGCCGCAGCGGATCGACGAAGAGGGCATGCGGCGCGAAGTGCTGCCGCTGCTGATCGAGGCGGCACGCGAGGCGCGAGGGTTGCTCTGAGGCGACGGTCGCCGTCAGGGCCGTGCGCCAAACCTAGCGCGGGGCCTGGCCCAGCCATTGCCGGCACCAGGCGGCCGCCACCTGCGCGGGTTCGGTCTCGTCCTGGGCGTCGAGCACCAGGATGTCGCCCACCCGTTGCGCGCCGAGATCCTGCAGCCGCGCATCGAAGCTTTTGCCGCCGCCGACGAAGGTATCGCCGTAGCTGCTGTCGCCCAGCGCGATCAGGCCGTAGCGCAGGTGGCCCAGGTAGCGCGGCTGTGTGTCCAGCGCGTCGTACAACGCGGCTGCGCTGTCGGGAACGTCGCCACCGCCGTAGGTGGAGATGCAGAGCAGGGTGAGCGGGGACGGAGCGTCGAAGACCTCTATGCCGACCGTGTCCATCGACACGACATCGACCGGCGCCGCCAGATCGTCGCAGTCGAGCGAAAGGGTTTGCGCCACGTGGAGGGCGGTGCCCGAAACCGAGCCGACAAGGATGCGAAGCGGCGCCAATCAAAATTCTCCGGAAGGGTGCTGAAAGTCTGCAATTTTCGCGCTAGAATACGAGCTGTCGGGGCGTAGCGCAGCCTGGTAGCGCATCTGCTTTGGGAGCAGAGGGTCGTGAGTTCGAATCCCACCGCCCCGACCATCATTCAAAAGGCCGTTTTCACCTCAGTGAAAACGGCCTTTTTCATGGGCGGTCGTCGGGTGCCGGGCGCTCATACGGTCGCCACCCGCAACATCGGAACTAGTCCCGGCAGCGTACCGTGCGGCGGTTGATTTCGGCCAGCATCATGGCATGCATCGCCTGGAAGGCGTCGCGGTAGCGCTCCGCGGCCTGCTCGGGCAGGATGTCGGCCACCTTGTCCATCGAGGTGAGGTAACTGTCGGCCACCCGCTCCAGATCGGGCGCCACCTGCAGCATCGCATGCACCGCGTACTCTGTGGCCTGCAGCTGCGTAGCCAGGCGCTGGGCCAACGCCGTCGACTGCTCCCACGCCCGGTTCTGCAGCTGGTTGTTGCGATCGATCAGCGCCTTCCACTCCAGAAATTCCTGGCGGGAAACCCATGCATCGTTTGGGTGGCGAGCGTCCATGCTGTTCATTTGTCTGTAGTGCCGAAGGCCGGAATCGTGGGTCTTGTTGCGGCTCACTCCTGTGAGCTGGCGCCCCATGCCCGAGTAGGCGGTCGCTTTCACAAGACCCAGGGCACCCGGTTCTGGTGGATCAGGCACCGCTGGGTCGGGCGGCAGGGGTGGAGTATGCGGAGAAGCGCATATGTCAGCAGGCCATCTTGCAGGCCATGCGGCTGTCGTGGCCGGGCCTGCTCTCCACGATGTCGAGCAGCCCTTGGTTCGCAGTCGGAGCCACTTGCGTCCAGGGCATGAAAAGGGCCTCGTTCACCAAGGACAGCAGCATCTCCACGTTGAGCCGTGAACCCGTATGGACCTGCCAACCCCCTCCGTACAGGTGCGTGCCCACCCCCAAAGTGGGAAGGCTGTCGGCTTCCATATAGAAGCAGGGCAGGTAGCGAATGCCTTGCGCGCTTTCCTCCAGCTCCTGCCGCATCGTGTCTCGCACCCGCAGCACCAGCCGGGTCTCCGCTATGACGACAAGATCCATCCCCTCTACCGCCCATTGAACCTTGTCACGTCCCAGCAACACAGGAATCCGTTTCATGCCCTCCGCCCTTTGTTCGATCTGTTGGAAACTATTTTCACTGGAAGGCCGGCTGACCGCGGCGCTGTTACCTATTTCTCCGGGTAGTTCTCACCATGTGGCATTTGTCTGGAAGACGTTAGCCCTTGCGCATTGCGCATCAAAGGCTTACGGCCCATGGCTGCCTGGGTGACCCGAGGGGCCGAGCCTGGAAACTTACAACCGTCTTAACACCGTGAGAAAATCTTCCTGCACTGCGCTTCGCAGGACTTCAGTCCCCCCGTCCGCTCGCCTTTATGACGACTTTGACCCGCTTTCGATCTCTGTGGCTTTTCGGTTTCCTTGCCTTGGGGGGCCTGTCGTCCGCTTGGGGAATGCAGATTTTTGTCAGGCTGCCGGACACCAGAACCGTGACGCTGGACGCCGAGCCGAGCGACAGTATCGAAAACATCAAGGCGAAGATCCAGGACGTGGAGGGATTCGCGCCCGAGCAGCAGCTGCTGCGCTTCGGCAATACGAACCTGGAAGACGGCCGCACACTCTCGGACTACAACATCCAGAAAGAGTCGACGCTCGTCCTGAGGGTCTTGGCCGCGACCGTGAGCGGCCCGATTCCGGGGAATTCCGGCATCGCCCGCGCGACGCTGACGCAGGCGGGCAACGGCAGCTGCAGTTTCGATCTCGGCAGTACCGCGTTCGAGGCCTTGAACGCTGCGCCGGTACGCGTGACCTTTCCACAGGGCGGCTTCCGATTCGTCGCGGAGAACTGCGGCGGCGGGTCTCCGCTGCAGGTCACGCTCGTCTATCCGCAAGCCTTCCCGGCGGGTACCCAGTACTGGAAGTTCGGGCCCACCGCGGCGGATGCGCAACCCCACTGGTTCGTTCTGGGAGGTGCCACCGTCTCGGGCAACACGGTGAGCTTCAGCCTGACAGACAACGGCGATGGTGACAGCGACCCGGCGGTGGGCCGCGTCTCGGATCCCGGCGGCCCAGGTGTCACGGCCGCGGCCGTGCCTGCTGCCGTGCAAAGCGTGCCACTGGACGCTCCGTGGATGCTGCTGGCCGGATCAGCCGCACTTCTTCTGCTCGCGCGGCGGCGGATCCGCCATCGGGTCTGACGCAAGGCCTCGACAGTCAGCCGGTGCGGGCCTTGCGGCAAACGGACCACGGCGACTGTCGTTGCTGAGCGGAAGTGGCGCCCAATGAAAAACGCACCCGAAGGTGCGTTCTTGGTTGCCATGGCTGGCTGATCTGGCGGAACAGGCGGGATTCGAACCCGCGGAGGGCTATTAACCCTCACACGCTTTCCAGGCGTGCGACTTAAACCACTCATCCACCGTTCCAGAGCCTTCGATTATAGCCACGGGAATCGGTCGGCCGGGCCGGTTGGGCACCGGGCCGCGGCAAAAGTCAGGGCTGGCGCGGCGGGACGGTGCCGACCATCTTCATCGCCGAGGCGATCAGGGCCGAGACCTCGGTCATGTTGCTCGGCACGATCAGCGTGGTCTTCGCGTCGGCCGCCACCTTGCTGTAGGCATCCACTGCGCGTTCCGCGACCTTCAATTGCACCGCCTGTTCGCCGCCGGGCTGCCGGATGGCGGCGGCCACACGCTCGATCGCGCCGGCCGTGGCCTCGGCCAGCGCGGTGATCGCGGCGGCCTCGCCCTTGGCGTTGTTGATGGCGGCCTGCTGTTCGCCCTCCGACCGGGCGATCGACGCCTCGCGCTCGCCGGTGGCGATGTTGATCTGCTCCTGGCGGCGGCCTTCGGATGCGGCGATCAGCGCGCGCTTGCCCCGCTCGGCGGTGATCTGGGCCTGCATCGCCAACAGGATTTCCTTGGGCGGGGTCAAGTCCTTGATTTCGTAGCGCAGTACCTTCACGCCCCAGTTGAGCGCGGCCTCGTCGATGGCGGCGACGATCTGGGCGTTGATCATGTCGCGTTCCTCGAAGGTCTTGTCGAGCTCCAGCTTGCCGATCACGCTGCGCAGCGAGGTCTGTGCCAGCTGGGTCACCGCCATGATGTAGTTGGACGATCCGTAGCTCGCCCGCATCGGATCGGTCACCTGGAAGTACAGGATGCCGTCGACCTGCAACTGCGTGTTGTCGCGGGTGATGCAGACCTGGCTGGGCACGTCGAGCGGGATTTCCTTCAGGCTGTGCTTGTAGGCCACCTTGTCGATGAACGGGATCAAGAAGTTGGCGCCCGGCGTCATGGTGCCGTGGTACTTGCCCAGGCGCTCCCGCACCCACGCGTTCTGCTGCGGCACGAACTTCACCGACTGGGTGACGAAGATGATGGCGATGACCAGCAGGACCAGGGATATTTCCATCGATTTTCCTTTGCATGTGCGCGCCGCCCGGGGCGCGCGGTTTCAGATCTTGTCGACGACGAGGCGGGTGCCGACCACCTCGACCACCTTGTGGGCGCCGGTGCTGCCGGGCAGGGCGCCGGGGCGGGGCACCACTGTCCAGCGGGCGCCGCGGTAGTGCACATGGGCGGTGCCGTCGGGCTCCCACTGGGCGACCTGCACGGTTTCGCCGATATCGAGGTTCACGTCGGGGTTGGCGCTGGCCGCGGGGCCCGCCGGCGCCCGGCGCCTCAGGAAGCGCCAGACCAGCACCGCGCCCGCGCCGATCACCGCGGCCACCACGATCTGCAGCGGCAGCGAAGTGCCCATGTGCGCCGCCACGGCCGCTGCGGCGAAACCACCGCCGATCAGCAGCAGGTAGACCGTGCCGCTGAGCAGCTCGGCCGCGATGGCCGCGCCGGCCAGAAGCCACCAGTAGGTGGAAAGTGCCAAATCGAATCTCCTTGAAACGGGCCGTGCCGGCGGGGAGTCACCCTGTAACTTGCTGTCATTCTGGACCATCGACACAAACGCGCCATCCCAAGTCCTTACACTTCGCGGCTCTTTCGCGTTTACCGCATCCGTCCCATCTCCCAGACCGGAGTCCCCGCATGAAATTTCGCTTCCCCATCGTGATCATCGACGAGGACTTCCGCTCGGAGAACACATCGGGCCTGGGCATCCGCGCGCTGGCGCAGGCCATCGAGAGCGAGGGCTTCGAGGTGCTGGGCGCCACCAGCTACGGCGACCTGAGCCAGTTCGCCCAGCAGCAGAGCCGGGCCAGCGCCTTCATCCTGTCGATCGACGACGAAGAGTTCAGCCCCGGCCCCGACCTGGACCCGGCGGTGCTGAACCTGCGCACCTTCATCGCCGAGGTGCGCCGCAAGAACCTCGAAGTGCCGATCTACATCTACGGCGAGACTAAGACCGCGCGGCACATGCCGAACGACATCCTGCGCGAGCTGCACGGCTTCATCCACATGTTCGAGGACACGCCGGAGTTCGTGGCGCGCCACATCATCCGCGAGGCCAAGAGCTACCTGGAAGGCGTGCAGCCGCCATTCTTCAAGGCCCTGCTCGACTATGCGGAAGACGGGTCCTACTCGTGGCACTGCCCGGGCCACTCGGGCGGCGTGGCGTTCCTGAAGAGCCCGGTGGGCCAGATGTTCCACCAGTTCTTCGGCGAGAACATGCTGCGCGCCGACGTCTGCAACGCGGTCGAGGAACTGGGCCAGCTGCTCGACCACACCGGCCCGGTGGCCGAGAGCGAGCGCAACGCCGCCCGCATCTTCAACGCCGACCACTGCTTCTTCGTCACCAACGGCACCAGCACCAGCAACAAGATGGTCTGGCACCACACGGTGGCGCCGGGCGACGTGGTGGTGGTCGACCGCAACTGCCACAAGTCGAACCTGCACGCGATCATCATGACCGGGGCGATCCCCGTGTTCCTGAAGCCGACGCGCAACCACTTCGGCATCATCGGCCCGATCCCGCGCTCGGAATTCGACATCGAGACGATCAAGGCCAAGATCCGCGCCAACCCGCTGTTAAAGCACATCGACGCCGACACGGTCAAGCCGCGCATCCTGACGCTCACGCAATCGACCTACGACGGCGTGGTCTACAACACCGAGACGATCAAGAAGGCGCTCGACGGCTACGTCGACACGCTGCACTTCGACGAGGCCTGGCTGCCGCACGCGGCCTTCCACCCGTTCTACGGCCCGTACCACGCGATGGGCAAGAAGCGCGCACGGCCGACCGAGTCGCTGGTGTTCTCGACCCAGTCGACCCACAAGCTGCTGGCCGGCATCAGCCAGGCGAGCCATGTGCTGGTGCAGGACAGCACCAACCGCAAGCTCGACCGCCACCTCTTCAACGAGGCCTACCTGATGCACACCAGCACCAGCCCGCAGTACGCGATCATCGCCAGCTGCGACGTGGCCGCCGCGATGATGGAGCCGCCTGGCGGCACCGCGCTGGTGGAAGAAAGCATCCTGGAAGCGCTGGATTTCCGCCGGGCGATGCGCCAGGTCGAGGCCGAGTTCGGCGACAACGACTGGTGGTTCAAGGTCTGGGGCCCGGAGAAGCTGGCCGAAGAGGGCATCGGCTTCGCCGACGACTGGATCATCAAGGGCGAGGACCGCGACGCCAAGTGGCACGGCTTCGGCACGCTGGCCGACGGCTTCAACATGCTCGACCCGATCAAGGCGACCATCGTCACCCCGGGCCTGGACATGGCCGGCAAGTTCGCCGAGACCGGCATCCCGGCCAGCATCGTGACCAAGTTCCTGGCCGAGCACGGCGTGATCGTGGAGAAGACCGGGCTCTACAGCTTCTTCATCATGTTCACCATCGGCATCACCAAGGGCCGCTGGAACACGCTGCTGACCGCGCTGCAGCAGTTCAAGGACGACTACGAGAAGAACCAGCCGATGTGGCGCATCCTTCCCGAGTTCTGCCAGCAGTACAAGCGCTACGAGCGCATGGGCCTGCGCGACCTCTGCCAGCATGTGCACCAGATGTACGCCGAGTACGACATCGCCCGCCTGACGACCGAGATGTACCTCTCGGACCTGACGCCCGCGATGAAGCCCAGCGACGCCTATGCCCACATCGCCCACCGCAAGACCGAGCGGGTGGAGATCGACCACCTCGAAGGCCGCGTCACCACCAGCCTGGTCACGCCGTATCCGCCGGGCATTCCGCTGCTGATTCCGGGCGAGGTCTTCAACAAGAAGATCGTCGATTACCTCAAGTTCGCGCGCGAGTTCAACGCCAAGTGCCCGGGGTTCGAGACCGACATCCACGGCCTGGTCGAGCTCGAGGACGAAGCCGGCAAGGTGCGCTACTACGCCGACTGCGTCGCCAGCACGACGGCCGCACCGCAGCCGCTGGCAACCGAAGAGAACCTGGTGCAGGTGGGCGCCGACGGACCGTTTTCGCGAACCATCTGAATCCGGCCCGCGGCGGGCGGCGTATTGAAAGCAGGGCCGCACACGACGTGCGGTCCTCTCACCCTCCAGGAGCTTTCATGAACGCAACCGTCTCTTCCCGTGCTTTCGCTTCGCTCGGCATCGCCGCCGCGCTGACGTTCGGTGCCGTGTCCGCCATGGCCCAGGTCACCGTGGGTGGCGCGCCGATGTACCCCACCAAGGACATCATCGACAACGCGGTCAACTCGAAGGACCACACGACCCTGGTCGCCGCCGTCAAGGCCGCCGGCCTGGTCGACACCCTGAAGGGCCCGGGTCCGTTCACCGTGTTCGCACCGACCAACGCCGCCTTCGACAAGCTGCCGGCCGGCACCGTCGATACCCTGGTCAAGCCCGAGAATAAATCGACGCTGACGACGATCCTGACCTACCACGTCGTGCCCGGCAAGCTGGACGCGAAGGCCCTGCTGGCCAAGATCAAGGACGGCAAGGGCAGCGCATCGCTCACCACCGTGCAGGGCGAGGCACTGACCGCCAAGACCTCGGGCAAGAGCATCGTGCTGACGGATGCCAAGGGCGGCAATTCGACGGTGACGATCGCCGACGTGATCCAGTCCAACGGCGTGATCCACGTCGTCGATACCGTCCTGATGCCCAAGTAAGCATCGAGTGCCATGCGCTGCGGCGCATGCAAAGAAGGAGCGCCGCGGCGCTCCTTTTTTTTATGTCGAATCCGGAAGATCGGTCAGAGATCGGGCCGCTCGCGCAGGAAGGTGGCAAAGCGCGGGATGCCGCTGTCGTGCAGTCCGCGATACCGGTAGCTGATCCAGCTGCCCACGGCGGGCGGCTTGCGGCGTTGCTCGTCGGTGAAGCCCGAACCCACGCGGAAGCGCCTGCCGTCGGTGCCTTCGACCAGCAGCGCACCCATCTGGCCGGCGTACCTGCCCTGGCCGTCCACCCAGGCCACCACCCGGGCGTCGGCGTCTTCGTAGGGTTTGAGCTTCAGCAGGTCGTCGCTGCGCTCCGCCTTGTAGAGCGACGCGCCCAGGTGCAGCATCAGGCCCTCGCCGCCGCCGTGCACGGTGGCGCGCAGCAGTTTCATCAACGCCTCGGGACTCGCCACCCGGCTTTGCGGGACCGCCCGGGCATAGGGCGAGTCGACGGTCGACATCAGTCCGTTCAAGATCGCCAGCCGCGCGGTGAAGGTGCCAGCCTGGGCCGGCAGGTCGAACACCATGAAGCGCACGACACGCCAGGCCTGCTCGTCGGGCACCTGCTGCCGAACGGTCGAGACGGCCTTCTGGAACTGGCCGCGGCCGGCCCAGAGCTCGCCGTCGAGCGGCACCGAGGGCCAGCCCTTGGTGAACCAGGCCGGCGGGTTCACCTTTTCGCCGCCCCGGGTCCAGAGCTGGCGGCCGTCCCAGTAGCCGCGCACGCCGTCCATCTTCTCGCTGACCCAGTAGTCGGCCAGCGGAACGCCGGGCCGGTAGCGGTTGGCGAGCAGCAGCGCCGGAGGCGTGCCGGCCCGCAGCGCCGGTGCGGCAGCGGCGGCGAGCAGCGCGACCAGCAGGCGGCGGCGGGAAGGGCTTTTGCTATTCAAAATATAGCAGCAGGTCGGCGTGGATCAAAGGCTGTGGCGACGATTCGTTCGCATTCAGGCCGCAGGGTTCTCGGCGATGCCGCCGACGGCCTGACTGAAGCCGCCGTCCACGTAGGTGATCTCGGCCGTCACGCCGCCGGCCAGATCGCTCAGCAGGAACGCGGCGACGTTGCCCACATCGTCGATCGTCACGTTGCGGCGGATCGGCGCCGTCTCGGCCACCACCGACAGGATCTTGCCGAAGCCCTTGATGCCGCTGGCCGCCAGCGTCTTGATCGGGCCGGCGCTGATGCCGTTGACCCGCATGCCCTTCGGGCCGAGCGATTCCGCCAGGTAGCGCACAGACGCCTCCAGCGACGCCTTGGCCAGGCCCATCGTGTTGTAGTTGGGCACGGTGCGCATCGCGCCCAGGTAGGTCAGCGTGAGCAGCGCCGACTTGTCGTTCAGATAGGGCAGGGCGGCCTTGGCCATCGCCGGGAAGCTGTAGGCGCTGATGTCGTGGGCGATCTTGAAGCCCTCGCGGCTCAGGCCCTCCAGGAAATCGCCGGCGATCGCCTCGCGGGGTGCGTAGCCGATGCTGTGCACGAAGCCGTCGAAGGTCGGCCAGGTCTGGGCCAGGTCGGCGAAGAGCTTGTCGATCTGGGCGTCGTCGCCCACGTCGCAGTCGAAGATCAGGGTCGAGTCGAAGTCGGCCGCGAATTCGGTGATACGGTCCTTGAAGCGCTCGCCCACGTAGCTGAACGCCAGCTCGGCGCCCTGCGCATGGCAGGCCCGGGCGATGCCGTAGGCGATCGAGCGGTTGGACAGAACACCCGTGATCAGCAGTTTCTTGCCGGCCAGAAAACCCATAGTTCGAACTCCGAAAAATCGCTGTGAAAATCCAGCAGAATTGTCGCATGCGGGTTTTGCTGGTCTCTCTGCTCCTGGGTTGCGCGCCGTGGTCGTCGTGGGCCGCGCATGGCTACGCGCTGTGGGGCGACCTGAAGTACCCGCCGGGCTTCGACCATTTCGACTATGTGAACGCCGATGCGCCCAAGGGCGGCGAGCTGCGGCTGGTGAGCAACCAGCGCACCTCGACCTTCGACAAATACAACCCGTTCACCGTCAAGGGCAGCGCGCCGGCCTACCTGTCGGAGCTGATGTTCGACTCGCTGCTCGCCGGCTCGCTCGACGAGACGGCCTCGGGCTACGGCCTGCTGGCGGAAGACGTGGAGGTCGCGGCCGACGGGCTGTCGGCCACCTTCCGCATCCGGCCGGCGGCGCGCTTCCACAATGGCGATCCGGTGCTGGCGGCGGATGTGAAGCACACCTTCGACACGCTGATGGGCCCGTTCACCTCGCCCGGCTACAAGACGCTGCTGGACGACGTGGCCGCCTGCGAGGTGGTGGCAGAGCGCACCGTGCGCTTCCGCTTCAAGAAAGCCAACCGCGAGCTGCCGCTGACCGTCGGCGGCCTGCCGATCTTCAGCCGCCAGTGGGGCGTGGAGAACGGCAAGCCCAAGCCGTTCGACCAGGTGGTGGTGGACCCGCCGATCGGCAGCGGCCCCTACACGATCGGCCCGGTGCGCTTCGGCAAGGACATCACCTATGTGCGCGACGCGCAGTACTGGGCGCGCGACCTGGGCCCGAAGCGCGGCACCGACAACTTCGACCGGATCACGATCAAGATCTACGCCGACAACACCGCCCGGCTCGAGGCGCTGAAGGCCGGCGAGTTCGATGCGATGCGGTTCTTTTCTGCCGGCGACTGGGCGCGGCGGCTGAACGGGCGCAAGTTCGATTCCGGCGAGCTGGTCAAGGGCGAGTTCCGCCACCGCCTGCCGACGGGCTTCCAGAGCTACGTGCTCAATTCCCGCAAGGAGAAGCTCTCCGACCCGCGGGTGCGCGAGGCGCTGGGCCTGGCCTTCGATTTCGAATGGATGAGCCGGCAGATGTTCTACGGCGCCTACGGCCGGGTCAACGGTTTGTTCGGCAACACCGACTGCGCCGCCACCGGCATGCCCTCCGCGGAAGAGCTGGCGCTGCTCGATCCCTGGAAGAAGGAACTGCCGCCGGGTACTTTGGGCCCGATGACGGTACCGCCCCGCACCGATGGCGACGCGACGCTGCGGGGCAACCTGCGCCAGGCCCAGGCCCTGTTGAAGGAGGCCGGCTGGACGGTGCGGGACGGCCGCCTGCGCAACGCCCGCGGCGAGCCGATGGTCCTGGAGTACCTCGGTCCCGGCGAGGGCGGCGCCCGCACCGAATCGGCCTGGGCGCGCAACCTGGAGAAGCTGGGCATCACGCTGAACGTGCGTGCGGTCGATTTCGCGCTCTACCAGCAGCGCCTGCAGAAGTTCGAGTTCGACCTGACCACGATCAACTTCGCCGGCACGCACAACCCCGGGCAGGAATACGCCGACATCCTTGGCAGCAAGGCCGCCAGGACGGAGGATTCGGGCAACTACATGGGCGTGTCGAGCCCGGCGGTCGATGCGCTGATCGCCCGGATGGTCGGTGCCAAGACCCAGGCCGAACTGCTGCCGGCCTGCCGCGCGCTGGAGCGGGTGGTGGCCCACGGCCATTACCTGATTCCGCAGTGGTTCGCGCCCAACCACCGCATGGTCTACAACGCCCGCCGCATCGCCATGCCCGCGCAGGGCATGCCGCCCTACACCAGCTCCCCCGAGACCTGGGTGGCCGATACCTGGTGGGCCCAGACGCCCGCCGCCAAGGACTGACCGATGCTGGCCTATGTCTTGAAGCGCCTGCTGCTGATGGTGCCCACGCTGTTCGGCGTGATCCTGATCACCTTCAGCGTGATCCAGTTCGTGCCCGGCGGCCCGGTGGAGCAGTACCTGGCCGAGGCGAAGGCCGGCGCCCGGGGCGGCGCCGAAAGCGGCGGTACCTCCTACCGCGGCGGGCAGGGCGTGGACCCGAAGCGCATCGAGCAGATCAAGGCCCTCTACGGTTTCGACAAGCCTGCCCACGAACGCTTCGTGCAGATGCTGGGCCAGTTCGCCCGGTTCGACCTGGGCCGCAGCTTCTTCCAGAACAAGGACGTGTGGCAGCTGATCAAGGAGAAGCTGCCGGTCTCGATCAGCCTGGGCCTGTGGACCTTCTTCATCAGCTACCTGGTGGCCGTGCCGCTGGGTGTGGCCAAGGCGGTGCGGGCAGGCTCGCGCTTCGATTTCTTCACCACCCTGGTCGTGCTGTTCGGGTATGCGGTGCCGGGTTTCGTGCTGGGTGTCGCGCTGCTGGTCGTCTTCGGCGGACAGCTGCAATGGTTCCCGCTGCGCGGCCTCACGTCGGCGAACTGGGACGAACTGAGCCTGGGCAGCAAGGTCGTGGATTACCTGTGGCACATCGCGCTGCCCGTCACCGCGATGGTGGCCGGCAGCTTCGCCGTCACCGCGATGCTGACCAAGAACGCGTTCCTGGAAGAGATCCGCAAGCAATACGTGTTGACCGCCCGGGCCAAGGGCCTGAGCGAGCGGCAGGTGCTGTGGCGCCATGTGTTTCGCAATGCGCTGATTCCGATCATCACCGGCTTCCCGGCCGCGTTCATCGGCGCCTTCTTCACCGGTTCGCTGTTGATCGAGACCTTGTTCTCGCTCGACGGCCTGGGCCTGCTGAGCTACGAGAGCGTGATCCGGCGCGACTACCCGGTGGTGCTGGGCACGCTCTATTTCTTCACGCTGATCGGTTTGGTGACCAAGCTGGTCTCCGACCTTTCCTATGTCTGGGTGGACCCTCGTGTACGGTTTGACTAACCCCCAGGCTTGCCCACTGCGTGTGGCCGCCCACCCCCTTGCAGGGGGCAACACCGGTGGACCGGCGGAGCCGGATCCACGGTGTTTCTGGAAGGGGCCGTCGCGTGGTTGATGTCGTGGCTGTTCCTGGGTCTACGCCGGCGGTTGCGGCGCCGTTGGCGGCTTCCGTCTCGCCGGGGCGGCGGGCCTGGCAGCGCTTCAAGCGCAACCGGCTCGGCTTCTGGAGCTTCGTGGTGTTTTGCACCCTGGTGGTGCTGAGCCTGGGGGCGGAGCTGCTGTCGAACGACCGGCCGCTGCTGGTGCGCTACGAAGGGCAAACCTATTTCCCGATGGTGCGCGACTACCCGGAGACGACCTTCGGCGGGGATTTCCTCACTCCCACCGACTACCTCGACCCGTTCATCCAGCAGCGGCTGTCCCAGGGCGGCAACTGGGCCCTGCACGCGCCCAATCCGTACGGCCCGAAGACGCTCAACTACTTCGCGAAATCGCCCAATCCCTCGGCCCCGACGCGCGACAACTGGCTGGGCACCGACGACCGGGGGCGCGACCTGCTGGCCCAGCTGCTCTACGGGTTTCGGGTCAGCGTGCTCTTCGCGCTGGCGCTGACCGCCGTGGGCGTGGTGCTGGGGGTGGCGACCGGTGCGATCCAGGGCTTCTTCGGCGGCAAGACCGACCTGGCGTTCCAGCGCTTCATCGAGATCTGGGGATCGATGCCCGAGCTGTACCTGCTCATCATCTTCAGCGCGATCTTCGCGCCCAGCATCGCGCTGCTGCTGGTGCTGCTCTCGCTTTTCGGCTGGATGGGGCTGTCGGACTATGTGCGGGCCGAGTTCCTGCGCAACCGCCAGCTCGACTACGTCAAGGCGGCCCGTGCGCTGGGGGTGAGCAACCTCGACATCATCCGCCGGCACATCCTGCCGAACAGCCTGACGCCGGTCGTCACCTTCCTGCCGTTCCGCATGAGCGCGGCGATCCTGGCGCTGACCTCGCTCGACTTTCTGGGGCTGGGGGTGCCGCCCGGCACGCCGTCGCTGGGCGAGCTGCTCAGCCAGGGCAAGGCCAACATCGACGCCTGGTGGATTTCGCTGTCGACCTTCGCGGTTTTGGTGACCACGCTGCTGCTGCTGACCTTCATGGGCGATGCGCTGCGCGACGCGCTCGATCCGCGAAAGGCCCACGCATGAGTGCGGTGTTGACGCCCGGCGGAGGCCCCCACGCGGACGGTCGCGACACGGCCGGGTCGGCCGGCGGCGGCTCCCACGCGCCCGTCCCGCTGCTGGAGGTGCGCGGCCTGCGCGTCGGGTTCGGCGGGCGCGACGTCGTGCACGGCATCGACTTCAGCCTGCATGCCGGCGAAAAGCTGGCGCTGGTCGGCGAATCCGGCTCGGGCAAGACGGTCACCGCGCTCAGCCTGCTGCGCCTGGTGCCCGATGCGGCCTACGGCGGCAGCGCGGTCTTCGCCGGCCTGGAAGAGGCCGACGGCCCCCGCGACCTGCTGGGCATGCCCGAGCGCGAGCTGCGCGGCGTGCGCGGCCGGGAGATCGCCATGATCTTCCAGGAGCCGATGACCGCGCTCAACCCGCTCTTCACCGTCGGCGAGCAGATCGCCGAGGTCTTGCAGCTGAAGAAGGGCCTGGCCCAGGCGGATGCCCGGCTCCAAGCGATAGATTTGATAGCGTCCACCGGCATTCCCGAGCCGCAGCGCCGGGCCGGCGCCTATCCGCACCAGCTGTCGGGCGGCCAGCGCCAGCGGGCCATGATCGCGATGGCCCTGGCCTGCCGGCCGCGCCTGTTGCTGGCCGACGAGCCCACCACCGCGCTCGACGTCACCCTGCGCGGCCAGATCCTCGACCTGCTCTCGGCCCAGCAGCAGGACACCGGCATGGCGGTGCTGCTGATCACCCACGACCTGCACCTGGTGCGCCGCTTCGCCGACCGGGTGGCGGTGATGGAGAGCGGCCGCATCGTGGAGCAGGGCGCCGTGGCCGACGTGTTCGCCCGGCCGCGGCATCCCTATACCCGGCGCCTGCTCGACAGCGTGCCGGTGCGCGACGTGGTGGAGCCCGCGGCCGGTGCCGCAGCGCCCTTGCTCGAAGCCCGGGCGCTGCAGGTCGCCTATCCGGTGCCGCGGCCCGGCCTGCGCGGCTGGTTCGGCAAGGATGCTTTCGTCGCGGTCCGGCAGGCCGATTTCGCCCTCGCACCCGGCCGCACGCTGGGCGTGATCGGCGAATCGGGCTCGGGCAAGTCCACCCTGGCATTGGCAGCGCTGGGCCTGCAGCCGCACACCGGCGAATTGCGGGTGGGCGGCCAGGCGTGGGGGCAGGGCGCTGCGGCAGACCGGCAGTTGCGCCGGCGCCTGCAGGTGGTGTTCCAGGATCCGTTCTCGTCGCTCTCGCCCCGGATGACGGTGGGCGAGATCGTGGGGGAGGGGCTGCGGGTGCACGCGCCCACGCTCGACGGTGCGGCCCGCGACGCCCGGGTGCGGCAGATGCTGGGCGAGGTCGGCATGGCCGAGGCGCAGTTCCCCGGCCTGCTGGAGCGCTATCCCCATGCCTTCTCCGGCGGGCAGCGCCAGCGCATCGCGATCGCCCGGGCGCTGATCGTCGAGCCCGAGGTGCTGGTGCTCGACGAGCCGACCAGCGCGCTCGACGTGACGATCCAGAAACAGGTGCTGGGCCTGCTGCAGCGGCTGCAGAAGGAGCGGGGCCTGGCCTATCTGCTGATCACCCACGACGTGGACGTGATCCGCGCGATGGCGCACGACGTGCTGGCGATGAAAAACGGCGAGATCGTCGAGGCCGGGCCGGTCGCGCAGTTGCTGGATGCGCCGCGGCATCCGTACACGCAGCAGCTGGTGGCCGCGGCGTTCGGCCGCTAGGCGCGCGCGCTGCGACCGGGTGCGGCGATATGTCCAGGGGCGCTGCACCGGTGCTGGGATAGAGTCCAGGCCACTCCTCTCAACCGAATCCCACGATGCCGCTTATGCGCAGGGCCCGCCGGCACCCGGCGGGGCTTCTACCGGTCTTTTTGGCCACAGCCGGGTTTCTTGCCGGTTTCGCAGCCCATGCCGCCGCCGATCGCGCGGCGGATGCCTCCATGGCGCCCCGCGTCGCGGCCTGCACCGCGTGCCACGGCGCCCAGGGCCGGGCGACCAACCAGGGGTACTTTCCGCGCATCGCCGGCAAGCCGGAAGGCTACCTGTTCAACCAGCTCGTCAATTTCCGCGATGGCCGTCGCAGCTACGCGCCGATGGCGCATCTGCTGCGCAACCTCGACGACGCCTATCTGCGCGAGATGGCGGGCTACTTCGCGCGCCAGCAGTTGCCCTATCCGGCGCCCCAGACGGCCGACGCGCCTGCCGAGATGCTGGCGCGCGGCGACCAGCTGGTGCGCAAGGGCGATGCGGCGCTGGGCATTCCCGCCTGCGTACAGTGCCACGGCGACCGCATGACCGGCGTGGCGCCGTCCGTCCCGGGCCTGCTCGGCCTGCCGCGGGACTACCTCAACGGACAGCTCGGCGCCTGGAAGAACGGCCTGCGCAAGGCGCACGCACCCGACTGCATGGCCCAGACGGCGACCCGGCTGCGGCCGGTCGATGTCGCGGCGGTATCGGCGTGGCTGTCGTCGCAGCCGCTGCCGGCCGATGCGGCGCCGGCGTCCGCACTGCCGGGCCCCCTGCCGATGCCCTGCGGAGGTCTTGGCGAATGAGGCGGCTGCGCACCATCGGCTCGGGGCTGCCACTGCGCATGCTGCAACTGCTGGCGGCCCTGGCTGTGGCGGCCGTCGCGCTGGGTGCGCTGGCGTTCGCCCTGGCCCACCGCGGCGAGGCCCCGCCGCCGGCGGCCGCCGCGGGCGACGCGCCCGCGTCGCCGGACCAGGTGCGCCGGGGCGCGTACCTGGCGCGGGCGGGCGACTGCATCGCCTGCCACACCACCGCCGGCGGCCGGCCCTTCGCCGGGGGCGTCGCACTGCCCACGCCTTTCGGCACGCTCTACAGCTCCAACCTCACCCCCGATGCCGAAACGGGCCTGGGCCGGTGGTCGGCCGCGGAATTCTGGCGCGCGATGCACCATGGCGTGGGGCGCGACGGTCGCATGCTGTATCCGGCCTTTCCGTACCCCAACTACACCCGGGTCACCCGGGAGGATTCCGACGCGCTGTTCGCCTATCTGCAGGCGCTCGCCCCGGTGTCGCAGCCGAACCGCCCGCACGCACTGCGGTTTCCGTTCGATACCCAGGTCGCGCTGGCGGCCTGGCGCGCGCTGTACTTCACGCCCGGCGGTCTGCCGGCCGACGCGCGGCGGTCGGCCGAGTGGAACCGGGGCGCCTACCTGGTGGAGGGCCTGGGGCACTGCAGCGCCTGCCACAGCCCGCGCAACGCGCTCGGGGCGACGTCGGCCGCCGATGCGCTCGAAGGCGGGCGGATCCCGCAGCAGGGGTGGTACGCGCCGTCCTTGCATGCCGCGCACGAAGCCGGGCTGGGTGCGTGGTCGGTTGCCGACATCGTGCAACTGCTGCGGGTCGGTGTCGCGCCGGGCGCCTCGGCTTCGGGGCCGATGGCAGAGGTGGTGTCGCAGAGCCTGCAGCATCTTTCCACCGCCGACCTGCAGGCGATGGCGGTCTACCTGAAGGCGCTGCCGCAGACAGGCTCGGCACCCGACGCCCGTCCGGTGGCCGATGCCGCGGTGCTAGCACGCGGTGGCGGCATCTACGCCGCCCGGTGCGCCCAGTGCCACGGCGAGAGCGGCCAAGGCACGACCGGCCTCTACCCGGCATTGGCCGGCAACCGGGCCGTGGCGCTGCCGCAGGCCGATAATCTGGTGCAGATGATCCTGCGGGGTGGGTACCAGGCGCAGACGGCAGGCAACCCCCGGCCGGTCGGCATGCCGCCCTTCCAGCACCTGCTCGACGACGGCGAGGTCGCCGCGGTGGCGACCTTCGTCCGCGCTTCCTGGGGCCATACCGCGGCCCCGGTCAGTGCGCTGGAGGTGCAACGCGTGAAAGAATCTTCTCCATGAACGGTATTTTGGCGGGCGATTCCGAAGCGGCAGCCCCATGGACGGTGGTGTGCCTCTGCGCCGAATGGTGCGGCGTCTGCCGCGATTACCGATCGGCTTTCGAGCGGCTGGCGGATACATCGGTCGACACGGCTTGGCACTGGCTCGATGTGGAAGACCACGCCGACATCGCGGGCGATTTCGACGTCGAGACATTTCCCAGCCTGCTGGTCGCGTACGGAGACCAGGTCTGCTTCCTGGGCGCACTGACACCGCATGCCGCGGTGCTGGAGCGGCTCTTGCAAACCCTGAGAGCCGACCCCGGTTCCAGCCGGTCGTCGATACCCGAAGGCGCGGACGCGTTATGGGGGCGTATTAAAGCCGTGTCTTTATCCGTTTCCGGGGCGAGCGGGTTGCGTAAACCCCTTTCGACAGAGTAGAATCCGATTCTCACGACCAAACGGGCGGGTACCAACCGCCCGTTTTTTTTGGTCGATTGTTTTTCATCCGGACTTCGTCCATTCCGCGCAGCCTGTGCGGGGTGGCAGCCGGATTTTGCATTTGGGTAGCAGCAGAATCAACGTGGCATTGCAGCAGATCGTCGAACAGACCGTAACCGGATTGGGATATGACCTCGTGGAGATCGAGCGCTCCGCGGGCGGGCTGCTGCGCATCACCATCGATCTGCCCTGGTCGGCTCCGGCCGACGGCGCCGCTCCGGTCGACAGCCTCGTGACCGTCGAAGACTGCGAGAAAGTCACCCGCCAGCTGCAGTTCGCGCTGGAAGTCGACGCGGTCGAGTACCGCCGGCTGGAAGTGTCGTCCCCCGGCATCGACCGCCCCCTGCGCCACCAGCAGGACCTGGAGCGCTTCGCCGGCGAGATCATCGACATCACGCTCCGGCAGCCGATCGGCGTCGCCGCCGAAGGCCAGGTCAACGCCAACCGCAAGAAGTTCCGCGGCACCCTGGAGCGCCTGGATGCGCCGGTCGCCGAAGGTGCCAGCCCCCAGTGGCAGATCGTGTGGAGCGACGAGCCCGAAGGCAAGCCCGGCCAGCGCATCAGCAAGAAGCGCAAGCCGGCGCCTTTGCAGGCCATGCAGTTCACCCTCGACGAGGTGCGCGAGGCGCGCCTGGCACCGATCATCGATTTCAAAGGCCGCAGACCGCGGGGCGAGGCGCCCGAATGAGTCTGCAGCCGTTTCCCGTGTTTGGTATTGCAAGTGAGGCGTGGCGGCCCGGGCTCCCGGAGAGCACCGCCACCGTTGTTCAGGATAGGAGAGTTGTGGCATGAATCGCGAACTGTTGATGCTGGTCGAGGCCATCTCGCGCGAGAAGAACGTGGAGCGCGACGTCGTTTTCGGCGCGGTCGAATCCGCCCTGGCGCAGGCGACCAAGAAGCTCTACCCGGGCGAAGTGGACATCCGCGTCGCGATCGATCGCGACACCGGTGTGTACGAGACCTTCCGCCGCTGGCACGTGGTCCCCGACGAAGCGGGCCTGCAGCTGCCCGAGCAGGAAATCCTGCTGTTCGAGGCCAAGGAAGAAATGGCCGACATCGAGGTCGACGAGTACATCGAAGAGGCCGTCGATTCGGTTCCGATCGGCCGTATCGGCGCGATGGCGGCCAAGCAGGTCATCCTGCAGAAGATCCGCGACGCAGAGCGCGAAATGCTGCTGAACGATTTCATGTCGCGCGGCGACAAGATCTTCGTCGGCACCGTCAAGCGCATGGACAAGGGCGACATCATCGTCGAGGCCGGGCGCGTCGAAGGCCGCCTGCGCCGCAGCGAGATGATCGCCAAGGAAAACCTGCGCAACGGCGACCGTGTGCGGGCCATGATCATGGAGGTCGACCTGACGCTGCGCGGCGCCCCGATCATCCTGTCGCGCTCGGCCCCCGAGTTCATGATCGAGCTGTTCCGCCAGGAAGTGCCAGAGATCGAGCAGGGCCTGCTCGAGATCAAGTCCTGCGCCCGCGACTCCGGCAGCCGCGCCAAGATCGCCGTGCTCTCGCACGACAAGCGTGTCGATCCGATCGGCACCTGCGTCGGCGTGCGCGGCACCCGCGTCAACGCGGTGACCAACGAACTCGCCGGCGAGCGTGTCGACATCGTGCTGTGGAGCGAGGACCCGGCCCAGTTCGTCATCGGCGCGCTGGCCCCGGCCAACGTGTCGTCCATCGTGGTGGACGAGGAGAAGCACGCGATGGACGTGGTGGTCGACGAGGAAAACCTCGCGATCGCCATCGGCCGTGGCGGACAGAACGTGCGCCTGGCCTCCGACCTGACCGGCTGGAAGATCAATATCATGGACGCCGCGGAATCCGCCCAGAAGGCCGCGACCGAGACCGATGCCGGCCGCAAGCTGTTCATGGAAAAGCTCGACGTCGACGAGGAAATCGCCGACATCCTGATCAACGAGGGCTTCACCAGCCTCGAAGAAGTGGCCTACGTGCCGCTGCAGGAAATGCTCGAGATCGAGAGCTTCGACGAAGACACGGTCAACGAACTGCGGTCGCGCGCCAAGGATGCGCTGCTGACCATGGAAATCGCCCGCGAAGAAAGCGTCGAAGGCGTGTCGCAAGACCTGCGCGATCTGGCCGGCCTCACGCCGGAACTGATCGGCAAGCTGGCCGAAGCGAACATCAATACCCGCGACGACCTTGCCGACCTGGCGATCGACGAACTCACTGATATCACCGGCCAGTCTGCCGATGAAGCCAAGGAACTGATCCTGAAGGCCCGCGAACACTGGTTCGCCGGTCAAGAGTAAAGATCATGGAGGCCCGTACCCAATATGTCCAGCACCACCGTAGCCGAGTTCGCAACCGAACTCAAGAAATCCACTGAAACCCTGCTCGACCAGCTCCGGTCGGCAGGCGTCAGCAAGGGCGCGTCCAGCGACGTCCTGACCGAGGGCGACAAGCAGAAGCTCCTGGGGTACCTGCAGGCCAGCCACGGCACCGTCGCCGCGGATCGCAAGAAGATCACGCTGACGAAGAAGTCGACCAGCGAGATCAAGCAGGCCGATGCCAGCGGCAAGGCTCGCACGATCCAGGTGGAAGTTCGCAAGAAGCGGACTTTCATCAAACGCGACGATGCGACCGAAGGTTCTCCGGAGGGCGAGGGCGAAGAGTCCGTGTCCGCCGAGCAGCCGCACGAAAGCCCGGAACAGCAAGCGGTTGACAGCGATCTGCAACGCCGCGAGGAAGAGGCGCGCCACCAGGCCGACCAGATCCGGGCGCAAGAGGTGGAGCTGGTCGAGAAGCGGCGCGAGCGGGAAGACCGCGAACGCAAGGAGCGCGAAGCGGAAGAGCGCGCCAATGCCTATGCTGCTCAGGAACAAGCCAAGAAGGCCCAGGCCACTGCGGTGAAGGTCGAAGCCAACAAGGGACAGGCCGAATTCGCCGCCGCCCGCGCACTTGCGCAGTCCGAAGCCCGAGAGAAGGCCGAGGCCGAGTCGCGGGCACGTGCAGCCGAAGAGGCCGCACGGGCGACCGACCTGGAAGCCCGCCGCCGCAAGGCCGAGGCCGAGGCAGCCGCGATCCGCTCGATGATGGCCACGCCCAAGAAGGTGCTGGTCGCGGCGAAGCCGGTCGAAGCCCCCAAGCCGGTCGTCAAGCCCGCGGACGCCAAGCCGGGTGTCAAGGGCACCCTGCACAAGCCTGCCGCAGGCACGGGCGTTCGGCCAGGTGCGCCCGGTGCCGGTGCGGCTCCGGGTGCGGGCAAGGAAGTCAAGTCGGCCAAGCTGTCGTCCAGCTGGGCGGGCGATCCTGCCAAGAAGAAAGAAATCAAGACCCGTGGCGACAGCTCGGGTGGCGTCGGTCGCAACAACTGGCGCGGTGGCCCGCGGGGCCGTCGCGGCAACGACCGGGGCGGTGACCGCGAAGAGTACGGCCAGCAGGCGCCGGCCGAACAGCGCACGATCGAGGTCCACGTGCCCGAAACCATCACCGTGGCCGAACTCGCCCACAAGATGGCGATCAAGGCATCGGAAGTGATCAAGGCGTTGATGAAGATGGGCCAGATGGTCACCATCAACCAGCCGCTGGACCAGGACACCGCGATGATCGTCGTGGAAGAACTGGGCCACAAGGCGATCGTGGCGGCGCTGGACGATCCGGAAGCATTCACCGAAGAGGAAACCCTGCAGCACAGCGCTGCGGAAGCCCTGCCGCGTGCGCCGGTCGTGACCGTCATGGGCCACGTCGACCACGGAAAGACCTCGCTGCTGGACTACATCCGCCGTGCCAAGGTGGCGTCGGGCGAAGCCGGCGGCATCACGCAGCACATCGGCGCCTACCACGTCGAAACGGCGCGGGGCATGGTCTCCTTCCTGGACACTCCGGGCCACGAGGCGTTCACCGCCATGCGTGCCCGTGGTGCACAGGCGACCGACATCGTGATCCTGGTGGTCGCGGCCGACGACGGCGTTATGCCGCAGACCAAGGAAGCCATCAAGCACGCGAAAGCGGCCGGTGTGCCGATCGTGGTCGCGGTCAACAAGATCGACAAGCCCGGTGCCAACCCCGAACGCGTCAAGCAGGAGCTGGTCGTCGAAGAGGTGGTGCCCGAAGAGTACGGTGGCAGCTCGCCGTTCGTCAGCGTC
Source organism: Sphingomonas sp. NCPPB 2930 (assembly GCA_042867185.1). Taxonomy (GTDB): domain Bacteria; phylum Pseudomonadota; class Gammaproteobacteria; order Burkholderiales; family Burkholderiaceae_C; genus Xylophilus. The sequence goes on along the minus strand of JBHZQV010000006.1, from coordinate 176,291 downwards.
TCGGCCAAGACCGGCCAGGGCATCGACGACCTGCTCGAGCAGGTGCTGCTGCAGGCCGAGGTGCTGGAACTGAAGGCGCCGGTCGATGCCGCCGCCAAGGGTCTGGTCATCGAAGCCCAGCTCGACAAGGGCCGCGGCCCGGTGGCGACGGTGCTGGTGCAGTCCGGTACGCTGAAGACCGGCGACATCGTGCTGGCGGGTTCGACCTATGGCCGCGTGCGCGCCATGATCGACGAGGACGGCAAGACGACCAAGACGGCCGGACCTTCCATTCCGGTGGAAATCCAGGGCCTGACCGAAGTCCCCCAGGCGGGCGACGAGTTCATGGTGCTGCCGGACGAACGCCGGGCCCGCGAAATCGCGACCTACCGCGCCGGCAAGTTCCGCAACACCAAGCTGGCCAAGCAACAGGCCGCCAAGCTGGAGAACATGTTCTCCGACCTGAGCGCCGGCGAAGTCAAAACGCTGCCGATCATCATCAAGGCCGACGTGCAGGGCTCGCAGGAAGCGCTGGGGCAGTCGCTGCTCAAGCTGTCGACCGCCGAAGTGCGCGTCCAGCTGGTGTACAGCGGCGTGGGCGGTATCAGCGAATCCGACATCAACCTGGCCATCGCATCGAAGGCCGTGGTCATCGGTTTCAACGTGCGCGCCGACTCGGGTGCCCGCAAGGCGGCCGAGACAAGCGGTGTCGACATCCACTACTACAACATCATCTACGACGCCGTCGATGAGTTGAAGGCGGCGATGTCGGGCATGCTGGCGCCGGAGCAGAAGGAAGAGATCATCGGCACCGCGGAAATCCGCACCGTGTTCGTGGCCTCCAAGATCGGCACCGTGGCGGGTTCGTACATCACCTCGGGTCAGGTCACGCGCAACTGCCGTTTCCGCCTGCTGCGCGAGAACGTGGTCATCTACACCGGCGATGTCGAATCGGTGAAGCGCTTGAAGGACGATGTGCGCGAAGTCAAGGAAGGCTTCGAGTGCGGCATCAAGCTCAAGAACTACAACGACATCAAGGAAAACGACCAGCTCGAATTCTTCGAAATCAAGGAGATCGCGCGCACGTTGTAAGCGCGCCGAGATGCCGGACCCATTGCCGCGTTGCAGCCGCCTGGCCGTACTTGCAGTACGGTCTTCGGCGGCGCGCCTTGCACTGGGCCCGGTCTCTCGACGCTTGCGCCTGATCACACGACATGGTGAAAAGAAAATCAGCGGCGCCCAACCGGGGCTTCAAGGTGGCCGACCAGATCCAGCGGGATCTGACGGAACTGATCGCGCGCGAGTTGAAGGACCCGCGGGTGGGCATGGTCACGATCCAGGCGGTGGAGGTCACGCCCGATTACGCGCATGCGAAGGTTTTCTTCAGCGTGCTGGTGGGCAAGCCCGACGAATGCGAGCTGGCGCTCAACCAGGCCGCGGGCTTCCTGCGCAATGGCCTGTTCAAGCGGCTGCACATCCACACCGTGCCGACCCTGCATTTCCAGTTCGACCGGACCACCGAGCGGGCGGCCGACATGAACGCGTTGATCGCGCAGGCCGTCGCCTCGCGTGCAAAGGACGACTAGCGATGCACGCGCCACGCACGAGGGTGCAGCGGCGCCCTGTGCACGGGGTGCTGTTGCTCGACAAGCCGCTGGGATTCTCCAGCAACGACGCCTTGCAGAAGGCGAAGTGGCTGCTGCGCGCCGAGAAGGCCGGGCATACCGGCACCCTCGACCCGCTCGCCAGCGGCGTGCTGCCGCTGTGCTTCGGTGCGGCGACCAAATTCAGCCAGTTGCAGCTCGATGCCGCGAAGACCTACCACGCGACCGTGCGGCTGGGCATTCGTACCGCGACCGGCGATGCGGAAGGCGAGGTGGTGCAGGAGCGACCCGTCGATGTGGCCGCGGTGGAGCGGATGCTGCCCGAAGCGGTGCGGCGTTTCACCGGGCCGATCCTGCAGGTGCCGCCGATGCACAGCGCGCTGAAGCGCGACGGCAAGCCCCTGTACGAATACGCGCGCCAGGGCATCGAGGTCGAGCGGGTCGCGCGTGCGGTCGAAATCCACGCATTGAATGCGGCGCTGGTCGTTGATCCGCAAGGACGACCCGCTATAGAATTAGTAGTAACTTGCAGCAAGGGCACCTATATCCGCACCCTGGGTGAAGACCTCGGCGAGGCTTTGGGTTGCGGCGGTCATCTGACCCTGCTGCGCCGAACCGACACCGGGCATTACGGGCTGAACCAGGCGGTGACGCTGGAGGCGCTGGAGTCGATGGACGAGGCGGCCCGCACGGCCTGCCTGCTGCCGGTCGACTCCCTGCTGCCCGATCATGCCCGTGTCACGCTGGCCGGCGAGGATGTCACCCGCTTCCTCTCGGGCGTGCGTCGCCGGGGGAGCTGGGCCGACGCCGCGCAGGTGGCGGTCTTCGGCACCGAGGGCCGCGGCCTGCTGGGCACGGCCCATGCAAGCGGCGGAGAACTGATACCGGGGCGGCTGTTGAGCCCCATCGAAATTCAACAGATTCAGGAAAGTACGCCACACGCCGCGAACACGGCCCAAGGCATCGAGGAAGCAACCGTATGACGACCAAGCAAATCCGTAATATCGCCATCATCGCCCACGTGGACCATGGCAAGACCACCATGGTGGACCAGCTGCTGCGCCAGTCGGGCACCTTCGCCGAGCACGAAAAAGTGGTCGACACGGTGATGGACAACAACGCCATCGAACGCGAGCGGGGCATCACCATCCTGGCCAAGAACTGCGCCGTGAGCTGGGAAGGTACCCACATCAACATCGTCGACACCCCGGGCCACGCCGACTTCGGCGGCGAAGTGGAACGTGCGCTGTCGATGGTCGACGGCGTGGTGCTGCTGATCGACGCGCAGGAAGGCCCGATGCCGCAGACGCGCTTCGTGACCAAGAAGGCGCTGGCCCTGGGCTTGAAGCCGATCGTGGTGGTCAACAAGGTCGACAAGCCGGGCGCCAACCCCGACAAGGTCGTCAACCAGGCTTTCGACCTGTTCGACAAGCTGGGTGCCAACGACGAGCAGCTCGATTTCCCGGTGGTGTATGCCTCGGGCATCAACGGCTGGACCTCGCTGGAAGAAGGCAAGGCCGGCGAGCAGTGGGGCCCCGACATGTCGGCCCTGTTCAACACGGTGCTCAAGCACGTTCCGCCGCAGAAGGGCGACCCTGCCGCGCCGCTGCAGCTGCAGATTTCCGCACTCGACTTCTCGACCTTCGTCGGCCGCATCGGCGTGGGCCGCATCAGCGCCGGCACCATCAAGCCGATGATGGACGTGGTGGTGATGGAAGGTGAAGACGGCAAGGCCATCAAGGGCCGCGTCAACCAGGTCCTGACCTTCCGCGGCCTCGACCGGGTGCAGGTCACCGAAGCCGGCCCGGGCGACATCGTGCTGATCAACGGCATTCCGGACATCGGTATCGGCGTCACCGTGACCGATCCGACCTCGCCTGCGCCGCTGCCGATGCTCAAGGTGGACGAGCCGACGCTGACGATGAACTTCTGCGTCAACACCAGCCCGCTGGCCGGCCGCGAAGGCAAGTTCGTCACCAGCCGCCAGATCTGGGACCGCCTGCAAAAAGAGTTGCAGCACAACGTCGCGCTGCGCGTTAGCGAAACCGACGAAGAAGGCATCTTCGAGGTGATGGGCCGTGGCGAACTGCACCTGACCATCCTGCTGGAAAACATGCGCCGCGAAGGCTACGAGCTGGCGGTGTCCAAGCCCCGCGTGGTGATGAAGGACATCAACGGCGAAAAGCACGAGCCGATCGAACTGGTGACGGCGGACATCGAAGAAGCGCACCAGGGCGGCGTGATGCAGGCCCTGGGCGAGCGCAAGGGCGAGCTGGTCAACATGGAGCCGGACGGCCGTGGCCGCGTGCGCCTCGAGTACCGCATCCCGGCGCGGGGCCTGATCGGCTTCACCAACGAGTTCCTGAACCTGACCCGCGGCTCCGGCCTGATCGCGAACATCTTCGACAGCTACGAACCCCACAAGGGCGACATCGGCGGCCGCAAGAACGGCGTGCTGATCTCGATGGACGACGGCGAGATCTTCACCTACGCCCTGGGCAAGCTGGACGACCGCGGCCGCATGTTCGTGCGGGCCAACGATCCGGTGTACGAAGGCATGATCGTCGGCATCCACAGCCGCGACAACGACCTGGTGGTCAACGCCACCCGCACCAAGCAGCTGACCAACTTCCGGGTGTCCGGCAAGGAAGACGCGATCAAGATCACGCCGCCGATCGAGTTGACGCTGGAATACGGTGTCGAGTTCATCGAGGACGACGAACTGGTCGAAATCACGCCGAAGAGCGTGCGCCTGCGCAAGCGCTACCTGAAGGAGAGCGAACGCAAGCGCGCCGGCCGATAAAGACGGCGGCGGCGCACCGCGGCGATCCATTCGCCGCCCAGGCGCACCGCTGGGCGAAGGGCTGCTGCCCGACGCTGCTCACAGCCGCCTTGTCTCGCGACAAGGCGGCTGTTTCGTTTCATGCGCCTGCGGACAACGCTGCGGATGCCGACGCGGGATGCGCGCGCGGCGATCCCAGCGCCAGCGCATGGTCGTGGAAGGCCTCCAGCGAGGCCCGGTGGGCGATGCTGACCAGGGTCAGGCCCGGCAGCCGCTCCAGCACCAGCGCGTACAGGTGGGCCTCGGCCGCGGCGTCGAGCGAACTGGTGGCTTCGTCCAGCACCAGAAGCGCCGGACGTCGCAGCAGCACACGGGCGAAGGCCAGGCGCTGCTGCTCACCCGGAGACAGGCGCTGCGTCCACGGTGCGTCCTCTTCGAGCGCGGCCACGAAAACGCCCAGGCCGACGGCCTGCAATGCCTCGGTGTACGCCGCATCGCCATGGGCCTCTGCGGTATCGGGGTAGGCGAGGACATCGCGCAGCCGTCCCAGCGGCAGGTAGCTGCGCTGCGAGACGAACAGCACCGCGGTCCCGGGCCGGGTGTGGATGCTGCCACTGCCGAAGTCCCACAGTCCGGCCAATGCGCGGAGCAGGGTGCTCTTGCCGCTGCCGGACGGTCCGTTGAACAGCCAGCGCTGGCCGCGCGCGATGCGAAGGTCGGGCACCTGCAGCAGAAGCGCGCCGCTGGGCAGTGCCAGGGCGAGGCCCTGGGTGGACAACACGGTATCGTCGGAAGAGGCGTCGGTCGGCAGCGCGACCCGCGCGATGCGTGGGGCCGAAGAAACGATGGCATCGCCAGACGGAACCGACCGGCCCGGTGCGGCAGAAGCGCCGGCTTCCAGCAGACCGCGAAACTCACGCAGCCGGTTCACCGTCGCGCGCCATTCGGCCAGCGTCGCATAGCTGCTGATGAACCACGACATCGCGTCGCTCACCGTGCCGAAAGCACGGCCGACCTGCATCAGCACGCCGAAGCTGAAGGCGCCGGCGAAGTAGCGGGGCGCGGCCAGCGCCAGCGGCAGCACCACCGCGATTTGGGCATACAGGGCGCTCACCAGCGTCAGACGCTTGGTGTAGCGCATCACCATGTCCCAGTTGCGCCGGATCTGGTCGAACAGGCCGGCGGCGTGGGCTTCCTCGGTCCGCGCGCCGTCGTAGAGCGCGATCGGCTCGGCGTTCTCCCGCACCCGCACCAGGCCGAACCGGAAATTGGCCTCGACCTGCTGCTGCCGGTAGTTGACCGCGACCAGCGGCCGACCGAAGGCCTGCATCACCAGCGAGCCCACCACCGCATACGCCGCGGCGGCCCACACCATGTAGCCCGGCAGGGTGACCGTGGCGCCGCCGAAGTGCATCACCAGCGGCCCCGCGAGCGACCACAGGATGAACACGAAGGAGCCGAGCGTGACAACGGTCGAGAGCAGGTCGAGCGACAGTGCCAAGGTGGTGGTGGCCAGCGCCTGCAGGTCGTCCGCGATGCGCTGGTCGGGGTTGTCGGCCAGGCGGTCGCGCTCGATCCGGTAGAACGCGTTGCCCCGCAGCCAGCGCTGCAGATAGTCGCGCGTCAGCCAGCGGCGCCAGCGGAATCCCAGCATCTGCTTGAAGTAGAGCGAGTACACCGCCAGCACGATGTAGCCCAGCGCCAGGCCGGTGAACGTCAGCAACAGGGGGGCGAAATGCGCGGTGTCCTTGCCCTGCAGCGCATCGTAGAACGCAGCGCTCCAGCTGTTGAGCCGGACGTTGATGTAGACGATGGCGAGGTTCATCGCCACGATCAGCAGCAGCAGGCCACGCGCCGACCAGCGTTCTTCGGATATCCAGTACGGGCGGATCAGCGACCAGGTCGAGGTTTTCGGCACGGCGAGGGTGGTCACACGGACTCCAGAGGTGGCGGAGTGCCGAGTGTGGCGCTTGCGCGGGTCCCAACATTAGGGCGGGATTAGGACTCCTTCGCGAACCCGGCCGCCGACTCGCCTAGCAGCGCCTGGTCTGCGACGCAAGCACGCCGACGGAGCCGCCGCGGCCCTTACGGCTTCGTCTGTGCGGTACCGGCGACCCGCCACACCATGCCGCCCACGTCGTCCGCGACCAGCAGCGCGCCGCGCTTGTCGATCGCCACGCCGACCGGCCGGCCCTGCGCGTCGCCGTCGCCGTTCACGAAATCGGTCAGCACATCGACCGGCGGGCCCGAGGGCTTGCCGTTGGCGAACGGCACGAAGATCACCTTGTAGCCGCTGCGGGGCTTGCGGTTCCAGGAGCCGTGCAGGCCGACGAACGCGCCGCTGCCGAAGGCCGCGGGCAGCTTGCTCCCTTCGGCGAAGGCCATGCCGAGCGGCGCGACGTGGCTGCCGAGCGCGTAATCCGGCACCACCGCCTTGGCCACCAGCTCCGGCTTCTGCGGCTGGATGCGGGTGTCGACATGCTGGCCGTAGTAGCTGTAGGGCCAGCCGTAGAAGGCACCGTCCTGCACCGAAGTGAGGTAGTCGGGCACCAGATCGCTGCCGATCTCGTCGCGCTCGTTGACGACCGTCCACAGCGCGCCGGTGGTCGGCTCCCAGCCCATGCCGTTCGGATTGCGCAGTCCGGATGCGAACAGCCGCTTGGCGCCGGTCGCACGGTCGACTTCCCAGATGGCCGCCCGGCCTTCCTCGGCCGCCATGCCGTTTTCGCCGACATTGCTGTTGGAACCGACGGTCACGTAGAGCTTCGCCCCGTCCTCGCTGGCGATGACGTTCTTGGTCCAGTGGTGGTTGATGCCGGCGGGCAGGTCGGTCACTTTCACCGCCGGCGCGGCGATCTTGGTGGCGCCTTCCTCGTACGGGAACTTGACCAGCGCGTCGGCGTTGGCGACGAAGAGCTCGCTGCCGACCAGCGCCATGCCGTAAGGCGACACCAGGTTTTCGAGGAACACCGTCTTGGTTTCGGCCACGCCGTCGCCGTCGCTGTCGCGCAGCAGGCTGACGCGGTCGGCGCTCGGCGTCTTGGAACCGGCCTTCTTCATCACCAGACCTTGCACCCAGGCCTTCGGGCCGCCCTTGCTGGCGCCTTCGGGCTTGGGCGGGGCGTCGCTTTCGGCTACCAGCACATCGCCGTTGGGCAGCACATAGACCCACCGGGGATGCTGCAGTCCGGCACCGAATCGGCTGACGGTGGTGCCTGCCGCCGGTGCCGGCGCGGCACCTTCTGGCCAACCCTTGGCGGGTGCGATGTGCAGCGTGGGGATCATCGAGCTGCGCGGCTCGGGCAGCGTCGGGTTCGGTCCGATGCCCGCGATTTCCGGCAGCAGGGCCTTGTCGCCGCAGGCGGTCAGCAGCAGGGGGAGGGCGGCGATCGCAGCGAGGGCCACGGTGCGCACGGGAAAGATTCGGGTCGGGGTCATGGGTGTCTCCAGCAAAGTCGTGGGAATGCAGCGCGGGCGCACCCGCCCGGAGCAATAAGCCCTGGTACCTTTGCACGGCAGTCCCGAAGTCTCTGTAGGTGATCGGCGCGGATGCGGGCGGGAGCCGCGCACGACAGCCGCCGCTACCGGCCTCCGGCACAATGCCGAATCATTTTTACCCGTGTGTCCATCGCGCCCGTCACGCCGTGGCCACGCAGCATTTCCACCCGATATTCCCCGTGCGACTCTCCCATACCCAAGCCGTCGTCGTGATGGCCGCCTCGACCCTGATGTGGTCGATCGCCGGCGTCGTGACCCGCCATCTCGCATCGGCGCGCAGTTTCGAAATCACCTTCTGGCGCAGTTTTTTCACCGTGTGTGCGCTGGTCGTGCTGACGGCGCTTCCGGCCGTCCGCAGACGGCTGCCGGCGGTCCGCGACTCGGGCGGCGCGGCGCTGTGGATCTCGGGCGCCTGCTGGTCGGTGATGTTCACCGCGTTCATGGTCGCGCTCACGATGACCAGCGTCGCCAACGTGCTGGTGGTCATGTCGATCGGGCCGCTCTTCACCGCCGTATGGGCGCGCTTCACCATGGGCCAGCGCCTGCCGGCCCGGACCTGGGCGGCGGTGGCGGTCGCCGGGGTGGGCATCGTGTGGATGTACGGCCCGCAGGTGGCGGCCGGTGCCTGGGGCGGAACCGTGGTGGCCCTGTGCGTGCCGATCGCTGCCGGCATCAACTGGACGGTGGTGCAGCGCTGCCAGCGGCACGGGCAGGTCGTCGATCTGGTGCCCGCGGTGCTGATCGGCGCGGTGCTGTCGACCGTCGCGACACTGCCCTTGGCGTGGCCCTTCGCCGCGACCGGGCGCGACATCCTGCTGCTGGCGCTGCTGGGCGTCGTGCAACTGGCGATTCCGTGCGTGCTGGTGGTGCACTGCGCCCGGGTGCTGAAGGCACCCGAGGTGGCGCTGCTGGCACTGCTCGAAGTCGTCTTCGGCATCGCGCTCGCCTGGATCGGCGCCGGGGAAGACCCGGGGCCGCGGGTGCTCGCCGGCGGCCTCGTCGTGCTGGCGGCCTTGGCATGCAACGAAATTCTGGGCCTGCGCGATCGGCGTGCCGTCAACACCGCACCGCTCGCCGCGCAGAGCCCCGACGCCGACGACATCCATCCCAGAAAAAGGAGCACCTCTTGACGGATACCGCCACCACCCCCGCCACCGGAGACGCCACCGATGTCATCGCCGAGCGCCACGGCAACGTCGGCTTCCTGACCCTCCACCGCCCGCGTGCGCTCAACGCCCTGTCGCTGCAGATGGTGCGCGACCTGCACGCCGCGCTGGCCGCCTGGCAGGACGATCCCGCGGTGCAGGCCGTCGCGATCCGCGGCACCGGCAAGGAGGGCCCGTTCGGCAGCTTCTGCGCGGGCGGCGACATCCGCTTCCTGCACCGCGCCGGCTCCGAGGGCGACGTGGCGCTGGAAGCCTTCTTCACCGAGGAGTACGCCCTCAACCACCTGATCCACACCTATCCGAAGCCCTACATCGCCTTCATGGACGGCATCGTGATGGGCGGCGGCATGGGCATCAGCCAGGGCGCCAGCCTGCGCATCGTCACCGAGCGAACCAAGATGGCCATGCCCGAAACGGCGATCGGCCTGTTCCCCGACGTGGGCGGCGGCTATTTCCTGAGCCGGTGCCCCGGCAGCGCCGGCGAATGGCTGGGCCTGACCGGCGACACCATCGGCGCGGACGACGCCATCGCCCTGGGCCTGGCCGACCGGCGCGCGGATGCCGCCGGCCTGCCCGACCTGTGGCGGTCGCTGCAGGAAACGCCGTTCGCGTCGCGTTCCGACATCGACCGGTGGATTGCTACCGAATTGATAGCTGACGGCCGGCGCACCGCCCCGGCTGCGGGCCGATTCGATGCGTATTTTTCGCTTCCGGACGTGCCCGCCATCCTGGCGGCGCTGGACGCCGCCGATACCGACGAGACCCGGGCCGTGGCCGCCACGCTGCGCAAACGCTCGCCGCTGATGCTGTTCGTGGTGCTGGAGCAGATCCGGCGCGCCCGCGGCATGGACCTGGCGGACGACCTGCGGATGGAACGCGACATGGTGCACCGCTGCTTCCACCTGCGGCCCGGCGCCAGCGAAACCCTGGAGGGCATCCGCGCGCTGGCGGTCGACAAGGACCACGCACCGCGCTGGAACCCGGCCCGCGTCGAAGCGGTGACGCCCGAGATGGTCGCGCCGTTCTTCGAGAGCCCGTGGACGGCCGAGACGCATCCGCTGCGCGGCCTCTGATCGCCTCCGCGACCTGCCGGCCGCCCGCGGCTACCGGCTGCGGCTCTTCATCGCGCGTTCCACCTCGCGCTTGCCTTCGCGGTCCTTGATCGTGTCGCGCTTGTCGTGCTCGGCCTTGCCCTTGGCCAGCGCGATCTCGCATTTCACCTTGCCGGCTTTCCAGTGCAGATTGAGCGGCACCAGGGTGAAGCCCTTCTGCTCCACCTTGCCGATCAACCGCTTGATCTGCTCCTTGTGCAGCAACAGCTTCTTGGTGCGGACCGCATCCGGGTTGACGTGGGTCGAGGCCGAATGCAGCGGGTTGATCTGGCAGCCGATCACGAACAGCTCGCCGTCGCGGATCACCACGTAGCCGTCGGTGAGCTGCACCTTGCCCTCGCGCAGCGACTTCACCTCCCAGCCTTCCAGCACCATGCCGGCCTCGAACCGTTCTTCGAAGAAATAGTTGTAGGCGGCCTTCTTGTTGTCGGCGATGCGGCTGGTGGTATCGGGTTTCTTTGACATGGGATTCAGATGGGGCCGGGCGCGCGGGAAGAAAGGGCTCCCTACAATGGGTCGGATACGGGCGACAGCGCCGCACCGACGGCCGGGCCCAGCCTTCCATTCTATGAAAACTGTTCACAAGTCCGTCCTCATCTGGTACTCGGCCGAGGAAATGTTCAAGCTGGTCACCGATGTGGACCAGTACCCGCAATTCCTGCCGTGGTGCGATCGCGCCGGCGTGCTGTCGCGCGAAGCGGACGGCATGACCGCCCAGGTCGGCATCTCGTTCGGCGGCATTCGGCAGACCTTCACCACCCGCAACACCCATGTGGAGAACCGCGAGGTGCACATGGAGCTGATCGACGGGCCGTTCTCGCAGCTGGACGGCTTGTGGAAATTCCTGCCGGTGGGCGAGGGCGACCAGCGCGCCTGCCGGGTGGAGTTCGACCTTCGCTACGGGTTCTCCAACATCGCCCTGTCGGCCCTGGTCGGCCCGGTGTTCGACCGGATCGCCGGCAGCATGGTCGACGCCTTCGTCGAGCGGGCCGAGAAGGTCTATGGCGGCGGCTGAGGGCTTGCGGGTGGCGGTGGCGGTGTCCGCGCGTGCGGGCGATGCCACGGAGCAATCGGTGGTGCTGCCGGTCGGCGCACGGTTGCGCGATGCCCTGAGCGCCGTGGGCTGCGATGCCGGCGCGACCGACGTCGGTATCTGGGGACGCGCGGCCGGGTTGGACACGCCGCTGGCCGAGGGCGACCGGGTGGAGGTGTACCGGCCGCTGGTGGTCGATCCGAAGGTGGCGCGGCGCCTGCGCTTCAAGCAGCAGGGCGCGAGGAGCACCGGCTTGTTCGCGCAGCGCCGCGAGGGCGCCAAGTCGGGCTATTGAGGTGCGGACCGCCCCGCCCGTGGCGAGCGGGCGGCCGGCCGGCGTGTCAGCCGCAGTTGCTGGTCATCGCCGACTGGACGCGCTGCGCTTCCGCCGCGCGGGCCGCGCTGTCGAGCACCTGCACCTTGCCGTCGGCGCCCACCTGGCCGATGGGCATGCCCGCATCCATCGACACCTTGGCCTGGCGCGCGCGCTGGCAGTTCTCCTGCTTGGCGCGGGCGAGGTTGTCGGCCTCGACCTTCGCCTTGGCGGCTTCGGCATCCTCGGCTTCTTTCTTGCGCGCCTCCAGTTCGGCGTCCTTAGGGGCGGGGCGCGCCGGGGCAGCGGCGGCCTGCGGGGCCGGGGTGGCCGCCGGCGCCGCGGCAGCGGGTGCGGCCATGCCGCCCGGCTGCTTCAGGATGCTGCGCTGCGGAATATCGGCCGGCGGCGGGCGGTCGCTGAAGACCTTGCGGCCGTCCTTGTCCATCCATTGCCACTGCGCGGAAGCCACCAGCGGGCATGCGCAAACCAGAGCGAGGGCCAGGATACGGACAGGGAGTTTCATGGCGAGGCAGTGTAGCGGTGCGGCTGGCGCCCGGCCAGGGCCGCCGGGCGTCTGCTGCGCGACAGCTACAATTCTTCTTTTGGAGCTTTGACATGCGCCTTCTCGGCAAAGCGCTGACCTTCGACGATGTGTTGTTGGTTCCAGCGTTCTCCCAGGTCCTGCCCAAGGACACGTCTCTCGCGACCCGCCTCTCCCGCAACATCACCCTGAACCTGCCGCTGGTGTCCGCCGCCATGGACACGGTGACGGAAGCACGGCTGGCGATCGCCATCGCGCAAGAGGGCGGCATCGGCATCGTCCACAAGAACCTCACCGCGCAGGAGCAGGCCGCCCAGGTCGCCAAGGTCAAGCGCTACGAATCGGGCGTGCTGCGCGATCCGGTGGTGATCACCCCGGACCACACCGTGTTCCAGGTGCTGCAGATGCAGGAGCAACTGGGCATCTCGGGCTTTCCGGTGCTCGACGGCGGCCGCGTCGTCGGTATCGTCACCGGCCGCGATCTGCGGTTCGAGAAGCGCTACGACGTGCGGGTCAGCGAGATCATGACCCCGCGCGAAAAGCTGATCACCGTCTCAGAAGGCGCCACCGCCGATGAAGCCAAGGCCCTGCTCAACAAGCACAAGCTCGAGCGGCTGCTGATCGTCGGAGAGCAGGACCAGCTCCGCGGCCTGATCACCGTCAAGGACATCACCAAGCAGACCAGCTTCCCCAACGCCGCACGCGACGCCCAGGGCCGCTTGCGGGTGGGTGCGGCGGTCGGCGTGGGCGAGGGCACCGAGGAGCGGGTCGAGGCGCTGGTGAAGGCCGGCGTCGACGCGATCGTGGTCGATACCGCCCACGGCCACAGCAAGGGCGTGATCGACCGGGTGCGCTGGGTCAAGCAGAACTACCCGCAGATCGACGTGATCGGCGGCAACATCGCCACCGGCGCGGCCGCGCTGGCGCTGGTCGAGGCGGGTGCCGACGCGGTCAAGGTCGGCATCGGCCCCGGCTCCATCTGCACCACCCGCATCGTCGCCGGCGTCGGCGTGCCGCAGATCATGGCGATCGACAGCGTCGCCACCGCGCTCAAGGGCACCGGCGTTCCCCTGATCGCCGATGGCGGCGTGCGCTACTCGGGCGACATCGCCAAGGCGCTGGCGGCCGGCGCCGGCACGGTGATGATGGGCGGCATGTTCGCCGGAACCGAAGAGGCGCCGGGCGAGGTCATCCTCTACCAGGGCCGCAGCTACAAGAGCTACCGGGGCATGGGCTCGATCGGCGCGATGCAGCAGGGCAGCGCCGACCGCTATTTCCAGGAATCGAGCACCGGCAATCCCAACGCCGACAAGCTGGTGCCCGAGGGCATCGAAGGCCGGGTGCCGTACAAGGGCTCGATGGTCAGCATCGTCTACCAGATGGCAGGCGGCGTACGCGCCAGCATGGGCTACTGCGGCTGCGCCACGATCCAGGAGATGAACGAGCGGGCCGAGTTCGTGGAGATCACCGCCGCCGGCATCCGCGAGAGCCATGTGCACGACGTGCAGATCACCAAGGAAGCGCCCAACTACCGCGCTGAATGAGGGCTCGCCCCCAGGCTTGCCCACTGCGTGTGGCCGCCAACCCCCTACCGGGGGCGACACCAGCGGCCCGGCAAAGCCGGTTCCGCGGTGTCCCTGAAGTGGGTGAATCCCGGTCGTCGACTATTTTTACGCTGCCATGCAACACCAGAAAATCCTGATCCTCGACTTCGGCTCGCAAGTCACCCAGCTCATCGCCCGCCGGGTGCGCGAAGCGCATGTGTTTTGCGAGGTGCACTCCTGCGACGTGACCGACGACTGGATCCGCGCGTACGCGGCCGACGGCCAGTTGAAGGGCGTGATCCTGTCGGGCAGCCATGCCAGCGTCTACGAGGACACGACCGACAAGGCGCCCCAGGCCGTCTTCGCGCTGGGCGTGCCGGTGCTGGGCATCTGCTACGGCATGCAGACGATGGCGCACCAGCTGGGCGGCAAGGTCGAGGGCGGCCACAAGCGCGAGTTCGGCTTCGCGGCGGTTCGCGCCCGCGGCCACACCGAGCTGCTGCGCGACATCGCCGACTTCACCACCGACGAGGGGCACGGGATGCTCAACGTCTGGATGAGCCACGGCGACAAGGTCACCGCGCTGCCCCCGGGCTTCAAGCTCATGGCCAGCACCGACAGCTGCCCCATCGCCGGCATGGCCGACGAGGAGCGCCGCTTCTACGCGGTCCAGTTCCACCCCGAGGTGACCCACACCGCCCAGGGCAAGGCCTTGCTGGAGCGCTTCGTGCTCGGCATCTGCGAAGCCCGGGCCGACTGGGTGATGGGCGACTACATCGAGGAAGCGGTCGAGAAGATCCGCGCCCAGGTCGGCGACGAAGAAGTCATCCTGGGCCTGTCGGGCGGCGTCGATTCGAGCGTCGCCGCAGCCCTGATCCACCGTGCGATCGGCGACCAGCTGATCTGCGTCTTCGTCGACCACGGTCTGCTGCGCCTGAACGAGGGCGACATGGTGATGGAGATGTTCGCCGGCAAGCTGCACGCCAAGGTCGTGCGGGTGGATGCCAGCGAAACCTTCCTGAACCAGCTGGCCGGCGTGTCCGATCCGGAAGCCAAGCGCAAGATCATCGGCCGTGGTTTCGTCGATGTCTTCAAGGCCGAGGCCGAGCGGTTGAAGGCCGGCGCCGACGGCGCGCTGAAGGGCGCCGAATGGCTGGCCCAGGGCACCATCTACCCCGACGTGATCGAATCCGGCGGCGGCAAGAGCAAGAAGGCCGTCACCATCAAGAGCCACCACAACGTCGGCGGCCTGCCGGAGCAGCTGGGCCTGAAGCTGCTCGAGCCGCTGCGCGAGCTGTTCAAGGACGAGGTGCGCGAGCTGGGCGTCGCCCTGGGCCTGCCGCACGACATGGTCTACCGCCACCCGTTCCCCGGCCCCGGCCTGGGCGTGCGCATCCTGGGCGAAGTGAAGAAGGAATACGCCGACCTGCTGCGCCAGGCCGACGCCATCTTCATCGAGGAGCTGCGCAACTTCAAGGACGCCTCCACCGGCAAGACCTGGTACGAGCTGACCAGCCAGGCCTTCACCGTGTTCCTGCCGGTCAAGAGCGTCGGCGTGATGGGCGACGGCCGCACCTACGACTACGTGGTGGCGCTGCGCGCGGTGCAGACCAGCGACTTCATGACGGCCGACTGGGCGGAACTACCGTACGCGCTGTTGAAGAAGGTCTCGGGCCGCATCATCAACGAGGTGCGGGGCATCAACCGGGTGACCTACGACGTCAGCAGCAAGCCGCCCGCGACGATCGAGTGGGAGTGAAAATATTAAGCCAAAAAGGGGCTGCCGCTGGCAGCCCCTTTTTTTGCCTGCGCGACGCCCGATCAACCGCCGAAAAACTGCGCGATCACCGCGCCGGCCAGGAAGGCACCGGCATTCGCCAGCAGCGACACCACCACGATGCGCCAGCCCAGGGCCCGCAGGATCGGCAGGTCTTTCGCAAGGGACAGGCCGGCATAGGCCAGCACCGGCGTGACGAGCGGCAGCAAGCCGATCTTCGCCACCAGCGGGTTGACGGTGGCGGCCAGCGGCGAGTAAGGAACGCTCAGGAGCACGCCCACGACCGACACCCAGATCAGCGCCGGCACGCCCAGGCGCCGGGCGACGCAGGCGATCGCCATGCCGACGAAGATGCACGCCACCAGGAAGCCCATGCCGGGCAGGGCGTCCAGCACCGGTGCCTTGGTGCCGATCTGGTTGCCCACCAGGGCGATGCCGGCGGTGAGGAACACCACGGCCACCACGGCCCACAGCGGCAACTGCGCCTGGCTGTGCATGTCGCCCAGGGCCTCGCGCATCTGGGCATCGTGTTCCGCCACGATCGCCTTGCGGTTCTTGCCGAGGACCGGTTCGAGCCGGGCATAGAGCCAGTTCGAGACCGGCAGCGAGAACACCACCAGGATGTAGGTACCGACCACCGTGGTGATCAGGTTGCTGGCCGCGGCCAGGGCGGCGATCGAATCCTTCTCCGCCGGGAACTGCACCGAGATGGCTCCGACGGCCGCGGCCGTCATGCTGCCGGAGCCGATGCCCGCCGCCATGCCGAGCGCCGTCGGGGTGAAATAGCCACTGCTCGCCACCATGCTCGCGAAGAACGCCATGAAGGCGGCACCGATGACCGAGCCGGTCACGTACTCGGCCAGCACGCCGCGGCCTTCGGCCGAGTTCATGCCGTATCGCTCGGCGATCAGTGCCACGCCCGGCTCGCGCCCGACGGAGAAAGTAGCGCCGATGGCCTCTCGCTTGATGCCCAGCAGCAGGGCCACCGGCATCGCCAGCACGATGGTCCCCAGAAAATTGCCCGCCTCCTGCACCAGCAGGATCGGGCCCGCCGCGATCACCATCGGCAAATTGGCGCCCACGATGAACCCGAGCTTGGCGATGAAGAGCAGGATGCCGACCTGCACGAAATCGGACGCCAGCGTCTGCGGCCTGATGTAGGCGGTGCCGGTGCTGTCCAGGCGCTTCATCCCCACGCTGACGACCACGCAGGCCAGCAGCGCCCACAGGAACGGGAACAGCGTGACCCTGGTCACGCCGACGGAGAAGGTGGCATTGCCGGCGTACTCGGCGCCGATCGCGATCACCGCGACGATGCCGACCACCAGGCCGACGTGGCGCCACGCGACGTCGCGGATCACCTTGCCCGATGCCACCGTCAAGGTGCCGGAAGACGGAACGGAAGACATAGCCCTACCTCGTTTCTTGAAAAGAAGATCGGTCCCGTCCGCACGACGGGCCGCCACCCCACCACTTTCCCCCTGCCGCCCCTGCATCCGCGGGGCCGGCGCCACCGACTCGCGCCGACGCGAAAACCTCAGTTGCCGATGCCCGGCGCATAGCCGAACGCCGCGGCCGGATTCGCCGCGGTTTCCACCCAGACGCTCTTGACCTGCGTGTACTCGTGCAGCGCTTCGACGCCGCTCGAGCGTCCGTAGCCGCTGGCGTCGTAGCCGCCGAAGGGCGAGGCCACGTTGATCACCTTGTAGGTGTTGATCCAGAAGGTGCCGGCCTTGACCTGGGCGGCGATGCGGTGCGCCCGGGCCACGTCCGCGGTCCAGACCGCGCCGGCCAGCCCGAAATCGCTGTCGTTGGCGATCGCGATCGCGTCCTCTTCGGTATCGAAGGGGATGGCGACCACCACCGGGCCGAAGATCTCGGTGCGGGCGACCTGCATGTCGTTGGTGACGTTCTTCAGGACGGTGGGGCGCACGAAGTAGCCGGCGTCGGCAGGCTCGCCGGTCGATCCCTCGACCAGTTCGGCGCCTTCGCCGATCCCTGCCTTGATCATCCCCAGCACGTGGTCGTACTGCTTGGCGTTCTGGATCGGACCGACCTCGGTGTCGGCCGCCTGCGGGTCGCCGGTGCGGAGCTGGCGGGCGCCGTCGGCCACCATCGCGACGAAGCGGTCGTAGATGCTCCGCTGCACCAGCAGCCGCGAACCGGCGACGCAGCTCTGGCCCGCGGCCGCGAAGATCGCCGACTGCGCGCCGATCGAGGCACGCACCAGGTCGGCGTCCTCGAACACGATGTTGGCCGACTTGCCGCCCAATTCCAGCAGGCAGGGCACGCCGCGTGCCGCGCAGGCCGTGGCGATGCGGCCCCCGGTGGCGGGCGAGCCGATGAAGACGACCTTCTTCACCGCCTTGTGCGCGATCGCCGCCTGGCCGGTGGTGTGGCCGAAGCCGCCCAGCACGTTGAGCACGCCTGTCGGCAGACCGGCCTGCTCGGCCAGCGCGGCGAACGCGAGCGAACTGAGCGGTGTCAGCTCCGACGGCTTCAGCAGCACCGCGTTGCCCATGGCGATGGCCGGCGCCACGTTCCATCCGCAGGTGAAGACCGGCGCGTTCCACGGCGTGATGATCAGCACCACGCCGCAAGCCTCGCGCCGGGTGTAGTTGAGGTGGCCGCTCGGCACGGGGATGACTTCGCCGTGGAACTTGTCGGTCCAGCCCGCGTAGTACTCGAGCATCTCGGCGACCTTGGCGACCTCGCCGCGGCAGTCGCGGATCGGCTTGCCGGCGCACAGGGATTCCAGCAGTGCCAGCGGCTCGACCTGCGCGCGCACCGCGCGGGCGATGTTCTGCATCACCCGGCCGCGGGCGGCGTGGCTCGACGCGGCCCAGGCGCGCTGGCCGGCCACGGCCGCGTCCGCGGCACGGCCGACCAGGACGGACCCGGCATCGGGGTAGGAAAGGAACAGCTCGCCGGTCGCCGGGTCGACCAGGTCGACGCGGTCGGTCGCCTCGCCGGTGACCAGCTGGCCGCCGATATAGGAGCCGACGGTCGATGCGCCGGGGAAGAAGTGGCGGAACGCGGCGAGCAAGCGGGAAGCGGAGGGTGTGGTCATGGCGGTCGGGGGTGGCGGGTTCAGAGAGCAGGGCGCGTGCCCAGTTCGACGATGCGGTTGAAGTCCTCGTCGTCGGCGATCGTGCGGGCGCTGCCGGCCCACAGCTCGGCCACCTTGGCGGACAGGGGCAGGTCGAGGTCGAGCGCGGCGATCAGGTCCTGCGACAGGCCGACGTCCTTGCGCATCAGCTTCATCGTGAAGCCGGAGTCGAAGGCGCCGCTGGTGACCCAGGTGGGGAGGTTGAATTCGGTGACGAAGCTGCGGCCCGAGCCGGCGTTGATGCCCTGCAGCAGCCGCTCGGTGGGCACGCCGGCCCGCTCGGCCATCCGGGTGACCTCGCCGGCGATCGCGAGGTGGGCGGCGCACAGCAGGTTGTTGGCGATCTTGGCGACATGGCCCGCGCCCACCGCGCCCACGTGGACCCGCTTGGCGCTCATCGCCGCCAGCACCGGCTCGGCCCGGGCCACGTCGGCTTCGGTGCCGCCGATCACCATCGTCATGGTGCCGGTGATCGCGCCCTTCGGGCCGCCGCTCACGGGTGCGTCGATCAGCGACATGCCGACGGCCGCCAGTTGCGCCGCGAGCTGGCGGGTGGTGTCGGGATGCGATGTCGAGGTGTCGATCACCAGCACGCCCGCCTTGGCGTGGCCCGTCAAGCCGTCGGGGCCGGCAACGACCTGCGCCACGATGGCCGCCGTCGGCAGCGACAGCACGACCGCGTCGGCCGGGGCCATCACCGCCTGGATCGTGTCGACGACCGGCACGCCGTCGGCGGCCAGCCGGGCCCGCGTACCGGCCGATGCGTCGGTGCCGACCACCGTGAAGCCGCCCCGCTGCAGCGAGAGGGCCATGCCCCGGCCCATGTTGCCCAAACCGACCACACCGATAGTTTTCACGTCATGCCTTCGACAAAGAGGAGGGAAGCCCGGAGAATCCCACCCCTCTCAAAAGGTAACAATGTCAACGTCCGTAAAATTGCGTTGACCTGCGGGCAACGCTTAGCACCGCCGTATGGCAGCCATATGAACGAATCCCTCGACATGCGGCGGGTCCGCTACCTCTACGAAGCCGTCACCGAAGGTTCGGTGCGTGCCGCCGCGGACGCGTTGGACATGAACCCGTCGGTCGTCAGCCGGCAGATCGCCAAGCTGGAGCAGGAGTTGGCGGTGCCCCTGATGGAGCGGCATGGGCGCGGCGTGCGTCCGACCGAGGCCGGCCAGGTGCTGGTCGACTACTTCCGCCAGCAGACCTCGTACCAGGACGACGCGATCGCCAAGGTGCAGGAGCTGCGCGGCCTGGAACGCGGACACATCGACCTGGTGCTGGGCGAGGGCTTCGTCGGCGACCTGATGGCCGAACCGATGCAGCATTTCTGGAAGCGCCATCCCGGCCTCACGGTCACCATGCACCTGGCCGGCACCAACGAGGTGATGCGCATGGTGGCGGAGGACGCGGCCCATATCGGCCTGGTCTACAACCCGCCGGTGGGGCCCGGCATCC
Source organism: Sphingomonas sp. NCPPB 2930 (assembly GCA_042867185.1). Lineage (GTDB taxonomy): Bacteria > Pseudomonadota > Gammaproteobacteria > Burkholderiales > Burkholderiaceae_C > Xylophilus. Next base: position 156,369 of record JBHZQV010000006.1, on the reverse strand, counting down.
GCTCCCGTGCCGCGATCCGCCAGCCGATGTGCGTCATCGCGCCGCCGGGCCACCCGCTGACCCTGCTCGACCGCCAGCCGCTGCTGCGGCAGATCGCCGCCTATCCGGTCGCGCTGATGCACGGGTCGTTCGGCACGCGGCAGATCGTCGAGCTGGCCGAGCGGGTGGACCGGATCCGCCTGGCGCCCAAACTGACGACCGATTCGATCTCGGCCATCAAGCATTTCGTGCGCTCCGACCTGGGCGTGAGCCTGCTGCCCGCATTCGCGGTGTCGCAGGAGGTCGAGGCCGGGCAGCTGGTGGCGCTGCCGATCGACCACGGGGTGCTGGCCGGTGCCGAGGCGCACATCGTGACCCGGCTGGGCCGCCAGCTCTCGATCGCGTCCAACCAGTTGCTGCTGCAGCTGATCTCGACGATGCAGGCCTTCCGCGATGCCAAGCCCCGGCCGACGAAGGACCGGCCCACCTGATCAGCGCCGCCATCGGCGTGGAGGAGGGCGTCCGCAGAGCGCCGCTCCTCGCCCGGCGCAGGGCTGCCTAGAATCACCGAACCTGTTCGCCCGGGCTGGCCCGTCCGGCGAGCCGCCCGGCACACCCCCTTTCCCCGAAAGATTCCGTATGCGCAGCCCTGTCGGCCTGATCGGCCTGGTCCTGGCCCTGTTGATCGTCGCGCTGCTGGCCAAGAAGGCGCTGTTGCCGCAGGCCGCGACGCCGTCGGCCGCCGGTACGTCGCACGGCACTGCGGCGACCGCCGACGTGCGCACGCGCAGCGCCGAGGTGCAGCAGCAGGTCCAGAAGGGGCTCGACGACGCGGCCGAAGCGGCCCGCCGGCAGCGCGAAGCGGCCGACCAGTGACCGGCGGGCGTCCGGCATGAGCGTCCTGCCCGCCGACGAGCGCTTCATGCGCGCGGCCTTGGCCGAAGCGCGCGCGGCGGCGCAGGCCGGCGAGGTGCCGGTCGGGGCGGTGGTGGTCCAGGACGGCTGCATCGTCGCCACCGGCCGCAACGCTCCGATCGACGGCCACGACCCGACGGCCCATGCCGAGATCGTGGCACTGCGCGCCGCGGCACAGGTACTGGGCAACTACCGGCTCGACGGGTGCACCCTCTACGTGACGCTGGAGCCGTGCGCCATGTGCAGCGGCGCGATGCTGCATGCGCGGGTCGGCCGGCTCGTCTACGGCGCGGCCGAGCCGCTTACCGGGGCGGCCGGATCGGTGATCGACCTCTTCGGCGAGCCGCGGCTCAACCACCACACCCAGGTCGTCGGCGGGGTGCTGGCGGCCGAATGCGGCCAGGTGCTGCAGGCCTTCTTCCAGCAGCGACGCGCGGCACAGCGCACCGCGCGGCCGGCGCCGGTGCGCGAAGACGCGCTGCGGACGCCCGCGTCACGCTTCGACGGCCTGCCGCCGCCCGCCGGCTACGGCGCGCATGCCCTTACGCTGGCCGCTGCCGGCGGCGGACTGCAGATGCACTGGTTGGAAAGCGAGCGGCCAGCGAAGGGCCGCGGCACCTTCGTCTGCCTGCACGGCCCGCAGGGGTGGGGCGGGACGCTGGCCGGATGGCTCGGGCCGCTCGCAGCGTCGGGCGCCCGGGTGGCCGCGCCCGACCTGGTCGGCTTCGGCCGCAGCGACAAACCCAAGCGCGACGCCTGGCACACGCTGGAGCACCATGCCGCGCTCCTGGCAGAGGGGATGGCGCAGCGGGACATCCGCCACGCGGTGCTCATGTTGCCGGCGTCGCAGGTGCCGCTGGCACTGGCGCTGGTCCGCTGCGCGCCGGGCCGCGTGGCCGGTTGCGCGGTATCGACCGAGCCGACGGGCGAGGAGGGCGCGCACGACGCGCCGTTCCCCGACGCCGGCCACCGCGCCGGTCCGCGTGCATGGGCCCGGCTCGCGCCGCGCAGCGCGGGCGACGAGGCCGCCGCCATCGCCACCCTGGTCGCGCAGTTTCCCGCGGCGGGCAGCGTCGTCGACCTGCGCACCCGTACCGCCGCACCGGCCGATCAGGCCCGGCTGGCTATGGAATACTTCCCGGCTGCCTGCGAACCGGCGCCGCCGCTCGCCCTCTGACCGACCCTCCGACCAGGAGACGGCTGCGCCGCAGCCCGTCCATTCCGCGCCCATGCCTTCTGCCCCGCACACGCCCGCCGCGCACGACCCGCTGCATTGCCACGACGACCACTGCGGCCACGACCACGGCCATGCCGAGCGGCAGCGCCGCATCTACATCTATTCGCCCTCGGGCGCGGTGCGCGACAAGGCCGCTTTTCGGCGCGGCATCGCCCGCCTGAAGGCGCTGGGCCACGAGGTCGAGGTCGATGCCGACGCGTTCGCCAGCCACACCCGGTTCGCCGGCGACGACGCGACCCGCATCGCCGCCATCGGCCGCGCGGCGGCCAGCGGTGCCGACGTGGCGATGATCTCGCGCGGCGGCTACGGCATCAGCCGCATCCTGCCGGGCATCGACTACAAGGCGCTGAAGAAGGCGGCCGAGCGCGGCACCCGCTTCGTCGGCCTGAGCGACTTCACCGCGCTGCAGACGGCCCTGCTCGCCAAGACCGGCACCGTCACCTGGGGCGGCCCGACGCTCGGCGCCGACTTCGGCACCGCCGAAGCGCCCGACGACATCATGGAAGCCTGCTTCGACGACCTGCTGCACGGCCAGGGTGAGGGCGCCGGCTGGCGCATGCCGAAGCCACGGGTTGCGGTTGCTATGGAATCGATAGCTGATGGCCGGCGTGCAACAACGGCGACGGGCGATTTCTATATCAAGAAGGCGGTTTTGTGGGGGGGCAACCTGGCGGTGCTGGCGTCGCTCGTCGGCACGCCGTACCTGCCGCAGGTCAAGGGCGGCATCCTGTTCATCGAGGACATCAACGAGCATCCGTACCGTGTCGAGCGGATGCTGACGCAGCTGCTGCACGCCGGCGTGCTGGCGCGGCAGAAGGCGATCGTGTTCGGCCAGTTCACCGACTACACGCTGGGCTCCCACGACCGCGGCTTCAAGCTGCAGACGGTGATCGACTGGTTGCGCACCCAGGTCAAGGCCCGGGTGATCGACGGCTTGCCGTTCGGCCATGTGCCGACCAAGGTGCTGCTGCCGGTGGGTGCGGAGGTGTCGCTGAGCGTCGAGGGGCGTGACGCGCTCGTCTACTGGGGCCACCTGCATTGAGCGATGGAGGCCCGGCCGACGCCGCCCGTCTTTCTACACCGCTCCGGCTGACCCGCCACTGACCCCCGAGCGGGCCGCGGGGCCAAACGCAGGGCCGCTTCGGCCAGCCGCCGCCAGCGCCTAGACTCCGCCCGCGCCAGTGTCGGCGCGAAGGACCGGTGCCCTGTGCCCGGCCAGCCGGAGGGCAGGGGATGACCCGACACCAGAAACGAAACGCAGTGCCCGCAGTGCCCGTACAGGCCACGGCCGCCGGCGTGTGGCGCGCGCGGCTGCGCATGCTCGGCCCCGGCCTGATCACCGGCGCGGCCGACGACGACCCGAGCGGCATCGCCACCTATTCGCAGGCCGGCGCCCAGTACGGCTTCCAGATGCTGTGGACCCTGGTGCTGACCTATCCGCTGATGTGCGCGGTGCAGATGGTCAGCGCGCGGATCGGCTACGTCACCGGGCAGGGGCTGGCGGCCACCATCCGGCGGACGTTTCCGGCGGTGGTGCTCTATGCGGTGGTCGGCATGCTGCTGGTGGCCAACACGATCAACGTGGCGGCCGACATCGCCGCGATGGCCGAGGCGGTGCGTCTGCTGGTCGGCGGGCCGGCGCACCTGTACGCGGTCGGCTTCGGCGTGCTGTGCCTGGTGCTGCAGGTGTTCCTGCGCTACGCCACCTATGTGCGCTGGCTCAAGTGGCTCACGCTGGCGCTGCTGAGCTACGTGGCGGTGGCCTTCAGCCTGCAGGTCGACTGGTGGGCGGTGGCGCGGGCGGCGGTGTGGCCGCGGCTCACGCTCGACCACGATGCGGTGCTGATGATCGTCGCCGTCTTCGGCACCACCATCAGCCCCTACCTGTTCTTCTGGCAGGCGGCGCAGGAGGTGGAGGAAACGGGGCAGGGCGGTCATGGCGCCGAGCACGATGCGGACGACGTGCGCCGCCACCTGCGCCGGATCCGCTGGGACACCGCGATCGGCATGGGTTTCTCCAACCTGATCGCGTTCTTCATCATCCTGAGTGCCGGTGCCACGCTGCATGCGGCCGGCCTGCACGATATCCAGACCTCGGCCCAGGCGGCCGAGGCGCTGCGGCCGTTGGCCGGGCCGTTCGCTTTCGTGCTGTTCAGCCTGGGCATCGTCGGCACCGGGCTGCTGGCGGTGCCGGTGCTGGCGGGCTCGGCCGCCTATGCGGTGTCGGAGGCGGCCGGCTGGCGCGGCGGCATGGACCTGCGGCTGGAGCGCGGGGAGGGTCGCGGTTTCTACGCGATCATCGCGGTGGCCACCCTGGGCGGCGTGGGCCTGTGCTTCACGCCGGCCGACCCGGTGCGGGAGCTGTTCTGGTCGGCCGTCATCAACGGCGTGATCGCGGTGCCGATCATGGCGGTGATGATGCTGCTGGCCGCCAACAAGCGGGTGATGGGCCAGCATGTGATTGGCATCCGGCTGCGCCTGCTGGGATGGGCCGCGACCGCGGTGATGGCGGCCGCGGTGCTGGCGATGGCCTTCGGCGCCTGAGCCCCTTCCCGCGGAAGCGCCCGCGGCGCTTCACAGCCGGGTGCGGATCTCCTCCGCCAGCCACTGCACCGTCAGCGGTGCCGAGCCTTCGGCCTTGTTGCTGACCGTCACATAGACCGGGTGGCCCGCCTGCGCGGTGGCGGCGGCCACCTTGGCCAGTGCGGCGCGGGTGTCCGGGTCCGGGTCGACCATCTTGTCGAATGGCTGGTAGCGCTTTTCGGCGTCTTCGTAGCCGTAGCCGCCGTGCAGCCGGTTGAGGTTCCAGCGGCACACCAGCGGCCCCGGCCACAGCGCGCGCAGCATGTGCAGCTGCTCGGCGATCGCCGGCATCTTGGCGTGCAGGCCCAGGCAGAACGTGGCGCCGGTGTCTTTCAATACCTGCACGAAGGCCGGGCCGTGGATCCCGCCGATCCACTCGGGATCGCGCACCTCGACCGCGACGACCGCGTCGGGTGCGGTGGGCCGCAGCGCAGGCAAGGCATCCAGCATCGCACGCAGCTTGTCCAGCACGGCCGGCAGCGTGTCGAGCATCCGCAGCGGCAGCGGGCTGAGCTGGAACACCAGCGCGCCCAGCCGGTCCCCCAGCCCTTCGAGGGCCGGCACCACGAAGTCCTGCACCGCCAGCTCGGCATTCAAAAAGCCGGGGTTGGCCTGCATGCCGCGGCCGTCCTCGGCACGGACCAGCGCGTCGGTCACCATCGCCGGGGCCTTGACGACGAAGCGGAAATCGGCCGGCACCCGTGCGGCCAGGTCGGCGAACTGGCTGGAAGTCAGCGCGCGGTAGAACGCGCGGTCGAGGCTGACGGTGCGGAACAAGGGATGCTCCGCGTACGCGCCGATCCCGCGTTTGGACAAAACCGATTCCGGATAGACCGCATCCCACACCATGCCGGCCCAGCCCGGATAGTTCCAAGACGACGTGCCCAGGCGCAGGCGCGCCGGCATCGCCGCGGCCAGTGCCTGGAACGCCGTGTCCTGCCGCGCCGGGCCCACCTCGGCGCCGCGCTTGGCCTTGGGTGGCTGCGCCTCGGCAGGCGCGCGCGGCCCAGGCAGCGCGGGTTGCCCGGGTGCAACCGATTCGTCGGCTGCTTCGTCGTCGTCAGGAGGAAAGAGTGAGTCTTGCATCGCAGTCCGATGATGCACGGGGGGCGGCCGGACAGCGTGTTTACGGGTACTTCAACGCCCATCTGGCCATATGACTATACATAATATACATCGTATAAAGTAAATTGTGTATGGGACCTGTCGATTGGACGGGCTCGGCACCGTCCGCCACCGCCGGCCGCAGCCTATCGACCGCTCTCCGGGCCGCTACGACCCGGATGCTGACCTCACCAACCGCCACGCGCCCGGGACTGCTGCGATGGCTGCGCTGCGGGCGACGGCTGTTGCGGCGGCTGGGCCGGCTGTCCCGCGGCGGCCTTCGCGGCGGCTGCGCCGATCTCCTTGGCCAGGTCTTCGCGTCCGCCTTTGCGGGCGAAGTCCACGGCGGTCATGCCTTGCTGGTTGCGCATCGCCGTGTCGGCGCCTTCGGCCAGCAGCAGCCGGGCCACGTCGCTCGATCCGTAGAACGCGGCCATCATCAGCGGCGTGGTGCCGTTGGGCGATTCGGCGTCGATGAAGGCGTGGTTGTCGAGCAGCAGCTTGGCGATCGTGGCCTGCTGCGGCGTCGAGGCGCTGGCCGCATAGTGCAGCGGCGCCCAGCCGGGCTTGTTGACGTCGGCGTCGCGGGCCAGCAGCGCGCGGACCAGATCGGTGTCGCCCTTGATGGCCGCCAGCATCAGCGGGCTTTCGTCTTTCTTGTTGCGGATCTCGACCTTGGTCTTGCGCGAGGCCAGCAGCGCCTTCACCGCCTTGGTCGACTGCTCGCGGATCGCCAGCACCAGCGGCGCCTCGCCCTGCGGCGACAAGGCGTTCGGGTCGACGTTGCGGTTGAGCAGCGTGGTGATCGCGTTCGGATCGTCACGCTTGATGGCGACGAAATAGTCGTCGAAGGCCGCCGCCGAGGCGCAGCCCGCCAGGACCAGCAACGAGGCGGCCGCGGTCGAGCGCCAGGCGCCCGGGACAAAACCGAAATTCATGGCATTTCCTTCAGAAACAGGCGATCGAAGTTGCGGGACGTGGCCGAGGCCACCTCCTCCACCGGTATGCCGCGCACCGCCGCGATCTGCTGGGCGACGAAGGGCACGTACGACGGGTTGTTGGGCTTGCCCCGGTACGGCACGGGGGCGAGGTACGGGCTGTCGGTCTCGATCAGCAGGCGGTCGAGCGGCACGAACGCGGCCACGTCGCGCAGGTGCTGGGCATTCTTGAAGGTGACGATGCCCGAGAACGAGATGTAGAACCCCAGGTCGAGCGCCGCGCGGGCGACCTGGTCGGTCTCGGTGAAGCAATGGAACACGCCGCCGGCCGCGGTGGCGGAGGCGTCTTCGCCCTCCTCCCGCAGGATCGCCAGCGTGTCGTCCGACGCGCTGCGGGTGTGGATCACCAGCGGCTTGCGGCTTTGCCGGGCGGCGCGGATGTGGGTGCGGAACCGGTCGCGCTGCCATTCCAGGTCGGCGATGCTGCGGCCGCCCTTGCGGTCTTCCATGCCGTAGTAGTCGAGGCCAGTTTCGCCGATGGCGACCACCCGCGGGCGCGCGGCGCTTTGCAGCAGGTCGTCGAGCGTCGGCTCCTGCAGGCCCTCGGTATCGGGGTGCACGCCGACGGTGGCCCAGAAGTTGTCGTAGGTGGTAGCCAGCGCATGCACCGCCGGAAACTCTTCCATCGTGGTGCAGATGCACAAGGCCCGGTCGACCCGGGCCGCGGCCATCGCCTCGCGGATCGCGGGCAGCTGGGCCGCCAGTTCGGGCATGGCGAGGTGGCAGTGCGAGTCGGTGAACATCGGTTTGAGAACGAAAAGTGGCTGCAGCCGGCGCCGTACGCCGGCTTCCAGCTATGGAAAAGAGAGCGAATGCCCGCCGGGTGCCGCGGGCGGGGGAGTCGGACCAGTGTGGCGCCGCACGGCCGCCACCACGTATCAGATCGTCTGCGTGGCCCGGTCGGAGGCCAGGTGGCCGCCGAGGATCTCTTCGATCTTGAGTTTCAGGGCCCGCGATTTCTCGTCGGCCGGGAACTGGATGCCGACACCCTGGGTGCGGTTGCCCGATGCGCGGGCCGGGGTGACCCAGGCGACGCGGCCGGCCACCGGGTAGCGGGTGGGGTTGTCGGGCAGGGTCAGCAAGACGTAGACGTCTTCCCCCAGCCGGTACTCCCGCGTGGTGGGGATGAAGATGCCGCCCTCGGTGAACAGCGGGATGTACGCCGCGTACAGCGCCGCCTTCTCCTTGATGGCGAGCTGGACGACGCTGGGCCGTGGTGCGGGAGTGGGGGACGGGCTGGTGCTCATGGCGGTGGTGCGCGCGAGTTTAGGGCGTTTTGCGCAGCGCTCACAAGCGCCTCGTGCATCAGGCCGGCATTGAACGGATGGTCGGCAGTACGGAGGGACTTCTTGAGGTTCTGCGACCACACGGCCAGGGCCCGGGCCGACGGCGGCTTCGGCAGGCTCTGGAGGTCGAAGTACCGCGGCGCGGCGCCGGCCTGCACCACCATCAGGTCGTGGCAGAGCTTCTGCAGCGCATCGATGGCGTCGCGCGCCGACCAGTCGGCGAAGACGCCCGCCTCGCCCCGCACCAGGGCCGCCGGCAGCAGCGCCCAGCGGCGGGCGTCGCGGCCGCTGCGCACGGCACCCAGCGCGTCGTCGGGCCGGCCGCCGGCGGCGCGCAGCAGGCCGGGCGCATCGGCCGCCGGCACGCCCTGCCCCACCAGCCAGGCCTGCATCTCGTCGTCCGACGGCCAGGCCATGCTGTGCGCCTGGCACCGGCTGCGGATCGTCGGCAGCAGCTGGTGGGCGGCCTCGCTGGCCAGCACGAAGCGCACGTCGCCGGTGGGCTCCTCCAGCGTCTTCAGCAGCGCATTGGCGGTGATGCCGTTCATCTGCTCGGCCGGATAGACCAGCACCACCTTGCCGCGGCCGCGGGCGTTGGTGCGCTGGGCGAATTCGACTGCGTCGCGCATCGCCTCGACCCGGATCTCCTTGCTGGGCTTGCGCTTCTTGTCGTCGAGCTCGGCCTGGGCCTTCTCGGGCAGGGGCCAATCGAGCGCCTGCATCTGCACCTCGGGCATCAGCACCCGCAGGTCGGCATGGGTGCGCACGTCGATCGCGTGGCAGCTGGCGCAGGTGCCGCAGGCCAGGCCGTCCGCCTGCGGCGTGTCGCACAGCCAGGCGCGTGCCAGCGCCAGGCCCAGCGGGTACTGGCCCAGGCCCGACGGGCCCTGCAGCAGCCGGGCGTGGCCGCGCTGCGCCAGCAGCGTACGCAGCTGGCGGTCGAGCCACGGGGCCAGCGGCGGCGTGGCGCTCACAAGGCGACCTCCGTGCTGTGCACTGGGGTCAAAGACCCCTTCGGAGCGGCCGGGCGGGCGCTCATGCGGCGGCGCCCTTCCGCATCCGCAGACCGGCGTGGGCGGCCATCGCCATCCGCACCTGGTGGGCGACGTCGTCGCGTGGCAGCGCAGCGTCGATCCGAACGAAGCGCTGCGGCGCAGCCAGGGCGCGGGCCGCATAGCCGCCCTGCACCTTGCGGAAGAATTCTTCGGGCTGCGACTCGAACCGGTCGGGCACCCGGGCGCCCGCCAGCCGCTCGGCGGCCAGGGCCAGCGGCAGGTCGAACCAGAGGGTGATGTCGGGCTGCCGCACCGCGCCGCTGCCGCCGTCCTGCACCCAGCGCTCCAGCGCCGACAGCACCTGCAGGTCGAAGCCGCGGCCGGCGCCCTGGTAGGCGAAGGTGGCGTCGGTGAAACGGTCGCACAGCACCACGTCGCCGCGGGCCAGGGCCGGCTCGATCACCTGCTGCAAATGGTCGCGCCGGGCGGCGAAGATGAGCAGCGTCTCGGTCAGCGGGTCCATCGCGTCCTGCAGCACCAGGGCGCGCAGCTTCTCGGCCAGCGGCGTGCCGCCCGGCTCGCGGGTGACGGTGACCGCCCGCCCCTGCGCGCGGAAAGCGTCGGCGACGCCGTCGATATGCGAGCTCTTGCCCGCACCGTCGATGCCCTCGAACGAAATGAAGATGCCGTGCGCCATCGACAAGCCTACTTTCTGCGCTGGTACTGGTCGACCGCGCGGTTGTGCTCTTCGAGCGACGGGCTGAAATGGCTGGTGCCATCGCCGCGCGAGACGAAATACAGCGCCTGCGTCGCCTCCGGCTGCACCGCGGCCAGCAGCGCCGCGCGGCCCGGCATCGCGATCGGGGTGGGCGGCAGGCCGGTGCGGGTGTAGGTGTTCCAGGGGGTGTCGGTCTGCAGGTCCTTCTTGCGCAGGTTGCCGTCGAAGGCGGTGCCCAGGCCGTAGATGACGGTCGGATCGGTCTGCAGCGGCATGCCGATCTTCAGCCGGTTGCTGAACACGCCGGCGATCTGCGCCCGGTCGGAGGCACGGCCGGTTTCCTTCTCGACGATGCTGGCCAGCACCAGCGCGTCCTGCGGCGTCTTGAGCGGCGTGGTGGGCGCGCGCTGGGCCCAGGCGGCGTCGAGCCGGCGGTCCATCGAATGCAGGGCGCGGCGCAGCAGTGCCAGGTCGCTCGAGCCCTTGGCGTAGGTGTAGGTGTCGGGGAAGAAGCGGCCTTCTGCGGCGACGCCCGGCCGCTCCAGCCGGGCCATGATCGCGTCGTCGGTCAGGCCGGCGGTGTCGGGCTTCAGCTGCTCGGCCTTGGCCAGGGCCTCGCGCACCTGGCGGAAGTTCCAGCCCTCGACCAGGGTCACGTTGCGCAGCGCCTCGTCGCCGCGGACCAGTTTCTGCAGCAGGTTGCGCGGGGTGGTGGTGCCGTCCAGCTCGTAGCTGCCGGCACGGATCTGCCGGTCTTGCCCCGAGAGCCGGAACCACAGGTACAGCACCCGCGGATCGACCATCACCCCGGCGTTGGCCACGTCCTGCGCCACGCCGCGCGGGGTGCGGCCGGGCTCGATCGAGAGATCCACCGTGGGCGTGCGCACCGCCAGCGGCTGGTGCAGCCACCAGAACGCAGCGGCGACCAGCAGGAACGCCAGGACCGCCACCATCGCCAGCAAACGTCGCAGTGCCTTCACAACCGTGGTGCCCTTGTTGAAATCAACCGGCGATGATAATGGACCGATGACCGCAACCTCTTCGCTCAACGGCATCGCCCTTCTCGACCACCTCGGCGTGATCCGCGTGGCGGGCGACGACGCCGTGTCGTTCCTGCAGGGCCAGCTGACCCAGGATTTCGCGCTGCTGCCGCCCGACCGGGCACGGCTCGCGGCCTTTCTCTCGGCCAAGGGCCGGATGCAGGCCAGCTTCGTGGGCTATGTGCGCAGCCATGGCGAGGTGCTGCTGGTCTGCAGCCGCGACCTGCTGGAGGCCACCCGCAAGCGCCTCTCGATGTTCGTGATGCGGGCCAGGGCGAAGCTCACCGACGCGACGGCCGAGTTCACCCTGCGCGGCTTGGCCGGCGACGCTCTCGAAACCATAGCGCCTGGCCGGCGCAGTGACTGGGCCAGGGTCGATTCCGGCACTGCGAATATCGTGTTCCTGCCCATCGCGGCAGGCCAGGCGCGCGCGCTGTGGATCGCGCCGGCCGGCGACCCGGTGCCGGCCGGCCCGGCGCTGCCCGACGTGGTGTGGCAGTGGGGCGAGGTGATGAGCGGCGTGGCGACCCTCACCGCGCCGGTGGTCGATGCCTTTGTGCCGCAGATGCTCAACTACGAATCGGTCGGCGGCGTCAGTTTCAAGAAGGGCTGCTACCCGGGGCAGGAGATCGTCGCCCGCAGCCAGTTCCGCGGCACCCTCAAGCGCCGCGCCTACCTGCTGCATGCCGGGCAACCGGTGGCGGTGGGCGACGCGGTGTTCCATTCGTCGGACGAATCGCAGCCCTGCGGCACGGTGGTGCAGGCGGCCGCCACGCCCGACGGCGGCGGCTGGGACCTGATCGCCTCGCTGCAGGTGGCGGCGGCGCAGGACGGCGAGCTGCGCGCCGGCACCGCCGGCGGGACGCTGCTCACCCTGCAGCCCCTGCCCTACGCCCTGGCGGAAGACATCTGACGGGCTAGCCCGCCAGGTCCCGCCGCATGCCGATGTGCGGAATGCCCACTTCGTCGAACGGCTCGCCGAAGGGCACGAAGCCGGCCCGCGCATAGAAGCGCTCGGCCGTGCGCTGGGCATTGAGCACCACCGCGGTATCGCCCCGCAGCCGCGACTGCTCCACCAGCGCGTCGAGCACCGCGCGGCCGAGCTCTCCGCCCCGCAGCACCCGGTCGACCGCCATCCGGCCGATGCGGCCCACGCCGGGCGCATGCCGCAGCAGCCGGCCGGTGGCGACCGGGGCGCCGACGCGGTTGAAGACCACCGCGTGCACCGCGGTCGCGTCTTCGGCGTCCCACTCTTCCTCGGCCGCGATGCCCTGCTCTTCCACGAACACGGCGGTGCGGATGCGGCCCGCCGCCTCGCCCAGCGTGTCCCAGCCGCCGGTGCGCAATGCGGTCACCGACCGCCGCGCCTCGAAATCGGCCAGCACCGCGCGCAGTGCCTCGGGCACCGGCCGCGCGGTCTGGCTGGCCGGATCGGCGAAGACGTAGACCAGCTCGCCGGTCACCAGCAGCAGGTCGTCGCGGAAGATCGCACCCTCGAAGACGATGCTGCTGGTGCCGACCCGTGCGCAGCGCAGCGCCACCTCAAGCAGGTCGTCCGACCGGGCCGAGGCGTGGTACTCCAGCGCCGCCTTCTTGACATAGAGGTCGCCGCCCAGGGCTTGCATGCTGGCCTCGTACGGCAGGGCCAGGGCGCGCCAGTACTCGGCCATGGCGGTGTCGAAATACATCAGGTAGTGGGCGTTGAACACGATCTTCTGCATGTCCACCTCGGCCCAGCGCACCCGCAGGCGATGGCGCAGCCTGAAGTCGCGCAGCAGGGGGCGGCCGTCGTCGGGCCGCGGGGAAACAGGGGGGGGCGTCATGCGGAAACCTCGGTGTCGAGTGCCTGGCGCAGCGCGGCGGCCGCGGCGGCGTGGGCCTGGCGGGCCTCGGGGATCGCGCGGCCCATCTTGATGAATTCGTGGGTCACGCCGTGCCACAGCTCCAGGTCGACCGGCACGCCCGCGGCGCGCAGCCGGTCGGCATAAGCCAGGCCCTCGTCCACCAGCGGATCGCATTCGGCCAGGCCGAACCAGGCGGGGGCGACGCCCTCCACGTCGGGCGCGAGCAGCGGGGCGAAGCGCCAGTCGTCGCGGTCGGCGTCGCTGCGCAGGTAGCGGGTGAAGAACCAGTCGATCTGGGTGGCGTCGATCAGCGGATCGTCTGCGAACCGGCGGTGCGAGGGCGTGTCCTGCCGGGGGGCGCAGCCGGGGTAGAACAGCAGCTGCAGCGCCAGCGGCAGCGCAGCGTCGCGGGCCTGCAGGGCGCAGGCCGCGGCCAGGGTGCCGCCGGCGCTGTCGCCGCCGACGGCGAGGCGGGCGGTGTCGATGCCCCGCCCGGCGCCGTGGGCGTGCAGCCAGGCCAGGGCGTCCCAGGCATCGTCGTGCGCCGTCGGGAAGCGATGCTCCGGCGCCAGCCGGTAGCCGAGCGACACCACCGCACAGCCCGACAGCCGGGCCAGCTCGCGGCACAGCACGTCGTGGGTGCCGATGCCGCCGATGGTGAAGCCGCCGCCGTGCAGGTACAGCAGGGCCGGCAGGGGCGAGCCGCCCTGCCCCGCCGCGTAGAGCCGTGCCGGCAGCGGATGGCCGTCGCGCGCGGCGATGGCGAAATCCTCCACCCGGGCCAGCGGCGCGCGCGGCACCTCCAGCACCTCGGCACCGGCCGCATAGGCGGCACGCGCCTGCGGCGGCGACAGGGTGTGCAGCGGCGGATGGCCGGCGCGGGCGATGCGGCTCACCACGCTCTGCATGGCGGGCGTCAGGGGAAAGGGCAAAAGCGTCTGCATCCCGAAAGTATGCCCATGCGGCGCGCGCCAGGCACCGATCGATGCGCCGACCAGGGCCACCGGCTGCGCGCTCTTCGGCAGCCAGTCGCCGAACAGGTAGCGGTCGAGCCGGCCCAGGACCAGGCCCTTCGGCCCGCCCGCCGCGGCCGGCACCAACCGTACGTCGGACGGCTGCAGGCCGTGGCGCTCCAGGTGCCGGCGCGCCCCCGGGCCGGCGTAGATCTGCAACGTGTGCATGGCGGCTCCGGCCCGCGGGTCAGGAGAAAGGACCGGCCTCGAACCGGCTGGTCCAGTCGATCGGGTCCTGCTGCAGCACCGCGTCGATGTCCAGGTCGAGGGCCAGGCCGACCACGTCGGGGAAGGTGACGGCCAGCTCCTTGTCGTCCAGCTGCGATTCCCGCGCCCGGGCGCGCCAGGTGGCCAGGTGGATCACGCCGGCCAGCGGCTCGTAGACCTCGTTCTCGAACGGCGCCTGCTGGTGCTGGAGCGCGTCGACGATCTGCTGCGGAAACTGCCAGGCGCGGGCCAGGCCGGCACCCACTTCGGCATAGCTGTAGCCGAACAGCCGGTGCTCCATCCGGGCCCGGCGCAGGTCCAGCACCGCCAGGGTGGCGTTCACATGGGCCATCTGCTCGGGCATGCCCATGTGCATCACCAGCTCGCCCACCGCATGGATCAGGCCCGAGGTGAAGGCGGTGCCCTGGTTGAGGTGCACCACGCCGCCGAGCGAGCGCGAGATTTTGGCCACGTCCAGGCTGTAGCGCCAGAACTGCTGCATGCTGATGCCGGCGACCGCCTTGAAGGCACCGCTGATCGAGGCGGCGGTGACCAGGGAGCGCACATGCGTCAGCCCCAGGATCGCCAGCGCCTCCGACACGCCGCCGATCCGCTGCGAGAGCTGGAAGAACGCCGAATTGGCCAGCTGCAGCACCCGCGCGGTCAGGCCCGGATCGGTGTTGATCAGCTGGCTGACCTTGCGCAGGTCGGGGTCCTCCCGGTCCAGCTCGCTCATCAACAGCGCCACCACCCGGGGGATGCTCGGCAGCGCGGTGGGGGTGGCCAGCAGCTTGTTCAACTCCATGGAATGCAGTCTTGTCTCTAGTTGCGGATGCCCGGTGGACTACCGGCCCCGTCGAAACGCAGGCAGAGCGCTCGCTTGCATTATGTTATTTCTGCGCGCTTCTCGGCTGCAGCTTGGCGAAGGCCGATGCCATCGCGCCGGCCGGGGCCGGCTCCGGCGCGCGGCGCACCGGCCCGCCACGGGGCGGCGCCTCGTAGCGGTTGTCGCGGGCGCGGCGGTCGTCGCCGCCGCGCTGGGCGGGCGGCGCTTCGAGCTTCATCGACAGCGCGATCCGCTTGCGGGCCACGTCCACCTCGACGACCCGCACCCGGACGATGTCGCCGGTCTTGACCACTTCGCGCGCATCGTTGACGAACTTGTGGCTCAGCTGGCTGACATGCACCAGCCCGTCCTGGTGCACCCCCAGGTCGATGAAGGCGCCGAACTGGGCGACGTTGCTCACCGTGCCCTCCAGCACCATGCCCTCGCGCAGGTCAGCGATGTCCTCCACCCCGTCGTTGAAGCGGGCCACCTTGAAATCGGGCCGCGGATCGCGCCCCGGCTTTTCCAGCTCGCCCAGGATGTCCCGGACGGTGATGACGCCGAAGCGCTCGTTGGCGAACAGCTCGGGCTTGAGCGTCTTGAGCATGTCGGCGCGGCCCATGACGGCCGCCACCGGCTGCTGCACCCGGGCGATGATCTGCTCGACCACCGGATAGGTCTCGGGGTGCACCCCGGTCATGTCGAGCGGGTTGTCGCCGCCGCGGATGCGCAGGAAGCCCGCGCTCTGCTCGAAGGTCTTGGCGCCCAGGCCGGTCACCGCCAGCAGCTGCTGCCGGTTCTTGAAAGCGCCGTTGCTCTCGCGCCAGCGCACCACCGATTTCGCCACCGTGCCCGACAGGCCAGAGACGCGTGCCAGCAGCGGCGCGCTGGCGGTGTTCAGGTCGACGCCCACCGCGTTCACGCAGTCCTCCACCACCGCCTCCAGCGTGCGGGCCAGCTCGCTCTGGTTGACGTCGTGCTGGTACTGGCCCACGCCGATGCTCTTCGGGTCGATCTTGACCAGCTCGGCCAGCGGGTCCTGCAGCCGGCGGGCGATGCTGGCGGCGCCGCGCAGGCTCACGTCGACGTCGGGCATTTCCTGGCTGGCGAACTCGCTGGCGGAGTAGACCGAGGCACCGGCTTCGCTGACCACTACCTTTTCGATAGCAAGAGGTCGGCTCTCTGCGCCGACTGCGGCCCCTTTCGACAACAACTTGATCACATCGGCGGCCAGCTTGTCGGTCTCGCGGCTGGCGGTGCCGTTGCCGATGGCGATCAGGTTCACCCCGTGCTTCTCGCACAGGCGGCCCAGGGTGTGGAGCGCGCCGTCCCAGTCCTTGCGTGGCTCGTGCGGGTAGACGGTGGCTGTCTCGACCAGCTTGCCGGTCGCGTCCACCACCGCCACCTTCACCCCGGTGCGGATGCCCGGGTCCAGGCCCATCACCGTGCGGGGGCCGGCGGGCGCGGCCAGCAGCAGGTCGCGCAGGTTGTCGGCGAAGACCTTGATCGCCACCTTCTCGGCGTCTTCGCGCAGCCGGGTGAACAGGTCGCGCTCGGTCGACAGGCCCAGCTTCACCCGCCAGGTCCAGCCGACGCATTTGCGCAGCAGGTCGTCGGCCGGGCGGCCGGCGTGGCTCCATCCCAGGTGCAGCGCGATGCGGCCTTCGGCGAGGGTCGGCACGGCCGAGGCACGGGTGCCGGCGGCAGGCGCCGCGCCGCCGGGGGCCTCGGGCTGCACCAGCTTCACTTCCAGGATTTCGAGCGCCCGGCCTCGGAACACCGCTAGCGCGCGGTGCGAGGGCACCCGGCCGATCGGCTCGTCGTAGTCGAAGTAGTCGCGGAACTTGGCGACGTCGGGGTCGTTCTCGTTCTTGGCATCGACCTTCTTGCTCTGCAGCAGGCCCTCGGCCCAGAGCCACTCGCGCAGGCGCTGCACCAGCACCGCGTCCTCGGCCCAGCGCTCCGACAGGATGTCGCGCACGCCGTCGAGCACGGCTGTGACGGTGGAGAAATCGGCGCCGGGCTTGCCGTCGTCGAGCACCTCGGGCGGCCGGGTGAAGGCGGCGGCTTCCGCGGCCGGGTCGAGCGTCGGGTCGGCGAAAAGCCGGTCGGCCAGCGGCTCGATGCCGAACTCGCGGGCGATCTGGCCCTTGGTGCGGCGCTTCTGCTTGAAGGGCAGGTACAGGTCTTCCAGCTCCTGTTTGGTGGGGGCGCCGGCGATCGCGGCACGCAGCGCATCGGTCAGCTTGCCCTGCTCGTCGATCGCCTTCAGCACGGCGGCGCGCCGGTCTTCCAGCTCGCGCAGGTAGGACAGGCGCGCCTCGATCTCCCGCATCTGGATGTCGTCCAGGCCGCCGGTGGCCTCCTTGCGGTAGCGGGCGATGAAGGGCACGGTGGCACCGCCGTCGAGCAGTTCGACGGCGGTGCGCACCTGCTGCTCGGTCACACGGACTTCGGAGGCGATCTGGCGGAGGATGTTCAGCATGTCTCGGCGCGCGGCCCCGGGAGGCCGGCGGGTGGGGAGGTGGGCGAAAGCGGGCGAGTGTGCCATATGCTCCCGGCTCTCCGGCAGCAGGCCGCGCGTGCTATACAAAAAGTAGCTGGGGGCCGGCGGCAGTCAACGGCTGCCGGCACTTTTTACACCGAAATTTCGGCGGCAGGGCTGCGGGTAAAACCCGGCTCCATGCCGTGCCGTCCCCCGAAAGGAAGATTTTCATGGTCGAACATGGCAGCGAACTCGCCAAAGCGGTGGTGGTGCTGGCGGCGGGCGTCGTGGCGGTGCCGCTGTTCAAGCGCCTGGGCCTGGGCTCGGTGCTGGGCTACCTGGCGGCGGGGCTGGCCGTCGGCCCGTTCGGCCTGGGCTTCTTCAGCGAGGCGCAGACGATCCTGCACATCGCCGAGCTGGGCGTGGTGATGTTCCTCTTCGTGATCGGGCTGGAGATGCAGCCCTCGCGCATCTGGAACCTGCGGCGCCAGATCTTCGGCCTGGGCGTGGCGCAGGTGGTCGTCTGCGGTGCGCTGCTGACGGCGGCGGGCGTGGCGGTGGGCTTCGACACGCCGGTCGCCTTCATCGCCGCGATGGGCTTCGTGCTGTCGTCCACCGCCATCGTGATGCAGATGCTCGACGAGCGCGGCGACACCTCCACCCCGCGCGGCCAGCGGATCGTGTCGGTGCTGCTGCTGGAAGACCTGGCCATCGTGCCGCTGCTGGCGGCCGTCGCACTGCTGGCGCCCGAGGTGCCGGGTGCCGAGGCCGGATCGCGCTGGGTGCAGGTGGGCGTGGGGCTGGTCGCGATCGTCGGGCTGGTGGCGGTGAGCCGCTTCCTGCTCAACCCGTTCTTCCGGGTGCTGTCCCGGGCCCGGGCGCGCGAGGTGATGACCGCCGCTGCGCTGCTGGTGGTGCTGGGCGCGGCGCTGGCGATGCAGTGGGGCGGCCTGTCGATGGCGATGGGCGCCTTCGCCGCCGGCGTGATGCTGTCGGAATCGACCTTCCGCCACCAGCTGGAGGCCGACATCGAGCCGTTCCGCGGCATCCTGCTGGGCCTGTTCTTCATGGGCGTGGGCATGTCGCTCGACCTGCGGCTGGTGGCGGCCGACTGGCCGCTGCTGCTGGCGGCGGTCGTGGCGACGATGCTGATCAAGGGCGCCGGCATCTTCCTGGTCGCCCGGCTCACCCGGGCCCGCGGCGCCGAGGCGCTGGAGCGGGCGGTGCTGATGGCCCAGGGCGGCGAGTTCGCCTTCGTGCTGTATTCGGCCGGCGCCGCCGCGGGCCTGATCGCCGCGCCCACCCACGCGCTGCTGACGGCGGCGGTGATCCTGTCGATGGGCCTGACGCCGCTGGCCGCCTTCGCGCTGCGCCGCTGGCAGCGCAACGTGCCGATCGTGCCCGACATGCACGACGTGCAGGCGGCGGCCGACATCCCGGGCAGCGGCCACGGCGCGGCCGGCGGGGTGCTGATCATCGGCTTCGGCCGCTTCGGCCAGATCGCCAGCCAGGCCCTGCTGGCGCGCGGCCTGCCGGTGACGATCATCGAGCGCGACACCGACCAGATCCGCAACGCGGCCAAGTTCGGCTTCCACGCCTTCTACGGCGACGGCACCCGGATGGACGTGCTGCGCGCCGCCGGCGCCGGCCATGCAAGGGCCATCCTGGTCTGCACCGACGACCGGGCCGCGACCACGCTGATCGTCGAAGAGGCGAAGAAGACTTTCCCGCTCATCCCGCTGCTGGCCCGCGCCTACGACCGGCAGCACGCGATCGACCTGGTGCGCCACGGCGTCGATTTCCAGCTGCGCGAAACCTTCGAATCGGCCCTGCTCTTCAGCAACGCCGCGCTGCGCCAGGTGGGGGTGCCCGAGCGCGACATCGAGGAGATCGCCGAGGACATCCGCCGCCGCGATCTGGAGCGGCTGCAACTGCAGATGGCCGGCGGCGTCGCCCAGGGCCGCGACCTGCTGCACGGCAACCGCTGGACGGCCACGCCGCTGACCAAGCCGAAGCACAGCGGCCAGGCGCTGAACGAAGAAGCGGCGGCGGCGATCGGGGCCGACGATGCGGCCGATGCGGCGGCGCCTGCCGCGCGCATCTAGCGTCCTGTCGGCGGGGAAGGGCCCGCGGGCGGGCCACGGCACATCGGCCGCCGGCGCCGGTGGGGGTCGCGCGGTTGCGTCCTGCAGGCTCCGTACACGCGTAGCGCTCTGCAACGAAGGCTTACGTACGCCTGTCCGGTGGATTCATCCGAGCGTCACGCGGGTTTTTTAGTCTGCGGTCGGCGCCGGTAGCCGGCGTCGAATGTTCGAACCCCCACTCCGAAAAAGGATGGTCCCCATGCGATCGCTCGTCCTGCGTGCGCGGCTTCTGCCCGCGTTGTTCCTGGCCTGTCTGCTGTCCGCCTGCGGCGGTGGAGGCGGAGGCGACCCTGGAGGCGCACCGGTGGCCGGCACCGCCGCCGCCGCACCGGTGATGCGCTGCGCGCCCTGAGGTCCTCGTCCGCCAAAACCATTCCAACACGACCATGACCACCTCACGCCGCACCTTTCTCCGCTCCAGCGCCACCACCGGTGCCGCCGCGCTGGCCCTGTCCGCCTTCCCGCCGAGCATCCGCCGGGCGCTCGCGATCGCCGCGAACAACGCCACCGGCACGATCCGGGACGTGGAGCACGTGGTGATCCTGATGCAGGAAAACCGCGCCTTCGACCACTACTTCGGCACGCTGCAGGGCGTGCGCGGTTTCGGCGACCGTTTCACGATACCGCTGCCGGGCGGCCGCAGCGTCTGGCAGCAGGCCGACGCCGCGGGCGGTCTCGTACTGCCCTACCACCTCGACGCGAGCAAGGGCAACGCCCAGCGCGCGAGCGGCACACCCCACACCTGGGTCGACGCGCACAGCGCGTGGGACGGCGGCCGCATGGCCGAATGGCCGCGCTACAAGAACGCCGCATCGATGGGCTATTTCCAGCAGGAAGAGCTGCCCTTCCAGTTCGCGCTGGCCAACGCCTTCACCCTGTGCGACGACTACCACTGCGCGATGCACACCGGCACGCATGCCAACCGCTCGTTCCACTGGACCGGCACCAACGGCCCGACCGGTGCCGGCGTGGCCTATGTCAACAACGTCAACGCCTGGTCGTCCACCGGCCCTTCGACCGAGGGGTACGGCTGGAAGACCTATGCCGAGCGGTTGCAGGAAGCAGGCGTCTCCTGGATGGTCTACCAGAACATCCCCAACAACTTCGGCTGCAACCCGTTGATGGGCTTCAGGCCCTTCCGGCGCGCCAACGAGGCCGCCGCCAAGCGGGTGGACACCTCGGCCAGCTACGCGGCGTCGCCCGCCTACGCTCCCGGCGACGATGCGGGCAACCCGCTCTACAAGGGCACGGCCAACACGCTGCCGGTGGCCAGCCAGGCGGCGTTCGACGCGGGGGCGATACTCGACGCGTTCCGCGCCGACGTTCTCGGCGGACGGCTGCCGCAGGTGTCGTGGGTGATTCCGCCCGACGTCCATTCCGAGCACCCCGGTCCGTCGAGCCCGGTGCAGGGCGCCTGGTACGTGCAGCAGGTGATGGACGCACTCACCGCCGTGCCCGATGTCTGGAGCAAGACGGTGCTGATCGTGAACTTCGACGAGAACGACGGCTATTTCGACCACGTGCCCTCGGCCTCGGCGCCCTCCCCGCTGGCCGGCGGCGGCTTCGCCGGCAAGACGACGCTGTCCGACGCCGACCTGTCGTACGAGTACTTCCGCCACCCGCCGCCGCCCGGCATGCCGGTGGCGCAACCGGTGCCCGACGGCAACGTCTACGGCCCGGGCATGCGGGTGCCGATGTACATCGTCTCGCCGTGGAGCCGGGGCGGCTGGGTCGACTCGCAGACCTTCGACCACACCTCGGTCCTGCGCTTCCTGGAGGCGCGCTTCGGCGTACAGGAGCCCAACATCGCCCCCTTCCGCCGGGCGGTCAACGGCGACCTGACCAGCGCCTTCAACTTCGCCACGCCCAACGGCGAACCGCTGCCCGTCCTCTCGGGCCGCCGCAGCAAGTCGGAGGCCGACCAGCTGCGCGCCGCCCAGCAGGCCCTGCCGCAGATCGTGCCGCCGGCCCCGGGCGCCCTGCCGCGCCAGGCCACCGGCACCCGGCCCTCGCGCGCCCTGCCCTACGAACTGCACACCAGCGCACGGGCCGATGCCGCCTCCGGCACGGTGCAGCTGCTTTTCTCCAACACCGGCAGCGCCGCGGCGGTGTTCCATGTCTACGACAGGCTGCACCTCGACCGGGTGCCCCAGCGCTACATGGTCGAGGCGGGCAAGTCGCTCGACGACCGCTGGAGCATCGCCGCCGACGGTGCGACCCTCTACGACCTGTGGGTGCTGGGACCCAACGGCTACCACCGTCATTTCACCGGCGACCTGGGCCGGCTGCAGGCGGCCGACGCGGCCCGGCCCGAGGTGCGTGTCTGCTACGACATCGCCAACGGCAACGTCTACCTGAACCTGCGCAACGACGGCATCGCCGCCTGCGGCTTCACCGTGCGCGCCAGGGCCTACCGCACCGACGGACCCTGGACGCTCCAGGTGCCGGGCGGCAGCAGCGTCGACCAGCACTGGGACCTGTCCGCCAGCGGCCAGTGGTACGACTTCTCGGTGGCCTGCGACACCGACGCGCGCTACTCCCGCCGCTTCGCTGGCCGGGTGGAGAACGGCCGCCATACGGTCAGCGACCCGGCGATGGGCATGGCCGACCTCTGAGGCGCGGGGACTCCGCTCAGAGCGGAGAGCCCACCCGCACCCGGCTGCCGTGGCCGGGTCGCCGCGCACCTCCACCCGGGCCTTATGCGCTCGGCCCTGCGATGCAGGCCGCCCAGGCGCTTGCCCGCGGCGCCGGGCCGCGCGGCCCAGGCCTCGGCATCCTCCACGTTCCATGGAGAATCTGCGCGCCGATAGCGTCGATGGCGCTGGGCATGGAGGCTGTCACGGCAGGGCGTGCCACGGACGCAGGGGCGCGGGCCGCATGCCGGCACGCGTCCATTCGCAGCCCGCGACCAATGGCCGGATCGATTTGGCGCGGATGCACCAATTGCCGGATTTCGATTTATCAGGCCGGTGGCCAATCGGGTGGGCCTTCACGCCCGCGCCAGTGGCAGCGCATTTCAACGCTGTTTTTATGGGTATTACCGGCCAGTTCAGGCAATAGTCAGGTTCGAGCATGTCAAGATACCGTTCTGAGTACCATGTTGCATCCAAGATTCCGACGAGCGGCTGCCGCGTATAGGTTTCTCCCCCTTGCGGTGGTGGAGAATCGCGTTGTGTGTTGGAGGATGTAAGAGGCGGACGCGAATTTCGCAAACGCCTTACAGTGCGCCCACCGCGACGGTCAGGCCCTATCCGGCCCGATCTGCAGAAGTCAACGAGGTCCGTTCCCAGGCGTTATCTGGCCTGCGTTCGGCATCGAGGCCAACACGTCGGAATTCACCATTCCACTGCCGCAAGGCACTTTCGAATTTATGTTTCCAGCAGCATCATTTGCTTGCATCCAGTCCGGTAGTTTCTCCGCGGCTTCCGCCCCGAGTGATGTGAACGGTGTGCATGCATCCGAAATTGTTTCTGATGCGTATATTTGCAAATAACCTTAACGTTCGCCGAGATGCCCGCTGTTCCGCCCACCGCTACTTTTTCAGCCCAGGACCTTTCAACGCCCTTTATTGACCACTGCACCGCTTTCGTCGGCACCTTGTTGGTGGCCAGCGGAACCCGTGCATCGGTCGCCGAAGCGTTGAAACACGTCGCGGGTCCTTTCATGGTTTTCGACGACCGCACGGGTCGCTGTCTCGACCTCGACAGCGCCGAAGACCTGGCGCTTTCGGCCGACCCCGCCAGGTCTTCGCCCAAAGACGCCCCGTCCGCTGCGCCGCCGCGCCCGCGTGGCCGTCCGCGCCTCGGCGTGGTGGCGCGCGAAGTGACGCTGCTGCCCGAGCATTGGGAGTGGCTGTCGCGTCAACCCGGCGGCGCCTCGGTCGCGATCCGCAGGCTGGTTGTGGAGGCCCGCACGGGCTATGCGCAGGAAGACGGTGCCCGTGCCGGCCAGGAGGTGGCCTACCGCTTCGTGTCGGCCATCGCCGGCAACCTGCCCGGCTACGAAGATGCGCTGCGCGCCCTGTTCGTCGGCGACCGCAAACGCTTCGACATGTCGACCAGCGCCTGGCCCGAAGATGTCCGCGACTACGCCCGGGCACGCGCCTCGGGGGCGTGGGCTGAGGCGCTGAACTCCTGATCGCTGTCTTTTCTGCAGCCGGTAGCCGTCGATCCGCAAGGACGACGGCTATTTTCTTGTGCGGTGAGGCCGCGCGAAGCGGGGCGCTGCCCCCGCTGCCGATCAGGCGGCGCGCAGCGCGGCCTTCAGGTCGCGGCCCAGTTCGGGCTTGTGCGAGAACGGGTCGCTCGGGTTGCGGGCCTGCACCACGTCTTCCATCCGGGTCTGCACCGAGGCCAGCGCCTGCGGATGGCTGAAGATGTAGAAGCGGTCGGCCGCCACCGCGTCAAACACCTTCTGCGCCACCTCGGCGGCGGTCACCCGGCCGCTGCCGACCGCCTTGTCGCTCATCGCCTGTCCGATGCGCTGGCTGGCCGTCGGCTCGGCATGCGCGGCGTCGCCGGGACGGTTGCGGTGGCTCTGGCTGATGCCGGTCGGCACGAAGAACGGGCACAGCAGACTGGCCGAGACCTGGTCGCTGACCAGGCGCAGGTCTTGGTAGAGCGTCTCGGTGAGGCTCACCACCGCATGCTTGCTGACGTTGTAGATGCCCATGTTGGGCGGTGCCAGCAGCCCGGCCATGCTGGCGGTGTTGACGATGTGGCCCCGGTACGCCGGATCTGCCTGGGCGGCCGCCAGCATCATCGGGGTGAAAAGGCGCACGCCGTGCACCACGCCCCAGAGGTTGACGCCCAGCACCCACTGCCAGTCGGCCACCGAATTCTCCCAGACCAGGCCACCGGCGCCCACGCCCGCGTTGTTGAAGACCAGGTGCGGCGCGCCGAAGCGCTCCCGCACCGCGGCGGCCAGCGCCTCCATCTGGCCGGCGTCGGACACGTCGACCCGGCGCGCCAGCACCTGCGCTCCGGCGGCCTCCATCTCGGCCTGCGCCTTGTCTAGCGCGTCCTGCTGAATGTCGACCAGCACCAGCCGCATGCCGCGCGCGGCGGCGATGCGCGCGCACTCCAGCCCGAAACCCGATCCGGCGCCGGTCAGCACCGCCGTCTTGCCACTTAAGTCTTCGATCATCTTGTCGTCTCCTGTTTTTATCGAATGCGTCGAGAAGGAACCGTGCGGCTCAGGCCGCCTTGCGCAGCACGTAGCCGATGCGCGGGAAATGCACGTGCACCGTGCCGGCCCGGTCGTCCTCGCGGCGCAGCGTGTAGTGCATGCGGGTGGCCGCGACCAGTGCGCCCTGGGTCGTCTCGGGGCCGAAGGTCTCGGCCGCCACGGTGACCTGGGAGCCGAGCGGGATGCCGTGCTCGTCCTGGAACACCTCGCCCTCCACCGGCAGCGGGGTGGCGGCCGCGGCCTGGGCGATGGCCCCGGCCGCGTCCAGCGGGGCCATGCTGCCGTGGCCGAGGGTGGCGATGCGGTCCATCCAGTCGACCACCGCCGACGTCAGCTCGAAGATGCCGGCCACCGCCGGCACCCGGGTGCGGGTGAACCACAGCGGGTGGTAGGCGGCGAAGTCGGCGATGCTGGGCACCGCGCCCAGCAAGAACGGCCGGTCGTCCAGCATGTCGGACAGGCGGCGCAGGTAGGACTTGTAGGCCGCCCCGGCGTCGGGTGGGCGCAGCCGGGTCATGCCGGTGCCCGACATCGCGGCGCGGTCGGCGGCGAAGGCCTTGGCCGCCTCGGGCGGCGCCTGGGCGAACATCTGCTCGGCGCCCCTGGGCTGCAGGTTCCAGGCCATCGCGGCCCAGAACAGGGTGCCGTCGGCCCACTGCGCCAAGGTGCGGGCGATGCCCTTTTCGGGCTCGGGATACAGCGTCGGCGTGGGCGCGCGATGTTCCAGCACGTCGCAGATCAGCGCGGTGTCGCAGTAGATGTCGGCCCCGATCTGCAGCACCGGCGTGCGGCGGTAGCCGCCGGTGAGCGCGGTCAGGTCGGGCTTGGGCGCGATCGCCGGGATCAGCACCGAGTGCCAGGGCAACTGCTTGTAGCCGAGCACCAGCCGCACTTTTTCGGAGAACGGCGAGGTGGGGTAGTGGTGCAGGATCAGGTCGGGCATCGTGCAGTTCTCGGTGAAATGGAGGGGGCCCGCCCGCGCGCGGCACGGCCCGGTTCGCGAAGAGCCCGCAGGCTCCGCGGCTCAGACCAGCTTGACCAGCTGCTTGCCGAAGTTGCGGCCCTTCAGCAGGCCCAGGAAGGCTTCCGGTGCGGCGTCCAGGCCCTCGGCCACCGTCTCGCGCGGACGCAGCTTGCCGGAGCCGACCAGTTCGCCCAGCTCCTTCAGCGCCTCGGGCCAGATCTCCATGTGCTCGCTCACGATGAAGCCCTGAACCTTCATCCGGTTCACCAGGATCAGCGCCGGGTTCTGCAGCGGCAGCGGCTTGCCGTCGTAGCCGGCGATCATGCCGCATACGGCGATGCGGGCGAAGGCGTTGGCCCGCAGCAGCACCGCATCGAGGATGTAGCCGCCTACGTTCTCGAAGTAGCCGTCGATGCCGTCCGGGCAGGCGTCCTTCAGCGCCTTCGACATGGCCTTCAGGTCGCCGTTCGCGCGGTGGTCGATGCAGGCGTCGAAGCCCAGCTCTTCGGTGGCGTACCGGCACTTCTCGGGGCCGCCGGCGATGCCGACCACCCGGCAGCCGCGGGCCTTGGCCAGCGCGCCGTAGGCACTGCCGACCGCGCCGGTGGCCGCGCTCACCACGACCGTCTCCCCCGGCTTGGGCGCGATGATCTTCACCAGCCCGTACCAGGCGGTGACGCCCGGCATGCCGACCGCGCCCAGGTAGTGCGACAGCGGCACCTGGGTGGTGTCGACCTTGCGCAGCGCGCCGGGCTGGCCGGCGTCGACCACGCTGTACTCCTGCCAGCCGCCCATGCCGACCACCTTGGCGCCGGTGGCGAACTTGGCATGGCGGCTCTCGACCACCTCGCCCACCGTGCCGCCGATCATCACCTCGCCCAGCGGCTGGCTGGCCGCGTAGCTCTTGCTGTCGTTCATCCGGCCACGCATGTACGGGTCCAGGCTCAGGTAGTGGTGGCGCACCAGCACCTGGCCGTCCTGCAGCGCGGGCGTCTCGGCGGTGGCCAGGCGGAAGTTGCCGGCGGTGGCCTCGCCCTCGGGCCGGTTGTCGAGCAGGATCTGGCGGTTCTGGGTCATGGGAATGCTCCGGATGGGGCCCGTGGGCCGTTGCTACTAAATCGATAGCTGCCGGCCGATGTTCTACGCCGGCTGCGGCTATCTTTCTTCTGGATTTCTGTGGATGGGCGCCCCGGGGCGCTCAATCGGTGGAGATGCCCTCGCCCGCCGTCGCCGGCAGGCGGCGGCGCACGTACTTGAAGGTGCCGGTGGCATGGGCGCAGGGCGCGCCGGCGGCATCGGTGATCGTCGCCTCGACGAAGGCCATGGAGGCGGTGCGGTGGATCAACCGGCCCCGGGCCACCAGCGGACCGGCGGCCGGCTGCATGAAGCTGGTCTTCATCTCGATCGTGACCACCCCCATCTCGAAATCGACGCTGCGCGCCGCCGCGGCCATGGTCACGTCGAGCAGCGCCATCGAAGCGCCGCCGTGGGTCACGCCGTGGGTGTTGAGGTGTTCGGGCCGCGCGGTGAAGTGCAGCTCGGATTCGCCGTCGGCGATCTTGTGCAGGCTGAAGCCCAGATGCTGGGCGAAGGGAATGCTGCTCTGGTTCCAGCGGTCGATGAAGTCGTTCTCGGAAGGCATGGGCGAAGGTCCGGGTGAAGAAACCGCCATCATCCCGCAGTCACCGCGCTGACACCGCCGTCCACCGCCAGCCACTGCCCGGTGATGTGCTTGCCGGCGTCGGATGCGTAGAGCAGGCACAGGCCCTTCAGGTCCTCGTCGTCGCCCAGGCGGCCCAGGGGCGCGTGGGCGGCCATCTTCTCCTCGCCCATCGCGGCGATCAGGCCGCTGCTCATCTTGCTGGGGAAGAAGCCCGGGCAGATCGCGTTGACGCGGACGTTGTGGCGGCCCCATTCGGCGCCCAGGGTGCGGGTGAAGTTGATCACCGCGCCCTTCGAGGTGTTGTACGCGATGGTCTGCATCGCGGCCGGGTTGCCGCCCAGGCCGGCGATCGAGGCGACGTTGACGATGCTGCCGGTGCGCCGCGGGATCATGCTGCGCCGGCCCACCTGCTGGGCCAGCAGGAAGTAGCCGCGCACGTTCAGGTTCATCACCTTGTCCCAGGCCTCGACCGGATGGTCTTCGGCCGGCGCGCCCCAGGTGGCGCCGGCGTTGTTGACCAGGATGTCGATCTCGCCCATGCGCTGCATCGTCTCGTCGACCAGGCGGTTCACGTCTTCCGCACGGGCGCAGTCGGCGGCGGTCCAGCGGGCGTCGATGCCCTCGGCCTGCAGCGTGGCGACCGCCTCTTCCAGGTCGTCGGCCTTGCGCGAGCTCAGCATCACCCGCGCACCGGCTTCGCCCAGCGCCCGCGCCAGTTGCAGGCCCAGCCCGCGCGAGCCGCCGGTGACCAGCGCGTTGCGGCCGGTGAGGTCGAAGAGTTGTTGAACCGTGCGTGTCATCCGTGTCTCCCGCCTGCGGCGTCTGTGTGAATGGGTCGGACGATTGTGGTGTGCCGGCTTGCCGGCGCGAGTCCCGCCGGTGATAGCGGTCGCCGGTCGCGCCTAGTCGCCCATCTTCGAGCGGACGTAGATCAGCACCACGCCCACCGCGGCGACCACGCCGCCCAGCACGATCAGCGTCTTGCCCGTCGTGCCGGAACTGTCGTGGGCGATGGCGCCGGCCAGCATGCCGAACAGGCCGCCGTAGATCAGGATCCAGATGAGTTTTTCGATGCGTCGGGTGCGGAGGGGGGTCGTCATGCAGAAAGAGAAAGAGAAGGGGAACAATTAGAAGGCGTCTTCGGCCAGCGATGCGCAGGTGAGGTCGCGGTCGCGCACCACCTGCAGCCAGGCGCCGATCTTCGGCAGCTCGTAATGATAGAAGTAGCGCGCCGCGGCCCGCCGCCCCTGCGCGGCCGGCGCATCGCCCTCCACCGACAGCAGGATGTCCAGCCAGATCCAGGCGATCACCGTATGGCCGAAGGCCTGCAGGTAGGGGACGGCGTTGGCCAGCGCCTCGGCCGGGTCCTCGGTGGCCCAGGCGGCCTTGGTGGCGGCCCCCACCTGCGCCAGCGCCTGGCCGAGCGCATTGGCGTGGGCGGCCAGTGCAGGCCGCTGGATCGCCCGCTCGATGGTGGCGTTGATGCGCCCGGCCACCAGCATCAGGCCGCGGCCGCCCTCCATCCGCACCTTGCGGCCCAGCAGGTCCGCCGCCTGGATGCCGTGGGTGCCCTCGTGGATCATGTTGAGCCGGTTGTCGCGCCAGTACTGCTCCACCGGAAAGTCACGGGTGTAGCCGTAGCCGCCGTGCACCTGGATCGCGAGCGAATTGGCCTCCAGGCAGAACTCGCTCGGCCAGCTCTTGGCGATCGGCGTCAGGACTTCCAGCAGCAGCCGGGCCTCGTCGGCCGCGGCCGGCTCGGCGGTGTGCTGTTCGTCCACCAGCCGTGCGCAGAAGAGCTGCAGCGCCAGCGCGCCTTCGCAATAGGCCTTCTGGGCCAGCAGCATCCGCTTGACGTCGGCGTGTTCGATGATCCGGACCTGCGGCTGGGCCGGGTCCTTGCCCGCCGGCCCCACCGGGCGGCCCTGGGGCCGGTTGCGGGCGTACTCCAGCGACGCGTGGTAGCCGGCCATGCCCAGCATCGACGCCGCCATGCCGATGGCGATGCGCGCCTCGTTCATCATGTGGAACATGCAGTGCAGGCCCTTGCCGGCTTCGCCCACCAGATAGCCGACGGCGCCCGCCCTGCCCCCGACGGGATAGCGCCCTTCCCCGAAGTTGAGCAGCGTGTTGGTGGTGCCCCGCCAGCCCAGCTTGTGGTTGAGCCCCGCCAGCGCCACGTCGTTCCGCTCGCCCAAGCGCACCCGCGCCGGCACGTCGCCACCGGTACCCGCCTCCACCTCCACCATCCGCTTCGGCACGATGAACAGCGAGATCCCGCGCGTCCCCGCGACCAGCGCCCCGTCGGGTCCGGGAATCTTCGCCAGCACCAGATGCACGATGTTCTCGGTCAGCTCGTGGTCGCCGGCACTGATCCACATCTTGTTGCCGGTGAGCCGGTAGCGCGGCCCCAGCGGGTCGTGCATGGCGTCGTCTCCGTCGGGCACCGCCCGCGTCGCCACGTCCGACAGGCTGGAGCCCGCCTGCGGCTCCGAGAGGCACATGGTGCCGGCCCAGCGGCCGTCGAATTCGTGGGCGGCGAACACCTGCTTCTGCAGCGGTGTGCCGTGCTGCATCAGCAGATTGGCGTTGCCGGTGGTCAGCAGGTTGGAGCCGATGCTGACCGAGGCCATCGCGAAGAAGGCGTTGGCCGCCGCCTCGACCGTGTAGGGCAGCTGCATGCCGCCGTCTGCGTAGTCCTGTGCGGCGGCCAGCATGCCCGCGTCGGCATAGGCCTTGCGGGCCGCGTGGGTGGCGGCGGGCAGCACCACCTGGTCGCCTTCGATCCGGGGCTCCTGCGTATCGACCGTGCGGTTGAAGGGCGCGTACTTCTCGCGGGCGATCCGCTCGCAGGTGTCCAGCACCGCGTCGTAGGTCTCGCGGGAATGGTCGGCGAAGCGTTCGCGGCCCGACAGCGCGGGCGCGTCCAGCCAGTCGTAGAGCAGGAAATCGAGTGTGGGTCGCAGGGACATGGCCGGTGCCGCCGTCAGGAAGGTTGGAAACGAAAAGGGCCGCATCGCGCGGCCCCAGCTGTCGATCTCGCAGTGCTCAGAACACCTCGAACACGCCGGCCGCGCCCATGCCGCCGCCGATGCACATCGTCACCGCCACCCGCTTGGCGCCACGGCGCTTGCCTTCGATCAGCGCATGGCCGGTCAGGCGCTGGCCCGACACGCCGTAGGGGTGGCCGAGGGCGATCGCGCCGCCGTTGACATTGAGCCGGTCGGCCGGAATGCCCAGCGTGTCGCGGCAGTAGAGCACCTGCACCGCGAAGGCTTCGTTCAGCTCCCACAGGTCGATGTCGGACACCTTCAGGCCCAGGCGGTCGAGCACCTTCGGCACCGCGAAGACCGGGCCGATGCCCATCTCGTCGGGCTCGCAGCCGGCGACGGCGAAGCCGAGGAAGCGGCCCAGCGGCTTCAGTCCGTGGCGCTCGGCGTATTCCTCGGACACCACCACGCAGGCCCCCGCGCCGTCCGAGAACTGGCTGGCGTTGCCGGCCGAGACCACGCCGCCCGGGATCGCCGGGCGGATGCCGCTGATGCCTTCCTTGGTGGTGCCTTCGCGGGTGCCCTCGTCTTTCGAGACGGTGACTTCCTTGGTGCGCAGGCCCATTACCGGGTCGGCCACGCCGGCCGTCACGGTGATCGGTGCGATCTCGTCGTCGAAGCGGCCTTCGGCCTGGGCGGCGCAGGCTTTTTGCTGGCTGGCGGCGCCGTATTCGTCCATCGCGTCGCGGCCGATGTTGTAGCGCTTGGCGACCTGCTCGGCCGTCTCCAGCATGCTCCAGTAGATCTCGGGCTTCTGCCGGACCAGGTTGGGGTCGCGCAGCATGTGGGTGTTGGCCTCCTGCTGCACGCAGGAGATGCTTTCCACCCCGCCGGCGACATACACCTCGCCCTCGCCCGCGATGATGCGCTGGGCGGCGGTGGCGATGGTCTGCAGGCCCGACGAGCAGAACCGGTTGACGGTGACGCCCGAGGTGGTGACCGGGCAGCCGCCCATCAGCGCGATCTGGCGGGCGATGTTGGAGCCGGTGGCGCCTTCGGGCGTGGCACAGCCCATGATCACGTCCTCGACGTGGGCCGCGTCGATGCCGGCCCGCGCGATGGCGTGGCGGACCGCATGGCCGCCCAGGGTGGCGCCGTGGGTCATGTTGAAGGCCCCCTTCCAGCTCTTGGCGAGCGGGGTGCGGGCGGTGGAGACGATGACGGCTTTGCTCATGTGTGGATGCCTCGGATGTTCTTTAGTTGAAGCTCTTGCCTTCGGCGACGAGCCGGGCGAGCAGCGGCGCGGGCTGCCAGAAATCGGCGTCGTCCTGCGGATTGCGCGCGAAGCGCCGCATGCTCTGCACCACGTTGAAGAGGCCCACCTGGTCGGCGTAGTGCATCGGGCCGCCGCGCCAGACCGGAAAGCCGTATCCGGTGAGGTAGACCATGTCGATGTCGCTCGCCTTCGACGCGATGCCGTCCTCCAGGATGCGCGCACCCTCGTTGACCAGGGCGTACACCAGGCGCTGGACGATCTCCTCGTCGCCGATCTTGCGCGGGGTGATGCCCAGGTCCTTGCGGTGCTGCTCGACCATGTCGGTCACCACCTTCGACGGGATCGCGTCGCGCTTGCCCGGCAGGTAGTCGTACCAGCCGGCGCCGGTCTTCTGGCCGTAGCGGCCCAGCTCGCAGAGCAGGTCGGCGGTCTTGCTGTACTTGAGGCCCGGCTTTTCCACATAGCGGCGCTTGCGGATCGCCCAGCCGATGTCGTTGCCGGCCAGGTCGCCCATGCGGAACGGGCCCATCGCGAAGCCGAACTTCTCGACCGCCTTGTCCACCTGCTGCGGCGTGGCGCCCTCCTCCAGCAGGAAACCCGCCTGGCGGCTGTACTGCTCGATCATGCGGTTGCCGATGAAACCGTCGCAGACGCCCGAGACCACCGCCGTCTTCTTGATCTTCTTGGCGATGGCCATCACCGTGGCCAGCACGTCCTTGGCGGTTTCCTTGCCGCGCACCACTTCCAGCAGCTTCATCACATTGGCCGGGCTGAAGAAGTGCATGCCCACCACGTCCTGCGGGCGCTTCGTGAAGGCGGCGATCTTGTCGACGTCGAGCGTCGAGGTGTTGGATGCCAAGATCGCGCCGGGCTTCGCCACCGCATCCAGTTGCCTGAACACGGTTTCCTTCACGCCCAATTCTTCGAACACGGCCTCGATGATGAGGTCGGCGTTCTTCAGGTCTTCGTACTGCAGCGTGGTGGTGAGAAGCGCCATCCGCTGCTCGTACTTGTCCTGCTTGAGCTTGCCCTTCTTGACCTGGGCTTCGTAGTTCTTCCTGATCGTGGCGACGCCGCGGTCGAGCGCTTCCTGCTTCGTCTCGAGCATCGTGACCGGGAAGCCGGCGTTCAGGAAGTTCATCGCGATGCCGCCGCCCATGGTGCCGGCACCGATCACGCCGACGGCCTTGACCTCTCGCTTGGCCGTGTCTTCGGGGACATCCGGGATCTTGGAGGCCGCGCGCTCCGACACGAAGATGTGGCGCAGCGCCTTGCACTCGGGGGTGAACATCAGGTTGGTGAAGATCTCCCGCTCGAACACCATGCCCGCGTCGAACTTCTGCTTGGTGGCGGCCTCGACCGCGTCCACGCACTTGAGCGGCGCCGGGAAATTCTTGGCCATGCCCTTGACCATGTTGCGCACGAACTGGAAGTACGCGTCGCCCTGCGGGTGCTTGCAGGGCAGGTAGCGCACCAGGGGCAGCGCGCTGCCGTCGGCGTGTTTAGCAGCCACTTCGCGGGCGAACGCGGCGGCCTCGGCTGGCAGGCTTTCGGCCGAGGCGGCCAGCCGGTCGAACAGCTTCTGGCCGGGCAGGCCGTTGAGCAGCTCGCTCTTGACCGGCTCGCCCGAGACGATCATGTTGAGGGCGGTTTCCACGCCCAGCACGCGGGGCAGGCGCTGGGTGCCGCCGGCACCGGGGATCAGGCCCAGCTTCACCTCGGGCAGCGCGACCAGCGTGCCCGGCGCGGCGATGCGGTAATGGCAGCCCAGGGCCAGCTCCAGCCCGCCGCCCATCGCCACCGAATGCAGGGCCGCGACGACCGGCTTGCGGGTGTTCTCGACCGCGAGGATCACGCTCAGCAGATTGGGCTCCTGCACCGCTTTGGGCGAGCCGAACTCCTTGATGTCGGCGCCGCCCGAGAACGCCTTGCCGGCACCGGTCAGCACGATCGCCTTCACCGCGTCGTCGGCCTCCGCGCGGGCCAGGGCATCGGTGACGCCCTGGCGGGTCGACAGGCCCAGCCCGTTGACCGGTGGGTTGCTCAGGGTGATCACGGCAACGTCGCCGTCCAATCGGTATTCAGCCGTCATGCGCTTCTTCCTTGGTGAGAAATGACAATGCTCCGGGCCGCGGGGGCCAAGAGCGAACGATCGTGCTTTTTTATTCTACGGGCTGGTCCGCAGCGCGACCACCGGCGATGTCCCAGAGAGGACATGGGCGCCGGAGGCCCCCTCCCCCCGCCCCGGCGCCGGCCTTTTTTTCAGACCTCCAGCCATTCCTTGCGGACGGCCGCATCGGCGCGCAGCGCATCGGGCGTGCCTTCGAAGACCACGCTGCCGTGGCCCATCAGCAGCACCCGGTCGGAGATCTCCATCGCGATCGTCAGCTTCTGCTCGATCAGCAGCACCGACAGGCCACGGTCCTTGAGGCGCCCGAGGTACTGGCCCACCAGCTCCACGATCTTCGGCGCCAGCCCTTCGGTCGGCTCGTCGATGATGATCAGGTCGGGGTCGCCCATCAGGGTGCGGCAGAGGGTCAGCATCTGCTGCTCGCCGCCCGAGAGCACGCCGGCCTCGGTGTGCTGCCGTTCCTTCAGCCGCGGAAACATGGTGTACATGTCGTCGAACGACCAGCGGCTGCCGGCGCCGCTGCCCTTCTGGCCCAGCAGCAGGTTCTGGTGGACGGTCAGGCGCGGGAAGATGTCGCGGTTCTCCGGCACGTAGCCGATGCCCAGGTGGGCGATCTCGTAGGCCTTGCGGCCGGCCAGCGACGCGCCCTTCCACTGCACGCTGCCCTGCCAGTCGACCTGGCCCATGATCGCCTTGGCGGTGGTGGAGCGGCCCGATCCGTTGCGGCCCAGCAGCGCTACGATCTCGCCGGGCTGCACCTCGAACGTGACGCCGTGCAGCACGTGGCTCTTGCCGTAGTAGGCGTGCAATCCCTCGATCTTCAGCATGTCAGTGTCCTCCGGCGGTGCCGAGATAGGCCTCTTGCACCCTTGGATTGGCGCGCACCGCCTCGGGCGTGTCGAAGGCGATCACCTCGCCGTAGACCACCACCGCGATCTTGTCGGCCAGGCCGAAGACCACGCCCATGTCGTGTTCCACCGTCAGCAGCGTCTTGCCGGTGGTCACCTCGCGGATCAGGTCGATGAAGTGGCGCGTCTCGCTGCGGCTCATGCCGGCGGTGGGCTCGTCGAGCAGGACCACGTCGGCACCGCCGGCGATGGTGATGCCGATCTCCAGCGCCCGCTGCTCGGCGTAGGTGAGGTTGGTCGCCAGCACGTCGCGCTTGCCGGCCAGGCCGATGCGCTCGGCCAGCTGCTCGGTGCGGGCGTTGGCGTCGTGCAGGCCCGAGAGGAAGCGCAGGAAGCTGTAGCGGTAGCCCAGGCTCCAGAGCACGCCGCAGCGCAGGTTCTCGAACACGCTCAGCTTGGGGAAGATGTTGGTGATCTGAAAGCTGCGGGCCAGGCCCATGCGGTTGATCTCGTAGGGCGCCCGGCCCTCGATGCGCTTGCCGTGCAGCCGGATCTCGCCGCTGCTGGGCACCAGGCGGCCGCTGATCAGGTTGAACAGCGTCGACTTGCCGGCGCCGTTGGGCCCGATGATCGCCACCCGCTCCCCTGCCGCGACCGACAGGTTGGCGCCGCGGATGATGTCGGTGCGGCCGAAGCTCTTGCGCAGGTCGCGCAATTCGACCGCGGGAGGCGTGTGCTCGGCTGGGGCAAGCGCGCGGGTGTTTTCGGTCATGACTGCGCTCATTCGACAATCTCCATGCGGCGCCCTGCGGCGCGCGCTTGCTTCGGAAAGGCCGGGCGCGGGCTCATGCCGCGGCTCCCCGGCTCTGCTTCTCGACCGATTCCTGCGCCGCGTCCCAGGCCTGCGCGAAGCGTCGGCGGGCCCACTCGAACAGCGCGGCACCGACGACGATCAGCGCGCCGGCCACCAGCCAGGTCGTCGGCCGGTCGGCCTGCAGGGTCAGGCCCATGTACGGCAGCTGCGGCCCCACGGCGGCGTTGAGCTGCAGGTGGTAGAGCATCTCGACCATCGCGCTCCCGCCCGCCACCGCCACCGCGATCGCGGCCAGCAGCGCCGCGTAGTGCGGCAGCAGCGGCTTCAGCCGGCCGTAGCGCGCCATCCGCAGGTTGAGCATCACCAGGCTGGCGATGCCGCCGGGCGCATACATCACCATGATCAGGAAGGCGATGCCCAGGTAGAGCAGCCAGGCCTTGGTCAGCTCCGACAGCAGCACCGAGGCCAGCACCAGCAGCACCGCGCCGATGATCGGCCCGAAGAAGAAGGTGGCCCCGCCGAGGAAGGTGAACAGCAGGTAGCCGCCCGAGCGCACCACGCTGACGCTGTCGGCCGCGGTGACGATCTCGAAGTTGATCGCGGCCAGCCCACCGCCGACGCCGGCGAAGAAGCCCGCGATGATGAAGGCGAAGTAGCGCACGTGCCGGGTGCTGTAGCCGATGAACTCGACCCGCTCGGGGTTGTCGCGCACCGCATTCAGCATGCGGCCGAGCGGCGTGCCGGTGAAGGCGAACATCAGCCCGGTGCACACGAAGCAGTAGACGGCGATCAGGTAGTACACCTGCATCTGCGGCCCGAAGTCCCAGCCGAGGAATTTGGCGCCGTAGACCCGGTTGGTGGTGATGCCGCCCTCCCCGCCGAAGAACTCGGGAAACATCAGCGCCATCGACGCGACCAGCTCGCCGATGCCCAGGGTGATCATCGCGAAGGTGGTGCCCGACTTCTTGGTGGTCACGTAGCCCAGCAGCACCGCCACCGCCAGGCCGGCCAGCCCACCCGCGACCGGCACCAGCACCAGCGGCACATGGAAGCCGCCCTCGCGGGCCGCCGCGTTCATCGCATGCACCGCGATGAAGGAGCCCATGCCGGTGTAGACCGCATGTCCGAAGCTCAGCATGCCGCCCTGCCCCAGCAGGATGTTGTACGACAGGCAAATGATGATCAGGTAGCCGATCTGCGAGAGCATCGTCAGGGCCAGGCTGCTGGTGAACAGCAGCGGCGCCACGATCAGCGCGACGGCGAACAGGCTCCACACCACGAAGCGGCCGATGTTGAGCGGACGGAAACGGTAGTGGGTCGAAACAGTTGTCATCTCAGATTCCCGTCACGCTGCTGCGCGATCTGTTTGCTTGGAAGCGGCGCGGCCAGAAACACCGTGGATCCGGCTTCGCCGGGCCACCGGTGTTGCCCCCTGCAAGGGGGTTGGCGCAGCGACACGCAGTGCGCGGAGACTGGGGGTCATGCCTA
This sequence comes from Sphingomonas sp. NCPPB 2930, assembly GCA_042867185.1. Classification (GTDB taxonomy): domain Bacteria; phylum Pseudomonadota; class Gammaproteobacteria; order Burkholderiales; family Burkholderiaceae_C; genus Xylophilus. Next base: position 119,634 of record JBHZQV010000006.1, on the reverse strand, counting down.
ATCCTCGCGGGTGCCGAGCAGGCCCTTGGGGCGGAAGATCAGCATCAGTACCAGCAGCAGGTAGGGCAGGATCGGCGCCACCTGCGACACGGTCAGCCGCAGCAGCGGCCATCCGAAGGTCTGGTCGGTGACGGCCATGCCCAGGTTGCGCAGGCCGCCGGCCATCGACCAGTCGAGCGCCACCGCGAAGGTCTGCAGCAGGCCGATTAGCAGCGACGCCAGGAACGCCCCGGCCAGCGAGCCCATGCCGCCGACGACCACCACCACGAAGATGATCGAGCCGACCGAGGCCGCCATCGCCGGCTCGGTCACGTAGGTGTTGCCGCCGATCACGCCGGCCAGGCCCGCCAGCGCCGCGCCGCCGCCGAACACCATCATGAAGACCCGCGGCACGTTGTGGCCCAGGGCCTCGACCATGTCGGGGTGCTTGAGCGCCGCCTGGATCACCAGGCCGATGCGGGTGCGGGTCAGCAGCAGCCAGACCGACGCCAGCATCAGCAGCGCCACCAGCATGATGAAGGAGCGTGACTTGGGGAACTGGGTGCCGTAGAGGGTGAAGAGCGGCCCCTGCAACTGCGTCGGCAGGCCGTAGGGCACGGTGGAGCGTCCCCAGATCAGCTGCACCAACTCCAGGATCAGGTACGACAGGCCGAAGGTGATCAGCAGCTCGGGCACATGGCCGAACTTGTGCACCCGGCGCAGGCAGTAGCGCTCGAACGCCGCGCCCAGCAGGCCGACGGCCAGCGGCGCCAGCACCAGCGCCGGCCAGAATCCGACCGCCTGGGAAATCGAATACGCCAGGTAGGCACCCAGCATGTAGAAGCTGGTGTGCGCGAAATTGAGCACGCCCATCATGCTGAAGATCAGGGTCAGGCCCGAGCTCAGCATGAACAGCAGCAGGCCATAACTCACGCCGTTGAGCAGCGAGATGACGAAGAACTCTGCATTCATCGGGGATGGGGGCGCCCGGGGGGCGCGTCCGGTGTGGGAGAAGGAGGGCCCGGGGCGAAGGACCTGCGGCGCCCCGGGAGCCAGCGCCGGCCCTGTACCGGCCGGGTGGTTCAGGCTGCCGCGCTCAGGACGGGCGCTTCATCTGGCACGACGAGGGCGTGCTGGCCACGTAGGCTTCGTAGTACTTCACCGGGGCCAGGGTGTAGCCGGTGTTCTCGGGGCTGTAGGGATACTTGCCGCCCGCCTTTTCCCAGCGCGAGATGTAGAGGCCCTGCTGCAGCTGGTGGTCGTTCTTGCGCATCTCGACATCGCCGTTGTAGCTCTTGAACTTCATGCCTTCCATCACGGCGGCCACCTTGACCGGGTCGGTCGACTTGGTGCGCACGAAGGCTTCGGTCAGCGCGGCGTAGACGGTGTAGATGTCGGTGGTGTAGAGGTCGTCGTTGAACTTGGCCTTGTACTGGTCGGCCAGCTTCTGGATATCGCCGCCCATGTTGTAGTGGCCGTAGCCCACCGCGTACACCTTGCCGTCCGAGCCGGCACCCATCGCGGTCGGCGTGCCGGTGGTGACCGCGTAGTAGGTGTAGAACTTGACGTTCAGGCCCGCGTCGTTGCTGGCCTTGATCAGCAGTGCCAGGTCGGAGCCCCAATTGCCGGTGATGACCGAGTCGGCGCCCGACTGCTTGATCTTGGCGATGTAGGGCGAGAAGTCGCGCACCTGGGCCAGCGGATGCAGGTCGTCGCCGACGATCTCGACGTCGGGTCGCTTGCTCTTCAGGTTTTCCTTGGCGAACTTCGACACCTGCTGGCCGTGCGAGTAGTTCTGGTTGATCAGGTAGACCTTCTTGATTTCGGGCTGGTCCTTCATGTAGGTGGTCAGCGCCTCCATCTTCATCGAGGTGTCCGCGTCGAAGCGGAAGTGCCAGTAGCTGCACTTGCTGTTGGTCAGGTCCGGGTCCACCGCGGCGTAGTTGAGGAACAGCACTTCCTTGCCGGGGTTGCGGGCGTTGTGCTTTTCCAGCGCGTCCATGATCGCCAGCGCCGGGCCCGATCCGTTGCCCTGCACCACGTAGCGGGCGCCCTGGTCCATCGCCGAACGCAGCGCGCTGGTGGTTTCCTGCGGGCTCAGCTTGTTGTCGATGCCGATGATTTCGTACTTCACCCCGGCGGCGTTCTTCTTGTTGAACTCCTCGGCCAGGAACTGGAAGCTCTTGAGCTGGTTGGTGCCCACCGCCGCCATCAGGCCCGACAGCGGGTCGAGCCATGCGATCTTGACGGTCTGGCCGCTCTGCGCGAACGCAGCACCGGTGCTCGCCGCCATCATGCAGAACGCAAGCAGGGAAGGAATCGGACGCATGGTTTGTCTCCTGTGGTTGTATGGACTCGACGCGGCCAGCTTACAAAGCTTGGCCGGCCGGCTGCACAGGGAATGCCCGCAATCAGCCCATTAAATATCCTTCAGACTTCCGACCACCCGTGTCGGCACGCCCTCCACCGCCGTCTGCTGTCCCACGTCGCCGCGCTGCGGATTGACGATCACGCCTTCGAGTCGACGGTCGCCCTGCCCGGGCAGCCTCGCCAGTTGCCGAACGTCGGAGTTCTGGTCCCCGTACGAGGTGATGGGCACGTCTTCCCGCACGGACAGGCGCGCCAGGCTGTCCCGCAACCGCGTGGCGTCCGGCTTCTTTTCAGAACGGCCTACCTGCGTCGTGTCGGGGTGCGCATATGCCGCGGCCTCGTCGAGCACCGCGCGAAGTTCGGGCTCGTTGCCGCTGCGCAAGGAACCGGTCAGGCGCTGCTGTAAATCCGGCGACATCTGCGCAGGCGGTTCCCCCGGCTTGGGCTGCGTCACCATCGGACTGCCGGACACCACATCGAAGTAATGCGCCATGCCCAGGTGATTGACTTCGTCCTCCAGGTCGCCATGGCTGCGGTTGCTGATCAGGATCACACGCGATTCGGGGGTGCGGCACTTCTCCAGGAACTCGCGCGCGCCCGGCATCAGCGAAAACTGCACGTCCGGAAACGGCAGGTCGCGCTGCTTGTCCTGCTTCGGCCGCATCGACGCCTTGTACTGCCGATTGAACTCTGCATAGACGGTATTGACCACCGCCTCTGCTTTCTCCGGCGGCAGGCCCATCGCGCTCACGAAGTCCTCGACGACGTGCCGTTTGAAGATGCCGGGATGGGCCATCAGGTGACGGGAGAAGTCTTCCTGGCTTCTCATCAACAGGGGACAGCCGTCGCTTTCCGCCGTACCGCTGTCCCTGCGGGCGCGCATCCGCTCCAACGCTTCGCCGATGTCCGGATGCGTGCGGGCCGCCGTGGCCAGGGCGTTGTGCATCAGCTGGTAGTTCAGGCCTTTTTCGTCGCGCAGGCAATCGTCCCAGTCCAACACCATGACCTGCTTCAACTCGGAGCCCTGGACCGATTTGCGGCTGCTGCTGCTGACCTGGTCCAGTTCCTCGACGACTTCCTGCGGCGTCTTCGGTTGCTGCCTCACGACAGGCGTCAGCGAATCGTGCTCGCCTTCCAGGACCCTGGCATTGGCGATGAAGGACCGCGCCGATTCCGTGCCCGCAGCCTCCTGGCGCTGCTGCAATCTTTCCAGCTGCGCGTCCGCGTCGGCTGCATCCGGATCGATGCCGACGTTGTGCAAGTGCGCGCGCTTGAAGAACTGCGCCTGCAGGTCGTCGAACTTCTCCACGGCCTCGGTGTCGTTCGGGTCGATCGCGTAGGCAATCAGGATCAGTGCCTCGCTGTTCGTCAGCTTGTCGCGCGGCATGCCGAGTTCGGCCAGCCGCTGCGCGACCAGGTTCTCCGGGTCCCATGCCGCCATGGTGCGATCCAGAAGTTCGCGCACCGCGGTGGACATGGTCAACTGCGGCGAGAGCGGATGGGAGCTCAAGGTCGCGATGGCCAGCACGTCGGCACCGGCACCCTGCGCCGCGGCGTCCATCGCCAGCATCGAACCTCCGGCCTGGACGTGGTCGTCGGCAATGATGACCTTGTCGCCCGGCTGCAGTTCGGAGGTCGTGAAGAACGGCTGCTGGACAAGGCGGCCGATCGGGGTGGCTTCGGTGCGAGAGGTCCTCGACAGGCCGACCAGCGACTTGTCGTCGCTGAACCTGATGGCGGGACGGCCGTCTCTTCTGGCCGCATCGGCCTCCAGGGCATTGAGCGCGCTGGCCAGTTCCGTCTGCTGACAGAATGTGAAGAAGTTCAGCGTGCTGTCTGCCGAATAGTGGTCCCGGGTCGGCCGCACCAGATGCACCACCTGGCCCTCCGACCGGCCGACCATGTCGACCACATGATCGTGCAGCCGGGCGATGTAGGCGCCGCGTGACTGGTCGATGGTCGCGGTTGCGGCAAAGCCGCGAATGGCCCGGGTCCCGCTGCTCTGCGTGCTGAGCAGCGGGCTGGTCTTGAGCTTGCCGATCTTGCTGTCGCGCCCCTCGATGGGCTCGTCGGTGAACAGGTCGCGTCCGCGCTTGCCGACGTGGCGTACCGCGTAGTAATCCTGCTTGTTCTGCGACAGGCTCCCCACCATCGACACACTCGGTTTTTCGGTGGCGTACTCGCCGAAGAACACCGGAGCCTTCGTGTCGGTACGCTCGTGGTAGGCCTGTGAGTCCATGAAGGCAGCGGATCCCAGGTTCCCGTCGGACAGGCGGAAGTGGCCGCGGTCGGAGGGGGAAGCCCGGTGCTGCTGGATCATGCAGTCGAGGGCCGCCTTCGCATCGGTGGAGCGGGGTGGCGTGCTGTCATGCGCACGTGTCGGAGCGGGCCGGAGTCGATCGCGCTGGCCGCTGCGCACCTGGGCGGCAACGGCGCTGTTCCTGCCGACGGGGAGATTCGATGGCGCGGGCTGCAGCGGGGTTTGGGTGTCCGGCGCAGTGGAAGGGTCCTGGAGGGAAGCTGAAACGTGCATGGGTCAAAAATTGATGGATCGAGGTGTCAATTGATGGATGCCCCCCAGGGCGACAGCCTGGTGCTGGAACTCGACGGCGCGGCCTCCGGGCATCTTCGAGACGGAGACTTTTCTCCTGGATGGTTGGATGAATCGACCGCTGGTGGTGGGCCTCCTTATGAAAACGGGGCTTGCAACTTTCTGCACCGGCTTTCAGGGCCGCCGGATGCTGCTGCAGCACGGAAATTTCATAAGGATGATAAAAATTCGATATGGGTATATATATCGAAATGGCGAAAACATGACCTGCCGGCCGAAAGGCGGCTGGCGATGCGCAGCGCGGTGCGGCCGTCACGTCGGTGCACGGCGCCACGCCGCTCCGTCGCCCTAGGTTCATCGCAATCGCCATGGCCGGAGCGGGGACGTCGTGAGGTGCCGCGGCCGGTCCGGTGGTGCCGGAGCGATGGTCTGCGCCCGACGGATGCGGCGGCCGACGCCAGGTCCGAGGCGCAGCGGCGAGGCTAGAGGCTCGGCAGGCGGTAGTCGGTCAGCTGCTCGCGCAGCCGGGTCTTCAGCATCTTGCCGGTGGCCCCCAGCGGTATCGCGCCGACGAAGACGACGTCGTCGGGCACCTGCCACTTGGCGGTCTTGCCTTCGTAGAACTGCAGCAGTTCCTCGCGCGTGACCACCGCGCCCGGGCGCAGCACCACCGCCACGATCGGCCGCTCGTCCCACTTCGGGTGCGGCATGCCGATGCAGGCGGCCATCGCGACCGAGGGGTGCGACATCGCGATGTTCTCGATGTCGATCGAGCTGATCCACTCGCCACCCGACTTGATCACGTCCTTGCTGCGGTCGGTGATCTGCATGTAGCCGTCGGGGTCGATCGTGGCCACGTCGCCGGTGGGGAACCAGCCGCGTCCCTGCGCGTCGGCGACCAGCGGGCTGCTGTCTCCGCCGTAGTAGGAACCGACCGTCCACGGCCCGCGCACGTACAGGTCGCCGTAGGTCCGGCCGTCCCAGGGCTGCTCGTGTCCGTCGCCGTCGACGATCTTCATGTCGACGCCGAAGATCGCACGGCCCTGCTTCATCCGGATCTTCATCTGCTCCTCGGCCGGCAGCGCCAGGTGCTTGTTCTTCAGGGTGCAGAGCGTGCCGAGCGGCGACAGCTCGGTCATGCCCCAGGCATGCAGCACCTCCACGCCGTAGTCGTCCTGGAACGCGGTGATCATGGCCGGCGGGCAGGCCGAGCCGCCGATCACCGTGCGCTTGAGCGTCGAGAAGCGCAGGCCCTGCGGCTTCATGTGGCCCAGCAGCATCTGCCAGACCGTCGGCACGCCGGCGGCGAAGGTGACGCCCTCGGCCTCGATCAGTTCGTAGACCGACTTGCCGTCCATCGCCGCGCCGGGAAACACCAGCTTGCAGCCGGTGAGCGGGGCCGAATACGGGATGCCCCAGGCGTTGACGTGGAACATCGGCACCACCGGCAGCACCGCGTCGCGCGCCGACAGCGCCATCACGTCGGGCAGGGCCGAACCGTACGCATGCAGCACGCTGGAGCGGTGGCTGTACATCACGGCCTTCGGGTTGCCAGTGGTGCCGCTGGTGTAGCAGACGCTCGATGCGGTGTTCTCGTCGAAGGTCGGCCAGTCGTAGGTGGCCGGCTGGGCGCCGATCCAGGCCTCGTAGCTTTCCAGGCCGGGGATGCCGCTGTCCGTCGGGAGGCGGTCGGCATCGCACAGGGCGATCCACTTTTTGACGGTGGTGCACTGGGCCTGCGCCGCCTGCACGATCGGCAAGAAGCACAGGTCGAAGAACAGGATCCGGTCTTCCGCATGGCCGGCGATCCAGGCGATCTGGTCGGGGTGCAGCCGCGGGTTGACCGTGTGCAGCACCCGCTCGGAACCGCTCACCCCGTAGTACAGCTCCAGGTGGCGATAGCCGTTGACGGCCAGCGTGGCCACGCGGGTCGAGGCCGGCAGTCCTTCCGCATCGAGGGCCCGGGCCACCTGGCGCGCGCGCAGGGCCAGGTCGCGGTAGGTGTATCGGTGCAGGTCGCCCTCCACCCGGCGCGAGACGATCTCGCCGTCGCCGTGGTGGCGTTCGGCGAACTCGAGCAGCGACGAGATGAGCAGGGGTTGGCTTTGCATGAGGCCCAGCATGGACGGTCCTTTTGGCTGAATGGCGGTGGTCGAAGGTTGCGGACGCAACGATCGGCCAGTATTGCGCAGCGCAACATGGCCCCCTTTACGGGATTGCCCTCATGCGGACGCGTGATGGATGCGTGCGGGACAATCGACGGATGACCCTGCCTACCGTCGACACCCCCCGCCTCCCCGATGCGCCGGCAGACGACGCCACCGACCTGGGGCTGTCCTGGCAGCCGGGTTTCGCATCGCTCGGCGCTGCCTTCCTGACCCATCTGCGCGCCCGGCCGGTGGCGCCGCCCTATTGGGTCGATGCCAGCCCCGAGGTCGCCGCATTGGTCGGGCTGGCCCCCGATGCCCTGGACGATCCGGCCGTGCTGGACGTGTTCGCCGGCAACACCCAGGCGGCCGGCACCGCGCCCTACGCCACCGTCTACAGCGGCCACCAGTTCGGCGTCTGGGCCGGCCAGTTGGGCGACGGCCGCGCCTTGACGCTGGGCCAGACGGCGTCCGGCCTGGAGATCCAGCTGAAAGGTGCGGGCCCCACCCCCTACTCCCGCGGTGGCGACGGCCGGGCGGTGCTGCGCTCGAGCATCCGCGAGTTCCTGTGCAGCGAGGCGATGCACGGCCTGGGCATTCCGACCACCCGGGCGCTGTGCGTCGTCGGCTCCGACACCCCGGTGCGGCGGGAAACCACCGAGACCGCCGCCGTCGTGGCGCGGGTGGCCCCCAGCTTCGTGCGCTTCGGCCACTTCGAGCATTTCGCGGCCCGCGGCGAGACCGACGCGCTGCGGCAGCTGGCCGACCATGTGATCGACCGGCACTACCCGGAGTGCCGGGGCGGCGCGGCGCTGGGCGGCAACCCCTATGCCGCGATGCTGAAGGCGGTCGCCCTGCGGACCGCCGAGACGGTGGCGCAGTGGCAGGCCGTCGGTTTCTGCCACGGGGTGATGAACACCGACAACATGAGCATCCTGGGCCTGACCATCGACTACGGCCCGTTCCAGTTCCTCGACGGTTTCGACCCGGCCCACATCTGCAACCACAGCGACACCCAGGGCCGCTACGCCTTCAACCAGCAGCCCAACATCGCCTACTGGAACCTGTTCTGCCTGGGCCAGGCGCTGATGCCGCTGATCGACGACGAGAAGCTCGCGCTCGAGGCGCTGGAGAGCTACCGCAGCGCGTTTCCGGCCGCCTACCTGGGCCGCATGCGGGCCAAGCTGGGCCTGGCGGACGCCCGGGAGACCGATGCGGACCTGATCGACCGCCTGCTCAAACTCCTGGCCGCCGAGCGCACCGACTGGACCATCTTCTGGCGCCGCCTGTCGCACTACGTTACCGGCGCCACCGGGGCGCCGGTGCAGGATATGGTCATCGACCGGGCACGTTTCGACACCTGGCTGCTACAGTATTCGGAGCGCCTGGCCGGTGCGGACCGTGCGCTGGCGGGACAATCGATGCTCGCAACCAACCCGAGGTTCGTGCTGCGCAATCACCTGGGCGAGCAGGCGATCCGGCTGGCGAAACTAAAAGACTTCTCGGAAGTCCATACCTTGCGCCGGCTGCTGGCCGCCCCATGTGAGGAACATCCAGGCTTCGACGCGTACGCCGGCTCCCCCCCCGATTGGGCCTCTTCCATAGAAATCAGCTGCTCCTCATGACCGACCACGTTGCCACTGCCGTACAGAAGACCGATGCCGAGTGGAAAGAACTGCTCGCACAAAAGGGTGCCGAACGTGGCGCCTTCGAGATCACCCGCCACGCCGCGACCGAGCGGCCCTTCACCGGCAAATACAACGCGGTCTGGGCCGACGGCAGCTACCACTGCGTGTGCTGCGGCAACACGCTGTTCGACTCGCACACCAAGTTCGACGCCGGCTGCGGCTGGCCGAGCTTCTCGAAGGCGGTGCCCGGTGCGATCCGCGACATCGTCGACCGCAGCCATGGCATGGTCCGTACCGAGACCGTCTGCGCCCAGTGCGGCGCGCACCTGGGCCACGTCTTCCCGGATGGCCCGACCGATACCGGCCTGCGCTACTGCATGAACTCGGCGTCGCTCGACTTCACCCCGGCCTCCGGCACCTGAACCGGCGCCCCGCAGGGCGCGCGACAATCGCGCCTTCGCACTACGCATCGCCGGCATACGGCGCGACCGCATGAAACTGCTGATCGATTTCTTTCCCATCATCCTGTTCTTCGTGGCCTTCAAGGTCTGGAACATCTACGTCGCGACCGGCATCGCCATCGTGGCCACCGTGCTGCAGATCGGCTACTTGCGCTGGCGCAACGGCAAGGTCGAGCCGATGCAGTGGATGAGCCTGGGGGTGATCGTGCTCTTCGGCGGCGCCACGCTGCTCGCCCACGACGAGACCTTCATCATGTGGAAGCCGACGGTGCTGTACTGGCTGATGGGCGGCACGCTGGCGATCGGCCAACTCTTCTTCAAGAAGAACTTCATCCAGTCGCTGATGGGTGCGCAGATGCAGTTGCCCGACAGCGCCTGGCGCACCGCCTGCTGGAGCTGGGTCGGGTTCTTCGCGGTGATGGGCTGTGTCAACCTCTGGGTGGCCTACAACTACGACCTGAACACCTGGGTCAACTTCAAGCTGTTCGGCGGCATGGGCCTGATGGCCGTCTTCGTGGTGGTGCAGGCGCTGTACCTGAGCCGCTTCATGAAGACCGAAGAGGCCGCCGAATGAGCGCCGCCCTCGCTCTGACGGCCGAAGCGATCCACGAACGGCTGGCCGCGCGGCTCTCGCCCACGGCCCTGGAGGTGATCGACGAAAGCGCCGACCACGCGGGCCATTCCGGTGCCAACGGCAGCGGCTTCGGCACCCACTTCCGGGTGCGGATCGCCTCGCCGCTCTTCAACGGCAAGGCCCGCGTGGCGCAACATCGCCTTGTGTATGATGCGCTGCGCGATTTCATCGACCAAGGCGTTCACGCGCTGGCGATCGAAACCTCCTGAGGCACAACCTTCCCTCATTCCCTGCCCTCGCGGCATGCCCCGCTACCGCGCTTGCGGCGCTCGCGGACCCCTTCATCCCTTCCCATCATTCCAGGACTTTCGAGGAAACAACCATGCAAAAAAACCGTACCTCCCGTCTCGCGCTCGTCGCCGTCGCAGCAGCCCTGGCCCTGCCGGCTTTCGCCCAGAACATCGCCGTGGTCAACGGGAAGGCCGTTCCCAAGTCGCGTGCCGACGTGCTGAGCCAGCAGGTCGCCAAGTCGGGCCGCCCGATCACGCCTGAAGTCGAGCAGCAGATCAAGGACGAGGTCGTCGCCCGCGAAGTGTTCATGCAGGAAGCCCAGAAGCAAGGCCTGGAAGGCACCGAAGACTTCAAGAACCAGATGGAACTGGCCCGCCAGACCGTCCTGATCCGCGACCTGTTCGCCGGCTGGGTCGCCAAGAACCCGGTGACCGACGCCGAAGCCAAGGCCGAATACGACAAGGTCGTCGCGGCCAACGGCGGCAAGGAATACAAGGCGCACCACATCCTGGTCGAGAAGGAAAGCGACGCCAAGGACATCATCGCCCGCCTGAAGAAGGGTGCGAAGTTCGAAGACATCGCCAAGAAGCAATCCAAGGACACCGGCTCCGGCGCCAACGGCGGCGAACTCGACTGGGCCAACCCGAGCAGCTATGTGCAGGAGTTCACCGAAGCCCTGGTCAAGCTCAAGAAGGGCCAGGTCACCGACACCCCGGTCAAGAGCCAGTTCGGCTACCACGTGATCCGCCTGGACGACACCCGCGAAGCCAAGCTGCCGTCGTTCGACGAAGTCAAGCCGCAGCTGATGCAGCAGCTGCAGGGCCAGAAGCTGGCCAAGTACCAGGAAGAGCTGCGCGCGAAGGCCAAGGTCGAGTAATCGGTCTTTCGGTCTAGTAGCCGGGCCTTTAGGGGTACCGGTTCAGGCGGCCCTTCGGGGCCGTTTTGCATGGCGCTTTCTGTTTTGGGGAGTGGCGGTTTTTACGGGCTGTGGGGTGGGTTTGGTTGCCATGGGCCGGGGGACATTCGCGGAGGGGGTTACCCGGCGATCCCGGCCCCCCAGCGCCGCGCATGCACGGCTGAACCGACCCGCTCGGCTCTCAGCGCAACGGCGCCACACGCCGCCGGCCCATCCTTACGCTATCAATTCAATAGCTAAAGGTCTTCTCCGCAAGCCGACCACAGCGTCATTCAATCTAAAAGTCAGCGCAAAGAAGCCACCAGACCCACCAGCCCCAGCAACACCGGCTGGTGCAGCATGTACCAGGGCAAGCTGTGCCGCCCCAGCCACGCAAGCGGGCGAGCCAGCGGGCGCTGACCCGGCGCACCACCCGCCATCCACCCCGGCCGGCGCGCCATGACCCACTGGCCCGCCGCCATGCCCCACCACACGACGCCCATCCACGGCAGCACCGGCACGTAGTCTTCGGTTGCCGGCTTTTGCGTGACCAACCCGAGCCAGTTCAACGACCGGCCGTTGAACGCCGCGCTCCAGGGCGAACCTTCGAGCCACGCGGCAGCGATCGGCGGCATCGCGATCGCCAGCGCCCCCATCGGCCACAGCCAGCCGCCCGCTCCTGCGGTGAGCCTGCCGACGATCAGCATCGCCGCCACACCGTGCAGCACGCCGAAGTAGATGAACGTCTTGGGGAACATCCAGTAGGAGCCGGCCGTGACCAGCGCTGCGCAGACGGCCACCTGCGCCCACCGCCGCCAGAAACGCGGCCAGCCCTGTCCGTGCTGCACCGCGATCGCCTGGCCCAGCCCGGCGCAGAACAAGAACAGGCTGACGATGGCGGTGCGCTGCAGCGTCCAGACCGGATCGCCCAGAAAATTCTGGCGCCAGAAGCCGTGGTAGTTGAGATCGAAGCAGAAGTGGAACGCCGTCATCCACACCACGGCGAAGCCGCGCAGTGCGTCGATGCGTTCATAGCGGGCAGCGGTGTCCATGGCGGACGAGTCTAGGGCAGCCCTGCCCCGCCACCCCGGGCGTCGGCAAAGCGCCGCATCAGGCCCGCTTGCGAAGTTTCTGGACTCCGGTGACGACCGCCAGCACGATCGCGCCGGCCACCGCGCCGATGGCCGCGTTGCCCAGCATCGGCAACACCGAGGCGATGCCACCGGATGCGCCCCGGCCCTCCACCATGTGGTGCAGCGCCGGCACGCCGTGCACCAGGATCCCGCCGCCCACCAGGAACATGGCCGCGGTGCCGGCGATCGACAGGGCTTTCATCAGGTACGGCGCTGCCGCCAGGATGGCGCGGCCAGTGGCCTTGGCCGCGGCGCTGGCCCGCTGGCTCAGGTACAGGCCCAGGTCGTCGAGCTTCACGATACCGGCCACCAGGCCGTATACGCCGACCGTCATCGCGACCGCGATCCCCACCAGCACCGCCAGCTGCTGCACGAACGGAGCGCCCGCCACGGCCCCCAGGGTGATGGCGATGATTTCGGCGGAGAGGATGAAATCGGTGCGGATGGCGCCCTGGACTTTTTCCTTTTCCATCAGCAGCGGCTGCTCGTCGCTGGCGAGGTTGACCTTGGTGGCATTCGCCGCGCCGTGCGCCACTCCTGCAGGGGCCGGAGCGGCATGCGATGCCGTGGCACCGTCTGCCGGGTGCGCCTTGGCCCCTCTACGGTGCCGGGCCACGTGCACCAGCTTCTCGACGCCTTCGTAGCAGAGAAAGGCGCCGCCGAGCATCAGCAGCGGCGTCACAAGCCAGGGCGCGAAGGCGCTGATCGCCAGGGCGGCGGGCACCAGGATCGCCTTGTTGCGCAGCGAGCCCTTGGCCACCGCCCAGACCACCGGCAGCTCCCGCGCGGCCTGCACGCCGGAGACCTGCTGGGCGTTGAGCGCCAGATCGTCGCCCAGCACGCCGGCCGACTTCTTGGCGGCCACCTTGGTCATCAGGGCGACGTCGTCGAGCATCGCGGCGATGTCGTCGAGCAGGGTGAGCAGACTGGCTCCGGCCATGGGGAGTTTCCTTGTGGGAGGGCGCAGCGGCGGGGCCGTGCGCCGGGTTGACGGGGTTCGACGCGGATTAGAACCGCGGGCCGGTCCGGCGCCTGTCAGCCATCGGCGCGTATCGGCCCCGAGGCGTCAGCCCGCTGCAAGCATCGGCCCTGCCGCGGGCGGCTTCGTTCCCGTCAGCCGACCCAGCGCCGCGCGTTGTGCCACAGCTGCAGCCACGGGCTCGGCGCTGCGGCGTCGCCGCCGGTCCAGCTCATCTGGATGTTGCGGAACACCCGCTCGGGGTGCGGCATCAGCGCGGTGAAGCGGCCGTCGGGCGTGGTCACGCCGGTCAGGCCGCCGGCGCTGCCGTTGGGGTTGAACGGGTAGCGCTCGGTGGCCTGGCCCGCGTTGTCGACGAAGCGCAGCGCGGCCAGGGCCGTGGCCGGATCGCCGCGCCGGGTGAAGTTGGCATAGCCCTCGCCATGGGCCACCGCGATCGGCAGGCGCCAGCCGGCCATGCCCTGCAGGAAGACGCTGGGCGACTCCAGCACCTCGACCATCGCCAGACGGGCCTCGAAGCGCTCGCTCTGGTTGGTGGTGAAGCGCGGCCAAGCCGCGGCGCCGGGGATGATGTCGGCCAGCTCGGCGAACATCTGGCAGCCGTTGCAGATGCCCAGGCCGAAAGTGTCGGTGCGGCCGAAGAAGGCGGCGAACTGGTCGGCCAGCTGCGGGTTGAAGGTGATGCTGCGGGCCCAGCCGATGCCGGCGCCCAGCGTGTCGCCATAACTGAAGCCGCCGCAGGCGACCACGCCGCGGAAATCCGCCAGTGCGGCGCGGCCCGATTGCAGGTCGGTCATGTGCACGTCGACCGATTCGAAGCCCGCCGCGTCGAAGGCATAGGCCATCTCGGTGTGCGAGTTGACGCCCTGCTCCCGCAGGATCGCCACGCGGGGCCGGGCGGTGCCGACGAGTGCGGGCGCCTGGGGCGCCACCGCGGCGCCCGGCACGTGCCAGTGCAGGCCGGGGTCGGTCGGATCGCCGGCGGCGGCATGTTCGGAATCGGCGCAGACCGGGTTGTCGCGCTCGGCGCAGATCTTCCAGCTGACGGCGTCCCACACCTGGTGCAGGTCGGACAGGGTGGCGCTGAAGACCGACTTGGCGTCGCGCCAGACTTCGAGCTTGCCCTTGCCGACTTCCATCGGCGACGACGCGGGCCGCGTCTTGCCGACGAAGTGGCTGTGCTTCGACAAGCGGTGGGCGCGCAGGGTCTGCATCACCGCGTCGCGGTCGGCGGTGCGCACCTGCAGCAGCACGCCGAGTTCTTCGCTGAACAGTGCCTTGAGCGTCAGCTCTTCGCGGCGGGCGCTCACCTGGCCGGCCCAGTTCTTGGCGTCGCCGTATTCGGCGCGGCTGTCGGAGATGCCGTCGCCCTCGGTCACCAGCAGATCGACGTTGAGCGCCACGCCCACATGGCCGGCGAAAGCCATCTCGACCGCGGCGGCGAACAGGCCTCCGTCGCTGCGGTCGTGGTAGGCCAGCAGCATTCCTTCGGCGCGCAGCGCGTTAACCGCGGCGACCAGGTTCACCAGGTCCTGCGGATCGTCCAGGTCGGGCACGCCGTCCTGCACCGGGCAGCCGGTCTGCGAGAGGGTCTGCGCCAGGATCGAGCCGGCCATGCGGTGCCGGCCGCGGCCCAGGTCGACCAGGACCAGGGTGGTGTCGGCCTCGGTCGCGTCCAGCTGCGGCGTGAGCGTGCCGCGCACGTCGGCCAGGGTGGCGAAGGCGCTCACGATCAGGCTGACCGGCGAGGTGACCTTCTTGGCGGTGCCGCCGTCCTGCCACTGGGTGCGCATCGACAGCGAATCCTTGCCCACCGGGATCGAGACGCCCAGCGCGGGGCACAGCTCCAGGCCGACGGCTTTCACGGTGGCGTACAGCGCCGCGTCTTCACCCGGCTCGCCGCAGGCGGCCATCCAGTTGGCCGAGAGCTTGACCCGGGGCAGCTCGATAGGCGCGGCCAGCAGGTTGGTGATCGCCTCGGCCACCGCCATGCGGCCCGAGGCGGGCGCATCCAGCGCGGCCAGCGGGGTGCGCTCGCCCATCGCCATCGCCTCGCCGGCGAAACCGGCGTAATCGGCGAGGGTGACGGCGCAGTCGGCCACCGGCACCTGCCACGGGCCGACCATCTGGTCGCGGTGGGTCAGGCCGCCGACGGTGCGGTCGCCGATGGTGATCAGGAAGCGCTTGGAGGCGACGGTCGGGTGCGACAGCACCGCGATGGCCGCGTCCTGCAGGGCGACACCGGTGAGTTCCAGCGGCATGAAGCTGCGCTGGACGGTCTTGACGTCGCGCAGCATCTTGGGAGGCTTGCCGAGGAGCACGTCCATCGGCATGTCGACGGCGTGGGACGCCGGTGCGGGAGCGCCCTCCCCCGTGCCGTCTTGCACTTGCACAAGAGTGGGCGAAGTCAGGTCGAGGTCGCCGACGACGAGCTGGCGGGTATCGGTCGCCACGCCCACCACCGCGAACGGGCAGCGCTCGCGTTCGCAGAAGGCCTGGAACCGCGCGAGCGATGCGGGCGCGATGGCCAGCACATAGCGCTCCTGGCTCTCGTTGGACCAGATTTCCTTGGGTGCCAGGCCGGACTCTTCCAGCGGCACCGCCCGCAGGTCGAAGCGCGCGCCGCGGCCGGCGTCATTGGTCAGCTCGGGAAAGGCGTTGGACAAACCACCGGCGCCCACGTCGTGGATCGCCAGGATCGGGTTCCCGGCGCCCAGGTGCCAGCAGTGGTTGATGACCTCCTGCGCGCGGCGCTCGATCTCGGGGTTGCCGCGCTGGACCGAATCGAAATCCAGTTCCGCCGCATTGGCGCCGGTGGCCATCGAGCTGGCGGCGCTGCCGCCCATGCCGATGCGCATGCCCGGGCCGCCCAGCTGGATCAGCAGCGAGCCGGCGGGGAATTCGATCTTCTGCGTCAGCGCCGCGTCGATCGTGCCCAGGCCGCCGGCGATCATGATCGGCTTGTGGTAGCCGCGGCGGACGGTGTCGACGTCGCTCTCGACGGTCTGCTCGTACTCCCGGAAATAACCCAACAGGTTGGGCCGGCCGAACTCGTTGTTGAACGCGGCGCCGCCCAGCGGCCCCTCGGTCATGATCTGCAGCGGGCTCGCGATGTGCGCCGGCCGGCCGAAGTCGTCGTCGCCCGGCCAGAGCTTGGAGACAGTGAAGCCCGTCATGCCCGCCTTGGGCTTGGAGCCGCGGCCGGTGGCGCCTTCGTCGCGGATCTCGCCGCCGGCGCCGGTCGAGGCACCGGGGTACGGCGAGATGGCCGTCGGATGGTTGTGCGTCTCCACCTTCATCAGCACATGCTGCAGGCTGCTATCTTTTTGATAGCTATAGGCCGGCGCAACGTCCCGGCCAGAGGCACTTTTCGCCAGGAATCGCTCGACGGTATGGCCCTCCATAACCGAGGCGTTGTCGGAGTACGCCACCACCGTATGCGCGGGGTGCAGCTTGTGGGTGTTGCGGATCATGCCGAACAGGCTGTCGGGCTGCGGCTGGCCGTCGATCACGAACTGGGCGTTGAAGATCTTGTGGCGGCAGTGCTCGCTGTTGGCCTGGGCGAACATCATCAGCTCGACGTCGGTCGGGTTGCGCCGCAGCCCGGTGAAGGCGTCGACCAGGTAGTCGATCTCGTCTTCTGCCAGCGCCAGGCCGAAGGTGGCGTTGGCCGCCACCAGCGCGGCGCGGCCGCCGCCCAGCACATCGACCTGCTCCATCGGCGCGGCCTGCAGCTCGGTGAACAGCGCGGCGGCCTCGGCCCGGTCGAAGAAGACCGATTCGGTCATCCGGTCGTGCAGCAGCCCGGCCAGCGCCACCGACTGGCCGTCGTCCAGCGTGGCCTTGCCGAGCAGCGGCTGCTTCAGATGGACACGGTACTCGACGATGCGCTCGACCCGGCGCACCGCCAGGCCGCAGTTGTGGGCGATGTCGGTGGCCTTGGAGGCCCAGGGCGACACGGTGCCCAGGCGCGGCGCCACGACGATGGTGGTGCCCTGCCCCGGCCTGTCGGCGCCGACAGGGGCGGTGTACGGGTCGCCGTAGGTCAGCAGTGCCGCCAGGCGGGCGTGGTCTTCGGGGGCCGGCGCGGCATCCGACAGCACCAGGTGGACGAAGCGGGCCGAGATGCCGTCGATGCGGGGATGCACCGCCTGCAGGCGCGGCAGCAGCTGGCGCACGCGGAATTCGCTCAGCGCGTTGCCGCCGTCGAAGGAAGTGATGGCGGGCGGGGTCGGGGTGGGCAAGGTCACGGGGGCGGCCTGTTGGATGTCTGCGGGGTGCGAGAAGCAGGACGGGCGCCGCGCGGCCGCCGCTGGATGGGGCGGTCGCGGGCTGCTCCGGGAAACCCCGGATTCTAAAGCGGCGCCACCCGCCCGCCGGCCGGGCCTGCGCCCCTGCGGCGGCGCGGGCCGGGGAGCCGATGGGATAATTCCCGGATGAGCATCACCTACAAGAACGCCCAGGAAATCGAAGGCATGCGCGTCGCGTGCCGCCTCGCCGCCGAAGTGCTGGACTACCTCGCGCCGCATGTGAAGCCGGGCGTCACCACCAACGAAATCGACCGGCTCGCCGCCGAATGCATGGCCCGGCAGGGCAGCGTGTCGGCCACCCTCGGCTACCAGCCGCCGGGCTATTCGCCCTACCCCAAGTCGCTCTGCACCTCGTTGAACCACGTGGTCTGCCACGGGATTCCCAACGACAAGCCGCTGAAGAAGGGCGACATCATGAACGTCGACGTCACCGTCATCAAGGACGGCTGGTACGGCGACACCAGCCGGATGTACATGGTCGGCGAGCCGTCGATCGCGGCCAGGCGCCTGAGCGCGATCACCTTCGAATCGCTCTGGATCGGCATCATGAAGGTCCGGCCGGGTGCCCGGCTGGGCGACATCGGCTCGGCGATCCAGAAGTTCGCCGAGGGCCACGGCTTCAGCGTGGTGCGGGAATTCTGCGGCCACGGCATCGGCCGCAGTTTCCACGAAGAGCCGCAGGTGCTGCACTACGGCAAGCCCGGCACGCTGGAAGAGCTCAAGCCCGGCATGACCTTCACCATCGAGCCGATGCTCAACGCCGGGCGGCGCGAGGTGAAAGAGTTCGGCAACGACGGCTGGGCCATCGTCACCAAGGACCACAGCCTGTCGGCCCAGTGGGAGCACACGGTGCTGGTCACCGAGACCGGCTGCGAGGTGCTGACCCTGTCGGCCGAATGCCCGCCGCCGCCGGCCTTCTACACCGCGGTGCACGGCGCACCCGCCGTCACCGCGTAGCCCGCGCCCAACGCCGGGCGTGTCCGGCAGGAGTCCCCACCCGATGTCCGATCTTTCGCTGCTGCGCGACGAATACCGCCAGAAGAAGGCGACGCTGCTGGACGCGGCCGAGCGCAGCGGCGCCACGGCCCGCGGCATCCACGCCGTGCTGCGCCAACTGGCGCGGATGGCCGACCAGCTGCTGGGCACGCTGTGGACCCGGGCGGCCTTCCCTGAGGGCTTCGCGCTGCTGGCCGTGGGCGGCTACGGCCGGGGCGAGCTGTTCCCGCACTCCGACATCGACGTGCTGCTGCTGCTGCCCGACGGCACCCAGCCCGATGCCGACGATGCGCTGCGGCTGAAGATCGAAGGCTTCATCGGCAGCTGCTGGGACGCGGGCCTGGAGATCGGGTCGAGCGTGCGCACCGCCGCCGAATGCCTGGACGAGGCGGCCCGCGACGTGACGGTGCAGACCTCGCTGCTCGAATCGCGCCGGCTGGTCGGCGACGCCACCCTGTTCCACCGGTTCCGCAAGGCGTTCCGCGAGGCGCTCGATCCACAGGCCTTCTTCACCGCCAAGATGCTGGAGCTGCGCCAGCGGCACCACAAGTTCGAGGACACGCCCTATTCGCTGGAGCCCAACTGCAAGGAGTCGCCCGGCGGCCTGCGCGACCTGCAGAGCATCCTGTGGGTGTCCACCGCCGCCGGCTACGGCGAGAACTGGGACGCGCTGGCCCACAACGGCCTGGCCACCGCATTCGAGGTGCGCCAGATCAAGCGCAACGAGGCCCTGCTGAGCCTGATCCGCACCCGGCTGCACCTGATCGCCAAGCGCCGCGAAGACCGGCTGGTGTTCGACCTGCAGACGGCCGTCGCCGAGTCCTTCGGCTACCGCTCGCTCGCACCCGACGGCACCCGGCTGGCCCGCCGCGCCAGCGAGGCATTGATGCGGCGCTACTACTGGGCGGCCAAGGCGGTCACGCAGCTGAGCCAGATCCTGCTGCTGAACATCGGCGAGCGGCTCAACCCGACCACCCACGCGCTGATCCCGATCAACGAGCGCTTCTACGAGAAGGCCGGGATGATCGAGGTGGCGAGCGACGACCTCTACCGCACCCAGCCGCACGCGATCCTCGAAACCTTCCTGCTGTACGAGACGCACATCGGGCTGCGCGGCCTGTCGGCCCGCACGCTGCGCGCCCTCTACAACGCCCGCGACGCGATGGACGCGTCGTTCCGGCGCGACCCGGTCAACCGGGCCACCTTCCGCACCATCCTGCAGCAGCCGGTCGGCATCACCCACGCGATCCGGCTGATGAACCAGACCTCGGTCCTGGGGCGCTACCTGCGGGTGTTCCGCCACATCGTCGGGCAGATGCAGCACGACCTCTTCCACGTCTACACGGTCGACCAGCACATCCTGATGGTGCTGCGCAACGCACGGCGCTTCTTCATGGCCGAGCATGCGCACGAATACCCGTTCTGCTCGCAGTTGGCGGCCGGCTGGGACAAGCCCTGGATCCTGTACGCCGCCGCGCTGTTCCACGACATCGCCAAGGGCCGCGGCGGCGACCATTCTGAGCTGGGCGCCCGCGACGTGCGCAAGTTCTGCGAAGACCACGACATCGGCCAGGAAGACGCCGATCTGGTCGCCTTCCTGGTGCAGGAGCACCTGACGATGAGCCACATCGCGCAGAAATCCGACCTGAGCGATCCGGCGGTGATCAGCGCCTTCGCGCAGAAGGTCGGCGACGAGCGCCACCTCACCGCGCTCTACCTGCTCACCGTGGCCGACATCCGCGGCACCAGCCCCAAGGTCTGGAATGCCTGGAAGGGCAAGCTGCTGGAGGACCTGTACCGCTACACCCTGCGCGCGCTCGGCGGCCAGACGCCCAACCCGGCCGCGCTGATCGAATCGCGCAAGCGCGAGGCCCTGGTGCTGCTGGCGCTGCACGCCGAGCCGCACGAAGCCCACAAGAAGCTGTGGGACACGCTGGACGTGCGCTACTTCATGCGCCACGACGCGGCCGACATCGCCTGGCACGCCCGGCAGCTGTCGCGCCATGTGCGCGGCGACCGCCGGTCGGGGGCGCCCGGCACCGACGCCTGCATCGTGCGGGCGCGGCTGTCGACCGTCGGCGAGGGCCTGCAGGTGCTGGTCTACACGCCCGATGCGCCCGATCTGTTCGCGCGCATCTGCGGCTACTTCGACCAGGCCGGCTTCAGCATTCTGGATGCCAAGGTACACACTGCCCGCGACGGGCATGCGCTCGACACGTTCCAGGTGGTGACCTCGGTGCTGCCCGAGCACTACCGCGAACTGGTCAGCATGGTGCAGACCGACCTGCCGCAGGCCCTGCAACAGTCGGGCCCCCTGCCCGCCCCCAGCCGCGGCCGGGTGTCGCGCCGGGTGCGCAGCTTCCCGGTGGCCCCGCGGGTCGAGCTGCGGCCCGACGACCGCGCCCAGCGCTGGCTGCTGAGCATCTCCGCCAGCGACCGCGCCGGCCTGCTGTACTCGATCGCCCGGGTGCTGGCCCGGCACCAGCTCAATCTGCAGCTGGCCAAGATCAGCACGTTGGGCGAGCGGGTGGAGGACACCTTCCTGATCGACGGCCCGAGCCTGCAGCGCAACCGCGCGCAGATCGCGATCGAGACGGAGTTGCTGGAAGTTCTGAAGGGGCCGTAGCCCGTAGAGGACGCCGAAAGGGCGCGTTCGGCGGAAATCCGCTTCGCTTCGTGTCGTCCCTTAGACTCGCATGTTTTTTTATGTGTCGCACGGCGGGTGCGGCCCGCCCGTTTTTGCACAGAACCCCATGACCAAGAAAACCACCGGACTGCTGGCCTTCTTTCTGCTGCTGGCGCTCGGGGTGCTGGGTGTCTACCTTCCCGGGCTGAACAACGGGCTGGTCTTCGACGATCTGCGGCTGACGGACGGCACCATCTTCGGCCCCTACGACAGCCTGCTGAACCTCCAGCAGCGCCTGCTGTCCTATGGCTCTTTCGTGTGGCTGGATGCGGTGGTGGGGCACGGCTGGTGGAAGCAGCGGCTGTTCAACATCCTGCTCCATCTGGGAACGACGGCCGGCCTGTATGTCTGGTTCAGGGAGCTGCTGGGTTGCACCGCCTTCTCGGAGGATTTCCAGGCCGACGAAACCTTCGCGGCGTCCCGCACTGCCGCCCTGCGCGTGGGGGTCGCGCTGTTCGCGCTGAATCCGGTCGCGGTCTACGGCGTGGCCTACCTCCTGCAGCGGTCGGTGCTGATGGCCACCTTCTTCTCGGTGTGGAGCTGCTATGCGCTGGTCCGCGGGCTGCGCCGGAACCACAAGGGCTGGATCGCCGCCGCGGTGGCGGGCTATGTGCTGGCGGTTCTGGCCAAGGAGCACGCGGTGATGCTGGTCGGGTTCTTCGTGCCGCTCTACATCTTCGTGAAACGGCCCGGTGCGAAGCAGATCGCCGCCATCGGCGCCGCCTGCATGCTGCTGCTGGCCCTGGCCGCCTATCTCCTGGCCCAGGTGTACGGCTCGTTCCTGGGGCGCGTGTTCGATCCCACCTCGGTGCTGCTGGTGCAGCAGCTCGACGCGCTGCGCCCCGGCATGCAGTCGGCGGTGTTCCCGCTGAGCATCCTCAACGAGGCGTTCCTGTTCTTCCGGTACGGCGTGCTGTGGTTTCTGCCCAATCCGCAGTGGATGTCGATCGACATGCGCCCCGCGTTCCCGCTCACGCTGGCCGCGTTTCCGCAGGTCGTCGGCGCGCTGGCCTATGCCGTGCTGCTGCTGGGATCCCTGTGGCGGGTGATGCGGCGCAGCGACGCACTGGGCCTCGCCGCGCTGTGCCTGCTGTTCCCGCTGCTGCTGTTCTGGACCGAGTTCGCCACCGTCTGGGTGCAGGATCCATTGGTGCTGTACCGCAGCTACCTGTGGGCCGCGGCCATCCCTGGCCTGATCGCCCTGCCCCTGATCGGCTTCGCGCCCCGGGCGGTCTATACGGCGGGCTTCGTGGTCGCCACGCTGTTCGGCGGGCTGGCCCTGGAGCGGGTCCTCACCTTCGAGAGCGACATCAGCGTGTGGTCCGATGCGGTGGAGAAGGTCGATCTGCAGGCGCCGGCCAACGCCGTCGGGCGCTGGCGGCCGTACCTGAACCGCGGCGCCCAGAACCTGGAGAAATCCCTGACCGACAGTGCGCTGGCCGACTTCACGATGGCCGAGCGGCTGGGCGAGCCCCGCGGCCTCGCCACCTTCAACAAGGGTGTGGCGCTGCAGCAGCAGCGCAAGCACGCGGAGGCGATCGCGGCCTTCAAGGCATCCGAGGCCCAGGGCAACCGCGGCGCCGAGCTCTACTACCAGCTGGGCGAATCGCTCTACGAGACCGGCCGTTTTCCCGATGCCTATGCGGCCTTCGGCCGGGCCCTCGAACTGTACGGCCCGCCGGTCGCCGGCAACGAAGAGCAGCAGAAGGTGCTCGAGAACGCCCGGCTGCGCCATGCGGAAACCGCGATCACCGTCCAGAAGTACGACGTCGCCCTGCAGGCGTTTTCGGAACTCGTCAAGAACCGCCCGAACAGCGCGCGCTTCCAGTCGGGCTACGGTCTGAGCCTGCTCGGCGCCGGCCGTACCCAGGAGGCGCTGGCGGTGTTCGACAGGCTGATCGCGGAGCGTCCGTTCGCGCAGGCCTTCTACGGCCGCGCGCTGGCGCGCCATGCGCTGGGCAACACGGCCGGGGGCATCGAAGACATGGACAAGGCCCTGTCCATGGACCCGCGCAACCAGACCTACCAGACCCTTCGCGCCCAGATGGCACGGCTGGCGCCCAAGCGCTGAGATGGCGGCCCGGCGCATCCTGCATGTCGGCAAGTTCTTCCCGCCGCATGTCGGCGGGATGGAGGTCTTCCTGGCAGACCTGGTGCGCGCGCAGCGGGTGCAAGGCACCGATGCGTTCGCGCTGGTGCACGGCGACCCGCTGCCGGACGATCCCGAATGGCTGGTGCGGGTCCCGGTGCAGGCGCATTTGCTCTACGCCCCGATCGCAGTGGGATTCCCGCTGGCGCTCGCCCGCGCCATCGCCCGCTTTCGCCCGCAGGTGCTGCACCTGCACATGCCCAACAATGCGGTCTTCTGGGCCCTGACCGTACCGCAGGCCCTGGCCCTGCCGTGGGTGGTGCACTGGCATTCGGACGTGGTGCCGTCCCGGATCCGCGGGCTGGTGGCCGCCGCCTACCGCGTCTACCGGCCGTTCGAATGGACGGTGCTCGAGCGCGCCGAGCGTATCGTCGTCACCTCGCCGCCCTACCTGCAGCACAGCGTCCCGCTGCGGCCCTGGATGCGCAAGTGCATGGTGGTGCCGCTGGGGCTGGATGTCGCGGCGCCGCGCCCGCCTCTTGCGCCCGCACCCGAGGCGGCGCACTGGCATGCCGGCGCTTTCCGGCTGCTTTCCATCGGGCGGCTGGCCTATTACAAGGGGTTCGAAACCTTGATCCTGGCGGTGTCCACGATGCCGGGCGTCGAACTGCTGATCGCGGGCGACGGCGAGTTGCGGGCCCGGCTGGAGGCCCTGGTCCGCGCCCATGCGGTGCCCGGCGAACCGCCGCGCGTGCGCCTGCTCGGCAAGGTGTCGGAAGCGGAGAAGACGGAACTGCTGCGCGGCTGCGATCTTTTCTGTCTGCCCTCGCGGGAACGCACCGAGGCCTTCGGCATGGTGCTGCTGGAGGCGATGCACCATGCCAAGCCGTGCCTGGTGTCGGACCTGCCCGGCTCGGGCATGCCGTGGGTGGTGCGCGAGGCGAACGCCGGCGAATGCGTTCGCCTCGAGGACGTGCCGGCATGGCGTTCCGCCATCGAGCGCATGCAGGCCGACTCTGCGCGCCGGGCGCGGTATGGCCGCGCCGGTCGCGACGCGCTGTACGCCCGCTTCTCCATCGGTGCGTGTGCAGCGGAACTGGAAGCGGCCTATGCGAACGGTGCCGCCGACCTCCCGGACCAACCTACGAAAAACGGCATCCTGGTGGTGATCCCGGCCAAGGACGAGTCCGCCACCGTCGGCACGGTCGTCGCCGAGCTCATCGCGGCGGGCTACCCGGACATCGTGGTGATCGACGACCACAGTACCGACGACACCGCGCGGCTGGCACGGGCCGCCGGTGCCCGCGTGCTGCGGCCTGCCCTGCCGGTCGGCGCATGGGGCGGCATGCAGACGGGCATCCGCTACGCGCTGCAGCGGGGCTATGCCGGCGTCGTCACGATGGACGCGGACGGCCAGCACGAGGTGGGCGAGGTCCAGGCGCTGCTGGGCTGCGGCGACCGGGCCGACATGGTGATCGGTGCGTTTCCGGAACGGGCCAGCCGGCTGCGCCGCTGGGCCTGGGGCTGGTTTCGGCGCATTGCCAGCTTCGACCTGCGCGATCTGACCTCGGGCTTCCGTTTCTACAACCGCGATGCGATGCAGCTGCTGGCGTCGGGCGATGCCACGCTGCTGGATTACCAGGACCTGGGGGCACTGCTCATGGCCAGCCGCGCCGGCTTGCGCATCATGGAGATTCCGGTGGCCATGCAGGCCCGCGCCACCGGAAAATCGCGCATCTTCCGCTCGTGGTTCGGCGTCGCCCGCTACATGGCGTTGACCACCCTGCTGTGTCTGTCGCGTCGCGGTCCCGCGCGCGCCCGCCGGGCGGTGTGAGCGGCACGGCCGGCCCGCACCGCCCGGCGGCGCGCGCAGGCGCGGCGGGTCGTGGGGTCGGCCTGCGTGCTGTGCGTGCTCGCGCCTCTGCGCTGCTGGCGTTTCTGCTGGCCGTGGCGCCCTTGCCCGGCTGTACCCCGTCCGTCTCCCCCGCCCGGCAGGTTGCGGCAGGCGCTGCCGTCGCCGCCGGTGCCGCGCCCGATCCCGACCAATTGCGGTTGTCGCCCACCCGCGCGCGCCAGTCGCGTGGGCTGCGGGACGCGATGGCATCCCCCCAGGCCATGCCCGACCAGGCCGACCGTACCTGGAACCGTTTTGTGCAGGCCGCCGGCAGTCCGGGCGCACTGCTGCGGGCGGCAGCCGATCTTGGCGCGATTCCAGAGGCCGACCGGGTGCAGACCGCAGAGGTCCCGCCGCTGCCGGCCGCCGTCGACCCGCTGGCGTACACGATCGCCTTGCTCGCGAACCGCGCGCCCGGGTCCGCACCGGGGCGAGGCCCGGCCGTGCCGTCCCACCGGACGCTGCCGGAACCCTTGCGCAGCGAGCTGGCCCGGATGCTGCTGGGCATCCATGCGGCGGAACAAGCACGGCGCACCGCCCTCGCCCGGTTGCCCGAAGCCTTCACGCCCTCGGTGCTCATGGACCAGTTTCCGGCCGCATCCTCCGCTGCGATCGGCATCGCGCCGGCGCTCGATTTTCGCCGCCTGTTGGGACAGGTGGACCGGCCCACCCTGCTGCAGGGCATGGCGGTGCTGGCCCAGGCCGCCGAACATCTGTCCCGGTACCTCGCGACCGCGTCCACCCTGCCCTCGGTGTACTGGCGGCACGACACCCCGCTGGGCACGGTGCTCGTCGATACGACCGGCGGCAGCGCCGTGCACGAACTCGATTCGCCCCTGCTGGTGGTGGACGTCGGGGGCGACGACCGCTATGTCTTCGCAGCGCGCCGTGACAGCAACCGCATCGCGGTGCTCATCGACCGGGGGGGAAACGACGTCTACACCGCCACCGTCCCGGGCAGCGACCCGTCGGCAGGCGTCCTGGGCTACGGCATCCTGTGGGATTCGGCGGGCGACGACGACTACCGCGGCGGCATGCTGGCGCAGGGCGCGGCCTTGTTCGGTGCGGCGCTGCACATCGACCAGGGCGGCAGCGACCGGTATGCGGCGACCGCCTATGCGCAGGGCTTCGCGGTCGCGGGATGGGCGGTGCTGCACAGCGCGCCCGCCGCGACGCGGTTCGATGCGGTGTCCCACGCGCAGGCATCCGCGGGCTCCGAAGGCGTGGCCGTCCTGGTGGACGGCGGCGGCGACGACCGCTACACGCTCTCCGACGCTCCGCTTCTTTTTCCCTCCGCGCAGTTGGCGGACAGCAACACCTCGATGGGCCAGGGCGCGGGCCGGGGTCTGCGATCCGATGGCCGGCCGGGCGGCGTTTCCACCACCGGCGGCACCGGGCTGCTGCTGGACGTAGCCGGCGACGACCATTACACGGCACAGGTTTTCGCGCAAGGCATGGGCTACCACGAAGGCCTGGGCATGCTCCTGGACGGCGGCGGCCAGGACACTTTCGAGGCGGCGTGGTACGCCATGGGCGCCGCCGCGCACAACGCGGCCGGGCTGCTGGTCCAGCGCGGCGGCGGAGACGACCACTACAGCGCACGCCACTCCGCCGCGTTGGGGGCCGCGCACGATTTCTCTGTCGCGGTGTTCGTCGACCAGGGCGGCGACGACGACTACCGTGTGCGAGACCTCGGCATCGGCGCAGCACTCGACAACAGCGTCGCCCTCTTCCGCGACGACGGCGGCGCGGATCGCTACGCCCTGGATGCGGGCGCCTGCCGCGGATTCGGTTATGCCGCACTGGCCGACACCGACCCGATCCGCCGGTCCCTGCCGGGCGCCGGATTCTTCGTCGACGGCGGCGGAATGGACGACTATCCGGCGCATTGCAGCGCACGCAACGGCACCGCATGGACGCTGTTTCCGGGCAACGGCGGAACCGACTCGCCCGCGGCGCGCAGCCGCGGGCAGGATCTTCCCCTGCTGCCAGCCCTGCCACGCGCTGCGGGCCGAGCCCCCCTGCCAGCGGGCGAGCCTCGCGCCCTCCGCGGTGGAAGTTGTCGATACCGTGGCAGCTGCCGCATGCCTGCCGGCCGAAATGCCGAGCGCGCTGTTCCGGCATGAGAAAATCCGCGATTCGGTTTTGCCAACGCACAAGAACAATTTACTTTTCTTGCATCCAGACATGAACATTGACAAGGCCACCATCGCGATCATCGGGCTGGGCTATGTCGGCCTTCCCCTGGCGGTGGAGTTCGGCAAGCAGCGCAACGTGCTGGGCTTCGACATCAATGCGGCGCGCATCGCGGAACTGAAGGACGGCCGGGACGCAACGCTCGAGACGACCCCCGAAGACCTGCGCGCCGCCCGGCACCTCCGCTACAGCGCCGACCTGGAAGACCTGCGGGCTTGCCAGGTGTTCATCGTCACCGTGCCGACACCGGTCGACACCGCCAACCGGCCCGACCTGTCGCCGCTGGTCAAGGCCAGCGAGACCGTCGGCCAGGTCATGCCGGAAGGCGCCCTGGTCATCTACGAATCGACGGTCTATCCCGGCGCCACCGAAGAAGTCTGCGTGCCCGTGCTGGAGCGGTTCAGCGGCAAGACCTTCAACACCGGCTTCTTCTGCGGCTACAGCCCCGAGCGGATCAACCCCGGCGACAAGGTCAACACGCTCACCAAGATCAAGAAGATCACCAGCGGCAGCACGCCCGCGGTCGCCGACGCGGTCGATGCGCTCTACGGCAGCATCATCGAGGCCGGCACCCACAAGGCCAGCAGCCTGAAGGTGGCCGAAGCCGCCAAGGTCATCGAGAACACGCAGCGCGACCTCAACATCGCCCTGGTCAACGAACTGTCGGTCATCTTCGAACGCCTGGGCATCGACACCCTCGACGTACTCGAGGCCGCCGGCAGCAAATGGAACTTCCTGCCCTTCCGGCCCGGCCTGGTGGGCGGCCACTGCATCGGCGTGGACCCGTACTACCTGACCCACAAGGCAGAAGAGGTCGGCTACCACCCGCAGGTCATCCTGGCCGGCCGGCGCATCAACGACAACATGAGCCGCTACGTGGCCCGCAACACCATCAAGCTGATGCTGAAGAACGGGCTCGACGTGCCGCGCTGCCGCATCGGCGTGCTCGGCATCACCTTCAAGGAAAATTGCCCCGACATCCGCAACAGCAAGGTGGTGGACATGGTGCGCGAGTTCCAGGCCTGGGGCGCCAACGTGGTCGTCTGCGACCCCTGGGCGAACGCGGCCGACGTGCAGCACGAATACGGCCTGGCACTGGGCGAAGTATCGGCACAGCAGCCGGTGGACGCGCTGGTCGTGGCGGTGGGCCACCAGCAGTTCCGCAGCGCCACGCCCGTCGAACTGCGCAGCCTGTGCCGCGGCAGCCAACCCGTGCTGGCCGATGTCAAAAGCCTCTTCGATCGCCACCAGGCCGCCGCGGCCGGCTTCACCGTATTCCGCCTCTGATTTCCAGCCTCTACCGTCCATGACCCACTTCGCCCTCATCGGCGCCGCCGGCTACATCGCGCCGCGGCATATGCGTGCCATCAAGGACCTGGGCCACCAGCTCTCGGTGGCTTACGACATCAACGACTCGGTCGGCATCATCGACAGCATCTCGCCGCAGAGCGAGTTCTTCACCGAGTTCGAGCGCTTTCTGGAGCATGCGCACCGCCTGCGCCGCTCGCCCGCCACCGCGCTCGACTATGCGGTGGTCTGCTCGCCCAACTACCTGCACCACGCCCACATCGCCGCCGGCCTGCGCCTGGGCTGCGACGTGATCTGCGAGAAGCCCCTGGTGCCCACGCCCGCGCTGCTCGACGAGCTGGCCTTGATCGAGCAGGAAACCGGCAAGCGTGTCTTCAACATCCTGCAGCTGCGCCACCACGACGCGATCCTGCGGTTGAAGGAAAAGGTGGACGCGGCGCCGGCGGACACCAAGTTCGACGTGGAGCTGACCTACATCACCTCGCGCGGCAAGTGGTACCTGGAGAGCTGGAAGGGCGACCCCCGCAAGTCGTTCGGCGTGGCCACCAACATCGGCGTGCATTTCTTCGACATGCTGCACTTCATCTTCGGCAAGCTGCAGGACAACCGCGTCCACCTGCGCGAAGAGACCAAGGCCGCCGGCTACCTGGAGTACGAACGCGCCCGGGTGCGCTGGTTTCTCTCCATCGATGCCGACGACCTGCCGGCCGAGGTGAAAGGCCAAAAGCCTACCTACCGCAACATCGATGTCAGCGGCGAGCAGCTGGAGTTCTCCGAAGGCTTCACCGACCTGCACACCACCAGCTACCGCGAGATCCTGGCGGGCCGGGGTTATGGGTTGGAAGACGCGCGGCATTGCATCGAGACGGTGAATGTGATCCGGCATGCGGCGATCGCGGCCGACGCGGGGGACCGGGTGCATCCGTTCGTGCGCGCCGTGGGACGCTGACGGTATGACAGTATCCGGGCTTAAGCCGCTCTCTCAATTCCAGTTGCTCGTTTCCGATGTGCACGGGGCGCTCAGGCTGTGGCGTTTCTGGTTGCACCTGGGGCTGGAGGACATCCTCAAGCAGTACCGCCGCTCCTTCCTGGGGCCGGTGTGGATATCGATCAATACGGCGATCTTCATCGGCGCCTTCGGCTTGATCGGGTCGCAGGTTTTCAAGATCGACGTGCAGACCTACCTGCCGTTCTTCTGCGTCAGCCATGTGCTGTTTCTGTTCATGTCGCAGTCCATATCGGACAGCTGCCAGACCTTCATCGGCTCCAGCGCATTCCTCAAACAGACGCCCTACCCCAAGACGGCGTTCGGCCTGCGGGTGATCTGGCGCAACCTGCTGATGATGGGACACAACATCCCGATCGCCCTGCTGGTGCTTCTGGTCTTCGGCCGCCTGGGCGAGGTGCGGCCTTTGCCATTCGTGGTGGGGCTGGCCATCACCATGGTTTGCGCCTCGCTGGTGTCTTGCATTTTGGGCGCCCTGTGCGCACGTTTTCGCGACATACCGATGATCGTCACCAGTCTGATGCAGATCGCCATGTTCCTCACGCCGGTGATGTGGCAGCCATCGCAGCTCAGCGAGCGTGCGCAGCTCATCGTTCACATCAACCCCCTGGCGGCATTTCTCGACCTGGTCCGGGCACCCGTGTTGGGTCAACCGGTCGACCCTTACAGCTACCTGATGGCCGGCGGCACTTTCGTCGTGCTGCTCATCGGCTTCTTCACCATCTTTCTGAAGAGCCGGCGCAGGCTCGTGTATTGGCTTTGACCATGGCAAGCATCGAACTGGACCGGGTCAACGTCGATTTCCCGCTGTATTCCTCCCGCTCGCGCGGGCTGCTCAATACGCTCATGGGCAAGGCACAAGGCCATCGAGGACGTATCGAGAATATTGGCCGTGGAGCACTGGCCGTGCGGGCACTGCGCGACATTACGCTGTCGCTCAAGGACGGCGACCGCATGGGGCTCATCGGCCGCAACGGCGCTGGCAAGTCGACGATGCTGCGCGTTCTATCGAGTGTGTACGAGCCCACGTCCGGCGTGATGCGATCGACCGGAGACATCTCCTCGTTGATCGACCTCATGCTGGGCATGGATCCGGACGCCAGTGGCTACGAGTTCGTCGCCACGCGCTGCGTGGTCATGGGCATCGGCAGCCGCGAAGCCAAGGCGCTGGTCCCCGACATCGAGGATTTCACCGAACTGGGCGACTATCTTCACCTGCCGGTTCGCACCTACTCCTCCGGCATGATGCTGCGGCTGGCGTTCGCGGTATCGACTGCGGTGGCACCCGACATCTTGCTGATGGACGAGATGATCGGCGTCGGCGATGCGCAGTTCATCGACAAGGCCCGCATCCGGCTCGAGAACATGATGAGCCGCGTCAAGATTCTGGTCTTGGCCTCCCACAGCGATCCGATCCTCAAGACCTTCTGCAACCAGGGCATCTGGCTCGACGAAGGTCAGATCCGCATGCAGGGCCGCATCGACGATTGTCTGGCGGCCTACCACGCAAGCTGACACCCTTCACGCAGCATGAGCCCCACACCCTATACCGCACATCCCACGGCCATCGTCGATGCCGGCGCACAGATCGGCGCCGGCACGCGCATATGGCACTGGGTCCATATTTCCGCTGGCGCACGGATCGGCAAGGCCTGCTCTTTCGGGCAGAACGTCTATGTAGGCAACGACGTGGTGATCGGCGACAACGTCAAGGTCCAGAACAATGTCAGCGTCTACGATGCCGTCACGCTGGAAGACGACGTGTTCTGCGGCCCCAGCGTGGTGTTTACCAATGTCTATAACCCGCGCAGCAGCGTTGCGCGCAAGGACGAATACCGGCCCACGCGTGTGTGCCGGGGTGCCACGCTCGGCGCCAATGCCACCGTGGTGTGCGGCACCACGGTCGGTGCGCATGCCTTCGTCGGCGCCGGTGCCGTGGTGAATCGCGATGTGAAACCCTACGCACTGGTGGCCGGGGTGCCTGCGCGGCAGATCGGGTGGATGAGCGAGCACGGCGACCGCCTCGACCTGCCCCTCGCGGGCGAAGCAGAAGTGCAATGCTCCCAATCCGGTGCCACCTATCGCCTGCTGGGCGATAGCCTGCGACGGGTATGACGGCCTGCAGCCATTACGGAATTTGATATGGAATTTACCGACCTCAAGGCCCAGTACCAGAGGCTCAAATCGGATATCGACACCCGCATCCAGAAGGTGCTGGACCACGGCCAATACATCCTGGGCCCGGAGGTGCACGAGCTGGAAGAGCAGTTGGCCGCCTATACCGGCGCCCGGTACTGCATCACGGTCGCCAACGGCACCGACGCGCTCCAGATCGCGCAGATGGCATTGGGTATCGGCCCCGGAGACGAGGTCATCACACCTGGCTTCACTTATATCGCCACCGCCGAAACCGTGGCATTGCTCGGTGCGAAGCCTGTGTACGTGGACGTCTCGCCGATCACCTACAACCTCGATCCCGCACTGCTCGAGGCGGCCATCACGCCGCGCACCAAGGCCATCATCCCGGTCAGTCTGTATGGACAATGCGCGGATTTCGATGCGATCAACGAGATCGCCGCGCGGCACGGCATCCCGGTGATCGAGGATGCGGCGCAGAGCTTCGGTGCTACCTACCGGGGCCGTAAAAGCTGCAACCTCACGACCATCGCCTGTGCAAGCTTTTTTCCGAGCAAGCCGTTGGGGTGCTATGGGGACGGTGGGGCCATCTTCACCAATGACGAGGCGCTGGCGCTGGTCATGCGTCAAATTGCACGCCATGGACAGGAGCGCCGGTATTACCACGTGCGGGTAGGAGTCAACAGCCGGCTGGATACGCTGCAGGCGGCGGTGCTTCTTGCGAAGATGGTCACGTTCGACGACGAGATTTCACTTCGACAGCAAGTGGCCAGCCGCTATACCAAAGCGCTTGGCGCAGTCCCAGGCATCACCGAACCGGTGATTGAACAGAACCGACGAAGCGCGTGGGCGCAGTACACCATCCTTACGCCGAGGCGGGAACGCATACAGTCTTCGCTACGCGCAATCGGGATACCCACTACCGTTCACTATCCTCTGCCGCTCAACCAGCAACCTGCGGTTGAAGATCTAAACGCGGGTCTACCAGTGGGAGATCGATTGGCCACAGAAGTACTTAGTCTGCCCATGGGACCTTTCCTGAGATCCTCAGACCAAGATAGGGTCATCCAGGCGCTGGCAGAGGTCACCGTATGACCTTAGCCAAAATCGTCACGATCGTAGGCGCGCGCCCGCAGTTCATCAAGGCGGCAGCAGTCTCCCGAACTATCCGCACGGATTTCTCGGACAAGTTGGAAGAGCGTATCGTTCATACCGGTCAGCACTTCGACGACAACATGTCGAAAGTATTTTTCGATGAGCTCGACATACCGGAGCCGCATGTTCACTTGGCGATCTCGGGCGGCAACCATGGCGCAATGACGGGCCGGATGCTCGAGTCAATCGAAGCGGTGCTGTTGACCGAGCGGCCAGACTGGGTGCTGGTGTACGGAGACACGAATTCGACACTGGCAGGCGCACTTGCCGCTGCCAAGCTCAATATACCAATTGCGCATGTGGAGGCGGGGTTGCGCTCGTTCAACATGCGGATGCCCGAGGAGCTCAACCGGATACTGACTGACAGGATTTCGACG
This sequence comes from Sphingomonas sp. NCPPB 2930, assembly GCA_042867185.1. Lineage (GTDB taxonomy): Bacteria > Pseudomonadota > Gammaproteobacteria > Burkholderiales > Burkholderiaceae_C > Xylophilus. The sequence goes on along the minus strand of JBHZQV010000006.1, from coordinate 86,473 downwards.
CTGCTTTTGTGTCCCACCGCCACTGCGGTCCAGCATCTTGCCAGCGAAGGTCTCTCCCGAGGCGTACATCTTGTGGGGGATGTGATGTTCGACGCTTCCCGCTTCTATGGCCAACTGGCGCGGCAGCGAAGTTGCATACTCGACAGACTGAAGCTCCAAGGACGCGGGTACGTTCTTGCAACATGCCATCGCGCGGAAAATACCGATGATCCGGATCGCTTGACGCAAATTCTCGAATCGTTGGCTGAAATCGCCGAGGATATGCCGGTCGTGCTACCGCTCCACCCTCGAACCCGAAAACTGATAGAGGCGACAGGACTCCAGGCCAGTCTGTATAGGCTGCTGGTGGTCGAGCCCCTGCCCTACCTCGACATGGTCGCTCTGGAGCAAGCATCGACGGTCATCATGACCGACTCCGGCGGAGTGCAAAAGGAAGCGTACTTCTATCGCGTTCCCTGCATCACGCTTCGCGACGAGACAGAGTGGGTTGAAACCGTCCAATTGGGTTGGAACCGTCTCGCGGGAGCTTCGAAGAAAAGCATCCTCGGCGCCTACAAGGACCTGGCATCTGCTGGGCTTCCTGCCGCGGTGCACGAAAACCCCTACGGCAACGGCGATGCTTCAAAACGCCTCCTGCAAATTCTCACTACCTAACTTCAGCGGAAATCTAATGAAAGTTTTTGTCACTGGTGGCCTCGGCCAAATCGGATCCCATGTCATTGAAATGCTGCTTTCCCGCGGCGACGAAGTTCTCACGGTCGATAACCTTGCTACTGGCAGGCGTGAGCATTTGGATGAGCACCCCCAGCTGAAGGTCGTGATTGGCTCCATCGCCGACAAGGCTCTCGTGGATCAACTGCTGCAGGAGTTCGGCCCGGACGCGGTGGTCCACACGGCAGCTTCTTATAAGGACCCCGATGACTGGTACAACGACACGCTGACGAACTGCGTTGGCGGTTCTAACGTTATCGACGCAGCGAAGCGTAACGGAGTAAAGCGTTTTGTATATTTTCAAACCGCACTCTGCTATGGGCTGCGTCCGCAACAGCACCCCATCCGCCTAGACCACCCGCGCTCGCCGGGTGGAAGCAGTTACGCCATCAGCAAAACGGCAAACGAGCTTTACCTTGAGCTATCAGGGCTGGACTTCGTCACGTTCCGCTTGGCAAACGTGGTTGGCCCCCGCAACGTTGCCGGCCCGCTGCCCATTTTCTATCAGCGACTCAAGGACGGCAAACGTTGCTTCGTCACCAAGGCTCGCCGTGATTTCGTCTTTGTTGAGGATCTGGCTAGAGTGGTTCTTAAAGCGTGCGATGGCACGGGTCACGGGACCTACCACTTTTCTTCCGGCACGGATATCGCAATCGAAGAGCTTTACAACGCTGTAGTCACTGCAATGGGCTTCATCGACAAGCCAGAAGCGGAGGTCAAAGAACTCGGCCCAGACGACGTCGCCTCGATCCTGCTGGACCCCTCTAGAACATTCGAAGATTTCGGGCAACTGACTTTCACGCCGCTCCAGCATACGGTAGATACGGCTATCGCTTATTACAAGCAGCATGGCACGCTCGGTGAGTACACCCATCTGCGCCTCGAAAACAAGCACTAAGGTAGGAACCTATGCGGATTCTGATCACGGGAGGAGCCGGCTGTTTAGGCTCCAACCTTATTGAACATTGGTTGCCAAAAGGTCACCAAATCGCGGTGCTTGACAATTTCGCCACGGGTAAGCGGGAGGTTGTGCCAACTGTCGAAGGCCTTCAAGTGCATGAAGGCCATATCGCCGATGCGGCTTGGGTAGACAAGGCATTCGATGCATTTGCACCAGAGATCGTTATTCACGCCGCTGCTGCTTACAAAGATCCTGAGAATTGGCGAGAGGACGCAGACACTAACATCACCGGCAGCATTGTCGTGGCCCGCGCTAGTGAACGTCATCAAGTCAAACGGCTCGTCAATTTTCAGACTGCGCTGTGCTACGGCCGCCCTACCTCGTTGCCCATCTCGACGCAGGAGCGTTGTGCGCCTTTTACTAGCTACGGCATCAGCAAAACTGCCGGCGAGCAGTTCTTGCTGATGAGCAAGGTGCCTTCGCTGTCTCTTCGCATTGCGAACGTGACTGGCCCTCGCCTAGCAATCGGTCCAATTCCTACTTTTTACAAAAGGCTCAAGGCGGGGCAGAAGTGCTTTTGCTCAGATACGGCCAGGGATTTTCTTGATATGCAGGACTTCTTGCGATTCATGGATCTGGCCATTCAGCAAAATGCCCCCACCGGGGTCTACAACGTGTCAAGCGGCGAGGCGCATTCGATCTTGGACATCTATCGCGCCGTAGAGCGCTATTTGGGGCTTGATCCGACCGAAGTGAATGTGGTGCCACCGTTGGAAGACGATGTTCCCGTGGTTTGCTTGGACGCGAGCAAAACAGAGGCGGACTTTGGTTGGAAATGCCAACTAGACTTTGAGCAAACTATTCAGAGGCAACTGAATTGGTATGACCAGCACGGTGTCAACGACGTCTTCAGCCACCTCAAACCGCCTAGCGCTGCTTAAATCATGCATGTGAACTCCGCTACGTTTTCTGGACAACGCGTGCTGGTCGTTGGAGGCGCAGGCTTCGTAGGCAGTAATCTGACCCACGCAATCCTGCAACAAGATCCACTAGAAATCATTGTTGTGGACAACCTGCTTTCATCAGAGGCAAGCAACATCCCGGCCGACCCACGAGTGCGCTTTGTTTTTGGGTCCATTACCGACGATCAGATTCTGTCATCGTTGCCCGACGATCTTGATTACGCATTCCACTTGGCTTGCTACCACGGCAATCAATCTTCCATCGCCAATCCACTGGCAGACCACGAAAACAATACGTTGACCAGCTTGAAACTGTTTCAGCGGTTATCTGCCATCAAAGCGCTGAAGAAAGTGGTTTACGCAGCGGCAGCTTGTGCGGTTGCCGAGAAGACTTATCACGTCGCTTCTGCCACGACGGAAGATCAGCCTGTCACGCTTTACCATGACAGTCCCTATTCGATCTCAAAGATCATTGGTGAGTTGTATGGAAACTATTTTCTCCAGAGAGCGGACCTACCCTTCGTGAAAGCTCGCTTTTCCAATGTATATGGGCCGGGAGAAATCTTGGGCGCTGGTCAATGGCGTGGCACTTCTCATACCGTTTGGCGCAACGTAACACCGACTTTTGTATGGCGGTCTTTGCAACAAGAAGCACTACCTTTGGATAACGGTGGCAACGCTAGCCGTGACTTTATCTTCGTGGAAGATATGGCGCGTGGCTTGATGGCCTGCGCTTTGCAAGGACAGAAAGGTGAAATCTATAACTTGGCTACCGGTCGTGAAACCACGATTCTCGAGCTAGCTACTTGGATCAATGAATTTACAGGCAACAAAATACCTTTAGATCTGCGCCCTGCTAGAGATTGGGACCGATCCGGCAAACGTTTTGCCTCGACAGACAAAGCCTGCGAACAATTAGGTTTTGAAGCCGAAGTGGACATCCGGGAAGGTCTTCGCCGTACTGTCGAATGGACGCAAAAAAATGCCGAAATGATCGGCCGTTGCATGGCGAAGCATCAAAAGATGATGAGCCAGCACTGAAATGTCACTGACAATACAAGGTCACTCCTTCCTAGTGATTGGAGGTGCGGGTTTTATAGGTTCTCATCTGGTAGAGCAGTTGCTTAGCGCCGGGGCAGCGCACGTCAGAATTTATGACAATCTGTCCAGGGGGCGCCTTTCGAATCTTGGTGAAGCTTTAAAGGACCCTCGTTGTGAAATATTCCCCAGTGGAGGGGATATTTTGCATCGGGATACCTTGAATTCCGCAATGCATGGGATGGATGGAGTATTTCATTTGGCGGCATTATGGCTGCTGCACTGTAATGAATATCCACGCTCCGCATTTGAAGTCAATGTAGGTGGCACACTGAATGTTGCAGAAGCCTGCATTTCTAATGGAATTCGCCGTTTGGTTTATTCATCTTCAGCCTCGGTATATGGCGATGCGGTTTTTGAGCCAATGGAGGAAAGTCATCCGTTTAACTGCGAAGAATTCTACGGTGCAACTAAAGTGTGCGGCGAATATCTTCTCAAGGCTTTATATCGGCGCGTTGCCAGCCGCGATAAGAAATCGAGTTATGTTGGGCTCAGATATATGAATGTATACGGGCCGCGTCAAGACGATAAGGGTGCGTACATTGGAGTAGTTACACGGATGATTAAAGCCCTAAAAGATGGCCAAGCGCCGGTTATCCATGGTGACGGATCTCAGGCCTATGACTTCGTGGACGTGCGAGATTGTGCCCGCGCCAATATTTTGGCCATGCAGTCTAGCGCTGAAATGCGCTGCTACAACGTCGGTACGGGAATCAAGACGTCGATAAAAGAACTGGTAAACGGCCTTCAATCGATTTTTCCGACGACTCCTGATGCAATTTTTAAAGCAGTAAATAGGCCATTTGTAAAAAATAGAATCGGATCAACAGTGTTGGCCAAGCGCGATTTGAAATTCGAATCGACTGTAGAACTCAAGCAGGGACTTCTAAATCTTTGTAATTTTCAAAGAATGACGTAGTACTTTAATTGTGGAACGTTTGTTCTATCTTCAAAAGGCGTTCCATGGAAAAAATCGATGAAGAGATATCTCGGAAAAACGAAGATTTCTGGGATGAGCCTTGCGGTTCGCAACTGGCACAATTTTTAGGTGTCAAAGATGCGAGCGAAGCATCCTTGCTTAAATTTGACCAGTGGTATCTCGATTTTTATCCGTACCTAGAAAAACACATTTCTTTCTCAAAACTGAGTGGCATGAATGTTTTGGAGATAGGGTTGGGGTATGGGACCGTCGCACAGCGTGTGGTAAAGCATGGTGCTGTTTATTCTGGTCTAGATATAGCGCTGGGTCCAGTGAAGATGGTTCGGCACAGAATCAAACAGATAAAACTAGCAGGCAATGTTGTGCAAGGAAGCATATTGCAGCCGCCATTCCCTCATCAGTCGTTTGATACAATTGTCGCGATTGGCTGCCTTCATCATACCGGGAATCTTCAACTTGCTATAGACGAGTGTTATAAATTGCTTAAGCCAGGCGGGACTTTAATATTCATGGTTTATTACGCATACTCATACAGACGCTGGATTCAAAACACATCTGCCACCGCTATGTATTTATTGACTGAAATTTTTGGCAGTCGTCGCGTGGTTGAGAAGGCTGATGCCAAACAAAGATCGGCATACGACATTAACTTGAAATCTGAAGCTGCGCCTCATACTGATTGGATTTCTAAAAAATCATTGCGCAAATATTGCAAAGATTTCAGCAGATGCGAAATGAGTCTCGAAAATATTGACCAGGCAACACCTTTTAAAAATAAAGAAAGATCGGAACTGCTTAAAACCATTTGGCCAAAATTACTAGGCTTGGATTTATATGTAAAAGTTACTCGCTAGGTGGTTATTGTGTATAACGTTTTATTTTTATACAACGCCAGTCAAACTTATACCAATACCGTGCATGAACACGCTGCCAGTTTTGGAAATTACTCTAGCAATAGATATTTTTATCTTCATCAAGACGATTCAAGCGTCATAAATGTCGACTCTCAAAGATTCGATGCTATCGCTTTGCATTATTCGGTAAGACTGCCCTACGATCAAGTTTCAAAAACCACATGCAGCTTATTTGAGAATTTTCGAGGATTGAAAGTCTTATATATTCAAGACGAGTACGATCACACCCATAAAGCATGGGCTTGGATAAAAAAGCTAAAAATAAATTTAGTTTTTACGGTTGTACCCGCAAAAAATGTAGAGAAAATATATCCCGCCAAAAACTTTCCTGGTGTTAGGTTCATTTCAGTTTTGACTGGTTATGTTCCATATGATCTCTCCGGATTGACTGGAGATATTCCTCCTTCTAAAAGGTCAATTCAAGTTGGTTACCGAGGCAGGCCTTTACCGTCAAGATATGGTCAGTTAGGCGAGGAGAAGGTTCAGATTGGGAAGATGGTGAAAGCCTATTGTTTAAAAAATGGCATTCCATGTGACATCGAATGGACCGAAGAGGCGCGCATATATGGGCCTTCTTGGTATGATTTTATGAAATCATGCCGGGCAATGTTGGGCTCTGAAAGTGGTAGTAATGTGTTCGACTGGAACGGTGACCTTCAGCAAAAGATAACAGAATTCAGAGAAGAAAATCCTGATTGCAATGATCAAGAGGTTTACAACGCAGTTGTTGCCGCCTATGAAGCACCAGGATTAATGAATCAGATATCACCTCGAATTTTTGAGGCTATAGCTGCAAGAACCGTTCTCGTACTTTTCGAAGGAACGTATTCAAACGTATTGAAATCAGGCGTACATTATCTTGCTTTGCGAAAAGACGGCTCTAATCTCGCTGAGATCAGTGCGGCACTTAATGATTCAGAATTGATTGACTCGATGGCTGATCGGGCTTATGAAGAGATAATCGGCGAAGGAAATTACGGCTATTCAGAATTTGTGAGAAAAACAGATTTAGCCATTTCGGATTGGATATCACAGAATAAAATTCTGATTCAACGCGACTCTGTTTTTTCAAGCTTTTCTATTCAACCATCTCTGTTGACCACTATGCCTGTAAGAGCTCTTTCCACGGTGGTTCCGCCCGCCATAACTTTCCCTCTGTTCAATGCGCATCTGTCGAGGATTGTGTTAGATTGGCTGGTTCCGGTTTGGATGGCTATGCCGGCGGGGATAAGAACGCCATTGACTCCAGTCATAAAAAAAATTCTAAGGGCAAAATAATATGTGTGGTATTTTCGGCGTAATGCCTGCTCAATCATTTTCGACTGATGCCCTGCATAGCCACGTAAAATTAGGGCTTGACCGGATAAGACATCGAGGTCCAGATGGAACAGGGAATTGGGCTTCTAGCAATGGTTCCATTGGATTAGGACACGTTCGCCTTGCAATCATTGACGTGGACGCTGGTGCGCAGCCCATGCATAGCAGAGATGGTAGATACACGATAGTTTTCAATGGCGAGATATATAATTATCTAGATTTGCAGCGGGAGATTGGAGGTAATTTCTCTACTCAGTCTGATACTGAGGTTATCCTCCATGCATATCAACTATGGGGCGCCCAATGTGTAAATCGCTTGCGCGGAATGTTCGCTTTTGCCATCTGGGATGCTGAAAAGCAGGAATTATTTCTTGCACGTGATCGCTTCGGCATCAAACCTTTGTATTGGACGTATCAGGATAACGTTTTTTTCTTTGCCTCCGAAGCAAAAGCCTTATTACCTTTTCTTAGAAGAAAAGAGATAAGGTCGAGAGCTCTTTCGGATTATTTCACTTTTCAGTTCTGTTTGGGAGATAAGACACTGATTGCTGGGGTCTTGCAGATTCCGGCTGCGCACACTGCCGTGGTACTTCCTGGCAAAATGCCGGTGTTCAAAAGATACTGGGAGGTGCACTATGATATTGATTATCATCATACCGAAAAGTGGTTCGAAGCGAAACTTAAAGAATTGCTAGAAGACTCAGTTGAAAACCATTTGAGATCTGATGTTGACATAGGTAGCTATGTCAGTGGAGGGCTAGACTCGAGCTTATTGGCTTCTATGGCCAAAAAAGCCAGCCGTCAAGATCGCTTTCAAGCCTTCAACGGTCGATTTTCAGAAGGCTCGCGTTTTGATGAGTCTATCTATGCTCAAGCGTTAGCTGACGAGCAAGGAATGCAACTTCATATAGCTGATATCAATGAAGAAGACTTTGTGCAACACGTCGGCAAAGTTATTTGGCATTTGGATCAGCCTGTTGCAGGGCCGGGCGCTTTCCCTCAATATATGGTTTCCCAAAAAGTTGGCCAGCATGTGAAGGTGGTGCTTGGAGGGCAAGGCGGGGATGAGATTTTTGGTGGCTATGCTCGATATTTAATTGCCTATTTTGAGCAATGTATCAAGGGCGCTATAGAGGGCACTCTTCATGACGGTAATTTTGTCGTTACGTATGAATCCATTATCCCAAACCTACAGACATTGCGGCAGTATCAGCCGATGATGCAAGAGTTCTGGTCAGAGGGCTTATTCGGTGAGCGAGATGCTCGTTATTGGCGCCTTGTTAATCGATCGAATACTTTCGGGGCTATTTTGGCTCCTGGGGTAATTGATAATTCGGCAACTTATGAGGAGTTTCAGAAGATTTTTAAGGGTGAAAACGTTGGAAGTGGCTCGTATTTCGATGCCATGACGCATTTCGATTTCAAAACTCTGCTGCCTGCTCTTTTGCAGGTTGAGGATAGAATGAGTATGGCACATGGAGTTGAAGCACGGGTTCCATTTTTAGACCATCCTCTTGTGGAGTTCGCTGCAACCATTCCAGCCGATATTAAGTTCCGCGATGGGGAGTTGAAGCGTTTGTTGAAATCGGTATTTTCTGGTGTTCTACCGAAAGCCATTACCGATCGGAAAGATAAGATGGGATTTCCTGTGCCGTTAAATCTATGGCTGTCTAAGAATGGACCAGCGCGAGAATACATCGGCGATGTTCTGGGAAGCACGCGCGCGCGTCAGCGATCGTATTTAAACGATGGATTCACTGTTGATCAGGTCTTGAACTCGCAATCCATTTATGGACGGAATTTGTGGGCTTTGCTAAGCCTGGAAATTTGGCAAAATCAATTCATTGATGCATGAACGTTCTGATTATATACGATCACTTCGAAACCTATACAAATACGGTTTTTGATCATCTTCGCGCTTTTAAAAAGTACTCGAAGAACAATCATTTTTATATGCACGCGGGGCTGCCCGATGTCCAGTTTGACTTTGTTGTTTTCGATGTAATTTTGATTCACTATAGTGCTAGAGTGGCTTTTGGGCATATCTCAGGTGCGCTGCGGTTAAAAATTTCGAACCATTCAGGGCAAAAGGTATTATTTGTTCAAGATGAGTATGATCTGACATCTAATGTCTGGAGCGCTATCGAAGAATTAGGTGTTTCAACAGTTTTTACTTGCGTTCCTCCCTTGTACAGGGAAGAGATTTACCCGTCAGCGCGCTTTCGCGATGTTCGCTTTGTCAGCACCTTGACCGGTTATTGTCCTGAACCGGTTGAAGAAACCTCTCCACTTCGATCAGCAGCAGATCGTCCTATTACTGTTGGCTATCGCGGGCGGGCACTGCCTTATTTTTACGGTGATCTTGGTCAAGAAAAACTGGAAATTGCAAAGGGTATGCAGCTTGCATGCAAACAGCGTGGCATTCCTTGCGACATCGAATGGGATGAAGAAAAACGAATCTATGGCAGCGATTGGCCTCGTTTTCTGATGGATTGCAAAGTCACGTTGGGGACTGAGAGCGGCGCCAATCGATTTGATTTTGACGGTAGCCTGCGCATAGCGGTTAACCAGGCTCTTGCTGAACATCCGGATTTAAGTTATGCGGAATTCAAACAGCGAATGGGGTGGGAGGACGAACGACCCATCATGAATCAGATTTCCCCCCGTTTCTTTGAAGCAATCGCTTACCGGACGGCGTTGATTCTCTTCGAGGGAATGTATTCCGGGATCTTGCAACCATGGGTCCACTACATCCCCCTGCGCAAAGATTTTTCCAATATTGCTGAAGTTATGGCCGCTGCGGCTGACGATTACTTGTTGGACCGTTTGACCGCGCAAGCATATCTCGATGTTGTTGAGTCAGACCGCTACACCTATCAGACGTTCATCGGTGAATACGATGCATCCCTAGAGGTGGGCCGATCTATTCATCGCAGCGTTATGTCTTCTAGGCTGCCAGCAGAAATAACCGAGCATCCCGTGAGGAAATCTCGGCTGCCTCCTGCGCCTGGGCCGTTGCTGGCGGTGTGGCACGCGATTCCATGGGTCTTGCGCCGCCCTTTCAACGACGGTGTCAATCTGCTTTGGGCAAAGCTGCATTCAAAATAATCGGTATGTGCGGTATTGCTGGACTGACTTCCCATCGCCCTGCGACAGCGCTTCAGAGCAGTCTGGCGCCCGCCTTGGCTTGCCTTAGCAGGCGTGGTCCCGACGATCGGGGCGTTGATATCTGGCAGGGCTCTGGTCAGAGCGTGGCTTTGGGCCACACGCGCCTGAGCGTCATCGACCTGACGGATGCAGCCCACCAGCCCATGCCCAGCGCCGACGGCCGCTACCTGCTGGTCTTCAACGGCGAGATCTACAACTACCGCGAGCTCCGTGCCGAACTGCAGTCGCTGGGCCGCCTGTTCCGTTCCGCCTCCGACACCGAGGTGCTGCTGCAGGCCTGGGAGCAGTGGGGCGCGGCCGCCCTGCCCCGCTTCACCGGCATGTTCGCTTTCGTCCTGTTCGACCGCGCCACCCACACGTTGCACGGCGCCCGGGACGCGTTCGGGATCAAGCCGCTCTACTACCACCATGCGGCGGATGCGGGCTTCTGCTTCGCCTCCGAGATCCCAGCGGTGCAGGCCCTGCGCGCCGGCGCGCCCAGGCTCGACTGGCAGGTCGCCTACGACTACCTGGCACACGGCCATTACGACGCCGGCGAGCGGACGTTCTTCGAGGACATCCGCGCACTGCCGCCCGGCCACCGCTTCACCTACGACCTCGGCCACCATCGTCTCGACCTGCACGCCTGGTGGAAACCCACGATCGCCCCCGTCCAGCGCCTGGCGCTGGACGAGGCGGCAGAGGGCCTGCGCACACGCATGCTCGACAGCGTACGCCTGCATCTGCGCAGCGATGTGCCGCTGGGCGCTGCGCTGTCGGGCGGGCTGGATTCCTCGGCGATCGTGGGCTGCATGCGCCATCTGGAGCCCGATGCGCCGATCCACACCTTCAGCTTCATCGCCTCCGGCAGCGCGGTGTCGGAAGAGCAGTGGGTGGACCGGGTCAATGCGCATGTGGGGGCGCAGGCGCACAAGCTCAGCATCACGCCGCAGGAGTTGGCGGCCGACCTCGACGACATGATCGCGGCGCAAGGCGAGCCCTTCGGCAGCACCAGCATCTATGCCCAGTACCGCGTCTTCCGGCTCGCCCGCGAACACGGCGTAACGGTTACGCTCGACGGGCAGGGGGCCGATGAACTGTGCGGCGGCTATGTGGGCTACCCCGGCCCGCGGGTGAAAAGCCTGCTGGACCAGGGGCGGGTAGTGGATGCGGTGGCGTTCCTGCGCCAGTGGGGCCAGTGGCCGGGCCGGGCCGGCATCGATGGTCTGAAAGCAGCGGTAGCCGAGTACACCGGCGATGCGGCCTACCAGGCGCTGCGCCGCATGAACGGTTCCGACGCCTGCCCGCCCTGGCTGGACGGGGGCGTGCTGAAAGACGCGGGCGTGGCGCTCAGATTCCCCCGGCCCCTGCCCGATGCGACGGCACGTGGCCGTCGCCTGCCGGCCGAGCTGGCGCGCTCGCTGCAAGGGCTGGGGCTGCAGGGGCTGCTGCGCCATGGGGACCGCAACTCGATGCGCTTCTCGGTGGAGAGCCGGGTGCCTTTCCTGACGACGGCCATGGCCGACTTTTTGCTGACGCTGCCGGAGGAGTACCTGGTGGCCGCCAACGGCGAGACAAAACACCTGCTGCGCCGGGCGATGCGCGGCCTGGTGCCGCCCGAGGTGCTCGACCGGCGCGACAAGATCGGTTTCGCGACCCCCGAGCATGCGTGGCTGCGGCAGATGGCACCGCAGATTCGGCAGTGGCTGCAGCATCCGCTGCACCTGCCCTTCCTGCGCCAGGACGCGCTGTTGACGGCCTTCGACCAGGTGGTGGCGGGCCGGCAGCCCTTCAGCTGGCAGGTGTGGCGCTGGGTCAACTTCACCCGCTGGCACGCCCAGCATTTTTCGGGCTGAGGCGGCGATGGCACGCATCCTCCTGCTGTCGCTGTCGCCGGTCACGTCCGATCCGCGCGTGATGCGCCAGATCGGCGCCCTGGGTGAGCAGCATGAGCTGCATGTGCTGGGTTTCGGGCCGGCGCCGGGCGGTGTAGCCCGCTTCGTGCCGGTGGCCACCGGCCGACAGGCAGGATGGCACACCGTGTGGAATGCGGGCCTGCTCGCCACCAGGCAGTACCGGCGGTACTACTGGGGCCACGCCCAGGTGCAGGCGCTGCTGGCCGCAGCCGCCACCCTTCCTTCAGACGCGTTCGACCTGGTGCTGGCGAACGACGTGTGGGTGCTGCCCGCCGCACTGCGGCTGGCGAAAGGCACGCCCGTGTGGCTCGACGCCCACGAGTACGCACCGCGCGAGTTCGAAGACCGCACCGCCTGGCGCTGGTTGCTCGGCCCGTTCTTCGATGCGCTGTGCCGCCGCGAGCTGCCGCGGGTGGCGCGGATGAGCACCGTGTGCGAGGGCATCGCCCGCGAGTACACGGCCCGCTATGGCGTACCGGTGGCCGTGATGCCCAACTGCCCCGAGCCGGTGGATCTGCCGGTGCGGCCGGTGCAGCCCGGCCGCATCCGCCTGGTCCACCACGGCGCCGCGATCGCCTCGCGCCGGATCGAGTCCATGATCGACCTGGTGCCGCATCTGGACGAGCGCTTTCACCTGGACCTGATGCTGGTGGCGCACGATCCGGCCACGATGGCCGCCCTGCGCCAGCGTGCCGCGGGCCACGCGCGCATCCGTTTCATCCCGCCGGTCGCCATGGCCGAGATCGCAGCGCATACCAACGCCTACGACATCGGACTGTTCCTGCTGCCGCCGACCAATTTCAACTACCTGCATGCGCTGCCGAACAAGTTCTTCGAGTTCATGCAGGCGCGGCTGGCCATTGCGATCGGCCCGTCGCCCGAGATGAAGGCGCTGGTGGAGCGTCATGGTTGCGGCATCGTCAGCCCGAGCTTCGCGCCGGCCGATCTGGCACGCCTGCTCAACGCGCTCACCGCCGCCGACATCGATGCCATGAAGCAGGCATCCGACCGGGTCAGCCGGCAGCTCAACGCGGCGGCAACACGCACGTGGCTGCAGGCCGAGGTGGCGGCGGTACTCGCCGGCGGGAAGCGGGGTGCCTGAGATGCGCGCCATCGTCCTGGGCACCCAGTCCTTCATCGACGGCGGCACGAAGGTCGGTTCGCAGCATGTGGCCGAGGCGCTTGCGGCAACGGGCTGGACGGTCGATTACCTGCCCACGCTGTCGTCGCCGGTGGACCTGGTCGGCAGCCAGCGCCACGCCCGGCTGAGGCGCGCCTGGGCCGGCGGCACGCGTGCCCGGGCCGTCACCGTCGCCCCGGGCGTGACGGAGTGGACCGTGCGTGCGCCCTTCCCGGCCCACAAGCTTTTCCTGCGCTGGCACTGGCAGTTGCGGGCGTACGGCCGCTTTCTGCCCGCGGAACTGCGAACGGCGCGCTTCGATGCCTGCATCGCCGACGTGGCGCCCAACCTGCTGCTCGTCGACCACCTCTGCGCGCGCGCGACCGTCTGCCGGCTGAACGACTGGCCACGCGGTTTCGCGCAGGATCTCCATCCGACGCTGCTCCAGGCGCTGGAATCGACGGTGGGCAGCGCCGCGTTCGACGAGGTGTGGGCGGTGTCCGAAGCGCTGGCGGGCTATGCGCGCGGGTTGTCGGCGCGGGCGGTGGTGGCCTGCATACCGAATGGGGTGGAGATCGCGCCGTGGGCGCCCGCTGCGCCGCGCGCACCGCGCAGTGCCGTCTACGTCGGTGGCCTGACTGCATGGCTGGATATCGACCTGCTGTGCCAGTGCGCGCGGCTGCTGCCCGACTGGACGTTCGACATCCATGCGCCCGGCGATCCGGATGTCGCCCGCTGGCCCGCGAACCTGCGGTGGCGCGGCCGCGTCGCGCGGGCCGATCTGCCCGCGGTGCTGCAGCGGCACGAGGTCGGCCTGATTCCGTTCCGCGATGCCGACGGCCGGATGCACTATGTGGAGCGCCCCTTGAAGTTCTACGAATACATCGCGGCAGGGCTGGGTGTCGCCAGCACCGATCTGGGCGCCCTGCGGCCGGGCATGGGACCACTGGCCTGCTACGGCAACGGCGCGGCGGCCTTCGCCGATGCCGTGGTCCGTGCGCGCGACCAGGCGCGGTCCCGCCCGCCCGAATTCGCCCGGTCTTTCGTGCAGGCCCACAGCTGGGACGCGCGGGCCAAGATCATGCTTCGGCGCCTGGAAAGGTTGCTGGCATGAAGAAATTCCTGCTCTACGACTTCATGCAGGTGGCCGGTGGCGCCGAGCGCGTCACGCTGACACTGGCCGAAGCGTTTCCCGACTTCGAGACCGTGGTCAGCCGCTGCTATCCCGCCGCACAGCCCCTGCTGGACACCTCCTCCGTGGTGCCGGCCGAGCTGCGCGGGGGCTGGTCGACCTGCCTGCCGCGCATTCTGGAGAGCATGTGGTGCTTCCGGTTTCGCAGCCGGCGGCTGCGCGATGCCGATGTGGTGCTCTACAGCGGTTTCTACAGTCCCCTGGCCGTCCACCAGCAGCGATCCGGGCGGCGCCTGTACTACTGCCATACGATTCCCCGCTTCGCCTACGACCTGTACGCGAGCACGCTGGCCGGCTTCCCGTTTTGGCTCCGGCCGGTCTATGCGCTGTTCGTGCGCTGGTTCCGGGCCCGGTACGAGGCCGCGATCGGCCGCATGGACCGGATCCTGGTGAACTCGGAGAACGTGCGCGCCCGGCTGCGGCAATACACCGGCCTCGACGCGCAGGTGGTGTACCCGCCGGTGGCCACGCAGCATTTTCCGGCGCTGGGCGATGCGGGGTACTACCTCTCCACCGCGCGGCTGGTGCCGAACAAACGGGTGGACGTGATCGTCGAGGCCTTTCTGCGGATGCCGCAGCACACCCTGGTGGTGATGTCGGGCGGGCCGGAGGCCGGGCGGCTGCAACAGATGGCCGCGGGCGCTTCCAACATCCGCTTCACCGGTTGGCAGTCCGACGACGCACTTCGGCAATGGGTGGGACGGTGCCGCTGCGTGGTCTATCTGCCGGTCGACGAGGATTTCGGCATGTCGCCGGTGGAGGCCATGGCCGCGGGCAAGCCGGTGATCGGGGTCGCGGAAGGCGGCCTGCTGGAAACGGTGGTGCCGGGCCGCACAGGTGTGCTGCTGCCCTCGCCTCCCACCACCGACAGCCTGCGCGCCGCAGTGGCGTTCATCGAACGCGAGCACGGCGCTCCGATGTCCCAGGACTGCATGGACCAGTCGCACCTTTTCACCGAGACGCTTTTCATCGATCGCATGCGCGCCATTCTGGACACGGACACGGGGGCGCCGAGCCCCCCCGGGCATCAGGCCATGCGGCCGTAGTCGTCCTCGAAGCGCACGATGTCGTCCTCGCCCAGGTAGTCCCCGGACTGCACTTCGATGATCTCCAAGGGTTCCAGTCCCGGGTTGGCCAGCCGGTGTTTATGGCCGCGCGGAATGTAGGTCGACTCGTTCTCGCGCAGAACGAAGTCGCGGTCGCCATTGGTGATCTGGGCTACACCCTTCACCACCACCCAATGCTCGGCACGGTGGTGGTGCAGCTGCAGGCTCAGACTTGCGCCGGGGTTCACCACGATGCGCTTCACCTGGAAACGCTCGCCCTGGTCGATGCTGTCGTACCAGCCCCAGGGCCGCTGGACCTTGCGGTGCGTATCGGCCGGCGCGTGCCCGCTGGCCTTGAGCTGCGCCACCATGTCCCGGACCTCTTGCACCCGCGTCTTGTCGGCGACCAGCACCGCGTCCGGCGTTTCGACGATCACCAGGTCTTGCAGGCCGATCCCGGCCACCAGCCGACCACTGGCCATGACCAGGCAATCGGCCGAGTGCAGCATCAGGGTGTCGCCGGCGCATGCGTTGCCGTCGGGGTCATGCGGCCGCAGCTCCCACAGCGCATCCCAGGCGCCCACGTCCGACCAGCCGGCATCCAGCGGCACCACGCGCGCCGCGATGCCCAGTTCCGGGTTGCGGGGCAGGCGCTCCATCACCGCATAGTCGATCGAGTCGGACGGGCAGGCGGACCAGGCCTGCGCATCCGGCCGCACGAAATCGCCGTCCCGCGTGGCGGCGGCCATGGAGGCGATGCAGGCCGCGGAAATGTCGGCGCGGTAGCGGGCGATGGCCGAGAGCCAGACGCTCGCCCGGACCATGAACATTCCGCTGTTCCACAGGTACTCGCCCGACGCCAGGTACTGCTGCGCATGCGCCGCATCGGGCTTTTCGGCGAAGCTGGCGATACCGAACAGCCCGCCGCCGTGCGCCGCCCCGCGGCGGATGTAGCCGTAGCCGGTCTCCGGCCGCACCGGTACCACCCCGAACGTGCACATGGCGCCGGCGGCGCAGGCATCCAGGGCGGCGATCACCGCGGCCTGCAGCCGGGGAACGTCGGCCACCGCATGGTCGGCCGGCATCACCAGCAGCAGGGGATCCTCATCCTCCCGGCGGGCCAGCAACGCCGCGAGGGTCAACGCGGGCGCGGTGTTGCGGCCCGCACGCTCCAACAGGATCCGGTCGGTCCGCACCCCGACGGCCGCGAGCTGCTGGGCCGCCATGAAGCGGTGGTCTTCGTTGCACACCACGATCGGCGCGCTGTCGACCACCACCGCCGAAGAAGGCAGGCCGGCCGTCCGCCGAACGGTCTGCTGCAGCATCGTCTCGGCCCCGGTGAGTGCCAGGAACTGTTTCGGCTGGCTCTCGCGGGAGAGCGGCCATAACCGACTTCCGCTGCCCCCGCACAGCACGACGGGGACCAGGCGCTGCACAGGCACCGGCGGCCTACTCGAAGACGTCGGCGTCGCCAAAAGCCGGTGCCGCCGCGTCCTTGCCGGAGAGTTTGGCGTCGATACCCTGGAGCGGCCATGCGATCGCCAGCGCGGGATCGTTCCAGGCGATGCTGCGCTCGAATTCCGGTGCGTAGTAGTCGGTCGTCTTGTAGAGAAAATCGGCCGATGCGCTGGTCACCAGAAAGCCGTGCGCGAAGCCCGGCGGCACCCACAGCTGGCGCTGGTTCTCTTCGCTCAGTTCCACACCCACCCACTGGCCGAAGGTCTTCGACTGTTTGCGGATGTCGACCGCCACGTCGTACACCGCGCCCCGCACCACGCGCACCAGCTTGCCCTGCGCCTGGCGCAGCTGGTAGTGCAGCCCGCGCAGAACGCCCTGCGCACTGCGGCTGTGGTTGTCTTGTACGAACGAGACGGTGTGCCCGACGGCGGCTTCGAACGCGCGGTGGTTGAAGCTCTCGAAGAAGAACCCCCGCGCATCGCCGAAGACTTTCGGCTCCAGGATCAGCACTTCGGGGATGGACGTGGCGATAACCTTCATTTGACGATCTTTTCCTTGAGCAGCCGCAGCATGTACTGGCCGTAGCCGTTCTTGGTCAGCGGCTGGGCGAGCCGCTCGAATTGTTCGGCAGTGATGAAGCCGTTGCGCCAGGCGATTTCCTCGGGGCAGGCGATTTTCAGACCCTGGCGCTGTTCCAGCGTGGCGATGAACTGGCCGGCCTCCAGCAGGCTTTCGTGCGTGCCGGTGTCGAGCCAGGCATAGCCGCGCTGCATGATCTGCACGTTGAGGGCCTGGTGTTCGAGGTAGTGCTGGTTGACGGCGGTGATCTCCAGCTCGCCGCGGGCGCTCGGCTTGACCGCCTTGGCGATGTCCACGACCTGGTCGTCGTAGAAATACAGTCCGGTCACCGCGTACTGGCTCTTGGGCCGGGCGGGCTTTTCTTCGATGCTGGTCGCGCGGCCTCCGGCGTCGAAATCGACCACGCCGTAACGCTCTGGATCCTGCACGTGGTACGCGAAGACCGTGGCGCCGGTCTGCCGCGCGTCAGCATCCTCGAGCAGCACCTGGAAGTCGTGGCCGTGGAAGATGTTGTCGCCCAGGACCAGGGCGCTGGGCGCGCCGTTCAGGAACCGCTCGCCGATGATGAAGGCCTGGGCCAGGCCGTCGGGGCTGGGCTGTACCGCGTACTGCAGGTTCAGGCCCCACTGGGCGCCATCGCCCAGCAACTGCTGGAAGCGCGGCGTGTCCTGCGGCGTGCTGATGATCAGGATGTCGCGGATGCCCGCCAGCATCAAGGTGCTGAGCGGGTAGTAGATCATCGGCTTGTCGTAGACCGGCAGCAGTTGCTTGCTGATGGCCAGCGTGGCGGGATGCAGCCGGGTGCCGGAGCCCCCCGCCAGCACGATGCCTTTGCGTTGTGTCGTCATCGGTTCGAAGTCTCCAGAATCTCGGCCAGCATCCGGTCTACGCCGGTCTGCCATGCCGGCAGCGCCAGTTGGAAGGCCTGCTGCAGCCGGGTGGTGTCCATGCGGGAATTGGCGGGCCGGCGGGCGGGTGTCGGAAACGCGCTGGTCGGCACCGCCGCGATCTCCTCGACGGCCAGCGGCGCATCGGGCTGCAAGCGCCGGGCCTGCGCGATCACATGGGACGCGTAGCCGTGCCACGTCGTCTCGCCGCCGGCGACCAGGTGATAGAGCCCGGGGGCGGCGCCGTGGCGCTCGACACCCCGGATCGCATGGGCCGTCACATCCGCGATCAGGTCGGCGCCGGTGGGCGCGCCCCACTGGTCGTCGATGACCGTCAGGCGGTCGCGGTCGCGCGCCAGCCGCAACATGGTCTTGGCGAAGTTGCCGCCGCGTGCGGCGTAGACCCAGCTGGTGCGAAAGACCAGGTGCCGGCAACCGCTGGCCCGGATGCGCTGCTCGCCCTCCAGCTTGGTGCTGCCGTAGACCGACAGCGGGCCGGTCGCATCCGCTTCGGACCAGGGACGGGTACCGCTGCCGTCGAAGACATAGTCGGTGCTGTAGTGGACCAGCAGCGCGCCGGTGCGGGCGGCCTCGTCTGCGAGCGCGCCCGGCGCCTCGGCATTGATACGGTGCGCGCGCTCCGCTTCGCTCTCGGCCTTGTCTACCGCCGTGTGGGCGGCGGCATTGACGATCACATCCGGCCGGAGGTCCCGTACCGATGCGGCCAGTGCCTGGGGATTCTCCAGATCGGCCGCACCGCGCGCGAGAATCTGCACTTCGCCCAGCGGCGCCAGGCTGCGCTGCAACTCCCAGCCGACCTGGCCGGTGCTGCCCAGAAGCAGGATGCGCATCACGCGGGCACCGCGGCCGGCGCGTACTGCTGCGCCACCCAGTCGCGGTAAGTGCCGGTCTGCACGTCCGCGACCCATTGCGCATGGTCGAGGTACCACTGCACCGTCTTGCGGATGCCGGTGTCGAAGGTTTCGGCCGGCTTCCAGCCCAGCGCACGCTCTATCTTGCGGGCATCGATCGCATAGCGCCGGTCGTGGCCGGGCCGGTCTTTCACGTAGGTGATCTGCTCGGCGTAGGGCCTGCCGTCGCCCCGGGGGCGCAGCTCGTCCAGCAATGCGCAGATGGTGCGTACGATCTCGATGTTGGCCTTTTCGTTCCAGCCGCCGACGTTGTAGGTTTCACCCGGCGTTCCGGCGTCCAGCACGCGGCGGATCGCGCTGCAATGGTCGCGCACGTAGAGCCAGTCGCGCACCTGCAGGCCGTCGCCGTAGATCGGCAGGGGCTTGCCGGCCAGGGCGTTGGTGATCACCAGCGGAATCAGCTTCTCCGGGAAGTGGAAGGGGCCGTAGTTGTTGCTGCAGTTGGTGGTGAGCACCGGCAGGCCGTAGGTGTGGTGCCAGGCGCGCACCAGGTGGTCGCTGGCGGCCTTGCTGGCGCTGTAGGGGCTGTTGGGCTCGTAGGCATGCGTTTCGGTGAACGCCGGATCGGTGGCACCTAAGGTCCCGTAGACCTCGTCGGTGGATACGTGCAGCATGCGGAAGGACGCGGCATCTGCCGTGTCGAGCGCGGCCCAGTAGGCGCGCACCGATTCGAGCAAATGGAAGGTGCCGACGACGTTGGTCTGGATGAAATCGCCAGGCCCGTGGATCGAACGGTCGACGTGGCTTTCCGCCGCGAAGTTCAGCACGGCCCGGGGCCGGTGTTCGTGCAGCAGCCGATCCATCAGACCGCGGTCACCGATATCGCCCTGCACGAAGACGTGCTGCGCCCGACCGTCGATGCCCGCGAGGTTCTGCAGGTTGCCTGCATAGGTCAGCTTGTCGACATTGACCACCGTCTCGTCGCCCGCATCGACCCAGTCGAGCACAAAGTTAGCACCAATGAAGCCGGCTCCGCCGGTCACCAAAATCGTCATGTCACAAGTCCTGATGTCTATGGGTGCGTGTCGTGGCGACGGCCGCGTCAGCCCTTGTCGTGCGGGTGCGGGTGCCCTTCCCGTTCCAACTCGAAAATCGCGATACGCTGGTTGAGCAGGCGCAGGCTGCGCTCGATGCGGGTGTTGACCATGTCCGTGTGCAGCGCCTTGATGAACAGCACGATGGAAACCCCCAGCAGCAGCAGCGCTGGCGGATAGCTGATGCCCACCAGGGCCGCCAACCGGTCGATCAACATCGGCCATACGCCCAACAGCGCGGCGCAGCCGGCGATGCAGATCCAGAACAGGCCGTGCAGCACGTACATGCGGTCCCTGCGCACCAGCATCAGGATGATGGCCGCAAGCCCGATGCCGAGCAGGGTGGTCGTGATCTGGAGGCTGCTCATCGGAAAGGGGAAGGTGGGCGGTAGACGGCAGATAAGCGGGTTCGATGCACCTCGAACCTCCCTGCAGGGCGGGGCGCTTGGCGTGCCGGGATTGTAAACACCGCATCGGTGCCCACCGTACCCGGCGCCGCGGGCATCCGGGATGGCCCGGCGCACCCCTTTCCGAACCACTGCGGTTTGCGCTATGGTCGCGCCCTGTGGCGCAGGGGCACATCGTTTGCCCTGCGATGCGCCACACGAGGCGTGCGCTATGCGCGCCGATTACACACAAGCCTAGGGGAAATCATATGGTCCGTTCCGAAGACACCGGCAAGCTCGTACTGCGCCTGAGCGTGGGCATTCTCATTCTGTTGCACGGCATCGCCAAAATCGGCTCAGGCGTGGGCGTCATCGCCGGCATGCTGTCGTCGCACGGCCTGCCCGCAGAGCTGGCCTATCTGGCCTACATCGGCGAGGTGGTGGCGCCGCTGCTGTTGATCGTCGGTATTTTCACCCGTCCGGCCGCCTGGATCGTCGTGGTGAACATGCTGTTCGCACTGTTTCTGGCCCACACGAAGGACCTGGGCGCACTCAACAGCATGGGCGGATGGAAGCTGGAACTCCAGGGCATGTTCCTGTTCGGCGCACTGGCCGTGGCCTTCCTCGGCGCTGGACGTTTCAGCGTCGGCGGCGCCGGCGGCAAGCTGAACTGAGACGCGTGACCAGGCGCGGTTTCGCAGATCGATCTTCGCGGATGGCTCCGCGAGCCGCGTCACCGGTTGAGCAAAGCCCTCACCGCTCCAGCCAGCGGCCGTAGCGGGACAGTCCGAAGCACATCGTCCAGTAGACGGCCGCCAGAAACAGGTAGCCCTCCAGGTAGAACGGCCGCCAGACCGGGTCGCCGCCCAGCGCAAGACCCAGGGCGCCGGTCAGTTCGAACAAGCCGACGACCGTCACCAGCGAAGTGTCCTTCAGGGTGCCGATCACCGCGTTGACCAGCGCCGGCACCACGATCCGCAAGGCTTGCGGCAGCACCACCGTTCGCTGCACCTGCCAGCGCCGCATGCCGAGTGCGACAGCGGCATCGATCTGGCCCTTGGGCACGGCCTGCAATCCGCCCCGGATGATCTCGGCCAGATAGGCCGCGGTGAACAGGGCCATGCCCGCCAGCACCCGCAGCAGCACATCCGGCTGGAAAGCCTGCGGCACCAGCAACGGCACCAGGAACGACGCCATGAAGAGCACCGAGATCAGCGGCACGCCGCGGATCAGCTCGATGTAGCTCGCGCACAGGGTGCGCACCACCGGCCACTGCGATCGCCTGCCCAGCGCCAGCGCCAGCCCCAGCGGAAACGCGGCGCCCAGCGAGAAGACGGCCAGGGCCACCGTCAGCGGCAGGCCGCCCCAGCGCCCGGTCGGCACGGGTTCCAGCCCTCCCCATCCGCCGCGCATGAGCAGCGTGAACACCGCGATGCCGACGATCCAGGCCGGCACCAGTGGCCAGCGCCACCACCGGGGCCAGGCACTCGCGGCCAACAGCGCGACCAGCACCGCCAGCGCCGCAGCCGGACGCCACTGCTGGTCGAAGGGATAGCGGCCGAACAGCAAGGACCGCCATTTCTCGGCGATGACGCCCCAGCAGGCGTGGTGGGTGGTGGCACGGCAGGCCTCGGCATCGGGCCGGAACACGGCCCCCACGACGCCCCACGCGATCGCCTGCCAGGCGATCCAGCCCAGCACCGCGACGAGCGCCACCGTGCACACCGTGCGCACCGGTCCGCCGAAAAGATCGTCACGCCAATCGGCGGCGGCCCTCGCCCGCCTCACGACCAGCCCCGCAGCGCCACGCGGCGGTTGTAGAGGTTCATGCCCGCGGAGATCAGCAGCGACAGCAGCAGGTAGACCGCCATCACGACCGCGATGCACTCGAAGGCCCGTCCGGTCGAGTTGAGCGACGTGTTGGCGACCGACACCAGCTCCGGATAGCCCACCGCCACCGCCAGCGACGAATTCTTGACCAGGCTCAGCAGCTGGTTGGTGAGCGCCGGCACGATGACACGCAGCGCCTGCGGCAGCACCACCACCCGCAGCTGCTGCACCGGCGTGAAACCCATCGCCCGCGCCGCGTCGTTCTGCCCGTCCGAGACCGATTCGATGCCCGCACGGACGATCTCGGCGACGAACGCCGCGGTATAGAAACCCAGTGCCCACACGATCGCCAGGTACTCCGGTGTGAGCGACGCGCCGCCGCTGACGTTGAAGACGGTGCGCTCCGGCCATTCGACCGCATGCGGCCACCAGGCGCCGGGCGCGGTGACCGGCCAGGGCAGCGACAGGCCGCTCTTGCTGATCCACACGCCGGGCAGCAGCTGCACCGCGTCGCTGGCATCGGGCAGCAGCTGCGTCAGGGCGAAGTACAGCATCAGCAGCTGTACCAGCAACGGAACGTTGCGCAGCAGCTCGACGTACGCGGTGCAGATGCCGCGCACCAGCAGGTGCGGTGCCAGCCGTCCGATGCCGAGCAGCGTGCCCAGCACCAAGGCCAGCACGGCGGCGGGCACCGCGGCACGCACCGTGTTGACCAAGCCTGCGAGGAACGCGCGCCAGAAGGGTTGCCCGGCCGCATAGTCGAGCCAGCCCTCGCCTACCTCGAAGCCCGCGGGCTGCAGCAGAAAATCGAAGCCCGACCGGATGCCGCGGGCGCGCAGCACGTCGAATGCATGGCCGACCAGGGCGGCGACACCCGCGAGCAGCACGGCCAGCAGCACCAGCTGTACGGCCCACGCCGTGGCGCGCGCGGTGCGTGTCACGAAGAACCCCTTACCGATTCGACCGGCGGCGATGCGGCCACGGCGCGCCCGGTGCGCATCAGCGCACCGGCAATGCGTACATCAGCCCGCCCTGGTTCCAGAGCCGGTTCACGCCGCGCGGCAGTTGAAGCACCGACTTGGGACCCACGTTGCGCTCGAACATCTCGCCGTAGTTGCCGACCGCCTTGATCGCGCGAAAGGCCCAGTCCTTGTCGAGCCCCAGCAGCTTGCCGGTGTCTTCTCCGGTGCCCAGCAGACGTTGGGCCGCCGGGTCCTGGCTGCTGGTGCGGGCGGCGTCCACGCCGGCCTGGGTCAGTCCCAGTTCTTCGGCTTCGATCAGCGCGTTGGGCACCCATTTGACGATGGTGAACCATTCGTCGTCGCCCCGGCGCACCGCGGGTGCGAGCGGTTCCTTGGAGATCAGCTCGGGCAGGATCAGGTAGTCGTCGGGGTTCTTGGCTTCCTTGTTGCGCAGGCCGGCCAGGGCCGACGCATCGGTGGTGAAGACCTGGCAGCGGCCGGAGAAGAAAGCCTTGAACGAGGCCTCGAAGTTCTCGAACACCACCGTCTTGACCTTGATGTTCTGGGCACGGAAGTAGTCGGCGACGTTCTTCTCGTTGGTGGTGCCGGACTGCGTGCAGATCTCGGCGCCCTTGAGCTGCTTGGCGCTGGTGATCTTCAGCTTCTTCGGCACCAGGAAGCCCTGGCCGTCGTAGTAGGTGATGGTGGTGAACTGCAGGCCCAGCGATGCGTCGCGGGCCAGCGTCCAGCTGGTGTTGCGGGCCAGGATGTCGATCTCGCCGGCCTGCAGCGCCGAGAAGCGCTGCTGCGCGTTCAGGGGCACGAAGTTGACCTTCTTGGCGTCACCCAGCACCGCGGCGGCGACCGCCCGGCAGGTGTCCACGTCCAGCCCCGCCCACTCGCCTTTGGAATCGGGCGCGGAGAAGCCGGCCACGCCGTTGGTCACGCCGCAATTGACCGTGCCGCGCTGCTTGACCGCGTCGAGCGTCTTGCCGGCATGGGCCGCAGGGGCTGCGAGTACGGCCGCGGCGGCCAACGCCAGCCCCGACAAGGCGGGGGGCGTGCGGAAAAAGGAGAGAAGGCGGTTCGGCGGCATGGCGTTTTCTTTCTGCAAATCGGTCGGGTCTGGCTCAATCGTCGTCGGACGGGTCCAGGCCGGGAAACAGCACGTCGGTGAAGCCGAACTTGGCGAAGTCCCGCACCCGCATCGGATAGAGCTTACCCACCAGGTGATCGCATTCGTGCTGGACGACCCGTGCATGGAAGCCGTCCACCGTCCGGTCGATCGGCCGGCCCTGCGGGTCGAAGCCGGTGTAGCGGATGCGCGACCAGCGCGGCACCACGCCCCGCAGGCCGGGTACGGAGAGGCACCCCTCCCAACCGTCTTCCTCGTCGGCACCGAGCGGCTCGATCACCGGATTGAGCAGCACCGTGCGGGGCACCACCGGCGCATCGGGATACCGGACGTTGGGTGCGTCGGTGCCGAAAATCACCAATTGCAGATCGACGCCGATCTGCGGTGCCGCAAGGCCGGCGCCGTGGACCGCCTGCATCGTCTCGAACATGTCGGCGATGAGTTCGTCCAGGGCGTGGCCGCCGAAGGCGTCGGCCGGCACGGGGGGCGCGATGCGCAACAGGCGCGGATCGCCCATCTTGAGGATTTCTCGAACGGCCATGGATGTGGTGCGGTGCCGCCAACAGCGGCGGCACGGTGGAATCGAAGGTGCCGAGCATAGCCCGCTCCGCCGGGGCGCGCAGGCACAATGCCCGTACGCGCCGCCCGCCCGGGTGACGCTCAGCCGATCGACCACCCGCGCATGGCCCTCCGTCCACCCGATTCCCTGCCGCCCGCGCCTGTGCGGTGGCTGCTGTATGCGGTGGCGGTGCTGTGCATCGTGCTGGCGGTCGTCGGCGTCCTGGTCCCGGGCATGCCCACCACGGTGTTCCTGATCCTGGCCGCGTGGGCCGCTGCGCGCAGCTCTCCTGCCCTGCATGCGCGCTTGTTGGCCCATCCGTGGTTCGGGCCGCTGCTGCGCGAGTGGCAGCGTGGCGGTTATGTCAGTCGGCGCGCCAAGTGGAATGCCAGCATCGCCATGGCGGTCTGCGCCATCGTCGTGCTGTGCACCGTTCGCAAGGTCTGGGCGGCGTCGCTCGCGATCGGTTGCATGGACGGCGTGCTGGCCTGGCTCTGGTGCCGGCCGGAGCCGCCCCCGCCTCCCCCTTCGACCGACCGGTAACGGCCCGGCCCGCGCCGGCTAGCGGTTGAACGGCACGTCGGCCGCGTCGGGCCTGCGGCCATCCGTCGGCGGCACCACCGTCGGTGGCGGAGCCGACCGGCCGGAGGGTTGGTTGAACCTGGGTACGTCCGCCGCATCGGGCCTGCGGCCGACCGGGGGCGCCATGGGAGGCGGCGCCGGGCGGTGGTCGCCCGCGCGTGGCGGCTGGCCCCGGTCGTACGGGCGTCCGCCCCCATACCCGGGACGCGGATAGTAATAGCCCGGATTCGAGTAGTAGCCACGCGGATACGCATAGTCGCCGCCATACGCACCGTACCCGCCATAGCCGTATGCCGGAGGGGGCACGACCACGGTTTCGGAATAACCGACGCCGCCGTACGGGTAGTAACCGTCTGCCGGCGGTGCCACCACGCAGCCGGCCAGTGCCGCCACGACGCCGAGTGCGAGAGCGGCCCGGGGAATAAAAGTACGGTGCATTCGAATCTCCTGACCAATGCCACAGGGCATTGAAATACTCACAGCATCGGCGGCGGGCCGGCATCTTCGGGTAGGCGCGGGCGCATTTGCCGCATCGGCCAGGCCGCCATCGCCGCTGACCCGGGCCTATCGCCAGCCACGCCGCCCGTAGCCTCCGTAGCCGTATCCACCGCCACGATAGCCCGAACCACCCCAGATCCCGATGCTGGGTGTTACGACGACCGGTGCCGCCTGGTAGTACGGCGGGCCACCGTAGTACCCGACGGGTGCGACGGGGGCGACCACGCAACCGGTCATGGCGCCGACGGCTGCGACGAGAAACGAAAACCGGACGAGGCGAAGCGATTTCATGGGGTCTCCTGTGAAAACAAGCTCACCCATTGAACGCGCCACGCCCCGTCGGGGTACAGGCCTCCCGGTATCTCCCGGGTAAAGATGCGTAAGGTCGGCCGCCGCGCGGATGGTCACACAGCCGCGGCCAGCAGTGCCTGCATGCCCGCCTCGTCCAGCACCGCCACCCCCAATGCCTCGGCTTTTTCCAACTTGCTGCCGGCTTCCGCGCCGGCCACCACATAGTCGGTCTTCTTGCTGACCGACCCGGCCACCTTGGCGCCGGCGGCTTCCAGCAGCGCCTTGGCGTCTTCCCGCGACAGCGTCGGCAGCGTACCGGTCAGCACGAAGGTCTTGCCCGCCAGCGGCAGGGTGGTGCGCTCGGCCGGCGGGCCTTCGGGCCAGTGGATGCCGCAGGCGCGCAGTTGCTCGACCACCTCGCGGTTGTGCGGCTGGTCGAAGAAGGTGCGCAACGCCAGGGCGACGATCGGGCCCACATCGTGGACTTCCAGCAGTTGCTCCACCGATGCGTCCATGATCGCGTCGAGACTGCCGAAATGGCGCGCCAGGTCCTTGGCCGTCGCTTCGCCGATATGGCGGATGCCCAGGCCGAACAGGAAACGCGGCAGCGTGGTGCTCTTGGATGTCTCCAGCGCCTCGACCACGTTCTGCGCCGATTTGTCGGCCATCCGGTCGAGCGCGGCCAGGGTGGTCAGCCCGAGCTTGTAGAGGTCGGGCAGCACGCGGATGGTGCCGCTCTCCACCAGCTGGTCGACCAGTTTGTCGCCCAGGCCCTCGACATCCATCGCGCGCCGCTGGGCGAAATGCAGGATCGCCTCTTTGCGCTGGGCCGCGCAAAACAGCCCGCCCGAGCAGCGGTGGTTGACTTCGCCGGGCTCGCGCACCACGTCGCTGCCGCACACCGGGCATTGCAGCGGCATGTGGAAGTTGGGCACGTAGGGCCGGCGCGGCCGCACCGTCGCCACCGTGCCCACCACCTCGGGAATCACGTCGCCCGCGCGGCGCACGATGGCCGTGTCGCCCACCCGCACGCCCTTGCGGCGCAGCTCGAACAGGTTGTGCAGCGTGGCGTTGGTGACCGTCACCCCGCCGACGAAGACCGGCGCAAGGCGCGCCACCGGCGTCAACTTGCCGGTGCGGCCGACCTGCACGTCGATGTCGACGACGGTGGTCAGCTGCTCCTGCGCCGGGTACTTGTGCGCGACCGCCCAGCGCGGCTCGCGGCTGACGAACCCCAGCCGCTGCTGCAGCGCCAGCGCATCGACCTTGTAGACCACGCCGTCGATGTCGAAGGGCAGCGTGTCGCGCAGCGCGCCGATCTTCTGGTGGAACGCGGCCAGGCCCTCGGCCCCCTCGACCACCGCGCGGTGCTGGTCCACCGGAAAGCCGAAGCCGGCGAAGGCCGACAGCACGCCGTCCTGGGTCGTCGGCTGGTCGGGCCAGTCCTGCACCTCGCCCCAGCCGTAGGCGAAGAACGAGAGCGGCCGCTTGGCGGCGATGCCCGGATCCAGCTGGCGCACCGCGCCGGCGGCGGCGTTGCGCGGGTTGACGAAGGTCTTGTCGCCGGCCTCCCGCTGCCGCTCGTTGAGTTTTTCGAAATCGGGACGGCGCATGTAGACCTCGCCGCGCACCTCCAGCACCGCGGGCGCGCCGGCGGGCAGCCGCAGCGGGATCTGGCGCATCGTGCGGATGTTCTGCGTCACCTCTTCGCCGGTCTCGCCGTCGCCCCGGGTGGTGGCCCGCACCAGCCTGCGGTCTTCGTAGCGCAGGTTCATCGCCAGCCCGTCGAACTTCAGCTCGGCCATGTAGGCGACGGGCGGGTCGCCCTCCTTCAGGCCCAGCTCCTTGCGGATGCGGGTGTCGAAGGCGGCGGCGCCGGTGGCTTCGGTGTCGGTTTCGGTGCGGATGCTGAGCATCGGCACCGCATGCCGCACCGAGGCGAAGGCGCCCAGAGGCGCACCGCCGACCCGCTGCGTCGGCGAATCGGGCGTCACGAGGTCGGGATGGGCGGTTTCCAGGGCCTGGAGCGCCTGGAACACCCGGTCGTACTCGGCGTCGGGCACCGCCGGCGCGTCGAGCACGTAGTACCGGTGCGCCCAGGTGTCGAGCTGCGCCCGCAATGCTTCTATTTCGATAGCAGAAGGTCGGCCGTCCGCGCCGGCTACGGGCACTTTCGGTTCCGAAATATCGGTTTCGGCCTTCGCAGGCCCTGCGCGGGACGCCACCGCCCGCTCAACCGAACAGCCGGCGCGCCTGCACCGAGCCGGCCGACAGGTCGCGCCCGTCGAGCGTGTCGTAGAGCTTTTCCAGGTCGGCACCGATGCCGTCCATCGCGTCTTCCCGCAGCGGCTGGCCGTTCTGGTCGGTGACGATGCCGTCCATGGCCTGGGCCAGGGCGGCGGCGGCTTCGCGCAGCCGGGTGAAGGGCTGCTCCTGGCGGTAGACCTGGGCGACGTCCAGGCTCAGCTGCACCTCGCGGATCGCCGACTGGGCCGGGTCTTCGGCCAGCGCGGCCTGGGTGTCGAAAGCCAGGGTCAGGACCGGCGGCAGGCCGGCACCGGACATCGCGTGCAAGGCCATCCGGCCCGGGATCACGCCGGGCACGAAACCCAGGCGGGCCGCGTTCTGCTGCACGTAGCCGGGGCTCCAGGCGGCGGCGCGGGCGCGCAGCACGAAGGCGAGCTGGGCATCGTGGTCGCTGGCGAACTGGTCCAGTTCGCGGGCGCGGGCCACCTCGTCGCGCATTTCGGGGAAATCGGGCGCGGCATTGAGCGCGTCGGCGAAGCCCTGCGTCTTCATGACGAACTCGGAGAACTCGATGTCGTTGAGCGCGCCGGTGCGGTTGGCCAGCTGCACGCCGGCCTGGAAGGCCCGGTAGCGCTGGCCCGCCACCGGCTTTTCCCACTGGCCGGTCGCGTCGTTGAGGCCTTCGATCGCGAAAGGCTTGCTGCCGACGCGGCGGGTGGTGGGCGTGGCGGCCAGCGCCGCATCGCCCGATGCAACGCCTTCCAGCGCCAAAGGCGCGATCACGTCGATCAGCGGATCGAGGCCCGGCTTCTTCTCGGGCAAGGGCAGGTTCGGCAAGGTGCCCAGCGCCGGATCGCCGCCCTCGCCCACTGCGGCCAGGTCGGCACCGTCGAACGCCGGTTCCTGCCGCTCGCCCGGCTCCGCCGGAGCGCTGCCGTCGGAGGCGGCGGGAACCGTCGGCTCGGCCTGCTTCGGCGCGTTGCGCCGGGACGTCCAGGCGCTGTGGGCCACGATGGCCGCCAGCACCACGCCCCCGGCCATCGCCAGGCTGATCTGCAAGGTGCTCATGGTCGGAAGTCCTTAGGGATGCGAAAGGTCGTCATTCTAATTTTCAGTGTTCACACAAAGTTCGGCAGCCCATGATCCCAGGAGGCCAGCGCAGCGAAGCCGACCGCCTCAGAACGCCGTGGGTCCGGCTCCGCCGGCCCGCCAGCGTTGCCCCCGGAAGGGGGGAGGCGAAGACACGCAGTGCGAAGCCTGGGGGCGATCTAATCACTTGCCATGGACAAGGCGGACTCCATGTCCACCGCCACGATCCGCGATACGCCCTGCTCCTGCATCGTCACCCCGATCAGCTGCTCGGCCATCTCCATGGCGATTTTGTTGTGGCTGATGAAGAGGAACTGTGTCTCTTTGCTCATCGCCGCCACCAGCTTGGCATACCGCTCGGTGTTGGCGTCGTCCAGCGGCGCGTCCACCTCGTCCAGCAGGCAGAACGGCGCGGGGTTGAGCTGGAAGATCGCGAAGACCAGCGCGATCGCCGTCAGCGCCTTTTCGCCGCCCGAGAGCAGGTGGATCGTCTGGTTCTTCTTGCCGGGCGGCTGGGCCATCACCTGCACGCCGGCATCGAGCACCTCTTCGCCGGTCATCATCAGCTTGGCGTTGCCGCCGCCGAACAGCTCGGGGAACATCCGCCCGAAATGCCCGTTGACGGTGTTGAAGGTGCCGACCAGCAGCTCGCGCGTCTCGGCGTCGATCTTGCGGATCGCGTCCTCCAGCGTGGTCATCGCTTCGACCAGGTCGGCGGTCTGCGCGTCCAGGAAGGTCTTGCGTTCGCGGGCGGTGCCCAGCTCTTCCAGCGCGGCCAGGTTGACCGCGCCCAGCGCCGCGATCTCGCGGTTGCCACGGTCGATCTCGCCCTGCAGGCCGGCCATGCGCACGTTGCCGGCGGCGATCGACTGCGCCACCGCCTCCAGGTCGGCCTGCGCGTCGGTCAGCAGCGCGTCGTACTGCTCCAGGCCCAGGCGCGCGGCCTGCTCCTTGAGCTGGAATTCGGTGATGCGCTGGCGCAGCGGATCGAGCGCCCGCTCCAGCTGCAGCCGGCGCTCGTCGCTGGCGCGCAGCTTGGTGGTCAGGTCGTCGTACTCGCTGCGGGCCGCGCCCAGGGCGGCCTCGCGGCCGGCCTTCAGCTCGAGCGCGGCCTGCAGCCCGCCCTGCGCGGCCGCATCCGACAGCCGCGCCAGTTCTTCGGTGGCACGCGCTTCCTCCGACGCCAGCGATCCGGCCTGCTGCGCGGCCGTGTCGATGGCGCGGCCCAGCTCGGCACGGCGCGATTCCAGGCTGCGGCGGGCGAAGGTGGCCTCCTGCGCCTGGCGCTCCAGGCTGCGCTGCTGCTCGCGCGATTCGTGGACCCGCCGCTCGGCCTCGATGACCCGTTCGTCCAGTTGCGCATGCCGCTCCTGGCTGTCGGCCAGTTGCATGTCGAGTTCCTCGAAGCGGGCTTCGGCGGTCACCCGGCGCTCCTGCAGGTCGTCCAGCAGGGCCACCACCTCGTCCATGTCGGCGGCGATCTGCTCGCCGCGGGCGCGGGCCTGTTCGGCCAGCTGGCCCAGGCGCAGGGTCTCGACCTGCAGTTCGTGGGCGCGGCTCTGGGCCTCGGTCGCGTCGCGGCGGGCGGCGACCAGGCGCTGCGAGGCGTCGGCATAGCCGGCCTCCGCGCGGACCAGGGCCGAGCGGGCCTCTTCGCCGATCAGGGCCTGGGCGCGCAGTTGCTTCTCCAGGTTGTCGATGTCCTGGGCGCGGGCCAGCAGGCCGGCCTGCTCGGAATCCTGGGCGTAGAAATCGACGCCGTGCGCCGTCACCGCATGGCCTTCGGGCACGTGGATCGCTTCGCCGGGCCGCAGCTGCGACCGGGCGGCCAGCGCCTCGTCCAGGCTGGCGGCGGTGTAGCGTCCGTGCAGCCAGTCGGCCAGCAGCGCCCGCTGGCCGGCGTCGTGGAGCTGCAGGCGGTCGACCAGGCGTGGCAGGGCCGCGTCGCCCTCGGGCACACCGGCCGCGGGCGGGCTGTAGAACGCCAGCTTGGCCGGCGGCGCGTCGGATGCGAAGGCGCGCACCAGGTCAAGCCGGCCGACTTCCAGCGCGCCCAGGCGCTCGCGCAGCGCGGCTTCCAGCGCGTTTTCCCAGCCCGGCTCCACCTGCAGCCGGTTCCAGAGCGCCTGCACGCCGTCCAGGCCGTGCCTGGCGAGCCAGGGCTGCAATTTGCCGTCGGTCTTGACCTTTTCCTGCAGCGCTTTCAGCGCCTCCATCCGGGCCGAGAGATCGGCCTGCCGCGCGCTTTCGGCATTGACCGCCTGCTGGCGGCCGCGCCGTTCGTCGTCGAGTTGGGGCAGCGATTCCTGCAGTTCGTGCAGCCGGGCGCCGGCTTCCTCCGCGGCTTCCTGCGATTCCTCCAGCTGCGCGCGCAGGTTGGCCAGCCGCGCCTCGTCGGGCGCCGCCAGCGCATTGCGGTCGGCCGACAGCCGTTCGCGCCGCTGTTCGAGCTGGCGCGATTGCTCTTCCACGTTGCGCTGCTCGGCGGCCAGCACCTGGATCTGCTGCTGCACCTGGGTGACGGTGGCCCGCTGCTCGCTGGCCTTCTGCTGCGCCTGGCGCAGGGCGTCTTCCAGGTCGGGCAACTGCAGTGCCTGCTCTTCCACCTGGGCGGCCAGCAGCTCGGCTTTTTCCTCGGCGTCCTCGCCCTGCTCGGCCAGGGTTTCCAGCTCGGCCTGGGCGTCGTCCTGCCGTGTGGCCCACTGGCCGACCTGCTCTTTGAGCGTGGCCAGCCGCTGTTCGACCCGCTGGCGGCCCTCGACGACGAAGCGGATCTCGGCCTCCAGCCGGCCGACTTCGGCGCTCGCCTCGTACAGCCGGCCCTGCGACTGGTTGACCTGGTCGCCGGCGGCGTAGTGCGCCTGGCGGATGGTCTCCAGCTCGGTCTCGATGTGGCGCAGGTCGGCGGTGCGCGACTCCAGGTCGTTGACGGCCTGCAGCCCGTCGGCGCGCACCTTGGCCTGGTCGGCCTCGCTCTCGCTGCGCTTCAGGAACCAGAGCTGGTGCTGCTTGAGCGTAGTGTCGCCCAGCAGCGCGTTGTACTTCTGCGCCACCTCGGCCTGCTTCTCGAGTTTTTCGAGGTTGCCGTTGAGCTCGCGCAGGATGTCCTCGACCCGGGTCAGGTTCTCGCGGGTGTCGGAGAGGCGGTGCTCGGTCTCGCGGCGGCGCTCCTTGTACTTGGAGACGCCGGCGGCCTCCTCCAGGAACAGCCTCAGTTCCTCGGGACGCGATTCGATGATCCGGCTGATCGTGCCCTGGCCGATGATCGCGTAGGCCCGCGGCCCCAGGCCGGTGCCGAGGAACACGTCCTGCACGTCGCGCCGGCGCACCGGCTGGTTGTTGATGTAGTAGCTGCTGGTGCCGTCGCGGGTCAGCACCCGCTTGACCGCGATCTCGGTGAACCGGCTCCAGGCACCGCCGGCGCGGTGGTCGTTGTTCTCGAACACCAGTTCCACGCTGGCCCGGCTCGAGGCCTTGCGGGTGGTCGTGCCGCTGAAGATCACGTCCTGCATCGACTCGCCGCGCAGCTCGCTGGCCTTCGACTCCCCCAGCACCCACCGCACCGCGTCCATGATGTTGGACTTGCCGCAGCCGTTCGGCCCCACCACGCCGACCAATTGCCCGGGCAGCAGAAAGTTGGTGGGGTCGGCGAACGATTTGAAGCCGGAGAGCTTGATGGAGTTGAGGCGCACGGGAGGGCAGTTGCGTGGAAATGTCGCGGCCGCCGGGTCCGCACTGCGGCCGGCGGCGTGGGGCGAATGATAAAGGCCCGCTCTGCGGGCCTGGAACCGCCCCTGCCGCCCCGCGCAATCGGGGTGGCCCTCCGGTGCGAGTTTCTCCCGCCTGCTAGGGGCGGCGTCCGTCCACCGGCAGAGGATCCACGCTAACCGGGCCTGGCCGACGACAGCACAGCAAAAGCGCGCCCAGGATGCCCACGCCTGATACGACCAGGTAGAAAACCGGCAGGGCCGCAGCCGATGCCAGCTGCCCCATGGTGAACGACACCGAGAAGATGCCCAGGTTCAACAGGCTGGCATGGTAGGAGTTGATGGTGCCCCGGTACCGGTCCGACAGGGCGCTCAGCCGGGCATGGTGGAGCGGCCCGGCACAGCCGTAGCCGAACGCCCAGGGGAAGCCGGCCAGCGCCAGGGGCACCATCGCATCGAGGGGCAGCAGGAAGGCCAGGATGCCCGCGGCCGACACCAGTGCCATCAGCGGCAGCGCGCGGTCGCCGAGCAGCCGATGCAGGCGGGCGTTGGACATATTGCCTGCGATGACGGCCGCCCCGTAGAAACCGGCCAGGAGGCCCGCATCGGTGGGCGACAGGGCCAGCTTGCGGGCGCACACTGCGGCCACCACCGCGCCGAATCCCGCCACCCAGCCCAGCCACAGGTAACTCGCCGAGAGCCGCAGCACGGCACCGGGTACCGACAGCGCATGGCGGTGCGCGGCCCCGAAGGCCAGGGCCGCCGTGCGTGCACTGCGGACCCGCTGCGGAAACACGGCCGAGACACGCCACAGCACGACCACCGCCGCGCCCGACAAAAGGTAATAGGCACTTTGCCAGCCCGCCGTATCGGCCAGCCATCCCGCCATGGCGGGCGTCAGGACGAAGGCCAGCATCAGCCCGATGAAGACCCGCCCGATCAAGCGCCCCACCTGGTCGGCGGGCGCCTCGTCGCCCACCAGGGACAGCGCATTGGGCTGGATGATGGCGGCGCAGACGCCGGTCAGGGCCGACAGTGCGACGGCCGCCGTGAGGTGGGGCGCAGATGGCACCAGCGCGCCGAAAAGGGCAAAGCCGCACAACCCCGCCTGCAAGGGCCGCCTGCGACCGAACCGGTCCGAGAACGGACCCGCGAGCAGCGCGACCACGGCGTACGCCAGGCCATAAGCGGCGGGCAGATAGGCGATCTTCGCGGGTGCCACCCCAAAATGCGGCCCCATGAACGCCATCATGGGGCCGGCGACGACTTCTGCGGAGCCGATGAGAAACAGGCAACTGAACAGTGCCGCGAGTTGTTTACGGTGCATCGGCGGGTAAGGTCTCAGATGCCCGTCAGGTCTTCGCTGCGTCGAACACCGATCATCGAAAAGAAGTCCATTTTCTTCTTCTGATCTTCCCGAAAAACGCCGGTCATTCGGCTGGTGACCATGGCGACACCCGGCTTGTGCACGCCTCTGGTCGTCATGCATTGATGCGACGCCTGGACCAGAACGGCCACGCCGTGGGGTTGCAACACATCCTGGATGACGTCGGCGATCTGGGCTGTCATCTTCTCCTGGATCGTGAAGCGGCGGGAATACACCTCGATAAGCCTGACCAGCTTGGAGATGCCGACAACCCGCCGATCCGGCAAATAGGCCAGATGCACCGTGCCGATGATCGGGACCATATGGTGCTCGCAATGGCTTTCGAAGCGGACGTCGCGCAACGCGACGATCTCGTCATATCCTTCTGTCTCTTCGAAAGTACGGGCCAGTATGTCCCTCGCGTCGATCGCGTAGCCAGAGAAGAATTCTCCGTAGGAGCGCACCACCCTGTCCGGTGTACCCAGCAGGCCCTCGCGACGGGGATCTTCCCCTGCCCAGCGCAGCAAGGTCCTGACCGCGTCCTCCGCGTCCTCGCGCGACGGCCTGGGTTCGGTTTTGTCTATGACGTCAGCGGACATGGCCCACCTTCCGATCGTTAGAAGAAATGGATTTCCAGCTTGATGTCTTCGATATAGGTCCAGTCGATGGAATCAATATCGAAAACCTCCGCGTCGTATACGCCGTCGTCCTCGACATCGGCAGGATCGACGGCCAGGTCGGCAGATACATATTTCCGAATGTAGTCCCTGTCCGACCGGACGATTGCCGACTTCCCACCGCGCGACACGTCCACGATGTAATGGATGTCGCCGGACGCGTATTTTTCCATGACGTCGATCCCCTTTTCGAACCCGATTGTCCGAAGAAGGGAGATGGCAAAATTATTGGCTCCCACTTCGAACGACACACGGTCTTTTCGTCTTTGATCCGTCATTTCGGGCGGCTGCTCCAGTCCACTCGGCTGACCCTCCGTCTCATAGTAATGAAGGGCCGACTGGACGCCGCGTAGATCGTAAATGTAGGCATAACGCTCGATATTTTTGCGTCTAGCTTCACAGATGAAGTAGTAATGCCCCAGGCTGTGCAGAACCATGAAAGCACGGGATGCCGGCGATACGCCCTGCGCGAATACGATCCGCTTCCCTCTGATGGTCGTTTTTATATGGTGGGGATGCGCGCTCACCTCGTCGTACTCCAGTCCAAAACGTTTCTGTAGCACAGTTTTCAATTCACCGAAACCGTCTTCGGTCATCATGGACAGGATCGAATCGATGCGAGCATCTTGGTCGTACCCGTCGGCCGCGATGATGTTTTTGCTTGAAGTCAAAATCTTCTCCGTTTGTACCGATGGAGGACGTCCGCTCACTGTTGGCGCGCGTCGAGCCGGGGGTGGACAAGCACCCTCGCGCCCGGCCCGATCAGCGGCGCAACGGGTTCAGACAGCAACCGCCGCGACCTTCGGCCGAGGCGCCCGGGCTTCGGACAGTTCTTTCCGCAAGCGGCGCGCGGCCTCCACCATGTGTGCCAGCGCCGCCTCGGTCTCCACCCAGCCGCGCGTCTTCAGCCCGCAATCGGGGTTGATCCACAGCTGCTCCGGCGGCACGACCTGCGCCGCCTTGCGCAGCAGATGCAGCATCTCTTCGACCGCCGGCACGCGGGGCGAATGGATGTCGTAGACGCCGGGGCCGATCTCGTTGGGATAGCAGAAGTCGCCGAAGCCCCTCAGCAGCTCCATACCCGAGCGGCTGGTTTCGATGGTGATCACATCGGCGTCCATCGCCGCGATTTCGGGGAGGATGTCGTTGAACTCGCTGTAGCACATGTGGGTGTGGATCTGCGTGTCGTCGCGCACGCCGCTGGCGCTGATGCGAAAGGCGCGGGTCGCCCAGGCCAGGTAGGGTTTCCAGCCCGCGCGGCGCAGCGGCAGGCCTTCGCGGATCGCGGGCTCGTCGATCTGGATGATGCCGATGCCCGCATGTTCCAGGTCGACCACCTCGTCGCGGATGGCCCATGCGATCTGCTCGGTGGTGGTGGCGCGCGGCTGGTCGTCTCGCACGAAGGACCACTGCAGGATGGTGATCGGACCGGTGAGCATGCCCTTCATAGGAAGCGCGGTCAGGCCCTGGGCATAGCAGGCCCAGTCGACCGTCATCGGCGTGGGCCGTGCCACGTCGCCGAAGAGGATCGGCGGCTTGACGCAGCGTGAGCCGTAGCTTTGCACCCAACCGTTGGCGGTGAAGACGAAGCCGTCGAGGCGTTCGCCGAAATACTCGACCATGTCGTTGCGCTCGGCCTCGCCGTGCACCAGCACGTCGATGCCCAGGGCCTCCTGCTTGCGGACGGCCAAGGTGATCTCGGCTTCCATCGCAGCCTTGTAGCCGGCGGCGTCCAGCGCGCCGCGTTTGAAGGCGGCACGGGCGGCGCGGATCTCGGCCGTCTGGGGGAAGGAGCCGATGGTGGTGGTGGGCAGCGGCGGCAATTGGAAGCGGGCACGCTGGAGGGCCTGGCGCACGGTGAAATCCGAGGCGCGGCGGTCGTCGCCCTCGGCGCTTCGGGCCAGCCGCAAGGCCACGTCGGCGCGGTGCACCCGCGGGCTGGCACGGCGGCTGGCCAGGGCCTCGCGTGCGGCCTCCAGCGCCGGCCGCGCATCCGCGGTGCGGCCTTCGAGCGCTGCGCGCAGGGTGGCCAGCTCGTCGAGCTTTTCCACCGCGAAGGCCAGCCAGGACTTGACCTCGGGGTCGAGCGCCGATTCGCCCGCCAGCCCGAAGGGCACGTGCAGCAGCGAGCACGACGGCGCCAGCCACAGCGGCCCCTGGTGCTTGGCGGCGACCGGCGCCAGCCGCTTCAGCGCGGCGTCGAGGTCGGTGCGCCAGACGTTGCGGCCGTCCACGATGCCCACCGACAGCACCTTGTGCGCCGGCAGCCAGTCGGCGATGCCGGTCAGCTCGTCGGCCGCCCGCACCGCGTCCACGTGCAGGCCGGCGATCGGCAGCTGGCAGGCCAGGCGCAGGTTTTCCTTCAACGGCGAGAAGTAGGTCGCCAGCAGCAGCTGGGGCCCGCTGCGTGCCAGCTGCCAGTAGGCGGGCTCGAAGGCATGGCGCCAGGCATCGGGCAGATCGAGGCCCAGGATCGGCTCGTCGAGCTGGACCCAGTCCACGCCCAGCAGCGTCAACCGCGCCAGGATGTCCTCGTAGACCGGCAGCAGCTGGTCGAGCAGGCCGAGGCGGTCGAAGCCTTCTTCCTTCTCCTTGCCCAGCCACAGGAACGACAGCGGCCCGAGCAGCACGGCCTTCACCGCATGCCCGGCCCGCCGCGCCTGGGCGACCTCGTCGAACAGCCGCTCGGACGCCAGCCGGAACCGGGTGGCGGCGGTGAATTCGGGCACCAGGTAGTGGTAGTTGGTGTCGAACCACTTGGTCATCTCCAGCGCGGGACGGCCCTCGGCGGCCGGGCCGTGGCTGCAGCCGGCATCGCTGTGCGCGCCACTGGCGGCGACGCCGCGGGCCATCGCGAAATAGCGGGCGATCTCGGGCTCTTGCCCATCGAAACCGAAGCGCGCCGGCTCGCAGCCCAGCAGCTGGATGTGGTGCGCCACATGGTCGTACAGCGCGAAGTCGCCGACGGTGACCAGATCGAGCCCCGCCGCGCGCTGCAGCTCCCAGTGGCGCTCGCGCAGGCTGGCGGCGGCGGCCTCCAGCGCGGTGGCGTCGGTTTCGCCGCGCCAGTGGCGCTCGAGGGCGAACTTCAGCTCGCGCTGGGCGCCCATGCGCGGAAAACCGAGGGTATGGATCTGGACGGAGGTGCGGGTCATGTCAGTGCCGTGGCCGGTGGTGGAACAGGGTGCCGATGGTCCTGCCACGGCGTTTATTATTCAAACGAAATGTTTTGCCGTTTAACTTGAAAATTACTAATGAGCCCATCCATTCTCGAAGTGCGCCATCTGCGCACCCTGGCCGCACTGCGCGACGCCGGCAGCCTGGTGCGTGCGGCGCAGTTGCTCAATCTGACCCAATCCGCCCTTTCTCACCAGGTGAAGCTGCTGGAAGACCGCTACGGCACCCCGTTGTTCGAGCGCAAGTCGGTCCCGCCGCAATTCAGTGCTGCCGGGCTGCGGCTGCTGGCCTTGGCCGACGCGCTGCTGCCGCAGGTGGAAGACGCCGAGCGCGATGTCGCGCGGCTGGTGCAGGGCCAGGCCGGGCAGTTGCGGATCGCGGTCGAATGCCACACCTGCTTCGACTGGCTGATGCCGGCGATGGACGCGTTCCGCCAGCGCTGGCCCGAGATCGAGATGGACATCGTCTCGGGCTTCCATCCCGACCCGGTCGCCCTGCTGCACCAGAACCGCGCCGACCTGGCCGTCGTTTCGGAGCCGGACGAGGA
Source organism: Sphingomonas sp. NCPPB 2930 (assembly GCA_042867185.1). Lineage (GTDB taxonomy): Bacteria > Pseudomonadota > Gammaproteobacteria > Burkholderiales > Burkholderiaceae_C > Xylophilus. The sequence continues at coordinate 47,266 of JBHZQV010000006.1, read as the reverse complement.
CGACACCGCCGCGATCGCGTTCCACCCGCTGTTCAGCTTCGAGATCCGGGCGCTGGTGGCCCATGCGCATCCGCTGGCGGCCCGGCCCTGGCTGTCGGCCCAGGATTTCGCCGACCAGACGCTGATCACCTATCCGGTGCCCGACGAGATGCTCGACGTGGTGCGCCAGGTGCTGGCCCCGGCCGGCGTGCAGCCCTTGCGCCGCACCACCGAGCTGACGATCGCGATGCTGCAGCTGGTCGCCAGTGGCCGCGGCGTGGCGACCCTGCCGGTCTGGGCGGTGCAGGGCTACCTCGACCGGGGCTATGTGAAAGACCGGCCGATCGGGCCGAAGGGGCTGACCGGCCGGCTGTTCGCGGCGACGACCCGGGCCGCGGCGGCGCGGCCCTACATGGGGGATTTCGTGGGCGTGGTGCGGGAGACGTGCTTCCTCAGCCTGAAAGACATCGTGTTGCTGTAAGGCGTGCGAATTTGCGTCGTCCGTCGCGACTGCCGGCCATAAAATCGCTTGCATTACAAGCAAAGTTTGAATAATCTAAGAATTCAAACTTTGCTTGTACAAAATGACCGCCGTCAACAGTGCCGCCACGCTTGCCGACACGCTGGAACGACAGCGCATCGCCCAGGCGCGGACCCGGGGCGACCTGGTACAGACCACCGGCCTCTCCTACCAGTCGCTGCAGAAGATCCTGGAGGGACGCGCGGATTTCCGCGTCTCCAGCCTGCTGGCACTGGCCCATGCGCTGGGGCTGGAGGTGGCCTTGGTACCCGCCGCACTCAGCGCTGCCATGCCGGTCGGCACGACCACCACCTCCCCGGCGATCCCCCCCCACGAGGGTGCACCCGCCAGCGCCGTCGCCGCGGCACTGGCCCGCCTGCGGCCACCGCCGGGCGATGCCGCCGCACCGTCGGCCCGCCGGCGCACCCGTGGCAAGGGCCGGCCATGAACGTCGACGTGCTCGTGATCCGGGTGCGCGACACCCGCGTCGGCATCCTGTTCCGCTACGCGGCCGAAGGCGCGGCGCCGGTGATCCGCTTCGTCGCCGACGACGCCTATGCCGCCGCCGCGCCGGGCACCGTCGACCTGCTGGGCCAGGCCTTCGTCGCCGACCGGCCCGAGCAGCAGCGCGCCCTGCTGCTGAACGTGCTCGACGCCCGCTTCAACGGCGTGACCGGCCGCGGCGGCGACCCCCAGTTGCCGCCCTTCTTCCAGAACCTGCTGCCCGAGGGCATCTTCCGCGACCACGTGGCGCAGCAGGCCGGCTGCGACCCGAAGGACCATTTCCGGATGCTGGCCGCCTGCGGCCTGGATCTGCCCGGCGCGGTGACCGCCCGCTGGGAGGACATCGACCGCGGCACGCTGCAGCACCTGGTCACGCAGGACCAGGACGCGCTGGAGCTGTCAGTCGGCGCGGCGCCCACGCAGGACGCAGTGTCGCTCTCGGGCGTGCAGCCCAAGCTGTCGGTGCTGCGCGACGCCACCGGCCGCTACGTGGGCCGCACCCGGCTCTCGGAGCACGGCGGCGCGCAGCCGGCCGACACCCACATCATCGCCAAGCTGCCCGCCGTGGGCTATCCGCGGATGCCGGAGGTCGAGCATCTTTCGCTCTCGATGGCCGAGTCCGCCGGCGTGCACACCTGCGCCCATTCGCTGGAGCCGCTCGCGTCGCTGCTGGAGCCCCACCGCTACGACCTGGGCGACGAAGGCCGGCAACGCTTCCTGGCGGTGCAGCGCTTCGACCGCTCCCCGCAGGGCCGGATCATGTGCGAGGACTTCGCCCAGGTGCTGGGCGTGCCGCCCGAAGAAAAATACAGCCGCAGCTACGCCGAGATCGCCGCCGTGCTGCTCCATCTGCCGGCCTGCGGCGAACCGGCGGTGCACGAGCTGCTGCGCCGCCTGACGGTCAACGAATTGCTCGGCAATGCCGACGCCCACCTCAAGAACATCGGCCTGATCTACCGCGACGGCCGCACCGCCGAACTCTCGCCCGCCTACGACGTGGTGGCGCTGTGCCTCTACGGCGTGCGCTCCGGCCACGCGCTGCGGCTGCTGCCGCCTGCGCTGGAAGCACCCGGCGCCGCGACCCAGTCGCTGCTGTCGCCGGTGGCCGTGCGCGAGTTCTGTCGCGCCCTGGGACTGGTGCCCGGCCCCGCCAGTGCGGTGGTGCGGCAGACGGTACTGGCCGCTGCGAAGAGCTGGCCCGCGCTGATCCGGGCGGCGTCGGTGACGCGCCAGCAGCAGGCCACGCTGTTGCGGCGCATCGGCGCGCATGTGCTGACGCGGCAGGTGCTGGCGCGCAATCCGCAGTTGGTGGGGGAATGGGGGGTGGGAGATGCGGTCGGGGCTGGCTGATCTGTTTGGTGTGTGCGGACGGGGGTGGTGGACGGCGGTGGGTGTTGTCCGGGCTCGCGCCGACGGCGTACTCTGCTCCGCGAATGTCCCCCGCGACGGGCTGCGCAGAGCACGCCATCGTCACGATCCCTTTCGGGTGCTTGATCGACGCGGATGAAGCGGGCCGCCAGCGATGGGCACGGCTTCCTTCGCCATAGATCGACGAAGACGCAACGCCCACTTTCGGAGCCTGCGACTGATCTGACCCGCACGACGCGACGCTTCCAGGGCCGGGAGTGTCGGGTGACCTCCGCAGCGAAATAAAGGAGGAGCCGAAGGCGGGGGACATTCGCGGAGGAGGTTACCCGGCGATCACGGCCAAAGCGCCACCCACGCACGAACCGCCCACACCACCCGCAGTTCAAAAAACAATAAGCGCTATCAATTAAATAGCTAGAAGCCAGCACCCACCGCCGGCCTCAGCCACATTTGACCTTACAAACGATCAGTCGGCCGTGATCTTCCGATCCACGATGATCTTCTTCCACTTGGCCGCATCCGCAGCCACCATCTGCCCGAACTGCGCCGGCGTCGACTGCACCGGCTCGATACCCAGCCGGGCGAGCTTGTCACGGGTGGCCGCATCGGCCAGCGCCTGGTTGGCGGCGGCGTTGACCTTGGCGACCAGATCGGCCGGCAGCCCGCGCGGGCCGTAGATGCCGAACCAGGTGTTGGACTCGAAACCCGGCAGCACGTCGGCCACCGGCGGCAGGTCGGGTGCCAGCGGGCTGCGCTTCTGCGAAGTGACCGCCAGCGCACGCAGCCGGCCGTCGCGCACGAACGGCAGGCCGGTGGGCAGCGAATCGAAGATCACGTCGAGCTTGCCGCTGATCAGGTCGGGCATCGCCAGGGCCGTGCCCTTGTAGGGAATATGCGTCACGAAGACGCCGGCCTGCGTTTTGAACAACTCGGCCGTCAGGTGGACGATGGTGCCGGTGCCGCTGGAGCCGTAGTTGAGCTTGCCGGGGTTGCGCTTGGCGTAATCGATCCACTGCTGCACCGTCCGGGCCGGCGAATCGTGGGGCACCAGCATGATGCTGGGCGCATTGCCGACGTGGGCGATGGGCGTGAAGTCGCGCACCGTGTCGTAGGGCAGCCGGGGGTTGATCGCCGGGCCGATGGCGTGGGTGCTGGAGGTGGTCAGCAGCAGCGTATAGCCGTCGGGCGCGGCCTTGGCGCCCGCATCGGCACCGATGGCACCGCCGGCACCGGGCTTGTTGTCGATGATGACCGACACGCCCAGCACCTCGCCCAGTTTCTGGGCCAGGGTACGGGCGAACAGGTCGGTCGCGCCCGCGGCGGGGAACGGCACCACCAGCCGGATCGGCTTGGAAGGCCAGGCGGCCTGGGCCTGGGCGAAGGAATGCGCGAGGGCGGTCGCAGCGCCGGCTGCGACGAGAAGAAGGTGCTGGCGTCGTTTCATCCGGCGAGTATCCGATACCGGCGCCCTGCCCGCTCACGGCCGACAGGACCGGGAGCGGCGCTTACTGGTACTTCTTCTCCATCGCGTCCCACTCGGGCTTGCGCACGAGACGCTGGCGCTCGGCGAACGGGGTGACCAGCGCCGGGTCTTCGTCGATGCGGCGGGTGTCGCGCAGCACCGTCAGCGCCTTCTGCATGCCGGCCACCGCACCCTGCAGCGCGGCGTTGGCATACAGCACCAGGCCGTAGCCCAGGCCGGCCAGCTCGTCGGCGCCGAAGATCGGCGTCTTGCCGCCGATCACCATGTTCATCAACTGCGGCCGGTCGAGCCGCTGCGGCAGCGCGCGGATTTCTTCGGCGGTGGTGACGGCCTCGACGAACAGGATGTCGGCGCCCGCCTCGCTGAATTTCTGCGCCCGCTCCACCGCCGCCTCGAAGCCCTGGGTGGCGCAGGCATCGGTGCGGGCCATGACGAGCAGGTCGGGGTCGCGCCGCGCATCGACGGCGGCCTTGATCTTGCCGAGCATCTCGTCGGTGCTGATCACTTCCTTGCCCGAGAAATGGCCGCAGCGCTTGGGGCTGACCTGGTCTTCGAGCTGGATGCAGTCGGCACCGGCACGCTCCAGGGTGCGCACCGCGTGGTAGGTGTTGAGCGCGTTGCCGAAGCCGGTGTCGGCATCGACGATCAGCGGCACCTCGACCGTGTCGCGGATGCGGGCGGTGTGGTCGGCGATGTCGGTCAGGCCCATGAAGGCCTGGTCGGGCAGGCCGAACCACATGTTGGTCACGCCGGCGCCGGTGACGTAGATCGCCTCGAAGCCCAGGTCTTCGACCACCCGGGCCGAGAGTGCGTTGAAGGCGCCGGGGACCAGCAGCCCGCGGCGTTGTTCGGCCAGCTGGCGCAGGAGTTTCTTGGTGCTCATATCGGATTTCTCGTTTTAGTGTTCGGCAGCGGAGTCGTCGCGGGTGGCGATCACGTCGCCGGGCACGCGGACCCAGCCCTCCATCAGCACCCGGGCGCTGCGGCTCATCAGGGCCTTGGTCACCGTCCAGGCGCCGGCGCTCCAGGTGGCCTCGGCGCCGACGCGCAGGGTGCCCGACGGATGGCCGAAGCGCACCGCACTGCGGGCCCCGCCGCCGGCCGCCAGGTTGACCAGCGTGCCCGGTACCGCGGCCGCCGTGCCGATGGCGACCGCGGCGGTGCCCATCATCGCGTGGTGCAGCTTGCCCATCGACAGGGCCCGCACCAGCAGATCGACCTCGCCCGCCGCCACCGGCTTGCCGCTGGAGGATGTGTAGCTCCGGGGCGGCGCGACGAAAGCGACCTTGGGGGTATGTTGCCGCGCGGCGGCCTGCGAGACGTCGGCGATCAGGCCCATCCGCACCGCGCCGTGCGCGCGGATCGTCTCGAACATCGCCAGCGCCTTCGGGTCCTCGTTGATCGCGCCCTGCAGTTCGGTGCCGGTGTAGCCGATCGCATCGGCGTTCAGGAAGATGGTCGGGATGCCGGCGTTGATCATCGTCGCCTGGAAGCTGCCGACGCCCGGCACCTCCAGCGTGTCGACCAGGTTGCCGGTGGGGAACATCGCGCCGCCGCCCTCGCCTTCGCCTTCGTCGGCCGGGTCCAGAAATTCCAGCTGCACCTCGGCCGCCGGAAAGGTCACGCCGTCGAGTTCGAAATCGCCGGTCTCCTGCACCGCGCCGGCGGTGATCGGCACATGCGACACGATGGTCTTGCCGATGTTGGCCTGCCAGATGCGCACCGTGGCGATGCCGTCGTGGGGCACGCGGGCGGCATCGACCAGCCCGTTGGCGATGGCGAATGGCCCCACCGCGGCCGAGAGGTTGCCGCAGTTGCCGCTCCAGTCCACGAAGGGGCTGTCGATCGACACCTGGCCGAACAGGTAGTCCACGTCGTGGCCGGGCCGGGCGCTCTTCGAAAGGATCACCGTCTTGCTGGTGCTCGACGTGGCGGCGCCCATGCCGTCGATCTGCTTGCCGTACGGGTCGGGGCTGCCGATCACCCGCAGCAGCAGCGCGTCGCGCGCCGGGCCGGGGGCCTGGGCGGCCCCGGGCAGGTCCTGCAGGCGGAAGAACACGCCCTTGCTGGTGCCGCCGCGCATGTAGGTGGCGGGAATCTTGGTCTGGGGAGCGAATGCCATCTGCGGATCTCCTGGCGGCTAGGCGGTGGTCGGCACGGCCGCGGGTGGCACGGTCGCGGCCAGGAAATCCTGCGCGAAGCGCTGCAGCACGCCGCCGGCCTCGTAGATCGACAGCTCTTCGGCGGTGTCGAGCCGGCACAGCACCGGCACGTCGACGCGCTCGCCGTTCCTGCGGTTCACCACCAGGGTCAGCGTGGCGCGCGGGGTGCGGGTACCCGCCACGTCGTAGGTTTCGGACCCGTCGAGGGCCAGGGTGTGGCGGGTGGTACCGGGCGGGAACTGCAGGGGCAGCACGCCCATGCCGATGAGGTTGGTGCGGTGGATGCGCTCGAAGCCTTCGGCCGCGATCGCCTCCACCCCCGCCAGCCGCACGCCCTTGGCCGCCCAGTCGCGGGACGAGCCCTGGCCGTAGTCGGCGCCGGCCACGATGATCAGCGGCTGCTTGCGGAGCATGTAGGTCTCGATCGCCTCCCACATGCGGGTGACCTCGCCCTCGGGCTCGACCCGGGCCAGCGAGCCGGGGCGCACCGTGCCGTCGGGGTTGCGCACCATCTCATTCTTCAGCGTGGGGTTGGCGAAGGTGGCGCGCTGGGCGGTCAGGTGGTCGCCGCGGTGGGTGGCGTAGGAGTTGAAGTCTTCCTCCGGCAGGCCCATCTTGTGCAGGTACTCGCCGGCCGCGCTGTCGAGCATGATCGCGTTGGACGGCGAGAGATGGTCGGTGGTGATGTTGTCGGGCAGCACCGCCAGCGGCCGCATGCCGGTGAGCGTGCGTGCGCCGGCCAGCGCGCCTTCCCAGTACGGCGGGCGGCGGATGTAGGTGGATTCGGCACGCCAGTCGTAGAGCGGGCTCACCCGCTCGCCGGTATCGAGCTTCAGCGCGAACATCGGCTCGTAGACCTGGCGGAACTGCGCGGGCTTGACGCTGGCCTTGACGATGGCGTCGATCTCCGCATCCTCCGGCCACAGGTCCTTCAGGCGGATCTCCCGGCCGTCGACCACCGCCAGCACGTCCTTCTCGATGTCGAACCGGATGGTGCCGGCGATGGCGTAGGCGACCACCAGCGGCGGCGAGGCGAGGAACGCCTGCTTGGCATACGGGTGGATGCGGCCGTCGAAGTTGCGGTTGCCCGAGAGCACCGCCGTCGCGTACAGGTCGCGGTCGACGATCTCCTTCTGGATGGCAGGGTCCAGCGCGCCCGACATGCCGTTACACGAGGTGCAGGCGTAGGCCACCACGCCGAAGCCCAGCGCCTCCAGGTCGCGCATCAGGCCGGCTTCTTCCAGGTACAGCGTCACCGCCTTGGAGCCGGGCGCGAGCGAGCTCTTGACCCAGGGCTTGCGCGTCAGCCCCAGCCGGTTGGCGTTGCGGGCCAGCAGCGCCGCAGCGATCACGTTGCGCGGGTTGCTGGTGTTGGTGCAGCTGGTGATGGCGGCGATGATCACCGCGCCGTCGGGCATCATGCCCGGCTCGTCCCGCCACGGGGCGGCGATGCCCTTGGCGGCCAGATCGGTCGTCGCCACCCGGGCGTGCGGGTTCGACGGGCCGGCCATGTTGCGCACGACGGTGGAGAGGTCGAACGCCAGCACCCGCTCGTACTCGGCCGTCGCCATGCTGTCGGACCACAGGCCGGTGTGGCGGGCGTAGGTCTCGACCAGCTGGACCTGCGCGTCGGCGCGGCCGGTCAGGCGCAGGTAGTCGATCGTCTGCTGGTCGATCGAGAACATCGCGGCGGTGGCGCCGTACTCGGGCGCCATGTTGGAGATGGTGGCCCGGTCGCCCAGCGTGAGCGCGGCGGCACCCTCGCCGAAGAACTCCAGGTACGCCCCCACCACCTTCTGCTTGCGCAGGAACTCGGTCAGCGCCAGCACCGTGTCGGTGGCGGTGATGCCGGGCTGGGGCCGGCCGGTGAGGCGCACGCCGACGATGTCGGGCAGGCGCATCCAGGAGGCGCGGCCCAGCATCACGCTCTCGGCCTCCAGCCCGCCGACGCCGATGGCCACGACGCCCAGCGCATCGACATGCGGCGTGTGGCTGTCGGTGCCGACCAGGGTATCGGGGTAGGCCACGCCGCCCTGGGAATGGACGACCGGCGACATCCGCTCCAGGTTGATCTGGTGCATGATCCCGTTGCCCGGCGGGATCACCTCGACGTTCTCGAACGCCAGCTTGGTCCAGTCGATGAAATGGAACCGGTCGTCGTTGCGCCGGTCCTCGATGGCGCGGTTCTTCTGGAACGCATCCGGGTCGAAGCCGCCGCACTCCACCGACAGCGAATGGTCCACGATCAGCTGGACCGGCACCACCGGGTTCACCTTGGCCGGGTCGCCGCCCTGCTCCGCGATCGCGTCGCGCAGCCCGGCCAGATCGACCAGGGCCGTCTGCCCCAGGATGTCGTGGCAGACCACGCGCGCCGGGAACCACGGAAAATCGTGGTCGCGCCGGCGCTCGATCAACTGGACGAGCGACTGCTCGAGGATCGCCGGATCGCAGCGGCGCACCAGGTTCTCGGCATGCACCCGGGCGGTGTAGGGCAGCGTGTCGTAGGCGCCGGGCCGGATCGCATCGACGGCGGCGCGCGCGTCGAAATAATCCAGTGCGGTGCCCGGCAGGTTCTTGCGGTGGGCGGTGTTCATCGTAGGGGCTTCAAGGCAGAGGGCCGCGGGGGCCGGGATCGCCCGGGGCGCGTGGGCCGCGGGTCGTCGTCCGCCGGTGTCGGGCAAGCTGCGGGGCGCCGGCGGCCGCCGCGCAGCGGGTGGATCAGGTGCGGTCCTGGATCGGCACGAACCGCTGGTCCTCGGGACCGGTGTAGTTGGCGCTGGGGCGGATGATCTTGTTGTCGATGCGCTGCTCGATCACGTGGGCCGACCAGCCGGCGGTGCGGGCGATCACGAACAGCGGGGTGAACATCGCGGTCGGCACGCCCATCATGTGGTAGCTCACCGCGCTGAACCAGTCGAGGTTGGGGAACATCTTCTTGGCGTCCCACATCACCGATTCCAGCCGCTCGGCGATGTCGAACATCTTGCGCGAGCCCGCCTCGTCGGAGAGCTCCCGGGCCACGTCCTTGATCACCACGTTGCGCGGATCGCTCACCGTGTAGACCGGGTGGCCGAAGCCGATCACCACCTCCTTGGCCTCGACCCGGCGGCGGATGTCGGCCTCGGCCTCGTCGGGCGTGTCGTAGCGCTTCTGCACCTCGAACGCGACCTCGTTGGCGCCGCCGTGCTTGGGGCCGCGCAGCGCGCCGATGCCGGCGGTGATCGCCGAATGCATGTCGGAGCCGGTGCCGGCCACCACGCGGCAGGCGAAGGTGGAGGCGTTGAACTCGTGCTCGGCGTACAGCACCAGCGAGGTGTGCATCGCCCGCTCCCAGCGCTCGGGCACCTTCTTGCCGTGCAGCAGGTGCAGGAAGTGGGCGCCGATCGAGTCGTCGTCGGTCTCCACCTCGATCCGCACGCCGTTGTGCGACCAGTGGTACCAGTAGAGCAGCATCGAGCCGAGCGAGGCCATCAGCTTGTCGGCGATATCGCGGGCGCCGGGGGTGTTGTGGTCGTCCTTCTCGGGCAGCACGCAGCCGAGGGCCGATACGCCGGTGCGCATCACGTCCATCGGGTGGGCGCTGGGCGGCAGCTGCTCCAGCACCGTCTTGACGGAGGCCGGCACGCCGCGCAGCGAGCGGAGCTTGGCCTTGTAGCCGCGCAGCTCGCCGTCGTTGGGCAGCTTGCCGTGGACCAGCAGGTAGGCGATCTCCTCGAACTCGCAGCGGGTGGCGATGTCGAGGATGTCGTAGCCGCGGTAGTGCAGGTCGTTGCCGGTCTTGCCGACGGTGCAGAGCGCGGTGTTGCCGGCGGCGACGCCCGAGAGCGCGACGGATTTCTTGGGCTTGAAGCCGCCGGGGGCGGCTGCGGCGCCTGCGGTGGTGGGGGTCTCGGCCATGCGTGTCTCCTGGATCGGGGGCTGGACGCGATCGGACGCGCATCCTGCTTCGCAATATACGCAAAACCTGCGGGATAATGAAGCGTTAAAAGGCAAATGCCTGTGAAGCGACCGCCAGATGTTTGCGAAGTTTGCGAATATCACGGCACCACCGGGAGGACGGTACGATGGGCAAAGGCGCGAAGAAGCGGTTCATGGGCGTGCGCCTGCGCCGGCTGCGGGAAGAGCGCGGCATGAACCAGCAGACACTGGCCCGGGCGCTGGCGCTCTCGCCCAGCTACCTCAACCAGCTGGAGAACGACCAGCGGCCGCTCACCATGCCGGTATTGCTGAAGCTGCAGTCGGCGCTGGGCGTGGATATCCACACCTTCTCGGAAGACGAAGAGGCGCTGATGCTGTCGGGCCTGCGCGAGGCGCTGGCCGACGGCGCCGCCACCGACTCGGTCTCGCTGGCCGAGCTGCGGGAGCTGGCCGCCAACATGCCCGCCGTCGGCCGCAACGTGATGGCGCTGCACCGCCGGCTGCGCGACGCGCAGGCCCGGCTCGACGTGATGGCCGCGCAGCTGGGCGAAGACCGCCACCCCGTCGGCAACGGGCCGCCCGATGCGCAGTCGCTGCCCTACGAGGAGGTGCGCGATTTCTTTTTCACCCGCCACAACCATTTCGACGAACTCGACCGGGCGGCCGAGGCGATGGCGACCGCGCTGGGCCTGGTGCTGGGCGCGCCCGAGGCGGGGCTCGAGCGGGCGCTGCAGGAGCGCCACGGCGTGCGCATCGTCCGCACCGCGCCGCTCTCGCGGCCGGGCGTGCACACCGACGGCAGCGCGGTGCTGCACCGGCGCTTCGACGCGGCCCAGCGCCTGCTGGAAATGCCGCTGCACCTGGAGCCGGGCCAGCATGCCTTCCAGATGGCGACCCAGTTCGCGCTGCTGGAGATGGGCCCGATGATCGACCGGCTGACCGCCGCGGCGGGATTCACCCACCCCACCGCGCGGCCGCTGGCGCGCATCGGCCTGGCCAACTACTTCGCCGGTGCGCTGCTGCTGCCCTACGGCCGGTTCCTGGCGCAGGCCGAGGCGCTGCGCTACGACATCGAACTGCTCGCCCGCCACTTCGGCGCGGGTTTCGAGATGGTGTGCCACCGGCTCAGCACCCTGCAGCGGCCCGACGCGCGGGGCGTGCCCTTCTTCTTCATCCGGGTCGATCGGGCGGGCAACGTGTCGAAGCGCCAGTCGGCCACGCACTTCCATTTCTCGAAGAGCGGCGGCACCTGCCCGCTCTGGAACGTGTACGAGGCCTTCGCCCAGCCGGGCCGGACCCTTCCGCAACTGGCCCGCATGCCCGACGGCCGGGCGTACCTGTGGGTGGCCCGCACCGTGTCGCGCGCCCACGGCGGCTTCGCGGCCGCCACCAAGACCTTCAGCGTGGCGCTGGGCTGCGACATCCGCCACGCGCCCCGGGTGGTGTATTCCAAGGGGCTGGACCTGCAGGACCCGGAGGTGCCGGTGCCGATCGGCATGGGCTGCAAGGTCTGCGAAAGAGAGGCCTGCCCGCAGCGGGCCTTCCCCTACGTCGGCAGGCCGCTGCAGGTGGACGAGAGCCGCAGCGGCTTCGTGCCCTACCCCACCGCGCCGGGCCGGCCCGGGGAGTGATCGGCCGGGCCGGCCGGCCGCGTCAGCCGAGGCTGCCGGCTGGCGCGGGCAGCACCACCGGCGTGCTGTGCCAGATCTCTTCGGCGTACTGCGCGATCGTGCGGTCGGACGAGAACGGCCCCATGCCGGCAACGTTCAGGATCGCCTTGCGGGTCCAGGCGGCCGGATCGCGGTAGAGCGCATCGACCCTCGCCTGCGTCTCCAGGTAGCTGGCGAAGTCGGCCAGCAGCAGGTACTTGTCGCCCCAGTGCACCAGGGTGTCGAAGATCTGCTGGTAGCGGGCCGGCTCGGCGGGCGAGAAGCTGCCGTCGCGCACCGCGTCCAGCACCGCCTTCAGCACCGGGTCGGCCTGGTAGTAGCTCTGGGGCTGGTAGCCGGAGACGCGCAGCGCCTCCACCTCGGGCGTGGTCTTGCCGAAGATGAAGATGTTGTCGTCGCCCACGTTCTCCCGCATCTCGACGTTGGCGCCGTCGAGCGTGCCGATGGTGAGCGCGCCCGACAGGCCGAACTTCATGTTGCCGGTGCCCGATGCTTCGGTGCCGGCGGTGGAGATCTGCTCCGACAGGTCGGCCGCCGGGATCACGATCTCGGCCAGGCTCACGCTGTAGTTGGGGACGAACACCACCTGCAGCAGCCCCCGGGTGCGGGGATCGGCGTTCACCACCGCCGCCACGTCGTGGATAAGCCGGATGACCAGCTTGGCCATCGCGTAGGCCGATGCCGCCTTGCCGGCGAACACCACCACCCGCGGCACATGGTCGCCCGCCGGGTCGGCCACGATCCGCTGGTAGCGGGCGATGACGTGCAGCACGTTGAGCAGCTGGCGCTTGTACTCGTGGATGCGCTTGACCTGCACGTCGAACAGCGCCTCGGTATTGAGCGCGATGCCCATGTGGGCCTGGGCCCAGGCGGCCAGCCGCTCCTTGTTGGCATGCTTGGCCTGGCGGAACGCCTCGGCGAAGGCGGCGTCGGTCGCCAGCGGGCGCAGACCGGCCAGCAGGTCGAGGTCGCGGCGCCAGTCGCGGCCGATGTGCTGGTCGAGGAGCCTGGCGAGCGGCGGGTTGGCCTGCGCCAGCCAGCGGCGCGGCGTCACGCCGTTGGTCTTGTTGTTGAAGCGGGTGGGGAAGATGCGGGCGAAGTCGGCGAAGATCGACTGCGTCATCAGGTCAGAATGCAAGGCCGACACCCCGTTGACCGAATGGCTCACCAGCACCGCCAGGTAGGCCATCCGCACCCGGCGCTCGCCGGATTCGTCGATCAGCGACACGCGGCGCATCAGGTCGGCGTCGTGCCGGCCCGACTGCGCCAGGCCCGACAGGAACCGGGCGTTGATGTCGAACACGATCTGCAGGTGGCGCGGCAGGATGCGGCCCATCATCGCCACCGGCCAGGTCTCCAGCGCCTCGTGCATCAGCGTGTGGTTGGTATAGCTGAAGATGCGCTGGGCGTGGCCCCAGGCGGTGTCCCAGTCCATGCCGTGCTCGTCCAGCAGCAGGCGCATCAGCTCGGGCACCGCCAGCACCGGGTGGGTGTCGTTCAGGTGGATGCTGATCTTGTCCGAGAGCCGGTCGAAACCGGCGTGGGTGCGCAGGTAGCGGTGCAGCAGGTCCTGCATGCTGGCGCTGCAGAAGAAGAACTCCTGGTGCAGCCGCAGTTCGCGGCCCGATTCGGTCGAGTCGTCGGGATAGAGCACCCGCGACACGTTCTCCGACTGGTTCTTGCGGTCGACCGCCGAGCGGTAGCTGCCCCGGTTGAATTCGCCCAGGTCGATCTCTTCGGTGGCGCGCGCCGACCAGAGCCGCAGCGTGTTGGTGGCCTGGGTACCGTAGCCCGGAATGATGGTGTCATAGGCCATCGCCAGCACGTCCTGGGTATCCACCCACTGGGCGGCACCGTATTCGGTGCGGCCCTCGACCCGGCCGCCGTAGCGCACCCGGTAGGTCACCTCGGGCCGCTGGAACTCCCACGGGTAACCGTGGGTCAGCCAGTAGTCGGGCACCTCGACCTGCTCGCCGTCGACGATGGTCTGGCGGAACATGCCGTACTCGTAGCGGATGCCGTAGCCGAAGCCCGGCACGCCCAGCGTGGCCATCGAATCCAGGAAGCAGGCGGCCAGCCGGCCCAGGCCGCCGTTGCCCAGCGCGGCGTCGGGCTCCAGGTCGCCGATGTCCTCCATCCGCACGCCGAAGTCGGCCAGGGCCTGGCGCAGCGTCTCCTGCGATTCGATCGCCAGCAGCGCGTTGGTGAAAGTGCGGCCGATCAGGAATTCCATCGACAGGTAGTACACCCGCTTGACGTCCTGCGCGTACTGGGCACGGGTGGTCGCCATCCAGCGCTCGACCAGCTGGTCGCGTACCGTCAGCTGTGCGGCGTGCAACCAGTCCTCGGGGCGGGCCGCCACCGGGTCCTTGCCGACGGCGTAGATCAGCTTGTTGGCCAGCGCGCGCTTCAGGGCGGCGACGTCGCGGTCGGGGTGGTCGTACAGGAACTCCGGAGTCTGAACGGCGGTGGTGAAAGGCATTGGCTACCCGGAAGTGGAGAAAGTGGGTGAGCAAGAATGATGCATCAACTGTGCCTGCGAACCGCATGGGCGGGTCGCGGGTCGGCGTCATATAGGTTTCATCCCCGGCGTATATGGTCGCCGCCACGCCCACTCGCCTCCCGGCATCGCCATGTACCTACAGAAAACGGAGAAAGCACGCGCGGAACTCGCTTCGCGCAGCCGCCTGCTGGGCATCCGCGAACGGGCCTTCCTGCTGATGGCCGACGGCCGCCAGACCCGCAGCCGGATGCTCGACCTGGTGCCGGCCGCCGAGGCGATGGTCGATGCGTTGATCGCCCAGGGCTATCTGCTGCCGGTCCCCGCCGAGGCCCAGGGGCACGCACCGGCACCGCCCTATGCGGCGGCACCGATCGAGGTGGCCCAGGCGCGGCCCACCACGGTGGCGGCCCCGGCGGCCGACGCGTCGGCCGCCCATGCCGCCGACGCCTTCGACGGCAAGCGGTCGCTGGCGACCACCCGCATGTTCCTGTTCGATCTGTGCGAGCGGATGTTCGCCCGGCGTGCGCCGGACCAGGCGGAGGCCTATCGCGAAGCGCTGCGCGGCGCACGGGACCGCGACACCATGCTGGAGGTGGCCCGCGCCATGGTGGCCGAGATCGAGGCCCATGCCGGCACCGACCGGGCCGACGGCATCAGCGCCCGCATCGCGATGCTGCTGCCGGCCGAATGAAAAAGGGCGGCCCGTGCCGCCCTGTCGTGCCGCGCGCCGCCCCTCAGAGCTTGGCGAGCATTTCGCGGGTGATCAGCACCACGCCGGATTCGGTGCGCTCGAAGCGTGCGGCATCGAACGCCGGGTCTTCTCCCACCACCAGGCCGTCGGGCAGGTGGCACTTGCGGTCGATCACCACCTTCTGCAGCCAGCAGCCGCGGCCGATGGTCACGTCGGGCAGGATCACCGCCTGGTCGATGTTGCAATAGGAGTGCACCCGCACGCTGGAGAACAGCACCGAGTTGGTCACCTTGGAGCCCGAGACGATGCAGCCGCCCGAGACGATGGTGTTGGTCGTCATGCCGTGCTGGCCGTCGCGGTCGGGTACGAACTTGGCCGGCGGCAGCTGCTGCGAATAGGTCCAGATCGGCCAGTCGGTATCGTAGATGTCCAGCTCGGGCGTGATGTTGGCCAGGTCGAGGTTCGCCGACCAGAAGGCGTCGATCGTGCCCACGTCGCGCCAGTAGGGCGCCACGCCCTCGACCTGCGGCACGCACGACATGCCGAAGGGGTGCGCCAGCGCCCGGCCCTCGGCCACCGCCAGCGGGATGATGTCCTTGCCGAAGTCGTGGCTGCTGTTCGGGTTGGCGTCGTCGGCTTCCAGCAGCTTGTAGAGGTATTCGGCATCGAACACGTAGATGCCCATGCTGGCCAGCGCCACGTCGGGCTTGCCGGGCATCGGCGGCGGATCGGCCGGCTTCTCGACGAAGGCCTCGATCTTGCGGTTGGTGTCGATCGCCATCACGCCGAAAGCGGTGGCTTCCATGCGCGGCACTTCGATGCAGCCGACGGTGCAGCCCAGGCCGCCTTCCACATGGTCCTTGATCAGCAGCGAGTAGTCCTGCTTGTAGACGTGGTCGCCGGCCAGCACCACGACGTACTCGGGCCGCTTGGAGCGCACGATGTCCAGGTTCTGGTAGATCGCGTCGGAGGTGCCGCGGTACCAGTGTTCTTCGTCGATCCGCTGCTGGGCCGGCAGCAGATCGACCATCTCGTTGAGCTCGGGCCGCAGGAAACTCCAGCCGCGCTGCAGATGGCGCAGCAGCGAGTGCGACTTGTACTGGGTCAGCACCGCCATGCGGCGGATGCCCGAGTTCAGGCAGTTCGACAGCGCGAAATCGATGATGCGGAACTTGCCGCCGAAATACACCGCCGGCTTGGCGCGGCGGTCGGTCAGTTCCTTGAGGCGGGAGCCCCGGCCACCGGCCAGCACGAGCGCCATGGAGCGTCGCACCAGCTGGTGGGTCTGAAGATTGTTGGGCATGGTCGCGGGTCTCCAAAAGGGTCGAATCGGGCCGGTTGATCCGCAAAAGCCTACCGCATGAATCCGACAGGCGGTGCCGGACAACCGAGCAATTTGCATACCCGTGGTGGCTGACGTGGTGGCCGGCGTGCCGCCGGAAATACGGCCGGCGCGGCGCTACCGGGCGACCGGCGGCAGCAGCACCGCCTGCTGCTGCGCCGCCGTCTCCCGCAGCAGCGTCCACACCGCCTGCATCCGCGCCTGGTGCTTGGACTCTTGCGGCATCGACATCCAGAAGCTGCGGATGAAGCGCACGTCGCCCGGCAGCACCTGCTGCAGATCGGGGTGGCGGTCGGCCAGGAAGGCCGGCAGCACCGCCAGGCCCGCACCGGCCGCCACCGCCTGGCACTGCGCCAGCACGCTGGTGCTGCGCAACGCGAACTGCACCGGCCGGTGGAGCTCCTGCAGGTACTGCAGCTCCTTGCTGAACAGCAGATCGTCCACGTAGCCGACGAAGCGGTGGCGGCGCAGGGCTTCGCGGTCGCGGATCGGCCCGTGGCCGGCCAGGTAGCCGCGCGCGCCGTAGAGCTGCAGCGCGTAATCGGTCAGCTTGACCGCCACCACCGTGCCGCGCGCCGGCCGCTCCAGCGAGATCACGATGTCGGCCTCGCGCCGCGAGAGTTGCACCAGCCGCGGCATCGCCAGCAGATCCACCACCAGCCCCGGATGCCGCGCCGCGCACCTGGCCAGCACCGGCGCCAGCACCATGCTGCCGAAGCCTTCGGTCGCGCCGACCCGCACCACGCCGGACAAACCTTCGCCCGCGCCGGGCGCGGCGCGCTCCATCGGCAGAAAGGCCGCCTCCATCGCCTCGACCTGCGGCAGCAGGCGCCGGCCGGCGTCGCTGATCCGGTGGCCGCCGGCCTCCCGGGCGAAGAGCGGAGTGCCGAGCTGCTTCTCCAGCGCCTGCACGCGGCGCGCCACGGTGGTGTGGTCCACCCCCAGCCGCCGCGCGGCCCCGACCAGGGTGCCGGTGCGGGCCAGTTCCAGGAAATGCCGCAGGTTGTCCCAGTCCATCGTGTGCGCCTTCTGCAAACCTGCAAACCGCGGGTGCAGTTTTGATTATTGTCACGACAAATTTGCACAGCTAGGATGGGTTGGTACCGGTAGGGCGGAAGCGCGCCGCCCGCAGAACGACAGAACCCTTCCAGGAGACAGACCCATGAACGCCCGCACCCCCGAAGTCCTCGCGCCCACCGTCAAGCTGCTGATCGGCGGCCAATTCGTCGAATCGACGACGACCGAATGGCGCGACGTGGTCAACCCCGCCACGCAGGAGGTGCTGGCCCGCGTGCCCTTCGCCACCGCGGGAGAGATCGAGCAGGCCGTGGCCTCGGCCCGCGACGCCTTCAAGACCTGGCGCAAGACGCCGATCGGCGCCCGCGCCCGCATCTTCCTCAAGTACCAGCAGCTGATCCGCGCGCACATGGCCGAGCTGGCGGCGCTGCTGACCGCCGAGCAGGGCAAGACCCTGGCCGACGCCGAGGGCGACATCTTCCGCGGCCTGGAGGTGGTGGAGCATGCCGCCAACATCGGCAACCTGCAGATGGGCGAGCTCGCGAGCAACGTGGCCAACGGGGTCGATACCTACACCCTGCTGCAGCCGCTGGGTGTCTGCGCCGGCATCACGCCGTTCAACTTCCCGGCCATGATCCCGCTCTGGATGTTCCCGATGGCCATCGCCACCGGCAACACCTTCGTGCTGAAGCCGTCGGAGCAGGACCCGATGGTCACGATGCGGCTCTGCGAGCTGGCGCTCGAGGCCGGCATTCCCCACGGCGTACTCAACGTGGTCCACGGCGGCGAAGCGGCGGTCAACGCGATCTGCGACCACCCGGACATCAAGGCGATCTCCTTCGTCGGCTCGACCCGGGTGGGCACCCATGTCTACCACCGCGGCATCGCCGCCGGCAAGCGGGTGCAGTGCATGATGGGCGCCAAGAACCATGCGATCGTGATGCCCGACGCGCACAAGGAACAGACGCTCAACGCACTGGCCGGCGCCGCCTTCGGCGCGGCCGGGCAGCGCTGCATGGCCGTCTCGGTCGCGGTGCTGGTGGGCGAGGCCCGGCAGTGGATTCCCCAGTTGGTCGCCAAGGCCAAGACCCTCAAAATCGGCGCTGGCACCGAGCAGGGCGTGGATATCGGCCCGGTGATCTCCTGCGCCGCGCACGAGCGGGTCACCGGCTTCATCGCCCGCGGCGAGGCCGACGGCGCCACGCTGGAGCTGGACGGCCGCGGCCCCACGGTGGCCGGCTTCGAGCAGGGCAACTTCGTCGGCCCGACGATCTTCTCGGGCGTGAAGCCCGGCATGGCGATCTACGACCAGGAGATCTTCGGGCCGGTGCTGTGCATCGCCTCGGCCGACACGATCGACGAGGCCATCGCCCTGATCAATGCCAACCCCAACGGCAACGGCACCTCGATCTTCACCCAGTCGGGCGCCGCCGCCCGCCGCTTCGAGGAAGAGATCGACGTCGGCCAGGTCGGCATCAACGTGCCAATCCCGGTGCCGGTGCCGCTGTTCTCGTTCACCGGCTCGCGCGGTTCCAAGCTGGGCGACCTGGGCCCCTACGGCAAGCAGGTGATCCAGTTCTACACCCAGACCAAGACGGTCACGGCGCGCTGGTTCGACGACAGCACCGTGTCCCATGGCGTCAACACCACCATCAGCCTCAAGTGAAGTTCTCCCCCAGGCTTCGCACTGCGTGTCTTCGCCTTCCCCCTCTCCGGGGGCGATACCGGTGGGCCGGCGGAGCCGGTCCCACGGTATCCCTGGTGGGGGAAATCCCGCGCCGTCGCATGCCGGGCGCCGTGTGGATAGCGGCTGCGGCCGCCCTGCTTGGCTGCATTCTTCCAGCAGCGGTGCATGCCCAGGCGGGTGCCGCCTGCGATCCGGCGGGCAACCAGCAGCAGATGAACGCCTGCGCGGTACGCGACTTCCAGGCGGCCGACATCCAGCTCAACATCCGCTACGGCGAGGTGATGAACGGGTTGCCGCAGGGCCCGCGCACCGCCCTGCGCCAGCAGCAGCGCGGCTGGCTGAAGAGCCGCGACGCGCGCTGCAAGACGGCGGTGCGGAGCAGCGAGGGCGGCTCGGTCTGGCCGCTGGTCTTCCACGCCTGCCTGGAGAAGGCGACCCGCGCCCGCACCGCCGAGATCGAGCGCTGGGCCACCGGAAACCCCACGCCATGAACTTCGACCTGACCGACGAGCAGCGCGCCTTCGCGCAATCCGCCTGCGACTTCGCCAACGCCGAACTGGCGCCGCATGCGGCCCGCTGGGACGCCGAGGCGATCTTCCCGCGCGAGACCATCGCCCAGGCCGGAACGCTGGGCTTCTGCGGCCTGTACGCCCCCGACGCCATCGGCGGCCTGGCGCTGCCGCGGCTGGACGCCGCGCTGGTGTTCGAGGAAATGGCGGCGGTCGATCCGTCGACCACCGCCTTCCTCACCATCCACAACATGGCGACCTGGATGGTCGGCACCTGGGGCGGCGAGCGGCTGCGCGCCACCTGGGGCGAGGCGCTCACCAGCGGCGCACGGCTGGCGTCCTACTGCCTGACCGAACCGGGCGCCGGCTCCGACGCCGCATCGCTGCGCACCCGGGCCGAGCGCGACGGCGGAGACTACCTGCTCCACGGCGCCAAGGCCTTCATCTCGGGCGCCGGCAGCACCGACCTGCTGGTGGTGATGGCCCGCACCGGCGGCCCCGGCGCGCGCGGCATCTCGGCCTTCGCGGTGCCGGCCGATGCGCCCGGCATCCAGTACGGCAAGAAGGAAGAGAAGATGGGCTGGAACAGCCAGCCCACCCGCGCCATCGCCTTCGACGGGGTGCGGGTGCCGGCCGACCACCTGCTGGGCCAGGAGGGCGAAGGCTTCAAGATCGCGATGAAGGGCCTCGACGGTGGGCGGATCAACATCGCCACCTGCTCGGTCGGCGCCGCGCAGGGCGCGCTCGGCGTGGCCCAGCGCTACCTGCACGAGCGCAGGCAGTTCGGCAAGTCGCTCGCCGAATTCCAGGCGCTGCAGTTCAAGCTGGCCGACATGGCGACCGAGCTGGTCGCCGCCCGCCAGATGGTGCGGCTGGCCGCCAGCAAGCTCGACGCGGCGGACCCCGACGCCACCACCTACTGCGCGATGGCCAAGCGCTTCGCCACCGATATCGGCTTCGCGGTCTGCAACGAGGCGCTCCAATTGCACGGCGGCTACGGCTACCTGCGCGACTACCCGCTGGAGCGGCTGGTGCGCGACACCCGGGTGCACCAGATCCTGGAAGGCACCAACGAGATCATGCGGGTGATCGTGGCCCGCCGGATGCTGGAAGACGGCGCACCCGACACGGTCCGCTAGTCGCTATTTTTTCGATAGCTGGAGGCCGGCCCAGGACGCCGGCCAACGGTCTATTCGGTTCATCACAACGGAGACACGGCATGGACATCGCCTTCATCGGCCTCGGCAACATGGGCGGCCCGTTGGCCCTCAACCTGCACAGGGCGGGCCACGCGGTGCGGGCCTTCGACCTCTCGGCCGCCGCCTGCGACCGGCTGCAGGCCGACGGCGTGCCCGTCGCCGCATCGGCGGCGGAGGCGGCGGCCGGCGCCGAGGTGGTCGTCAGCATGCTGCCCGCCAGCGCCCATGTCGAGAGCCTCTATCTCGGCGAGGCCGGCCTGCTGGCGCGGCTGGCCGCCGGCACGCTGGTGGTCGACTGCAGCACCATCTCAGCCGCCACCGCGCGGGCCGTGGCCACCGTGGCCGCGGCGCGCGGCATCGACTGCCTGGACGCCCCCGTCTCCGGCGGCACCGGCGGCGCGATCGCCGGCACCCTGACCTTCATGGTGGGCGGGCCCGCCGCCGCGTTGGAGCGGGCCCGGCCGCTGCTGGAAAAAATGGGCGCCAACATCTTCCACGCGGGCGATGCGGGCGCCGGCCAGACGGCCAAGATCTGCAACAACATGCTGCTCGGCATTCTGATGATCGGCACCGCGGAGGCGATCGCGCTGGGCGTGGCCAACGGGCTCGATCCGAAGGTGCTGTCGGAGATCATGCGCCGCAGTTCGGGCGGCAACTGGGCGCTGGAAAAGTACAACCCGCTGCCCGGCGTGATGGAGGCGGCGCCCGCGTCGAAGGGCTACGCCGGCGGCTTCGGCACCGACCTGATGCTGAAGGACCTGGGCCTGGCCCAGGAAAACGCCGCCGCGGTGCGCGCCTCGACACCGCTGGGGGGGCTGGCCCGCAGCCTGTATGCGGCCCACAGCCTGGCCGGGCACGGCGCGCTGGATTTCTCCAGCGTCATCCGGATGGTGCAAAAACCGGATCGCTCCTGATTCGATAGCAGGCGGCCGGCGCGGGATGCCGGCTGCCGGCCTTTTTCGCTCGGAATCAGCCCTGGTGCGGCTGGCCGTTGGAGGCGGTCACACCGCCGTCGACCGGCAGCACCACGCCGGTGACGAAGCTCGCATCCGCGCTGGCCAGGAAGGCCATCACCGCGGCGATCTCGTCGGGCTCGGCACCGCGGCCCAGCGGGATGCGCTCCACGAACTTCGCCAGCTTCTTCGGATCGGACTCGATGCCCTCGGTCATGCCGGTGAAGGTGAGGCTGGGCGCGACCGCGTTGACCCGCACACCGTCCTGGCCGTGGTCCAGCGCCAGCGCACGGGTGAAGTTGGCGACCGCGCCCTTGGTGGCGTTGTAGAAGCTCATGTCCCAGTCGCCGCCCAGGCCCGAGACGGAGGCGGTGTTGACGATGCAGCCCTGGCTCTCGATCAGGTGCGGCATCGCGGCGCGGCAGCCGTGGAAGACGCCGCCGACATTGGTCGCCATCAGGCGGCCCCAGTCCTCCAGGCTCGCCTCGGTCACCTTGCCCTGCACCGCGACGCCGGCGTTGTTGACCATCACGTCGAGCCGGCCGAACCTTTCGATGGCCGCGGCGACCAGGGCCTGCACCGAGGCGTAGTCGGCAACGTCGGTCGGGCAGACCAGGGTGCGGTCGGCGGGCAGGTCGGCCACGGTGGCGGCCAGCTTTTCGGCGGTGTGGCCGGCCACGACCACCTGGGCGCCTTCGCGCGAAAAGCGGCGGGCGGCGGCGGCGCCGATGCCCGAACCCGCGCCGGTCACGATGACGACTTTTCCGGTGAAGCGTTGTTCCATGCGAAATCCTTTCGCGCCCGCGGTGGGCGGGCGCATGCGTTGACGGTGGGGAAAGCGGCCATTCTTCCGGCGCCGGTGCCGCTCACTGTCAACCCGGGATGCCATTGCCTGTCGGCGGGTGGCCCAGGGCGCTGTCGGGGCCGGCGCCACTGCAGACAGCGAACCGCCCCGCGTGTCCCGGATAATCGCGGCCCATGAATCCCCTGCTTTCCGCACTGCAGCCCTACCCGTTCGAGCGGCTGCGGCAACTCTTCGCCGACGTCACCCCCCCGGCCGGCCTGCGGCCGATTAGCCTGGGCATCGGCGAGCCCAAGCACCCCACGCCGCGCTTCATCCAGCAGGCCCTGGCCGACGCGGCGCTGCAGCCCGGCGGCGGCCTGGCCGGCTACCCGGCCACCGCCGGCGATCCGGCCCTGCGCCGGGCCTTCACCGACTGGCTGCAGCGCCGCTACGCGCTGGCGCTGGACCCGGCCACCCAGGTGCTGCCGGTCAACGGCTCGCGCGAGGCGCTGTTCGCCTTCGCCCAGACGGTGCTCGACCCGAGCCGGCCCGGCGCGACGGTGGTCTGCCCCAATCCGTTCTACCAGATCTACGAAGGCGCGGCCCTGCTGGCCGGCGCGACGCCCTACTACGCACCGAGCGACCCGGCCCGCAACTTCGGGGTGGATTGGGATGCGGTGCCCGAAGAGGTATGGGCCCGCACCCAGCTGCTCTTCGTCTGCTCGCCGGGCAACCCGACCGGCGCGGTGATGCCGCTGGACGAATGGGCCAAGCTCTTCGCGCTGAGCGACCGCCACGGCTTCGTCATCGCATCGGACGAGTGCTACAGCGAGATCTACTTCCGCGACGAGCCGCCGCTGGGCGGGCTGGAGGCCGCGGCGAAGCTCGGCCGCGCCGATTTCCGCCGGCTGGTGGCCTTCACCAGCCTGTCGAAGCGCAGCAACCTGCCGGGGCTGCGCAGCGGCTTCGTGGCGGGCGACGCCACCCTGCTCAAAGCCTTTCTGCTCTACCGCACCTACCACGGCAGCGCCATGAGCCCGGTGGTGCAGACGGCCAGCATCGCCGCCTGGGGCGAGGAGGCCCACGTGGTCGAGAACCGGGCGCAGTACCGCGCCAAGTTCGCCGAGGTCACGCCCATCCTGGCCGAGGTGCTCGACGTGGCCCTGCCCGACGCCGGCTTCTACCTCTGGGCCGCGATCCCGGGCGGCTACGGCAGCGACGACGCCGCCTTCGCCCGCGACCTGCTGGCTCAATACAATGTGACCGTCCTGCCCGGCAGCTACCTGGCGCGCGAGACGCGCGGCGGCAATCCCGGTGCCGGGCGGATCCGCATGGCGCTGGTGGCCGAGACCGCCGAATGCGCCGAAGCCGCCCGCCGCATCGCCGCCTTCGTGCGCGGCCTGCCGGCGGCACGGTCCGATTCCTGAAATTCCCCCTCCAGAGCCTTTGACATGACCCAGCAACTCCAGACCCTGATCGACGCCGCGTGGGACGACCGCGCCAACCTCTCGCCCGCCTCCGCACCCAAGGAAACGGCCGAGGCGGTCGAGCATGTGATCGCCGAACTCAACGCCGGCAAGATCCGCGTCGCCACCCGCCAGGGCGTCGGCCAGTGGACGGTGCACCAGTGGATCAAGAAGGCGGTGCTGCTGTCGTTCCGCCTGAAGGACAACGAGGTCATCAGCGCCGGCCAGCTGGGCTTCTACGACAAGGTGCAGACCAAGTTCGCCCACCTGTCGGCCGAAGAGATGAAGGCCACCGGCGTGCGGGTGGTGCCGCCGGCCGTGGCCCGCCGCGGCAGCTACATCGCCAAGGGCGCGATCCTGATGCCCAGCTACGTCAACATCGGCGCCTACGTCGACGAAGGCACCATGGTCGACACCTGGGCCACCGTCGGCTCCTGCGCGCAGGTCGGCAAGAACGTGCACCTCTCCGGCGGCGTGGGCCTGGGCGGCGTGCTGGAGCCGCTGCAGGCCAACCCGACCATCATCGAGGACAACTGCTTCATCGGCGCCCGCTCCGAGATCGTCGAAGGCGTGATCGTCGAAGAGAACTCGGTCATCTCGATGGGCGTCTACATCGGCCAGAGCACGCCGATCTACGACCGCGCCACCGACACCGTCAGCTACGGCCGCGTGCCGGCCGGCTCGGTCGTGATCAGCGGCTCGCTGCCGAAGAACGACAAGTACAGCCTGTACGCCGCGATCATCGTCAAGCAGGTGACCGCCGAAACCCGCGCCAAGACCAGCCTCAACGACCTGCTGCGCGACTGACGCCGCACGGGGCCCGCCAGCCGGCGGTGTCCCGGCCGCGCCACCGCCACCCTCCCCCTTCACCAAGGAACACGCGCATGGGCACGATGGAACGCATCCTCCGACTGATGGCCGAGAAGGAAGCTTCGGACCTGTACCTCTCGTCCAACGCGCCGGCCACGCTGCGCATCAACGGCGAGTGCGTTCCGGTGAACGCGCAGGTGCTGCCCTTCGACGCGCCGCGCAACCTGCTGGCCGAAGTGCTGACGCCGCAGCGGATGGAAGAGCTGGAGGAAGCCGGCGAGCTGAACGTCGGCTTCGCGATGAAGGACGTCGGCCGGTTCCGGGTGAGTGCGATGCGCCAGCGCGGCTCGTTCGCGGTGGTGATCCGCTACATCAACAGCGAGATTCCGAAGCTCGAAACCCTCAACCTGCCGCCGATCCTGCGCGACCTGGTGATGGAGAAGCGCGGCCTGCTGCTGATGGTGGGCGCCACCGGCTCGGGCAAGAGCACCTCGCTCGCCTCGATGATCGACAGCCGCAACGAATCGACCACCGGCCACATCCTGACGATCGAAGAGCCGATCGAGCACCTGTTCCGCAACAAGAAATCGATCGTCAACCAGCGCGAGGTGGGTGTCGACACCCAGTCGCTCCACATCGCGCTGAAGAACGCGCTGCGCCAGGCGCCCGACGTGATCCTGATCGGCGAGATCCGCGACCGCGACACCATGTCCGCCGCGATCGCCTACGCCCAGTCGGGCCACCTGTGCCTGGCCACGATGCACGCCAACAACAGCTACCAGGCCCTCAACCGGGTGCTGAGCTTCTACCCGGCCGAGGTGCGCCCCACCCTGCTCGGCGACCTGGCGGCGGCGCTGAAGGCGATCGTCTCGCAGCGCCTGCTGCGCACCGTCAAGGGCACGCGGGTGCCGGCCGCCGAGGTGATGCTCAACACCAAGCTGGTCGCCGACCTGATCGCCCGCGGCGACTTCGGCGGCGTGCAGGAGGCGATGGAGAAATCCATGGCCGAGGGCTCGCAGACCTTCGAGGAAGACATCGCCCGCCTGATCACCCACGGCATCGTCGACCGCCGCGAGGGCCTGGCCTTCGCCGACTCGCCGACCAACCTGGTCTGGCGGCTGCAGAACGATTTCGCGATGGCGGCCAAGGCCGCCGCAGCGGTGGCCGCGGCCGCCGTCGCCCCGGCGGACGACAGCCCGTCGTTCACCGAGATCACGCTCGACGTGAAGCACTGACGGCCGGCGGCTTTCGCCGCGCGCCGTGCGTCCCGACCGCCCTTGCGGCCTCCCCTCCCATCCGACCTGTCGATGTCC
Organism: Sphingomonas sp. NCPPB 2930; assembly: GCA_042867185.1. Classification (GTDB taxonomy): domain Bacteria; phylum Pseudomonadota; class Gammaproteobacteria; order Burkholderiales; family Burkholderiaceae_C; genus Xylophilus. Next base: position 21,388 of record JBHZQV010000006.1, on the reverse strand, counting down.
CGAACCCTGCAGCTTGCCGAGGAACTGGTTTCCCGCCCCTCCATCACCCCCGACGACGCCGGTTGCCTCGACATCCTGGTGCGCCGGCTGGAGCCGCTGGGCTTCGTCTGCGAGCGGATGGACAGCGGCCCGGCCGACTTCCGGGTGCAGAATCTCTGGGCCAAACGGGCTGCGGCCGGCACCACTGGCGGACTTCCAGCTATTGATTCGGTAGCACGTGGCAAGACGCTAGTCTTCGCCGGCCATACGGACGTGGTGCCGACCGGCCCGTTGGCGGAATGGACCACGCCGCCTTTCGTGCCGGCCCACCGCGACGGCCGGTTCTTCGGCCGCGGCACCGCCGACATGAAGACCTCGATCGCCGCCTTCGTGGTGGCGCTGGAAGAGTACCTGGCCGCCGCGCCCGACACCCCGCTGACCCTGGCCCTGCTGCTGACCAGCGACGAGGAAGGCCCGGCCGTCGACGGCACGGTGGCCGTCTGCCGCGCACTGCAGGCGCGCGGCGAGCGGATCGACTGGTGCATCGTGGGCGAGCCCACCTCGGTCGAGCGCACCGGCGACATGGTCAAGAACGGGCGCCGGGGCACGATGAGCGGCAAGCTGACGGTGCACGGCGTGCAGGGCCACATCGCCTATCCGCAGCTGGCGCGCAACCCGATCCACGAGGCGCTGCCGGCCCTGGCCGCGCTGGCCGCCACCGCGTGGGACGCCGGCAACGCATTTTTCCCGCCCACCAGCTGGCAGGTCAGCAACATCCACGGCGGCACCGGCGCGAGCAACGTGATTCCGGGCACGGTGGTGGTCGATTTCAACTTCCGGTTCTGCACCGAATCGACCGCCGAATCGCTGCAGCAGCGGGTGCAGGCGGTGCTCGACCGCCACGGCCTGCAGTACGACCTGCGCTGGACCATCGGCGGCCAGCCCTTCCTGACCACGCCCGGCGACCTGCTGGACGCGGTGGGCGACGCCATCCGAACCGAGACCGGCATGGAGACCGCCCTCTCGACCACCGGCGGCACCAGCGACGGCCGCTTCATCGCGACCCTGGGCGCCCAGGTGGTCGAATGCGGCCCGACCAACGCGATGATCCACAAGATCGACGAGCACATCCCGGTCGCCGACATCGAACCGCTCAAGAACATCTACCGCCGCACTCTGGAAAACCTGGCCCGGCGGACGGTGGCCGCATGAACGTCCTCAACCGCATCCAGGCCGGCGCCCGGCAACTGGAGGCCGCCGGCGTCGCTTTCGGCCACGGCACCGCCACCGCCTTCGACGAAGCCGCCTGGCTGGTGCTGTGGCGCCTGGCGCTGCCGCTGGACGACCTGGACGGCGTGGCCGACCGCGCCGTCACGCCCGAGGAAGACGCGCGCATCGGCGCCCTGCTGGACGAGCGCATCGCCACCCGCAAGCCCGCCGCCTACCTGACCCGCGAGGCCTGGCTGCAGGGCGTGCCCTTCTACATCGACGAGCGCTCCATCGTGCCACGCAGCTTCATCGCCGAACTGCTGGCCGACGGCAGCATCGACGGCTGGCTGGGCGACCACACCCGGCGGGTGCTCGATTTGTGCACCGGCAACGGCAGCCTGGCGGTGCTGGCGGCGATGGCCTATCCCGACGTGGCGGTGGACGCGGCCGACCTGTCGGCCGATGCCCTGGCCGTCGCCGCCATCAACGTCGAGCGGCATGCGCTGCAGGACCGCATCACGCTGATCGCCTCCGACGGATGCACCGGCGTCCGCGGGCCGTACGACCTGATCCTGTGCAACCCGCCCTATGTGAATGCCGCCAGCATGGCCGCCCTGCCCGCCGAGTACCGGGCCGAGCCCGAAATGGCGCTGGCGGGCGGCGCCGACGGCATGGATTTCATCCGCGCCTTGCTGCGGGATGCGCCGGCGCGGATGTCCGAAGACGCGGTGTTGGTGCTGGAAATCGGCAACGAGCAAGACAACTTCGAGCGGGCGTTTCCCACGCTCGAGACGATCTGGTTGGAAACCTCGGCCGGCGACGACCAGGTGCTGCTGCTGACCCGCGACGCGCTGGTGGGCGCCGCCGGCTAGCGGCCCGGTCGCGGGACGGGCGGCGGGATGGCGCCCCGCCGGCCGAAGGGTCAGGCTGCGGCGTCGCCGTCGGCCACCACCCGGTTGTGGCCGGTGTCGCGTGCGCGTTGCAAATGCGCCTCTGCGCGCTGCGCCACCGCCTCGCCCTCGCCGTCCTCGCCCACCTCGGTCGTCGCCAGGCCCACGCTGACGGTGACCCACGGTGCCACACCCGAGGCGGCGTGGGGAATCTGCAGCGCCGCCAGGGCGTCGCAGAAGGCCTGCACCACCTTGCGGGCGTTGCCCTGCCGGGTATCCGGGATCAGCACCGCGAAACGGTTGTCGGCATAGCGGGCGGCCAGGTCGGCCGGCCGGCGGATGCTGGTGCGCAGGGTCTGGGCCACGGCGCGCAGCGTGTCGGCGGCCAGGGCCCGGCCGTGGCGGTCGGCATAGGCGCCGAAGGCATCCAGCTCCACCATCGCGACCGACACCTGGGTCTGCGAGCGCTGGGCACGCCGGCATTCCATTGCCAGCATGCGGTCGAAATGGCGGCGGTTGGCCACGCCGGTCTCGGCATCCTGCTGGCTCAGCGCTTCCACCTGCCTGCGGTAGGCCGACAGGCGCAGCTGGGTGGCGACCCGGGCCGCGACCACCGGCGCATTGAGCGGCGTGGTGACGAAATCCGCGGCACCCAGCCCCAGGCTGCGCACGCCGTCGCTGGCGAACGCCTGGCTGGCCACGAAGATCACCGGGATCTCGGCGGTGCGGGCATCGACCTTCAGCCGCCGCAGCACTTCGAAACCGGTCATGTCGGGCAGCATCAGGTCGAGCATGACCAGATCGGGATGGTGCTGGCGCGCCATCGCCAGGCCCTCCGCACCGTTCGCGGCGATCAGCACCGGGTGCTGCGGCGCGAGCAGGGCCTGCAGCGCGTCGCTGCCGTCGGCGATCACCAGGATCGGCTGGCCGCCCGCGGGCGCGGCCGTGTCGGCCGGTGGCGGCTGGGAGGCCGACGATTCGGCGGGCGTGTCTTCAACGGAGAGGGGTGTGGAGGACTGCATGGTGGCGAACCTACCATTTTCCGCGGCGGGCGTCGCCCCGGGAGAGCCCCCATCACACCCCGCGGGCGGCAAATGGCAGGCCGTTCTTTCCGCCGCCGTGCGCGGATGGGCGAAAATGCGGGTTCCGGCGCCCTCCGCGCCCTGGTTTTCCGCCCTGCGCGGCTCCGCTTGCGCAGTGGCCGGCCTGTGCCGAGCGGCCTGCCCGCTCGCCTCCTCAATTTTCATGATCACACTCAAGAACGTCATTCTTCGCCGCAGCGCCAAGCTCCTGCTCGACCAGGCCTCGGTCGTCATCAACCCCGGCGAGAAGGTCGGCCTGGTCGGCCGCAACGGAGCGGGCAAGTCGACGCTGTTCGCCCTGTTCAACGGCACGTTGCACGAGGACGGCGGCGATTTCCACAAACCTGCGGCCTGGCGCATGGCGCAGGTGGCGCAGGACATGCCCGAGACGTCGGAGTCGGCCACCGACTTCGTGCTGGCCGGCGACACCCGCCTGGGCGAGCTGCGCGCCTTGCTGGCAGACGCCGAGGCCGCCGACGACGGCATGGCCATCGCCCATGCCTACACCGACCTGGCCGACGCCGGCGAGTACGACGCGGTGCCCCGCGCCCAGGCGCTGATCCAGGGCCTGGGCTTCAAATCCAGCGAGCTCGACCAGCCGGTCGACAGCTTCTCGGGCGGCTGGCGGATGCGGCTGCAACTGGCCCGCGCGCTGATGTGCCCGTCGGACCTGCTGCTGCTCGACGAGCCGACCAACCACCTGGACCTGGATGCGCTGGTCTGGCTCGAGTCGTGGTTGAAGGGCTATGCCGGCACCATGATCGTGATCAGCCACGACCGGGAATTCCTGGACGCGATCACCGACGTGACCATGCACATCGAGCATGCCAAGCTGAACCGCTACGGCGGCAACTACAGCAAGTTCGAGGAAATGCGCGCGCTGCACATGGAGCAGCAGCAGTCGGCCTTCAGCAAGCAGCAGGACAAGATCGCCCACCTGCAGAAGTTCATCGACCGGTTCAAGGCCAAGGCCAGCAAGGCCAAGCAGGCGCAGAGCCGGGTCAAGGCGCTGGAGCGGATGGAGAAGGTCGCGCCGCTGCTGGCCGAGGCCGACTTCACCTTCGAATTCAAGGAGCCGGGCAACATTCCCAACCCGATGATGTCGATCACCGACGCATCCTTCGGCTACCCGTCCGAAGAAGACGGCGGCGCGCCCAAGATCATCCTGCAGGGCGTCAGCAAGTCGGTGCTGGCCGGCCAGCGCATCGGCATCCTGGGCGCCAACGGCCAGGGCAAGTCGACCTTCGTGAAGACGGTGGCACACGACATGGTGCCGATCGCCGGCGAGATCATCGAAGGCAAGGGCCTGCGCATCGGCTACTTCGCCCAGCAGGAACTCGACGTGCTGCGGCCGCAGGACACGCCGCTGGAGCACATGATCCGCCTGGCCCGCGAGATGGGCGCCGACGCCAAGCAGCCCTCGCGCGAGCAGGACCTGCGCAGCTACCTGGGCACCTTCAACTTCAGCGGCGACATGGTCAAGCAGGCCGTCGGCACCATGAGCGGCGGCGAGAAGGCCCGGCTGGTGCTGGCGATGATGGTCTGGCAGCGCCCCAACCTGCTGCTGCTCGACGAGCCCACCAACCACCTGGACCTGGCCACCCGCGAGGCGCTGGCGATGGCGCTCAACGAGTTCGAAGGCACCCTCATGCTGGTCAGCCACGACCGGGCGCTGCTGCGGTCGGTCTGCGACGAGTTCTGGCTGGTCGGCCACGGCGTGGTCGGCCCGTTCGACGGCGACCTGGACGACTACCAGCGCTACCTGCTCGACGAAGCCAAGCGCATGCGCGAAGAAGCCAAGACCGCCGAGCGCGCCGCCGTGGCCCCGGCCGCGGCCCCGGCGGCAGCGGCCGCACCGGCTGCCGCCGATGCCAAGGGTGCATCGTCGAAAGCCCAGCGCCAGAACGACGCCCAGGCGCGGCAGCAATCGGCCTCCGCCGCCAAGCCGCTGAAGCGCGAGATGGAGCAGTTGGAGACGCGCATGGCCGCCCTGCAGAAGGAGCAATCCACGCTCGAAACCCGGATGCAGCAGACCCTGGCGCCGGCGGACATCGCCGATGCGGGCAAGCGGCTGAAGGCGGTATCGGCCGAATCCGGCCAGCTTGAAGAGCGTTGGCTGGAGCTGACCACCCAGCTGGAAGCCCTGGGAACCTGAGTCGCCGGTGCTGGTGTGTCGCTGGCGCGCAAGCGGCCGACACGATGGTCTTGTAACATGTTCGGTGCTCCTCGGCGCTTCCGCCCTCCCCGCGCCCGAACGCCGGCCGTGGCGGGACGCCCTCACCCCTGCAGCGCTTTCGGGCGCTCGCATCTTTCAAGGAATCTGCATGACCTTCAGCTACACCGACACCCAGCTTTTGATCGACGGCCAGTGGTGCGATGCCGCCAGCGGCAAGACCCAGGACGTCGTCAACCCGGCCACCGGCAAGCCGATCGGCAAGGTCGCCTTCGCCGGCATCCCGGACCTGGACCGCGCGCTCGCCGCCGCCCAGAAGGGTTTCGAGGCCTGGCGCAAGACCCCGGCCAACGAGCGCGCCGCCACGATGCGCAAGGCCGCCGCACTGCTGCGCGAGCGCGCCGGCGACATCGCCCAGCTGCTGACCGCCGAACAGGGCAAGCCGCTGGCCGAAGCCAAGGGTGAAGTCCTGGCCGGCGCCGACATCATCGAATGGTTCGCCGACGAAGGCCGCCGCGTCTATGGCCGCATCGTGCCGTCCCGCAACCTGCTGGCGCAGCAGCACGTGCTGAAAGAGCCGATCGGCCCCGTCGCCGCCTTCACGCCCTGGAACTTCCCGGTCAACCAGATCGTCCGCAAGCTGGGCGCGGCCCTGGCCAGCGGCTGCTCCTTCCTGGTCAAGGCGCCCGAAGAAACGCCCGCATCGCCCGCCGCCCTGCTGCGCGCCTTCGTCGACGCCGGCATACCGGCCGGCACCGTGGGCCTGGTGTTCGGCGACCCTGCAGAGATCTCGGGCTACCTGATCCCGCATCCGACCATCCGCAAGGTGACCTTCACCGGCTCCACCCCGGTCGGCAAGCAGCTGGCCGCCCTGGCCGGCGCGCACATGAAGCGCGCCACGATGGAGCTGGGCGGCCACGCCCCGGTGATCGTGGCCGAAGACGCCGACGTGGCCCTGGCGGTGAAGGCTTCGGGCGGCGCCAAATTCCGCAACGCGGGCCAGGTCTGCATTTCGCCCACGCGTTTCCTGGTGCACAACAGCGTGCGCGAAGAATTCACCCAGCTGATGGTCAAGCATGCCGAAAGCCTCAAGCTGGGTGACGGCGCCGCCGACGGCACCACCCTGGGCCCGTTGGCCAACCCGCGCCGCCTGAGCGCGATGGCCAAGATCCTGGAAGACGCCCGCAGCACCGGCGCCAAGGTCGCCACCGGCGGCGAGCGCGTCGGCAGCGACGGCAACTTCTTCGCCCCCACCGTGCTGACCGACGTGTCGCTGGACGCCGACGTGTTCAACAACGAACCCTTCGGCCCGATCGCCGCCATCCGCGGCTTCGACAAGCTCGAAGACGCGATCGCCGAAGCCAACCGCCTGCCCTATGGCCTGGCCGGCTACGCCTTCACCCGCTCGGTCAAGAACACCCACCTGCTCAGCCAGCAGATGGAAGTCGGCATGCTCTGGATCAACCAGCCCGCCGCGCCGACGCCCGAAATGCCGTTCGGCGGCGTGAAGGATTCGGGCTACGGCTCCGAAGGCGGCCCGGAGGCCATGGAGGGCTACCTGGTCACCAAGGCCGTGTCGATCATGGCCGTCTAAGCCGATCCGGCGGCGACGGGCGCGGAAAGCGGCTCCGCAGCGGCTATAATCGGAGGCTTTGCTGCATGTGCACGCATGCGGCGAAACCCCTTACCGGGACGTTAGCTCAGTTGGTAGAGCAGCGGACTTTTAATCCGTTTGTCGTGGGTTCGACCCCCGCACGTCCCACCAGCATTTGGTCTTACCGGCCATGGAGAGCCTGCTATGTTTTGCATAGTGGGCTCTTTGCTTTTCAGCCCGCCAATGCGACGCGATATGAGCCGCAGCACATATCCAGTGACCCGATTGCGGTTCGGCTCGTACTCACACAACCGGCGTACCGGTGTGCCGGTGTGCCGGTGTGCGATCCTGTCGGCGGGGTGCCTGCGGCCCTTGCCCCGCCGTGCATCACCTGATCCGGTCGCGCGAAACGTCCATCACCATCCGGGTAGCCAGGTACAGGCGCGGCACGATGGTGCCGATCTGCACGTATTCGGCATCGTTGGAGTGGGCGCCGTAGCCCGACAGGCCCATGCCCTCCACCACCGCGCCCTTGGTCTTCAGGCCGGCGAAGGCCGCGTCGGTGCCGCCGCCGGTGGCCTTCTCCGCGACCTGCAGCGGCAGGCCCAGTTCCTGGTAGATCGTCTTGCCATAACCGGCCACGCGGCGCGATACGTCGGTCGCCTCCAGCGGCGGGCGGCGCACCTCGAACTTCACCTCGACCTTGGAGGCCGGCAGCAGTTTGGTCTGCACCTTGGCCTGCAGCGCCTTTTCCAGCCCGTCGAAATCCGACACCTTCAGCGCGCGGGCATCGGCCTGGGCGGTGGCCTCGGCCGGGACCACGTTGCGGTTGGTGCCGGCCTTGGCGACGGTCCAGTTGAGCTTGAGGCCGTCCTCGGTCTTGGACAGGTCTTTCATCTGCAGCAGCTGGTGCGACAGCTCGTAGAGCGCGTTCACCCCGTCTTCGGGCTTGGCGCCCGCATGCGACGCCTTGCCCTGCACCGTGAGGTAGGCGGCGCCGATGCCGCTGGTGGCCAGGCGCAGGGTGCCGTCGGTGCCGCCGCCCTCGAAGGAGAACACCGCGTCCTGGTCGGCCGCCACCTGGGTGATGGTGCTGCGCCAGCCGGGCGAGCTGATCTCCTCATCGCCGTTGACCAGCACCGTCAGCGTGCCGTAGTCCTGGAAGGCGAGCTTCTGCAGCAGCGCGACGGTGTGGATGATCAGCGCGATACCCTGCTTGTCGTCGGAGATGCCCAGGCCGTAGGCCTTGTCGCCCTCGATCCGGAACGGCTGCGCCTTGAGCATGCCCTTGAGATACACCGTGTCCATGTGCGCGATCAGCATGACCTTCTTGGTGCCGGTGCCCCGGTAGACCGCCTTCACCGCGGGGCCCACCTTCTCGGGCGTGTCGTCCAGCCGGTAGACGTCGGAGGTCTGCAGCACCTCCACCGTGCCGCCGAAGGTCTTGAGCTGGCCGGCGATCCGCTCGGCGATCTGGTGGAGCCCTTCGATGTCCTTGCTGCCCGACTCGATCTGGACCAGGTCGCGCAGCGTGTCGAGCACCGCCTGCTGCTCTTTCTGGGCCAGGTCGTGCACCTCGGCCACGGGGGCGGCGTGGGCGGCCGCCGCGGCGCAGGCCAGGGACAGGGCGGCGACGAAGGGGCGGAGTGCGGAGGGGGAAAGATGGGCGTAAGGCATAGGGCTGTATTGCGCTCGACAAGTGATGGAAATCGGAAATTATGGATTCGGCTCGACCGCCAGGCGTTGCCGCATCGGCATCTACCCGGGCAGAAGACCCCCTGCTACTTTATCGATAGCATCATGCCGGCGTGCGGAGACCGTTTCACGCTCTTCTATCGCTGAGATGATGGATGGTCAACGGCCACCCGCTGTCTAATAAATAGCGCTGTTCGCCGTGTTGGCGCTGTCGCCCGCCAGGCGGTCCCGTACCGCGGCGACCAGCGCCTGCGCCATCGCCGTCTTCGGCGAATCCCGCAACCACGCCAGGCTGACCGGCGGCATCGGCCACGGGAGCGGCTGGGGCAGCACCACGGCGGTGCCGCCCGCCGCCACCATGTCGGCCACGTCGCGCGGCAGCACGGTCACCCCGCGCGGCAGATGCTGCAGGGCCGAGCTGACGGTGCGCACCGCGTAGGCCTCCAGCACCGGCACCGGCACCCGCTGGCCGGCGCCGGCGAACATCGCGTCGATCATGTGGCGGATGGGGGTGTTCGACGGCGGAAAGATCCAGTCCATCTCCGACAGCTCGCCCACGTCGGGCGCGGCCCCCCGCAGCAGCCGGGTGGCGCTGGGGCGGGCCACCACCAGGTGCACCTGCTGCTGGTAGAGCAGCTCCTGCACCAGGTCGTCGGCCGCGCTGTCCTGCGAGAAGCGGCAGATGGCGCAGTCGAGCACCCGGTCGCGCATGGCGGCGATCAGGTTCAGCGTGGTGTCTTCGTGGGCCAGCAGCGACACGCGCGGGCGCAGCGCCAGCAGGTGCTGCCAGGCGGCGTCGAGCACCTGGCTGGGGATGTAGGGAATCATCCCGATGCGCAGGCGGCCCTGCCGGCCGACGCGCACGCCCTCCAGTTCCTTCTGCAGCGCGGCGTTGTCGGCCACGGCGAAGCGGGCGCGGGCCAGCACCACGTCGCCTGCGGCGGTCGGCTCCAGGCCGCGCCGGGTGCGGACGAAGAGCGGCGCCATGAAGATGTCCTCGATGTCCGACAGCGCCCGCGTCACCGTGGGCTGGCTCACCTGCAGCGACTCGGCCGCGCGGGTGATGGAGCGGTGGCGGTCGATCGCCATCAGCAGCACGTAGTGCCGCATCTTCAGGCGGTTTTCCAGGCGCAGGGCGAGGTCGTCGGCGGGTGTCATGGCGCAGGAGCATAGCAATCGATGCATGCATCCATAGCGAATCATTGCCCCGGGTCTATTTAGTGCTCCTAGACTGTGGCGGTCGTCTTTCCGCACCAACAAGCCGCATGAGCACCTTCACCACCCGCCCCGAAATCACCGGTACCCACGGCGTCGTCGCCTCGACGCACTGGCTCGCGTCGCAGACCGCCATGGGCGTGCTGGAGCGCGGCGGCAACGCGTTCGACGCGGCAGTGGCCGGCGGCTTCGTGCTGCAGGTGGTGGAGCCGCACCTCAACGGCCCGGGCGGCGAGGTGCCGATCCTGTTCTGGAGCGAGCGGGAGCGCCGGATGCGCTCGGTCTGCGGCCAGGGCGCGGCGCCGGCCGAGGCCACGGCCGAGGCGTTCCGGCGCCTCGGGCTGGAGCAGGTGCCCGGCATCGGGTTGCTGCCGGCCACGGTGCCGGGCGCCTTCGGTGCCTGGCTGACGATGCTGCGCGACCACGGCACCTGGTCGCTGGCCGACGTGCTGGCGCCGGCCATCGGCTACGCCCGCGACGGGTTCCCGCTGATCCCGCGGGCGGTGCAGGCGATCGTGGCGGTGCAGGACCTGTTCCGCACGCAGTGGGCCTCGTCGGCCGCGGTGTGGCTGCCCGACGGCCGGGTGCCGCAGCCGGGCGCCTTGTTCCGCCTGCCCCGCCTGGCCGAGACCTACGAGCGCATCGTGCGCACCGCGCAGGCCGAGGCCGACAGCCGCACCGGCGAGATCGACGCCGCGATGCGCTGCTGGTACCAGGGCTTCGTGGCCCGCGAGATCGACCGTTTCTACCGCACCGCGCAGGTGCAGGACACGACCGGCGAGCGCCACGCCGGCCTGCTGCGCTACGAGGACCTGGCGCGGTGGCAGCCCACCGTCGAGGCACCGCTGACAGTCGATTTCGGGCGCTACACGCTCGCCAAGTGCGGCTTCTGGAGCCAGGGCCCGGCGTTCCTGGAGCAGATCGGCATGCTGCGCCACGCGGGGCTGGAAGACCACGCGCCGCAGACCGCCGGCTTCGTGCACCGGATCGCCGAGGCCGCCAAGCTGGCGATGGCCGACCGGCTGGCGTGGTACGGCGCCGCGCCGGGCGCCTCGCGCGAAGCGCAGATGGCGCTGCTTTCCGACGACTACCTGCGGGAGCGCTGGCTGCAGGTGGGCACCGCCGCATCGCGCACGCTGCAGCCGGGCACCGCGGCCGGCCGGGCGCCGCGGCTGCCGGACCTGGACGTGGCCCGCCGCACCCTGCTCACCGCCGACACCCGCTTCGGCATCGGCGAGCCGACCTTCGCCGCGCTGCCGCCGGTCGGCGAATGGCTGGAGCGCGAAATCTTCGTGGGCGACACCTGCCATATCGACGTGATCGACCGCCACGGCAACATGGTGGCCGCCACGCCTTCGGGCGGCTGGCTGTCGTCGAGCCCGGCGATCCCGGCGCTGGGTTTCGCGCTCACCACCCGCCTGCAGATGACCTGGCTGGACGACGGCCTGCCCAACACGGTGGCGCCCGGCGTGCCGCCCTGCACCACCCTCTCGCCCTCGCTCGCGCTGCGCGACGGCGAGCCGTACATGGTCTTCGGCACGCCCGGCGGCGACCAGCAGGACCAGTGGTCGCCGGCCTTCTTCCTGCGCCACGCGGTGCACGGCATGAACCTGCAGGAGGCGATCGACGCACCGGCCTGGCATGTCGACCACTTTCCCGCCTCGTTCTGGCCGCGGCAGACGACGCTCAACCGCCTCACCCTGGAGTCGCGCTTCGCGCCGGTCGAGATCGACGCGCTGCGGGGCATGGGCCACGAGGTGGTCGTGGGCGACGCGTGGTCGGAGAGCCGCATGTCGGCCTGCACCCGCGAGCGCGACCGCGAGGGCCGGCTGCTGCTGCGCGCCGCCGCCAATCCGCGCGGCATGCAGGGCTACGCCGTCGGCCGGTGACGCGACCGGGTCTTTCGATGTTCTTTTCTTGATGCACTGGAGTTCGACATGATTTCTCACATCCGCCGCGGGCTGCTCGCAGCCGCCGTGCTGGGCGCCGCCACCCTGGCCCACGCCGCCTACCCCGACAAGCCGATCACGCTCGTCGTGCCCTGGGCGCCGGGCGGCTCCACCGACATCCTGGCGCGGGCCCTGGCCGAGCAGCTCACCAAGACGATGGGCCAGCCGGTCATCGTCGACAACCGCGCGGGGGCGTCGGGCAACATCGGCTCCAACTTCGTGGCCAAGGCCAAGCCCGACGGCTACGTGCTGCTGGTCGGCTCGATGAGCACCCATGCGATGAACCCGGCGCTGATGCCCAGCATGCCGTTCAAGGGCGTCGAAGACTTCACGCCGATCGCGCAGATGGCCAATGTGGTCAACACGATGGTGGTGAGCGCCTCGGTGCCGGCCACCAACGTGAAGGAGTTCATCGCCTATGCCAAGGCCAACCCCGGCAAGCTGAACTACGCCTCGGCCGGCGCCGGCTCCACCAACCACCTGAGCGCGGTGCTGTTCGAGAAAGCGGCCGGTGTGCAGATGACGCATATCCCGTACAAGGGCGGCGCGCCGGCGGTGGTCGACACCGTGGCCGACCAGACGCAGGTGCTGTTCTCCGCCGGCACCCAGACGCTCCCGCATGTGAAGACCGGCAAGCTGAAGCTGCTGGCGGTGACCGAGGCCCAGCGCTCGGTGCTCTTGCCCAACGTGCCGACGGTGGCCGAGACGCTGCCCGGCTACCAGCTGGGCGTGTGGTACGGCCTCTTCGGCCCCAAGGGCATGCCCGCCGACGTGGTGCAGAAGCTGAACGACGCCACCAACGCGGCCCTGGCCGTGCCGTCGGTGCGCGAGCGGATGGACAGCATCGGCGTCGAGATCGTGAAGAAGACCCCCCAGCAGTTCGGCGAGGTGCTCGCCGCCGACGCGCAACGCTACGGCAAGACCATCCGTGACCTCGGCATCACCATGGATTGAGGCGCCGGCCGCCGAGGGCGGCGGTGTGCATCTGCCGGCGGCCGCCTGCCTCGCCCTGTGCGAGGCCCTGCCCCGCGCCGACGGGCTCGAGGCGGCGCTGGCCATCGTCGACGGCGTGCGCCGGGACCTGCTGGGCCCCGGCCTGCTCACCGTCAACCTGCGCTGCGACAGCGGGCCGGTGCCGCCCGGCGGCACGCTGGTGCTGCAGCGCATCTGGACCTCCGACCCGCAGGCCTATCCGGTGGCGGGCCGCAAGCGCAAGACGCTCACACCCTGGACGCGCCAGCTCCTGCTGGAGGCCCGGGTCTTCGTGGGCGAAGGCCGGCAACGGCTGGCCGAGGTGTTCGACGACCACGCCCTGATCGATTCGCTGGGCCTGCGGGCCATCGTCAACGTGCCGCTGCTGGATGCCGGCGGACGCTGTTTCGCGACCTTCAACGCGCTGGGCACGCGCCCGGTGTGGCACGCGCACGAGGTGCTGCTGGCGCGCCTGCTGGCCACCCTGGCGACGCCGGCCGTGGCACATGCCGCACAAGCGATGCGCCGCGACGCTGCGACGGCCTGAACGTCGCCGGGCCGGCGCGCCGCGTCAACGGCGCGCCGCGCCCGGCAACTGCAGGTGCGTCGAGTTCTTCACCTCTTCCATCACCGCGTAGGTACGCGTCTCGCGCACGCCCGGCAGTTGCCACAGCACCGCGCCGGCGAACGCGCGGTAGGCGTTCATGTCGGCACTGCGGGTCTTGAGCAGGTAGTCGAAGCCGCCGGCCACCATGTGGCATTCCATGATCGCCGGCTGCACCTGCACCGCCGCCTTGAACTGGTCGAACACGTTGGGCGTGGTGCGGTCCAGCAGCACCTCGACGAACACCAGCATGCCGGCATCGAGCTTGAGCGGGTTGAGCCGCGCCTCGTAGCCCAGGATGTAGCCGTCGCGGGTGAGCCGCTGCACCCGCGCCAGTACCGCGGTGGGCGACAGGCCGATCGACTCGGCCAGCTTCAGGTTGGCGATGCGCCCGTCGGCCTGCAGTTCCGCGAGGATGCGCAGGTCCAGGCGGTCGAGGGCGGCATCGTCCTGCCGGCGGTCGGCTCTGTCGGGTCGGCTGGTCATGCACCGGATTTTATTCGGCCTGCAGGCGAAATTTCGAAGCTTTAAACAGCGGTTCGCGGACCATCATCCAGCGATCCACTACCACCGGCACCATGCGCCCACTGTCGTCTCCCTCTTCGCCCCCGCCCTTCGCCACCGGTCTGGACCGCCAGGCACGGCCCCTGCGCGCCGCCGTCACCGCGGCGACCCGCATCGCGGAGCCCGATGCGCTGGCGCCGCTCCTGGCGCTGGCCCGGCTGCCGTCCGACACGGCACGGTCTGCCCAGGGAGTGGCCGAGCGGCTGGCCGGCACCCTGCGCGCACGCAAGGCCGACGCCGGCCGCGCCGGCATCGTGCAGGGGCTGCTGCAGGAGTACGCGCTCTCGTCGCAGGAAGGCGTCGCGCTGATGTGCCTGGCCGAGGCGCTGCTGCGCATCCCCGACGCCGCCACCCGCGACGCGCTGATCCGCGACAAGATCGCCCACGGCGACTGGCGGCAGCACCTGGGCCGGAGCCCGTCGCTCTTCGTCAACGCCGCCACCTGGGGCCTGCTGCTGACCGGCAAGCTGGTGGCGACCCACAGCGAGACCGGCCTGTCGTCGGCCCTGGCGCGGCTGATCGGCCGGGGCGGCGAGCCGCTGATCCGCAAGAGCGTCGACCGCGCGATGCGGATGATGGGAGAGCAGTTCGTGACCGGCGAGACCATCGCCGACGCGCTCGACCACGCGCGTGCCCGGGAAGCGCAGGGCTTTCGCTATTCCTACGACATGCTGGGCGAGGCGGCGTTGACGGCCGCCGACGCCGCCCGCTACCTGCGGGACTACCGGCAGGCCATCGACGCCATCGGCCGCGCCTCCGCCGGCCGCGGGATGCAGCAGGGGCCGGGCATCTCGATCAAGCTGTCGGCCCTGCACCCCCGCTACGGCCGCGCGCAATACGACCGGGTGATGCGGGAGCTGTACCCGGTGCTGCTGCAACTGGCGGTCCAGGCGCGCAGCCACGACATCGGGCTCAACATCGACGCGGAAGAATCCGACCGGCTGGAGCTGTCCCTGGACCTGCTGGAGCGCCTTTGCTTCGCGCCCGAACTGGCCGGTTGGGACGGCATCGGCTTCGTCGTCCAGGCCTACCAGAAGCGCTGCCCGCAGGTGGTCGATTGGGTGGTGGACCTGGCGCGGCGCAGAGGGCACCGGCTCATGGTGCGGCTGGTGAAGGGCGCCTACTGGGACAGTGAAATCAAGCGCGCCCAGGTCGATGGGCAATCCGACTACCCCGTCTACACCCGCAAGGCGCACACCGACGTGTCCTACCTGGCCTGCGCCCGCAAGCTGCTGGAGGCGCCCGATGCGGTGTACCCGCAGTTCGCCACGCACAACGCCCACACGGTCGCGGCCATCCACGCGATGGCGGGGCCTGTCGGCTACACGCCCGGGCAGTACGAATTCCAGTGCCTGCACGGCATGGGAGAGCCGCTCTACGAGCAGGTGGTTCGCGACCCTTCGCAGGGCGGCCTGGGACGCCCGTGCCGCATCTATGCGCCGGTGGGCACGCACGAAACCCTGCTGGCCTATCTGGTGCGCAGGTTGCTCGAGAACGGCGCGAACACCTCGTTCGTCAACCGCATCGCCGACCCGGCCATCCCCTTGGCGACCCTCGTCGAAGACCCGGTCGCGGCCGTCGACCGGCAGGCGGTGGACGAGGGGGCCGCAGGCTTGCCGCACCCCGCCATCCCGCTGCCGGCCGCCCTCTACGGCACGCTGCGCACCAATGCGGCGGGCCTGGATCTGGCCGACGACCGGACGCTGGCCGCGTTGACCGAATCGATGTGCGCATCCGCACGGCGCGATGCGTCGGCCGGCCCGCTCCTGGCGGCGGACGTGCCGGCGCAGGGTACATCGTCGCCGATCCGCAACCCTGCGCGGCCCGGCGACACCGTGGGCACGGTGCAGGACGCGACCGACGACGACGTCGACGCCGCCGTGTCCGCCGCCGCCGACCATGCCGCGGCCTGGGCCGCCACGCCGCCGGCCGTGCGGGCCGATGTGCTCGACCGTGCGGCCCGCGCGCTGGAGGCCGACATGCAGCCGCTGCTCGGTCTGCTGGCGCGCGAGGCCGGCAAAACTGCTGCGAACGGCGTTGCGGAGGTGCGCGAGGCGGTCGATTTCCTGCGCTTCTACGCGGCCCAGGTGCGCCGCGGTTTCGCCGTGGCATCGCACCGCCCGCTCGGGCCGGTGGTCTGCATCAGCCCCTGGAACTTCCCGCTTGCGATCTTCGTCGGCCAGGTGGCGGCGGCGCTCGCCGCCGGCAACACCGTGCTGGCGAAACCGGCCGAGCAGACACCGCTGGTCGCGGCGCATGCGGTACGCAGGCTGTGGGAGGCGGGCATTCCCCGCGCTGCGGTGCAGCTGCTGCCCGGCCCCGGCGCATCGGTCGGCGCCCGGCTGGTCGCCGATGCGCGGGTCCAGGGTGTTCTCTTCACCGGCTCGACCGAGGTGGCGCGGCTCCTGCAGACAACGCTGGCCCGGCGTCTCGGCGCCGACGGGCGCCCGGTGCCGCTGGTCGCGGAAACCGGCGGCCAGAACGCGATGATCGTCGACTCGTCCGCCCTCGCCGAACAGGTGGTCGCGGACGTGCTGGCATCGGCCTTCGACAGTGCCGGCCAGCGCTGTTCCGCGCTGCGGGTGCTCTGCGTGCAGGAAGACGTCGCCGACCGCATCCTGCAGATGCTGCGCGGCGCGATGTCGGAACTGCGCATGGGCGACCCGGCCCTGCTGGCGACCGACGTGGGCCCGGTGATCGACGCGCAGGCGCGGGACGGCATCGAGCGGCACATCGCCGCGATGGCGGCCCGGGGCCGCACCGTGTTCCGCGCTGCTGCCGGCAAGGAAGCGGCCGCAGAAGGCAGCTTCGTGGTACCCGCCGTGATCGAGCTGAACCACATCGGCGAACTGCAGCGCGAGGTCTTCGGCCCGGTGCTGCACATCGTGCGCTGGCGCCGTGAAGACCTGGGCGCACTGCTGCGCCAGATCGCCGCCACCGGCTACGGCCTGACGCTGGGCCTGCACACCCGCATCGACGAGACCATCGCACGGGTCGTCGATGCCGCCCCTGCCGGCAACGTCTACGTCAACCGCAACATGGTCGGCGCCGTCGTGGGCGTGCAGCCGTTCGGCGGAGAAGGTCTGTCGGGCACCGGCCCCAAGGCCGGCGGGCCGCTGTACCTCTACCGCCTGCTGGCGTCGCGGCCGGACGATGTGCAGGCCCGTGCGCTGGCGCTCCTCCGGCAGACCGACGCGGTTGCCGACACGGTCGCGACCCCCGCCGCGCGGGTGCCCCGCACGCCCGCGGCCCTGGCATCGCTGCAGCGGTGGCTGGCGGCCGAAGGCCATGCGCCGGTGGCGGACCTCTGCGGCCGCTTCGCAGAGCGGTCGTGCAGCGGCGCATCGTGCGAACTGCGGGGCCCCACCGGCGAGCGCAACGTCTACACCCTGCGGGCCCGCACCCGGGTGCTGTGCCTGGCGGACGCCGAGGCGGACCGGCTGACGCAACTGGCGGCGGTACTGGCGGTGGGCAGCCGGGCGGCGTGGCCCCCGGCGGCATCCCCGCTATATGCCAGGCTGCCGACCGATGTGCAGGCGCAGATCGACCTGGGCGACGCAGAACAGACGGTCGAAGGCGATGTCGATGCGGTCATCCACCACGGCGACGGGGCGGCGCTGCGCCTGCTGATGGCGCGGCTGGCGGAGCGCCCGGGGGCCATCGTCGGCGTCATCGGCTGCCGCCCGGGCGAGCGCGACATACCGCTCGAACGCCTGCTGGTCGAGCGCTCGACCAGCGTGAACACCGCCGCGGCGGGCGGCAACGCGAGCCTCATGACGCTCGGCTGACGAAGAGGTGAGAGAACCCACGGCGCAGCCCGACGGCGCGCCTGCGGTTCTTTCGCATCTTCCGAACCCCATCCATCGGCCGACCGCTCCGTGTGTTCGGTGCGACGGTGGGGGTCGGCGGTGCTTACCGGCGCGGCGTGGCCTGCACCGCGCAGTCGCCGCCCAGCCAGCAGGCGGGCACGGTGACGAGTGCGGGGAACACCGTCATCAGGAACATCACCGCGAACTCGACCAGCATGAAGGGCAGCACGCCGCGGGTCACCTCGTCCATCCGCATGCGGCCCACCCCCGCGACGACGTTGAGCACCACCCCCACCGGCGGTGTGATCAGCCCGATCGAGTTGTTGATGATGAACATCACGCCGAAGTAGACCGGGTCGATGCCGGCGGCCTTCACCACCGGCATCAGCACCGGCGTGAGGATCAGGATGGTGGGCGTCATGTCCATCGCGGTGCCGACGGCCATCACCAGCACCATGATCGCCAGCATCAGCAGGATCTTGTTGTCCATGAAGGGCCGCAGCAGCTCCACCACTTTCGACGGCAGGTCGGCCACCGTGATCAGCCAGGCGCTCACCATGGCCGCGGCGATCAGGAACATCACCACCGCGCTGGTCTTGGCCGCACCGACGAACACGCCGTACAGCTCCCGCACCCCGATCTCGCGGTAGACGAAGGCCGCGACGCAGAAGGCGTAGACCGCCGCGACCACCGCCGCCTCGGTCGGGGTGAAGACGCCCATGCGCAGGCCGACCAGGATGATGACCGGCAGCATCAGCGCCCAGCCCGCCTCGCGCGCGGCCCGGCCGATCTCGCGCAGCGACTTGCGCGGCGGCGCGTCGATGTGGTCGTGGCGCACCATCCAGGCCCAGGTGATCCACAGCGCGCCGCCGATCATCAGGCCCGGCGCCACCGCGGCCAGGAACAGCTTCGAGATCGAGACGTTGGCCGCCACGCCGAAGATCACCAGCCCGATGCTGGGCGGGATCACCGGGCCGATGATGCCGGTGGCGGCGATCAGGCCGCCGGCACGGGCCCGGTCGTGGCCGGCCGCGGTCATCATCGGCAGCAGCAGCGCGGTGAGCGCGGCGGCATCGGCCACCGCCGACCCCGACAGGGCCGACAGCAGGCAGCCGGCCATGATGGTCACGTAGCCCAGGCCGCCCCGCACATGCCCGACCAGCGCCAGCGCCAGCCCGACGATCCGGCGCGACAGGCCGCCGGCGTTCATGATCTCGCCGGCCAGCATGAAGAAGGGCACCGCCAGCAGCGGGAAGCTGTCGGCACCGCCGATCAGGTTCTGGGTGAGGATCTGCGGATCGAACAGGTCCAGCTGCCACATCAGGGCCACGCCGCTGGCCAGCAGCGCGAAGGCGATCGGCATGCCGATGGCCATGGCCAGCAGCAGCGATCCGAGGAATACGGCGATCGTCATGCGCGGTCTCCCGGGGCGCGGGCGGCGGGCGCCACCGGCGGGTGCGATCCCAGCACCTCGGCCAGCGTGGCGGCCTCTTCCGATTCCTGGATGGTGACCAGCTGGTCGTCACCGAGCCGGCCGGTCGCCAGCTTCAGCAGTTCCAGCACCAGCAGGAAGGCACCGAAGACGGCGAAGACGATGCCCGCGGCATAGACGATGGCCATCGACGCGCCGGTGACCGGCGCCTGCACGTCCCAGTTGATCCTGGCCTGGGCCACGCTGCCCTGGAACAACAGCCACAGCACGTAGAGCATCAGCAGATGGGTGACGGCGAAGCACGCCTTGCGGCCGGCGGGCGGCAGCTTCACCACCAGCATGTCGACGCCCAGGTGCGAATGCTCCTTCAGCGCGACGATCGCGCCCAGGAAGGTGATCCAGATGAACAGCCAGCGCGAGACCTCCTCGGACATCGTCAGCCCCGAGTTGAATCCGTAGCGCAGCACGACGTTGCCGAACACCAGCACCACCATGATCGCCAGGCACGCGGCGATGACCGCCTCCAGGGCACGGCAGGCGCCGTCGATCCATCGGCTCATGAATGTCTCCTTTTTTTCTTGTGGCCGGCGGGCGCCGCATGCGCCGCCGTCCGGAATGCCGCGACGGCCGGGGCGGGCGGAACGCTTGCGCGCCGCTGCCCGCTCCGCCGTTCCCTAGGAGTCTGGGCGGCAGAAGCTTGTAGGAAGCCTGATGTCAATTCAGTTTGGCAAAGGCCGCATGCGGCGTACGCGACGGTTCTGAGGTGCTGTGCAGGCTGTTGTGGCCGCATCTCGAGACTCCAGGAGGCGCTCGCGGCTGGTTCGCCAGCCTTCAGTTGGCCCGCATCGTGGCCATTCGTCGCAGATTCAGCGCCAAGCACACGAGCTTCCATTCGGCTTGCACCTGCTGCAGCCCGCGCAGACTGAACTGCCTGAACCCCAGCACGTTCTTGATCCAGCCGTTCGGTGGCTCGGCCAGCCACTTGCGCTTGCGATAGGCCTCACGCGTCTCGGGGGCCTTCATCTTCTGCGCCATCGCCGCTGTCAGCGGCAGCGACGCCTCGTTGATCGCTCGATGTCCCTTGCCTTCTCGGCCGATGGCCACCACAAGATCGGTGCGCCCGGCCAGCGCCTGGAACACCGCCTCGCTGCGATAGCCCGCATCAGCCAGTGTCTGCGCGGGATACGCCCCCAGCGCGTCCTTGACTGCTTCCACCATGGCGGGCAGTTCGCGCGCGTCCGAGGCGTTGTTGATCAACTCGGCCGCCACGATGATGTGGGCGGTGTCATCGACCGCCGTCTGGGCGTTGTAAGCCGGGTCGAAACCACCGCCCGCGCGCTGCATGATGCGACTCTCAGGGTCCGTGAAGTTGTCTTGTGCCTTGTCCTTGGGCACGCCGAAGGCCCGGCTATAGCGCCCGCCCTTGGGCTTGCCATCGGGCCCGCGGGGCCTGTGATCATCGTCGTCGCTGCGCCCGCGTTCGGCGTCGGCTTCGCGTTGGCGTGCTTCCAGTCTTGCGCGCGCCGCTGCGATGGCGTCCAACCGGTCCTGGCGCCGCGCGATCTCGGCTGGGATGTCCAGTTCGGGCTCGTTCTTCTCGGCCTCATCAGCCGCATGCGCCTTGTTCAGCAAGGCCGCGATCTGTGCCTTCAACTCGGCTTCGGCCTTGAGCATGTGTGCATAGCTCATCGCCTTGTGGCGGCTCGCGTTGGCCTTGACCTTGGTGCCGTCTACCGCAATCGTGCCGAGCTTGACCAGTCCCAACTCGCGCGCCAGACGCACGACCTGCACGAACAAGTCCGACAGCTCCTTCAGGTGCAAGGCGCGGAAGTCGCGGATCGTGCGGTGGGCGGGGAAGTTGCGCGCCGCCAGCACCCGGAAGGCCACGTCCTCGTGCAGCTTGCGAGCGATCTTGCGAGAACTGAACACGCCCGTGGCGTACCCGTAGACCAGCACCTTGACCATCATGACCGGGTGGAATGGCTGGTTGCGCGGGCCGTCCTTGTCGTAGCGCGCATGGAAGGCGCCCAGGTCCAGCCCGTCAACCGCATCGCTGATGAAGTGTGCAAGGTGCCCTTCGGGCAGCCATTCCTGCAACGTCTCGGGGAGCAACATCATCTGTTGCGGCTCGTAGGGGAGGTAGCTTGCGGCCATGGCCGCAAACTTACCTCAACCTTCAGGAACAGTCAGCCACTGGCCTTCTGCCGCCCAGACTCCTAGG
>JBHZQV010000005.1:0-228169 GCA_042867185.1 Sphingomonas sp. NCPPB 2930 | reverse complement strand
AGGGCGGGCCGCACGATGGCCTCGTATTCGTAATAGCGGCCGGTCTTGCCGGAGAAGGCGAAGCGGGTGCAGTGGCCCGCGAGATGGCGCTTGGCGCCGCCCAGCACGTCGGCGGAAATGGTGAAGGGCTGGCCCAGCAGGGCGTCGGGCGCGATGGAGAAGGATTCGCTCTTGAGCTGGACCCGGTATTCGAAGAGCTCGGAGAGGGATTCTCGGCCGTTGGCCGAGGAAAACCACAGCGCGTCGCCGACCGGGGTGTGGGCGATTATGGAACGGGTCATGCGCAATATCCCGGATGCGCCTTTGCCAAACGAGGTCCAGGGTCGAATGCCATGCGTGCAGGGGTGTCGGTGAAGGTGGCTGCGGATTATGCGGGATCATTCTCCAATCCAACACACGACGAGAAGTTCTAGGCCGAATTACCCGGACGAGCCGATAAACGGAACTGTCTTGTGTCTGCCCAGCAAATGCATTCGATAATGCCGAATACACCGGTGTGCGGAAATGCTTTGAAAGCAATAACAGGAGCCCGACGAACAGCGCCGGCCGCGTCTACCCCACCGGCAGCATCTGCCCTGCCAGCGCCGCCGCCGCGGTGCGGGTCTCCACGCCCAGCTTCTCGAAGATGTGCTCCAGGTGCTTGTTCACCGTGCGGGGGCTCATGCCCAGGATGTCGGCGATGTCGCGGTTGGTCTTGCCCTTGGCGAGCCAGGAGAGCACCTCGGATTCGCGCGGGGTCAGGGGCACGTCGGGCTGGCGCGGGGCGGCGGCGGTGCCGGCGGCGGCGAGGTGCAGCAGCAGCATCGATTCGGAGAACCCGCTCTGGCCCATGTGGCGGGCGACCAGGCGGCGGCCGTCGGGCAGCGGGGCGGAGGCCTCGCCGCCGGCGGGCACCGACTGCAGCCAGGCGGCGCCGTCCTCGGCCGGCTGCGCGGCGGCGAAGGCGCCGTCGAGCCAGCGGGTGGCCTGGGGCGAGCGCCAGGCGACGCGGCCCTGGCCGTCGAGCACCACCGCGCCCATGCCGACCACGTCGACCGCCTCGCGCGCCAGCCGGGTGGCCTGGGCGTTGCGCACATGGGTGGCCAGGCGGGCCAGCACCTCGGGGATGCGCAGCGGCTTGACGACGTAATCGACCCCGCCGCTGTCGAAGCCCTGCAGGATCTGCTCGGTCTCGGACAGGCCGGTCATGAAGAGGATGGGCACGTGCGACCAGGGCGGCGTGGCCTTGAGCTGGCGGCACAGGGCGAAGCCGTCGATGCCGGGCATCACCGCGTCCAGCAGCACGCCGTCGGGCACCGCGATCTCGAAGCGCTGCAGGGCCTCCTGTGCGTCGCGGGCCACCAGCACCACGTAGCCTTCGGCGGCCAGCGCGTCGCAGAGCATGCGCAGGGTGTCGAGGGCGTCGTCGACCACCAGCACCACCCGCTGCGGGGTGGCGGGCGATGCGGCCGGGACTGGCGCCGACACAGGCCCTGCGGGCCTCGGGGGCGCGGCGGGGCCGGGCGGTGTCGCGGCGTCAGGCGGGGGGCACATGGTGGTCGGGTTCTCTCAGTTCGTCGGCGAGGGCCTGGAAGTCGAATCGGTCGCTGTGGGCCTGCAGCCGCTGCAGCGTGGCGGCGTGGTCCGGGTGGGCCGCGCGCGCCTCGCGCAGCCGCTCGCGCAGGGCGGCGGCGTGGCCGTGGCGGGCCAGGCGCTGCAGGTCTTCGCGCAGCGCGTCCGGAAGGGGCTCGGGAGGGGGGGGCGGGCCTTCGCCCGGTGGCGCGATGGTTGGCATGCCGACCATCGCCAGGGGCGTATTGTCGTGCACCCACTCCAGTTGCAGCGCACGCTCCAGCGCGGCCAGCAGTTCCGACTCGACCACCGGCTTGCCGACGAAGCCCTGCAGGTCGAGGGCGGTGAGCCGCTCGGGCCGGTAGTCGAACAGGTTGGCCGAGACGAAGACGATCGGCAGCGCCGACGCCGGCCGCAGTGCGCGCAGCAGGGCGGCGGTCTGCCAGCCGTCCAGGTCGTCCATGCTCAGGTCGAGCAGCACCATGTCGGGCGGGTTGTGCTGGACGATCTCCAGGCATTCGCGGCCGCTGGCGGCCTCGCGCACGGTGAAGCCCAGGGGCACCAGCAGGGCGGCCAGCAGCTGGCGCTGCAGCGGCTGGTCGTCGACCACCAGCAGGGTGCGGCGCGGGGCCAGGTAGCCGATGGCCGGGCGCAGGGTGGCGGTGCGGCGCAGCGGCCGGGCCGTCTCGGCGGCGATGCCGGGCAGGTACAGCCGCACGGTGAAGGTGCTGCCGGCGCCGGGCACGCTGCGCACCGTCAGCTGGCCGCCCATCAGCTCGGTCAGCAGGTGGGTGATGGTCAGGCCCAGGCCGGTGCCGGTCTCGCTGGCCCGGCGGCCGGCGCTGCCGCGCTCGAACGGCAAAAAGATGCGCTCCTGGTCGAGCGGCGCGATGCCGATGCCGGTGTCGATCACCTCGATCCGCGCGACGTGGTGGCTGAAGTCGAGCCGCAGCGTCACCGTGCCCTGCTCGGTGAAGCGCACCGCGTTGGCCAGCAGGTTGATCAGGATCTGCCGCAGCCGCTTGGCATCGACCCGTATCCACTCGGGCGCGTGGCCGTCGGTCTGCACCGCGAAGCGCAGGCCCTTGGCCTCGGCCTGGGGCCGCATCATCCGCTCGACGTCGTCGAGCAGCTCGGCCAGCGGGATCGGCGCCGGGTCGAGCCGCAGGCGCCCGGCCTCGATGCGGGCCAGCTCCAGCGATCCGTCGATCAGCGCGTGCATGTGCTGGCCGCTGTGCTGCATCGTGGCCAGCGTCTCGCGCAGCCAGCCATCGACCTGCGGGTTCTTCAGCAGGATCTGCGCATAGCCCAGGATGCTGTTGAGCGGCGAGCGCAGCTCGTGCGTCATGCCGGCCACGTAGCGGGTCTTGGCCTGGTTGGCCGCATCGGCGATGTCCTTGGCGGCCTGCAGCTCGGCATCGGTGCGCTTGTGGGCCTCTATTTCCTGCAGCAGCAGCTGGGTCTGGCGCTCGGACTCGTCCTGCGCCATGCGGCGGCTGTCGGTGGAGAGCACCACCCACCAGGCGCAGACGGCGGCCAGCAGGGCCAGCAGCGCGAACACCTTCAGGAACGGCGTGCGCAAGAACTGCGCGGGCGTGTCCAGCCCCTCCTGCACGTACACCACGCCCACCATGAAGGCCATCACCGCGCCCAGCGAGACCAGCACCACCAGGTACTGCCCCAGCCGGAAGTTGAACTTCTGCGCCCAGGTGCGCGGCAGCAGCCAGGCCACCACGCCGCGCAGCTGGTCGGCCGCGCGCGAGTTGGTCTTGCAGCGGTCGTGGCAGCGCGACTCCAGCGAGCAGCAGAGCGAGCAGATCGGCGCCGCATAGGCGGGGCAGCGGGCCATGTCCTCCGACTCGAACTGGTTCTGGCACACCGCGCAGCGCACGATCTCGCCGGGCTTCCAGCCGGTGTCGGGCGAGCGGGCCAGGTAGTAGCGGCCCCGGGTGGCCCAGGCCAGCAGCGGCGATATCGCCATCGACAGCGCCAGCGCGATGAAGGGCGAGAACGCCGCCGCCGTCACCCCCAGCAGGCCGGCGTGCGCCGCGCTGGCCACCACCGCCGCCATCAGCATCGCGCCCAGGCCCACCGGGTTGAAGTCGTAGAGGTGCGCCCGGCGGAACTCGATGCCCTTGGGCGACAGGCCCAGCGGCTTGTTGATCACCAGGTCGGCCACCAGCGCGCCCACCCAGGCGATGGCCACGCTGCTGTAGATGGCCAGCACCTTCTCCAGCGCCTCGAACACGCCGAGGGCCATCAGCAGCGTGGCGATGCCCACGTTGAACACCAGCCACACCACCCGCCCCGGGTGGCTGCGGGTGACCCGCGCGAAGAAGTTGGACCAGGCCAGCGAGCCCGCGTAGGCGTTGGTCAGGTTGATCTTGACCTGCGACACCACCACGAAGACCACGGTGAGCGCCACCGCCAGGCCGGGCAGCCCCAGGCCCTGCGTCACCTGCTGGAAGCCCGCCAGGAACATCTGCGTCGGCTCGGCCGCGCGGTGCACGCCCACCTCGAACTGCAGCGCGGCGAAGGCGAGGAACGCGCCGGCCGCCATCTTCAGCATGCCCATCACGATCCAGCCCGGCCCGGCGACCAGCACCGCGGCCCACCAGCGGCCCCGGTTGGCCCGGGTGCGCTCGGGCAGAAAGCGCAGGATGTCGACCTGCTCGCCGATCTGCACCACCAGCGAGAAGATCACCGCCGCCGCCGCGCCGAACATCAGCGGATCGAAGCCGTTGCTGCCGCTCTTGATGCCCGAGAGCCCCGCGAAATCGCGGTAGAGCTGCGGCTGCGACAGCGCGATCCAGACGAAGGGCAGAAGCAGCAAAAATAGCCACAGCGGCTGCGTCCAGGCCTGCAGCCGCGAGATGAGGGTGATGCCTCGCATCGCCAGCGGCAGCACCACCAGCGACGAGGCGACGTAGCACCACTCGATCGGCCAGCTCACCACCATCTGCAGCGCCAGCGCCATGATCGCCGCCTCCAGCGCGAAGAAGATGAAGGTGAAGACCGCGTAGATCAGCGAGGTGATGGTCGAGCCCAGGTAGCCGAAGCCGGCGCCCCGGGTCAGCAGGTCCATGTCGAGGCCGTAGCGGGCCGCGTAGTAGGTGATCGGCAGTCCGGTGAGGAAGATGACCAGCCCCACCGCCAGGATCGCCCACATCGCGTTGGCGAAGCCGTAGTTGAGCGCGATCGCCCCGCCGATCGCCTCCAGCACCAGAAACGAGAGCGAGCCGAAGGCGGTGTTGGCCACGCGGAACTCGCTCCAGCGCCGGAAGCTCTTGGGCGTGTAGCGCAGGGCGTAGTCCTCCATCGTCTCGTCGGCCACCCAGGCGTTGTATTCGCGCCGAAACTTGAAGATGGTCTGCGGGGCGGGCTGCAGCAGCGGGCGGGGGGCGGTGGGCATGGGCGCTTTCAAGCAAGAAGCGGGCGTGGGCGGGGCGGCGGCGCTGCGCGCACCCGGCAGGTTAGCGGCGGCTGCGCATGCGTACGTCGTTTGACGTATGGGCCGCACGCAGGGTCTTCCCTAATCTTCGGACCAGCGCGGCACCCCTGCCGACATTCCCCACCGCCTGCTGCAAGGACGCCTTTCATCATGAAGCACCAACCCGACGCCCACGCCCCCCTTTCCACCGCCGCGGACGCCGGCCGCCGCCGGTTGCTGCAGGCGTTCGGCGCCGCCTCGGTCGCCGGCCTGCCGGCCTGGGGCCACGCGCAGCCGACGGCGCAGGTCAACACCACCAAGCTGGCGGTGACCGACACCGAAGTGACCGTGGGCCAGCTGCACTCGGCCACCGGCACGATGGCGATTTCGGAGACCGGCTCGATCCAGGCCGAGCAGCTGGCGATCGACGAGATCAACGCCATGGGCGGCATCCTGGGCCGCAAGATCAAGGTCATCAAGGAAGACGGCGCCTCCGACTGGCCGACCTTCGCCGAGAAGGCCAAGAAGCTGCTGATCAGCGACCACTGCGCCGCCGTCTTCGGCTGCTGGACCAGCGCCTCGCGCAAGGCGGTGCTGCCGGTGTTCGAGAAGGAGAACGGCCTGCTGTACTACCCCACCTTCTACGAAGGCCTGGAGCAGTCCAAGAACGTGATCTACACCGGCCAGGAAGCCACCCAGCAGATCCTCTACAGCCTGGACTGGGCCAAGAAGGAGAAGAACGCCAAGACCTTCTTCCTGATCGGCTCCGACTACATCTGGCCGCGCACCTCGATGAAGATCGCGCGCAAGCACATCGAGAACATGCAGAAGGGCAAGGTCGTCGGCGAGGAGTACTACCCGCTGGGCAGCACCAACTTCGGCTCGCTGATGAACAAGATCAAGGTGCAGAAGCCCGACTGCATCTACGTCGCGGTGGTTGGCGGCTCCAACGTGGCCTTCTACAAGGCGCTGAAGGCCGCGGGCATCACCGGCGACAAGCAGCTGCTGGTGACCCTGGCGGTGACCGAGGACGAGATGACCGGCGTGGGCGGCGAGAACTTCAAGGGCTTCTACTCGTCGATGAAGTACTTCCAGACCCTGGAGAACGAGAACAACAAGAAGTTCGTCGCCGCCTTCAAGGCCAAGTACGGCGCCAACGCGGTGATCGGCGACGTGACCCAGGCCGGCTACCTCGGCCCCTGGCTGTGGAAGGCCGCGGTCGAGAAGGCCAAGAGCTTCGACGTCGACAAGGTGGTCGCCGCGTCGCCGGGCATCGAGCTCAAGACCGCGCCCGAGGGCTACGTGAAGATCGACGCGAACCACCACCTGTGGAGCAAGTCGCGCATCGCGCAGGGGCAGGCGGACGCGAGCTTCAAGGTCGTCT
Organism: Sphingomonas sp. NCPPB 2930; assembly: GCA_042867185.1. Classification (GTDB taxonomy): domain Bacteria; phylum Pseudomonadota; class Gammaproteobacteria; order Burkholderiales; family Burkholderiaceae_C; genus Xylophilus. The sequence continues at coordinate 221,804 of JBHZQV010000005.1, read as the reverse complement.
CCGAATCGCCGGAATTGATCAAGCCCGATCCGTTCCCGAAGGGCTACCAGTAAGCGCAGGCACCCGCGCCTGAAGCGCGGCAACGGCGGTGGGCGCATCGGCCGGCGAAGCGAGGCCCGCCGGAGAACACCGTGGAACCGGCTTTGCCGGGCCACCGGTGTTGCCCCCTGCAAGGGGGTTGGCGGCCACACGCAGTGGGCAAGCCTGGGGGTTTACGAGGAGTTTTATGACCGTTTCCGAAATGATGAACATCGGCCTGATGCAGGGCTTCGCGGGGCTGAGCCTGTTCGCGGTGCTGCTGCTGATGGGCCTGGGGCTGGCGATCATCTTCGGCCAGATGGGCGTGATCAACATGGCGCATGGCGAGTTCATGACCATCGGCGCCTACACCATCTACCTGGGCTCCACCCTCACGGCCACCCACGCGCCGCAGTGGACGCCCTACTACTTCCCGGTCGCGATCGTCGCGGCCTTCTGCATCGCCTTCGCCGCCGGCTGGCTGGTGGAGTGGGGCCTGATCCGGCACCTGTACAAGCGCCCGCTCGACACCCTGCTGGCGACCTGGGGCATCAGCCTGGCGATGCAGCAGTCGTTCCGCTCCTTCATCGGCCCGAAAGAGGTCAGCCCCACGCTGCCCGACTGGCTGCTGGGCTCCTGGGCGCCGGCCGAGGGGCTCGACATCCCGATCAACGGCATGTTCGTGCTGGCGCTCACCGCCGTCGTCACCGCCGGCGTGCTGATCGCGCTGCACAAGAGCCGCTGGGGCCTGCGGGTGCGCGCCACCGTCAGCAACCGGGTCATGGCCAATTCGATCGGCATCGACACCAAGAAGACCGACCGGCTGACCTTCGCCATCGGCTGCGGCATCGCGGGCATCGCCGGCGCCGCGTTCACCACCATCGGCTCCACCGGGCCGACCTCCGGATCGCTCTACATCGTCGACGCGTTCCTGGTCGTCACCTTCGGCGGTGCGGCCAGCCTGCTGGGCACGGTGGTCTCGGCCTTCGGCATCGCCCAGACCCAGTCGATCACCGAATTCTTCCTGGCCGGCTCGATGGCCAAGGTGATCACGCTCTCGATGATCGTGCTGATTTTGATGATCCGCCCGCAGGGCCTCTTTGCTTCGAAGGTGCGTCGATGAACCTCGTCAAATCCTGGATCCTGCGCTACCAGCTCGCCAGCATGCTCATCCTGACCGTGCTGCTGGCGGTGGTGCTGCCGCTGTCGCTCGACATCTTCCGGCTCAACCTGGTGGGCAAGTACCTGAGCTACGCCTTCGTCGCCATCGGCCTGGTGATGGTGTGGGGTTATGGCGGCGTGCTGAGCCTGGGGCAGGGCGTGTTCTTCGGCCTGGGCGGCTACGCGATGGCCATGTTCCTGAAGCTGGAAGCCTCCGACCCCGAGACCACCAAGATCCAGTCGACCCCCGGCATTCCCGACTTCATGGACTGGAACCAGATCACCGAGCTGCCCAACTTCTGGGTGCCGTTCAAGAGCCTGCCGTTCTCCCTGGCCGCGGTGATCGTGGTGCCCACGCTGCTGGCCTGGATCGTGAGCTACGCCATGTTCAAGCGCCGGGTGGGCGGCGTGTACTTCGCCATCATCACCCAGGCGGTGGCGCTGATCGTCACCGTGCTGATCATCGGCCAGCAGGGCTACACCGGCGGCGTCAACGGCATGACCGACCTGAAGACCATCCTGGGCTGGGACACCCGCACCGACAGCGCCAAGTACATCCTCTATTACGTTTGCGTGGCCCTGCTCATCGGCGCGATGCTGCTGTGCCGCTGGATCCAGACCAGCAAGTTCGGCACCCTGCTGCTGGCGATGCGCGACAAGGAAGACCGGGTGCGCTTCTCGGGCTACGACGTGGCCAACTTCAAGGTCTTCACCTTCTGCCTGGCGGCCGCGCTCTCGGGCATCGGCGGCGCGCTGTTCACCCTGCAGGTGGGGTTCATGTCGCCCAGCTTCGTCGGCATCGTGCCCTCGATCGAGATGGTGATCTACGCCGCCGTCGGCGGCCGGATGAGCCTGGTCGGCGCGGTCTACGGCACCCTGCTGGTCAACGCCGGCAAGACGTATTTCTCGGAGAGCTTCCCCGACCTGTGGCTCTTCCTGATGGCGGGCCTGTTCATCGGCGTGACGATGGCGTTCCCGATGGGCCTGGCCGGCGTGTGGGAAGAGCATGTGGTGCCCCGCTGGAAGAACCGCCGCGGCGGCGGTGCCGCCCGCAAGGCATCGGCAGCGGCCCCCACGGCCCGCGAGCCCGATGCGCCCGCCAAGCCGCCCACCCCCGTCGCGCCGGCCCCGACCCTGCCCGACGGCGTGCGCAGCCAGGGCGTCTGAGCCCCGCACGCTAGTACGCATCCCCATTTCGCCACCCGCAGGACCGCCCCATGAGCAACACCGACTTCGCCCTCGCCGTGGAAGACCTGACGGTCTCGTTCGACGGCTTCAAGGCCATCGACGCGCTGACGCTCTACATCGACAAGAACGAGCTGCGGGTGATCATCGGCCCCAACGGCGCCGGCAAGACCACGCTGCTCGATTTGATCTGCGGCAAGACCAAGGCCAGCGCCGGCAGCATCAAGTTCAAGAACACCGAGCTGACCCGCATGGCCGAGCACAAGCGGGTGCGCCTGGGCATCGGCCGCAAGTTCCAGACGCCCTCGATCTACGAGAACCTGAGCGTCTTCCAGAACCTGGAGGTGTCGTACCCCGCGGGCCGCAGCGTCTTCGGCGCGCTGGCCTTCCAATGCACCGACGAGGTGAAGAGCCGGGTGCGCCTGGTCGCCGAGGACATCGGCCTGCACGACAAGCTGGATACCGAGGCCGGCCTGCTCTCCCACGGCCAGAAGCAGTGGCTGGAGATCGGCATGCTGCTGATGCAGGAGCCCGAGCTGCTGATGCTGGACGAGCCCATCGCCGGCATGAGCGCACGCGAGCGCGAGCTGACCGGCGAGCTGCTGCAGCGCATCTGCAGGAACCGCGCGGTGATCGTGATCGAGCACGACATGGAGTTCGTCAAGCGCATCGCCCACAAGGTCACCGTGATGCACCAGGGAAAGATCCTGGCCGAAGGCCCGATGGACAAGGTGCAGGCCGATCCCAAGGTCATCGACGTCTACCTGGGGCATTGACATGGCAGCGACCTCGCAACAGCCCACACGACCCGCATGCCCCGCAAAGCGCCCGCGCGCCAGAGCCGGGAGTGTCGGGTGGTCCCCGCAGCGAAATCAAGGAGGAGGCCGCAGGCCGGGGGACATTCGCGGAGGGGACCACCCGGCGATCACGGCTCCCGCACCCGCCCAGCGCGCCCAAACGCACCACCACCCAGCGACAGGAGCCCGCCCATGCTGAAAGTCACAGACCTCCACGTCGCCTACGGCCAGAGCGAGGCGCTGCACGGCATCTCGTTCGAAGGCAACGCCAACGAGACCGTCGCCATCATGGGCCGCAACGGCATGGGCAAGACCACCCTGTTCAAGAGCCTGATGGGCGTGCTGCCCACCAAGAGCGGCCGCATCGAGGTGGCGGGCCAGGACGTATCGAAGGACGAGAGCTTCCGGCGCGTCGCCAAGGGCATCGCCTACGTGCCGCAGGGCCGGATGATCTTCCCCACGCTGACGGTCGAGGAGAACATCCAGACCGGCCTGGAGAACGCCAAGCACAAGATCATTCCCGAAGAAATTTTTGCGCTGTTCCCGGTGCTGTGGGACATGCGCCGGCGCAAGGGCGGCAACCTCTCGGGCGGGCAGCAACAGCAGCTGGCCATCGCCCGCGCCCTGGTCACCGACCCGAAGGTGCTGCTGCTGGACGAGCCCACCGAAGGCATCCAGCCGTCGATCATCAAGGACATCGCCAAGGCCCTGAACGAGATCCGCAAGATGCGCAAGCTCACCATCGTCGTCTCGGAGCAGGTGCTGAGCTTCGCGATGGACGTGGCCGACCGGCTGTTCGTCATCGAGGGCGGCCGCCTGGTGCACGAAACCACCCGGGCCAACACCGACCAGCAGCGGATCAAGTCCTACCTGTCTGTATGAGCTCGCCCCCAGGCTTGCCCACTGCGTGTGGCCGCCCACCCCCTTCCGGGGGCAACACCGGCGGCCCGGCAAAGCCGGTTCCGCGGTGTTTCGCGGAGATTGCCGCTTCCCGTTGCTAGCCGCGCCTGCACGTTTCACGTTTCCATTCAACCCCCCAAAGGAGCCCGCCGTGACCGACACCCTCATCAAGGTCGATTTGACGAAATCGCCCACCGAGAACGAGAACATCCACAACCGCTGGCACCCGGACATTCCGATGGCCTGCTGGGTGAACCCGGGCGACGATTTCATCCTGGAAACCTTCGACTGGACCGGCGGCTTCATTAAGAACAACGACAGCGCCGACGACGTGCGCGACATCGACCTGACCACGGTGCACTACCTCTCGGGCCCGGTGGGCGTGAAGGGCGCGGAGCCGGGCGATCTGCTGGTGGTGGATTTGCTCGACATCGGTGCCAAGCAGGACAGCCTGTGGGGCTTCAACGGCTTCTTCAGCAAGAAGAACGGCGGCGGCTTCCTGACCGAGCATTTCCCCGAAGCGCAGAAATCGATCTGGGACTTCAAGGGCATGTTCACTAGCTCGCGCCACATCCCGGGCGTCAACTTCGCCGGCCTGATCCACCCCGGCCTGATCGGCTGCCTGCCCGACAAGAAGATGCTCGACCTGTGGAACGAGCGCGAGCAGAAGCTGATCGACACCGACCCCACCGCCGGCCTGGCCAACCCGCCCTCGGCCGGCACCGCCCACATGGGCCGCCTGAAGGGCGAGGCCCGCGACAGGGCGGCCGCAGAAGGCGCCCGCACCGTGCCGCCGCGCGAGCACGGCGGCAACTGCGACATCAAGGATCTGTCGCGCGGATCGAAGGTGTTCTTCCCCGTCTACGTGGACGGCGCGGGCCTGTCGGTCGGTGACCTGCACTTCAGCCAGGGCGACGGCGAGATCACTTTTTGCGGCGCCATCGAGATGGCCGGCTGGGTGCACATGAAGGTGACCCTGATCAAGGGCGGCATGGCCAAGTACGGCATCAAGAACCCGATCTTCAAGCCCAGCGTGATCGCGCCCCAGTACAACGATTACTTGATCTTCGAAGGCATTTCGGTCGACGAGGCCGGCAAGCAGTACTACCTGGACGTGAACGTCGCCTACCGCCAAGCCTGCCTGAACGCCATCGAGTACTTGAAGAAGTTCGGCTACAGCGGCGCGCAGGCCTATTCGATCCTGGGCACCGCGCCGGTGCAGGGCCACATCAGCGGCGTGGTCGACGTGCCCAACTCGTGCGCCACGCTGTGGCTGCCCACCGGTATTTTCGACTTCGACATCAACCCGAACGCCGAGGGCCCGACCAAGTTCATCGACGGCAGCATCCAGATGCCGCTCTCCCACGACCTGTAAGCCCCGCACCATGCCCACCTACGACTACCAGTGCGCCGCCTGCGGCGGCTTCGACGCCATCCGCAGCCTGGCCCTGCGCAACGAGCCCGCCGCCTGCCCCGGCTGCAGCGCGGCATCCCCCCGCGTGTTCGCCAGCGCCCCACGGCTGGCCTGCATCAGCCCCGACCAGCGCCGCGCATTCGACACCAACGAGCGGGCGCAGCACGCGCCGCGGTCGTCGCGCAATACCGAGCAGGGGAGCTATGGGCGGATGCGGCATCCGGCCGGGTGTGGGTGCTGCAGTACGGGGGGAAAGCGGGGGGCCACGGTGACGGGGGCTAATGGGGCGAAGGCGTTTCCTAGTAAGCGGCCTTGGATGATCAGCCATTGAGGTTAGCGGCGTTGACGCAACTGCATGTCAGCGGGCTGCTCCGCATAAGCGAACGCTAATACCGGTGCATTTATGTATTGAGGTTTTGCTAGGTTTGCCAACTAATTAGGCCGCGGTGCAAAATCACGACGTGAAAGCCGGTTTTTTAGCAATTTCACTTTGCAAATGTGATGTAGAGACCCGGAATGCTTAGCGCGATGCCAATTAAGCCGACAACAAAGCCCCAGAAGCTCAATTTCTTTTGTTTATCGGATTCTCGTTGGTTTGTCACATAGAGAGTGCTGAGCGAGGCTGCAAGCTGTGTAATAAAATCGTTGCTCGATGGAAATGCCTTGCCGATTTGCCTAAGTTGAAGGCTAATATTTTCTGGAAGCTCTGAAAATGGCTCGGTTGCTTCATGAACTTCTAACAGAGTTCGTAGCTTTTCAGATTTTTGGTTTAATGAGCTATCTGCATCTGATATTGCCGCTGAAAGAAGAACCCTCAGGCTTTGCAAAACAGCCTTGCGATCCTGGTTCCAGCGTTCTGCAAGATGCTGCAGATCAGAGTATGACAAATCTCCCTTATTAAGTGCGGTAGCTAGTTGTGTGCGGAATCGCTTTCTCCAGCTATCCTTAATGAAATCTGGACCTATGCTGATTGCCATAGCGAGGAGGCCGCCGGCTGTCCCCAATGCTATTGGCGCCGCACTCGAAAAAAATCAATAACGCTGCTCATAAAAGGTGGTATTGCATGCGAGTTTTTGAGAAAGCTAACGCCTAAAGTATCCGGTGGCTCACACGTCCGTCTGACTGCCGGGTTAGATGCACCGGCTGAAAAAGACAATTCTTAAAAGCAAAACGTTCACATCGCGAAATCACCGACACTGCGTTTTGCACAGCACACTGCCAATTCAGCGCTTGTGTTCGAAGCTGTTGTAATGATATTCGCATGCAATGACTAAAAATGGCCTATCGTACAAGTTAAGCAGCTGGGAAAAGCGTAGTTTCCGCGTTGCGCACTTGCTCGAGCGCTAGGTTAAGCCCAGTGCAGCGGAAGAAATCACTGCCTTCAGTCACCCTTCTTATGCTTGTGAGGCTTCAGAGAAGGTGTGTTTTGTGGCGTTTTCTTATTGTCCCGCTGGCGTTTGTCCGGCTTGCCCGTTGATTTTGCAATTGGTTTGGGACCAGGTTTGATTGGCATAAATACTCCGTTGTGGCCGTGTGTTTAACATGAACTCGGTTGCGCTGTATAACGGACTAGGTTAGCTGACCGCCGTAGGCGGATCGGCTTGACCGATGGGCTAGCTTGTTTTTGCTTTCCATTGAGCACTAATTTCTTCGCAAGCTGCTTCAATGTCAATCATTCTTTTTTTTCCCGCTTTCGGGGCAGGAATAACAGTTGAGGAAGGTACATCAACCACTAGGCATAATTTGTGGTCGATTGGGTTTGGCGTAATGTCTTGCACAAATGTCTTTAAGGCGGTTGCAACATATTCGCCAGAAGTTGCTGTTAGTGGATTTGATTTTGGAAAATGAAGTTTAAGGGCGCCGACGACTTCATTGCTGTCATTTTTTATGTACACATCTGGTCGAACTGAAATGTCTACGCCAGATATTTCAAGTGTTGATTTCTCGTTCGAAGGAGCTTTTTCAAATGTATAATTTTCAGGAATTTGATCAGATATTTCAAGAAAGCTATCTATAGCGTCAGCCGAGAGGTTTTTGTCTTGGTTAGTGAATTTGCTGTCGTATTCTTTACTGCGTAAATTTTCTGCTATTTGAGCAAGTTCATCTTCAGAAATTTTACCGGCAATGCAGTCGGCGATACTTTCTCGTGCATCAGAGTATCGAGCTGCAATAAATTCTTTTGGAGCAATCTGGTCTTCGATGATTCGTCTCCTTCTTGCAGGAGTAGCATTCATGTATTCTCCTAGCTTATTTAAACTTATTTTCGGTGCTGACATTGAAATCCTTTCGAAGCTAACGGATAAGCTAAGCGGCGGCATGTCCGTCCGCTTGAGCGCCGAGTTAGAAAATTTATTTGCTTTTCACTGCCGTCTTTTTTAAAGCTGGCTCATTACCTTCTTCATAGCTCTTGCGTACTGTTGAAAGCTTCAAATTTCCATTTGCAACAGTGCCATTGCCTTTTAGCACTCGAACATCGTAGCCTTTATAAGTCTTGTTGAATCGAGTCGCTTTCCAATCAGAAACTGTAGTGTCTCCTTTAGCTTTGCGGTCGTAGTTGAACTTTGGAAACCCGTTTGATTTCGGATCTACAGCGTTTCCATCTTTATCAATAACCTCGATATCGAAATCCTCAATGTCCCCGATTTCACGTGTTCGCGTTGCCAGTGTTGTCATGCTCTTTCTTTCTATGGTGGAACTAAAAAGTAGGCTAACTAGATTTAGATGACGGTCATTTCGTGGCTATGCATCGGCTAAAGAGGAATTGCCTTATGCCGCTTTTCATAACTTCACAACATGTAATTTAGGCCAGCCTAAAAATTTCCGGGTCATGGTTTGCCCGCAGAAGAGTGATTGCTATTTCGTGTGGCGACTGCGCTTGATTGCGATCAGCCACTGGTTCGTTTATACCCCGAAAAAATTAGTATAGGAAGCGTGCAAAGGGGCAGGAATGGCGTTCTTTCTGAAATTTGTTTTTCCGGTTTCCTCGCTAGGGATGCTCTGCACGAATCCTTGAGCTATGTGGTCGAGCATGCATGAAGCCGAGACAATAGGCACATTAAGCAAAGCAGCCTGGGCCTGAGCAACACCATCAAGCGCACCCGCAAGCGAGTGCCTCGATGCGATGGAACTGGTAGTGCCCTGGGCCGAGTTGGTGTCGCTGATCGAGCCCTACGCGCCCGAGAGCGGCCGTCGCGGTCAGCAGCCCTTTGCGGTGCACACGCTGCTGCGCATCCGCTTCATGCAGCAGTGGTTCAAGCTCAGCGATCCGGCCATGGAGGAAGCCTTGCACGACGTTCCCGCCTTTCGTGACTTCGCGGGCCTGACACACTGGGACGCGCAAATCTCCAGCGAATCGAGCATCCTGCGTTTTAGACACCTTCTGGAGCGCCATAAGCTGGCCGACCAGATCCTGGCGACGGTCAATGCGCTGCTTCAGGCCAAAGGGCTGCAGCTCAAAGCGGGAACCGTGGTGGATGCCACGCTGATTTCAGCGCCGAGCTCCACCAAGAACCAAAGCGGTGAGCGCGACCCCGAGATGCACCAGTGCAAGAAGGGCAACCAGTGGTACTTCGGAATGTTGGCCCATATCGGTGTCGATGCGGACTCGGGCCTGGTGCACACGGTGCGGGGCACCAACGGCAATGTGAGTGACGTAGTGGAGGCCAACAGCCTGCTGCACGGGCAGGAGGCGGATGCCTTTGGCGATGCCGGCTACCAAGGGGTAGGCAATCGCGCCGATGCCAAGAGAACCGTGCTCTGGCACGTGGCCATGAAGCGCGGCAAGCGCAAGGCACTGGACAAGGACGACGCAGTAGACGTGCTGGTAGAGAAGATCGAGCAGATCAAGGCCAGCATCCGGGCCAAGGTGGAACACCCGTTCCGGGTACTCAAGCAACAGTTTGGGTATGCGAAGGTGCGATACCGGGGACCGAGGAAAAACACGGCGCAGATCGTCACGCTGTTTGCGCTGGGCAACCTGTGGATGGCCAGGCACAAGTTGCTGGCGATGGAACCGTTGCGCGTGCCGCGGACGTGAGAACAGCAAATGAGGGGGCACTGGCCCCAACGCCGCGCCCGGAATAAGTCCGGATGTGCCGCATCACTTGGATCGAATCGGCTTCATTGCATATCGCTCGTGTAGCGCAGTCGATAGTGATTCGTGCAGAGCATCCTTAGTGACGTTGTGCTGATATGTGTCTTCACGTCTGACATGAGTGAGAGGCGCGCGCTGGAGGCGTGTCAGGCGGCGGTACCCTTGATGCGCTGCGCATTCCAAAGTGCAAGGACCACATGCATTTGGGAGTTGTGTTTTAGGTTTGAGCCCGCCACTTCTTTCCAAAGACCCTTTGGATCCCAGTGGCTTTCAGGTGAAGCACGAAGAACTTTAACTGCTGTCAATGCGTACTTGCCATTGAGTCCAATTGCTCTTCTCTTATCTTGCGCAACACCCACCAACGCTCCAGAGTAAGCCAGACCAAGAAAAGCGTTTCTAGGACAAGACTTCGTTTCCACCGCTCGGCTTTGGGAAAGAACGGAGTGGGCAGCGGCTTCCCATGAACTACGCGCTTTTTGCCCGGCTGCGGCACTCATGGAAGCGAGCAAAGCGGTTTTTCCGTAGTTAGATTTTGACGGTTCCATTGGTGGTCCCCGTTTGTCCTGCATCAGTCCGGCCTGCACTACGCGTTCGATACCAATAGTTGGACGTGGCATGCGGCACGGTCGTTCGCAATGCTGAGCATGGAAAATTTTATCTATTTCTTAAATCGATCTAGTAATTTCCCAACCTGTTCCAATCCGTCATAGGTTGACGGAATGTTTTCCTCGGTTACGGCAATGCTTCCAAAAATGAGGCTCTCGAATTTATCCAGTGTAGCCGGATTGGCCTCTTTTATTTTCTTTGCATATTCTCCGTAGCTCTGGATGAATTGGCACAGAGTCTGCCGTAGTTGTAGTTGAATTACCTGCGAGGTAACGGCTCTATATTGGTGTAAGGCCACTCGGAAGAAGTATATCAAAATAAACTCTACTCCGAATAGCGGCAGTAAAGCCCAAATCAATGTCTTGGCATCTGGTGCAGTTACGTTCCAATATTTTATTGTTTGAACCAAAAAAGGGGAGAACATAAGGATGGCCAATCCTATAGCCAGCGCAAGTGTAGTTGCCCGCTCCTTCTTCTTTATATTAAGCAGATTTTCGAAGCCATTGCTTAAACCAACAAAATTAAAACCAATTTTGTAGCCTTCTAGTGCGCTCTTTAGTTTGTCAACTTCTTGCACCCGTTTATCAAGCTCAGTGGCCCAAATCTTTTTCTGCTCGACTATTTCATTCAAACTTGCTGGCAAGGAAAGTAGTCCTTGTAGCTTGTCATTTCCAATCAAACTTTTAGCAATGTTTATAGGCATTAGATAGTTTGCGTAGTGCATCTCCTCTTTTTCCTCGTCAGACCACGCATTGGTTTTTCCCGGCTTCAGTTTGCTCCTGAAATCTATGGGGAGATCGTCTACATAATTAAATTCTAATTCCTTATAAAATCGGTAGGAAAAATAAAACAACTGACTCAAATTTTTATTGAATGCATCTGCTGATTTGGAGGACTCGGCTAAATATTCAAGGTACTGATTTCCTATCCAGTGCCTATTGAGTTCAGTATGGATTTCTAGTTGTTCGACTGATCCCATGGCAAGGTGCAAAAAGCTTTTAAGCCAATTGATACGCCAATCAGAATCGCTAGCGGGCGATGAGCTGGCTAAACCAATAACGCTCAAGGCATAATTTTTAAAACTATTATTTGTAAAAACTTTGATGTTTTCCATTTTTCACACTTTGTAAATGGCGATTGAAAAATAAGCACTATTTTCTCGGCAAATATACCCCAAAATGAGCCTGAGGAACTAGCAGATACGCAGGGGTGGCAGTCTTTCTAAGAATCCCTTGTTTCAGCGGTCATTGCCCGGTTTCTGAAACCGGTTGCGGCAATTTAGCGTCTCAGGTAGGCAATGGAAAGCCATCGGTAGCGAAGGCCATAAAAAAAGCCACACCCGCCATGTCGGCAGATGTGGCTTTTGGTTATTCAAGCCAGCCGGGCCAGGCCGGCACTCGCCATCAGCCCCCCACAGCCTCCAACGCCGCATTCAACGTCCCACTAGGCCGCATCACCGCCTCCGTCTTCTTCGGATCCGTCAAATAGTACCCCCCGATATCCGCCGGCTTGCCCTGCACATCCGCCAGCTCGCCCACGATCTTCTGCTCGTTCGCGGCCAAAGTCTTCGCCAGTTCCGCGAACTTGCCCGCCAGGGCCGTGTCCTCGGTTTGCGCGGCCAGTTCCTGGGCCCAGTACAGGGCCAGGTAGAACTGGCTGCCGCGGTTGTCCAGCTGGCCGGTCTTGGGGCTGGGGTTCTTGTTGTTGTCCAGCAGCTTGCCGGTGGCGGTGTCCAGCGTCTTGGCCAGCAGGGTGGCCTGCTGGTTGCCGGTCTTCAGGCCCAGGTCTTCCAGGCTCACGGCCAGGGCCAGGAATTCGCCCAGCGAATCCCAGCGCAGGTGGTTCTCTTCCACCAGCTGCTGCACGTGCTTGGGCGCAGAGCCGCCGGCACCGGTTTCGTACATGCCGCCACCGGCCATCAGGGGCACGACCGACAGCATCTTGGCGCTGGTGCCTAGCTCCATGATCGGGAACAGGTCGGTCAGGTAGTCGCGCAGGATGTTGCCGGTGACGCTGATGGTGTCCAGGCCGCGGATCACCCGCTCCAGCGTGTAGCGCATCGCCCGCACCTGGCTCATGATCTGGATGTCCAGGCCGGTGGTGTCGTGTTCCTTCAAATAGGTCTTGACCTTCTTGATGACCTCGTTCTCGTGCGGGCGGTACGGGTCCAGCCAGAAGACCGCCGGCATGCCGGAGTTGCGGGCGCGGGTCACGGCCAGCTTCACCCAGTCGCGGATCGGGGCGTCCTTGACCTGGCACATGCGCCAGATGTCGCCCTGCTCGACGTTCTGGCTCAGCAGCACTTCGCCCGTTGCCAAATCGACGATGTTGGCCACGCCGGCTTCGGGCACTTCAAAAGTCTTGTCGTGCGAGCCGTACTCTTCGGCCTGCTGGGCCATCAGGCCCACGTTGGGCACGGTGCCCATGGTCTTCGGGTCGAAGTTGCCGTGCCATTTGCAGAAGTTGATGATCTCCTGGTAGATGCGGGCAAACGTGCTCTCGGGGATCACCGCCTTCGTGTCCTTCAGGCGGCCGTCGGCGCCCCACATCTTGCCGCCGTTGCGGATCATGGCGGGCATCGACGCATCGACGATCACGTCGTTGGGCGAGTGGAAGTTGGTGATGCCTTTTGCCGAATCGACCATCGCCAGCTCGGGGCGGTTGGCGTGGCAGGCGTGCAGGTCGCGCTTGATCTCTTCCTGCTGGGCGCTCGGCAGGGTGGCGATCTTGTTGTAGAGGTCGACCATGCCGTTGTTGACGTTGACGCCCAGCTCCTCGAAGACCTTGGCGTGCTTGGCGAAGGCTTCCTTGTAGAAGATGCGCACCGCGTGGCCGAAGACGATGGGGTGCGACACCTTCATCATCGTGGCCTTGACGTGCAGCGAGAACATCACGCCGGTCTTGTGCGCGTCCTCGATCTCCTTCTCGTAGAACTCGAGCAAGGCGGTCTTGCTCATGAACATGCTGTCGATGATCTCGCCGTCCTTGAGCGACACCTTGGGCTTGAGCACCGTGGTCTTGCCGCTCTTGCCGACCAGCTCCATCTTCACGTCGCGCGCCTTGTCGAGCGTCATCGATTTCTCGCCGTGGTAGAAGTCGCCGTGGTGCATGTGCGAGACATGCGAGCGCGAGGCCTGGCTCCATTCGGCCATGCTGTGCGGGTTCTTGCGGGCGTATTCCTTGACGGCCTTGGGCGCGCGGCGGTCGGAGTTGCCTTCACGCAGTACCGGGTTCACCGCGCTGCCGATGCACTTGTTGTAGCGGGCGCGGATGTCTTTTTCTTCGTCGGTCGTCGGGTTCTCGGGGTAGTCGGGAATCGCGTAGCCCTTGCCCTGCAGTTCCTTGATGGCGGCCACCAGCTGCGACACCGATGCGCTGATGTTGGGCAGCTTGATGATGTTGGCGTCGGGCGAGAGCGTCAGCTTGCCGAGGGCGGCCAGGTTGTCGGGCACGCGCTGGGCTTCGGTGAGGCGCTCGGGGAACTGGCCCAGGATGCGGCCGGCGACCGAGATGTCGCTGGTCTCGACGTGGATGCCCGCGGGCTTGGCGAAAGTCCGCACGATCGGCAGGAAGGCGGCGGTCGCCAGGGCGGGGGCCTCGTCGGTCAGCGTGTAGATGATGGTCGGTTGCGTCGTGCTCATGCGCTTGGGTTCCTTGGGAGGGGGGACGGATCGTCAACCGGTGATTTTCGCGCTTTCTGGCGGCGGGGGTCCGGGATGCCCCCTGGCGGCCGTCGGCCTACGTCGTTCGACGTATTCGCAGGGGCGGCGCGCGTTCCCAGAATCGGGTGGTTTCCACCCCCGACACAGAAGGCGCAGACCATGATCCACGGCGATATTTCCAGCAGCAAGGACACGGTGGGCGTGGCCGTCGTCAACTACAAGATGCCCCGCCTGCACACCAAGGCCGAGGTGCTCGACAACGCACGCAAGATCGCCGACATGCTGGTCGGCATGAAATCGGGCCTGCCGGGCATGGACCTGGTGATCTTCCCCGAGTACAGCACCCACGGCATCATGTACGACGCCCAGGAGATGTACGCCACCGCCGCCACCGTGCCCGGCGAGGAGACCGAGATCTTCGCCGCCGCCTGCCGCAAGGCCAAGGTGTGGGGCGTGTTCTCGCTCACCGGCGAGCAGCACGAGGAGCACCCGTACAAGGCGCCCTACAACACCCTGATCCTGATGAACGACCAGGGCGAGATCGTGCAGAAGTACCGCAAGATCATGCCCTGGGTGCCGGTCGAGGGCTGGTACCCCGGCAACTGCACCTACGTGAGCGAAGGCCCCAAGGGCCTGAAGATCAGCCTGATCATCTGCGACGACGGCAACTACCCCGAGATCTGGCGCGACTGCGCGATGAAGGGCGCGGAACTCATCGTGCGCTGCCAGGGCTACATGTACCCGGCCAAGGAGCAGCAGATCCTGATGAGCAAGGCGATGGCCTTCGCCAACAACAGTTACGTGGCGGTGGCCAACGCGTCGGGCTTCGACGGGGTCTACAGCTACTTCGGCCACAGCGCGCTGATCGGCTTCGACGGCCGCACGCTGGGCGAATGCGGCGAGGAGGACTACGGCGTGCAGTACGCCGCGCTCTCCACCAGCCTGATCCGCGATTTCCGCAAGAACGGCCAGAGCGAGAACCATCTGTTCAAGCTGCTGCACCGCGGCTACACCGGCATGATCAATTCGCAAGAGGGCGACCAGGGCGTGGCCGCCTGCCCGTACGACTTCTACACCCGCTGGGTGAACGACCCCGAGGGCACCCGCAAGGCGGTCGAGGCGATCACCCGGCCGATGGTGGGCACCGAAGAGTGCCCGATCGAGGGCATTCCCAACCCCGCCACCGCCGGCCACCGCTGAGGTGACCGCGACGACGACGACCACCACCACCGCCATGCCGACAGTGGCCGCGGCCGCGGCCGCGTCCCCGCTCGACGGCTGGCGGCTGCCGGCCGAGCCGCACTGGCAGCCGGTGGCGGGCGAGGTGGCGGCTTTCGAGGCGGCCGCCGCGGTGCGGCTGCCGGTGCTGCTCACCGGGCCCACCGGCTGCGGCAAGACCCGTTTTGTCGAGCACATGGCCTGGCGCCTGGGCCGGCCGCTGGTCACCGTGGCCTGCCACGAGGACCTGACCGCCGGCGACCTGGTCGGCCGCTGGCTGCTGGATGCCGACGGCACCCGCTGGCAGGACGGCCCGCTGGCCCTGGCTGCGCGGCACGGCGGCATCTGCTACCTGGACGAGCTGGTCGAGGCGCGCAGCGATGCGGTGGTGGTGCTGCACCCGCTGGCCGATGCCCGCCGGGTGCTGCCGCTCGACCGCCGCAGCGAGCTGCTGCCGGCGCACCCCGATTTCCTGCTGGTCGCCAGCTACAACCCCGGCTACCACGGGCTGCACAAGGCGCTGAAGCCCTCCACCCGCCAGCGCTTCACCGCACTGGCCTTCGACTACCCGGCGGCCGAGGTCGAGGCGGCCATCGTCGCGGCCGAGGGCGGCGTGGCGGCCGACCTGGCCGCCCGGCTGGTGGCCCTGGCCGGCCGCACCCGCCGGCTGCAGGACCAGGGGCTGGAGGAGGGCGCCTCGACCCGGCTGCTGGTGCACGCGGCCCAACTGGTGCGCGCCGGCCTGCCGCCGCGCGCCGCCTGCCTGCAGGCCGTCGCGGCGCCGCTGGCCGACGATGCGGAGCGCGGGGCGGTGCTGCGCGATCTGGTGCATGCGGCCTTCGCCTGAGGCGGGCCGCTGGCCTGCGTATCTCTTCGCGCTGTGGGGCCTGCCCGCCCGCGTCGCGCCGCTGGAGGCCCCGGCCGCGCCGACGGCCGCCGCCGCCCAGACCACCGCGGCCGCCCTGCGCCCGGTGCTGACCGGCCGCGCGCCCGAGCCCGCCGTGCTGCACCTGCCGCCCGTACCGCACCCCCCACCGCCCGGCTGGACCCAGGCCGCCGCCAGCCATGCCGCGGCCCATTGGCGCTTCGGCGGCCCGCCCGCGCCGCGGGCCCAACTCAAACCCGTGCAGCAGGCGCTCTTCGGCGCGCTTGAGGATGCGCGGGTCGAATGGCTGGCGCTGCAGGAGCTGCCCGGCCTGCGCGGCATCTGGCTGCCCTTCCACGCCGGGCCGGACGCGCCGCAGGGCCTGCAGTTCGAGGCGCTGCTGGCGCGGCTCTCGCACTGCCTGCTGGACCCGGCCCATGCCGATCCGCATCCCTGGGTGGCGCGGGCCCGCGCGGTGTTCTTCACCCCGCAGGGCGGCCTGGCGCTGCGCTCGACGGCCGAGGTGCGGCAGGCCGCGTCGGTGCTGGGCCACGACATCGGCCAGATGCGCCTGCCCTTCAACGCCGCCACCTACCGGGTGCACGCCGCCTACCGCGACGACCACCACTGGCTCTGGGAACCCGACGACACGCTGCCGCCCTCGGCCACGCCGCTGGAGGGCGGCGGCAGCGGCGCGTCGGCGGCGCCCGCGCCCGATGCGGTGCAGCGGCCCGATCCGCCCGATGCCGCCCGCGCGGCGGAAGAGGGCGATCCGGGCGAAGGCGCCGGGCCCGGCGGGGGCACGCCGGTCGCCTATGCCGAATGGGATGCGCGCATCGGCCGCTACCGGCCGGCCTGGTGCCAGGTGTTCGCGCATGCACCGCGCCCGGTGGCCCCGGCCGCGCGGCGGCAGGCCGACGCCGGCGTCTCCGCCCTGGCTCGGCGCTGCGCACAGGCCCTGCCCTCCAGCGGCGCGCTGCGCCCCGCCGGCCGCGCGGCCCGGGGCGACGATTTCCATGCCGCCGCGCTGGTCGAGGCCCGGCTGCACCAGCGCCTGCGCCAGACGCCCGCGGCCGACCCGTACCGCCGGCTGCAGCCCGACCACCGGCCGCTGGCGGTCGCGGTGCTGCTCGACACCTCCGTCTCCACCGGCGACGCGGTGCCCGGGGGCCGGCCGATCGACCGGCTGGGCACGGTGGCGCTGGCCACGCTGCAGGCCCTGGCGCTGCGCGGCCACCGTGGCGCGCTGTGGTCCTTCGCCTCGCGGGGGCGGCACCGGATCGACCTGGCCTGCCTGCAGCCCTGGGCCGACACGGTCGATGCCCCGGCCGTCGCGGCGCGGATCGCGGGGCTGCGCTGCGCCGGCTCCACCCGGCTCGGCACGGTGCTGCGCCACGGCCTGGCCGCCTGCGGGCAGGATGCCGCCGGCGCCGCGCACCACCGGCCGCTGGTGCTGCTCCTGACCGACGGCGAGGCGCACGACGTGGACGTGCACACGCCCGGCTACCTGCAGGCCGACCTGGCCCGCGCGGTGCAGGAGGCGGCGGCGCTGGGCATCGCCGTGCGCTGCCTGGCGGTGCCGCCGGCCGGCCCGGCCGCGCTGGCGCGGGTGTTCGGCCCCGGCGGCGCGGCGGTGCTGCGGCATGCGGCGCAGCTGCCGCAGGTGCTGGGCCGCCTGCTGCGGCCCTGAGCGGCCCTGAGCGGACCTGAGCGGCGCACAGCGGCCGGCCGCGCATGCCCCTGGCCGATGCGCGGCACCGCGCCTTTCCTACAATCGCGCACCTATGTCCACGCCCGCCTACACCCGCGCCGCCCAGCTGCCCGCCATCCTCGCGCAGCGCATCGCCATCCTCGACGGTGCGATGGGCACCATGATCCAGCGCTTCAAGCTGGACGAGGCGCAGTACCGGGGCGCGGGCTATACCGGCCCCGGCGGTGCGGGCGACCGCTTCACCGGCTTCCACAAGGACGTGAAGGGCAACAACGAGCTGCTGTCGCTCACCCGGCCCGACGTGATCCGCGACATCCACGAAAGTTATCTCGCCGCCGGCGCCGACCTGATCGAGACCAACACCTTCGGCGCCACCACCATCGCCCAGGACGACTACGAGATGGCGCACCTGGCGCGCGAGATGAACCTGGCATCGGCCCGCATCGCCCGGGCCGCCTGCGACAAGTACAGCACCCCCGACAAGCCGCGCTTCGTGGCCGGCGCCCTGGGCCCGACGCCCAAGACCGCCAGCATCAGCCCCGACGTGAACGACCCCGGCGCCCGCAACGTCGATTTCGAGAGCCTGCGCGCCGCCTACTACGAGCAGACCGCGGCGCTGGTCGAGGGCGGTGCCGACGTGATCCTGGTCGAGACCATCTTCGACACCCTCAACGCCAAGGCCGCGCTGTTCGCGGTGGACGAATTCTTCGAGGCCAGCGGCGAGCGCCTGCCGCTGATCATCAGCGGCACCGTCACCGACGCGTCGGGCCGCATCCTGTCGGGCCAGACCGTCACCGCCTTCTGGCACAGCGTGCGCCATGCGCGGCCGCTGGCCATCGGCCTGAACTGCGCCCTCGGCGCCGCGCTGATGCGGCCCTACGTGCAGGAACTCAACCGGGTGGCCGAAGACACGTACATCTGCTGCTACCCCAACGCCGGCCTGCCCAACCCGATGAGCGACACCGGCTTCGACGAGACGCCCGACGTGACCGCCCGGCTGCTGCACGACTTCGCGGAAGAAGGGCTGGTCAACATCGTCGGCGGCTGCTGCGGCACCACGCCCGACCACATCGGCGCGATCGGCCATGCGGTGGCCGCGATGCCGGTGCGGCCGCTGGCGGCCAACTCCGCC
Organism: Sphingomonas sp. NCPPB 2930; assembly: GCA_042867185.1. Lineage (GTDB taxonomy): Bacteria > Pseudomonadota > Gammaproteobacteria > Burkholderiales > Burkholderiaceae_C > Xylophilus. Next base: position 203,042 of record JBHZQV010000005.1, on the reverse strand, counting down.
GCTTTGTCACGTCTGTAAAGCGCGGGTCGCCGGGGCGCAAGGAGACACCATGAAGACCCAGAGTTCGCGCATCGCCGCATCGGCCTGCCTCGGCGCCTTGTGCATCGCCTTCCTTCCCGCCGCCGCGCAGGCCCAGCCCGCCCGCCAGGCGGTCGTCACCACCGGCGCCAACCTGCGCGCCGGCCCCGGCGGCAACTACCCGGTGGTGGCGCAGCTGGCGCCGGGCACCTACCTGGACGTGGCCGGCTGCACCGCCGGGTACCAGTGGTGCGACGTGGTGCTGCCCGGCGGCGCCCGCGGCTGGGTGTATGCCGCCGGCCTGTCGTATCCCTACCAGGGCCGGCCGGCACCGGTGGCGCAGTACGGCGCCGCGGTGGGCATTCCGCTGATCAGCTTCGCCATCGGCAACTACTGGGGCGCCCACTACCGCGACCGGCCGTTCTACGGCGACCGCCGCTACTGGGGCGGCCACCCGCCGCCACCGCCGCGCTACGTGCAGCCCCGCCCGCCGCCGCACTGGGTGGGCGGCCCCCGGCCCGACCCGCGTCCGCATTTCCGGGACGGCGGCCCGCCCCACTTCCGCGGCGACGACCACCGGGGCGGCCCCGGCCCGCGCGGCCCGCACGGCGATCGGCATGACCGCGGGGACCGAGGAGACAGGGGCGACCGCGGAGGCCACGGCGGCCCTGGCGGCCACGGCGGTCGCGGCGACCGGTAACGCGGCCGGGGGCGGTCGGCGGCGGCCTGCGGTCCCGGGTTAGTGCGCGTGGCGGGCGGCAGGCCTCCCTGCCTAGAATGGGCCGCTGTCCCCACGCCCGAAGAACGAGACATGTCCGACCGCTTCAAAGTCCTGCCCCAGTACGCATTGCCCAAACGCGGTTTGACCGATTTCGCCGGCTGGGTCGCCTCCAAGAAGCGCGGCCGCACCACCACCGGCCTGATCCGCTGGTTCGTCGGCAAGTACAAGGTGAACATGGACGAGGCGCTGCAGCCCGACATCACCCAGTACGCCACCTTCAACGAGTTCTTCACCCGCGCCCTCAAGCCCGGCGCCCGCCCGATCGCCGATGCGCCCCTGGTCTGCCCGGTCGACGGCGCGATCAGCCAGTTCGGCGCGGTGCAGGACGACCAGATCTTCCAGGCCAAGGGCCACAGCTACAGCACCACCGCCCTGGTCGGCGGCGACGCCGCGCTGGCCGCGCAGTTCGCCCACGGCAGCTTCGCCACCGTGTACCTCAGCCCCCGCGACTACCACCGCATCCACATGCCCTGCGACGGGCGGCTGCGGCGCATGGTGTACGTGCCCGGCGCGCTGTTCTCGGTCAACCCGCTCACCGCGCGCGGCGTGCCCGGCCTGTTCGCCCGCAACGAGCGGGTGGTCTGCGAGTTCTCGACCGCCTTCGGGCCCTTCGTGCTGGTGCTGGTGGGCGCGACCATCGTCGGCAGCATGGAGACGGTGTGGCACGGCACGGTGAACGCCTCGCGCAGCAAGGAAGTGCGCACCTGGAACTACGACGACCAGGACGTGCGGATCGCCAAGGGGGCGGAGATGGGGCGGTTTTTGCTGGGGTCCACCGTGGTGATGCTGTTTCCGAAGGCGGCGGGGGTGCGGTTCGATGCGGGGTGGGGGCCGGGGGGGGCGGTGCGGTTGGGGGAGGCGATGGCGCAGGTGGGGTGAGGGGGGCGCGACCGGCTTTTCTGGGGCGCTGCTGTTGGTGCAACACTGCATGTGTTGAGGGTGGAGGCGGGGAATTCGCCCCCGCGGGCGAGTCCCTTTCTTTGCTTCGCCAAAGAAAGGAACCAAAGAAAGGCGACCCCACGTGCTGCGACCCTCCGCTGCGCTGCGGGCAACCTGCGGTGCTCGCGACAGGCGGGGTCCGCGCAAACTCGCTGCGCTCAGACATGCGCGGCCCTTTTTCCGCCTGCCCCTGCGCTCCTCGGCGCATCCCGAGGGGAGGGGGAGCGGGAACGCAGCCCCTCGGCTCCTGCCCGCTGCGCGGCAGTGACGCCTGGGGGCGGAAGGGACAACGGAAACGGCACTGGCAATGGCACCCGCACCGGCACTGGCACCTGCACCTGCACCTGCACCTGCACCTGCACCTGCACCTGCACCTGCACCTGCACCTGCACCTGCAACCGCGCCAGCAGCGGCAACGAGGCAGATGTTTGAATGAAATGTGCCCGTAGCCGGCGTACCGCGCCGGCTGCTAGCTATGAATTTAGTAGCGCCTGCGCAAAAGGGTGCTGCGACGATGGCCCGGGCTCCCCTCGCCCCAGCCCTCCCCCCGCGAAGGAAAGGGAGTAAGACCGAAGATCCAGATGGTCGAGCAGAGTAACGACCATCTCCCCGTGCCGAGCGAAGCAAGGGCACCCCCAGGCCGAGCGCAGCGACGGCCCGTGTGGACTCCGCTCCCGCTCCCCCTCCCCTCTGCGGCGTCGAGGAGCGCAGCGGGCGGCGGATGAGGGCCCGCGTTGTTTGACCGGAGCGCAGCGCAGGGAGTTTAGCGGGACCCCGCCGACCGCGAGCACCGCAGAGCAGTCCGGCGCAGCCGGACCGCCGCAGCGGGGTCGCCTTTCTTTGGTTCCTTTCTTTGGCGAAGCAAAGAAAGGGACTCGCCCGCGGGGGCGAATTCCCCGCCTCCGGACCCGAAAGCCGCAGCGCAGCCACAAACAGCAGCGCCATCCATCAGCCGGGCGCGGCCCTCACCCCCACCCCGCCACCCCCGCGATCGCCAACCCATACCCCTTCACCCCGAACCCCGCCATCACCGCCTTCGCCGCCGGCGACAGGTACGAGTGGTGCCGGAACGCCTCCCGCGCATGCACGTTCGAGATGTGCAGTTCGATCACCGACACCCCGGCGCCCTTGATCGCGTCGTGCAGCGCCACGCTGGTATGGGTGTAGGCCCCGGCGTTGAACACCACCCCGGCCAGCGTGCCGGCGGCCTCGGCGCGGCCCGCCTCGTGCAGCCAGTCGACCAGCACGCCCTCGTGGTTGCTCTGGCGGAAATCGAGGGCGAAGCCGTGCGCGGCGCAGGCCTCTTGGCACAGGCGCTCGACGTCGGCGAGCGTCGCCGATCCGTACACCGCGGGCTCGCGGGTGCCGAGCAGGTTCAGGTTGGGGCCGTTCAGGACAAGGATGGTTTTCTTCACAGGCGTGCCGATGGACAGGAAGGAAAGGACAAGGAGGGGAGGTCGAACACCACAGCAGGCGCCGAGATTAGCGCCTGTCGGGGCCCGGCGGCAGAGGCCGCGCGCGCAAGGCCGCCGCTAGGACGGCAGCAGCGCCACCGCGCGCAGTTCTTCCGGCGTGGCGGTGCCGAAGCCGAAGAACTCCAGGTAGGCGGGGATCATCTCGAACAGCATGTCGGTGCCCACCTGCACCGGGCAGCCCTTGGCGCGCGCGGCCTGCAGCAGCGGGGTCCAGGTGGATGTCATCACCACCTCGCCGACGAAGGTGGTGGGGGCGATGCGGTCCACGTCGAAGGGCAGCGGGTCGTCGTCGCGCATGCCCAGGGGCGTGGCGTTGACGACCAGGTCGAAGCCGGCCGGATCGTTCGATCCCAGCGCCACCTCCAGCTGCGGATAGTGCGCCCGCAGCCGCGCGGCCAGGGCCTCGCACGAGGCGGTGTTCAGGTCGAACAGCCCGAGCCGGGCCACGCCCGCCGCCGCCAGCGACGCGGCGATGGCCGAGCCCACGCCGCCGCTGCCCGAGACCAGGGCGCTGCCGCCGGCCAGCCGGTGCCCCTTGCGCGCCACGCCGCGCACGAAGCCGGCGCCGTCGAACTGGTCGCCCAGCAGCGTGCCGTCGGGCCGCAGCAGGACCGCGTTGGCGGCGCCGGCGATGCGGGCGGTGGGCGTGGCCTCGTCGACCAGGTCCATCGTCGTGACCTTGTGCGGCATGGTGACCAGCGCGCCGCGGATGTTGGACATGCAGAAGAGCAGCGGCAAAAAGGCGCGGTATTCCGCGGGCTTCACGCCCATCGGCACCACGCAGGCGTCGATGCCCTGGCGGGCGAACCAGGGGTTGTAGATCAGCGGCGCCTTGAAGCTCTCGGTGGGCCAGCCGATGTGGGCGATCAGCGTGGTCTTGCCGCTGAGCGGCGGCGCGGCGGTAGCGGTGGCGGCGTCTGCACTCATGGGCGGCCCAGCTGTTCCATCGGCACCTGGTAGGTCTCGCGCGCCGTCAGGGCGGCGATGGCCGACACCGTGGCCGCGACGGCGGTGAACACCGCCACCGGGATCCAGCCGTTGGGGCCCTCGCCGATGATCGCGGCGCTGATGGTGGGCGCGAAGCCGCCGAGCGCGAAGCCGATCTGGGTGCCGATGGCCATGCCCGACAGGCGCACCCGGGTGTTGAACATCTCGCCGTAGAGCGACGGCCAGACGCCGTTGGCCGCGCTGTAGACCACGCCCGACAGCAGCAGGCCGAACAGGAACACCATCGGCAGGTTGACGGTGCTGATCGCCCACATGTAGGGCCAGATCAGCGCGGCCGAGCCGAGCGCGCCGAAGACGAAGACCGGCTTGCGGCCGATGCGGTCCGACAGCGTGGCCCACAGCGGGATCGCGCCGAGCGCCACCACGTTGGCCAGCACCAGCACGGTGAGCATGGTGGCGCGCGGGATGTGCATCGTGTTGACCGCGTACGACAGGGTGAACACGCTGAAGATGGTGCTGACCACCGACACCAGCGCGGCGAAGACGACGCGCAGCACGTCCTGGGCATGCGAGCGGAACAGGTCCACCACCGGCATGCGGGCCTTGTCGGTCGACTTCTGTTCTTCCTTCTGGAAGGCCGGCGTCTCGGGCAGGCTGCGGCGCACCCAGAAGCCGACGGCGACCACCACCGCGCTCAGCAAAAACGGAATGCGCCAGCCCCACGCGAGCAACTGGTCTTCGGGCAGGGCCGAGATCGGGATGAACACCAGCGTGGCCAGGATCAGGCCGGCCTGGGTGCCGGAGAGGGTAAAGCTGGTGAAGAACGCGCGGCGGTGCGGCGGCGCATGCTCCAGCGTCATCGAGTTGGCGCCGGCCTGCTCGCCCGCGGCCGAGATGCCCTGCAGCAGGCGCATCAGCACCAGCAGCAGCGGCGCGGCGATGCCGATCTGCCCGTAGGTGGGCAGCAGGCCGATGCAGAAGGTCGAGACGCCCATCAGCAGCAGGGTGAAGGTCAGCACCTTCTTGCGGCCGAACTTGTCGCCGATGTGGCCCAGCACCAGCGCGCCGAAGGGCCGGGTGATGTAGGCCACGCCGAAGGTGGCGAAGGCCGCGATGCTGGCCAGCTTGGGCTCGAACGAGGGGAAGAAGATCTTGCCGAACACCAGCGCCGCCGCGGTGCCGTAGATGAAGAAATCGTAGTACTCGACGGCACTGCCGATCCAGCTGGCGAGGGCCGCCTTGGCGGGCCGCTTGCCGGTATCGGGTTCCGCCGCGGCGGCGGGGCGGGATGCGGTTGCAGACATGGTGCGGGTCTCCTGGCTTGTTGTGATGAGAGAAGGGAAAGCGAAACGCGGGGCGTCGTGGGGGCATGCGTGCGGGCGTCGTTCCGCCTCAGCGCGTCGCAGCCGCGTCGTCGGCCAGGCCCCGCGCGATCCACCGCACCGACGCCATCGCCCGCCGGGCGATCACCAGCGGGTCGGAGTCGACATAGTCGTCGTTGAACACCTCGAAGGTGTAGTCGCCGCGGTAGCCGCCCGTCTCCAGCATCCGCACCAGCGGCCGTACGTCGTGCATGCCCTCGCCGGGGAACAGGCGCTGGTGGCGGGCCAGCGCCATGTGGTCGGCGGCGGTGGGGCCGAAGGGATAGAAGTAGTCGGCCAGCTGCACGAGGAAGATGCGCTCGGCCGGCACCTGCGCCAGCGCCTGCAGCGCGGCGGGTGCTTCGTCGCCGTGCACCGCCATGTGGAAGAAATCGAGGTTCAGGCCCACGCCCGGATGGTCGCAGCGCTGCACGATGTCCCAGGCCTGCCGCCAGCGCTGCACATGCCGGCCCCAGGAGAGCGCCTCGTAGCAGATGCGGATGCCCATCGGCGCGGCCAGGTCGCCGAGCGCGCGCAGGTCCTCGGCGGCGCGCGCCGGGTCGTCGGTTGCCAGCGGGTGGGTGGTGGAGCAGACCAGCAGCAGGTCGGCGCCGACCAGGGCCATCTGGCGCAGCTGCTCCTCGGCCATCTCCAGCCGGTGGGCGCGCATCGCCTCGGGCGCGCATTCGAAGTCGCGCAGCGGCTGGAAATCGGTGACCCGCAGGCCGCTGGCCCGCACCAGATCGGCGGCCGCCGCCACGCCGTCGGGGTGGCCGACCAGGTCGCGCGCCCACAGCTCCACGCCCGCGAAGCCGGCCGCGCGCATGCAGTGCAGCTTGTGTGCCAGGCTGCCGCCCAGGGTGACGGTGTTGACGCCGAAGCGGTCGGAGGCGATGGTCATTTGGAGAGGGGCTGGGGACAAGAGAAACCCGGGCGGCCTAACCGCGCGGCGCGCGGATCTCGCCGTGCAGGGCGGTGGGGTAGACGATGCGGCGCAGGTCGTCGGCGTCTTCGCGCACGGCCTGGGCCGCCTCCGCATGGCCGAAGTAGTCGAGGTAGTAGGGCATCTGCGCCACCAGCATCTCGTAGCCGGGCTGGGCCTGCAGGCCGCGCGCGCGGGCCGCCCGCACCAGGGGCGTGGGCTGGCCGCGCAGCAAAATGTCGAAGACGGCCGCGTGCGGCTCCATCCGCGACACGTCGCAGGCGGCGGCGTCGCCCGGCTCCAGGCCGAGCGGGGTGGCGTTGACGACCAGGTCGTAGCCGGCCGGGTCGGGCGCATCGACCGGCACCACCTCGGCGTCGAAGAAGCTGTCGAGCTGCGCCGCCAGGCCCGCGGCCTTGCCGGCGGTGGGGTCGTAGAAGGCGATGCGCGCGGCCCGGTCGCCCGCGCCGCCGTCGGCCAGCGCCAGGCCGATGGCCGCCGCGCTGACGCCCGCGCCCAGCACCAGCACCCTTTTGTCGCGCCAGGCGATGCCGAAATGCTCCAGCGCGGCGGTGAAGCCTTCGCCGTCGAACAGGTCGCCCTCCAGCTGGCCGTTGTCGGTGCGCCGCACCGCGTTCACCGAGCGGGCCGCGCGGCCGACGATGCTGAACCGGTCGAGCAGGTCCAGCACCCGGGGCTTGTGCGGCGGCGCGATCGCCATGCCGCGCACGTTGGCGCCCAGGAAGGCGACGCGCATGAACAGCGCGATGTCGCGCACCGGCACCTGCACCGGCACCATCACCGCGTCGATGCCGTGGCGCGCGAACACCGCGTTGAACATGCGCGGCAGGCGCACGTTGGTGACCGGGTCGCCGGGCAGCAGGTACAGGGCGGTGGAACCTTGGATGGAGGACATGGGCGGGGCCTGGGAGTAGGGGTGCGGGCACGGGGCGCTGCACCGGGGTGGATGGTGAGGGCGGGGAGGGCACGGGCGCAGCTTTCTCCCCGCTGCGCAGATCGATGATCGAACGCCGTGGTGCGACAATCGCACAGAACCGGGGTTTTACCTGAGCCGTGCGACCGCCGTCCGGCAGCGCCCGACGCCACGATACCGCCATGCCCACCGACGCCACCCCCGCCCCCGAGGGCCTCGACCGCCGCGACTGGATCGCCGGCCTGGAGCGGGGCCTGCAGATCATCGAGGCCTTCGACGACGCCCATCCCCGCATGACCGCCAGCGAGGCCGGCGAGCGCACCGGCATGACCCGCACCGCGGCGCGGCGCCACCTGCTCACGCTGCGCCACCTGGGCTTCGTCGCCGGCGACGGCAAGCTGTTCTGGCTCACGCCGCGGGTGCTGCGGCTGGGCCAGTCGTACCTGGAATCGGCGCGTCTGCCGCGGATCGTGCAGCCCTTTTTGCAGCGGGTGGCCGCCGGCACCCACGAGGTGGCCTACCTGAGCGTGGCCGACGGCGACGAGGTGGTCTACATCGCCCGCAACGGCCCCAACCGCAACATGAACACCGGCTACGTGCTGGGCGCGCGGGTGCCGGCGCAGGTCACCGCCGCCGGCATGATGATGCTGGCCCTGCGCGAGCCCGCGGCCATCGAGGGCTGGCTGGCCAGCCGCGAACTGCGCGTCTTCACCTCCCACACCATCGCCAGCAAGGAGCGGATGCGCGAGGAGCTGGCCCGCATCCGCGCGCGCGGCTGGGCGCTGTCGGAGCAGCAGCTGGACCTCAACTCCCGCGGTGTGGCGGTCCCCCTGCGCGACCGCCACGGCCAGCTGATCGGCGCCCTCAACGTCACCATGCCCATCGGCCAGGAGAAGGCAGAGGACGCGGTCGCCCGGGTGCTGCCGGTGCTGCGCGAGACGGCACAGGCGATGCGGAGCCTGGTGTGAGGCGCCCTGGGCGGCGCATCATGGCCCCCTGTCAGCCGAAGACCGCATTCCCCGCATCGAACGCCGGCGGCCGCAGCAGGTCCTCGTCGATGCCCATCGTCTTGCTGGCGCGTTCCACCGCGGCCCAGAGCGGGGCGGGCATCTGCAGGATTTCCTCGGGGGAGGTGGAGCGGGCGATCCATTGGCTGATTTCGCTGTGCTGGTCGGGGGTGAGCAGATCCAGGTTCAGCATTTCGTCGATGGTCTTCATCTTGGTGTCGTCGGTTCTGGGGGATGGCGCGTGTGCGCGAAAGCCGGGGGGCTGACCTGACCACATGGTGCCAAAGAAAACCGGGGCCAGGTGCGGCGACGGCGGCGACCTGCCGTCAGCCCAGGCCGACAACCCGGGGCGGCCGGGCCGTCAAGCTGTCGTTTGTGCGATAGCGCGCTGCGGCACGGGCGCATAGCCTGCGGGGCATGCCCCTGACGACACCGCCTTGCGCCCCGGCGCCCGCATCCGCCGCCCCGACCCCGCCCTTCGTGCCCCGCATCCGCCTCTACCAGGACTGGCTCCAGGCCACCCGGGGCCTGCGCTTCGACGCCTACGACGCGCTGTGGCGCTGGTCGGTCACCGACCTCGACGCCTTCTGGCAGAGCATCTGGGACCATGCCGGGCTGCAGTCGCCCACGCCGCACACCGCGGTGCTGGCCGACGACCGGATGCCCGGCGCCGTCTGGTTCCCGGGCGCGCAGGTCAACTACACCCGGCAGGTGCTGCGGCACGTGGCGGCGGCCGATGCAGCCGGGATGCCGGCCATCGTGAGCGACGACGAGCAGGGCCGGGTGCGCGAACTGTCGTGGCCCGAACTGCGCCGCCAGGTGGCGTCGCTGGCGCTCACCCTGCGCGACCTGGGCGTGGTGCCCGGCGACCGGGTGGCCGCCTACCTGCCCAACGTGCCCGAGGCCATCGTCTGCCTGCTGGCCTGCGCCGCCCTCGGCGCGGTCTGGAGCGTCTGCGCACCCGACATGGGCACCTCGGCCGTGGCCGACCGGTTCCGTCAGATCGAGCCCAAGGTGCTGATCGCGGTGGACGGCGTGTTCTACGCCGGCCGCGCGATGGACCGCAGCGCCACGGTGGAAGCGCTGCACGCCGCGCTGCCCACGGTGGCGCACCTGCTGGTCCTGGAAACCCCGTTTGCTACGAAAAGAGTAGCTGGTGGCCGGCCGCTGGCGCCGGCTACCGCCCGAAACGATGCCGAAACCGACGCTTTCGAGCCGGCCTGGCTGCCCTTCGACCACCCGCTGTGGATCGTGTACTCCAGCGGCACCACCGGCCTGCCCAAGCCGATCGTGCACGGCCACGGCGGCATCCTGCTGACGCTGCACGCGGTGGGCCTGCACAACGACGTGGGCGCCAGCTACGACCCGAACCACCGGGGCGAGCGCTTCCACTGGTACAGCTCCACCGGCTGGGTGATGTGGAACACCCAGGTCGCCGGCCTGGTGGGCGGCACCACCGCCTGCATCTTCGACGGCAACCCCGGCGGCCCGAAGGACGCGCCCGACTGGAGCACCCTCTGGCGCTTCGCCGCCCGCCACCGCGTCACCTTCTTCGGCGCCGGCGCCGCGTTCTACAGCCAGTGCATGAAGGCGGGCGTGGTGCTGCGCGACTGCGGCGACCTCTCCCGCGTCCGGGCGCTCGGCTCCACCGGCTCGCCGCTGTCGGAAGAGGTGCAGCGCTGGGGGTCGGAGCAGATGGCGCAGGTCTATGCCGCCGCTGCCAGCGACGAAGCCGGCACCGCCGTGTCTCCCTTTCCAGAGGGCCGCCGCGCACGGCCGCCCGAAGCGGCCGGCCCGCCCCCCGGTAGGGGGGCGGCCGAAGACGCGCAGCGCGCAGGCGGGGGGGCGAGCGAAGTGTTTTGGTGCAACATCTCGGGCGGCACCGATTTCGCCGGCGCTTTCGTCGGCGGCCACCGCGAACTGCCCCAGGTGCCGGGCCAGATGCAGTGCCGCCAGATCGGCCACGCGGTCGAGGCCTGGGACGCGCAGGGCCGGCCGGTGCAGGACGCGGTGGGCGAGCTGGTCTGCACCCGGCCGATCCCGTCGATGCCGCTGTACTTCTGGAACGACGCGGGCCACGCGCGTTATCTGTCGAGCTACTTCGACACCTACCCCGGCGTCTGGCGCCACGGCGACTGGATCCGCATCGGCGCCGACGGCGGCTGCACCATCTACGGCCGCAGCGACGCCACCATCAACCGCCACGGCCTGCGCATGGGCACCAGCGAGATCTACCGCGCGGTGGAAGCCTTGCCCGAGGTGCTCGACTCGATGGTGGTCGATCTGGAATACCTGGGCCGCAACAGCTGGATGCCGCTCTTCGTGGTGCTGCGCGAGGGCCTGGCGCTGGACGACGCGCTGCAGCAAAAAATCGCCGGTGCGATCCGCGCCGCGCTGTCGCCCCGCTTCGTGCCCGACGCCGTCTACCAGGTACGCGCCATTCCGCGCACGCTCACCGGCAAGAAGCAGGAGCTGCCGGTCAAGAAACTGCTGCTGGGCCAGCCGCCCGAGAAGGTGGTGAACCGCGCGGCGATGGCCGATCCGGACAGCCTGGACTGGTATGTGGAGTTGGCCCGCAGCCGCGGAAGCGCCGCGCCCCGGTCTTAGAACGAATGCTTCAGGCCGACTGCGAAGCCGGTGGCGCTGCCGCCGCCCACCGGTGCGCCGGAGGCCAGCGAACCGCTGAGGTTGGTGAAGCTGTAGGTGGCGCTGGCCTTGTTCTTGATGCGGGCCACGTCCGCATACAGCGCTGTGCGCTTCGACAGGTTGTAGACGTACCCCAGCGAAATCTTGTCGGCGTCGTTTTTCGTGTTCTTGAAGTCGTAGCGCGACAACTGTGCCCGCAGCACGCCTGCACCCAGCGGTGCGGTCGCACCCACGGCGAAAGTATTGAGCTTGAATTCGGCGATGCCGGCCGTGCCTGCGATTTTGTCCTGCTGGAAGAAGGCGGCCGGCTTCACGAAACCGAAGTTGTAGGAGGCGCCGATGTTGGCGACTTCGTAGTCCGCGGCGTAGAAAGCCGTTCCCACGGTGCGTACCGCGTCGGAGAACTTGCTGTAGGCGCCCGAAACGTCCAGCGTTCCGTTGGCATAGCCGATGCGGCCACCGAAGTGGTTGCCGGTCCTGTCGGTGATCGCGTTGGCGGCACTGCTGCTGATGCCGTTCGCATTGGCGACCGCGGTCTGGGTGGAGCTGCGTTCGCCGAATGAAACCTGGGCATTGCCGTAAATGCCTCCCAGCGACGCCGGAAGAAAATAGGCCACCGAGTTACTGACCCGGTTTTGTCCATTCAGGCCCGCGACACCGCCGGCACTGGCGCCCAGCACCTCGATCGTGCCGAAACCGCGGTTGCCCGAGGTGTCGTAGGTAATCATGGTCAAGAAGGTGGGCGTGAAATCGCGGCCCAGGCGCACCTCGCCGAAATTGCCGGAAAGACTGACGGTCGATTGGCGGGTGAAATCGAAACCCGAACTCTGGTTGGCGCCGTTGCCGGTGTCGTTGAGCACCTGGCCTTCCAGCCAGAAGCTGGCAGCCAGGCCGTCGCCCAGGTCTTCCTTGCCCCGGAAGCCCAAGCGGCTGGTGGAGTTTTCTCCGGAAATCATGCCGGTGGTGTGGCCGGCTCCGGTGGCCCTGATCGCGCCGACGCCGGCGTCCACCACGCCGAACATCGTGACGGAAGACTGCGCCAGGGCCGCACCGGACGCCGCCAGCAATGCCAGCGCGATGGCAGATGTTTTCATTTCGTATATTCCTGTGGGAGGTTGATGGAAATCGTTCTTCGAAACGCAGGCGGACAGCCGCCTGCCTGCGCCTGATCGCGCAAACGTCAAAAAGATCGGAAACGGGGGAAGTGCTGCGGGCCGTAGGTGACGACGGCGGGTTCGTCCGCGGGCTTATGGAATCAGGTCGAACGTCAGTTTGTCGAGCGGCGTGACCTTGTCGGTGCGGGTCATCTTGTATTCGGTATTGGGGCCGAGCCATTTGGCCCAGATGGCTTCGATTTCTCCGGCCTTGTCCATCTCGAGCAGGGCCTCGTTGATCTTCGCCAGCAATACCGGCTCGTCCTTGCGAAGGCCCACGCCGATCGGCTGCGTCACCATCGGCTCGGGAATCATCTTCAAGGCGACGCCGGAGGTCTTCGACTGGTTGACCAGCTTGGTGATGGTCATGGTGTTGGCCACCATCCCCACAGATTTACCTTGCTGCAGCGCCATATAGGCGGAGCCGGTGTCCTGGAAGGTCATGGCGTCCGAGTCGTTCATCTTGATCGCCATCTCCGAGGTGGAGCCCTTGGTCGAACTCAGGCGCTTGCCCTTGTAGTCGGCCTTGGTCGTGGCGGTGTCGCTGGCCTTGACCGCCAGCATTTCCTTGGCCACGTAGTAGGGGTCGCTGAACTGGATCTGCTCGCCGCGGCTCTTGGTGTAGGCCAGGTTGGCGATGGTCATGTCGACCCGGCCCAGCTTCACCTCGGGCACCCGCGCCTCGACCGAGAGCGGGGTGACCTTGGCACTCACGCCGAGGCGCTTGGCCAGCGCGTTGCACAGGTCGACGTCGAAGCCCACCATCTCGCGGGTCTTCGGGTCGGGTGCGGCGAAGGGCGGCACGTCCGAGAAGGTGCCGCAGGTGATCTCCTTCTTTTTGACGATGTCCTGCCACTGGTCGGCCTGCGCCATCAGCGACACGGCGCCGATACACGAACCGGCGAGGGCCCGGCGGAGAAGGGAGGAAACAGTGCGCATGGCGAACTCCTGAAATGAGAACAAGCGAACGGAGGGGAATGGGCGAAACGGCGAAAGGGATGCTCGGGACCGGGCGGCTCAGAGCGCCCGCAAATCCGACAGGAAGCGCTGCGCGCGCGGGTGCTGCGGACGGGCGAAGAAATCATCCGGCGCGGCCGATTCCAGAATGGCGCCAGCGTCCATGAACCAGATGCGGTCGGCCACCTCGCGCGCGAAGCTCATTTCGTGGGTGACGCACATCATGGTCATGCCGTCCTGGGCCAGGCTGCGCATCACCTGCAGCACCTCGCCCACCATCTCGGGATCGAGGGCCGAGGTGGGCTCGTCGAACAGCATGGCCGGCGGCTCCATGGCGAGGGCCCGGGCGATCGCCACCCGCTGCTGCTGGCCGCCCGAGAGCTGGGCGGGAAAGGCACCGGCCTTGGCCGACAGGCCCACCCGCTCGAGCAACTCCAGCGCCTTGGCGCGCGCCGCCGCGCGACCGATGCCGCGGACCCGCACAGGAGACAACGTGATGTTGTCGAGCACCGAGAGATGGGGGAACAGGTTGAAGTTCTGGAAGACGAACCCGATGCGGCTGCGCAGGCGGTTGAGTTCCTGCACCGCCTGGGCGCGGTGGATGTCGTGACCGTCGAACAGCAACTGGCCGGAGCCGATCTCTTCGAGCCGGTTGACGGTGCGGATCAGCGTCGATTTTCCGGAGCCGGAGGGCCCGCACACGACCACCACTTCGCCCTTCTTCACCTCGGCGTTGACGTTCACCAGGGCGTGGTACCGGCCGTACCACTTGTTGACGTCGTTGAACAAAATCATGGCCACTGCTCCTCAGGCGCGGGATTCGACGGGAACGGGCGAGGCTGTCATGGGTGCCGGCATGTCCGGAGCGCCGAGCCGGCGCGCGGCGATCCGCCTTTCGAGCCGGTGCGCCAGGCGGGTAAGGCTCCAGCAGATGACGAAATACGCGGCCGCCAGGATGGCGAACACCTCGAACGGCTTGGTCAGCAGCTGGTTGTTGACCTGGCTGGCGGCGAAGGTGAGTTCGGGCACGTTGATGACGTAGCCCAGGGTGGTTTCCTTGATGGTCGACACGAAGTGGCTCAGCAGGCTCGGCAGCATGTTGAACAGCGCCTGCGGCAGCACCACGTGGCGCATCGTGCCGATGTAGCCGTGGCCCAGTGCACGGGCCGCTTCGGTCTGTCCCTTGGGCAAGGCCAGGATGCCGCCGCGCACCACCTCCGACAGGTAGGAGCCTTCGTAGATCACCAGGGTGCAGAGCATGGTCGTGAAGCCGGTCACGTTGCGTCCGATCAACAAGGGCACCAGGAAGTACACCCACAGGATCACCAGCAACAGCGGCACGCCGCGCACCACGTAGACCAGCACCGTCGAAGGTACCGTCAGCGCGCGCCAGCCCGACAGGCGAGCCAGCGCCAGCAGTACCGACAGCGGGAACGCCAGCACGATGGCCAACGCCGACAGCAGCAGGGTGGAGGCCACGCCGCCCAGCGGGCCGTTGGGGTACTGGCCCACGAGCAGCAGCAGCCAGTTGTCGCGCAGGATCTCGAACATGGTCAGCGCGCCCCCACGATCTGGAAGCGGCGGGCCAGCAGGGCACCGGCGAACATGATGAGCAGCGAGAAGCCCAGGTACAGCACCGTGGCGACCAGGTAGGCCTCGAAGGTGCGGAAGCTGGTGCTCTCCACTTCCTGCACCGCATGCGTCAGTTCGGCCACGCCGATGGCGGTGGCCAGGCTGCTGTTCTTGAACAGCGAGACGCTGTGGTTGACCAGGCCCGGCATCGCGTTGCGCACCGCCTGCGGCAGGATCACGTGGCGCATCGAACCGATGTAGCTGTGGCCCAGCGCGCGCGAGGCCTCGGCTTGTCCTGGGGGAAGAGAGCGAAGCCCGGAGCGCAGGTCTTCGCAGAAGTAGGCCGCCTGGCACAGGCCGAGGGCGATCACCGCGAAGACCGCCTCGCCGCCGTGCTCGCCCAGCCAGCCCTGCAGGTTTGCGGGCAGCAGGCTGGAGATGCCGAAGTACCAGAGCATCAGCTGCACCAGCGTCGGCACGTTGCGGTGGTAGGAGACGTAGCCTGCGACGAACGCGTCGGCAAAGCGGTTGCGGGTGAGCCGCACCGTCAGCAGCATCAGCGCGAGCGACATCGCCAGCGACCAGGACGCGACCGCGATCTTCAGCGTCATTTCCACGCCGTGGACGATCATCTTGCTGAACGCGGGGTTCAGCAGGATCGCCATCAGATCGAAGTCCTTCATGGGGCTGCGAATGCCGGTGCCGGATCAGCCGGCGAACTGGCCCGGGCGGGTGGTGGTGAGACCGCCGGGCACCTGCAGCGTCGGCATGATCTCCATATGGCCCACGTTCACCGCCAATGGCGCTGCGATGGCGAAGGCGATCGCATCGGCGATGTCGGCGGCCTGCGGCAATTCGAAGCCCTCGATGAATTTCTTGTGCATCTCTTCCGGGTTGCCGTGCACGTGGGCGAAGATGTCGGTCGCGACGCGGCCGGGGCAGATCTCGGTCACCCGCACCCGGCGCCCGGCCACATCGATGCGCAACTGGCGCGACAGCATGTGCACGGCCGCCTTGGTGGCGTGGTAGGTCGAGTTGCCGCCGAAGTTGTAGGCGCCGGCGATCGAGCTGATGTTGACGATGTGTCCGCGCTCGCGCGCCACCATGCCGGGCAGCGCCAGACGGCACAGGTGCAGCACGGCGCGCAGGTTGACGTCGATCAGCAGATCGATGCCCTCTTCGTCGGCCTTCAGCAGCGAGCCGGGGCGGTCCACGCCGGCGTTGTTCACCAGAATGTCGAACGGCACCGCGGCGCACAGCGCCGTCAGGCCCGCCGTGTCCGACACGTCGATGGCATGCGGGATGCAGCCGGTGCGGGCTGCCAGCTCGTCGAGCTTGTCGGCGCTGCGCGCCAGGGCGTGCACCTGAAGGCCCTCTTTGCAGAAGCGCTCGACCGTGGCGGCACCGATGCCGGAAGAGGCGCCGGTGACCAGGGCGGTGTGGTAGTCCGAAAACGGCATGGGATGGCGGGAATGCAGGGGTTGAAAGAGGTGTGTCGAGCGTTGGAGCCGACTGTATCGACGGCCCCGGTGCAATGCCAAGACGGAATGGCTGTTGCGCGATAAGACGCCCTTATGAGGACTGTTGGTGCATCGTCTCGCCAAGAGGCACCAAGGCCGTGCGTCAGGCCAGGATGCGCGAGATCGGCACCACCTGGCCGCCGCCCGATTCGATCGCGCTGCGCACCGTGCGCGCGAGCGCGACGGCGCCCGGCGTGTCGCCGTGCAGCAGGATCGAATGGGCCCGCACCGGCAGTGTCTTGCCGCTGTAGGTGGTGACGGTCCCCTCGTGCAGCAACTGGTCCACACGCTGCAGCACGGTCGACTCGTCCTTGATCACCGCGCCGGGCAGGGCGCGCGGAACCACCAGGCCGCTGTCGTCGCAGGCCCGGTCTGCCAGGAAGACCGAGGCCACCCGCAGCCCGTGCCGTGCCGCCGCGCCCTCGATCGCCTGGCTGGGCGAAGAACTCACGATGAGCGTGCGGTCGAATGCGGCCACCGCCTGCACCAGCGGTTCCGCCAGCGCGGCATCGGCCGCGGCCATGTTGCCCAGTGCGCCGTGGAAGCTCATGTGCGTCATCCGGTGGCCCGCGGCCGCCGCGATTCCGGCCAGCGCACCGAGCTGGTACAGCACGTACGTGGCCAGCTCTTTCGGGTCCACCGCCATCGGTCGCCGGCCGAAACCCAGCAGATCGGGAAAGCCGACATGGGCACCCAGGTCGATGCCGCGCGCCAGCGCCATGCGCGCGGTGCGGTCCATGATCACCGGGTCGCCCGCGTGGTAGCCGCAGGCCACGTTGGCCGACGACAGCACATCCAGCAGGGCTTCGTCGTCCCCCATGCGGTAGGGGCCGAAGCCTTCGCCGAGGTCTGCGTTCAGGTCGATCTTCATGGTGGCGAGCGCCTTTCCTTCGAATGCGGGGGGTATCGGACCGGGCCGTCGGCCCGCAGCACGACGAGCGGATCGCCGTAGCCCACGCGGGCGCCGTCTTCCGCGGCCAGGGCCAGCACCGTGCCGGCGCACGGCGCGAGCACCGGCAGCCGCAGCAGGCCGACCTCCACCACGCCGACCGCCTGGCCGGCACGCACGGCGGCACCGACCTGGGCCATGGCCGCCGGCTGCAGCGCATGGCCGATGCGGAACACGCCGGCCATGGGCGCCACTGCGTGGACAGGCATGGGGGCGGTGGAGCCGTCGGCAACGGACGGTTCCGACGAGGGCGCTGGAAGAGGCGCTCCGGCAGGGCGGCGCAGGCGCAGCCGTACGCCGTGCCCCTCGATCTCCAGGCTGTCGATATCGGTATCGGCCAGGGCGGCGGCGATGTCTCGGACGGTGGCGATGTCCACGGTGACTCTCCTCAGCGGCCCAGCAGGCGTTGCAGGCCCACGGTGCGGCGAACGTCTTCGATGTAGCGGCGGTTGGCGGCAAGGGCGTCGCGTGCCTGGTCATAGCTGCACGACGCGAACCGCAGCCGGCTGCCGATAGGCGCCTGGCCCAGGCGCCACAGGTCGGCTTCGATCACCGTCGCCACTTTCGGGTAACCGCCCGAGGGCTGGGCGTCGCGCATCTGGATGATCGGCTGGCCGCTGTGCGGTACCTGGACCACGCCGGGCACGATGCCGTGCGAGCGGATCTCCACCACCTGGCTCGCCACCAGCGGCTCGCCGGCCAGCCGATAGCCGTAGCGGTCGCTTTGCGCGGTGAGCTTCCACTCGCTCTGCCAGAAGGCCTGCTGCGATGCCTCGGTGTACAGCCCGTACTCGGCGGCCGGGATGGCGCGCAGGGTCAGGATACTTTCGCTCTCTGCGACGGCTTCACGGGCCAAGGCCGGACCGGGTGGTGCGATGCCGAAGCCCGCACCCACGCGCGCCGCGGCTTCGGATGGCCCGCACGGCAGCAGGTCGCCCTTGCGCAGCGATCGGCCGTCCAGCCCGCCGAACGCCCCGCGCAACTGGGTGCTGCGCGAACCCAGAACTTCCGGCACGTCGATGCCGCCCGCCACGGTAAGGTAGGTGCGCGCGCCCTGGGTGGGTTGGGTGATCTCCAGCACCTGGCCTTCCTGGGCCTGCGCGGCCCACCAGGGGGGCAGTGGCAGGCCGTCCAACCGTGGCGCGCCGTGGCCGCCGGTCAGGGCGAAGGCGGTGTCTGCCTGGAAGCGCAGCTTGAATGGAAAGACCGGGATCTCGACGCCGGCGGCGTTCTCGTCGTTGCCGAGCATCAGGTTGCCCACGGCCAGCGCCAGGCTGTCCATGGCGCCCGAGGTGCCCACGCCGTATCCCAGGCAGCCCAGGCGACCGAGGTCCTGCACCGACGCCAGTGCGGTCGAAGACAGAATTTCGATCATGCGATCACCTTCTGGACCCGGAACCGGACCGTGTCGCCGGGCTGCAGCAGCACCGGCGGTGTCTTGTGGGCGTCGAAGAAGGCGGCAGGTGTGCTGCCGATGGTGTTCCAGCCACTGGGGCCTGTGGAGGCCGATACCCCGGTCTGCTGGCCGCCGATCGAGACCGAGCCGCCCGGCAGGTTCAGGATCGGCACCTGGCGGCGCGGCGTGGCGATCGCCATGTCCATGCCGCCCAGGTAGCAATAGCCCGGATGGCTGCCCAGCGCATAGACGGTGTAGACGGGGGCCGCGTGGCGTTGCACGATCTCGTCGATGCCGAGGCCGGTGTGCGCCACCACGTCGGCCAGGTGCGGTCCTCCGTCGCCGCCGTAGACCACCGGCAGTTCCAGCTGGCGGCCTTCGATCTCCACGCTGGCGCCGATGTTCCACTGCCGCAGCAGGGCATCGCGCAACGGCGCCAGGTCGGCAGGCGGCTGCTCGAACACCAGCATCAGATTGTTCATGCCCGGCACTGTTTCGCGTACGAGCGGCCACCCGGCCGCGGCGCGGGACAGGGCCCAGATGCGGCGCTGCGTGGGCAGCTGCATCTCGCCGGGCGCCTCGAACAGCAGGGCAGAGGTGCCCAGCAGGCTGATCGTCGGGGCTGCGGCAGAAGAAGAGGAAAGAGGCGTCATGCGGCATGCGCAGCCACCGGGGCCGCGTCCTGCGTGCGCTGGCGCAGCCAGCGTTCGAGGTGGTGGATATCGACCGCGCCGGCACCGAACGCGGCGTCGCGCACGATCTCGCGATGCAGTGGAATGTTGGTTTCGATGCCCTCGACGCGCATCTCCGCCAACGCCCCCTGCAGCCGTGCCAGCGCCTCGTGCCGCGTGGCACCGTGCACGATCAGCTTTCCGATCAGGGAGTCGTAGTTCGGCGGCACGCGGTAGCCGGCCGCCGCATGCGAATCGAGCCGCACGCCCAGCCCGCCGGGAGTTTCCCAGACGGAGATGCAGCCCGGCGACGGAATGAAGCTGAAGGGGTGCTCGGCGTTGATCCGGCATTCGAAGGCATGCCCGGTGCCCTGCACCGCGACGTCCTGCTGCCGCAGCGCCAGGCGCTCGCCGGCGGCGATGCGCAGTTGCTGCTGCACGATGTCGATGCCGGTCACCATCTCGGTCACCGGATGCTCCACCTGCAGCCGGGTGTTCATCTCGATGAAATAGAACTGGCCGTTTTCGTAGAGGAACTCGAAAGTGCCGGCGCCGTGGTAGTCGATCTGCCGGCAGGCCTCGGCACAGCGCTCGCCCACCTCCGCCAGCCGGGCCGGGTCGATGCCGGGCGCAGGCGCCTCCTCCAGCACCTTCTGGTGCCGGCGCTGCAGCGAGCAGTCGCGGCTGCCGAGCCACAGGGCCGTGCCGTGCCGGTCGCACAGCACCTGGATCTCGATATGGCGGGGATGCTCGAGGAATTTTTCGATGTAGAGACTGGGGTTGCCGAAGGCGCGGCGTGCTTCCTCGCGGGTGACCGACACCGCGTCGAGCAGGCCCGCGGCGTCCCGCACCACCCGCATGCCGCGTCCGCCGCCACCGCCGGCCGCCTTCACGATGACCGGGTAGCCGATGTCCCGCGCCACCTGGCGGATCTCGTCCGCGTCTTCGGGCAGGGCGTCGTCGGGGCCGGGCACGCAGGGCACGCCGGCCAGCCGCATCGCGCGCTTGGCGGCCACCTTGTCGCCCATGGTGCGGATCGATGCGGCGCGCGGCCCCACATAGGCCAGCCCCGCGGCATGCACCCGCTCGGAGAAATCTGCGTTCTCGGACAGGAAGCCGTAACCGGGATGGATCGCCTGTGCGCCGCTGAGCTGCGCGGCCAGAAGAATCGCACCCTGGTTCAGGTAGCTCTGGCCGGCCGGCGCCGGGCCGATGCACACCGCCTGGTCGGCCAGGCGCACATGGCGCAGATCGCGGTCGGCCTCGGAATGGACGGCCACGGTGCGGATGCCCATCTCGCGGCAGGCCCGCTGGATGCGCAGGGCGATTTCGCCGCGGTTGGCGATGAGGAGGGTGTCGAACATGGCTCAGCCGATCGTGAAAAGCGGCTGGCCGGCATCGACCTCTTGCCCGCCCGCGACCAGCACGGCCCGCAGCGTGCCGCCGGCCTCGGCCTCGACTTCGTGGAACATCTTCATCGCCTCGACGGTGCAGAGCGTCTGGCCGGCCGACACCCGGTCGCCGATGCGGGCGAAGGGCGGCTGGCCCGGCGCCGGCAACAGGTGCACCGTGCCGAACAGCGGAGAGCGCAGGGTCTGGCCCGATGCCGATGCCGATGCCGATGCCTGCCCTGGCTGGGGCACGTGGGGGGCGACGTCCGGTTGGAACGCGGGCAGGGCGGCCGCATCCGCTGGAACCGCGGGCGCCCGCCTCGCGTGCGAAGCGCCCACGGCCGGGTCGCCTCGGGTCAGCCGGATGGTGGTGCCGTCCTGCGCGAACTCCAGCTCCGACAGGTCCGACGTGCCCATCACGTCCATCAGCGCCTCGACCAGCGCCCTCACATCTTGCGGCATACCACCTCGCATCCAATCGGCCTTGCGGCTGTGTGCCCCGCACCCTGGAACATCCTGGGCCGAAGACTCGACAGGGTCAAAGTTAACGGGTCGGCGCCGGTCGCGCCAAGACCGATTGGCTGTGCCGTGATAAGGCTCTCTTATGGCCGCGCCGGTACGTCTGCGGCTGAACCGGCCTGCTGCTGCTGCAGGTCTTCCACCAGCTCCAGCAGGATGTCTTTGACGGCCTGCGCCGGTTCCGACAGGGGCAGGTGGTCTGACTCGCACAGCGCCAGCGGCACGGTGATGACGGGCTCGACGATGCGGCACTGCTGCGCGCCGCAGGACGCCACCATGTCGTGGGCCATCGAGGCGGGCAGGATGGTCGGCCCGAGCCCGCCTGCGAGCAGCGCCGACAGGGTGTGCGCCGATTCGATCTCGCCGACGATGCGCGGCGCCATGCCGGCGCGCTGGAAGGCTTCGTCCACCCGCTTGCGCACCACGTTGTAGGGCCTTGCGAGGAAAAGCTCCATGTCCTTCAGGTCGGCCAGGCTGATCTGCCCGGTGGACAGCGGCATGTCGGCAGGCGCCACGAAATACAGGTCTTCCTTGAAAAGCGGCAGGAAGGTCAGGCCGTGGATGGCCTTGTCGCCGTACAGCACCGCCAGGTCCATGCGCCCGCTCATGACCAGCTCGCTCAGCGTGGTGCCGTAGTTCTCGTTGAGGTAGAGCAGCACGCCCGGGTGCCGCGCGCGCACCGTGCGCAGCAGCGGCAGGGACAACGCAGAAGCGGCGGTACCGGGGGCGAGGCCCACCGACACCTGCCCGGACAGGCCGCGGCCCGCTGCATTCAAATCGACCTGCGCCTGTTCGCATTGCCGCAGGATCACCTGCGCATGGCGGTACAGCACCTTGCCGGCCTCGGTCGGGGTGACGCCGCGCTTGGTTCGCACCAGCAACTGTTGGCGCACCTCGCCTTCGAGGGTGGCCAGTTGCTGGCTGAGGGCTGGCTGGGCGATGAACAGCACTTCGGCGGCCTGGGTGAGGCTTCCGATGTCCACGATCTTCACGAAATATTTAAGGCGGCGCAGGTTCATGGTGGCACCGCGGACCGAGACAAGACGCGTGCGGTTGTTGGGATTTCGTTAGCAAGAGTCGCGCCACTCAACGGTGCATTCGGCGCCGTGGGCGCGGTGCCGTCGAGCGCCGCGATCCATAAGCGCGACCTATCGATCCAGAGGCAAGTCGTCTTGGCCGATCGGCCGACGCGTCCTAAGGTAGCGGCCGTTCGATGCCCGTTTTCATCCGAGGAATACCGTGAGTTCGCCCCACATCGCCAGCCGTCTTCAGCGCATCAAGCCCTCTCCCAGCACCTCGGCGGCAGACCGTGCCAACGCGCTGCGCCGTGCCGGCCGATCCATCGTCAACCTGGTCGTGGGCGAGCCGGATTTCGACACGCCGGCGACCATCCGCGATGCGGCGAAGAAGGCGCTCGACGACGGCGCGACCCGCTACACCCTGATGCTGGGCACCATGGAGCTGCGCGCGGCCATCGTCGCCAAGCTGCAGCGCGAGAACCGGCTCGCCTATGCGCCTGACGAGGTCATCGTCACGGCCGGCGCCAAGAGCGCGATCCACACCGCTTTCGCCGTCACGCTGGAGCCCGGCGACGAGGTGCTGATCCCCGCGCCGTACTGGGTGTCCTATCCCGACATGGTGGTCTCCTGCGACGGTACGCCCGTGACCCTCGTCTGCACCGAAGAAAACGACTTCAAGCTGACGCCGCGGCAGCTCGAGGCCGCGATCACGCCCCGCACCCGCTGGCTGCTGATCAACTCGCCCAGCAACCCGACGGGTGCGGCCTACGGCGCAGGCGAGTACCGTGCCCTGGCCGATGTGCTGCTGCGCCATCCGCAGGTGATGGTGATGACCGACGACATCTACGAGCACATCGTCTACACCGACCAGGCCACGCCGCACCTGCTGGCGGTGGAGCCGCGGCTGCGGGGCCGCACGCTGGCGATCAACGGCGTCTCCAAGACCTATGCCATGACCGGCTGGCGCATCGGCTGGGCCGCCGGACCCCGGCCGGTGATCGACGCGATGTGCACCCTGCTCTCGCAATCGAGCGGCAACTGCTGCGCGGTAAGCCAGGCGGCCGCGGCCGAGGCCCTGTCGGGCGATCAGTCGTTCGTGTCCGAATCGGTGGCCGTCTACCGCCGCCGGCGCGACGTGGCGCTGGCCGCCCTGCGCGCGGTGCCGGGGCTGCACTGCCGCACGCCGGAAGGGGCGTTCTACCTGTACGTGAACTGCGCCGGCCTGCTCGGCAAGGCCACCCCGGACGGCAAGCGCCTGGAGTCCGACCACGACGTGGTGATGTACCTGCTGGAAAGCGAAGGCGTGGCGGTGATCGCCGGCAGTGCCTACGGATTGGCGCCGTTCTTCCGGATGTCGATCGCCACCGCGCAGGAGACGATCGAAGAGGGCTGCCTGCGGATCGCCCGCGCCGTCTCGCGCCTGGCGTGATGGCCGCAGCCGTCGGCGGAGCCGGGCCGGCGGACCGGCCGTTTCGCGAGTCGCTGCTGGCGATGTCGGGCATCTCGCTGGTGCTGATGCTGTCGGCGCTGGACCAGACCGTCATCGGCAACGCGCTGCCGCGCATCGTCGCCGACCTCGACGGCTTCGCGCTGTACGCCTGGGTGGCCACCGGCTACCTGCTGGCCTCCATCGTGACCATTCCGATCTTCGGGCGGCTGGGCGATGTCTACGGGCGCAAGCCCTTCGTGCTGCTGGCCGCCAGCGTGTTCACCGGCGCATCCCTGCTGTGCGCGCTGGCACCCAGCATGGCCTGGCTGGTGGCCGGCCGGGCAGTGCAGGGCATCGGCGGCGGCATCCTGATCGGCACCGCCTTCGCCTGCGTGCCCGAGCTGTTTCCCGAGACGCGCCAGCGGCTGCGCTGGCAGATGCTGCTGTCGGGTGCGTTCAGCGTCGTCAATGCGGTGGGGCCGACGCTGGGCGGCGTGCTGACCGAATATTTCGGCTGGCGCGCCATTTTCTACATCAACCTGCCGGTGGGCGCGGCGGCGCTTTTCATGGTGGCGCGCTACCTGCCGCGGTTCCCGCCGCTCGCGCGCAAGCATGCCGCGCTGGACTGGCCGGGCGCGCTGCTGGTCGTCGTGGCCTTGGGCGGCCTCCAACTGGCGGTCGAGTTTTTGCCCCGCGCCGGCGAGCGGACGTTGGCGCTCTTGCTGGCGATGTCCAGCCTGGCGGCGGCGACCGGTCTCTGGTGGTGGGAGCGGCGCGCGCCCGGCCCGCTGCTGCCCCGCGAGCTGTTCGCGGACCCGCGGCTGCGCCGGCTGTTCGCGCTGTCGGTGCTGGCGGGCGCCATCATGTTCGTGCTGCTGTTCTACATGCCGGTGCTGCTGCAGGGCGCCTACGGTTATTCGCCGAAGGACGCCGGACTGCTCACCACGCCGCTGGTGCTGTTCATCACTCTGGGCGCGATCGTCAACGGCCGCATCGTGACCCGCCTGCACGACCCGAAACGCCTGCCGCAGACCGGCTTCGTGCTGCTGCTGCTGGGCTGCATGGGTCTGGCGGTGCACCGGCACGCCAGCTTCGTCCAGTTGCTGGGGCTGATGCTCTGTTGCGGGCTGGGGCTGGGGTTCATCCTGCTCAACCTGACGCTGTTCACCCAGACCCTGGCGGCGCGCCAGCACCTGGGCATCGCGACCGCTCTGCTGCAGTCGCTGCGGCTGGTCGGCGCCATGGTGGGCACCGCCGCGACAGGCGCCCTGGTCAACGCCCTGTACCAGCACGGCGTCGTGGCAGCGTTCGAAGCGCTGGGGCACGGGGCGCTGGCATCGCTGTTCTTCGATCCGCGCGCACTGTTCGATCCCGACCTGGCGCGCCAGGCGATGCGGAGTGCCGAGGTGCCCGCGAGCGTCGGCATGGCGCTGGTCGCGGCCGCCCGGGGCGCGTTGTCGCATGCGGTGGCAGGGGCGCTCTGCGTGTCCGCGCTGCTGGCCGGGGCCGCGCTGTGGCAACTGCGCGGGCTGCCGCGCATCGACCTCGGCGTGGGCCGTGCCGCGGTGGCCGCCGCAGCCGACGACTAGCGCGCAGGCCGCAGCGGTCGCTGGCCGGACGCTCTTGCCGCATAAGCGGCGGCATCTGCGTGCGGTGCGTGGCAGACTGGTCTTCGCCCACCATTTCTGTCCAGGCCCTGTCATGCTCCCACCCAACACCTTCAAACGCGCCCTGGCCGCCGGCCAGCCGCAGATCGGCCTGTGGTCGGTCCTGGCCTCGCCCTATGCGACCGAGCTGGTCGCCGGCGCCGGCTACGACTGGGTGCTGCTCGACACCGAGCACACGCCCAGCGACGTGCCGCTGATGCTGCAGCAGCTGCAGGCGGTGGCCGCGGCGGTGCCGGCCGATGCGGCCCGGCCGACGGCGGCGGTGGTGCGGCCGGCGTGGAACGACGCGGTGCTGATCAAGCGCTACCTCGACATCGGCGCGCAGACGCTGCTGCTGCCCTTCGTGCAGAACGCGGACGAAGCGCGGGCCGCGGTGGCCGCCACCCGCTACGCGCCGGCCGGCATCCGGGGCATGGGCGGCTCGGTGCGGGCCGCCAACTTCGGCCGGGCCGCCGGCTACGTGGACGGGGCGCACCGGGAGATCTGCGTGCTGGTGCAGGTGGAGACCCGCGAGGCGCTGGCCGAGATCGAGGCGATCGCGGCGGTCGAGGGGGTGGACGGCATCTTCATCGGCCCGTCGGACCTGTCGGCCAGCATGGGCCATGCGGCGAACCCGGGCCATCCGGAGGTGCGCGCCGCGATCGACGACGCGATCCGCCGCATCCGCGCCTGCGGCAAGGCGCCCGGCATCCTGATGGTCGACGAGCTGCGGGCCCGCGAATGCCTGGCGGCCGGGGCGCTCTTCGTCGCGGTGGCGATGGACCTGCTGATCCTGCGCAACGGGGCCGACGGCGCGGCGCAGCGCTTCCGGGCCGGCGGCGTCGCCGGCGCGGGGCACAGCAGCGGCAGCGGCTACTAGGCCGTTGCGCCGCGCGGCAGGCGTCCCGGCCCGGGCGCTGGCGAAGGCGCCCACGGCGGTGAGGGTGGGCCCCGGCGGCGCAGATGTAGCCATCGGTAAGCCCGCCGGCCTGCGCTGGCAGGCGCACCCCTGCACGCTAAACTCGCTCATTTTGCACAACAGCACCCCCATGGCCGCCGTATCACCAGGCTCTGCTCGCGCCAGCTTCGAGCTGAAAAGCGCCACTCTGCCTTTGCTGGCCGTAGTGCTCAAGACCCCCGACCTCGCAGCGCTGGCCGCCGAGCTCGACCGGCGGCTGCAGGAATCCCCCGATTTTTTCGACCAGGACCCGGTCATCCTCGACCTGACCCAGCTCGGCGAAGGCGCCGCGGCCGTCGATTTCGGGGCCCTGGTGGCGATGCTGCGCCGGCTGCGGGTGGTGCCGGTGGCGGTGCGCGGCGCGGTCGGTGCGCAGCTGGCCGCAGCCCGTGCGGCGGGCCTGGCCGAGGCGCCCGACGTGCCGCTGCCGCCGCCCGCGCGCGAGGCGGCGCAGCGCCCGCCCGCGCCGCTGGCGCCGGCCGCCCCGGCGGCGGTGGCCACGATGGTGATCGACCGGCCGCTGCGCTCGGGCCAGCAGGTGTACGCCCGCAACGCCGACCTGATCGTGCTGGCCGCGGTCAGCAACGGGGCCGAGGTGATCGCCGACGGCAACGTGCACGTCTACGCGCCGCTGCGCGGCAAGGCCATCGCCGGGGCCCGGGGCAACACCCAGGCGCGCATCTTCGCGACCTGCATGGAGCCCGAGCTGGTCTCGATCGCCGGCATCTACCGCACGACCGAAGTGCCGCTGCCGGCCGACATCGCCGGCCGGGCGGCGAAAATCCAGCTGGTCGGCGAAAAGCTCGTCATCGAAGCGCTCTGACCGCGCTCACCGCATTCACTCAATTTCTCTTCAACCGAAGGACAGCAACACATGGCCAAGATCGTCGTGGTGACTTCCGGCAAGGGCGGCGTGGGCAAGACCACGACCAGCGCCAGTTTCGCCTCCGGCCTCGCGCTGCGCGGCTTCAAGACCGCAGTGATCGACTTCGACGTCGGCCTGCGCAACCTCGACCTCATCATGGGCTGCGAACGCCGCGTGGTGTACGACCTGATCAACGTGATCCACGGCGAAGCCAACCTCCACCAGGCGCTGATCAAGGACAAGCAGTGCGACAACCTGTTCGTGCTGGCCGCCTCGCAGACCCGCGACAAGGACGCCCTCACGCAGGACGGTGTCGAGCGGGTGCTGAAGGACCTGGGCACCCAGGGCTTCGACTACATCGTCTGCGACTCGCCCGCCGGCATCGAGACCGGCGCGCTGATGGCGATGCACTTCGCCGACGAGGCGCTGGTGGTGACCAACCCCGAGGTCTCCTCGGTGCGCGATTCCGACCGCATCCTGGGCATGCTCGGCTCCAAGACCAAGCGCGCGATGGAAGGCAAGGAGCCGATCAAGGAGCACCTGCTGATCACCCGCTACAACCCCAACCGGGTCGAGGACGGCCACATGCTGTCGCTGCAGGACATCCAGGACATCCTGCGCATCCCGCTGATCGGGGTGATCCCCGAATCGGAGACGGTGCTGCAGTCGTCCAACCAGGGCACGCCCGCGATCCACGCCCAGGGCACCGACGTGTCGGAAGCCTACAAGGACGTGATCAGCCGCTTCCTGGGAGAAGACCAGCCGATGCGTTTCGTCGATGCGCAGAAGCCCGGCTTCTTCAAGCGCATTTTCGGGAGGTAAGGCACATGTCTCTGCTCGGCTTCCTCCTGGGGGAGAAGAAGAAGACGGCCAGCGTGGCCAAGGAGCGTCTGCAGATCATCCTGGCGCACGAACGCAGCGGCAGCAGCAAGAAGCCCAGCTACTTGCCCGACCTGCAGCGCGAACTGATCGCGGTCATCTCCAAGTACGTGTCGATCAATCCCAACGACATCAAGGTCAACCTGGAGCACCAGGACAACTTCGACGTGCTCGAGGTGAAGATCGAGCTGCCCGAAGCGGCGAAGTAAGCGCGCGGCTCTTTCCATGGCGAAGCCGCCGCACCGGATCGTCCGGTGCGGCGGCTTCGTCGCTTGCGCCCGGCCGGCCGCGCGCGGCTACACCAGGCCCGCCAGCCAGTCGTCCAGGCACAGCGCGATCTGCGCCTGCATCGTCGCCTGGTACTGGGCCGATCCGGCGCGGATGGTGGCGATCCGCTCGGCCCGGGTGGCGGGGGTGAAGGAGGCGTCGGCCAGCCAGGCCTCGACCCCGTCGCGGGTCACCTCGGGGTGGAACTGCAGCGCCAGCAGCTGGGTGCCGCGGGCGAAGGCCTGGTTCTCGCACAGGGCGCTGCGGGCCAGCCGCTCGGTGCCGGGCGGCAGGTCGAAGGTGTCCTGGTGCCAGTGCATCACCGCGGGCGCCACGTCGGGGCCCAGGGCGCGCAGGGGCGACGCGGCACCGGCGGCGGTCAGCTTCAGCGGGTACCAGCCCACCTCCAGTTCGGCCGCCTTGAAGACGCGGCAGCCCAGGGCGGACGCGATCAGCTGCGCGCCGAAACAGATGCCCAGCACCGGCCGGTCGGCCTCCAGCCGTTGGGCCAGCAGGGTGCGTTCGGCGGTGATGAACGGGAACAGCGCTTCGTCGTACACGCTCAGCGCGGAGCCCAGCGGCATGACCAGGTCGGCGGCCAGCGGGTCGATCGCGGCGAGGTCGGCGTGGGCGGCATCGACGGTCTCGATGTTCCAGCCGGCGTTGCGGAAGTACGGCTCCAGGCTGCCGGGGCCGTCGAGCGGCGAGTGGCGCAGGATCAGCAGGTTCTTCATGGGCGTGCGGAGGGTAGGGGAAGGATGGTCGGATAAACCGAGCAGCTTACGGGGACGCAGCTGCTCCGTCGTAAAAGAAGGCGTCAGGTGGATGCTACGAATTAGATAGCTAATGGTCGGCTATCCGCGCCGGCTTGAGCCGTTTTCTGCTCGGTAAACAGCCCGGCGGGCCGCGGGCGCCGGTACGGGCGGCCACCACCGCGCATCGCCCCGCCCGGCTACAGCGGATGCTCGGTGTAGAACCGTCCGCCGTGGTAGAGCAGCGGCGATGCGCCCACCCGGTGGCTGCAGGCCTCCACCTCGCCGACGAAGATCGTGTGGTCGCCCTCGGGGTAGCGGCTGCGGTTGAAGCATTCGAAGACCGCCGCCGCGCCGTCGAGCACCGGCGCGCCGCTGACCCCGTCGCGGAACGCCACGCCGTCCCACCGCTCGGCCTTGGGCCCGGCGAAACGCTCGGCCAATGCCTTCTGGTCGGCCGCCAGCACATGCACCGCGTAATGCGTGCCCGCGGCCATCGCCGGCATCGACGAGGCGGACTGCCCCAGGCTCCACAGCACCAGCGGCGGCGACAGCGAGACCGAGTTGAACGAGTTGGCGGTCAGCCCCACCAGCTCGCCCGCCGACGTGCGCATGGTGACGATGGTCACCCCGGTGGCGAACATGCCCAGCGCGCTGCGGAACTCGGGCGCCGAGAAAGCGGGACTGCGCGCCTGGCGCGGGGAAACGGTGGATGTCACGGCGGGTATCGGCAGCGATGCGGCTGCGGGGATGGAGGGAGCGGGCGGGCGGAGGCGTGCGAAGCGGGCGATGGCAGGCGGCGGGGTGGCCGCCTGCCACTGTCGGGCGGATCGCGTTTTCCCCGAGGAAGCCATTATGGAGGGGCCTGCGCGCGGGCGTGGGGCGCGACGCTCCTGCCGCCCCGGGCGCGCAGGCGGAGCCGGGGGCCGCCCGCATTCGTGCGCGTTTGCAAGCGCGCCGCCGTCCTGCATCCGATGGCCTGTTGTCCCACATCGACGCGGGGCCGGCAACCCTATCTTGGAATGCTTTCGCGGCCGGGTCGATGGCCGTCTCCTGCTTTTCCACCCCACGAAACACCCCATGAGTCCCACCAAAAAAGCCCCCGACGCGTCCACCAAGGCCGCCGCCCGCAACACCGCCAGCCGCCCGGCCAAGGGCGGCAACCCCGGCGACGATCCGCTGGCGCAGCAGGCCGCCGACACCCAGGCCCTCGTCGCCTCGATGCCCTACAACAAGAACAAGCTGGCCGACAGCGGCCGCGACAACGCGGTGATGCCGCCGCAGGGCCAGACATCGGAGCCGGCCAACGCCGCCGTCACCGCCAGCACGCTGAGCGAAGCCAACCCCACCGCCAAGACCGGCAAGGGCGCGGCCCCCGGCACCAACGCGCTGGCCGGCTCGCTCGACCGGGTGCGGGTCGACGGCGGCGGCCAGGTGCTCACCACCAACCAGGGCGTGCCGATCGGCGACAACCAGAATTCGCTGAAAGCCGGCCTGCGCGGCCCGACGCTGCTGGAGGACTACATCCTCCGCGAGAAGATCACCAACTTCGACCACGAGCGCATCCCCGAGCGGATCGTGCATGCCCGCGGGTCGGCCGCCCACGGGTATTTCGAAGCCTACGACGCGCTGACCGACCTGACCCGCGCCGCGCCGTTCCAGGAGAAGGGCAAGATCACCCCGGTCTTCGTGCGCTTCTCCACCGTGGCCGGCGAGCGCGGCTCGGTCGACACCGCGCGCGACGTGCGCGGCTTCGCCGTCAAGTTCTACACCGACCAGGGCAACTGGGATCTGGTGGGCAACAACATCCCGGTGTTCTTCATCCAGGATTCGATGAAGTTCCCCGACCTGGTCCACGCGGTCAAGCCCGAGCCGCACCACGGCATGCCGCAGGCCGGCAGCGCGCACGACACCTTCTGGGACTTCGCGTCGCTCAGCCCCGAAACCACCCACATGCTGCTGTGGGCGATGAGCGACCGCGGCCTGCCGCGCAGCTACCGGATGATGGAAGGCTTCGGCGTGCACAGCTTCCGGCTGGTCAACGCCCAGGGCCAGAGCAAGTTCGTCAAGTTCCACTGGAAGCCGAAGCTGGGCACCCATTCGCTGGTCTGGGACGAGTCGGCCAAGATCCAGGGCGCCGACAACGATTTCCACCGGCGTGACTTGTGGGAATCGATCGAGGCCGGCGAGTATCCCGAGTGGGAACTGGGCCTGCAGGTCTTCACCGCCGAAGAGGCGCAGGACTGGAGCTTCGACTTCCTCGACTCGACCAAGCTGATCCCCGAAGAGCTGGTGCCGGTGCAGATCGTGGGCCGCATGGTGCTCGACCGCAACCCCGACAACTTCTTCGCCGAGACCGAGCAGGTGGCCTTCTGCACCGCCCACATCATCCCGGGCATCGACTTCAGCAACGACCCGCTGCTGGCCGGCCGGATCCACTCGTACAAGGACACCCAGATCACCCGCCTGGGCGGCGCCAACTTCCACGAGATCCCGATCAATTCGCCGGTCGTGCCGGTCTACAACAACCAGCGCGACGGCATCAAGCGCCAGGCGTTGCACCGCGGCCGGGTGGCCTACGAGCCCAACTCGCTGGCGGGCGGCTCGCCCTACCAGGCAGGTGCTGCCGGCTTCGTCTCCTTCCCCGAGCAGATGGAAGGCGACAAGGTCCGCGGCAAGCCGGAGAAGTTCGCCGAGCATTACCAGCAGGCCACCCTGTTCTGGACCAGCCAGACCGATTGGGAAAAAGCGCACATCGTCGGCGGCTTCCGCTTCGAGCTGTCGAAGGTGACGGTGCCCGCGATCCGCGAGCGCATGCTGTCGGGCCTGGTCAACGTGGCGGCAGAGCTGGCCCAGCGCGTGGCCGACGGCCTGGGCATGCCGGTGCCCGCCGCCATGCCGAAGGCGATCGACACGCCGATCCCCGCCGAGGTGCTGAGCTCCGCCGCCCTCTCGCTGACCGGCCACCCCGGTGACGGCGGCATCCGCACCCGCAAGATCGCGCTGCTGGCCGCCGACGGCGTCGACGGCAAGCCGATCGCCGCCCTGCAGGCCGCGCTGCTCGAGGCCGGCGCCGTGCCGCGCATCGTGGCGCCGCGCCTGGGCACGGTGAAGTGCGCCGACGGCACCACGCTCGAGGCCGACGCATCGCTGGAGAACACGCCGCCGGTGCTGTTCGACGCGGTCGTGCTGCCCGACGGCCAGGCCGGCGTTGATCTGCTGGCCCGCGTCGGCAACACCGCCGAGTTCGTGGTCAACACCTACCGCCACTGCAAGACGCTGCTGGTGCTGGGCGCCTCGAAGGCCCTGACCGACAAGGCCGGCATCCAGGCCGCGCTGCCATCGGGCGAAACCGACCCCGGCGTGCTGTTCGCCGACGGTGCCGATGCCAAGAAGGTCGCCACCGCCTTCATGGCCGCCATCGCCCAGCACCGCCACATGGTGCGCGACCAGGATCCGCCGCTGGTCTGATCGCCGGGCGCGCAGGCGCCCGCATCGGCCCCGCGCGCACAGCCGCCATCCGGAAGGGTGGCGGCTTTTTTGCGACTGGCGCGCTGCCGGTATCCTCTGGGCGATATGTACGCCTCTTTCTTCGGCCTGCGGCAGGACCCGTTCTCGATCGCGCCCGACCCGCGCTACCTCTACATGAGCGAGCGCCACCGCGAGGCGCTGGCCCATCTGCTCTACGGGGTGGGCAGCGGCGGGGGCTTCGTGCTGCTGACCGGGGAGATCGGCACCGGCAAGACGACGGTCTGCCGCTGCTTCCTGGAGCAGATTCCTGCCACCTGCAACGTCGCCTACATCTTCAACCCGAAGCTCACCGTGGGCGAGCTGCTGCAGTCGGTCTGCAGCGAGTTCGGCATCGCCACCCGGCCGGCCGGCCCGGGCGGCGAGACGGTCAAGGACTACATCGACCCGCTCAACGCGTACCTGCTGGCGGCGCATGCCCAGGGCCGCAGCAGCGTGCTGATCATCGACGAGGCCCAGAACCTCTCGGCCGACGTGCTGGAGCAGCTGCGCCTGTTGACCAACCTGGAGACCAACGAGCGCAAGCTGCTGCAGATCGTGCTGATCGGCCAGCCCGAGCTGCGCGGCATGCTGGCCCAGCCGGCGCTGGAGCAGCTGGCGCAGCGGGTGATCGCCCGCTACCACCTCGATGCGCTGACGCCGGTGGAGACGCAGCACTACATCGCCCACCGCCTGGGCGTGGCCGGCCTGCAGGGGCCGATGCCGTTCGACCGCGGTGCGCTGCGCCGCATCCACACCGCCGCGCGCGGCGTGCCCCGGCGCATCAACCTGCTCTGCGACCGCGCGCTGCTGGGCGGCTACGCCACCGGCGCCCGGGTGGTGACCGCGCAGATCGTCGACAAGGCGGCGCGCGAGGTGTTCTTCCAGCCCGGCGGCCGCACCGGCACGGCACCGAAGCCGCCCGCGCCGGCGGCCGGTGCCGCGCCATCGACCGGCGGGCCGGCGGCGCCGCAGGCGCAGGGCGCGCCACGCTCCGCGCTGGCCGGCCCGGCGGTGGTGGCGGCCGTGGTGCTGCTGTGCGTCGGCATCGCGGGCGGCTGGTACATCGCGCGGCGCACGCCGGTGGCCGCGGCGGTGGCGGGTGGCGGCACGGCGGGCGTGCCGGGCGCCGGTGCGGCGGGGGCGGCAGGTGCCGGCACCGCCGCGAAAGCCGGCGCGGGCACGCCGCCCTCGGCGGTGTCTGCATCGCCCGCGACGGGCGTCGCCGCCACCGCGTCCGCACCGTCGGCCACGAGCGCCGGCGCGTCCGGAACGTCGGCGGCGAACGCCGCGGCGGCAGGCGGCGGGCTGCCGGCAGCGACCGCCGCGACGGCCTCCGACGGCACCCCGTTGGACCTGCGCGCCGCACTGCCCCGCCTGCCGCGCGACGAAGACGCCGCCCTGCGGGCGCTGGCCGCCGGCTGGGGCCTGCCGGCCGACGGCCTGGCCGCCGGAGCCGCCTGCCCGGCGCTGGCGCGCGAGGGCCTGCCGTGCTTTCGCAGCAGCCGCACCGGCCTGAACCTGGTGCGCCAGATCGACCGGCCGGGCCTGCTGACCCTGGTGGGCGACGACGGCCGTACCGCGGTCGTGCCGCTCGCCGGGCTGGATGCGCAGCACGCCACCCTGGTGGTGGACGGCGTGCCGCGCCGCGTTCCGCTGGCCGAACTGGCCCGCTGGTGGCGCGGCGACTTCACCACGCTGTGGCGCATCCCGCCCGGCGCCACGCCCGCGCAGGCCGAGACCGCCACCGGCCCGGCCGGCGCCTGGCTCGACGCGCAACTGGCCGCCCTGCAGCCGGGCGGCGCGGCCGCGAATGCCGACGCCTCGGCCGCCGAGCGGCGCGCGCGCATCTATCGCTTCCAGCTGGCACAGGGCCTGAAGCCCGACGGCGTGGCCGGCCCGCTCACCTTCATGCTGCTCAACCGCGCCGCCGGCGTGGCCGAGCCGCGCCTGACCTCCGGAACCTGACGCATGTCCTACATCCTCGACGCCCTGCGGCGCGCCGACGCGGAACGCGGCCGCGGCGCCGTCCCCGGGCTGCATACGCCCGCCACCTCCGCATCCCTGCCCGAGGGCGGCGCAGGCGGCGGCCCGCGCACCGCGGTGGCGGTGGCGGCCCTGGCGGCCGGCGTGGCGGTCGTGGCCGCCGGCGGCTGGTGGTGGCTGCGCGACGACGCGCCGCGCGGCGGCGTGGTGCCTGCGGCGCAGGTGGCGTCGGCGCCCGCGGGTGCCGGCCCGGCCCCCGCGGCGCCGGCCGGCCCCGCGCCGCTGTCGGCCGCTGCGGAACCTTCCGCGCCGACCGCCCCGGCGCCGCGCGCGTCGGGCGATGCCCCGGTCGCCGGCTTGTCGCACGGGGCGGCCGGCGCACCGGCGTCTGCGCCGGCCCCGGCCACGGCACCTGCACCTGCACCTGCATCTGCGCGGGCCCAGGCACCGGCTTCGGGCATCGGCCTGGCACCCGCACCCGGCAGCCGCGAACGTGCCGTCGCCCAGGCCCCCGTCGCCACGTCGGCCCCGGCTCCGGGGCCGGCGACCGTGCGCGACACCCCGGCACGCGCTCCGGCGCCGGTGGCGGCCGCCCCCAAGGCACCTGCCCCGGCTCCCGCCGCCGCGCCGGCCCCGGCGGCCCCGGCGGCCGAGCCCGCCGCCCGCGTGCCTGCGCTGGCCGAACTGCCCGAGTCGGTGCGCCGCCAGCTGCCGCCGCTGGCGGTCAGCGGCGCCACCTATTCGAGCAATCCGCGCTACCGGATGGTGATCGTCAACGGCCAGGTGCTGAGCGAGGGCGATCCGGCCGGGGCCGACGTGGTGCTGGAGCGGATCGAGCCCAAGGCCGCGGTGCTGCGCTTCCGGGGCCAGCGGTTCTCGGTGCCGTACTGAGCGCGCCCGCTGCCGGACAGGGCGTGGCCGGGGGCGATGGGTGCCGCGATGCCGCCACGGCGCATCGCTATCGAATCAATAGCTATAGGCCGGCGCGCGACGCCGGCCGCAGGCTCTTTCATGCCCAAAAAGCGGGCTGGGCGGACGGCGGTTGCGGCCGCCCTCGGTGTCCACGCCGGTGCGCTGTCCGTCCGGCCACCGTGCGAACTGCCTCAAGTGAGGGCGGCCGGCGCCGAAATCAGAGCACACCATCGTCCGGATATCCCATGCGACTGCAGACTCTCAACATCGGCGCCCGCCTCGGCCTGGCATTCGGGATCCTCATCCTGCTGACCGCCTCCATCCTGGCGGTGGGCGTCTGGCGTTTGCAGGCGGTGGCCGCCGCATCGGCCGAGATGATGGCACTGCCGCTGACCAAGGAGCGGCTGGTGGCCGACTGGTACAGCGCGATCCAGGCCAGCGTGCAGCGCAGCACGGCGGTCGCCAAAAGCGCCGATCCGACGCTGGCCACCTTTTTCGCGGAAGAGATCGCCAAGTCCTCGCGCAACTCCAACGAACTGCAGAAAAAGCTGGAGACGTTGCTGGAGTCCCCGGCCGAAAAGGACCTGTTCGCCACGCTGGTCCAGAACCGGCAGGCGTATGTCAAGCTGCGCGACGCGATCGGCAAGGCCAGGCTGGCCGGCCAGGCCGAAGAAATCGACCGCATCCTCGTCGAGTTTCTGCCCGCGGGTGTTCGCTACCTCGCAAGCCTGCAAGCCCTGCTGAACGAGCAACGCGTGGCGATCGACGCCGCCGCGGTCAGCGTGCGCCAGGGCTACGAGCGCGGCCTGGCGCAGATGCTGGTACTGGGCGCCATCGCCCTGCTGGCGGCGGCGGCGTTGGCGGTGCTGATCACCCGCAGCATCACCCGGCCGCTGGGCCGGGCGCTGTCGGTGGCGCAGTCGGTGGCCGCCGGCGACCTGACCACCGACGTCGGCACCACCGGCCGCGACGAGACCGGCCGGCTGCTGCAGGCCCTCGACGTGATGGGCCAGCGCCTGCGCGAAACGGTGGGCCAGGTGCGCCACGGCGCCGACGGCATCGCCACCGCGTCGAGCGAGATCGCCAGCGGCAACCTCGACCTCTCCAGCCGGACCGAGGAGCAGGCCAGCGCGCTGCAGCAGACGGCCGCGTCGATGGAGCAGTTGACCGCCACCGTGCGGCAGAACGCCGACAACGCCCGCCAGGCCAACCAGCTGGCGCAGTCCACCTCGGACCTGGCGGCGCGCGGCGGCACGGTGGTCGGCCAGGTGGTCTCGACCATGGCCGAGATCCACACCGCCTCGCGCAAGATCGTCGACATCATCGCGGTGATCGACGGCATCGCCTTCCAGACCAACATCCTGGCCTTGAACGCGGCGGTGGAGGCGGCGCGTGCCGGCGAGCAGGGCCGCGGCTTCGCGGTGGTGGCGGCCGAGGTGCGCACGCTGGCGCAGCGCAGCGCCACCGCCGCCAAGGAGATCAAGGGCCTGATCGACGAATCGGTGATGCGCGTCGATGCCGGCAACCGCCTGGTGGAAGAAGCGGGCGGCGTGATCCGCGAGGTGGTGCAGGGCGTGCGCCGGGTGACCGACATCGTCGGCGAGATCACCTCGGCCAGCCAAGAGCAGACCACCGGCCTGGAGCAGGTCAACCAGGCCATCACCCAGATGGACCAGGTGACCCAGCAGAACGCCGCGCTGGTGGAGGAGGCCGCAGCCGCGACCGGCTCGCTGGAATCGCAGGCGGCCCAGCTGGTGGCCGCGGTGGCGGTGTTCCGGCTGCATTCCGGCGCGGTGGTGCCGCGGCTGGCGGCCTAACGCCCGCGCAGCGGGCCCAGCAAGTCGCGCAGGCCGTTGTGGTCGATCTCGAACATCAGCGCCAGCAGCCGGCCGGTCTCGCCCGGCGGAAAGCCTTCGCGGGCGAACCAGTGCAGGTAGTTGGCGGGCAGGTCGGCGATCGGGCAGCCCTGGTGCTTGCCGAAGGGCATCTCGCGGGTCAGCAGCTTCTGCAGGTCGGCCGCGTCCACCGCTAGCCTCCGGCGCGCTTGGGCGCGTGGCCCTGCTTCTCCAGCGCGGCCATCACCAGGTCGCGGTGGTCGCCCTGGATCTCCAGCACGCCGTCCTTGGCGGTGCCGCCGGCGCCGCAGGCGGTGCGCAGCTGCTTGCCCAGCGCGGCCAGCGCGTCGGGCGCCAGCGGCAGGCCGCGTACCACGGTCACGCCCTTGCCGCCGCGGCCCTTGGTCTCGTAGAGCACCCGCACCTTGCCGTCGCCGCGCACGGCGGCCAGGGCCTTGCAGCGGCAGTCGGCGGCGGCCTGGCGGCAGGCGGGGCAGGTGCGGCCGGTGTCGGTGGAATAGACGAGGCCGCCGCGGGCGTCTGGGCTTCTCATGGTGCGAAAGGGCGTGGGGAGATGGATCGGGTCGGGAACCCGCGATTGTGGGTCTTGCGCCAGAATGGATTTCCCCATCGCTCGGAAACCCCCCACCGCCATGCACCCTACCGACGCTTTTGCCGATGTCGCCCGTTTCGTCGCGATCCGCCGCGACCTCCATGCCCAACCCGAACTCGGCTTCGAGGAACACCGCACCTCCGACATCGTCGCCGGGCTGCTGCAGGAGTGGGGCATCGCGGTGCACCGCGGCATCGCCGGCACCGGCCTGGTCGGCGTGCTGAAGAAAGGCACCGGTGGCCGCACCATCGGCCTGCGCGCCGACATGGACGCGCTGCCGATGGAAGAGGCCAACGCATTCGCCCACAGGTCGCAGAACCCCGGCCGGATGCACGCCTGCGGCCACGACGGCCACACCACCATGCTGCTGGCCGCCGCCTGGCACCTGTCGCAGCAGAGCGCGCCCTTCGACGGCACGGTGCACTTCATCTTCCAGCCCGCCGAAGAGATGGGCAAGGCCGGCGCCCGGCGGATGATCGAGGACGGTTTGTTCGAGCGCTTTCCCTGCGACGCGGTCTTCGCGCTGCACAACTTCCCGACCGGCGCGGTCGGCAAGTTCGCGCTCAACCCCGGGGCGCTGATGGCGTCGAGCAACACCTACCGCGTCACGGTGCACGGCCGCGGCACCCACGCCGCGATGCCGCACACCGGCATCGACCCGGTGGGCGCCGTGATCGCCCTGGCCCAGCAGCTGCAGACCATCGTGCCGCGCAGCATCGCCAGCACCGAGCGGGCGCTGGTCGCGGTCACCCAGCTGGAGGGCTCCAACGCGCCCAACGTGATCCCCGACACCGCATCGCTTGGCGGCACGGTGCGCACCTTCTCGCTGCCGGCATTGGACAAGATCGAGGAGCGGCTGCGCACCCTGGCCGAGCACGTGGCCGCGGCGCACGAGTGCACCGCCGAGGTGACGTTCCGCCGCGCATCGCCGCCGGTGGTCAACCATGCGGAAGCATCGCGCTTCGCCGCCGAGGTGATGCGCGAGGTGGTGGGCGACGCGATGGTGGTCGAGGACTTCCCGGCGGTGATGGGCGCGGAGGACTTCGCCCACATGCTGCAGGTGCGCCCCGGCTGCTACGCCTTCCTGGGCAACGGCGAGGGCGAGCACCGCGACGCGGGCCACGGGCCCGGTCCTTGCGTGGTGCACAACACCTCGTTCGACTTCAACGACGCGATCATCCCCATCGGCGCCAGCTACTACGTGCACCTGGTCCAGCGCTGGATGCCGGCGGCCCCGGAGGGTGTCGCGGCCTGAGACTGGAGTCGTTCTTTCCCCGTTTCGTCGCCGCGCCCTGCGCGTGTGAAAGGTTGAGTCGATGTCGTCCGATTTCCTGTTGCGCCGCCGTGCGCTGTCCGGCCTGGCGGCCATCGCCTGCACCGCGCTGGCCGGCCCGGCCCGGGCCCAGCAGACGCGGATCGTCCGCATGGTGGTGCCCTTCGGCACGGGGGCGGTGCAGGACACCGTGGCCCGCGCCTTCAGCGCCGAGCTGGGCCAGGCCCTGGGCGGCGCCAGCGTGGTGGTCGAGAACCGGGCCGGTGCCGGCGGCACGGTGGGATCGGCCTACGTGGCCAAGGCCCCGGCCGACGGCAACACCCTGGTGCTGGCCGCGGCCAGCCACCACATCGCCGACCACCTGTACGCCAAGCTGCCCTACCGGCCGCTGCAGGACTTCGTGGGCATCGCCCAGGTCGGCACCGCCGACTACGTGATCGCCGCCGCGGCCAACATGCCGGGCGTCGCCACGCTGGCCGACTTCGTGCGCGAGGTGAAATCGAAGCCCGGCCAGTACAACTACGCCTCGGCCGGCAACGGCAGCGCCACCCACCTGGCGATGGCCTCGTTCCTGGCCAAGGCCGGGCTGGAGATGACCCACATCCCGATGAAATCCACCGGCGAGGCGGTCAACGAGGTGCTGGCCGGCCGGGTGCAGGCCGTCGCCTCGTCGAGCATCGGCGTTATCGGCCTGCAGGCCGACCCGCGGGTACGGCTGCTGGCCGGCACCGGCAAGGTCCGCAGCGCCTTTCTGCCCCAGCTGCCCACGGTGGCCGAGGCCGGCGTGCCCGGCTACGTCTTCGATTCCTGGATCGGCGTGCTGGCCCCGGCCGCCACCCCGCCCGCCGAGATGGAAAGGCTCAACGCCGCGATCAACAAGGTGATGGCCGAGCCGGCGATCCAGGAGCGCTTCAAGCGCCTGGGCGTCGAGCCGCGCAGCACCGGCGCCGCCGCGTTCGCGCAGCTGCTGCGGGCCGACTGGGAGACGATGGCGGTGGTGGTGAAGTCGTCGGGGGCGCGGATCGAGTAGGCCGGCGGGGTGCTCAGCCGTCCAGCGCGCCCTCTGCGGTCGGATTCGACGGCAGCCGCGACACCGCGTTCACCGCATCAATGGTGGTGCCCGTGCGCCCCGTGCACATGCCCGTGCGCCACCTCTTCCGCCGACGCCGCCCGCACGCCGGTCACGGTGATGGTGAACCGCAGCGGCTTGCCGGCCAGCGGGTGGTTGCCGTCCAGCAGCACCTCGGCACCCTTGATCTTCATCACATGGAAGACATGCGGCGTGCCGGCGTCGGTGGTGCCCTCGAGCTGGCCGCCGACCTTCACGCCGGGCGGGAATTCGCTCTTGGGGATGGTGCGCACCAGGGATTCGTCGCGCTCGCCGAAGGCGTCGGCGGGCTGCAGGGCCAGGGTGGTGGTGTAGCCGACCTCCTGGCCTTCCAACGCTTCCTCGATCTTCGGCAGGGTGTTCTGGTAGCCGCCGTGCAGGTAGGCGGTGGGCTCGGTGCTTTGCTCGATCAGCTTGCCCTGGGCGTCGGCCACCTTGAAACGCAGGGTGACGGCGGTGTTTTTCTCGATCTTCATGGGGGCTATCCGGTCGGTTGTGCAAAGCACCGGATTTTCGCCGACAGGGCACCCGAGGAGGTGACGGCCTGTAGAGGCGGCGGTGCTATCCATTCACCGCCTCTTGCAAGTCGTTGATCTGCAAAGGAAGACCACAAAATTATCTATTCAACTTAGGATGCGGGGATGCTCTCTGCTTCCACTACCGTCCTGCAAGCGCTGCGCCGCGCCGGTGGCGTGCTCTCCAGCGCCGAGCTGCAGGCGCTGCTGGGCGTGAGCCAGCCGACCGTCTCGCGCGCGCTGGCGCCGCTGCTGCGCGCCGGCGAGGTGTTGAAGGTGGGCGCCGCCCGGTCGCAGCGCTATGTGCTGCCGCGCGCGCTGGCGGGCATCGGCCGCGAGATCCCGGCGATGCGGATCGATGCGCAGGGCCGGGCCTCGCCGTTCGCCCGGCTGGTCCCGCTGGAGGGCGGCGCGGTCTGGGCCGACGAGGCCGACGGCGTGCGCCAGCGGCACGACGGCCTGCCCTGGTTTCTGAACGACATGCGGCCCCAGGGCTTCATGGGCCGTACCTTCGCCCATGCCCACCCCGAACTCCAGCTGGGCACCGACCCGCGCCACTGGAGCGACGACGACGTGCTGCGCGCGCTGGCGCTCTTCGGCGACGACCTGCCGGGCAACCTGGTGGTGGGCGAGGCGGCGTTCGAGCGCTTCCACACGCTACCGGCGCGCGCCAGCCGGGTCGATGCGGCCGATGCCTACCCGGCGCTGGCCGAGCGGGCGATGCAGGGCACGCTGCCCGGCTCGTCGGCCGGCGGCGAGCAGCCCAAGTTCTGCACCATCGTCGGCGGCCGGCATGTGATCGTGAAGTTCTCGCCGTCGGGCGACGGCCCGGTCGACCAGCGCACCCGCGACCTGCTGGTCTGCGAGCACCTGGCGCTGCAGGTGCTGGCGGATGCCGGCCTGCCCGCGGCCCGCACCCGCATCCACACCGGCGCCGGCCGGGTGTTCCTCGAATCGGAGCGCTTCGACCGCACCGCGCAGGGCCGCATCGGCATGGTGTCGCTGGAGGTCTACGACGCGGAATACGTCGGCGAGATGGACAACTGGGCCGCCACCGCCAACCGGATGGTGGCGCGGGGCCTGCTCACCGTGGCCGATGCGGCCCATCTGCGGCTGCTGGAGGCCTACGGCATCCTGATCGCCAACACCGACCGGCACTACGGCAACATCTCGCTGCTGCTGGAGGCCGACGACTGGGTGCTCTCGCCCACCTACGACATGCTGCCGATGCTCTACGCGCCGGTCGGCAACGAGCTGGTGCCGCGCGACTTCGCCGCCCGCGGCCTGCAGCCCACCGCCGCCACCTTGGCCGAGTGGGAACGGGCCCGGGCGCTGGCCATGGTGTTCTGGGACGCGGTGGTGGCCGATGCACGGATATCGGCAGGCTTTCGGCAGACCGCGGCGGAGAACCTGGGGCACCTGGGGCGGTAGGGCAGCCGTCGTCGTCGCCGGGCCCGCTATTCGAAGAGAAAGCGGCTGCGGCCGGCTCTCCGCGCCGGCCAGATGCTA
Organism: Sphingomonas sp. NCPPB 2930; assembly: GCA_042867185.1. Classification (GTDB taxonomy): domain Bacteria; phylum Pseudomonadota; class Gammaproteobacteria; order Burkholderiales; family Burkholderiaceae_C; genus Xylophilus. The sequence goes on along the minus strand of JBHZQV010000005.1, from coordinate 160,809 downwards.
TCGAATCCGTAGCGATTGCGGTGACGGCCGACCATGTTTGGCCTTGCGCCTACAACCGATGGCGCCGGCTGCCTAGGGCGGCGCGCCCCGTCGTCCGTCACCCTCGCCGCTTCGCATTCGACCCGCCGCTGTTCTCTCTGCAGCACCAAGGACTTCCATGGCCACCCACACGCCCACCCGCTCCCGTTTTCCTGTCGTACTGGGGGTGCTGACGGCCCTGGCCGGGGCGGTGCTGGCGGGCGCGGGGCTCTGGCTGGCGGTGCTGGGCGGCTCCTGGTACTACCTGCCGGCCGGGCTGGCGCTGCTGGCGGTCGGCGTGCTGCTGTTGCGCCGCCGGCCGGCCGCGCTGGGGCTGATGGCGGCACTGGTGGCGGTGACGCTGGCGTGGTCGCTGTGGGAGGTGGGCCTGGACTGGTGGCCGCTGGCCGCGCGCGGCGACGTGCTGTTCGTGCTGGGTGTGCTGATGCTCACCCCGTGGGCGCGGCGCGGTCTGCTGGCGGGCCCCGGCGCCGTGCCCTCGGCCCGGCGCGGCGGCGGTGCGGCGCTGGGCGCGGTGCTGGCGCTGTTCGCGGCGATCGGCGTGGCCTCGTGGTTCGTCGACCGGCACGAGATCGCCGGCACCCTGCCGTCGGCCGATACCGCCGCCGCCACGCCGGCCGACGGCGGCGTGCCGCCCGGCGAATGGCATGCCTACGGCCGCACCGGCTTCGGCCAGCGCTACTCGCCGCTGGCGCAGATCACGCCGGCCAACGTCGACGGCCTGGAGGTCGCCTGGCAGTACCGCACCGGCGACGTGCGCGGCCGGCCGGGCGACCCGGTCGAGACGACGTTCGAGGCCACGCCGCTCAAGGTGGGCAACCGGCTGTACTTCTGCACGCCGCACCAGTCGGTGATCGCGCTGGATGCGACCACCGGCGCCGAGCTGTGGCGCTACGACCCCAAGATCCAGGGCGAACTGGCGCTGCAGCACCTGACCTGCCGCGGCCTGTCGTACCAGGCCGCGGCCGGCACGGCGGCCCCTGCGGCGACCATCACGAGCGCCGTCGCACCGGTGGTGGCAGGCGATGCCGTCGCCACCGCCGCTGCGCCGGCAGTGGTCTCGGCTCCGACGGCGACCGATGCGGCTGCCGCGCCAGCAGCCGTCGTCACGCCGGCGCCTGCCGTGCCGTCGGCTCCGGTCCCGGCATCGGCCGCCGCCGTCGCCCCGACCGAACCCGCCGCCCGCCCCGGCCAGTCGGCCCAGCCGGTCGCCGCGGCCGATGGCGCCCGCACCGTCGCCCAATGCCCGGCCCGGCTCTTCATGCCGACGGCCGACGGCCGGCTGGTCGCGCTCGATCCGGAAACGGGTGCCGTCTGCACCGATTTCGGCCAGGGCCGCGGCCAGATCGACCTGTGGGCGAACATGCCCAACCTGAACCCCGGCAGCTACTACTCCACCTCGCCGGTGGTGCTGACGCAGAAGCTGATCGTCGTTGGCGGCACGGTGCTCGACAACGTCTCCACCAAGGAGCAGTCGGGCGTGATCCGGGGCTTCGACATCGCCACCGGTGCCCTGGTCTGGAACTGGGATTCGGGCAACCCCGACGACACCGCGCCCATCGGCCCGGGCCGGCGCTACACCGTCAACTCGCCCAACAGCTGGTCGATCTCCAGCGTGGACGAGGCCCTCGGCATGGTCTACGTGCCGCTGGGCAACCAGCCGCCCGACCAGTGGGGCGGCAACCGCAGCCCGGCGGTCGAGACATATTCGTCCTCGGTCGTCGCGCTGGACCTGGCCACCGGCAAGGTGCGCTGGAACTTCCAGACGGTGCACCACGACCTGTGGGACTACGACGTGCCGGCCCAGCCGAGCCTGGTCGACCTGAAGGTCAACGGCGCGACGGTGCCCGCGCTGGTGCAGCCGACCAAGCAGGGCGAGCTGTTCGTGCTCGACCGTCGCACCGGCACCCCGGTGCTGCCGGTCACCGAAGACCCGGCGCCGCAGGGCGCCGCCGCCGGCGACCGCAGCGCGCCGACGCAGCCGCGCTCGGCGCTGTCGTTCGACCCGCCCCGGCTGGCCGGCCGCGACATGTGGGGCGCCACCGTGTTCGACCAGCTCTACTGCCGCATCGCCTTCCACAGGCTGCGCTACGAGGGCCGGTTCACCCCGCCCTCGACCGGCGGCTCGCTGATCTACCCCGGCAACTTCGGCGTCTTCAACTGGGGCGGCGTGGCGGTGGATCCGCAGCGCGGCACCGTGTTCGCCACGCCGACCTACCTGCCCTTCGTCTCGACCCTGGTGCCGCGCACCGACGCCACGACGCAGCTGGTGCAGGGCGGATCGCCGCCGCAGGGCGCGCTGCCGGCCTTGAACGAGAACTTCGGCGCGCCGTTCGCGATCAAGCTGGGCCCCTTCGTCTCGCCGTTCGGCGTGCCCTGCATCGCGCCTCCCTGGGGCTACGTGGCCGGCGCCGACCTGGCGACCGGCAAGGTGGCCTGGCAGCACCGCAACGGCACGGTGCGCGACCAGTCGCCGATCCCGGTGCCGTTCAAGATGGGCGTGCCCAACCTGGGCGGCCCGATCGTCACCGCGGGCGGCGTGGCCTTCCTGTCGGGCACGATCGACTACTTCGTGCGGGCCTACGACGTGGCCGACGGCCGCCAGCTCTGGCAGCACCGGCTGCCGGCCGGCGGCCAGGCCACGCCGATGACCTATACCGGCGCCGACGGCCGGCAGTACCTGGTGGTGGTGGCCGGCGGCCACGGCTCGCTGGGCACCCAGGTGGGCGACTACGTGATCGCCTACGCCCTGCCTGCGGGCAAGGCCGCCAAATGACGGGTTTCCGGCCGAGGCATCCCGTGCCGACAAGGCTGCCAGCGCGACGACACCGGCGGCCGTCGGCTCGGCACCTCGTTCACCGACATCTCGATGCCGGCGAAGGACGGGGCCTGGTCTCCCGAGCCCTGGGCGGCATGGCCGTCAGGCGGACGGCAGCAGCGCCATGCCGTGCCTGGCACCTGCCGCGATGCCGGCACCGCCGCCCGCGGGTCCTGCATAACCGGCGGTGCCGGGTTCGAGCTTGAAGGCACTCACCACCGAGGCGAGCGCCGCCGCCTGGAGCCGCAGGCTGTCGGCCGCTGCGGCGCTCTCTTCGACCAAGGCCGCGTTCTGTTGCGTCATCCGGTCGAGCTGATCGACCGATTCGCCGATCTGGGCGATGCCGCGCGACTGCTGCACCGCCGCGGTGGAGATCTCGGAGATCATCTGGTCGACCCGCTGGGCCTGCGACACGATACCTGCCATCGACGCGCCGGCGTCGTTCACCTCGCGCACGCCGTCTTCCACCTTGTGGACGCTGGCCTGGATCAACCCCTTGATCTCCTTGGCGGCTTCGGCCGAGCGGCCGGCCAGGCTGCGCACCTCGCTGGCCACCACCGCGAAGCCGCGGCCCTGTTCGCCGGCCCGGGCCGCTTCCACCGCGGCGTTGAGCGCCAGGATGTTGGTCTGGAAGGCGATGCCGTCGATCACGCCGATGATGTCGCCGATCTTCTTCGACGATTCGGCGATGCCCTGCATGCTCTGCACCGCATGGCCGACCAGTTCGCTGCCGCGGGTGGCGGCGGCGGCGGCCTCCGACGCCAGCCGGCTCGCCTCGCCCGCGGTGTCGGCGCTGTGGCGCACGGCGGAGCCCACTTCTTCCATGGACGACGCGGTCTGCTGCAGGCTGCTGGCCTGCTCCTCGGTGCGCTGGCTCAGGTCGGCGTTGCCCATCGCGATCTGGGTCGAACCGGTGGCGATGCTGTCGCTGCTGGCCCGCACCTGGCCGACGATGCGCGCCCAGTTGGCCTGCATCGTGCCGATGGCGGCCAGCACGCTGCCGGGTACCGCGGCGCCGGCGCCCGGAGCGGGGCTCAGATCCCCCTCGGCGAAGCGGCGCACCGCCGCGCCGAGCGCGTCCGGCTCGGAACCGAGCGCGCGGGTGATCCAGCGCGCCGTCCAGAGGCAGACCACCACCGCCGCCAACGCCACCACCACGCCGATCAGCAGCATGGCCCAGGCGGCGGCGCTCGCATCGGCGATGGCCGCGGTCGCCAGCTGGCGGGAGGAATCCATCTGCAGCTTGAGCGAATCGTCGACCGCCTTGAACAGCGGCATCTGGCGGTTGCGCATCTCGCCGATCAGCTGCTCGCGCGCCTCGGGCGCCTTGCCGTCGTAGGCCAGCGCCACCGTGCGGTCGATGGCCTGGTAGAAGGGCTGCGAGAAATCGGCCACGTTCTTCAGCAGGGCGGTGGCATCCGCATCCTGCTCGGCCGCCTGGAGATTCTTGACGATCTCTCCATTGAGCGACTTGATGTTGACGATCTTCTTCAGCTCCGCATCCTGGAACGGACGGTCGTCGCTGATCAGAATGTTGCGGACCTGGTGGCCCTGGGCGTTGAAGTTGTTGCGCATCTCCTGCAACTGCGCCACCTTGGCGAGCCGGTCGTGGGCGACGACGTCGACGTTGCGGGCCAGCGACCGCATCGTCGACGCGGCGAATCCGAAGCCGGCGAAACACAGCACCAGTGCGATGCCGTAGCCCAGCCCGATGCGGGTGGACACCTTCATATGTTGGTTAGCGACCATGGGAACGACACTCCGGTTGAGCCTGCGCATTTGCACACAGTATTTACGTAGTGTAACTTGGGGTTGCCGCTGGAGGTCTATTTGTATCCGCCGATATCCGGGCTTTACCGAGCGGATACCGCCTGTCGGCCCGATGCGTCGGTGCCGCGGCCCGCCGGCGATGGCGGGCGCTAGCGAACCTGCTCCACCGGCTCCGGCCGCTCCTCGTGCCCATCGCCGTGCCGCGCGAAGCGGGCCGGGTCGCGCCCGTGCACCGGCGCCGCGTCGGCGAAAGGCCAGCCGCCGAACTGGGTGCGGCGGTAGTCGTCCACCGTCTGCCGGATCTCGGCCTGGCTGTTCATCACGAACGGGCCGTGCTGCACGACCGGCTCGCCGATCGGCCGGCCCTGCAGCAGCAGGAATTCGGCCTCGGTGCCGCCGGTGTTGTGCAGCTCCGCCGGCAGCGAAGGGTGCAGCGCGATCGCGGCATGCGAGCCGAGGGCCCGGCCGCCGACGGCCACGCCGTCGCCCTTGAAGAAGTACAGCCGGCGGTGGGTGTCGGCGCCGTTCGCGGCAGGCAATGTCCAGCGGGCGCCGGGCGCCATGCGGACCGTCCAGATGGCCACGTCGGCATCGGCCCGGGCGGCCCAGGAATCGGGCGGCGGGGCCGGCGGCTCCAGCGCATCGGTGGCGTCCGCGGCGGGCGCCATCCGGCCGGCGATCACCGCCACCTCGGTGCGGCGGCCGGCGTCGTCGGTGACCACCCGGTGCGGAATCGCGTGCGACCACAGCATCGTGAAATGCGCCGGCGACATTTTGCTGCGCGCCGGCAGGTTCAGCCAGATCTGGAACAGCTCCAGCGGATTGGGGCGTGCGGCGTCGAGCAGCGGGAACATCTCCGCATGCACCACGCCCGCGCCGGCGGTGAGCCACTGCACGTCGCCTTGGCCGAAGCGCGCCGTCGCGCCCAGCGAGTCCGAATGGTCGACCAGCCCCTTGCGCACGATGGTCACCGTCTCGAAACCGCGGTGCGGGTGCGCCGGAAAGCCAGGTACCGTCTCGCCGTGGTACATGCTCCAGCCGTCCTTGCGGCTGAAGTCCTGGCCGATCGCGCGCCCGGCCAGCGAGGCGGCGGGACCCATCTGCGGCGTCGCCTGCGGATAGGCGTCGTCGTGGTAGACGCAGAACAGGAACGGGTCGGCCGTCTCCCAGGGAAAGCCGAGCGGCTCCACGGCGAGGACGGGGTGGGCGGGGGTGTCGTGGGGCATGGCGTGGATTCGGAGTGAAGGCGGGCGGGGCGGCGGGTGGTGTCGGCCGCGCGGTCAGGCGGCGGCCAGCGCCGGGGCGGTCGCCGCGGCCGTGCCCGCATCGCCGGGCGCCGCGCCGAAGCGAAAGCTCGACACCGACAGCCCGCCCATGAAGGCGTCCTCGTGGTAGACCCGCACCGCTGTCTCCTGCTCGGCCGCGCCGAGCGCCACCATCAGCGGCACCAGGTGGTCTTCCTGCGGATGGGCGATGCGGGCGGCCGGGGCGGCGTCCCAGTGCCGCATGCGTTCGCTGCGGGCGGCAGGGTCGCGGTGGACCAGCGTCTCGTCGAGCCAGTCGTCGAAGGCCCGCGACACGTCGCGCGCCTGCGGGCCGAAATGCCGCAGGTTGTGGAAGCTCAGGCCGCTGCCCACGATCAGCACGTTCTGGTCGCGCAGCGGCGCCAGCGCCCGGCCCAGCGCCAGGTGCTCGGCCGGGTCGTAGTGGCTGCGGATCGAGAGCTGCAGTACCGGCACCTCGGCCGCCGGGTACGCCACCGCCAGCGGCGAGAAGGTGCCGTGGTCGAAGCCGCGCTTGTCGTCCAGCCCCACCGGCAGGCCGGCGGCGGCCACCATGCCCCGCACCTGCTCGGCCAGCGCCGGCGCACCCGGCGCCGGGTACCGCACCTGGTAGGTGTGCGGCGGGAAGCCGCCGTAGTCGTAGAACATCGGCGGCCGGGGCGACGCCATCACCGCGTAGGCCGCATCGGTCTCCCAGTGGCCCGACACCACCAGCACCGCCGCGGGCGTGCGGCCCAGCTGCCGCGGCATGTCCTGCAGCGATGCGGCCAGCAGGTCGTAGGTGCCGCCCATCCGGTCGCGCATCCACGGCCACGGTCCGCCGCCGTGGGAGATGAAGTAGGTGGGAAGGCGGCTGCCGGGTGTCGGGTGCGTCATGTCGGGTCCTCGTCTGCGCTGGGTGCGCAGGGAAGATGGCGACTCTAGGGGCTTATCGCAAGGGCTGCTGCCGTGGGTGCATGCGGGGGCTTATGTGGCCGCCAGATATGCAGCCGCGTTTTCATCGCTTCCCGCGCCGCCACCGCCGGCCTAAAGTCCACCTGCACCCGCTGCCATGCGGGCCGCGCCGGCTCCCAGGGGCCGAAGCGGCCCGCCCGGCAGGGGGTGGCGGGTGCATCGCCGCCGTGGGGGCCGGCGGTGCATCCGCAGGTTGTTTTTGGGGTGTCTCTCTTCACGGCCTGCCTTGTGCAGGCCGTTTTTTTGCTGTCGCGCACACTACGTTCGGCAGGCCGGGCGGGCGGGGCCCGCTGCGAGAATCGCGCGGTGCTCGCCATCCTCGCCGTCAATTTCCCGTTTTTCGCGCTGATCTTCTGCGGCTGGCTGGCGACCCGGCGCGGCCTGCTGCCGCTGGCGGCGATCCCGGGGCTGAACGGCTTCGTGCTGTTCTTCGCGCTGCCCTGCATGCTCTACCGCTTCGGCGCGCGCACCCCGATCCACCAGCTGCTCGATCTGCGGGTGGCGGCCGTCTACCTGGCCTCCGCGGTCACGATGGTGGCGCTGGCCGTGGCGGTGTCGCGGCGCGCCGGCATCGGCTGGAACGATGCGGCCTTCGGTGCGCTGGTGGCGGCGTTTCCCAACACCGGCTTCATGGGCGTGCCGCTGCTGGCCGCGCTGCTCGGGCCCGCGGCGGCCGGCCCGGTGATTCAGACGATGGCGATCGACATGGTGCTGACCACCTCGCTGTGCGTGGCGCTGTCGCGGCTGGGCGGTGCGGGCGCATCGGGCGCGCTGGCCGCGCTGCGGCGGGCGCTGCGCGGCATGGCGACCAATCCGATGCCGTGGTCGATCGCGCTGGGCATCGGGGCCTCGGCCGCCGGCTTCGTGCTGCCGCGGCCGCTGGAGCAGACGGTGGCGCTGCTGTCGGATGCGGCGTCGCCGGTGGCGCTGTTCACCATCGGCGCGGTGCTGGCCCGCGCGGGCATGGACGGCGCGGCCGGCCCCACGCCCTGGCGCGGCGCGGTGCTGCTGGCGCTGGCCAAGCTGCTGCTGCACCCGGTGCTGGTGCTGTGCGCCGGTGCGGCGGCGGCGGCACTCGGCACGCCGGTCGAGCCGCTGGCGCTGACGGCGCTGGTGCTGGTGGCGGCGCTGCCGAGCGCCAGCAACGTGTCGATGCTGGCCGAGCGCTTCGGCGCGCACAACGGGCGGATCGCGCGGGTGATCCTGGTGTCGACGGTGCTGGCGTTCCTGAGTTTCTCGGCGGCGGTGGCCTGGCGGGTCTAGATCGCCAGCGGATCCACATCCACCGCCCAGCGGATCAGGCCCTTGTGCGCCGGATCGGCGCGGGTGGTGTGCAGCAGGGGCTGCCAGGCCGACAGGAAGCGCTGCAGGGCGCCGCGCGACGAGCTTTCCAGCAGCATCTGTGCGCGCTCGACGTTGGCCACGCGCTGCATCGCCATCGGCACGGCGCCGAAGGCGACCACTTCGCCGGTGGCGTCCAGGCCGGCATCCGTCGCGGCCTGGCGGGCGGCGGTGAGGAAGGCCTGGGCGACCTCCTGGGTGCGCGCCTCGGCCCGCACGAGGGCCTGGGCGGCGAAGGGGGGCATGCCGGCCGACCGGCGCTCCTCGATCTGCTGGGCGGCGAAGGCGGGGAAATCGTGGGCCTTCAGGGCGGCGAAGATCGGGTGTGCGGGATGCACGGTCTGGATCCACATCTCGCTGCCGGCGCTGTGGGCCGCGTCGCGCCCGGCGCGGCCGCCGGCCTGCATCAGCAGCGCGAACAAACGCTCGGGCGCGCGGAAATCGCTGGAGAACAGGGCCCCGTCGGGGTTCACCGCGGCCACCAGGGTGATGCGGCGGAAGTCGTGGCCCTTGGCGATCATCTGGGTGCCGACCAGCACATCCACGTCGCCCGCGTGCACCTGGGCCAGCTGCGATTCCAGCGCGCCCTTGGCGCGGGTGGTGTCGGCGTCGATCCGGGCGATGCGCACCCGGCCGCCGTCGGGCCGGCGGATGCCCTCCAGCAGTTCCGACAAATGCTCCTCCAGCTTCTCGGTGCCGCGGCCGAGCGGGGCGATGTCGACGTTGCCGCAGGCCGGGCAGCCGCGCGGCACCCGCGAGGTGGTGCCGCAGTGGTGGCAGCGCAGGGTGCGGTCGATCTTGTGGAACACCTGGTGGGCGCTGCAGTGCGGGCAGTCGCTCTTCCAGCCGCAGTCGGGGCAGTGCAGCACCGGGGCGTAGCCGCGCCGGTTCAAAAAGACCATCACCTGCTCGCCCCGGGCGACGCGCTCGCCGATGGCGGCCAGCAGCGGCGGCGAGACCACCGCGCGCTTGGGCTGGTGGTTCATGTCGACCAGCCGCACCCGGGGCAGCGCGCCAGCGCCGATGCGGGCCGGCATCTCCAGCCGGGCGTAGCGGCCGCCCGGGTCTTCTGCCGTGGCCGGGCGGCTGGCGTACCAGCTCTCGAGCGACGGCGTGGCCGAACCCAGCACCACCTTGGCGCCTTCCTCCCGGCCGCGCCACAGCGCCAGGTCGCGCGCCGAATAGCGGGCACCTTCCTGTTGCTTGTAGCTGGGGTCGTGCTCTTCGTCGACCACGATCAGTTTCAGGTGCGGCATCGCGGCGAACACCGCCATCCGGGTGCCCAGCACGATGCGGGCCCGGCCGGTGTGCGCCGCGATCCAGCTGCGCAGCCGCTGCGGCGGCGTCATGCCGCTGTGCATCGACACCACGGCCGGCGCACCGGCCGGGTCGGCGGAGGGGAAGCGGGCGTGGAAGCGCTCCTCCAGCTGCGGGGTGAGGTTGATCTCGGGCACCATCACCAGCGCCTGGGCCCGCGGGTCGGCCTGCAGCGCCTCCTGCACGCAGCGCAGGTAGACCTCGGTCTTGCCGCTGCCGGTGGCGCCGAACAGCAGGAACGGGCCGGTTTCCGCATCGAATCGGGCGATGGCCGTGGCCTGGTCCTGGCTGGGTGCTATGGTTTCAGGAGCGAAAACGATGTCGGCGGCGGTGCCGGGGCTGCGCTTGAGCCGGCGTGCCAGCTGCACCGGGTCCAGGGCCCGCAGGGCGGGCGGCAGCGCGGCCAGGGCCACCTCGCCGGCACCGCGCTGGTAGTAGCGGCCGGCGAACTCGACCAGCCGCCGCCAGCCGGGCCCCAGCGGCGGCAGCGCATCCAGCACGGCCGACAGGGGCCGCAGCGCGGTGTCGGGCGGCAGCTCCGCGCCCTCGGCCGCGTCCCACACGATCCCCAGCGTTTCCCGGCTGCCCAACGGCACCCGTACCAGCGTCCCGGGCGCCAGCGGCCCGGCGGCGCGGTAGCTCAGCGGGCCGGCGATGGCACTGTGCGCGGGCGTCTGGACCAGCACCGAGACGACCGGTCCGGCCCCGACTTCAGGTGGGTTTGGCAGTGCGTGTTCCAAGAGCTTGATTCAGAAGGACTTTCGGCACCGAAAAGCCGATTCTGTGGATAACTTTGTTGACAGACGGCACGAGGGTGGGGATGGCGCCGCTCCGGCACCAGGCCATGGCGTGTCGGCCCTGGCCTGCAGAAACCGAAAATGCTTTGCATATCAATGGGTTATGCGGCCGAACTGCAAGTCGAATCTGGCTGCGGCAGGCCGCTCATTGTGCCCCAACCGCTTCGCCCGGCCTGTGCACAAAACCGGGGCTGCCGCCACCGCTTGCAGGGTCCGGAGTCGCATGCAGCATCGCTTTCGTGCTCCCCCGATGTTGTGCCGCCGTTGTGTGGATAACTTTGTTGATAGGACGTGTCGAGCCGTGCTAAACCCGCGCCCTGCATGGCTTTACACGTTTTGCCTGCGAAAGAGGCATTGCGACAAAGCTATATGAATCAGCCACTTGCAAGGGTATGCCCGGGCTGGAATCGGTTGCGCGCCCAAAACCGAGGGCAAAAGGCACTTTCACGGTTTGTGTGCATAAGCAAGCCTTCCGACCACAATTTTTTGCTTGACAGGGCCGGTTCTGCGTCGGCGGCGGGTCTGCATTTCAGCGACGCTAGCATCCGCGCCAGCAACGGCGCGGGTTCGCGCCGTGTGACCCGGTGGGGCCCGTTCTTCGGAAGAGCAAAAAAGGGCCTGTTGGACCGACGAACGGCACCTCGACGCCTTCTGCACGTCGAACATCCCTTCGTTTCTCTGATGGGGGCGCTAAGTCCTTGATTTACAAGGTCTTTGCGACGCCGTCCCATTTTTCTGTGGATAACTTTGTTGATAGCTTTGCTGCGATCGCTGCGAGCCCGCATGAATCCTTGCTTTCCCTAGGGTGCCTGCCAAAAAAGCAGACCGGGAACGCTATATGAATCAACCACTTGCGAGGCGCACCGGGCTTGTGCCCGGTCGGTCACGAATCGGGGCTTGCTGCGATGCCGCACAACTTTTTTTGTGCATAACAAAGCACGCCAAACCTGGGGGGTGCACCGGGCGGGGGCGTCCGCTGGGCGCGCAGGCCCCGCAATCGTCAGGCGCGCAGCCGCCGCGAGTGCCGGTGCACCGCCTCCACCAGCGCGGTCACATGGTCGGGCGGCGTGTGCTGGCTGATGCCGTGGCCCAGGTTGAAGATGTGGGTGGGGCCGGTGGTGGTGGTGTCGGTGTGCGGCCGGCCGAAGCTCTCCAGCACCCGCGCCACCTGCGTGTCGATCTGCGCGGGCGGGGCGAAGAGCACGTTGGGGTCGATGTTGCCCTGCAGGGCCTTGCCGGGCCCGCCGACGGCCCCGCCGACCGCCGCCCGGGCGGCGCCCAGGTTCACCGTCCAGTCGAGGCCCAGCACCTCGCAGTCGAGCTGCGTGGCCATGTCCTGCAGCCATAGGCCGCCGCCCTTGGTGAACACGATGCGGGGCACGTCCTGCCCGTCGGGGCCGGTGCGCTTCAGCTGTGCCAGTACCCGGGCGGTGTAGGCCAGGCTGAACTCCTGGAAGGCCGCATGGGCCAGCACGCCGCCCCAGCTGTCGAAAATCATCACCGCCTGCGCGCCGGCGTCGATCTGGGCGTTGAGGTACTGCGCCACCGCGTCGGCGTTGACGGCCAGCATCCGGTGCATCAGGTCGGGGCGGGCATAGAGCATCGTCTTGACCAGCCGGTAGTCGTCGGAGCCCGCGCCCTCGACCATGTAGCAGGCCAGTGTCCAGGGGCTGCCCGAGAAGCCGATCAGCGGCACCCGGCCGCCCAGCGCCTGGCGGATCGACGACACCGCGTCGAACACGTACTGCAGCTTGTGCATGTCGGGCACTGCCAGGGCGGCCACCGCGGCCTCGTCGCGCACCGGATGGGCGAACCTCGGGCCTTCGCCCAGCTGGAAGGACAGGCCCAGGCCCATCGCGTCGGGCACGGTGAGGATGTCGGAGAAGAGGATGGCCGCATCCAGCGGATAGCGCTCCAGCGGCTGCAGCGTGACCTCGGTGGCGTAGTCGCGGTTGGTGGCCAGGCCCATGAAGCTGCCGGCCTGGGCCCGCGTGGCGCGGTACTCGGGCAGGTAGCGGCCGGCCTGGCGCATCAGCCAGACGGGGGTGTGGTCGGTGGCCTGGCGCCGGCAGGCGCGCAGGAAGCTGTCGTTTTGGAGGGGGGCGAACATGCGCCGGATTGTGGCAGGGGGTGCTGTCCGCGGCGATAGGACAGCCGCGCGTCCGCGCCCCGGTACCTCAGCTCGCCACGATGCCCGCGCTGCGCACCACCTCGCCCAGGCGGCGGGTCTCGTCGCCGATGAAGGCCTTGAAATCCTGGCTGCCCAGCGCGCGGGGAATGCAGCCGCTGTCGGCGATGCGGGCCGACAGCGCCGGGTCGCGCACCGCGGCCAGCGTCAGGCGCTCCAGCAGCGCCTTGCGGGCGGGCGGCACGTTGGCCGGCACCAGCAGGCCGAACCAGCCCACGGTGACCAGGTCGACGCCCGCCTCTCTCAGCGTGGGCACCTGGGCGAAGGCCGGCACCCGCGTGTCGCTGGTCACCGCCAGCGCCTTCACCTTGTGGCCGCGCACCAGGCCCGCCGCGGCCGAAATGGTCTGGAACATCACGTCCACCCGCCCGGCCATCAGGTCGGCGTTGGCGGTGCCGGTTTCCTTGTAGGGAACGTGGGACATGTCGAGCCTGGCCGCGTTGTTGAACTGCGCGCCCGCCAGGTGCAGCGAGGTGCCGTTGCCGATCGAGGCGTAGTTCACCTGCCCTGGCCGCTTGCGGGCATAGGCGATGAACTCTTCGACCGTGTTGGCCGGCGAATCGGCCGGCACGATCATCAGGTTGGGCACCGTGGCGATCAGCGCCACCGGCTCGAAATCGCGGTCGGGATCGAACGGCAGCGTGCGGAACAGGAAGCGGTTGACCGCGAAGGGCAGCCCGGTCAGCAGCAGCGTGTAGCCCTCCTGGTCGCCCTGCGCCGCGGCCTGCGTGCCGATGTTGCCGCCGGCCCCGCTGCGGTTGTCGACCAGCACCTGCTGGCCGAGCGCCTGCGACAGCCGCTCGCCGACCGCCCGCCCTAGGAAATCCGCCGCGCCCGCCGGCGGAAACGGCACCACCATCCGCAGCGCGCGGGAAGGGTAGGCCTCCTGGGCATGCAGCAGACCGGGTGCGGCCAGGGTGGCGGCAGCCGCGGCGAGGAGGGATCGTCGGGTGGTGGGAAGCATGGTCGGTCCTGGTGCGGCGAAGCACTGCTCCACGCAAGCACCGGGCCATGGCCTGGTACCGGGGCCGAAATGCTGCGCGTGAGGTCTCAAACAGCTGAAACAGCTATGATGGCTGTTACAGACCTGAAGGATTTGCCATGCGCTCCATCGCTTCCCTCGACGCGCAGAACCGGTTCGGCGAGATGCTCGACACTTCGCAGCGCGAGCCGGTGCTCATCACCCGCCGCGGCCGCCCCGTTTCGCTGGTGCTGTCTCCGGCCAACGACATCGCCGCGCTGCGCCTGCAGTTCGCCCGCGCCATCGGCGAGCTGGCGCCGCTGCGCGGACCTGAGGCCGCGGCCGCGATGGAGACGGCCATGGCGGGCCTGGGTTCGGTGGCCGCGCGCGAAGGGTTGACCGAGCAGGACATCGCGCGCATGGCCGATGCCGAACGCTGAGGCCCCGGCGGCACCGCCGCCCGTCGTACTCGACACCAACCTGGTCGTCAGTGCGGCCCTGCTGCCCGGCAGCACCAGCGGGCGCGCCCTGCTGCAGGCGTTGCGGTACGGCGAGGTCGTGGTGTCCGATGCCACCTGGGCCGAACTGCTCCAGGTGCTGCACCGGCCGAAGTTCGACCGCTATTTCGTGCCGCCCGCACGCCGGGCCGAATTCCTCGATCTGCTGGCCCGGTCGGTACGCTGGTGCGATGTGACCTCGCGCACCGGGGACTGTGCGGATCCCAAGGGCAACAAGTTCCTCGAACTGGCCTGCGACGCACCCGCCATGCTGATCGTGACGGGCGACGACGACCTGCTGCGGCTGCATCCCTGGCGCGGCGTGCGCATCGTGACGCCCGCGGCATGCATGGCCGAGGATTTCGTGTGGGGCTGAACCGCAGCGCGCCGGCTCAGTACCGCCAGAACACCTGCTGCATCGCCCCCGCGTCGCATCCCTGAGACAGCGCCAGCGCCGCCAGCAGCCGCGCCTTCACCCCGTTCTGGTCGTCCGCCGCGACCGAGCCGAGCGCGTCGTCGTCGACCGCGCCGTTGCGCGAAACGGCGCCGCCGGCCGTGCGGGTGGCGCGCACCACCGTCACGCCCCGGGCCTGCACCGCCGCGAGCGTGGCTTCCAGGTAGTCCGGCACGGTCCCGCCGCCGAAGCCCAGGTGGACGATGGCGCGGACACCGGCAGCCACCAGCGCCTCGTACGGCGCGGGGCTGGTGTTGCCGTGGGCGTAGACGATGCCGACCTCGGGCAGGGTGCCGATCCGGGCGATGTCGAATTCGCTCGTGGTGGTGTGGGGCCGGGCGGGCAGGCGGTAGAAGCGCACCCGGCCGTCCACCACCGTGCCCAGCGGGCCGTATTCGGAGCGGAACGCGTCGGTGCGGCTGGCGTGGGTCTTGGCCACGTCGCGGCCGCTGTGCACCTGCTGGTCCATTACCAGCAGCACGCCCTTGCCGGCCGACCCGGCATGCGCGGCGACGGTCACCGCGTCGAGCAGATTGAGCGGTCCGTCGGCGCTCAGGGCGGTGCCGGGGCGCATCGCGCCGGTCAGCACGATCGGCTTGGCGGTGGGGATCGTCAGGTGCAGGAAGTAGGCGGTTTCTTCCATCGTGTCGGTGCCGTGGGTGATCACGATGCCGTCCACGTCGGGCGATGCCGCCACCGCCGCCACCCGGCGGGCCAGCGTCAGCAGCCGGGCGTTGTCGAAGCTCTCGGAGCCGATCTGCAGCACCTGCTCGCCATGTACCGCGGCCACGTCGGCGATCTGCGGCACCGCCTCCAGCAGCGCCTCGACGCCGGTGACGGCCGAGGTGTAGGCGCTGGTGCTGGTGGCCGACGCAGCCGCGCCGGCGATGGTGCCGCCGGTGGCGAGCAAGGCGATACGGGGCTTGCGGACGGGCGTCGGTGGCAGTGCGGTCATGGGTGTCGGCAGGAACGGTGCGGAGGGCGGTGGCGCGCAGGACGCGCAAAGGCGCAACGGTACAGGATCACCAGCCGCTGAAACGCTCCCAGCGCGGCAGTTCGTCGCCCGGGGCAGCCGCGGCCGGCAGAACGTGGTACGCCGGATGCTGCGCTCCGGTGGCGCAGGCATGGTTGGGCACGATGCGCAGCTGTGCGCCCAGCGGGAAGCGCTCGGCCAGCGCGACACCGTCGTGGCCGTCGCCCCTCCACTGCAGCACGCCGTGCTCCTGGTTGGCCGCGTCGAAGGTCAGGCCGGGCAGCGGACGACCACCGGCATCGCACACCAGGCCGTAGCCGTGGTCGTGCGCCTGCTTCTGCGTGCCGCGGTCGCGGCTCATCGCCATCCAGCCGGCATCGGTGATCACCCAGCCGTTCTCCGCCCGGTGGCCGATGACGGTGCACAGCACCGACAGCGCGATCTCGTCGGGCCGGCAGACGCCGGTGCCGGCCATCACCAGGTCGAAGAACACGTACACGCCGGCCCGCACCTCGGTGACGCCCTCCAGGTGCCGGGCGCTGAGCGCGGTGGGGGTGGAGCCGACGCTGACGACGGCGCAGGCATGGCCGGCGGCGCGCAGGGCCCCGGCCGCGGCCACGCAGCCGGCGCGCTCCTGCTCGGCCATCGCCTCCAGCGCCTCGGGGGTGCGCAGGTCGTAGGAGCTGCCGGCATGGGTCAGCACGCCCGCCAGCCGCGCGCCGTGGCCGGCGGCGTCGGTGCGCAGGGCGGCGGCCACCTGCAGCAGACGTGGGTCCTGCGGCGCGATGCCGGAGCGGTGGCCGTCGGTATCGACCTCGATCAGCACCTCGAAGCCGTGGCCTTCGGTCCTGCCGAAGGCCGAGAGCTGCTCGGCCGCCGCCGCCGACTCGACCAGCAGCGTCAGCCGCAGCCCGGCGCGCGCCAGCCGCAGCGCATGGGCGAACTTGGCCGGCGCGATCGCCACCGCATAGAGGATGTCGTCGATGCCGGCGGCGAAGAATCGTTCGGCCTCTTTCAGCGTGGAGACGGTGATGCCGCGCGCGCCGGCCGCGATCTGGCGGCGCACCACCTCGGCGCACTTGCTGGTCTTGGCATGCGGGCGGAACCGCACGCCCAGCGCATCCATGCGCGACTGCATCCGGTCGATGTTGTGTTGCATGCGCGCTTCGTCGAGCAGGAGCACGGGCGTTTCGAGGTCGGCGGGTAGGCGCATGGGCATCCTGGGCATGGACAGGGGTTTGGACGGATCGTCGAATGTTTGACAGTCTATCCAAAAATGGACAGACTATCCAGATGCCCAAACCCCGTCGTAGTCCCGAGCAGACGCTGCTGCTCGACCAGGTCCGCCAGATCGCGCAGGGCCTGGGCGAGACCTTCGCGCCCTTCTGCGAGGTGGTGGTGCACGACCTGCTCGACCCGAAGCGCTCGATCCTCGCGATCCACAACAACCTGTCGGGCCGCGCCGTCGGCGAGCCGACCACCGAGCTGGGCCTGGCCCGCATCCACGATCCGGACATGCCGCCGGTCATCGCCAACTATGCCAATACCTTCGCCGACGGCCGCCAGGCCAAGAGCACCTCGGTCGGCATCAAGGATGCGGAGGGCCGCTACATCGCCGCGCTGTGCATGAACGTCGATCTGACCCTGTTCCACGGCTTCCAGACCGCCATGGCGCGCTTCGTCGGCATCGACCCGCAGGCGGCGGTGCAGGAGTCGCTCGACCCGACCGGCGCCGACCGGATCCGCGAGCGGATCGACCAGTTCGCCGCGCGGCTGGCCACCACGCCGCGCTCTTTGCGGGCCGACGACCGCCGTACCCTGCTGCGCGAGCTGCGCACCGCCGGCCTGCTCGACGTGCGCCGCGCCATGGACACCATCGCCGCGCACCTGGGCGTGTCGCGCGCCTCCGTCTATGCCTATGCCAAATGAACCCATGCCCCACGATGCCCGCCTTCTCTTGATCGACGGTGCCGCGGTGGCGCCGCTGCTGCAGCCGGCCGACGTGCTGGAGGCGGTGCGCGAGGCTTTCGTGCTGCACAGCCGGCGCGAGGGCCGGGTGTTTCCGGTGGTGCGCGAGCCGCTGCCCACCGGCGGCATCTTCGGGATCAAGTCGGGCGACGTGCCGGCGCAGGGCCTGCTGGGCTTCAAGGCCGCCGGCTTCTGGCCGGCCAACCGCGCGGCCGGCGGCGAGCCGCACCAGGCGACGATCCTGCTGATCGACCCGCGCACCGGCCGGCCGCTCTGCGTGGTCGACGGCAACACCATCACCACCGCCCGCACCGGCGCGGCCGGCGGCATCGGCCTGCAGCTTCTGGCGCGGCCGGGCAGCACCACGGCCTGCGTCTTCGGCACCGGCGTGCAGGCGCGGGTGCAGCTGGATTACGCCCTGCGGCTGCTGCCGTCGCTGCGCGAGGTGGCCTACGTCGCCGCGCGCGGCCGCACCGATCCGGCCTTCGAGGCGGCGTTCGCCGGCCGCTGCCGCATCGCACCGGCGGCCGATGCCGATGCGGCCGTGGCGGCGGCAGACATCGTCATCACCGCCACCCCCGGCGCCGGCCCGCTGTTCGATGCGGCGGCGGTGCGGCCCGGCACCCACCTGAACTGCGTCGGCGCCGACACCCGCGGCAAGCGCGAGCTGCCGGCCGGCCTGCTGCCGCGTGCCCGGCTGTTCGTGGACGACCGCGCCCAGGCCACGCAAATCGGCGAGGCGCAGTGGGCGCCCGAGACGCCCTGCGACGAGATCGGCGACCTGCTCGACGGCCGCACCGCGTTCGCGCGCGCGCCGGGCGACATCACCGTGTTCGACATGACCGGACTGGCCCTGCAGGACCTGACCGTCGGGCGCCTCGTCCACCAGCGGGCGCTGGCGGCCGGGTCCGGCACCGCCGTCGCCTGGCCCTGGTAGCCGCCGCGCGCCCGATTCGCCATCGCCATCCCCATCGCTTTCGCTTTCGCTTCACCCTTTCCGCACCATGAACGCACCTGCACTGCCCACCTACGAAGACGTCGTCGTCGCCTCGGCGCGCATCGCCGGCCATGCCCACCGCACGCCGGTCGTCACCTCGCGCACCCTGAACGAGATGATGGGCGCCGAGGTGTTCCTCAAGTGCGAGCACCTGCAGCGCATGGGCGCCTTCAAGTTCCGCGGCGGCTTCAACGCGCTGTCGAAGTTCACGCCGGCGCAGCGCGCGGCGGGCGTGGTGGCCTTCTCGTCGGGCAACCATGCGCAGGCCATCGCGCTGTCGGCCCGGCTGCTGGGCATGCCGGCCACCATCGTCATGCCGCAGGATGCGCCGGCGGTGAAGATCGAGGCCACCCGCGGCTACGGCGCAAAAGTGGTGCTCTACGACCGCTACACCGACGACCGCGAGCAGATCGGCCGCGACCTGGCCGCCCGGCACGGCTTCACCCTGGTCCCGCCCTACGACCATCCCGACGTGATCGCCGGCCAGGGCACCGCCGCCAAGGAACTCTTCGAAGAGGTCGGCGAGCTGGACGCGCTGTTCGTGCCGCTCGGCGGCGGCGGGCTGCTGTCGGGCTCGGCCCTGTCGGCCGGTGCGCTGTCGCCGCGGTGCAGGCTCTACGGCGTCGAGCCCGAGGCGGGCAACGACGGCCAGCGCTCGTTCCGCACGGGCGAGATCGTGCACATCGACACGCCCCACACCATCGCCGACGGCGCGCAGACCCAGCACCTGGGCCAGCTCACCTTTCCGATCATCCGGCGCGCGGTGGACGACGTGCTCACCGCCACCGATGCCGAACTGGTGGAGTGCATGTCCTTCCTGGCCGCCCGGCTCAAGATGGTGGTCGAGCCCACCGGCTGCCTCGGCCTGGCGGCGGCCCGCAGCATGCAGGACCGGCTGCGCGGCCAGCGGGTGGGGGTGGTACTGAGCGGCGGCAACATCGACATCGCGCGTTTCTGCAGCCTGCTGGCGCAGTAGGCGCACGGGCCGGCGCGGCACCGGCCGGCCGGCGGTGCCTCAGCGCTCGACCATCGCCCGCACCTTGGCGGTCAGCGCCGCCATGTCGAACGGCTTGGTGATCACCGCCATGCCGCGCTCCAGCTGGCCGTCGCCGACCGCCGCGTTCTCGGCATAGCCGGTGATGAAGAGCACCTGCAGGTCGGGCCGCCGGATCCGGGCGGCGTCGGCCACCTGCCGGCCGTTGAGGCCGCCGGGCAGGCCGACATCGGTCACCAGCAGGTCGATCCGGCCGGCGGCATCGAGCCGCTGCAGGCCGGCGGGGCCGTCCTCGGCCACCAGCACCCGGTAGCCCAGCTCCTGCAGCATTTCGGTCAGCAGCGTCCGCAGGGTGGGCTCGTCCTCCACCACCAGCACCGTCTCGCCCTCGCCGTGCCGCAGGGCCGGCGGCGCGGTGGCGCCCTGCGCCTGCTCCAGCGGCCCGGCATGGCGCGGCAGCAGCATGCAGAGGGTGGTGCCTGTGCCGACGTCGGTGCGTATCCGCAGGTCGCCGCCCGACTGCCGGGCGAAGCCGTAGACCATCGACAGGCCCAGGCCGGTGCCCTGGCCGAGCGGCTTGGTGGTGAAGAACGGGTCGAAGGCGCGGGCGGCCACCTCGGGCGCCATGCCGCAGCCGGTGTCGGTCACGCAGACCGAGAGGTAGTCGCCCGGCTGCACGGCGCTGTCGCGCGCGGCCTGCGCGTCGAGGCTGCGGTTGGTGGTCTCGATCGTCAGGCGGCCACCGGCGGGCTGCATCGCGTCGCGGGCGTTGATGCAGAGGTTGAGCAGCGAATTCTCCAACTGCGACGCGTCGATCCGGGTCGGCCACAGCGCGTCGCCGGCCACCACCTCCAGCACCACCGTCGGGCCGACGGTCCGGCGGATCAGCTCTTCCATGCCGTCGACCAGCCGGCCGACATCGACCGGCTTCGGGTCGAGCGTCTGGCGGCGCGAGAACGCCAGCAGCCGGTGGGTGAGGGCGGCGGCCCGGCGCACCGACTCCTGCCCCAGGGTGATGTAGCGCACCGCGCCCTCGGTGCGGCCGGCGTCGAGCCGGGTCTGCAGCACCTGCAGGCTGGCGCCGATCGCCGCCAGCAGGTTGTTGAAATCGTGGGCGATGCCGCCGGTGAGCTGGCCGACCGCCTCCATCTTCTGGCTCTGGCGCAGCTGCTCCTCGGCCCGCTGCAGCGATTCGGCCTGCGCCTTCACCTGCGACACGTCGCGGCCGGCGGCGACGATCAGGCCGTCGCCGGGGCTCGCGCTCCAGGAGATCCAGCGGTAGCTCCCGTCCCGGTGCAGGTAGCGGTTCTCGAGCACCGGGATGCCGGTGTCGGCGGCCAGCATCTGCGCGCCCGCCCGTGACAGCTCCAGGTCGTCGGGATGGACCAGGTCGAACAGCGAGCGGCCGACCAGCGCCGGCTCGGTCCAGCCCAGCACCCGCTCCCAGGCCGGGTTGGCGGCCAGGATCTCGCCGTCGAGGCGGGCCACCAGCATTAGGTCGTTCGACAGTTTCCAGAGCCGGTTGCGGTCGGCGGTGCGGGCCTGCACCTCGCGCTCCAGTGCGCCGTTGACCGCCTTCAGTTCGGCCACCGCCTGCGCGGTCGCGATCGCCGACCAGGTGCGGTCGGCCACGCCGCGCACGAAGGCGATGTCGTCGGCGGTCCAGCCGTGCGGCGTGTCGTCGTGCAGCAGGAAGAGGCCGGCCAGCGCGCCGTCGCGCATCAGCGGCACGTTGAGCAGGGACCGGATCCGCAGCTGCCAGAGCTGCTCGACCTGGCCGGCGGTGCGCGGGTCGTGCGCCACGTCGGCGATGGCGACCACCTCGCCGCGGCGCAGGTCCTCGATGAAGGAGCCGAAGTGCGCGAACCGGTAGCGGCCCGCCACGCTGTGGGCACCGGCGTCGCGGTTCCAGTCGCGGGTGACGTCGACATGCTCCTGTGCCGCATCGATCGCGCCGTAGCCCGCCCGCATCGCGCCGAGCACCTGGCCGCAGATCTCCGCGGCGGCCGATGCGATGTCGAGCGCGTCGTCCAGCCCGCGCAGCCGGTCGCCCAGCGCCAGCAGGGCGCTCTTGCGGATCTCGGCCTGCTTGCGGGTCTCGATGTCGACCAGCACGCCGGGAAAGCGCACCGCGCGGCCGTCCTCGCCCAGGGTGACCGCGCCGTTGGCCTCGATCCAGCGGTAGGCACCGCCGGGCTCCCGCACCCGGTACTCGGCCCGGTAGGCGCCGCCGCGCACGAGCGCCTCCTGCACCAGCCGCTGCACCTCGGGCTCGTCCTCGGGGTGGATCGACTGCACCACTTCGGCCAGCGGCACGCCGGCGTCGAGCCGGTCGGGGTCGAGCGAGAAGCACTGGGCGAAACGGCGGTCGCCGGTGAAGCGGTCCTGCGCCACGTCCCAGAACCAGGTGCCGGCCACCGCGCCCGCATCCAGCGCCAGCTGCAGCCGTTCCTCGGCGCGGGCGATGGGAAGCGACGAGGTGCGGAGGTGCAGAGAAGTCATACGGAGCGGGCGAACGGTGGAGGGCGGCGGGGGCTCGGGCACCTGGATGGGCCGGCTGCGCGACGCATTCTCCCGGTTTCGAAGCCCGCGCGCAGGCAGCACGGCGACAGGCCCACCGATGTTCGCCGCAGCCCCGCTACAAACCCGCCACCGCCGCCTTCACCTCGTCGGCGCCCAGCAGTTCGGTCAGCACGACCGGCGGCCGGCCGGGGGCCTGCAGCAGGTAGACCGGCACCCCGCTGCGTCCCAGCGCCCGCAGCGCGGCGCTGACGGCCGGGTCCTGCCGGGTCCAGTCGGCGCGCAGCAGGGCGACGCGCTTGGCGTCGAAGGCGGCCAGCACGTCGTCGCGGGCCAGGGTGCCGCGCTTGTTGACCTGGCAGGTCACGCACCAGGCGGCGGTGAAATCGACGAACACCGGGCGGCCCTCTACCTGCAGCGCGGCCATCCGCGCGGGGCTCCAGGGCTCCCAGCGCTCGCCGGCCTGGGCCACGGCGGCGGTGGCCGGGGCGTAGCGCACCAGGTTGTGGCCCCAGGCGCCCACCACCCCGGCCAGCGCGGCGACCGACAGCAGCGCCACGCCCAGCCGGGTGCGGCCCCGCAGCGTCAGCGACCAGACCACCGCCGCCAGCGCCACCAGCGATGCCAGCAGCGTGCCGGCCCCGTCGATGCCGCTCTGCTGGCCCAGCACCCAGGTGAGCCAGGCGACGGTGGCGAACATCGGGAACGCCATCGCGCGGCGGAACACGTCCATCCAGGCGCCGGGCCGCGGCAGCAGGCGGGCCACCGCGGGCAGCCAGCTGGCGGCCAGGTAGGGCAGGGCCATGCCCAGGCCCAGCACCGCGAACAGCGGCAGCGCCTGCGCCACCGGCAGCCCCAGCGCCAGCCCGAGCGAGGCGCCCATGAAAGGCGCGGTGCAGGGCGAGGCGATCGCCACCGCCAGCACGCCCGACAGGAACGCGTCGGCCACCGGATGGCGCAGGGCGGTACCGGCCAGGCCGCGCGGCGCCCACATGCCGAACTCGAAGACGCCCGCCAGGTTCAGCCCCAGCAGGGTGAAGAGCGCCGCCATCGCCGCCACCACCGCCGGCGACTGCAGCTGGAAGCCCCAGCCCAGCTGCGCCCCGGCCGCCCGCAGGCCCAGCACCACCGCGCCCAGCAGGACGAAGGACAGCACCACGCCGGCGGTGTAGGCCAACCCGGCGGCCCGGTGGGCCCGCCGGTCGGCGCCGTGCCGGGCGAAGCCGATCACCTTGACCGCCAGCACCGGGAACACGCAGGGCATCAGGTTGAGCAGCAGGCCGCCGAGCAGTGCCGCGGCCAGGGCCGCCAGCCAGGTGCCGAGCGGCGCGGGTGGCGGCGGCAGGACGGGCGGAGCGGCGGCTGCCGTGCCGGCTGCGTTGGCCTGCAGCGCCGCCTCCAGCGCGGGCGACACCGCGGCGGGCGCGGCGGTGGCGGGCCAGGCGCCTTGCAGGTCGGCCTCGATGCGCCAGCCGGTGCGGGCGCCGTCGGCGCCGGTGGCGACCAGCACCAGCGGCAGGGTGGTGGGCGCGTCGCTGCGGTGCGGGTCCAGCGGCACCCGGGCGGTCCAGGTGGCGCCCTGCCAGCCCTGCTCGGGCGCGGCGGCGGTGACGACCATGTTGGGTGTCTCGGGCAGCAACTCCAGCGCCTGGCCGCGCAGGGCGGCGGGCAATGCGGCGGCGGCGATCGCCAGCCGGTCGCCCTCCACCGTGGCCTGCGCCCGGCCCGCGACGTCCGTGGGCCGGGCGGCGCGCGCGGCCTCGAACTCGGCGCCGAAGCCGGCGGTGCTGCCGCGCACCGGCAGCGCCAGCGCCAGGTCGGCCTGCTCGGGGATGCATTCCTGGCGGCAGACCAGCCATTCGGCGTGCAGCTGGAGGGTGACGGTGGCGGCGCCGGCCGGCGGCCGGAAATCGGCGGCCACGGTGAGCGGCACCGGCAGCAGCACCGTGCCCTCGTAGCCGTAGTTGGCCAGGGTGCCGATCGGGATCTTCCGGGGCACCGGCCAGTCGATGGCGCCGGCCGACAGGCCCGCGGGCAGGGTCCAGGCCAGGGTGGTCGGCAGGCCCGAGTCGCCCGCGTTCTTCCAGTAGGTGTGCCACTCGGGCTGGTGGGCGATGCGCAGCCCGGCCCAGACGGTGCCGCCCGGCTCCACGCCCTGCGGCGCATGGGCTACCAGCTCGGCCTGGACATGCGGCGTGGCGATGCTGGGGGGTGCGGCCTTCCCGGCAGAAGATGAGAAGGAGAACTGGGCGCTGGCCGGCGCCACGCACTGGCTGCTAGCTATTAAAAAAGTAGCAAGCGCCGCCCAGCGGCTGCGCCATGCGGACAGGGAAGGACGAAGGGGGGCGGCGTGCATGGCGAAGGTGGGAGCGGGCGCGGCGCGGGGAAGTTCCGGCGCCTCGCCCGCGGTCTGATGTCCCGCAACAGCGGCTGCGGAATCGCAACAGAAGCTTAATGCACCGACCACGCATTCCCCGGCAAGCGCAGCCGCGGCCTGGGCGGCGGCGAGGGTCGGCAGCGGGCTGCCGGCGGCGAGCGCGCCGGTGGCGGCGGGTGGGCCTGGATGCCTTCGGGGTTTTCTAGGTAGCCGGATGGTGGCGGCGGACGGCGGACGGCGGCCGGAACGCGGTCCGGTCACCGACCCCCGAAGAACCAGTACGCCACCCCCACGGCCGCCGCGACGCCCACCCCGTCGGCCACCAGCGCGCACCCCAGCGCGTACCGCATGTCGCGCAGGCCCACGCTGCCGCCGTACACCGCCAGCACGTAGAACGTCGTCTCGGTCGAGCCCTGGATGATCGCCGCCAGCCGGCCGGGGAAGGACGCCACGCCGTAGGTCTGCATCACGTCCACCATCAGGCCGCGCGCGCCGGCGCCCGACAGGATCTTCATCAGCCCCACCGGCAGGGCCGGCAGGAAATCGGTGTTCCAGCCCAGCGCCGCCACGCCGCGCCCCACGCCGGCCAGCAGCCAGTCCATGCAGCCCGCGGCCCGGAACAGCGCGATGGCGCACAGCATGCCGACCAGGTAGGGCACGATCTGCACCGCCACGCCGAAGCCCTCCTTGGCGCCGTCGACGAAGGTTTCGTACACCGGCAGCCGGCGCCAGGCCCCGGCCACCAGGAACGCGACCACCAGCGCCAGGATGCAGAACGCACCCGCCATGCCGGTGATGCGTGCCGCCTGCTCCGCCGGCAGCCGCGCCAGGCCGGCCAGCAGGGCGGCCAGCAGCGCCAGCACGCCGGCCAGCGGCAGCAGCAAGCGCGGCCGCCACAGCGGCAGCCGCTGGCACACCGCCACCGCCAGCAGGCCGGCCAGGCACGAGGCGAAGGTGGCCAGCAGGGTCGGCAGGAAGATGTCGGCCGCGTTGAAGCCGGGCACGCCCTGGCGCAGCGCCAGGCTCTGGCGGATCGCGATGACCGAGGTGGGGATCAGCGTCAGGCCCGCGGTGTTGAGCACCACGAACATGATCTGCGCATCGCTGGCGGTGCCGGGCCGCGGGTTGAGCGTCTCCAGCTCCCGCATCGCCTTCAGGCCCAGGGGCGTGGCGGCGTTGTCCAGGCCCAGCAGGTTGGCCGAGAGGTTCATCGTCATCGCGCCCTGCGCCGGATGGCCCGCCGGCACGCCGGGAAACAGCTGGCGCAGCAGCGGCGCGGCGGCGCGGGCCAGCAGATCGACCATGCCGGCCTTCTCGCCGATCCGCAGCAGGCCCAGCCACAGCGCCATCATCCCGGTCAGGCCCAGCGCGATGTCGAAGCCGCTGCGCGCCGCGTCGAACAGCGCCGCCAGCAGCCGCGCGAAGACCTCCACGTCGCCCTGCAGCAGCCGCACGCAGGCCTTGGCGAAGGCCACGACGAAGAAGCCCAGCCAGACGAGGTTCAGCGCCATGCGGTCCCGCGGCACGGCGCGCCATGGGCCGGACTTCCCCACGCGGTCCGCGTGGCCACGCTTGCGCCGCACAAGCGCGACCCACGCCGCGGGCAACCGTGGATCCGGCTTTGCCGGTCCTCCGGTTGCGCCCCCCGAAGAGGGGGTGGGCGGAGACGCGCAGCGCGCAGCCTGGGGGTCATTTCCGGAATGTGGCCAGGGCGGCGCCGGCGGCGATGAACAGGGTGCCGAAGGTCCGCTGTACCCAGCGCACCTGGCGCTCGGTGCGCAGCCGGCGCAGCACCCGCAGCGCCAGCGCGGCGTAGCCGGCCATCACGCAGCCTTCGGTCAGGCCCAGCGTGGCGCCGGCGACCAGGTACTGCATCGGCAGCGGCGCGCCCAGGTCCAGGAACTGCGGCAGCACCGCCAGCAGGAACACCGTGCCCTTGGGATTGAGCGCGTTGACCGCGTAGCCGCGCCAGAACAGCCGCCGGGCCAGCGCCGCGGGCGCCAGGCCGGGCACGTCGCCGGCCGGGGCGACCAGCGCATGGGCCGGGGCGCGCCACTGCTGCACGCCCAGCCAGCAGAGGTAGGCCACGCCCGCCCACTGCACCAGATGGAAGGCGGTGGCCGACGCGGCGATCACCGCGCCCAGGCCGATGCCCACCACCGCCACCTGCGTCCACAGCCCCAGCACCAGGCCGGCGATCAGCGGCAGGCTGCCGCGCGCGCCGCCGTGCTGCAGGCCGCTGCCCATCGCCGCCACCGCGGCGGCACCGGGCGACAGGCTGATCGCCCAGGCGGCGGCGAAGAAGGTGATCCAGACGGCGAGGGACATCGAGGCGGCTCCACAGAGGCGGGCCGCAGGAGCGGCGCGCGGGCAAAGCCGGCATTGTCGGACAGCGGCGGTCGGCAGAATCGGGGCATGCCTGTGTTGCCCATCCCCGACCTGCCCGCCTTGCCCCACCCGCTGCCCGCGACCGATGCCGAGGCCCGCGCCCTGATCGGCGCGCTCGACGCGTCGCTCGACCACCACCGGGCCACGGTCGAGGGCGCCGACGTCGTCTTCCGCCGCACCGGCAGCGGGCCGCCGCTGCTGCTGGTGCACGGCGGCCACGGCTGCTGGCTGCACTGGGCGAAGAACATCGCCGCGCTGGCCCGGCACCGCAGCGTGTGGCTGGTGGACATGCCGGGCTACGGCGACTCCGGCACGCTGGCCGATCCGCCGACGCTGGAGCACCTGGCCGGCGCCCTGGCCGATGCGGTGGCGCAGGTGGCGGGCGCCGATACGCCGCTCGACATCGCGGGTTTTTCGTTCGGCGGGCTGGTGGCCGCGCACATGGCGGCGCTGCGGGTGCAGCAGGCGGCGGGCAGCGTGCGCCGGGTGGCGCTGCTCGGCACCAGCGGCCATGGGAGCATGCGGCGCGAACGGCTGCGGATGCTCGACTGGAAAAGCGTCGCCGACGACCCGGCCGAGCGCGACCGGCGCCTGGCCCACAACCTGATGGCGCTGATGCTGCACGACCCGGCCGCGCTCGACCCGCTGGCGCTGGCCCTGCACCGCCAGGCCTGCCTGCAGACCCGCTTCGTCAGCAAGGCCTACGCGAGCCGCGCGGTGATCGGCCCCGCGCTGGACGCCCTGGCCGCGCACGGTGTGCCGGTGCTGCTGGCCTGGGGCGCGCACGACGCCACCGCCACCCCGGCCGAGACCGCCCCCGCGGTGGCCGCCGGCCGCAACGCCTGCACCTGGCGGCTGCTGCCCGACGCGGGCCACTGGATGCAGTACGAGCGGCCCGGGGAGACAGACGCGCTGCTGCTGGAGTGGCTGGGGGCCACTGGGAAGGTGTGAAAGAACCGTAGCGAGCAAGCCCGAGTGTGCGGCGCGGACCGGAGCCGTACTTCTGTACGGTGAGGACCACAGCCGCTCAATCGGGCTGCGCAGTAGGTTCTCTCACACCTTCTAGGCGCCGTGGCACTTCTTGTATTTCTTGCCGCTGCCGCAGGGGCACGGATCGTTGCGGCCCGGCACGTCGGCGCGGCGCACCGTCTCGACCCGGGGGCCGATGCTCTTCCACAGGCGGCGCAGGTCGTAGACGGCCCAGATCGCGGCGCCGTAGGCATCGAGCCGCGATTCGCTCACGCTGGGCGGGCCGTCCTCGCTGAACATGCTGATGGTCGGCTTGCCGGTGTCGGGCTCGGTCAGGGCGACGATGGTCTGCAGCGATTCGTCGAGCCACTGGGCGGCTTCCTTGTCGCGCGGGGCGGTCCAGTCCTCGGGCCAGTTCTCCACCGCGTACATGAAGCCCAGGGCCCAGACCTGGGCGATCGAGGGGATGTCCTCCTCGGCGATCTCGGGGCGCTCCTCGGGCGGCAGGGCGGCGATCGAGCCGCGCACGTCCAGCACTTCGGGCTGGAAGCTGTCGGGCGCGTCGAGCGACTGCACCTCGGTGTCCAGCGTGGCGACCATGTCGTCCCAGCGGCGCTGCCACAGCTCCAGGAAGCGGCGCTGCTGGATCACGCCCGAGAACGCGCCCAGGCCGTCGCCGTCCATCGGCGCGTCGTCGGCACCGGGCGCGGCGCCGTCGCCCAGCAGCACCGCCAGGTATTCCTCCTGCGGGATCGCCCGGCGGCAGCAGACCAGGGCGGCCATGTAGCCTTCGCAGAACTCCCACTGCGGCACCTCGTCGTCGCGGGTGCGCAGCTCGTCGAGGATGTCGTCGAGCGCGTCGAAGTCTTCCGGCGCCAGCGCGGTGGCGGAGGCGGCGTGCAATGCGGGATCGGTGTCGGGTGTGTCGGACATGGCGGGCGGCGGAGGTGGTGGCGGTCGGGAGGGCCCGGCCCGGCCGGCGCAGGGGCCGGGGCCGGGATGCCGCGCAGGGCGGCCGAGCTTCTATGATCGATGTGCGCGCGGCGCGCCTGCGGACAGGAGGCGGCGGCAGCGCGCTGCAGAGGGCCCCGAAGTTTAGCCGCGCGGGCCGCGCGCACACCGAATAACACCGTTCCCCACCCTGGAGTAGCCCCCCGATGCCGACCCCTGACGCGCCCGCGCATCCGCGCACCTCGACCCACGGCGCCCGCCGCGGGGCCGGCCGCTATCCGCTGCGCTATGCCACCCTCGGCCTGTGCCTGCTGGTGTGCGTGCTCTGCGTGGCCTGGCTGCCCTGGGCCGGGCATCCGGTGGCGGTGGGCCTGGCCGCGGTGGTGGCGGGCGCCCTGTCGCTGGTGGGCCTGCACGACCTGCGCCAGACGCCGCACGCCATCCTGCGCAGCTACCCGGTGATCGGCCATGTGCGCTTCCTGCTGGAGTACATCCGCCCGGAGATGCGCCAGTACTTCATCGAGGGCGACACCGAGACGCTGCCCTTCTCCCGCGCCCAGCGCTCCCTGGTCTACCAGCGCGCCAAGGGCGATCCCGACAACCGGCCCTTCGGCACCCAGATGGACGTGGGCGTGCAGGGCTACGAGTGGATCAACCATTCGATGGCGCCGACCCGCCTGGCCTCGCACGATTTCCGGGTGTGGATCGGGGGCCGGCCGGGCGCGCCCTCGGCCTCGGTCGAGCCCTGCACCCAGCCCTACCAGGCGAGCGTGTTCAACATCTCGGCGATGAGCTTCGGCTCGCTTTCGGCCAACGCGATCCTGGCGCTGAACCAGGGCGCCAGGCTGGGCGGCTTCTGCCACGACACCGGCGAAGGCTCGATTTCCAAACACCACCGGGTGCACGGCGGCGACCTGGTCTGGCAGGTGGCCTCGGGCTACTTCGGCTGCCGCCACGAGGACGGTACTTTCAGCGAAGAAAAGTTCGCCGCCCAAGCCACCGACCCGCAGATCAAGATGATCGAGGTGAAACTGAGCCAGGGCGCCAAGCCCGGCCACGGCGGCATCCTGCCCGGCACCAAGGTCACGGTCGAGATCGCCGATGCGCGGGGCGTGCCGGTGGGGGTCGACTGCATCTCGCCGCCCTCGCACAGCGCCTTCTCCACCCCGGTCGAGATGATGCATTTCATCGCCAGGCTGCGGCGCCTGTCGGGCGGCAAGCCGGTGGGCTTCAAGTTCTGCGTGGGCCACGTGTGGGAATGGTTCGCGCTGGTCAAGGCGATGCTGGCCACCGGCATCACCCCCGACTTCATCGTGGTCGACGGGGCCGAGGGCGGCACCGGCGCCGCGCCGGTCGAGTTCACCGACCACGTCGGCGCCCCGGTGCAGGAGGGCCTGCTGCTGGTGCACAACACCCTGATCGGCGTGAACCTGCGCGACCGGATCAGCGTCGGCTGCGCCGGCAAGGTGATCACCGCCTTCGACCTGGCCCGCTTCATGGCGCTGGGCGCCGACTGGTGCAACGCCGGCCGCGGCTTCATGATGGCGCTGGGCTGCATCCAGGCCCAGACCTGCCACACCGGCAACTGCCCCACCGGCGTCGCCACCCAGGACGCCCTGCGCCAGACCGCGCTGGTGGTGCCCGACAAGGCCACCCGCGTCGCCAGCTTCCACCGCAACACCCTGCATGCGCTGCAGGAGCTGGTGCAGGCCGCCGGGCTGCAGCATCCGCAGGAGATCACCGCCCACCACATCGTGCGGCGCCTGACCGACACCGAAGTGCGGCTGCTGGCCAACCTGATCATGCGGGTGGAGCCCGGCGCGCTCCTGGGCGACCTGGCGGACCAGCACCAGGTCTTCAAGACCTACTGGCCGCTGGCCAGCGCCCACAGCTTCCGCGCGGCCGAGCCGCCGCCGCTGGTGCCCTCGGCCCCGGGCGCCGCCGCCCAGACGGTGTACCAGGCGCCGGTGGACGAGCATGCCTGAGGCGGTGACCGGCCCCGCCCGCGCCGCGCACTACCGCCGGTTTTTGCAGGCCACCGCGCCCGGCCAGCCGCGCCCGCTGGCGCACTACGACCTGGAGGGCGAACAGGTCTGGCTGAAGAAGGCCGGCGCCCGCAACGCCCGCTGGCCCTACTGGGTGCTGGGCGCGCTGGCCCGCGCCGCGCGGCTGCCGCTGCTGCGGCCGGTGCCCAACCTGGGCGGCGCGCCGGCCATCCACACCGAGGCGCGCCGCCTGCGTGCGCTGGCCGCGCTCGGCCTGCGGGTGCCGGCGGTGCTGGCCGAGGGCCCCGAGGGCCTGCTGATCGGCCACCTGGCCGCGCCGGGGCAGGACACGCCGTCGCTGGCGGTCGAGATGCACGCCGCCACCGCGCAGCCGCCGCAGACGATGCTGCGCCTTTTCGCAGACGGCCTGGACGCCCTGGCCACCGCCCACGACGCCGGCGCCTGCCTGAGCCAGGCCTTCGCCCGCAACCTGGTGCGCTGCCCCGACGGCACGGTGGCGTACGTCGATTTCGAGGACGACCCGGCCGCCGTGCTGCCCCTGGCCCAGTGCCAGGCGCGCGACGTGCTGTGCTACCTGCATTCGGCCGCGCTGCACCTGCACGAGGCCGCCGCCTTCGACGCGGCCCGGCCGCTCTTCGCCCGCTGGCTGGCGCTGCGCCCGCCGGCCGTGCAGGGGCTGGTCGCCACGGCGGTGCGGCGGCTGCGCCTGCTGCGCCGCCTGCCGGCCGACCGCCGCTGGGGCCGCGACCTGCTGCGGGCGCGGATGGCCTGGGCGCTGGCGGCCCGGGTGCCCTGACCGCCATCGGTATCGGTCTGCCGCAGCGCCGGTGCGCCGTGGCAAGATCGCCGCCCCTTTTCCCCACGAGCCGGAATCCGCCCGATGCTGATCAACTGCGTTGCCTACCAGGACGGGGCCAAGCTGGCCGACATCTCCGTGGACCACATCAGCGAGTACGTCTCGCTGCCCGGCTGCTTCGTCTGGGTGGCGCTGGCCGACGCCACGCCCGAGGAGTTGGACGAGATGCAGCGGGAGTTCGGCCTGCACGAGCTGGCGGTCGAGGACGCCCGCCACGGCCACCAGCGGCCGAAGATCGAGGAGTACGGCGACTCGGTCTTCGCCGTCTTCCATTTGGTCGAGCCCGACCCGGAGCACGGCGAGGTCAACGTCGGCGAGGTGGATGTCTTCGTCGGCAGGAACTACGTGCTCTCGGTGCGCAACCGCAGCAAGCTGGGCTTCCTGGGCGTGCGGGAGCGCTGCGAGCGCCAGCCCGAACTGCTGAGGACCGGATCGGGTTTCGTGCTGTACGCGCTGATGGACGCGGTGGTCGACCGCTACTTCCCGGTGATCGACGCGCTGGAGGTGGAGCTGGAGACGATCGAGCAGCAGATCTTCACCAAGGGCGCGCCGTACAACAACATCCGCCGGCTGTACGAGCTCAAGCGCCGCGCGCTGGTGCTCAAGCGCGCGGTGGCGCCGCTGCTGGAGGCCGTCGGCAAGCTGCACGGCGGCCGGGTGCCGCAGATCTGCATGGGCTCGCAGGACTATTTCCGCGACGTGATCGACCACCTGAGCCGCATCAACGGATCGATCGACGCGATGCGCGACACCATCGGCACCGCGATCCAGGTGAACCTGTCGATGGTCACGATCGGGGACAGCGAGGTGACCAAGCGGCTGGCGGCCTGGGCCAGCATCTTCGCGGTGTGCACCGCCTTCGCGGGCATCTGGGGCATGAACTTCGAGCACATGCCGGAGCTGAAATTCCAGTACGGCTACCCGGTGGCGCTGGGGCTGATCTTCGTGGTGTGCGGCTACCTTTACTTCCGCTTCCGGCGCGCCGGCTGGCTGTGAACGGCCTCACTAAGATGCCGCCATGACCGCCGCCGCCGCCGCACCGCTTCCGTCCTCCCGCCACTGGGCCCACTGGCGCACCACCGATTTCGCCCGCCTCCGGTCCACCGGTGCCGCGGCCGGCGCGGTCGCGGTGCTGCCCGTGGCCGCCACCGAGCAGCACGGCCCGCATCTGCCGCTCTGCGTGGACACCGCGCTGGTCGAGGGCGTGGTCGCCGCGTCGCTGCCGCACCTGCCGCCCACGCTGCACGCCCTGTTTCTGCCGACCCAGGCGGTCGGTTTCAGCCCCGAGCACCTGGCCTTTCCCGGCACGCTGAGCTTCAGCGCCGAGACGCTGATCCGCATCTGGACCGAGATCGGCGAGGCGGTGGCCCGCACCGGCATCCGGCGGCTGCTGCTGCTCAACGGCCACGGGGGGCAGGTGGGGGCGATGGACCTGGTGGCGCGCGATCTGCGGGCGCGGTGCGGGCTGATCGTCTATTCCAGCAGCTGGTTCACGCTGCCGCTGCCGGATGCGGTCAACGGGCTGTTCCCGCCGCACGAGCACCGCTTCGGCATCCATGCGGGCGACATCGAAACCTCGATGATGCTGCACCTGCATCCGGGGCGGGTCGACATGGCGCAGGCCCGCCGCTTCCATTCCACTTCGGAAGACCGGGCCGCCCAGTACCCGGTCCTGGGCAACGGCCGCAGCGCGAAGCTGGGCTGGCAGATGCAGGACTACAACCGCCAGGGCGCCGCGGGCGATGCGGCGGCGGCGACGGCCGAGAAGGGCGCCGCCATGGTGGAGGCGGCGGGGCGGCAGCTGGCCGTGCTGCTGCAGGAAATCGCGGCGCTGCCGCTGTCGACGCTGGTCGAGACGCCCGACCTGGGCGACGGGCCGGGCTGACCGCGGGTCAGGCCACGGCCGAGAGGCCATACGCCCCGGCCACCGCCACCGCGCGCCGGTACAGACGCAGATAGAAGAAGCGGGAGAGGGCGGCGCGGGCAGGGTGGGCGGTGCGGTTCATGCGGCCAGCATGCGGCCACGCAGGGCCGCGCCGCGTGGGCATGGCGGTGGCCTGCGCGTCGGCCGGCGCCGCAAGTGCCCGGCTGGGGCCGGTCTTGGCGCCCGTGGCGACCCGCCTTGCCGCCCTGCCGCAACGCGGCGCTCCCGGTCGCCTCCGACACCCGATCTGCCAGCCGAATAGGCCGCTGGCCGGCGCCCCACGACGACCGTCAGCTATCAATAGGATAGCAATCGGCTCACGCCGCCTTTTTGTGCCGCAACCGCAGCAGGCTGAACACGCCGGCCCCGGCCGCCAGCAGCGCGGCCAGCCCCAGCGCCACGATCGGCCCACGCCCGCCGCCGGGCGGCGCGACGCTGAACACCACCGCCAGCAGCACCGCCCCCAGCGTCTGACCGGTCAGCCGCGCGGTGCCGAGCATGCCGCTGGCGCCGCCCGAGCGGTGGGCGGGCGGGGTGGTCACGATGGTGTGGTTGTTGGGCGACTGGAACAAACCGAAGCCGATGCCGCACATCGCCATCCGCCACACCACGTCGATGTCCGACGGCTGGGCCGGCAGCGCGGCCATCAGGGCCAGGCCGGTCGCCAGGATGCCCAGGCCGATGCCGCCCAGCAGCCCGTCGGGCACCCGGCCGATCAGCCGGCCCGCCACCGGCGCGATCGCCACGATGGCCAGCGGCCAGGCGGTGATCAGCAGGCCGGCGGCCAGGTGGCTGCGGCCGTAGCTGCCCAGCAGCAGGAAGGGCAGCGCGATGTACGACAGCATCTGCGCCGCGAAGGCCGCGACCGAGGTGCACATCGACAGCGCGAACACCGGGATCCGCAGCAGGTCGACCGGGAACAGCGGCAGCGGCAGCCGGCTCTGGCGGCGCAGGTAGAAGAAGCCGACCGCCAGGCCGGCCGCCAGCAGCGCCACGCCGCTGGCCGCGCTGCCGCTGCCGGTGGTGCCGGCGGTGCGGGTGCCGAGCGCGTCGGCGCCCAGGAACACCAGGCCGAACATCAGCATGTTGAGCAGCACGTCCACCGCCGACAGGCGCGCGCCCGCCGCCTTGGCGGTGTTGCGCGGCAGGGCGCGGCCGCCCAGCAGCACCAGGATCCCCAGCGGGATGTTGATCGCGAAAAGCCACGGCCAGCTGGTGACCGACAGCACCGCCGCCGCCACCGTCGGCCCCGCGACCGACGCGGTGGCCACCACCACCGAGTTGATCGCCACGCCGCGGCCGAGCAGCTTGCGCGGATACACCAGCCGCACCATCGCCGCGTTGACGCCCATCATCCCGGCGGCGCCCACGCCCTGCACCGCCCGCGCCGCGACCAGCTGGCCCAGCGTCTGCGCCAGGATGCAGCCGACCGAGGCGGCGGTGAACAGCGCCAGGCCGCCCAGGTACACCCGCCGGTAGCCGACCGTGTCGCCCAGCGTGGCCAGCGGCAGCAGCAGGCCCAGCGTGGCCACCTGGTAGGCGTTGACGATCCAGATCGACGAGACCGCGTCGGTGCCCAGGTCGTGCGCGATGCTGGGCAGCGCCAGGTTCAGGATGCTGCCGTCGAGCACGCTGAGCGTCATGCCCAGGATGATGACGAACATCGCCCGCCGCCGGGCCGCCGGCGGCAGGCCGTCCGGGGCCGAGAGGTCGGCCGCGACGGCCCCGGGTGCCGTCAGGTCCGCGGGCCGCAGGGCGCTAGTCACCGGGGGCCATCACCTTGTCGGGCGTCATCGGCACGCTGTAGTGGCGCCGGCCGGTGGCGTGGAACACCGCGTTGGCGATGGCGGCCGAGACCGCGACCATGCCGATCTCGCCCACGCCCTTGACGCCCAGCGGGTTCACCACGTCGTCTTCCTCGGGCACGAAGAGCACCTCGACCTCGCCGATGTCGCGGTTCACCGGCACGTGGTACTCGGCGAAGCTGTGGTTCACCACCTTGCCCAGCCGGTGGTCGTGCAGTGCTTCCTCGTGCAGCGCATGGCTGATGCCCCAGACCACGCCGCCCTGGATCTGGCTGGTGGCGGTGCGCGGGTTGACGATGCGCCCGGCCGCGATGGCGGTGACGATGCGGGTCACCTCCACCGTGCCGAAGTCCTCGTCGACCCGCACCTCGGCGAACACCGCCGAGTGGGTCGAGCGGGTGAACTTGCGCTGCTTCAGGAAGTGCGGCAGCGCCATCGTCTTCTCTTCCACCCGGGCCTTCCCGCTGCGCCGCAGCAGGTCGTCGAAGGCCACGGAGCGCGCCGGATCGGCCCGCAGGCGGATCCGGCCGCCGACGAACTCCACCTCGTCGAACAGCGGCTTGCCCAGCGGCGCGTCGGGCAGCACCCGCACCATCCGGAACAGGGTGCGCGCCAGCTTGTGGCAGGCGGCCTGCACCGCGGTGCCGATGGTGGCGACGGTCATCGAGCCGCCCTCCACCGGCGCCATCGGCAGCGTGGAATCGCCCAGGGTGAACACCACCCGGTCGAGCGGCAGGCCCAGGCTGGCCGCGGCGATCTGGGCCATGACGGTGTAGGTGCCGGTGCCGATGTCGGTGGTGGCGCTGCTCACCGACAGCGTGCCGTCGGCCTGCAGCACCGCGCGGGCGGCGCCGGGCATCTGCATCGCGTCCCAGACGCCGGTCGCCATGCCCCAGCCGACGAGGGTGCGGCCGTCGCGCATCGAGCGCGGCGCGGCCGTGCGGCGCGCCCAGCCGAAGCGCTCGGCGCCCTGGGCGTAGCAGTCGCGCAGCGCCTTGCTGGAGAAGGGCTTGTCCTCGCCGTGGTCGCGCTCGGCGTAGTTGCGCAAACGCAGTTCCAGGGGGTCGAGGCCGGCGGCGTAGGCCAGCTCGTCCATCGCGCACTCCAGCGCATGCACGCCGGTGGCGGCGCCGGGCGCACGCATGTCCATGGGCGTGAACCGGTCGAGCGGCACCACCTTGAAATCGAGCGCCACGTTGTCGCACGGGTAGAGCAGCGCCGACCAGTTGACGATCACCTCCACGTAGTCCTCGTTGCGCGAGGTTTCGGTGACCGCTCTGTGCTGCACCGACGTGAGCCGGCCGTCGGGCGTGCAGCAGAGCTTGAGCGTCTGCACCGCCTCGGGCCGGTGGCCGAAGCTGAACATCTGCTGGCGCGTCAGCACCACCCGCACCGGGCGCTGCAGCTTGAGGGCCGCCATCGACGCCAGCAGCGACTGGTACTGCGGCCGCAGCCCCGAGCCGAAGGCACCGCCCACGTAGGGACAGAGCACCCGCACGTTCTCTTTTTTGAGCTTGAGCGCATGCGCCAGGTACATCCGCGAGTTCTGCGCGCCCTGGGTCTTGTCGTACACCGTCAGCCTGCCCGGGCCGTCCCAGACGGCGGTGGTGGCGTGCATCTCCATCGGGTTGTGGTACTCGGACGAGGCCAGGTACTCGGCCGCGACCGTGATGTCCGCGGCCGCGAAGGTGCCCTCCGCATCGCCCGTCGGCTTGGGCGGCGGGGTGAAGCCGAACTTCAGCCGGCCGGGCTTGCGCGCATCGCCCAGGCGGGCGTGCAGGTCGCTGCGGTGCGGCTCGGCGGCGTAGTCGACGTGCACCAGCCGGGCGGCGTGGCGCGCGGCCTCGAAACTTTCGGCGATCACCAGCGCCACCGGCTGGCCTTCGGAATGCACCCGGTCGTCGCCGAGCGGGCGGAACGGGGAACCCGACGGCGCGATGGTGTCCTTGTGCATCAGGTCGAAGGCCGACATCGGCAGCCGGTTGCCGTGGTGCATCACCTCCACCACGCCGGGCACGGCGCGGGCGGCGGCGGTGTCGATCCGCAGGATGCGGCCGCGGGCGATGGTGGCCGACACCACCACCCCGTAGAGCAGCCCGTCGGCGAAATGCTCGGCCGCATAGCGGGCGGCGCCGGTGACCTTGGCGCGGCCGTCGACCCGGGGCACCGGGTCGCCGAAGGGGCCGGGCAGGTTCACCGCGGGCCGCTGGCTGCGGGTGGGTTCTGTGGACGTGCTGTTCATGGGAATACCTCGGTGCGGACGCGCTGCATGGGGCTTGCCGCGAGGGCGGCGGTGCGGGCGTTCATGCGTCGCCCCCCTGGCCGGCCGCCTGCAGCAGGGCGCGCACGACGGTGCGGCGTGCCAGCGGAATCTTGAAATCGTTGTCGCCCTGGCCGCGGGCACCCGCCAGCAGGGCGTCGGCGGCGCGGCCGAACGCCTCCTCGCCGACGGTGGCACCGGCCAGCAGGGCTTCGGCCTCGGGCAGGCGCCAGGGCTTGTGCGCCACGCCGCCGAGGGCGATGCGGGCCGATTTGACGGTGCGGCCGTCGGCCTCCAGGTCGAGCGCGGCGGCCACCGACACCAGCGCGAAGGCGTAGGAGCGGCGGTCGCGGATCTTCATGTAGGCGGTGTGCCGGAACAGCGGCGCAGCCGGCAGATCGACCGAAGTGATCAATTCGCCGGGCGCGAGCGTGGTGTCCAGATCGGGCCGGTCGCCGGGCAGGCGGTGGAAGTCGGCGAAGGCGACGCTGCGGCTGCCGTGCGCGCCCTGCACCTGCACCGTGGCGTCGAGCGCGGCCATCGCCACGCACATGTCGGACGGGTGCACCGCAATGCAGGATTCGCTCGCGCCCTGGATCGCGTGGATGCGGTTGACGCCGCCGATGGCCGGACAGCCGCTGCCGGGCTGCCGCTTGTTGCACGGCACCGACGCGTCGTAGAAGTAGTAGCACCGGGTGCGCTGCAGCAGGTTGCCGCCGGTGGTCGCCATGTTGCGCAGCTGCGGCGAGGCGCCGGCCAGCAGCGCCTGGGCGAGCAGCGGGTAGCGCTGCTGCACCGCCGGGTGCCAGGCGGTGTCGGCATTGCGGGCCAGCGCGCCGATGCGCAGGCCGCCGCCGTCGATGTCCTCGATGCCGCCCAGCGGCAGGGCATTGATGTCGACCAGCGTGTCGGGCGCGGTCAGCCCTTCCTTCATCAGGTCGAGCAGGTTGGTGCCGCCGGCGATGAAGCGCACCTCGCGGTGGGAGGTGCCTGCGCGGGCCACCGCGTCGGCGGCGGTGGTGGCGCGTTCGAAGGCGAACGGGTTCATCGTGCGGCCTCCCCTGCGTTCGGCGCGCCCGGGACGGAGGCCGGCTGCTGCCGGATCACCTGCACCACCGCCGAGACGATGCCGGCATAGGCGCCGCAGCGGCAGACGTTGCCGCTCATCTGCTCGCGCACATCCTCCGCACCGTGCGCATGGCCTTCGTTCATCAGGCCGACGGCCGAGCAGATCTGGCCCGGCGTGCAGTAGCCGCACTGGAAGGCGTCGTGGTCGATGAAGGCCTGCTGCAGCGGATGCAGCGCCTCGTCCTTCGCCAGACCTTCGATGGTGGTGACCTCGGCGCCCTCGTGCATCAGCGCCAGCGTCAGGCACGCGTTGATCCGCCGGCCGTCCACCAGCACGGTGCAGGCGCCGCACTGGCCGTGGTCGCAGCCCTTCTTGGTGCCGCTGCACTGCAGGTCTTCGCGCAGCAGGTCGAGCAGGGTGGTCCACGGCGCCACGTCCACCTGGGTCGGGTGGCCGTTGAGTACGAAGCGCAGGGTCTGGGTGGGGGGAAGAAGCGCGGTGGCGGGCGCGGGGCGCGGGGAAGCAACGGCCTGGTCCATGGGGATCCTTCTGCTCGGCGGCATGTCATCGTGGTGCCCGGTGGGCAGGGTCGGTACGGCCATTGTTCGGGGCGGTGCAGGCACGGCGCCAGAGCGGGGTGCGCCGCCTGCCTGTGGGCATCGACCTACGCGCCGTACCGCTTCGGGACCCGCGCGGCCGATGCGCCCGGTCTTCAGGCGAAGGTGTGCCAATCCCGGTGCTCTTCCGCGTCCAGGTGCGGCAGCGTGTTGAAGCTCAGCAGCGCGTGGCGCCGGGGGGTGAAGACCAGCTCGGTCACCGCGCAGTTGCGGATCCGCAGGTTCAGCTCGACCGTGGTGGCCGCCGGCGTGCCCAGCACCTGGCCCACCGCGGTGGCGATCGGCCCGCCGCTGCTGACCACCAGCACGTTGCCGGTGTGCCGGGTGCGCACTTCGTCCAGCACCCCGGCGATGCCGGCCGAGAAGTCGGCGAAGGCGGGCATGCCCGCCGGCTGCGCGCTGCCGTCCATCCAGCGGGCCAGGCCGTCGCGCAGCAGCCGGAAGTGGTGGCGGTACTGCTCGGGCGTGCGGGCCGGCGGCAGCGGGTCGGGGTGCACGGTGGCGACGACGGCGGCGGCGTCGTACTCGTTCAGCGCGGGCCGCTCTTCGGCCGCCGGCCCCGCCCCCCGCCCGGCGGCGATGCCGGCGAAGGTCTCGCGGTGGCGGCGCAGCGTGCCGGTGTAGGCGGCCTCGAAGACCAGGCCCTTGCCGCGCCAGTAGTCGCCCAGCCGCCGCGCCTGCCGGTGGCCCAGCGGGCTCAGCACGTCGTAGTCGTCCGCGCCGAAAGAAGCCTGGCCGTGGCGCACGAGGTAGAGGGTTCCCATCCCGTCGATTCTGCGAGCCCGCCGGGCGCGGCGCCGTCGCGCGGGCGACGGCGCCGCACCGCGCTGCCCGGTGCGGCGCGCGCTTTCATCGTGTTGCGTGCCGCCCGCGTACCGCCCGTAGACTGGCCGGCCGTCCACCCGATCCGCGAGGCCCGACCCGTGAAAGCACTCCTTCTGGCCCTGGCCGCCACCGCCGCCGTCGCCACCGCCCACGCCGCCCCGGTCACCTACGCGATCGACGCCAGCCACACCTATCCCAGCTTCGAGGCCGACCACATGGGCCTGTCTACCTGGCGCGGCAAGTTCAACAGCACCGGCGGCACGGTGGTGCTGGACGCCGCCGCCCAGCGCGGCACGGTGGACCTGAAGATCGACATCGCCTCGGTCGATTTCGGCCACGAGGAGATGAACCGCCATGCACTGGCCGCCGACATCTTCGACGCCGCGCAATTCCCCACCGCCACGTACCGGGGCGCCTTCGCCAACTTCGCCGGCGGCGCCCCGCGCGAGTTGCGCGGCGAGCTGACGCTGCACGGCGTGACCCGGCCGGTGCGGCTGCAGATCGTGCACTTCAAGTGCGTGCAGGAGCACCCGATCAACAAGCGCGAGACCTGCGGCGCCGATGCGCGCGGCAGTTTCAACCGCAGCGATTTCGGCATCGGCTTCGGGCTCGACATGGGCTTCAAGCCGCTGGTGCACCTGCGGGTGCAGGTCGAGGCGATCCGGGAGCCGTGATCGCTGCGCGGCCGCCCGGCCGGACGAGGGCGGCTAGAGCCCCAGCGCCTCCAGCCCCGGGTGGTCGTCGGGCCGGCGCCCCAGCGGCCAGTGGAACCGGCGGTCGGCCGCGGCGATCGGCAGGTCGTTGATGCTGGCGAAGCGGCGCTGCATCAGGCCGTCGGCATCGAACTCCCAGTTCTCGTTGCCGTAGCTGCGGTACCAGTGGCCTGAGTCGTCGTGCCATTCGTAGGCGAAGCGCACCGCGATGCGGTTCCCGCCGAAGGCCCACAGGTCCTTGACCAGGCGGTAGTCCAGCTCGCGGGCCCACTTGCGCTGCAGCATGGCCCGCACTGCGTCGCGGCCCACCGGGAACTCGGCGCGGTTGCGCCAGCGGGTGTCCTCGGTGTAGACCTGGGCGACGCGGTCGGGGTCGCGGCTGTTCCAGGCGTCCTCGGCCATGCGCACCTTCTGCGCGGCGGTTTCGGCGGTGAACGGGGGCAGGGGCGGCTTGGTGCTCATGCGGGCTCCGGGCGGAATGCGGCGGTGCGGGCACCGCCGGGGTTGCAGTGGGGGCAGGCCTTGGCTGCCGGGTCCGCACGATACCGCAGTGCTTGTCAGACGGCCCTGCCACCGGCCGCAGCTGCGTCGCGCAGCAGCTGGACGTCGTAGGGCATCGCCCCCGCATGCTCGGCCCGGGCGATGGCGTAGCGCGACAGGTCCTCCAGCGGCCCGTTGAACGGCGCATGGTCCATCCGCCGCAGCGAGGCCAGCGCCCGCTGCAGCACCACGCCCACCTCGACCGCCTCGGCGCCGTAGCGGGCCAGGGGCGCGAAGACGTCCTCGACCATGCCGGCCTCGCGCAGCGCCGGGGCGCTGACCCGGTCGAACTCGGGGCCCGGCGTCGCGTCCTCGGCGCTGCCCGTCCCGGCGGCGCCTTCCACGCCGGTGCGCTGCGTCTCGATCCAGTACACCAGCGTCTTCACCGCGGTGGCCATCACGTCGAGCGCGGTGCCCGGGTCGTTGACCGAGGCCGACATCGCCCGCGCCGCGATCTCGCCCATCACCACCAGGCCGAACCGCGGATCGTGGTCGAAGCTGCGGCCGCTGCCGATCACCAGCGCGTCGGCGATGGCCTGCCGGTCGTCCTCGTCCAGCGGCGTGTCGCAGCTGGCCAGCACCACCGAGGGCTCGACGAACGCGCCGGGCAGCACATGCAGGTGCAGGGTGGTGCCCAGCGCCTCGGCGCGGCGCTGCAGCAGGTCCATGGAGACATGCTGCACGAAGCCGGTGGTGGGCGCCTGCACCGCATGCCGGCCGCGGGCACCGTCGGGTTGCGGCCGGCCGCCGAGCCACGGCTTGGCCAGGCGCTGGACCATCGCCTGCTGCGTGGCCAGCTCCACCCGCCGGATCGTCTCGCCCAGGCGGCCGAGCACCGAGAGGTAGTCGATCCAGCGCAGCAGCACCACCACCACGAAGACGAGTATCGCCAGTGTGAAGCCGAACAGCACCAGCCGCCCGCCCTCGCCGTAGACATGCGCATGCAGCCCGACCAGGGCGATCACGCTGTAGAGGAAAGCGCCGATGAAGGCGGCCAGCGTGTTCTGTACCGTGCTGTCCTCGATCAGCAGCTGCGAGGCGCGGGGCGTCGCGCTGTTGGAGACGGCCGAGAACGAGGCCACCATCGTCGTGGCCGAGAAGATCGCCACGGTGAGCATGCTGGAGGCGAGGATGTTGAGCAGGCTGTCGATCGACTCCGAGCCGAGCTGCATCGCCACGCTCTGCGGGATCGACGGGCCGATCACCGCCGACAGCGCCACCGCCAGAAAGGCGAAGAGGGAGAACAGGGCACAGCGCCACCAGGTCTTGCGGAACAGCCTGCTCAGCAGGAAGCGAAGTTTTTCGGACATGGGCGGCAGTATCCGGGTGGGGCGGGCAGGGCCGCGCAGGACAAGGCCGCATGCGGCACGGAGGAGCGAAGCCGATGGCAGCCGGCACGCCCTCCCCTACGAAATAGAGAGCAAAAGGTGCCCGTGGCCGGCGCCGTACGTCGGCTTCTAGCTATCAATTAGATAGCAAAAGGCGCTGCCCGCAGAAAAGGCGACCGCCTGTCGCGCTCAAAGGCGCAGCGCATCGGCATGCTGGCGCCAGAACGCCGCATCGGGGAAGGGGCCGACGCCGGCCGCCACGTTGTCCCGCATGTGTTCGGGCCGGGCGGTGCCGGGAATCGCGCAGGTGACGGCCGGGTGGCTCAGCACGAACTTCAGCAGCACCTGCGCCCAGCTGGTGCAGCCGATCTCCGCGGCCCAGCCGGGCAGCGGCTCGGCCCGCAGCCGGCGCAGCAGCCCGCCGCCGCCGAACGGCCGGTTGACGATCACCGCCACGCCGCGCTCCCGGGCCAGCGGCAGCAGGCGCTCGGCAGCGGCCCGGTCGTCCAGCGCGTAGTTGATCTGCAGGAAATCCAGCGGCTCGGCCCGCAGCACCGCCTCGACCTCCGGGTAGGCCGACGGCGTGTAGTGGGTGATGCCCACATGGCGCACCCGGCCCGCCGCCTTCCAGTCGCGCAGCGTGGCCAGCTGGGTGCGCCAGTCGAGCAGGTTGTGGACCTGCAGCAGGTCGATGCGCGGGGTGCGCAGCCGGGCGAAGGACTGCTCCATCTGCGCGATGCCGGCCGCGCGGCCGGTGGTCCAGACCTTGGTGGCGACGAAGGCGCGCGGCCGGCTGCCGGCGGCGGCCAGCAGCTCGCCGGTGGCGGCCTCGGCCCGGCCGTACATCGGCGAGCTGTCGAGCACCGATCCGCCCGCGTCGAACAGCGCCTGCAGCACGCCGGGCAGCTCCGCGTAGGCGGCACGGTCTGCCGCCACGTCGAAGCCGATGTAGGTGCCGCAGCCGACCACCGGCAGCGCCTCGCCGGTAGAGGGGATGGGGCGGGTGGTCATGCGTTGCGGTGGGTTGGCCGGCACGGGAGGGGCGGGCGTCCGTGCCCGGGCGTCCGATGCAAGCCAGGTCAGCGGAACGCTGCCGAGCGCCGCAGCGGTGCCCAGCAGTTGCCGGCGGGAGGAAGGGCGGGACGATGCGGGCATGGCGTGGCGTGGCGGCAGACAGTTGCGGCCGCTTACGCCCGCTTCGGAATCTCCAGCCCGCGTGCCACTGCAGGCCGGGCCACGAAGGCCGCCAGCACCCGCTGCACCTCGGGGAAATCGTCGAAGCCGACCAGTTCGCGCGCCTCGTAGAAGCCGACCAGGTTGCGCACCCAGGGCAGCACCGCGATGTCGGCGATGGTGAACGCGTCGCCCATGATCCAGTCGCGGCCCTGCAGGCGTTTCTCCAACACCGCCAGCAGCCGCTTCGACTCGGCCACGTAGCGGTCGCGCGGGCGCTTGTCCTCGTAGTCCTTGCCGGCGAATTTGTGGAAGAAGCCCAGCTGGCCGAACATCGGCCCGACGCCGCCCATCTGCCACATCAGCCACTGCAGCGTCTCGTAGCGGCCGGCGGCATCGGTGGGAATGCACTGGCCGGTCTTCTCTGCCAGGTAGACCAGGATCGCGCCGGATTCGAACAGCGCCAGCGGCCGGCCGCCCGGGCCGTCGGGATCGAGGATCGCCGGGATCTTGTTATTGGGATTGAGCGAGAGGAAGGCGGCGGAGGTCTGGTCGTTCTGCCCGAAATCGACCAGGTGCGGCTCGTACGGCAGGCCGGTCTCTTCCAGCAGGATCGACACCTTCACCCCGTTGGGCGTCGGCAGCGAGTAGAGCTGCAGGACCTCGGGGCGCTGCGCGGGCCACTTGGCGGTGATCGGGAAGGCGGAGAGATCGTGCATGGCGGGCATCCGGAAAAAGGTCGGTGGGGGAGCGCGTGGCGGACGTGCCGCGCGGCCTGGGCTGCATTCTGGCCCGGCGCCGCAAGACCGCCCGGCCGGTGCGGCTACATCGCCTGTGCTTGTTCCAAGTGGCGGCGCATCACCGGCAGCGACCGGTCGATCCAGGCGCGGATGTCGGGCGTGCGGCTGGCGCGGCGGGCCCGCTCCATCAGCTTGATGTCGTCCTTGTGGTCCTCGATGCCCACCTGCAGCCGGAACACGGTGTCGAACTCCTTGCCCGAGAGCGACTGCAGCCGCCCCAGGATCGCGGCCTTGTCTTCCGGGGCGTGCTCCGGCAGCGGGTAGTTGTGGTCGAGCGAGATCTGCTTCAGGCCGTCCATCGCGCGCTGGTGGTCGCGCTG
Organism: Sphingomonas sp. NCPPB 2930; assembly: GCA_042867185.1. Taxonomy (GTDB): domain Bacteria; phylum Pseudomonadota; class Gammaproteobacteria; order Burkholderiales; family Burkholderiaceae_C; genus Xylophilus. The sequence continues at coordinate 116,017 of JBHZQV010000005.1, read as the reverse complement.
CAGGGTCTGGGCGAAGGCTTTGAGTTTGGGATCGGCGGCGCGCGATTCGGCGAGCCGGGCGGCTTCCATCTCGTAGAGCGAGGAGCCGGCCGCCTTGGTGACGAAGTCGCGGTCGGCCTTGCTGATGGCCGAGGGCGCCGATTTGGTGGTGCCTTCGCCCTCGGGGTTGTTGTTGCGGGCGCCCGGCTTGTCGGCCTGGGCGCGCTGGCTGCGCTCGGGGGCGGCCGGGTGGCTCGCCTCGTTGGCCGCGTGGGCGGCAGCGGCGGTGAAGGCCAGCGCGGCGAGCAGGCAGGAGGAGAGGGCGGTGGAAGGGGACATGGCGGGGCTCCGGCAAGGGCAGACAGGCGCGGCGGCGATGCCGACCAGGCAAGGCCGCCGCAGGAATGCCGCAAGACTGGGCCCGCCGCGCCGCAGCCGGTGTACGGCCAGACGCCCATCGCGTGTCAGCCCGGGAGGCCATCCCGCCGGTGCGGGCCGCCCGCGGGCGGGCTCAGTAGGTCTTGTACGGCAGGAACTTGCCCGACAGCACCACCCGCACCCGGTCGCCCTTCGGGTCTTCCTGGCGCTGCATGTCCATCGAGAAGTCGATCGCGCTCATGATGCCGTCGCCGAACTCCTCGTGGATCAGTTCCTTGATGGTGGTGCCGTAGACGCTCACCAGCTCGTACCAGCGGTAGATCAGCGGATCGGTCGGCACCGGGGTGGGCAGCGAGCCCTTGTACGGCACCACCTGCAGCCATTTCTGGTCGTCGGCGCTCAGGTCGAAGATGCCGCCGATGGTGGCGGCCTGCTCGGCGGTCAGCGTCATCTGGCCCAGGCAGGCGGCGGTGGTCCATTCCTTCGACAGGCCCACCTGCTCGGCCACGCTGGCCCAGCTGATCCCCTTGAGGACCTTGGCGGTGATGATTTTCTCGGTGACGTCGTTGCGGCTCATGGAAAAAGGCTCCTGGTGATGGAGTCGCCTTCCATGCAAAGAGCATGCCTCGGGCGGAGCCGCGGAAGGCACCGTGCCCACGCCGGACGCTCGACGCTACAAGCCCAGCCGCTCCCGCGCCGCCGGCTGCACCAGCGGCAGGTAGTCGGGATGGCGCTGCAGCCAGCCGGCCACGAAACTGCACTCGGGCACCACCTGCAGGCCGCGGGTCCGGACATCGTCGAGCACCCCGCGCGCCAGGAAGCTGGCGACGCCCTGTCCGGCATGCTCCGGCGGCACGATGGTGTGGGTGATCACCAGCGCGCCGTCCGCGGCGGTCTCGTAGGCCAGGTGGCCCAGGGTGCGGCCCTCGCGCTGCGCTTCGAAGCGTTGGGCGGCGGTGTCGTGGTGCAGGGCAAGGGCGGGCGCGGGCTGTGCGGGCATCGGAACTCCTGTTCTGGAATGAAAAACAGCCGCAGCCGGCGTTGCGCGCCGGCATGCAGCTATCTATTTCGTAGCAACGGCGGCCGGGCCGCCGGGCCGTCGGTCAGGTCTTGCGGGCCGGGGCCTTGCGGGTGGCGGGCACCTGGGTCTTGGCCGCCGCTCCGGCAGGCGCCTTGGAGCTCTTGGCGGGGGCGCGGCGGGCGGGCGCCGAATCCTCGTCCGATTCGCCGTCCGCATCGGCCGCCGCGGCATTGCCGCCGCCTTCAGCCAGCAGGGTCAGCTTCTCGTCGGTGGACTTTTCTTCTTCCAGCGTCTCCCGCAGCAGCTGCATCGCTTCGGTGTAGCCGAGCTGCTTGGCCAGGGCGCAGAGGGTGCCGTAGGTGGCGATCTCGTAGTGCTCGACCTTCTGGGCCGCGCCGATCAGGCCGGCGTCGAGCACCGGGCCCTTCTCCACTTCCTCGATCATCTCTTCGCCTTCCTCGACCAGGCCTTCCATCGCTGCGCACTTGATGCGCTTCAACTTGATGCCGGTGGCTTCCACCGCACGGTCGATCCGCTCGATCTGGCCCTGGGTTTCTTCCAGGTGGAGGGTGAAGGCGGCGGCCAGCGCAGGGTTGGTCGCGGCGCGGGCCATCTTGGGCAGCGCCTTGGTCAGCTGCTTTTCCGCGCTGTAGACGTCCGACAGTGCGTGGACGAACAGGTCTTCGAGGGTCTTGACGGCCATGGTGGTTTCCTTTTGGGGCGGTGATGACGGAGTGTTCGCGGCGGTGCGATCGCCCCGCCGCCGGCCACGGCACGTACCACGTAGGTGTGCGGGCCGGACAGCCCCGAGGGTGCGGGCGCGCAGGGCCTGCCGTGTCGGTGCGGACCGGTGCGGCGCGTAGGCAGAGGGAGCGCCTTGCTTTTGGATGCAGCCGGGCGGCACTTGTCGGTCATGCTGTCGGCATGCGATGCGGCCCCGGGCCCTCCGGGACAGTGCCCGCATCGCGCTTCCTCCCTCCACACCCCGGACACCGCCCATGCCCTCTTCCGCGCGCAACGATTCTTCCTCCACCCAAGATGCCGCCGACGACACCCGCACCGGCGTGGCGCCCCCGGTCCACGGCGACCTGGCCCTGCCCGCCGTCACCATCGAGAGCTACAGCCTGGAGGTGCGCGACAGCGAGACCGACGGCTTCTACGGCGACCGCGCCAGCCGCACCGCCTTCGGCAAGATGCTCGACCTCTGGCGCACCCTGTTCACCGAGATGAACGACGGCCACGACGCCTTCGGCACCAAGCCGACCGCCGAGATCGGCAAGCGCCGGCTCGACGAGCTGCTGGCCGAGGGCGGGCCGGCGGCCGCGGCCATCCGCGCCGCCTCGGAAGACTACGCGGTGCAGCTGGCCCAGGTGGTGCGCCGCTTCCAGCGGCAGAAGTCGTGGCAGGGCGTCGAGCGTGTGGTGATCGGCGGCGGATTCCAGCAGAGCGCGCTGGGCAAGCGGGCGGTGGGCCGCGCCGCCGAGCTGCTGGCCGAGGCGAAGGCCGGCGTCTCGGTGCGCACCCTGCACCACCATGCCGACGAGGGCGGCCTGATCGGCTGGCTGCACGTGGCGCCCGCCGAGGTGCTGGAGCGGCACGACGCGATGCTGGCGGTCGACATCGGCGGCACCAACGTGCGCTGCGGCATCGTGCGGGTGCGCGGACACGGCCCCGACCTGACCCGCGCCGAGGTGGTCGGCCGCGACAAATGGGGCCATGCCGACGACGAGGAGGTGAAGAAGCGCGACGACCTGGTCCAGGGCATCGCCGGCATGCTGGAGAACCTGATCCGCGAGGCCAAGCACGACGGCATCCGGCTCTCGCCCTTCATCGGCGTGGCCTGCCCGGGCATGGTACGGCCCGACGGCTCGATCGCCGGCGGAACCCAGAACCTGCCCGGCAACTGGGAAAGCACCCGGTTCCACCTGCCGCGCCACCTGTGCGAGAAGCTGCCGCGCATCGGCGGCGAGCCGACCCAGGTACGGCTGCACAACGACGCGGTGGTGCAGGGCCTGTCGGAGCTGCCGTTCATGAACGATGTGAAGCGCTGGGCGGTACTGACGGTCGGCACCGGGCTGGGCAACGCGAGCTTCACCAACCGGTAGCGCGCGGCGGCGCGGTGGTTCGGCCGTCGGGCGGGGCGGCCGGCGAGAACCCGGGCGCGCGCCACGGCGGGGGCGCCGGCCTACACTGGCGGCTTTTTTACCCCGGTGCCTCCGTCCATGAATACCCGCCAATGGCTGGAACAGTTGGTCGCCTTCGACACGACCAGCCGCAACTCCAATCTCGACCTGATCGACTCCGTGCGCGAGGGCCTGGCTGTGCACGGCGTGCGCGCCGAGGTCATCGCCTCGCCCGACGGCCGCAAGGCCAACCTCTTCGCCACCCTGCCCGCCACCGACGGCCGCACCGAAGGCGGCATCGTGCTGTCGGGCCACACCGACGTGGTGCCGGTCGACGGGCAGGACTGGAGCAGCGACCCGTTCCGGATCGACGAGCGCGACGGCAAGCTGTACGCCCGCGGCTCGGCCGACATGAAGGGCTTCATCGCCACCACCCTGGCCCTGGTGCCCGAATTTCTGGCGATGCCGCGCCGGAAGCCGATCCACCTGGCCTACTCGTACGACGAGGAAGTGGGCTGCGTCGGTGCGCCGGTGATGCTGGCCGAGCTGAAGCAACGCGGCCTGCGGGCCGAAGGCTGCGTGGTGGGCGAGCCCACCGGCATGCAGGTGGTGGTGGCCCACAAGGGCATCAACCTCTACCGCTGCCGGGTGCACGGCAAGGCGGCGCACTCGTCGCTCACCCCGCGCGGCTGCAACGCGATCGAATACGCCGCCCGGCTGATCTGCCGCATCCGCGACATCGCCGACCACTACCGCGCCCACGGCCCGTACGACGAATTCTTCGACGTGCCCTTCACCACCCTCACCACCAACCAGATCCAGGGCGGCATCGCGGTCAACACGATTCCCGAGCTGTGCGAGTTCCAGTACGAGTTCCGCAACCTGCCGGGCATGTCGGTCGACAGCATCCACGCCCAGGTCGAGCAGTACGTGCAGGACGAACTGCTGCCGACGATGCGGAAGGAATACGCCGGGGCCGGCATTGACATCACCTGCGGCGCCTCGGCCCCCGGCATGGAGACCGCCGAGCAGGAGGCGATCGTCGCCCTGGCCCGCGCGCTGACCACCGACCGCGCCACCCGCAAGGTCGCCTACGGCACCGAAGGCGGCCTGTTCCAGCAGGCCGGCATCCCCACCGTCATCTGCGGCCCGGGCCACATCGAGCACGCCCACAAGCCCGACGAGTTCGTCGCGCTCGACCAGCTGGAGGCCTGCGAAGGTTTCCTGCGCCGGCTGGGGCAGTCGCTGGCGTAGCAGGGGACGAGGGCGACATGCGGTGGCATCCAGAGAGTAGGCACATGGTTTTTCCTGCGGGTCTCGCCGCGGGGTGGTTCACGCCGGCACGGCTGTATGCGGCCTATGCCGTAGGCCTCGCGGCCCTGCTCATCTACCTCTCGGAATACATCAGCTTTCGCGACCAGGGCGACTTCGCGCGGGCGGTCGGCGGCATGCTGCGGTTTCCCGCGGGCGGCATCGGCGAGCCTTCCCAGATGCGCTGGGATTTTCGTGCCGAGGGATTCCATCCGGTGGAGCGCTTCGACCTGGCGGCCTATGGGTTTCGCGCCTGGGGCGCTGCGGCTCGGGCGGTGTCGGACCGCTTCCACCTGAGCACCGTGTCGCTTCCCGCCAAGGCCGTGGTGGCGGCCACCCTCTACCTGATCGCGTCGTTCTACGCACGGCCGTTCCAGGCCCGCTACCGGGTGCAGGCCGCGGCATTCGGCCTTCTGGCGCTGGCCGTTTTCCAGGCGCACAACATCGGGATGCTGAAGTCCTTCTATTCGGAAGTGTTCTTCTTCCTCTTCTTCCCGGTGCTGCTGGCCGCCATGCTCCGGTGGCCGCGCAGGGGCGCGGGCCTGTGGATCGTCGCGGCGTCCGTCGGCGCGGGACTGGCCAAGCCCCAGTACTTCTATCTGCCGCTTCTGGCGCTGGCCTGCCTGCTGGCGATGGGCCGCGGCCGGGAGCGGGCCGTTCCGCGGCGCTTCGTCGCGCTGGTGCTGGCGGGCCAGGCCCTGTGCGTGCTGCCGGCCCTGCACAACCCGTACGCGCAACTCAACTACCACCAGTCCACCTATTTCGGGTCCTATCTGGTGCAGACGCCGGCGCAGCTGCAGGCCCTGGGCCTGACACCGCACCAGCAGGCCTGCGTCGGCATCGACGCCTGGGGGGTGCGGGCGGACGGGCCCGGCGGCAGCCGGCCCTACCGCAAGGGCGTCAGCTGCTACCGCGAATCGCCCCAGCGCATGCGCGACGTGCTGGCGCCGTATCTGGCCGATCCGCTGACGCTGTGGCGGCTGTCGGTCTACGCCATGCCGGCCCATTTCACCGTCGGCTACTTCCATGTGTTCCGCGACCTTTTCTATGTGGCGCCCGCGGGTGCCGACTACGGGCCCGGCGCAGCGTTGATGCAGCTCACGGCCTGGCGCGAGAGGATCGTGACGCCGCTGGCCGTGCCGCTGCTGCTGGTCGGCCTGGTGCTGCCGTGGATGCTTGGCAGATCCGGCGGCGCGCCGCTGGCGCCCACCATCCTGTTCCTCGCGGTGTTCGGGGTCACGCAGGCGGTGGTCTCGCTGATGGGCGAAGGCATACGCGACCTGAGCAAGCACCTGTGGGCGGCCCAGCTGGCGCTTGATTTGCTGGTGGTGGCGCTGCTGGGCCAGATCGGCCTGTGGGTGGCCGCCCATCGATCGACAACCTGCAAAGCTCCCGCGCGCGATGGGTCAGAACTGCCATGATTCCTGCAAGACCCTCCTCCTCCTCGGGACCGGCCGACGCCCTGTCGAACGGCGGCGATCTTCTTTCGGTGCAGCAGGTCCCTGCAGGTCATCCGGCCACGCGTGCTGCGCCCGCATGGTGGACCTGGCTCGCGCTGGCGGCCACCCTGGTGTGGATCGCCTTGCTTCTGGTCCCCGTGATGTCGCACCGCGGCTGGCCCCAGAACCATGACGGCCTGGCACCCGTGTCGCGGATGGCCGCTCTTCTGGGCCAATGGCAGGCGGGTCACTGGCTGCCGGTGTGGTCCACCCACCAGCAAGACGGTCTGGGGTCGCCGATGGTGGTGCTCTACCACAAGCTGCACATGTATGTGTCGACCGCCATCCTGGCGGTGACCGGGCACGTCAAGACCGCCCTGGTGTTGCCCATCGCGTTGTGCATGCTGACGGGCATCGGCGGCATGGTGTTCTGCCTGCGGCAGTTCCTGGGCCCCAGGCATCGCATGCTGCAGTGGGTGGTCGCCGCGATGCTCCCGGCGACCAACTACGCCAGCTTCAACTGGTTTGTCCGGGGAGCCGTAGCAGAATTTGCCGCGATGATGATCCTGCCCTGGGTCTTCGGGTGGTGTGCGCGCTTGTTGTTCAGAGGGGTGTGGCAGGTCTGGATCGGGCTGGCCATGGGTCTGCTGGCGCTGGCCCACAGCACCCTGGGGATGTTCGCCCTGCTGCCGCTCGGCGTGGCCTGCGCGGTGGCCGCAGTGCGGTGGCGCACGCACCTCCGCAGCTGGATCAAGCCCATGGTCGTCAGCCTTCTGCTGGGGCTGCTGGTGGTCGGGCCTTTCGTGCTGCCGATGGCCGCTATGGCGCGTTTCAACATGATCGAGCGTCTGAGCATTCCCCCGCACTTCGTGCCCCGGATGAACAAGGTGCCCTGGACCGAGTTCTTCTGGAATACGAGTTGGCATTGGGGTGACCCGTACGGCATGAACTACCAGATCGATCTGGCGCTCTTGCTGCTGTCGCCCCTGCTGCTGCTTTTCCTTTTCAGACGCAGTCCGTGGCCGTGCAGTGGAGAAACCCGGTCTGCGGGGGACCGGCGTGCGCTCTCGCTGTTTCTTCTGGCCACCATCGCCGTCATGGGGTGGCTGCAGACGTCCTCCGCGTTCTGGGTGTACGACGTGGTGCCGGGCGCCGCTCTGCTGCAGTTCTCCTGGAGGCTGCTGGCTTTTCTCACGGTCGCCACGCTGGTATGTGCCGGTATTGCCCTGGCGGAGATTTCGGATGTGCTCGGTGCGCGGTTCGGACGCCGGGGCCTCGCTGCGGGGCTGGGGCTTGCACTCCTGGTGACGTTCTCTGCTGCCGAGGCAAAAATGTGGTGGCACAAGACGCGCTACCCGTGGTTCTCGCCCCAGGACATCGCAGAGACGCTGAAGGCCAACGAATACTGGGCCAACGGAGAATTCCTGCCCAAGGTGGACTGGACAATCGGCCATTCCATGCACGACGCGCAGGCGCGATCCGGCGAGTGGTTTCGGGCGCTGCCGGAGCAGGGGTGCAAGATAAGCCGTTCTCCACTCGATACCGAAGGGCCGGAAAAGGAAAGAACGGCGGGCTACTGGACGGTGGATTGCGAACGTGCCCAGCCCGCGTGGCTGCGCCTCTACCTGGCGCCAGGCATACAGGTGCACCTCCAGCGGGCGGATGCGCCGCCACACGCCTGGCAACGTATCGAACCCCGCCGCACTTGCAGCGATCCGCGCATGAGACTCGACATGCCCGCCGGGACCAGCACGGTCAGGGTGATCTTTCCGACATGGGCGTCGGCATCGGCGGCAGCCTTTCGGCGGCAGCCCTTCGATTTCCGCCGGGATTGCTTGTAGGATGCGGGGCGCCGAACGGGCTCGGTGTCCGATTCGGGGCGTCAGGTCTTCCGTCCGGGCACGCCCGTCCACAAAACGCACCGCCCTGTGCCGAAGCGGCACACACCGGCCCGTGCCCGCCGCGCGCATGGGGCTTCTTCCTTCCATGCAGATCCCGTGAAATCCACTTCGTCGTGCCGTCGTCAGGTCGGTGTCGCATCGGCACCGTGGGTCTGGTGGGCGCTCCTGGCGGCAGGCGTCTGGATCGCGTTGCTGCTGGTTCCGGTGATGTCGCACCGCGGCTGGCCGCACAACCACGACGGCCTGGCGCCGGTGTCGCGGATGGCGGCGCTTCTGGGGCAGTGGCAGGCCGGCAGCTGGCTACCGGTCTGGTCCACCCACCAGCAAGGGGGATTCGGCTCGCCGATGCTGGTCCTCTACCACAAGCTGCACCTGTATCTGTCGACCGCGGTCCTCGCGGTGACCGGCCACACCAAGACGGCGCTCGTGCTGCCGATCGCGCTCTTCATGCTCGCCGGCATCTGCGGCATGGTGTTCTGCCTGCGGCAGTTCCTCGGTCCCCGGCACCGCGCGCTGCAGTGGCTGGTGGCGGCGATGCTCCCCGTCACCAATTACGCGACCACCGACTGGCTCGTCCGGGGCGCCAGCGCCGAGTTCGCGGCGATGATGCTCCTGCCGTGGATCTTCGGCTGGTGCGCCCGGCTGATGCAGCGCGGGGTGTGGGAGGTCTGGATCGGCGCCGCCCTCGGCCTGCTGGCGCTGGCGCACAGCACGCTGGGACTGTTCACGCTGGTGCCGCTGGCGATCGCCTGCGTGCTGGGGGCGATGCGATGGGGCAAGCACATTCGGCGCTGGGTCGGTCCTATGCTGACCAGCGCGGCGCTGGCATTTCTCTTCACCGCGCCGTTCCTGCTCCCGATGGCCGCGATGGCGCGTTTCAACCGGGTCGAGCGCCTCAGCATCCCGCCGATCTTCGTCCCGCGGATGAACACCCTCTCCTGGCGCGAGTTCCTCTGGAACGCGAACTGGCGCTGGGGCGACGCGCTGGGAATGACCTGGCAGATCGACCTTGCGCTCTGGCTGCTGCTGCCGGTGTTTCTGGTGTTCGCGGTCCGGCGCCGGCCGTCGGCGGCGGATGCCGATGCGACGTCGGCGCCGGATCGCCGCATGCTCGCGGCGTTTCTCGTGGCCACGATCGCGGTGATGGGCTGGCTGCAGACCCCCTCCGCCCTCTGGGTCTACGACGTGGTGCCGGGCGCGGCCTTTCTGCAGTTCTCCTGGCGGCTGCTCGCCTTTCTCACGGTGGCGATGCTGGTGTGCGCGGGCATCGCTCTGGCGGAGGTGGCCGACGCCCTCGCCGCGCGTTTCGGACAGCGTGGCCTGGCGGCGGGACTGGTCCTGGCGCTCGGGGTGACGCTCTCCACCGCAGAGGCCAAGATGTGGTGGCACGGGTCGCGCTACCCCTGGTACTCGCCCCAGCAAATCGCCGGTAACTACCAGGAGAACGAATACTGGGCTTTCGGAGAATTCCTGCCCAGGGTCGACTGGGTGACCGGCCACTCGCTCTGGGAGGCCCAGCGGCAGGCGCAGGACTGGATGGCCGCCATGCCCGCGCAGCCCTGCAGGATAGATGCCTCGCCGCGCGATGCCGTCGGGCCCGGGCGTGAACGCACGGTGGGGCACTGGACCGTGCAATGCGCCACCGCTGCGGACGCCATGCTGCCGGTGTTCCTGGCCCCCGGCATGGTGGTGCACCGGGCATCGGAGGCCGCGCCGCAGACATGGGAGCCCGTGGTCCCCGGCCGCACCTGCGGTGATCCGCGGCTGCGGGTCGACATGCCTGCCGGCACCACCACGCTGCGGGTGGCGTTCCCGAACTGGCGTCTCGCATCATCGGCGGTTTTCCAGCAACGGCCCTTCGATTTCCGCCGGGACTGCCCCGCCGTGGCCGAGCGCCGGCCGGCGTGATTCCCGGCAGGCGGGTCGCGACGCCCCGGCGCCGCGGAGCGCGCACACGGAGGGCGGATCGCCCCCGCACCAGGAGCGACCTTCTGAAAGAAGCATCGACCTGTGCCGAAACGGCACACGCGGGCCCGGTCCCAGCCGCGAGCATCGGACCTTCCCACTCCAGGCAGATACCGTGAAAACCACCCTCTCGCGTCGCACCCTGATCGGTTCCGCATCGGCCGCGCTGCTGGGTCCCTGGGTCGGGGGTGCGCAGGCGGCGGAGCCGGGGCTCAGGATGCTGGTCGGCTATGCGGCGGGCGGCAGCGTCGACCTGGTGGCCCGGACCGTGGCAGCGGGCCTGTCGCGGCAGGCCCAGCCGACCCAGGTCGAGAACGTTCCGGGCGCCAGCGGCATGATCGCGGCGGTGCAGATCGCGCTGGCACCGCCGCTGGCGCAGCTGGTGCTGATGGGCAGCCCGAGCGAGATCGGCATCAACAGCTCGCTCGACAGCCGGATCCGCCTGAACCCCCTGAACGACATGACGCCGCTGGTGCTGGTCGGCAGCCAGCCGATGGTGCTGGTGGCGAACCGGGACACGCAGGTGACCGACGCCGCCTCGTTCCTCGCCTATGTCCGTTCGCATCCGAACGCGAAGTTCGCCTCGTCCGGCAAGGGCACGCCGCTGCACCTGACCGGCGAGTTGATCGCGCAGAAGGCCGGCGCCCGGATGGTCCACGTGCCCTATTCGGGAGCTGCGCAGATGATCGAGGCGGTGACGCGGGGCGAAGTGCCGTTCGCGGTGATGGTGCTCTCGACCGCCCTGCCGTCCATGCGCGACAAGCGCCTGCAGGGCGTCGCCGTCACCAGCCGGGCGCGCAGCGCCAAGCTGCCTGCGCTGCCCGCCCTGTCGGAGACCGCGGTATTCCGGGAGGTGGACATGGGCGTGTGGTTCGGCGTGCTGGGGCCGCCGAAGATGCGGGCCGACCCGGCCGGTGCACTCAAGAAGAAGCTGCGGGCCGTCCTGCAGGACGCGGAGGTCCGGGCGCAGCTCGAAGAGGCGGGCCTGGTCCTGATGGACAAGGTCGATTTCCCGGGCTTCCTCGATGCCGAGCGGAAGCGCTTCACCGAGATCGTCCGGAACGCGAACCTGCGGACCTGAGCGGGCCGTCCGGACGGTTACCGGTCCTGCGGGTCGATGCCACCGCCGACGGTGGGCGGCAAGGCCTTGCCGCCGTAGAACTCCTGGCTCGCCCGTGTGCAGAGGTCCGCGTAGAAATGGTCGGCATCCTCGGTGGTGTATCCGGCCCCCACGAAGCATCCCCGTGCGATCTCGCGCAAGGTATGCCGAACGCTGCTCGCATCGTCGTACACGGCGTTGAGGCAGGCGACGATCACCCCGACGTCGTCGGGGGACAGGCGCGGCTCGCCGCTCATCATCCGCGCGTGGTTGATGCATGCGGTGGCATTGGCGCAGGTGAAGGAGTCGCCCAGCCCCGAGCAGTCCTCGAAGCCGTCGCCCTCCTCGTTCAGCTTGAAATGCGCGATGGGCAGGTTCTCCATGTTCTTCTGGCTGGCCATGGACTTCATGTCCGCAAGCGCCTCGGGATCGTTTCTCAAACGGATGCTCTGGATCCCCGTGTCGATCTTCTGCAGCAGCGGGCCTGCCAGGCTGGTATTTCTCTTGAGCAGGCTTTTCGATGGATCTTCGAACAACAGGGTGGCGTCGAGCTTGTCGGTTTCCGTCTGCGACAGCAGGCCGAGCGCCTTCAAATCCGCCATCACGACATTTTCGGAATGGCCCCAGTGCTCGTCCGCGGCATAGACCTGGCGAAGGTTCAGGATGAGCTGGCCTGCGGCGAACTGCGCCTGCGGATGGAGGGCGGCGCTGTCCTTCAGGGCCGCTTCGAGCGACTGCAAGCACTGCGCCGGTGACAAGCCCCTGGCCTGCGACGCGTTCTGGTAATGCCGCGTTCCTTGGTTCACGAACGGGCGCGTTACCGACCGGGAGACGTACCCGCTGGCACCGGTCTCCTCGTTGGGGACGCCCGCCAGCGCGTACTTGTTCTTCTCCTCGAACAGCGCACTCTTCGTCAGATCGAACTCCGCGGGAACGTGCGACGGCTTGTACCTGGCGACCACGTCGGGCCTGATGCGCCGACCCGTGAAGCAATCCAGGCTGGTCGACAGGGACCCTCTGGCTGCAGGGGTGTTCGCCCTCTCGGCCAGATGGACCTTGGTCGCCGCGCGGAAATCGGTCATGGTCGCGAACTCGTTGTGCCCGACCCTCCGGACAAAGGCGGGGGGCCGGCCGTCGTGCATCCGGTCGGTCGGGGCGCTGGCGAGAAAGCGCTGGCGGTACACCTGCGCGTCTTCCTGCGCCTGCGCGAGCCGCGCGTTGCTGGTGAATCCATGCTTGCCGTCGTGCAAGGATGTCGTCGACAGGAAGAAGCCATCGGCGGCCTTGTCGCAGGCGTACGCTGCGCCGAGGGCGGCTGCCGCGCCCTTCGCCACCGTGCCGAGCCGCCACGGGGAAGCGCCCGGCCCGCCACCTCCCGCGCCGGAGCCGGCATCCGGTGCTGCGGGCACCATGGCCTGGCGTGGCGGACAGGAGCAGGCTTTCGCCGGAGGCGCGCCTGCGAGCGCGGGATCGACGTTCGCGAGGGTGGCCGCCGCCGCCACTTTCGAGGCCCCGGCTTGAACGGCAGGGCCGTCCCACAAGGCGCTCAGGTTCTGAACGAAGGGGCGAACCTCTGGTTTCATGGGTACCTCGCTTGCTCTGGAAGGGCGACGAATGGGGCTGCCGCACGCGACATGGGTCCCATCGCCGGAAATCGTGACCGAGCACCGATTCTTCGACATGTGCTGCACCCCGGCACGGGCCCGGGCGAAGGCATGTTCTTCCTGGCGAATGCGCGCCCGGCTCCCGGGCGCCGGGCTTATATCCCCAGCATCAGCTTCAGGTTCTGCACCGCCGCACCGCTCGCGCCCTTGCCCAGGTTGTCCAGGCGCGCGACCAGCACCGCGTGGTGGTGGTCGTCGTTGGGATACACCCGGATCTCCAGCTGGTTGGTGTCGTTGAGGGCTTCGGGCTCCAGCTTGCCGTCGTCGGTGACCGGCAGCACCTTCACGAACTGCTCGGGCGTGTTGCTCCTGGCGTAGTGCGCGGCCAGGGCGGCGTGCAGGTCGGCGGCGGCGGGCGCGCCGGGCAGCAAATCGAGGTGCAGCGGCACCTGCACCAGCATGCCCTGCTTGAAGTTGCCCACCGAGGGCACGAAAACCGGGCGCCGCGTCAGGCCGGTGTAGGCCATGATCTCGGGGATGTGCTTGTGCTTCAGGCCCAGTGCATACAGCTCGAAGGGCGCGGCCTGGCCGGCCTCGTAGGCTTCGATCATCGCCCGGCCGCCGCCCGAGTAGCCGCTGACCGAGGGCAGGGCGACGGGGAAATCGGCCGGCAGCAGGCCGGCGTCGACCAGCGGCCGCACCAGGGCGATGGCGCCGGTGGCGTAGCAGCCGGGGTTGGCCACCCGGTCGGCGGCGGCGACGGCCGCGGCCTGGCCCGCGTCCAGCTCGGGAAAGCCGTAGACCCAGCCCGGGGCGGTGCGGTGGGCGGTGGAGGCGTCGATGATCTTCGGCCGGCGGCCGTCGAGCGAATCGACCAGCGCCACCGTCTCGCGGGCGGCGTCGTCGTGCAGGCACAGCACCACCAGGTCGACCTGCGACAGCAGCGCCCGCTTGGCCTCGGGGTCCTTGCGGCGGGCCGGGTCGATGCTGGCCAGGGTCACCTGGGGCATCAGCTGAAGACGTTCGCGGATCTGGAGGCCGGTGGTGCCGGCTTCGCCATCGATGAAGACCTGGGGCATGGGAGGGGTGTCCTGGCTGTCGGGGGGGAGGGGGTCTGCACGGCCCGGAGCGGGCGCGGCGCGGCCGAAGGGCTCGGCAGCTACGGGAAAACGCCCATGATACAGTCGGCCCCGCTGTGTCCCATGCCCGCTGCCAGCACAGATTTCGCACCTTTCCCTCGGCCGCCGGGTCTGCCTCCCCTCTTTTTCTCCTGAGAGAACCCTCATGAAGATTCACGAATACCAAGCCAAGGAAATCTTGCGCAAATTCGGTGTGCCCGTGCCCCGCGGCCAGGCAGCCTTCACTGTGCAGGAGGCGGTCGAAGCCGCCCAGAAGCTCGGCGGCCCTGTCTGGGTGGTCAAGGCCCAGATCCACGCGGGCGGCCGCGGCAAGGGCGGCGGCGTCAAGGTCGCCAAGACCATCGAAGACGTCAAGCGCATCTCGGGCGAGATCCTGGGCATGCAGCTCAAGACCCACCAGACAGGCCCCGAAGGCCAGAAAGTGCGCCGCCTCTATATCGAAGACGGCGCCGACATCCAGAACGAACTCTACGTGTCGATCGTCACCGACCGCGCCACGCAGAAGCTGGCCTTCATCGCGTCGAGCGAAGGCGGCATGGACATCGAGGAAGTGGCCCACTCCACCCCCGAGAAGATCGTCACCGAGTTCATCGACCCGCTGACCGGCCTGGGCGACGAACAGGCCAAGAAGATCTCGGACGCCATCGGCATCCCGGCCGGCTCCACCGCCCAGGCCGTCGACATCTTCAAGAAGCTCTACACCTGCTACATGGAGACCGACGCGTCGCTGGTCGAGATCAACCCGCTCAACGTCGACAGCAAGGGCCAGCTGCTGGCCCTGGACGCCAAGTTCAACTTCGACAGCAACGCGCTGTTCCGCCTGCCCGAGATCGTCGCCCTGCGCGATCTGGACGAGGAAGACCCCGCCGAGATCGAAGCCAGCAAGTTCGACCTGGCCTACATCAGCCTCGACGGCAACATCGGCTGCCTGGTCAACGGCGCGGGCCTGGCCATGGCCACGATGGACACCATCAAGCTGTACGGCGCGGAGCCGGCCAACTTCCTCGACGTGGGCGGCGGTGCCACCCCCGAGAAGGTCACCGAAGCCTTCAAGATCATGCTGAAGAACCCCAAGGTCGAGGCCATCATGGTCAACATCTTCGGCGGCATCATGAAGTGCGACACCATCGCCACCGGCGTGATCACCGCCTGCAAGGCGGTGAACCTGTCGGTGCCGCTGGTCGTGCGCATGAAGGGCACCAACGAAGAACTGGGCAAGAAGATGCTGGCCGAATCGGGCCTGCCGATCATCAGCGCCGATTCGATGGCCGAAGCGGCCCAAAAAGTGGTTGCAGCCGTCAAGGCCAAGTAAGGAACTGAAGTCATGTCGATCTACATCAACAAAGACACCAAGGTCATCACCCAGGGCATCACCGGCAAGACCGGCCAGTTCCACACGGAAAAGTGCCAGGAATACGCGAACGGCAAGAACGCCTTCGTGGCCGGCGTGAACCCTAAGAAGGCCGGCGAGTCGATCTTCAACATCCCGATCTACGCCTCGGTCAAGGAAGCCGCGTCGCAGACCGGCGCCACCGTGTCGGTGATCTACGTGCCGCCGGCCGGCGCCGCCGCCGCGATCTGGGAAGCCGTCGAGGCCGACCTGGACCTGGCGATCTGCATCACCGAAGGCATCCCGGTGCGCGACATGCTCGAAGTGCGCAACAAGATGAAGGCCAAGGAAGCCCGTGGCGGCAAGAAGACGCTGCTGCTGGGCCCCAACTGCCCCGGCCTGATCACGCCCGACGAGATCAAGATCGGCATCATGCCCGGCCATATCCACAAGAAGGGCCGCATCGGCGTGGTCAGCCGCTCCGGCACGCTGACCTATGAAGCCGTCGCACAGCTGACCGAACTCGGCATCGGCCAGTCGAGCGCCGTCGGCATCGGTGGCGATCCGATCAACGGCCTGAAGCACATCGACGTGATGCAGGCGTTCAACGACGATCCGGACACCGACGCGGTCATCATGATCGGCGAGATCGGCGGACCGGACGAGGCGGACGCCGCCCGCTGGTGCAAGGACAACATGAAGAAGCCGATCGTCGGTTTCATCGCCGGTGTCACCGCTCCTCCCGGCAAGCGCATGGGCCACGCCGGCGCGCTGATCTCGGGCGGCGAAGACACGGCCGACGCCAAGCTGGCGGTCATGGAAGAGTGCGGTTTCACCATCACCCGCAACCCGTCGGAAATGGGCAAGCTGCTGCAGGGCCTGCTCAAGCGCGCCTGACCGGCGCCGGCCCCGCCGGGCCCCGTGGCCGGCGCGTACGCAATACTACGCACCGGCCCGGGCCCAAGGGCCGCTACACTCCGCTGCATAAATAGAGGCGCC
This sequence comes from Sphingomonas sp. NCPPB 2930, assembly GCA_042867185.1. Lineage (GTDB taxonomy): Bacteria > Pseudomonadota > Gammaproteobacteria > Burkholderiales > Burkholderiaceae_C > Xylophilus. The sequence continues at coordinate 99,729 of JBHZQV010000005.1, read as the reverse complement.
CCTGGAATATTCCCGGGGCGCTTCTGCATTCATAACAGCAGGAGCCAGTCAGCATGGAAGTTCTAAACAGCCCCGATTTCTGGATCGGTCTTCTCAAGATCGTCTGGATCAACATCATCCTGTCGGGCGACAACGCGGTGGTGATCGCGCTGGCCGCCCGCTCGCTGCCGCCGCACCAGCAGAAGCAGGCGGTCCTGTGGGGATCGGGTGCCGCGGTGGTGCTGCGGATCGCGCTCACCGTGGTCGCGGCCAAGCTGCTGGAGCTGCCCTACCTGCAGATCGTCGGCGGCTGCCTGCTGCTCTGGATCGGCGTGCAACTGCTCGGCGAGGAAGAGGAAGAAGACGGCGAATCCAAGGAATACGGCAACCTGATGGCCGCGGTGCGCACCATCCTGATCGCCGACCTGGTCATGAGCCTGGACAACGTGATCGCCGTGGCCGCCGCCGCGCAGGGCGACACCACGCTGCTGATCCTGGGCCTGGCGATCAGCATTCCGCTGGTGATCTTCGGCAGCACGCTGATGATCAAGCTGATGGAGCGTTTCCCGATCATCGTGCTGCTGGGCGCGGCCCTGATCGGCTGGGTGGGCGGCGAAACCATCGTCAACGACGTGTCGATGCGTGGCTACCTCGCGGCCAACCCGTGGCTGCACTACGTGGCCGCCGCGATCGGCGCCGCCTTCGTGGTGGCGGTCGGCAAGTCGCTGCAGGCCCGTGCCGCGCGGCGGCACGCGGCGCGCCACGCGACGCGCTGATCGTCCCAACGCCCGGACCGCGCTGCACCGCCCGCTGGCGGGCACGGCCGGGTGGAGGGTGCGGCGCCGGGCCAACCCCATCCCGCGTCCGCGCCGGCATCCGGGGCCGGGCTGGGGCATCGCCGCCTGCTCTATCATCCGCGGCCAGCCGGTCCCTTGCGGGACCCTTCCCGCCGACCGCGATTGCCGCCCTCCATGCATTACGAGTTCCATGCCCTGAGCGATACCGGCCGCGTGCGGGGCAACAACGAGGACGCGGTCGCCCACGACAGCGCCCTGGGCCTGGCCCTGCTGGCCGACGGCATGGGCGGCTACAACGCCGGCGAAGTGGCCAGCGGCATCGCGATCGCGTGCGTGCAGCATGCGTTCGGCACCTGGATCCGGGCGCACGGCAACCGCCAGACCGTCGCGCCGCGCGAACTGCGCCGCGCGATGGAAATCTGCGTGGAAGACGCCAACCGTGCCATCCTGGAGGCGGCGCAGGTGCAGCCGGCCTACCGCGGCATGGGCACCACCCTGGTTTTCGGCGTTTTCCTGCCCGACCGGGTCATGGTGGGTCACATAGGCGACTCGCGCTGCTACCGCATGCGCGGTGACGAATTGCAGCGCCTGACCCGCGACCACTCGGTACTGCAGGAGCATATCGATGCGGGCCTGGTCGACGCCTCGCGCGCGGGCACGGTGCCCTACCGCAACCTGGTGACCCGCGCCCTGGGCGTGGACAGCGGCGCCCAGCTGGATGTGGCCGAGCACGCGCCCCGGTCCGGCGACCGCTACCTGATCTGCTCCGACGGCCTGACCGACATGCTGAACGACGCCGAGATCGCGGCCATCCTGGCGGCCGGCATGCCGATGGACAGCACCGCGACCGCGCTGGTCGACGCCGCCAATGCGGCGGGCGGGCGCGATAATGTCAGCGTACTGTTGGCACGGGCCGAGGGCGCCTCTCCCACACGCGGGCGCTGGTCGCGCCTGCTGGGCCTCTCGCCGCGCGGCAGCTAGCAAAAATAAGAACCGGAGCAGGAATCCGCATGGCCAAGCTGTTGTTGTCCCTCGAGGGAATCACGATCCGGGAGGTCGCGCTGGTCAAGGACCGCACCACCATCGGCCGCCGGCCCTACAGCGACATCGTCGTCGACAGCCTGGTGGTGAGCGGCGAGCACGCGGTGCTGCACCTGGCCCCCGACGGCCAGGCCGCCATCGAGGACCTGCAGAGCGTCAACGGCACCGTGGTCAACGGCGTGCTGGTGCACCAGCAGATCCTGAAGCATGGCGACGTGGTCGAGATCGGCCGCCTCAAGCTCACCTTCGACCAGGAGGCAGGCCGTTCGGCCTCCGCGCGCCGGTCGGTGGCCGCCGACGCGGCCGCGGTGCAGGCCGCCGTCGATGCAGAGCGCGACGCGGCCCTGGCCGGCATCCCGCTGTTCGCCGAGACCGCCCTGGCGCCCGAGACCGTCGCCGCCTCGGTGCGACCGGCGGCCATCCGCATCCTGTCGGGCGCGGCCGCGGGCCGCTCGGTCGATCTGCACAAGGTGGTCACCACCATCGGAAAATCGGGCGTCGGCGTCGCCGCGATCACCCGCCGGCCGCAGGGTTTCACGCTCACCTATGTCGAAGGCGATGCGATGCCTTTCGTCAACGGCGTCAGCGCCCGCCACGCCCCGGTGATGCTGCGCCCCGGCGACCTGATCGAACTGGCGGGCATCCGCATGCAGTTCGAGCAGGCCGCCTGACCCGGCGCACGGCCCCCGTGGTGAAGAGGCCGGGCGGATGAACTTCCTGCGCCGCCACGGCCCCCGCATCGCCGTCACCCTGGTGCCGGTGATGCTCGCCTTGTGGCACGCGACGCTCGCCACCGAGTGGGCGCCGATCCACCGGCTGGACGCCGCCCTCTACGACATCCGGCTGCGCGCCACCATGCCCGGTACCCGGGACGAGCGCATCGTGATCGTCGATGTCGACGAGCGCAGCCTCGACGAGATCGGCCACTGGCCCTGGGGGCGCGACAAGGTCGCCCAACTGGTCGACGAGCTGTTCGACCGGCAGAAGGCGGCGGTGCTCGGCATGGACGTGCTGTTTTCGGAAGCGGACCAGAGCTCGGGCCTGAACAGCCTGCGCCGGCTGGCCGAAGGGCCTCTGCGCGGCCAGCCCGGCTTCGCCGAGAGCCTGCGCCAGCTGGAGCCGGCACTCGACTACGACGGCCGCTTCGCCCGGTCGCTGGTCGACCGTCCCGCCGTGCTCGGTTACTACTTCACCAGCGACCGGGAGGGCCGGACCAAGGGCGTGCTGCCGGCACCCGTCATGCGCGGCGCCGAATTCGCCGCCCTGGCCCGCGGCCAGGGCCCGGTCGTGCCGCCGCTGCAGGCCTACGGCTGGAACGGCTACGGCGCCAACCTGGACGGGCTGGTGTCGGCCGTGCCGCTGGCGGGTTTTTTCAACTCGATCACCGACGCCGACGGCGTCGTGCGCAGCGTGCCGGTCATCGCCCAGTACCAGGGCCACTACTACGAATCCCTGGCGATGGCCATGTTCCGCATGGTCCACGGGCGGGCCGACCTGCTGCCGGTGCTGGTGCCGGCGCCGGAAGGCGAGGGCGGCCTGCGGGTGATCGAGAAGCTGCTGCTGCAGACGCCCGGCGCCTTGCTGCCGGTGCGGATCGATGCCAACGCCTCCACCCTGGTGCCGTACCGGGGGCCGGGCGGTGCCCGCGGCGGGTCGTTCAACTATGTCTCGGCCTCGGAAGTGCTCAAAGGCCAGCTGCCGGCCGGCTCCCTGCAGGGCAAGATCGCGCTGCTCGGCTCCACCGCGCCGGGCCTGCTCGACCTGCGGGTCACGCCGGTCGGCGAAACCTATCCCGGCGTGGAAACGCATGCCAACGTCATCTCGGGCTGGCTCGACGGCCGCAGCCTGATCCGCCCCGACTATGCCAACGGCTACGACGCGGCCGCGCTGCTGCTGGCCGGCCTGCTGCTGGCATTGGCGCTGCCGTTTTTGTCGGTGCTGTCGGGCAGCCTCTTGACCGTCGCCGTCGCCGCCGTGCTGGCCGCACTGAATTTCTGGTTCTACCGGGCCCACGGGCTGGTGATGCCGGTCGCCGCGCAGCTCATCATGGTGATCGCGGCCTTCACCCTCAACATCGGTTACGGCTATTTCGTCGAAAGCCGGTCCCGCCGCCAGCTGGCCCGCCTGTTCGGCAACTACGTGCCGCGCGAACTCGTCCGGGAAATGGTGAAAGACCCCGAGAGCTACAGCATGCAGGCGATCAACCGCGAGATGACGGTGATGTTCTGCGACATGCGCGGCTTCACCGCCCTGTCGGAGCAGATGGAGCCGCTGGCCCTGCAGGCTTTGCTCAACACCGTGTTCAGCCGCCTGACCCGCATCATCCGCAAACACCGCGGCACCATCGACAAATACATGGGCGACTGCGTGATGGCTTTTTGGGGCGCCCCGCTGGAGACCCCCCACCACGCACGGCTGGCCGTGTCGGCCGCCCTGGACATGGTGGAAGAGCTGAAGGTGCTGAACGCCGAACACCGCGAGCGCGGCCTGCCGGAGATCGGCATCGGGATCGGCATCAACACCGGCACCATGTGCGTCGGCGACATGGGGTCGTATGCCCGGCGCAGCTACACCGTGATCGGCGACGCGGTGAACCTGGGCGCGCGGCTGGAGAGTTTGTCGAAACTGTACGGCGTACAGGTGGTCGTGGGCGACCGGGCACATGCCCAGGCGGCCGACCTCTGCGCCTGGCGCGAGCTGGACCGGGTGGTGGTGCGCGGCCGACAGCAGGCGGTCACGGTCTATATGCCGATGGCGGAAATGCCGGAGAACGACAGCTGGCCCGAGATGCTGCGCGCTTACCGGGAATGCCGATGGGACGATGCGGTGGCGCTGCTCGCGGTCCAGCCGGTCGGTCCGGCGTTGCGCAGCCTGTATGCCTCGCGGATCGAGGCCGGCCGGCAGAGGCCACCGATGGCGGATTGGGACGGGGCGTACCGGTTCGACAGCCGGTAGGGGCGTGTTGGGCAAGCACGACCGGTGAGCCGACGAACGAGGCTACGGGGTGGTTTCGACAGACTGCAACTGCGGGCTGGCCGCAGTGATTTCAACGCTCGCTATGTCGCGCGTTGCCTCGAAGACCCGGACAAAAGTGTCAACTCGTATCTTTGTCGCGGTGCTGGTGACAAGCTGGGCGCGCGAAGTTGTCGCATTGGGGATATCGAGGGCACGTAACCGAGTGTTTGGCTCCTGGCATGGAAGCTGCTGGTAGGGGAAGGTCTTCCCACCCCAACCTCCAGGAGTTTTTCCATGAAGCGTTCCATGTCTCGCGGTATTCAGCAAGTCCAGAAGGGCTTCACGCTGATCGAATTGATGATCGTTGTGGCGATCATTGGTATTTTGGCTGCCGTTGCGTTGCCGGCTTATCAGGATTACACGGCAAAGGCTCAGTTCAGTGAGGCTGTAACACTCGCTGGCGGCGTTAAAAAGAGTATTGAAACAAATTTCCCTAATGATGGAGTTTGTCCTGCTAATGCGGGCGGTGCAGTTGGTGATATTGGAAAATCTACTGACATCACTGGAAAATACGTGCTGTCTACTGCCACAGCTGGCTCAGCGTCTGCAACCGGCGGCTGCACTGTAACTGCGACCTTTAAAAGTTCAGGTGTTAACTCAAAGCTTGTCAGCAGAAAAGTTGTTTACACACTGGTTTATGCTGTGAACTCGTCTTCTTGGAAGTGCGGTAGCGATGTTGATGCCTCAATTCTGCCTAAGACTTGCGGAACTATTGCAGATCCAATCTAATGGTTTGAATATGAATAAAAGCCATAGTAATGGCTTTTATTGGTTTTCAAAGGGAATCCGCGTGAACACTGGGTTTACGCGGGTTCTTTTTGCGCTTAGTCCCTTGAGAATCTTCCATCAGATGCTGATTGCTGGGAGTTTTGCAGATGCTTGCACCCGATTTTTTCGCCAGCCGTTGGCTTAGACGATCGATCCGTCCCACCTGATGGCGGTGCTGGCAACCCGGTTGTTCTAGGCGCTCAGCGACGAAAAACTCTTGGGGCGCTGGACCGATAACGTTGTCTTGCAGCACTTCAGCGGCATGCCGTTCCAAGAGCTGCGCCTGCCTTGTGATGCACGCAGATCGGGCGATTTGCTCTGCCATCGGCGAGGCAGGCATGGAGGAGTTGCTTCTCAGCCAAGGCCACCATCGATACGGCGCTCGTCTCCAAAGCCATCGAGCCAGTCGAGTTCGAGCGACTGATCGTCGACAGCAGCGTGCAGGAGAAGGCGAATGCCGGAACAAGAACACCGCAAAGTATGAGATGGGACCTTTAGCCGAATTGCAACCGAACCGTGCCGCGATTCGCCGTGTGGTCGAGTCCCACACCGTGGCCGCAATGCCTGGGTATTTGGCTCTGTCCTTCACGGCAGTGACATTGACGGCAGCGACCTCGACATCCTGATCGACCCTACGCCAGAGACGACCTTGTTCGACATCGGCGCGATCCGGCACGAGCTGGGTCAACTGCTCGGCGTGACGGTCGATGTTTTAACGCCCAATGCCCTGCCGGATAAGTTTCGCGCCCTGGTGATCGCCGAGGCGCGCCCGGTATGAGCCGCGACCAGCAGCGGCGTGCCGACTACCTAGCGCGTTTTGCCCAGCAAACGCGCGCTGTGGAGGGGGCGTCACGCCTAACGCACCAGCGGCTTCATGGATGCATACGAAAACCGGCTGCTTCAGTGTGTCGTACGCGCAGGCCGCGCGAACTTTCCATGCGGCAAAGTCGCCAGTCGCCTGAACAGACGCCGGCTGTACCCCGCGATCCGCAAACAGTTGTTGATCTCGTCCACCGGCAACGGCCCCGACACCACCACGATATCGTTCGCCGCCGCCTGCGCCCCCTCGGCCCGCAGCCTGCGCCGCGCGCCCAGCGCCCACGACTGGATCCGCGCCGGACTCCCGTGCTGGTGAACCGTCCCGGTACTCGCATCGAACGCGATCGCCACGTTGTCCGTCTTCAGCCGCCAGCGGCGCTCGCCTGTCGCCACGCTGGGCGCGTCGCCCATGTCGTACAGGTAGTAGCTGCCGGATTTCAATTGGTATTGCAGGTCCATCTGGAATCTCCTCGGTTGGATTGTCCAAGCGGGCTCCACCGAGGATGGGCAGAGAAAGGGTCGGAAAGCAAGGCAATTCCGCCACTTGAAAGTGGGCGACCCCGGCGTTCATGGGGCCGCGGACTAAACCGTTGGCGAGAGCGATTCTAAGAATGCGCGCGACGGCGGGGTGAGAAATTTGCAGCGCGTTGCACGTCGTGCGGTGTCCGCAGCTTTGACCGCATCACAGGGGAATGCGTTCCGACCAGGCGCGGGCACGAAATTCCGGTGCCATTGCGCATGTCTCGACCACATCGACCCGGAAGGTCAGCCAGGATTGTTCGAAGGCGTCGCCCAGGGCGGCGCGCTGGTCCCAGTTCAGGGGCTGTGGGCTGTCGATCAGCAGGTCGAGGTCGGAGTATGGGCGCGCCTGCCCCGTCGCACGCGATCCGAAAACCCAGACCTGCGCGGCCGGCACGATGGCCGCGACCAGGCGTTTGATTTCCTCCCGGTCGGCTTCGCACAGCGCAGGGGAACCTGTCGGCGTCGATGCAGACGCAGCAACCGCCATGGGCGGTGGGCCTGTCATCGGCTGGACGCGGCCGTCAGCGCCTGCATCAGTGCCAGGGCATCGGTCGTGAAGGTCGCCAGCGACTCCGCCACTTCCTGCGCTTTCGACTCGTCGTAGGTATGGCTGGTGGCATTGCGCATGGCCCGCCAGCGCCGCCAGGCCTGTTGGTCTCCCAGCAGACCTGCATCCGCACCTGCACGCAGCAGGTCATTGAACGAAAGGTCTTGCACCAGGTCGGCGGCAAGCGAACGCTCGATCAGCACCCGCCGCATCATGCGTAACGACAATTCGTAGGTGAATTCGAACGACTGGATGGCCGCGGCGCGAAGATGCCGTTTCAGCACCGAAGCGGCTGGTTCGGCCTCCCACAGCATGAGCGCTTCCGACAGTTGCGAAAATGCATTCCGGAGCGGAGCGAGGTCGATGGCGGGGACGGCGGAACTCATACGGCATTGTGGCCCCGGCCTGGGCGGCCATCAAGTTCGGTTGCCGACACTGCGCCATGGCGCGCATGCCCGACCGGCACCCTCCGAATGCCTGCTTAAAAGTCCACCAGACTCAACCCCACGCTGAACACCGTCCGCTTGTAGTTGTAGTCGATCAGGCTGTCTCCGTACCCGCTGAACAACTGCGTATGCAGCCGCAACCCGCTGAAGCTGTTGCCGGCGCCGTCGCCCAACGACCGCAGCCACTCGATCCGGCCCGATCCGCGCTGGGTGCCGCCGAAGGAGCTGCGGGCGGTGGCGACGAAGGTGTTCTTGGTGTCGTAGTTCCAGGTGCCGGTCAGCTCGCCGCGGCCGATGTAGTTGGCGATCTGGGGGTTGTTGTCCTTGTCGGCCGCTTCGTGCAGCCGCTTCCAGGCGCGGGCCTGCAGGCTGAAGTCGTTGCCCTTCTCGAAGCCGGTCATCAGGTAGAACCGGTTCCAGCTGCGGGAGAGCGGGTCGCTCTGGCCATTGGACTGGTGCACCAGGCCGGCGCCGCTGTAGCGCCAGTTCCAGCCGCCGGGCAGGGCGGCGGTGGTGGGGTAGACGTAGATGACTTCGGGCTCGTAGTCGGTGCTGCGGAAGGGGCGCGACAGGCCGCTGTTGAAGAACTGCCAGTACGACTGCTGGCTGTAGGCCACCCACAGCGAGTCGCGCAGGGTGGAGCCGGCGGGCGTCAGCAGGCCGCTGGCGACCTTGGTGCGCACCGACAGCTGCAGCCGCAGCTCTTCCTTGCGGTAGTCGAGCGCGGTGGTGGCGTTGTTATTGGCGTTCTCGGAACCCGGCAGTCGGTTGACCGCATTGGCACCGACGACCGACAGGCTGTTCGCGCGGAAACCCCGCAGGCTGAAGGTGGGGCAGTTGCTGCCCGACTCCAGCTCCCAGAAGCGCGACAGGTTCGAGAACTGGCGGTCCTTGCAGCCCTGCTCCAGGCCGACGCCGATGATGCCCGCCGACGCGGTGACGCTGCCGCCCTCGGCCGTCGCGGGCTGGGCGGTGGCCAGGGCGGCGGCCACGTCCGCGCGCAGGGCCGATGCCGCGGCGCCCGGCGGCGCGTTGCCGGTGCCGGCCGCCTCGGTAGAACGGGCTTCCACCGCATCGACGATCTTCTGCTGCGACTTCGACCACTGGTCGAAGCAGACCAGGCGCTCGGTGTCGCCGGCCAGGGTGGTGCACTGCTGCCAGGCGGTGGCGGTGGCCACCCGGCCTTCGGTGACGGGCGCCAGCGGCGCGGCCTTGGCGCCGGGCCGGGCGACCGGCGGCTTGGCGGTGGCGGCGCGCGCCGTCTGCGGCGTTTGCGTCTGCGTCTGGGCGTGTGCGGCGCCGGCGGAGCCGATGGCCAGCAACGCCAGGGCGAGGGAGGCCTTCTTCATCGGGCGGCGGCGGGGCGCTGCAGCACGAACGGGCGCTTGGTGTTGGTGGCTGAATCGGTCCATATTCCTTCGATCTTTTTGCCGCAACTGCCGGCGGTGACATGCCCTTCCCAGAGGGCGGTGAGATTCTTCCCGTCCGACGAGGCGTCGACGGCGAAGACGCCCTCGTCCACATCGCCGGCGACGGTGCCCGAGGCATCGCCATAGGCCACGGTGCCGCGCACCGCGCCCTCGAAATCCGGATGCACCACGAAGTCGACCGCGCCGCGGTCCGGCCGGTTGGCGAAGCGCACCTCCCAGCGGCCCAGCAGTTCGGCCTGGCCGACTTTCTCGGCGGCAGGGCAGGCGGCGGTGCGGTTCGCAGGTGGTGCCTCGGGCGTAACGACGGTGGCCGGTGACGAAGCAAGCGGCGGGCCAGAGGCCGGATCGGCCGCCTGGGCGTACGGCGCTGCCACCGACGCGAGAATCGACAGCAGCGCCGCCACGACAGCGGCCAGGCGGGAGCGGTGGGGCATGGGCATCGTGTGTGGACCGGGTCAGGGGGCCGGGTGGGCCGTCGCCGCCGCAGCGGCGGCCAGCGCCGAGGCGTCGGCCTTCTTGGCGAATTCGGCGCGCAGGGCGCGCAGCTTCTCGCGCGGGTCTTCGCGGGTGGTGGCCTGGTCCAGGCCCATCTCGGCGATGAAGCGGCTCGGCTGGGCGGCGACCATCTCGCGGCCCTTCTTGCGCTTGCGGGTCCAGCTGACGGCCAGGCTGCGCTGGGCGCGGGTGATGCCCACGTACATCAGGCGGCGCTCTTCCTGCAGGCGCTGGGTGGTCTCGTCGCTCACCACCTTCTGGCGGCCCTCGTCGTCGTCGAGCTTGAAGGGCAGCATGCCCTCGGTTACGCCGACCAGGATCACGTGCGGCCACTCCAGGCCCTTCGAGGCGTGCAGGGTCGAGAGGGTGACCACGTCCTGGTCCTGCTCGCGCTCGCTGATGGTCGAGAGCAGCGAGACGGTCTGCGCCACCTCCAGCAGGGTCTTGGCCTCGGTCGCGGTGCCGGCGCCCGAGGCGTCCTCGATCTGGCCGCCGCAGCGCTGGCTCATCCAGTCGCAGAAATCGAGCACGTTGGTCCAGCGGGCGGCGGCGACCTTCTCGCTGTCCTCGCCGTCGTAGAGGTGCTGCTCGTAGCCGATCTCTTTCAGCCATTCGAGCATGAAGGCCTTGGCGTCGTCGGCGCCGACGGTGCGGCGGGCGCGGAACTCCAGGTCGTTCACATAGCGGCCGAACTCCAGCAGGCTGCCCATGGCGCGCTCGGGCAGCATCGAGGGCAGCGACGCGCTGAAGAGCGACGCGAACATGCTCTGCTTGTAACTCTCCGAGAACTCGCCCAGCTTGCCGAGCGTGGTGTGGCCGATGCCGCGCTTGGGCGTGGTGATCGCCCGCAGGAAGGCCGGGTCGTCGTCGTTGTTGACCCACAGCCGGAACCAGGCGCACAGGTCCTTGATCTCGGCCCGGTCGAAGAAGCTCTGCCCGCCCGAGACCTTGTACGGGATCTGCACCCGGCGCAGCGCCTTCTCGAAGGCCTTGGCCTGGTGGTTGGCGCGGTAGAGGATCGCGAAGTGCCGGAACTCCTGGTACTGCCCGCCGCTGGTGACCACCGAGGTGCCGGCGCGCAGGCTCTGGATGCGGGCGACGGCGCGCTCGGCCTCGTGCTCTTCGGTGTCGGCATCGACCACCCGCACCGGGTCGCCCTCGCCCAGCTCGCTGAACAGGGTCTTGGGGAACAGCTTCGGGTTGGGGCCGATCACGTTGTTGGCCGCGCGCAGGATCGCGCTGGTGGAGCGGTAGTTCTGCTCCAGCTTGATGACCTGCAGGTTCGGGAAATCGACCGGCAGCTTCTTCAAATTGTCGAGCGTCGCGCCGCGCCAGCCGTAGATCGACTGGTCGTCGTCGCCCACCGCGGTGAACCGGCCGCGCTCGCCCACCAGGTGCTTGAGCACCTCGTACTGGGTGGCGTTGGTGTCCTGGTACTCGTCGACCAGCACATGGCCCATCGCCTGCTGCCAGCGCATCCGCACGCTGGGATGCTCCCGCAGCAGCTTCAGCGGCATGCCGATCAGGTCGTCGAAATCGACGCTCTGGTAGGCCGACAGCCGCTCCTCGTAGCGGGCCATCACCTGCGCGATGATCCGCTCGTTGTCGTCGGCGGCCTGGGCCAGGGCGTCGGCCGAGTCCATGCCGGCGTTCTTCCACTTGCTGATCACCCACTGCCACTGGCGGGCGGTGGCCGCGTCGGCGGTGCCGCCGGCGGCGTCTTTCAGGATGCTGGTGACGTCGTCGGCATCGAGGATGCTGAACTGCGGCTTCAGGCCCAGCACCTTGCCGTCCTCCCGCATCATCCGCACGCCCAGGGCGTGGAAGGTGCAGATCACCACGTCCTTGGCCTGCCGGCCGATCAGGCTCTTGGCCCGCTCCCGCATTTCCGAGGCGGCCTTGTTGGTGAAGGTGATGGCGGCGATGCGCTTGGGCGCCAGGCCCTGCGCGATCAGATGGCCGATCTTGTGGGTGATCACCCGTGTCTTGCCCGAACCGGCACCCGCCAGCACGAGACAGGGCCCGCCGATGTAGTGGACGGCCTGGAGCTGGGCGGGGTTGAGGCCGGCGGACATGGGCGGGAAAAAGCGTGGGTCGGTAGGGCTGCACGAGGGCGGCGACCCGGGCGGCGCAATGATACCGGCCACCGGGCGCGCTGTGCGGCTGCCGTTTTCTCTAGCCGCAACTGGCGGTTCCGGATAGAGGACAAGGCCGATGAAGCAGGCCTACTTTGTCTGGGAATGAAACTTCTCTATCGTTTGGCTCATCCGAATGAGACTGCTTATCGTTTGCCTTATATTTCGCATCTCGTGAGGGGCAGGTCGGGTGCCCGCCTCCATCCGTCCCATCGCTTTCAACGAAAGTGGCCGATGACGAATCGCATATCTCTCGTGTTCGGGATGCCCTGCGGCAGCCCCCTTGCCTCGGCGCCGCGTGCGTGGGGAGACATCGGATGAGCAGCGCCCCTGTCTACGACTTCATCGGGATCGGCCTCGGGCCTTTCAACCTGGGGCTGGCCTGCCTGTCGGAGCCGGTGCCCGGCCTGCGCAGCCTGTTCCTGGAGCAGAAGGACGATTTCTGCTGGCACGGCGGGATGCTGCTGGACGGCACGACGCTGCAGAACCCGTTTCTGGCCGATCTGGTGTCGATGGCCGACCCGACCAGTCATTTCAGCTATCTCAATTACTGCAAGCAACAGGGGCGCTTGCACACCTACTACATCCGGGAAAACTTCTACCTGAGCCGGCAGGAGTACGACCGGTATTGCAAATGGGCGGCGGCCGGGCTCTCCAACGTCCATTTCCAGCACCGGGTGCTCGACATCCGCCACGACGCGGCCGAGGGCTGCTACCGGGTGTCGGGCCGGCAGGGCAGGGACGGACAGCCTTTCTGCTACCGCTGCCTGCGCCTGGTGCTGGGCATCGGCAGCGTGCCGCAGGTGCCCGGGGCCTGCGACGGATCGGCGCTGGACCACCATACCGCCCACTACCTGGCCCGCAAGCCGCAGCTCCAGACCAAGCGCTCCATCACCGTGATCGGCAGCGGCCAGAGCGGTGCCGAGGTGTATTTCGACCTGCTGCAGGACTGCGAACGCTTCGGCTACGCGCTCAACTGGGTCACGCGTTCGCCGCGCTTCTTCCAGATGGAGAACGCCAAGCTCACGCTCGAACTGATCTCGCCCGACTACATCGATCATTTCTACCGGCTGCCGGAGCCGGTCAAACGGCGCGTGCTGGAGGACCAGCGCAGCATCTACAACGGCATCAACCAGACGCTGATCGACCGCATCTACGACCTGCTCGACGAGACGCGCGACCGTCCCGGCGTCCGCACCCAGCTGCTGACCAACCTGGCGCTGGACAGCCACCGGTACGACCCCGCCGCGCGCCGCCACGCCTTGCGCTTCTGCCATACCGAACTGGGCCACCACTACACGCACGAGACCGAAGGCCTGGTGCTGGCCACCGGCTACCGGGCGTGCGTGCCTTCCTTCGTGGAGGGCATTCGCGACCGTATCCGCTGGCGGGCGCCCGGGCGCTACGCACAGGCGCGCAACTATGCGGTGGACCTGCAGGCACGCGAGATATTCGTCCAGAACGCCGGGCTCTACAGCCACGGCCTCACCAACCCCGACCTGGGTTTGGCCTGCTGCCGCAACGCCCGCCTGATCCGCGAGCTGACCGGGGTGGACCACTACGCCGTCGAGACCCGGACCACCTTCCAGGATTTCGCGCCCCGGCCGGGCAGCAGCTTCGTGCGCTGCGTGCCGGCTCCTACCGCCGCGCCGGTGGCGGAGGTCGCACCGTGAGCCTGCGCCTGTGCATCGTGGTGATGTCGGCCTTCGGCGTCGTCAGCGACGCGATCCTGATCGCCTTCTATCCGCAGTTCTTCGCCATCCGCTACGGCGTCACCAGCCCGGTGCACGTGGGGGCCTACATCGCCGCGATCTCGGTCGCGGTGATGTGCACCCTGCCGCTCTGGGCCCGCGTGGCGCGCCGCGTGGAGCCGATGCACCTGCTGGTCTACACCCAGTGCGCCGCCGGCACGTTGTGCGTGCTCAGCGCCTGGGCCGAGACGGTGGCCGGCTTCTGGGTGCTGTCGATGCTCATGTTCACCCTCAAGAGCAGCTACCTGCTGATGTTCCCCTACCTGATGCGGCTGGAGAAGGCCGAGGCGCACGGCGCCACCATCGGCCTGCTGTCGGTGGTGGTGCACATCGGCGCCATCTTCGGCGCGGTGGCGGGCGGGCTCGCGCTGCAGCGGTTCGGGCCCGACACCTGCCTCTGGATGATGGCGGCGGGCGACTTCGCGCAGATGGGCCTGTGCCTGTACCTCATCGCCTCGCGCAAGGTGGTCAAGGTGCTGGGCCGTCCGGCCGCCAGCGCCGCCTCGGTGGCAGCGCCGCGGGTCCGGTCGCTCGGGCTGGTGCTCAGGCTCAGCGTGCTGATGCTGCTGTTCGACTTCAGCGCCTACCTGGTGCGGCCCTTCTTCACCGTGTACTGGGAGGCGGTGGCGCGGCAGCGCGACCCGATGCTGACCGGCCTGGTGTTCGCGATTCCCGGCATCGTCGCGCTGGTGGCCTTGCTGGTCAACCGCCGTGCCAGCCAGCGCGGCAAGCGGCTGCCGGACCACACGCTCGGCAACCTGCTGCTGGGGACCGCCGGCCTGCTGCTGCAGGCGGCGCCCTCGCCGGTGCTGGTCGTGCTGGGCCGCTGCCTCTACGGCTGGGCCCTGTTCCAGGTGATCGTGAAGCTGGAGGTCACGCTGTTCAAGGTGAGCGTGCCCGCGTCCTATGCGCAGGATTTCAGCATCGCCAACTTCTTCCAGAACCTGGGCGTGCTGCTGTCCTCCTTCGGTGCCGGCTACATCGTCAGCCGCGCGGGCGTCGAGGTGACCTTCGTGCTGGCGGCGCTGGGCATGCTGCTCACCGCCCTGGTCGACCGCTGGACGTTCGGGGTGGACCGCCGGCATGCGCCGGCCGCGCCCGTGCCGCCGGTGCCCGCCGCGGGGGTGCCCCATGCAGGCTGAATTCCTGCTGCTGCCGCACGGCTTGCAGCGCCGCCTCCATCCGGAGATGCAGATCCGGCCGCTGTCGGTGGAGGACGACCTGCCGCTCGTCCACCCGTGGTTCGGCATGGACTACGCGCGCTACTGGAACATGCAGACGACCAGCCTGCCCGACGCGATGCGGTTCTACCGCGCGCTGCAGGCCTCGGGCCATGCGCAGGCCTACCTGGGCCTGCACCGCGGCGCGCCCGCCTTTTTGCTCGAGTGCTACGACCCGGCCACCGAGGCCGTGGGCCGGCACTACCCGGTGCAGCCCGGCGACCGGGGCATGCATTTCTTCGTGGGGCCGGCGCGCCGGCCGGTGCGGCATTTCACCCTCGACGTGCTGCGCACCGTGATGGATTTCATGTTCCGGGAGCTCGGCGCCACCCGCGTCGTGGTCGAGCCCGACGTGCGCAACGACAAGGTCCACCGGCTCAACCGGGCGGTGGGCTTCGTCTACGACCGGCAGATCCCGCTGCCGGAGAAAACGGCGTACCTGGCGTTCTGCCGCCGGTGCGATTTCGAACGTTCCATCCAAGGAGAGCCGAGCCATGCACCATCCCTCCGCTGAGCATCCGTCCCGCGTCGTCGCCCACCTGGAACCCGCGGTCTGGGCCAAGGTCAACCGCCTGCTGGTCCGCAAGGCCATCGCCGAATATGCGCACGAGCAGGTGCTGGTGCCCGAGCGCCAGGGCGATGCCGCCACGCCCGGCTGGCAGCGCTGGCGGCTCGCCGCCGACACGCCCGGCGCGCACTACGTCTTCGAGGCGCAGCCGATGGCGCTGCGCCACTGGCGCATCGCGCCCGCGTCGATCGCGCGCAGCGTGGACGGCGTGGACCGGCCGCTCGACGCGCTCACTTTCATCGTCGACTTCAAGCGCACGCTGGGCATTCCGGCGGACAAGCTGCCGATCTACCTCGACGAGATCAGCAGCACGCTCTACGGCGCGGCCTTCAAGCACGGTCCGGCCGCACTGCCGGTGCGGGCACTGGCCGATGCCGACTTCCAGACCTGCGAGGCCGCGATGATCGAGGGCCACCCGGGCTTCGTGGCCAACAACGGCCGCCTGGGCTTCGACGCCGGCGACTACCACGCCTATGCGCCGGAGACCGGTTCGCGTTTCTCGGTCATCTGGCTGGCGGTGCACCGGGACCACGCGCACTTCGCCACCCTGCCGGGCCTCGATCCGGAGAGCTTCCTGCAGCAGGAAATCGGCAGCGCGCGGCTGGCGGACTTCCGTGCGCAGCTGCACCGGGCCGGGCTCGATCCCGCCCACTACCTGTTCATGCCGGCCCACCCGTGGCAGTGGACCAACAAGCTCAGCATCGCCTTCGCCGCCGACATCGCCAACCGCCGCATCGTGCCGCTGGCCCTCAGCGACGACCTGTACGTGGCCCAGCAATCGGTGCGCACCTACTTCAACACCACCCACCCGGACAAGTGCTATGTGAAGACGGCGCTCTCGGTGCTCAACATGGGCTTCATGCGCGGGCTTTCGCCCTACTACATGGCGGGCACGCCGGCGATCAACGCCTACCTGGCCGGGCTGATCGGCGGCGATGCCACGCTGCGCGGCTACGGCTTCTCGATGCTGCGCGAGGTGGCGTCGGTGGGCTACCGCAACCGCTACTACGAGGCCGCGCTGGAGGCCGACAGCCCCTACAAGAAGATGCTGTCGGCGCTGTGGCGCGAAAGCCCGGTGCCGCGGGTGGCACCGCACGAGCGCCTCATGACCATGGCCGCGCTGCTGCATGTGGACCCGGCCGGCGACGCCCTGTTGCCCGAGCTGATCCGCCGCTCGGGGCGCAGCGCCGAGGACTGGCTGCGGCAGTACATGCGCGCCTACCTCGCGCCGATGATGCATTGCTTCTATGCGCACGACCTGGTCTTCATGCCGCACGGCGAGAACCTGATCCTGGTGCTGGACGCGCACACACCGGTGCGCGCCTTCATGAAGGACACCGGCGAGGAATCGGCCATCCTCGACAAGGACGCGCCACTGCCCGCGGGCATCGAGCGGCTGGCGGTGGACGTGCCGGAAGACTACAAGCTGCTGGGCATCTTCATCGACATCTTCGACGGCGTGTTCCGCCACATGGCGCAGATCCTGGTCGAGGGCGGCTGCTGCACCCAGGACGACTTCTGGAAGGTGGTGGCCGACAGCGCCCACGACTACCAGGACGCCCACCCTGCGCTGCGCGCCAAGTTCGCGCGCTACGACTTCTTCGCGCCCGACTTCCTGCACTCCTGCCTGAACCGGCTGCAGCTCAAGAACAACCTGCAGATGGTCAACCTGGCCGAGCCGGCCGCGAGCCTGACCATGGCCGATCCGCTGCCCAACCCGATCGCGCGCTGGCGGGTGCGCGGCCGCGGGGCCGACACGCCGGTGGCGGCGTCGCGGGACCTGGCCGAGGCGGCCGGCTGAGGCCGCGGCATGGGCGATCTGCTGGCGCTGCTGGCCACCGCGGCCCGCGCGGTGCCGGGGCTGGACGGCCGACCGGGCCGCTGCGCGGTCGCCTGGTGCGACGCGCCGGCGCACGAGGTCGCGGTGCTGGCAGAGCACCTGACGCGCGCCCATCCGGAGGCCGGCCCGCACTACTGGTCGCTGCGCTGCTGGGGGCTCTGCATCTGGCAGGCGATCTACCTGAGCGTGGTCGGCGTGCACCTCTGCGGCCGCAGTCCGCGGCTGTCCGCGCTGGCGCAGACGGTCGAGGACGGCCGGATCCGGGGCTTCACCCTGGCACCGCATCCGCTGCCGCGCCAGGACGAAGACCGTGCACTGGCCTCGGGTGCGGAGCAGATCGGCCAGGGCTGCGCACGCCTGCTGTCCGGCTGGTGCGCGGTGGGGCCGCTGGCACCCAAGGCCGCGGGCCGGCTGCAGGCCGACTGCGTGCTGGGCGCGGTGCTGGCGATGCGCCGCCACCGGCGCGACTGGAGCGCGGCGCGCACCGCCGCGCTCGGCCAGCAGTGGCTGGCGGCGATGGGGCTGGCGGGCGAATGCGGCCTGCTCGCGTTCACCGATGCCGCCGGCGCTCCACAGCTGGCACTGGCCCGCAAGGGCTGCTGCCTGCACTACCGCCGTGCCGGCGCCGAGATGTGCGCCACCTGCCCGCGCATGCGGGTGGACGAGCGCCTGGCGCGGCTCGGCGCCTGCGCGCCGTAGCGCGCCGGGCCCCTGCCTTGTTCCGTTCCGACGACCCTGGAGGAGTTCCATGTCCGATCTGAGCCAAATCTCGCACTTCGCGGAGCAGCATCTGCAGCTGCCGGTGGCGGCGTACTGCGATCCCGCGGTCTACGCCCTGGAGCAGGAGCGCATCTTCCGCCAGAGCCCGGTCTACCTGGGCCACGAGAAGATGGTGCCCGAGCCCGGCGACTGGCGCACCCTGCCGCAGGAGGACCACGGCCGGGTGCTGGTGCACAACGCGCAGGGCGTGGAGCTGATCTCCAACGTCTGCCGGCACCGGCAGGCGCTGATGCTGGGCGCGTTCGGCCCGGGCGGCACGCCGGCCGCGGGCTGCACCGGCAACCTGCGCACGCGGGGCAACACCATCGTCTGCCCACTGCATGCCTGGACCTACGACAGCGGCGGCACCCTGGTCGGCGCGCCGCAGTTCGAGCGCCAGCCCTGCCGCAACCTCGAGCGCTTCCCGCTGCGCCGTCTCAAGGGCTGGCTGTTCGAAGGTCCGCGCGATCCGGCGCAGGACCTGCGCGCGCTGTTCGACCGGCCGGAATTCGCCTTCGACGACTACGTTCTCGACCACGTCGAGGTGCATCCCTGCGCCTGCAACTGGAAGACCTTCATCGAGATCTACAACGACGACTACCACATCGGCCCCTTCCACCCCGGCCTGGGCCAGTACGTGCGGAGCGAGGGCCTCGACTGGGAGTACGGCGACGGGTACAGCGTGCAGCGCATCGGCGTCGATCCGTCGCTGCAGAAGGCCGGCACCGACGCCTACCGGCGCTGGCACCAGGGCCTGCTGGCGCACGGCGGCGGCGCGGTGCCCGCGTTCGGCGCCATCTGGGCCACCTGCTACCCCACCCACATGATCGAGGTGTTCCCGCACGCGCTGGTGCTGTCCACCGTCTACCCGCGCGGCGTGCACGAGACGGTCAACGTCATCGAGTTCTATTACCCCGAGGAACTGGCCGCCTTCGACCGCGAACTGGTCGAGGCGCACCGCGCGGCCTACATGGAGACCGCGGGGGAGGACGACGAGATCGCCGAACGCGTCGATGCCGGCCGCCGCGCGCTGTTTCGCCGCGGCGTCTCCGACTGCGGCCCCTACCAGACCCCGATGGAAGACGGCATGCGCCATTTCCACCAGTGGTACCGCGCCCGCATGGGCCCGGCCGCACCGCCGCACCGCGGGCGCGGCGTGCACCCCTGAGAACACCCCGGCCGCCGTCCAGGCGGCTTCCTCTTTTCTCCACTGCCCACCAGAGCACCATGAAACCCTGCGCATCCCGCTCCCGCCACTTTCTGCCGCTGGCGGCCCTGATCGGCCCCGTGGCCCTGCAGGCCCTGCCGGCCGCGGCCGACACGGTGCAGATCGCCCAGGCGGCCGCGCCCGCTGCGCCCTCCGCCACACTCAAGCCGGTGACCGTCACCGCCTCCGATTCGGCCCCCGGTGCCACCGAGGGCAGCGGCTCCTACACCACGCCCTCGACCAGCACCGCCACCAAGCTCGACCTGTCGATCCGCGAGACGCCGCAGACCATCACCGTGGTCACCCGCCAGCAGATCGACGACCTGAAGCTGCAGAGCGTCAACGACCTGCTGTCCACCGCCACCGGCGCCACGGTCCAGCGGGTGGAGACCGAGCGCACCTACTTCACCGTGCGCGGCTTCGACGTCTCCAACTTCCAGATCGACGGGCTGGGCCTGCCCTTCTCCACCGAGGAGCAGATCGGCGACCTCGACACCGCTGCCTACGACCATGTGGAGGTGCTCAAGGGCGCCAACGGCCTGACCAGCGGATCGGGCAACCCGGCGGCCACGGTCAATTTCGTGCGCAAGCGGCCCACCCGGCAGTTCCAGGCCAGCGCGAGCGTCGGCGTCGGCTCCTGGGGGCGCCGCCGGCTCGACGCCGACATCTCCGCACCGCTCGATGCCGACGGCTCGGTGCGCGGCCGCTTCGTCGCCGCGGCGCAGGACGGCGACTCCTACCTCGACCGCTACGGCCTGCGCAAGAGCCTGTTCTCGGGCATCGTCGAGGCCGACCTCGGCGCCGGCACCCTCACCCTGGGCCTGTCGCAGCAGTACAACCAGCCCAAAAGCCCGATGTGGGGCGCGCTGCCACTCTACTTCCGCGACGGCACCCCGACCGACTACCCGCGCTCGCAGAGCTCCGGCCCGAACTGGGCCACCTGGGACACCAAGGACCGCCAGGCCTTCGCCGAACTCGCCACCAACTGGGGCGGCGGCTGGAAATCGAAGGCCACGCTCAGCTACCGCGACCTGGGCTCCGACGCCCGGCAGCTGGTGCTGGTCGGCGTGCCCGACGCGGTCACCGGCGCGGGCATGACCACCTATGCCTCGCGCTACTTCCGCACCGAGCGCCAGCTCTCGGCCGACTGGAACGCCAAGGGTCCGTTCACCCTGGGTGGCCGGCGCCACGAGCTGATGGTGGGCGTGAGCGGGGCGCGCAGCCGGAACGACATGTTCTCCTACGACGACGCCATCGGCACACCGATCCCGTCGGCCGTGGCCTTCGACGGCAGCTTCCCCCAGCCGGCCTTCGACAAGGGCCTGACCGGCCAGGCCAATTTCGTCAACCACCACCGCAGCCTCTACACCGCGGCCCACTTCAACCCGATGGACGGGCTCAAGCTGATCGCGGGCGCCAACCTGACCCGGATCACCAGCACCGGCGCGCAGTACGGCGAAGCGCACGACTACCGCAAGAGCAAGGTGCTGCCGTACGCCGGCGCGGTCTACGACCTCGACAGCCAGCACTCGGTCTACGCCAGCTACACCGGCATCTTCAACCCGCAGTACAAGATCGACCAGGCGCGCCAGGTGCTCGACCCGATCGAGGGCCGCAGCGCCGAGGTGGGCGCCAAGGGCGAATGGCTCGACGGCCGCCTCAACGGCAGCGTGGCCCTGTTCGAGGCGCACCAGAAGAACACGGCCGACTATGCGGGCTTCGCCAACGGCTACTCGTACTACCGGGGCATCGACGCCACTTCGCGCGGTGTCGAGGCCAACCTGGCCGGCGAGGTGGCGCCGGGCCTGCAGCTCAATGCCGGCGTCACCCACCTGTTCTCTCTGGAGGACGCGGGCGGAAAAGCGGTGCGCACCTTCGTGCCGCGCGACACCGTCCATGTCGGCGGCGCCTACCGCGTGGCCGCGGTGCCGGGCCTGACCGTGGGCGGCAACCTCACCTGGCAGAGCCGCATCTTCCGCGACCAGGGCACCACCGCGGCCGGCGCCCCCATCGTCACCCGGCAGGGCGCCTACGCGGTGACCAGCGTGCTGACCCGGTACGCGATCGACAAGCACCTGAGCGTGGCGCTCAACATCCACAACCTGTTCGACCGCAGGCACCTCGCCAGCCTGTACTGGGCCCAGTCGTACTACGGCGCGCCGCGCAGCGCCCAGGTCTCGCTCAACTGGACCTACTGACCCGGACCGGTCCGGGCCGCCGCGCGCGGTAACGGCTGCTTGCCGCGGGCGACGGTGCGCATGCTACCGTGCGGCGCCACTCCCGAGACCCCATGACCACCTCCCGCGCGTTTCCCTGGAAAGCCGTCCTGCTGACCTGCTTCCTCACGCTGGCCTCCACGCTGCTGCTGCTCAACTTCACCTCGGGCGAGAAAAAGCTCGACGAGCAGCTGCCGCGTCTCTACGGCCTGCACGATCCGCAGCTGCAGCGCAGCATGGGCGTGCTGCTCGGCCCGCCGATCCTCGAAGGCAACCGCACCCAGGCGCTGGTCAACGGCGACCGGATCTTCCCGTCGATGTTGGAGGCGATCCGCGGCGCGCAGAAGACGATCACCTTCGAGACCTACATCTACTGGTCGGGCGACATCGGCCGGGCGTTCGCCGACGCGCTCGCCGAGCGCGCCCGCGCCGGGGTGAAGGTGCACGTGCTGCTCGACTGGCTGGGCAGCGCCAAGATCGACGAGAAGTTCCTGGAGCAGATGCGCGGCGCCGGCGTCGAGATCCAGAAGTTCCACGAGCCGCACTGGTACCACTGGGGCCGGCTCAACAACCGCACCCACCGCAAGCTGCTGGTGGTCGACGGCCGCATCGGCTTCACCGGCGGCGTGGGCATCGCCCCCGAATGGACCGGCGACGGCCAGAGCCCCGAGCACTGGCGCGACACCCACTTCCGCGTCGAAGGCCCGGTGGTCGCGCAGATGCAGGCCGTCTTCATGGACAACTGGACCAAGGCTTCCGGCGAGGTGCTGCACGGCGAGCCCTACTTTCCCGCGCTGCGGCCGATCGCGGGCATCGCCGCCGGCCAGGGCCGCGCCCAGATGTTCAGCAGCTCGCCCTCGGGCGGCAGCGAGAGCATGCACCTGATGTACCTGATGGCGATCACCGCGGCCGACCGCCGCATCGATCTGTCGAGCGCCTACTTCGTGCCCGACAAGCTCACGGTGCGGGCCCTGGTCGCCGCGATGCAGCGCGGGGTGAAGGTGCGCATCGTCACCCCCGGCCCGATCATCGATTCGCAGACGGTGCGCAACGCCTCGCGCGCCCTCTGGGGCCCGCTGCTGGCCGCCGGCGCCGAGATCCGCGAATACCAGCCGACGATGTACCACTGCAAGGTGCTGATCGTCGACGGCCTGCTGGTCTCGGTCGGCTCCACCAACTTCGACAACCGATCGTTCCGGCTCAACGACGAGGCCAACCTCAACCTCTACGACGAAGCCTTCGCCGCCGAGCAGACCGCCACCTTCGAGCGCGACCTGGCCGCGGCCAAGCAGTTGACGATGGCGCAGTGGCTCGACCGGCCCTGGAACGAGAAGCTGATGGAGCGGGCCTCCGCCCTGCTCTCGGCGCAGCTGTGAGCCGGCCCGGCGACGGCAGCGCCTGCTATCGAATCAATAGCTGGTGGCCGGCATTCCGCGCCGGCCGTGGCTGCTTTTCTTCTGTAAACCCGCCGTAGGCAGGCCGCAGCCTCACAGCAGCACCGTCCCCTGGACGCACGGCGCCACGTCGCCGCCGACCCAGGTGGTGCCGTCGCCGTCCTGCGCGACGAAGATGCGGCCGGCGCGGCCCAGGCATTCGCCCTGGGAGGCGAGGTAGGCGCGGGGCGCCACGCCCTCGGCGATCAGCCACTGCGCCAGCGACGCGTTCAGGCTGCCGGTGACCGGGTCTTCGGGCACGCCGATCGGGGCGGCGAAGGCGCGGACCCGCAGGGCCGGCGCGCCGGGGGCCGGGTGCGGGTCGATGTGCACCACGCCCACCTTGATGTCGAGCTGCTTGAGCCGGGCGTGGTCGGGCGCCAGGGCCAGCACCGTGTGGGCGCTGTCGAGCTGCAGGCCCAGCCAGACCGGGCCGTTGTCGAGCAGCTGCGCGCCGCGGATCTCCTGCGGCTTCAGGCCCAGCGCCCGGGCCACCTGGGCCAGCACCGACGGGGCCGGGTCGCGCCGGCGCAGCGGCGGGGCGGCGAAGGCGGGGCGGTCGCCGGTCTGGCGGATGCGGACCAGGCCGGCGCCGCATTCCTGCACCACGGTGCCCGGGCGGCGGGGCGTGCCGCCGGCGGCGCGCCAGGCGTGGCAGCTGCCGAGCGTCGGGTGGCCGGCGAAGGGCAGCTCGCCGCCCGGCGTGAAGATGCGGACCCGGTAGTCGGCCTCGGGCGTGGTCGGCGGCAGCAGGAAGGTGGTTTCCGACAGGTTGGTCCAGGCCGCGAAGCGCTGCATCTGCGCATTGGACAAGCCGTCGCCGTCGACCACCACCGCCAGCGGATTGCCCAGGCCGGCTTCGGCGGTGAAGACATCGACCTGCTGGAAGGGCCGCGCGCGGGGAGGTGCGGCGGGAGACGAGGACGGCATGGCGGGCTTTCGGAACAACGGGGAAGGGCGGAGGAAGTCGTCTAGCTGAGCGCCTGGTCCAGCACGCCGACGGCGCCGTTGCGCGCCACCAGGCCGGCGTACCAGCGTTCGACGTTCGGCAGCACCGGCCGCGGCAGCGGCAGGCCGAACCAGCGGTGCACCTCGCAGGCCAGCGGAATGTCGGCCATGCCGAAGCGGGTGCCGACCATGTGGTCGCGGCCTTCCAGGTGCCGGTCGAGCCGCTCCAGCAGCGGCTGCATCTGTGCGACCGAGGCCTCGACCAGCGCCTGCTGGCGCTGCCCGGGCGGCGTGCGGATCAGCTGCAAAAAGGCGTGGCGGCCGGCCGGGTTGACGGTGGTCTGCTGCCAGTCCATCCATTTCTCGGCGGTGAAGCGCTCGGCCAGGTCCTGCGGATACAGCGGGTCGGGCCTGTCGGAACCGTACCGGGCACACAGGTAGCGCACGATCACGTTCGATTCCCACAGCGCCAGGTCGCCGTCCTGCAGCAGCGGCACCAGGCCGTTGGGGTTCAGGCGCAGGTAGTCGTCCTCCTGCACCAGGCCGAAGTGGCCGCCGGCGTCGGTGCGCTGCAGCGCCAGGCCCAGCTCCTGCGCGCACCAGACCACCTTGCGCACGTTGATCGAGCTGGTGCGGCCCCAGAGCCGCAGCACGGGTGTCGACGGCGCCATCACGCCGCCGTGCCGGCCAGGGCCGTCGCGCGCTGCGGCAGCGATTCGCGCACCGCGGCGGCCAGGGCGGCGATGCCGGTGTCGATCTGCGCCACGCTGGCGGTGACGAAGGACAGGCGCAGCGCGCGGGCATCGCCGGCACCGGCATAGAAGGGGAGGCCGGGCACGAAGGCGACGCCCTTCTCCACCGCGCGCGGCAGCAGGGCGGTGGCGTCCATACCGGCGGGCAGGCGCAGCCACAGGAACATGCCGCCGACGGGGGTGTTCCACTCCACGCCCAGGCCGCCCATCTCGCGCTGCAGCGCGGCCAGCATCGCATCGCGCTGGCGCTTGTACAGCGCGCGGATCGTCGGCACGTGGCGGTCGAGGAAGCCGTCCTTCATCACCTCGGCCACCACCCGCTGGTTGAAGCTGGGGCTGTGCAGGTCGGCCGCCTGCTTGGCCATCGTCAGGCGGGTGTGCAGGGCCGGCGGCGCCACCAGGAAGCCCAGGCGCAGGCCGGGCGCCAGCACCTTGCTGAACGATCCCATGTAGATGCAGCCCTCGGGGTTGCGGGCGGTGAGCGGGGCGGGCGGCGGCGCGTCGAACCACAGCTCGCCGTAGGGGTTGTCCTCGAGGATCGGCAGGCCGCATGCGGCGGCGCGGGCCGAGAGCGCCACGCGGCGCGCCTCGTCCATCGTGCGGCCGGTGGGGTTCTGGAAGTTGGGCAGGGCGTAGAGGAAGCGGGCGCCGGCGGCCTTGGCGGCCAGGTCGTCCACGTCGATGCCGCCCGCGTCGCTCGCCACCTCGACCACCTCGGGCTCCATCGGCGCGAAGGCCTGCAGCGCGCCCAGGTAGGTGGGCGTCTCCACCAGAATGCGGCTGCCCGGGTCGATCAGCACCTTGGCCGCCAGGTCCAGGCCCTGCTGCGAGCCGGTGGTGATCAGCACGTCGGCCGGGTCGACGTTCCAGGGCAGGCCGGCGGCGACCGCCTCGCGCAGCGCGGGCAGGCCCTCGGTGGTGGCGTACTGCAGCGCGGCGCGGCCGTCGTCCTTCAAGACCTTCTGGCAGGCCTCGGCGAAGGCCTCGACCGGGAAGGCCTCGGGCGAGGGCAGGCCGCCGGCGAAGCTGACGATGCCGGGCCGCTCGGTGAGCTTGAGCAGGTCGCGGATCGCGGAGGACGTCATCTTGCGGGTGCGGGCGGCCAGGGTCCAGTGCATGTCGAAATCCTTCGGGTGGGACGTGGGAAAAGGGGAGGTGGAAACGTCTGAAAAGCGCGGCGGAAACGGGTGCGGTCTTGTCGGGAAAGCGGCGGGGCGCCCTAGGCCGTGCGCGGCGCGGCGGCATCGGCGGCCACCGCCACCGCCACCGCGGGCCGGGCCAGCCGGCGGCCGAGCAGCACCGTGCCCACCACCGCGGCGGTGAACACCACCGCCAGCGGGTCGGGCGATTCGCCCAGCAGCGGCACCGCGAAGAGGATCGACAGGAAGGGCTGCAGCAGCTGCGTCTGGCTGACCCGCAGTGCGCCGCCGATCGCCAGCGCCCGGTACCAGGCGAAGAAGCCGATCCACATCGAGAACAGCCCGACGTAGGCGAAGCCGGCCCAGGCCGCCGCGCCCACCGGCTGCGCGGGCCAGGTGAGCCAGGTGCCCGGCAGCGTGACCGGCAGCGCCAGCACCGTCACCCAGCAGATCACCCGCTCGGCACCGAGGGCGGGCGTGACCTGCGCGCCGTAGACATAGCCGAGCGATGCCGACAGCACCGCGCCCACCAGCAGCAGGTCGGCCCAGGCGAAGACCGGCCCGCCGCCCGCACCGGCGCCGCCGTTGCGCAGCACCGAGAACGCCACCACCAGCCCGCTGCCCGCCACCGCGCAGAACCAGAACGCGGGCCGGGCCCGCTGGTGCAGCACCCAGGCCGCGACCGCGGCGGTCGCCAGCGGCAGCAGCGCCATCACCACCGCCGCATGGCCGGCCGTCACCGACCGCAGGCCGTAGGCCAGCAGCAGCGGGAAACCGATCGCGTTGCCGAGCGCCGCGAAGGCCAGCGCCTTCCACTGCCGCGGCTGCGGCCGGGGGGCGCGCCAGAGCAGCAGCACCACCGCCGACAGCAGGCCCGCCAGCGCGGCCCGGCCCAGCGTCACGAACCAGGGCGAGAGCTGGGGCGCGTCGGCGGTGCCGGTGGCCAGGCGGGTCATCGGCAGCGTCATCGCGAAGATGGCGACGCCCAGCACGCCGAGCAGCAGGCCCCTGGTTTCGTCCTTGATCATGTCGTCGCCATCCAGCCGGCGGTCAGCAGCAGCAGCGCGGCCATCGCCCGGTTGAAGCCCTGCAGCCGGCGGCCCCGGGCCAGCCAGCCGCGCAGCAGCGCGCCGCCGCTGGCATACAGCAGGTTGCTGAGGAAGCCGCAGCACACCATCACCGGCAGCACGATCGCCACCCGGAGCGGCGCGTCGGCATGCCCGGCCACCCAGCCCGCCACGATCGCCAGCACCGCGAACCAGGCCTTGACGTTGACGAACTGCAGCCCCACGCCCTGCCAGAAACCCACCTGCATCCGGCGCCCGTCGGCCTCGGCCAGGCGTGTGCTGCGCGCCAGCTTCCAGGCCAGCCACACCAGGTAGGCGATGCCGGCGATCTTGAGCGCGACGCGCAGGGCGGGCGCCGCCTGCAACAGCGCGCCCACACCGGTGGCGCAGAGCAGCAGCAGGGCGCCCCAGCCCACCGGCACCGCGCAGACGAAACGCATCGCGCCGCCCAGCCCCCGGTTGGCCGCCAGCGCGGTCGAGAGCAGCGTGTTGGGGCCGGGCGTGAAGCTCATCGCCGCGGCCAGCAGCACCAGGGCGGTGAATTCTTGCCAGTTCATGGCCGCTACTTTACAGTGCGTGGCCATCACAGTACCGGTACAGATGGCCGATCAATTGGCTCATCTGTATCGGCTGTCCCACTGGCACAGGTACCCCCCGCACCATGCTCACCCGCACCCCCACCCAGACCCTCACCGAACAACTGGCCGGCCGCCTGGCCGAGCGGGTGCGCTCCGGCCTGCTGGCGCCCGGCGCCCGGCTGCCGTCGGTGCGCGAATGCGCCCGCCAGCAGGGCGTGAGCCCGCACACGGTGGTCGCCGCCTACGACCTGCTGCTGGCCCAAGGCCTGGTCGAGGCGCGGCGCCAGCGCGGCTTCTTCGTGCGGGATTCGGGGCCCAAAAGGCCCGAGGCCGTCGCTACGGGCCGGCCTTCAGCTACGAAAAACATAGCAGAGGCCGCCCAGCCGCTGCGCCCGCTCCATGCGTCGCCGATGCAGGCCACCGCGCTGATCCGGGGCATGTTCCACACGCCCTCGGGCCGTGCCCAGCCCGGCTCGGGCGTGATGCCGCCCGATTGGCTGGATCTGCCCGCGCTGCCGGCCGCCGTGCGCAAGGTGGTCGCCAGCGCGGCCTGGGCCCGCAGCGCCCTGCAGTACGGCGAGCCGCTGGGCGACGCGGGCCTGCGCGACGTGCTCTCGCGCCGCCTGGCGCAGATCGGCATCGAGGCGCCGCCCGCGCAGATCATGACCACCGTCGGCGCCACCCATGCGCTCGACATCGTCAGCCGGACCCTGCTGAAGGCGGGCGACCCGGTGATGGTGGAAGAGCCCGGCTGGTCGGTGGAGTTCGCGCGGCTCGCCTCGCTCGGCATGCGGGTGCTGCCCGTGCCCCGCAACGCCGCCGGCCCCGACCTGGAGGTGATGGCCCGCTACTGCGAGGCCCACGCGCCGCGCCTCTTCGTCAGCGTCAGCGTGTTCCACAACCCCACCGGCTACTGCCTCTCGCCCGGCAGCGCCCACCGGCTGCTGGAGCTGAGCGCCCGGCACGACTTCCACATCGTCGAGGACGACACCTACGGCCACATCGCGCCCGAGCACGCCACCCGCGTCACCGCGCTCGACGGCCTGCGCCGCACGCTGTACGTGGGCGGCTTCGCCAAGATCCTGGCGCCCAACTGGCGGGTCGGCTTTCTGGCCGCGCCGCCCGATCTGCTGGAGCGCATGCTCGACACCAAGCTGCTCGCCACCCTCACCACCCCGTCGCTGCTGGAGAAAGCCCTGGCGATCTGCATCGAGCAGGGCCAGCTGCGCCGCCACGCCCAGCGTGTCCGCGTCCGCCTGGACACCGCCCGCAGCCGCAGCGTGCAACTGGCCCAGGCGGCCGGCTGCCGTTTCGTCGCCGAGCCGATGGGCATCTTCGGCTGGGTGGACACGGGGGTGGACACCGACATCCTGGCCCAGCGCATGCTCGACGATGGCTGGCTGCTGGCGCCGGGGGCCCTGTTCCACGCCACCCGCGCGCCGAGCACGCTGATGCGGATCAATTTCGCGAACACGCAGGAGGCGGAGTTCTGGCGGGCGTTCGAGAAGATGCGGGACGCGGTACGGGGCGGATAGCCATTAACGTGTTACGCGTGCCAACAGCGCATTTCTAATCTATTCAACGATGATGCGGACGATACGTTCTTCATCTTGAATATCTGCAGCTAATCGGCGTAGCGCTGCCAAAGAGATTTGGTGTTGTCCGTTATTTGGCATGGTTTTATGCACTACGGTGTTCCACACTCTTTCGCCCATTCCGTTGTACACCTCCTCAAACGAACCATCTTTTTCCAGTTTCATCACCAGCAGATATTCAGGCTTGCAGCGAAACGACACTCGATTTCCTTGAGTTGCCTTGATTTCGATGCGCCTGCCATCTTTGATGGCATCGCAGCCTGCCGTTGATGGCGGCGTAAGCGTGAGCCCGTAATAGTGGGCGGCTAATGCTTCGCCAAGGCTTCCGACCATGTGCCCGTCCGGCGTAAACGAGCGCTTAAACATTACCTCCAGTTCTGCAACAACAGAATAGAGCTGCGACATGAGTTGAGGAAATTTAAGTGGATCCATGTGCGGTAGTCATGCCGGCGAAATGTTTTGAATGTCGGATGTCAACTTAACGACAAAGCGGCGCACGGGGGGGACCTCATTCTCGCGCCAAAGCTTTCCCCACCTCCACCGTCCCCTGCGCCGCTCCGCTCATCGGCACCTGCTCTCCGGCCCGGTCGGTCACCTGCGCCAGCTGCGCCGCCAGCTGCTCCGCCGCATCCGCGCCCGTTCCCACGTAGATGCCCTGCGTCAGCGTGATGTGGGCCGCCTCGAAGCTGCCGGCCCCGGCGCACAGCACCGTGCGGTGGGGCGCGTCGTCGGAGGCCAGCACCAGCATCGCCGGCACCACGGCGGCCGGGTCCAGGGCGGCGAGCACCTCGGGCGGCATCAGGCCCTCGGTCATGCGGGTGGCGGCGGTGGGGGCCAGGCAGTTGACGCGGATGCCGTGCTTCTCGCCTTCGATGCTCAGGGTCTGCATCAGGCCGACCAGCGCCATCTTGGCGGCGCCGTAGTTGCTCTGGCCGAAGTTGCCGTACAGGCCGGAGGACGAGGTGGTCATCACGATGCGGCCGTGCTTCTGCGCCGCCATGACCGGCCAGACGGCCTTGGTGCAGTGCACCGCGCCCATCAAATGCACGTCGACCACCAGCCGGAAGTCGGCCAGTTCCATCTTGGCGAAGCTCTTGTCGCGCAGGATGCCGGCGTTGTTGACCAGCACATCGACCCGGCCCCAGGCATCGACCGCCTGCTGCACCATCGCCTGCACCGCGCCGAAGTCGGTCACCGACGCGCCGTTGGCGATCGCCTCGCCGCCGGCCGCCCTGATCTCGTCGACCACCTTCTGCGCCGCCGAGACCGAGCCGCCCTGGCCGTCCACCGCGCCGCCCAGGTCGTTGACCAGCACCTTCGCGCCGCGCGCGGCCAGGGCCAGGGCATGCTGGCGGCCCAGCCCGCCGCCCGCGCCGGTGACGATGGCCACGCGGCCGGTGAAATCGAGGGTCATGGAGGTCTCTTTCGTTGTGGGTGGGGAGTGCGCCACCGCCTCGTCGGCGGGGCTCGGTGCGAAACACTGTACGGCGGGTGCTCGGCGCGGCCTGTCGCCGGGCCTACACCCCTCGATCCCCCTGCGTCAGGGCAGCAGCTTGCGCGTATTCACGGTACTGATGTCGTCCAGATGCCGGAACGCGGTCGCCACCTTGGCGATGTCGTGGTCCGCGACGCCGGACCGCTCGAACGACACCTTCCACTCCCGCACGGCCCGCCACACCTCGCCGATCAGGGCGCATGCGCGGGCCCGGCCCATGGAGAACATCGCATGGCCGGCCAACGCGTTGTCGATCGTCGCAACACGGCCCTGCGGCCCGATGCCCAGGTGCAGATAACGCTCGGCCGCGTGGCTCGGGCGCGGCAAGACGTCGTAGAGCGGGCTCAGTCGCCAGCCGGGGCCGGGGGTCCCACAGAAAACCGTGGTTGCGCAGGTGGTCGTCGTCGTTGCTGGCGAAGATGTTGAAGACCATCCGCTTGAAAAGCTCTTCATTGTCCGCCCGGATCGCATCCGGATGGCAATACCGGCGCACGGCGGCCGCCAGGTCGGCATAGGATTTGGTGCGCGATTCGGTCTCGTCGCATCCCACCAGGGTCAGGCCACTGACGAAACCCATGCGGCGCTCGGTCCGTCCACCCGCAGGCGCGTCCATGAGATCGGTCGATGCGTCGGGCCGCGTGTCGTGCGCCAGCCAATAGCGGTCGAAACGACGGATCATCATGATGCGGCGATCGCCGAGCATGCGCGTGGCGACCGGGGGCACGTGCAGCCCCGTCTCTCGGGCCAGTACCAAAGCAGCGCACTCGACGGCCGGAATGTCGAATGCGTCGTTTCGGCTCTGGAACTTGGCGAGCCAGAGCGTCCCGCTTTCGTCGCGCACCGACGCCTTGGGCCGGGCACCCCCGAGCGCGGTGCCTGCCATGAAGATCGGGTCGAGATGCGCGGGGACCGTTTCGCCTGCCTCGATCCGCTCGGCCGCTTCCATCAGGTAGGCGAGCGTGTGCACGTCGCCGGTGGTACCGGTGGGCGCATCCGCAATGCCGGTGCGGACGTCCAGAGCGCCGACGCGCTCACTTCCCGCATGCAGCAGGTACTGCGACTCGGGCAGGCTGTTCGCCGGGACCTTGAGCTTGGCTTCAATCACCCGGCGACCCCATGAGTCCGGCGCGGCGTCACGGATGCCACCGAAGCCCGTCAGGTTGTGGACAGGCAGCAGCAACCTGCCTCTGACCCGCTCCGGGCTGCCGATGCCCAGGCTGACCGGATCGACCTCCAGCGCATCGGGGCGCTGGAGATAGTTGAGGCCGTAGGCAAAACGCGATGCCAGCAGTTCGGGGCCTTGCTCGGCCAGGGTGAGCTGGCCACACGGCGCCCAGTCTTCGCCGAGGTGGGCGAAGGCGATCAACTTGCGTTCTTTTGCCGGCATGGGGGTGGCGCAGGAAACAGGGTTATCGCCGCAGGGACGCGATCAGAAGTTCAGCTCGTCCAGTTCGGCGGCGCTCAGGTCGCGCACCCGCCGGGTCGCCTCGTGGGCCTGCAGTGTGGCCAGTGCGGGATCGGTCTGCATCAGGAGATCTGCCAGGGTTGCCCCCGGGGCGATGGCGTCCAGGTACCGCAGCCACTGACCGATGGCGAGGCCCGGATCGCCTTTTTCAAGCCGGTAGGCGGTGTTGCGCGAAATGCCCGCACGCAGCGCCGCATCGGCCTGCTTGATCTTGCGTGCGTGTCGCAAGCGGGCGAAAAGATGGCCGAGTTGTACCGCCTCCTGCACCAGATGCGATGCCAAAGCTGCCGATTGCTGCACTTTCATGGTCGTACACCCCGGGCGACGAATGTTCGTGATATCGAGCATTCTACGCAGTACGATCGATTTAAGGTACCTGGGCTTGTATGGGCGCGGAGCATGCGCCCCCGTTTCAAGCCGGCTGCGCGGCCCGCGACTGCATCGCCCGCGGCATCAGCCGCGCGGGCGACACGTACTGCTCGCGGTACTGCTCGAAGGGCAGGGTGTCGGCCGCCTCGATCGCCTTCTGCGCATCGACCGACCGCTGGGCCATCTGCGCGAAGGCGGCCTGGCGGTCGGCCGGCAGGGGCGCGGCCAGCAGCGCGTCGCGGGTGGCGAGCGAGCGGCTGCGGATGAAGTCGACGAAGGAGTTGTCGTGGTCCTGCGCCATCGCCTTCAGCACCCGGGCCGAGGGCAGCGTCTGCGGCGCGGCGAGCGAGGCTTCGGCGGCGCGCACCGCCTCGGCATGCAGGCTGCCGCCGTCGACCGCGTCCAGCGCGGCGGCCAGGGGCACGCACTCTGCCAGGATCTCGGCGGCCCAGTCCATCAGCGAGACGGCGCGGCCGCGGCGCTGCAGCCGCAGGCCGGGCTCGCGGCCGCGGGCGGCGACCAGGTGCTGGTTGTGGCCGATCTCGGCGATCTCCTCGGGCGAGTCCTCGGGGCTGTCGGCCAGCAGGCAGTGCAGCAGGAACACGTCGAGCAGCCGCACGGTGCGCGGGCTGATGCCCAGCGGCTCGAACGGGTCCAGGTCCATCAGCCGCACCTCGACATACTCCACGCCGCGCTCGCGCAGCGCATGCAGCGGGCGCTCGCCGGGGAAGATGGTGCGCTTGGGGCGGATCGTGCCGTAGAACTCGTTCTCGATCTGCAGCAGCGTGGTGGCCAGCTGGTTGTACTCGCCGCCCAGGTTACGTACGCCGATGGTCTCGTAGGCCGGGTAGGGCCGGGTGAGGGCCTCGTGCAGCGAGGCACCGTAGCCTTCGAGGCAGTTGTAGCTGACCGACAGCGACGCCTGCGCCTCGCTCTGGTAGCCCAGCCGGCCCATGCGCAGCGAGGTCCCGTGGGGCATGTGCATCGTGTAGGCACCGATGCGCTGCAGCTCGTGCGGCCGGCCTTCGACAAAACTCTCGCACACCGCCGGCGATGCGCCGAACAGCACCAGCGGCAGGAACGCGTGCCGGCGGAAGTTGCGGATCAGCGCGAAGTACTGCGCGCTGGAGAGGCCCGGCATCGACCAGTTGTAGTGGATGCCCGAGATGGTCTGCATCCGCCGGCCGTAGCGGTGGCCCAGGCCCATGCGGTAGACGCTCTTGGCACGGCCGACGTTCGAGGTGCCGTAGCGGCCGATCGGGATCGTCTCGTCCGAGGGCAGGCCGCAGGGCATGCTCGACGCCCACATCAGCTCGTCGGCACCGGGCGCGACCGACTGGGCGACGAAGCGGTGCACCTCGTGCAGCTCGTCCAGGCAGGCCTCGACGCCGGCGTGCACGCCGGTGATCAGCTCCAGCTGCGATTCGCTGAAATCGGTGGTGATGTGGGGATGCGTCAGGGCCGAGCCCAGCGCCGCCGGATGCGGCGTCAGCGACAGCTTGCCATCGGCACGCGAGCGCAGGCTTTCCTTCTCGATGCCGCGCCGGATGCCGGTGAGGCTGCCGGGCGCCAATGCCTCCAGCCGCTGTTGCAGTTCGCCCATGGTTTTTTCATTCTTGTCATTTGTTGGCACGCACGGTAACACCGGCTGGCCTTTTGCGCCCGCATTCGGCGCAATGCCCGCGCCAAGGCGGATGCATGCTATTTGTCGCATCCCGGACGATCATATGGCCTCTTGTTGAATGGCTTTGTTGCACAAACCTGGATCGGTCCGAGCTTCCCCCAGCCCCAGGACGCAGTTATGCCACGGCAGACACGGGCACCGTTGTCGGGCGCCCGAGTTGTGTGAACCGGTTGAGCCGTTCGGGCAGCATCGGCGCATCCCTCACCGTGTTGTTGGTCACCTCGATGGCCCGAATCTCCAACGTACCCTCGTCGGTGCCCAGGTGCACCTTGCGCCCTTGCCGGCGGTAGTCGGCCCCGTGTTTTTTTGCGCTTCCACACTCGCTCGCCGATAAACTTGATGCCGGTGTTGTCCCCCAGCAGGTTCAGCGGCGCAGCGCTGGGCCGGTAGCTGAGCTGTACTTGCAGTCGCGCCTGGCCTCGATGGCCGCATGCGAGAAGGTGGGTTACCGCCCGGGCTTGCCGGTCGGCGTGGCAAGCCATTGCATGTCCCGGTCCAGCCACACCGTCAGCGAGCCTCACTTGACTGGCTTCTTTTGTTCGCTTCTCTACCCAGCTTTTCTGCCCAGAATACAGGCTCTCGGGTGGGGTGTGCAACAAAGCCATCCTTCGGTGCAATAAGGAATCCCGATGTCAAACCTATTTCAGATTTACTCAAATGCTCAGTTGCCCAGCGGCTTTGAATGGGCCCGGCCACATGAAGCCAAACCGCCTCCGCGTGCGCGCGGGCCACAGTCCGCGCCCATGCACGCCTGCCTCACGCCCCGCAGAACCGCGCCAGTGCTGGCGCGCGAGGCCATCGGGCCCAGACTGTGCATCGGACCCTATGCGTTTGGAAATGTGCTCGGACAGGGCCTGGCGGCTGTAAATGGGCAGGTGGCGGGCGGCGGTGGTACCGGGGAGAATCTGCGGCGCATCGCTTCTGCCGGAGAGTCCGGGTCACTTTATGCCGCCAATGGAAACTATGCGGGGGCGGCGGGCAATGCGCTGGAGATCGGTGCCAACTTCTTGGCTGCGGGGGCTGGGCCGGGCTTCAAGGCTGGGATTAGCGCCGGAGGGAGAGTAGATGACCCAATGAAGACCGCATTTTTCAATGCAGGAAATGCGTTGCCTGATAGCTTGTCGTATCGCCTCGATTTGCCGGAGCACTTGGCCGGGCCGGGTGGTTTCACGAAGTCTGGTCAGCTCTCGGGAACACACAACCTCGACCATGCGACGGCAGCTCTCGATGCGAAGGGTGCCACCTACACGCTCACACCGACGAGAACCGATGGCATCTCGGAGCTGTCTTACAGCTACGAGAAGCCGATCTCGGGCAAGATAATCACGGGCAGCAAGACCGTGTATGACCCATCGGTCTTCTCCGACCAGACAATGCTGGACTACTCGCTGAAAGCGGGTCGAGAGGGTTGGACGCACTACCTGGTGGCCCCCTCTACTACCTCCTTCGACATAAACCACGGCGGCGTGAATTTCCGTACGTATATCAACGTAGACCAACACGGTAATCCGTATGTCGGTAACGTTCACCCCATCAAGTAAAACCCACATGGACTACTTCAAAGCTGCCTTCGGAGGCTTCGCTCCGCACCTTGACGAAGACGCGGCGGTCAAGTTCGCCTTGAACGCCGTGCTCCTGGAAGACCGTGTGCAGGAGTTGGCCGAGCTCGTCATCGATGGCAGTCAGTTCGGTGGCATGGAGGGCGAGCCTGGCTGGATGCTCGAACGTCGCGACGTTGTCGACGAAGACATCGAAACTGCATACCCGGGGTGGCCGGCAGGCTCGCGCTTCATGGCGAGTGTGGACGAAGACTCGTACAGGCTCCAGCACCCCGTGCTCTTTATGACCCGAGAGGTGTTCATAAAGTACGTCGTTTCCGCGATTGAGGCTTATGTGGAGGCCGACCCGTCAAGGGCGACGGTTCCGGCCGTTGTCGCCCTTCGCAAAGTGATTGGGTAGGGGCGGATTCAAACCTGAAGCGCAACACCTGCCACCCGATAAGGTCAGCAGATGTCCAAGCCCACCGTCAGCAACACGTATCGCCAACTCCAGCCAGAGGACCGTGTGAACATCGCCAGCAGATTCCCGAGATGCTGAGCATCCATCTGCGCCCGCCCGAGATCGAAGACCGGCAGTTCCCGGGCCACTCGGAGGGCGACCTCATCAAGGGGGCGGCCAATGCGAGCGCCGTGCGTACGCTCTCCGCTCGCCATCTACCGTGAACTGCTCATCAGCAGCTCACAGCGTTCATCACTCGTTTATTGACAGCACAGGTGTTGCGCTTCAGGTTTGAATCCGCCCCAATAGCCGGCGTACAGCAACGGCTATAGCCTCTTTGGGCCAGCAGCCCAGGGCACCGGCTCAGCCCAGAACCTGCAGAAGAAACCGGTTCAGGTCGGCCACTTCCTGCGGGCAGATGCTGTGCTGCATCGGATAGGTATGCCACTCGACCGCATAGCCCAGCGCCTGCAGCGCGTCGCGCGTCGCCTCGGCGCGGGGCAGCGTCACCACGCCGTCCTGCCGTCCGTGGGCCAGGAAGATCGGCGTGCGCTGGTTGGCGGCGCTGCGCTCGGCGGCGGTGGTGGGCGCCACCGGCAGGTAGCCCGACAGGCCGACGATGCCGGCCAGCGGCTCGGCATGGCGCACCCCGGTCATCAGCGCCATCGCGCAGCCCTGCGAGAAGCCGGCGACGACGATGCGGCCGGCCGGCACGCCGCGCGCTTTTTCCCGTGCGATCAGCGCCTCCAGTAGCGCCTGCGAACGGCGCAGGCCGGCGTCGTCCTCCTGCCGCCGGCCGCCGACCTCGGGGAAGATGTCGTACCAGGCGGGCATCGCGTAGCCGCC
The DNA here is from genome assembly GCA_042867185.1 of Sphingomonas sp. NCPPB 2930. Classification (GTDB taxonomy): domain Bacteria; phylum Pseudomonadota; class Gammaproteobacteria; order Burkholderiales; family Burkholderiaceae_C; genus Xylophilus. Next base: position 62,805 of record JBHZQV010000005.1, on the reverse strand, counting down.
GTTGACGGTGACCGGCTGCACCGGCGCGAACGGGAACACGAAGCGCACCGGGCCGACGGCGGCCAGGTCCAGTTCGTCGGCGAAGGGCACGAAATCCTCGCCGCTGGCGCCCAGGCCGTGCAGCACGATGAGGCTGGCGCGCGGCTGCGGGCCGGTCTCGATTTCGATGGGGGAGGAGGTGGGGGTGGGGGACATGCGCCGTCTGCCGGGTGGGGGGCTGGCCAGCATACCAACCGGCCGGCTAGATCAGCAGCGCATCCGCATGCAGGCCGGCCACCACCCGCAGCAGCGAGCGGTTGACGTCCTCGGGCGCCATGCCGTGGCGCTTGCCCAGCGCATGGGTGGCCGGCGTGTCGGCCGATTCCAGCGCCATCGCCATCTGCAGCGCCTCGGCATAGGGGCCGGTGTGGAGCACCGCGGCGTCGTAGAGCCGGCTCGACAGCGGCAGGCTGTGCAGGATCGCGCCCAGCGGTTGGTCGAGCAGGTGGTCGAGGCCCGAGAACAGGCCGCACATCGCGACTTCGCGGCGCAGCGCGCCCTCCACGCCCGACTCCAGCAAATGCTCCATCAGCCGGCCGCGCAGCACCAGGGTGGCCTTCACCGGGCGCAGGGCGGTGTCGTGGCTGGCGTGGGGCAGCTGCTCGGCCAGCCAGCGCGCCAGGGTCGAGGTGCCCAGCATCATCAGCGCATGCCGCACCGATTCGGCCTTGCCGCGCAGGCCCACGCCCGGGGAATTGGCATACACCAGGAAGCGGTAGGCCAGCAGCGGATCGTCGCAGAGGATGCGGTCGACCTGCTCGGCCGGGCGGTCGGATTCCAGGGCCTGCAGCGTCGCCAGCACCACCGCGTGCTCGGGCTCCAGCGGCTTGTGCCGCAGGTTGTAGACGGTGTCTTCGGCCGGCCAGCCGGCCACGGCCAGGGCGCCGCAGCGCTGCAGGCAGTAGTCGGCCAGGGCCAGGCTGGGCAGCTCGCCGAAGATGTGGCCCGGCGGCCAGATGCCCGGCGGCGCGGCCCGGCCGCCGCCGGTTTCGGGGGGCGGGCGCCGCGCCTCGTGCAGCGCCTGGGCGGCCATGCCGGGCGGCAGTGTCAGCCAGTGGCGGGCGAAGCAGTTGGCGATCATTTGGTCGGGCGGCAGCGCGGCATCGCCCTTCCAGACAAGCTGCAGCCCGCGGCGGTAGGCGCGCCGCACCGATTCGGCCACGCCCGGCCGGTGGAGGGCCTCGGCCATCACGACGATGGTGGGCGCGAACAAACCGTTGGTGGAGAAGGTGGGCGTGCGGCCGGCCGGCAGCGGCGGCCGCGCATGGTCGAGCAGGTCGATCAGCAGCCGCTGCGACTGCACCACCAGGAAAAGCGACGGCGCCTCGGCGGGCAGCAGGTCCTGGATCGCGTCGAGCAGGTGCTGCGCATCGACCCCCGCGTCCACGGTGCGCACGAAGAGCGCCACGCCCGCCAGGGTGCGGCGGGGGCCCCAGAGCGGCTGGTAGCCCAGGGTGATGCTGTCGAGAACGGAGGCGGTCATGCAGTGCGCGGCGCAGAGGGATGGGATCGAATCGAGGGCGCCATCGTAGCCGGGCGGCCCGGTGTCCGACCCCGGGGCAAACGATCAGCCGCCGATGAAGTTGAACAGCGACAGCTTCTGGATCTGCGCGTACGACTGCAGCGCCGCCGAGTACCCGGTCTGCTCGTTCTGGAAATCCGAGATGCGCTTGATCTGGCTGGCCTGGTCGGAGCCCTCGGCCACCGACAGGTCGGAGGTGACCTGGGTGGTGCGCGCATCCTGCACGTCGCTGATCCGGTCGGCCCGGTTGAGCAGCTCGCCGGCATAGCCGCGGCTGGCCGTGGTGCGGGTCAGGCCGGCGTCGATCTGCACCAGCGCGTTGGTCACCGCCTGGCCGATGGCGCCGACGTTGGCGCCCGCCTTGCCGATGGTGCTGATCGCATCGTCCAGCGTCTTGAACAGGTTGCTGGTGGTGCTGTTGCCGATGGTGACCGTGTCGCCCACCGCCGGATTGCCCTTGACCACGAGCGCGATGCCGTCGAACGCGATCGTGTTGCCCGCCACGTAGGGCTGGTTGGTGAGCGCCGGGTCCGCGACGCCGGTGGTGGTGTTGGTGACGGTGTAGGTGGTCTTGCCGGCGGGGTCGAGCGCGAAGCTGATGCTGTAGCCGTTGCCGGTGAGCGCCGACGGATTGGTCACCTTGCCCGCGTCGGCCGAGGCGGTGCCGGTGTTGGTCACCTTGCCGGTCGGGTCCTTGGGCAGGTCGACGGTGAACACGCCGTTGCCGGTGGGCACGTTCATGAAGGTCGCCTTGCCGTCGATCGTGTTGGAGATCGCGTTGCCGACGCTGGCGTTCTGGCCGGCCACCGCGTCGTAGCTGACGTTGCCGCTGCCGTCGACGAAGGGCGCCACGCCGCTGCCCAAACCGCCGAAGAGCGGCTGGCCGTTGGTGTCCTTCTGGTTGGCGTAGGTCAGGATCTGGTCGCGCAGCGAGACCATCTGCTGGGTGATGCTGGCGCGGTCGGTGGCGTTGAAGGTGCCGCTGCCTGCCTGCACGACCAGGTCGCGGAAATCCTGGATCGCCGAATTGACGCTGCCCAGGGTGCTTTCGGCGTTCTGGATGGTGTTGCGCTGGGCGGCCAGGGCGCGCTGCTCCGAGTCGATGCGCGAGAGCCGGGTGGTGGCGCGCTCGGCGGCGGCGGCGGCGGTCGGGTCGTCGCTGCCGCGCAGCACCGACTTGTTGGCGCTCATCTGGCCCTGCAGGGACACGAGCGAGTTCTGCCGGGCCGAGAGGTTGCGCAGCGCCGTCTCGTAGGAGTTGGCGGTGCCCATGCGGGAAAAGGGTGCGGTCACGGGGGGTCTCCTGCGGTGCGGCGCGTCAGCGGCCCATGGTCTGGATCAGCGAGTCGAAGATGCTCTGCGACACCTGGATCAGCTTGGCCGACGCCTGGTAGGCCTGCTGGTACATCAGCAGGTTGCCGGCTTCCTCGTCGAGGTTGACGCCCGAGATGGCGGTCTTGTCGGCCGTCAGGCTCTTGGCGATGGACGACGACACCTGCGACGCGTACTGCGCGTTCTGCACCCGCAGGCCCACGCCGGCGATGATGCCGGAGTAGCCGTCGGAGACGGTGGCGCCGTCGAACGCCGCCACGTCGGCGATGCCGGCCAGCGCGCTCGCGTTGCCCGCGCTGGTGCCGCGGTAGGCGGCGGTGGCCGCGCCGATGGTGACGGTATCGCCGGCCGCGGGCGTGCCCTTCAGGGTGATGCTGCGGCCCTCGGCCACGATCGCCTGGCCCGGCACGTAGTTGCCGGTGACGGTGGCGCCGCCGCTGTCGGTATAGCTGTAAGTGTCCTGCGTCGCCGGTGCCACCGCCTTGGCGAAGGTCAGCGTCAGGTTGCTGGTGGGCATCACCAGCGCCGGCGTGGCGGCGATCGAGGCCACCGCCATGGTGCCGGTGTTGGTGGTGCCCAGCGTCGGCTGGATCGGGCTGGCCACGGCCAGCGCGCGCGGATCGGAGACGGTGCTCTTGATCTTCGCGGCCGCCACCTCGAAAGGCTTGGCGGTGAGGGTGGAGTTGCCCGCGGGCGCCGGCGTGCCGACGGCGAAGCGCAGGCCGTCGAGCGTGGCGGCGCCGCCGGCAAAGGTCAGGGCGCCACCGGCGACGGTGAACGCTTCCTTGCTGCCGTCGGAGGTGCGGATCAGCGTGCCGCCGGTTCCGGCGGCGTCGAAATGCAGTTCGTAGTTGGTCGCCTTCAGCGCGGTGGCGTCGGTGAGCGTCACGCCCACCGCAGTGCTCTTCACGCCGGTGCTGTCGTAGACGTTGTCCACCTGCGGCGTGGTGAAGAGCGCGGTGCCCTGCTTGCCGTTCAGGTCCACGCCCACCGCATGCTGGGCATTGACCAGCGACGACACGGTCACCGCCATCCGGCCCAGCTGGTTGCGGGCGTCGGCCAGGTCGCTGTTGTTGAACTTCAGCAGGCCGGCGATGCTGCCGCCGCCGATGGTGTTCTCGTCCAGCACCGTCGTCGCGTTGTTGCGCACGATCGTCAGCTTGGCGCCGGTCGGGTCGTCGGTGTTGAGGGTCAGCGGCGTCACCGTCACGCCCAGCACCAGCGGCTGGCTGCCCAGGAACACGTTGACGGTGCCGTCCTCGGCCGCCAGCTGCGAGGTCTGGACGTAGCCGTTCAGGTCGTTGATGAACTGGTCGCGCTTGTCCAGCAGGTCGTTGGGCGCATGGCCGCTGCTGGTGGCGCGGGCGATCTGCTCGTTGACCTCGGCGATCTGCGCGGTGAGGCGGTTGACCGCGGTCACGGCCGAGCCCAGCTCCTGCTGGGTGGAGCTGGCCAGGTCGTCTAGCCGGGCCGACGCGTTGTTGAACCGGGTCGCCAGCTCGTCGGTGCGGGCCAGCGCGACCGAGCGGGCGGTCAGGTTGGTGGGGGTGATCGCCGCGTCGCTGAAGGCACCCATCAGGTCGGTGACGGCCGCGCCCAGGCCGGTCGCGCCGCCGGGGAACACGTCCTCCATCTGGTAGAGCTTGGTGGCGCGCGCGGTGTCGCCCGCGGCGACCGAATTGGCCGCGGTGCTCTGCTTGATCAGGAAGTCGCTGTGCTGGCGGTCGACCGTGACGATCTGCACGCCCTTGCCGATGTAGCCGCTGCCGGTGTTCTGGCCCTGCACCTGGCCCATCACCACCGTCTGGCGCGAGTAGCCGACGGTGTTGACGTTGGCGATGTTGTGGCCGGTGGTCGAGAGCGCCGCCTGGTTGGCCAGCAGCGCCCGGGTGCCGACGTTCAGCAGGCCGCTCATGGCGCAGCCCCCGCGCCGCGCACGGCGGCGGGCGAACGCGGGTTCGACACGGCGGCGCGCGCGCTCATGCCGCGTTACCCGCGAAGACGGTGGCGGTGCCGGTACCGGTGCCGGTCGCGGGCGTCGGCACCGTGGCCTGCGCCTGCTGGGCGCGCTGCAGCTGCTCGGTGCTCTTGATGGCGCGGCTCAGCTTGCTGGCGTAGGCCGGGTCGGTGGCGTAGCCGGCGCGCTTGAGTTCGGTGGCGTAGCCCAATGCCGAATCGGTCTTGCCGCGGGCGGCGGCGTAGCGCGGGCTCTCGTTGATCATCCGGGCGTAGTCGCGGAACGAATCCTCGTAGCTGTCGTAGGCCCGGAACTTGGCCGTGACCTTCTGCGCCTTGCCGCCGACGTATTCGGTGGTGGTGATCTCGGCGACCTTGCCGGTCCAGCCGCCGCCGGCCTTGATCCCGAACAGGTTGTAGGAGTTGCTGCCGTCCTTCATCCGGATCTCGCTCCTGCCCCAGCCGGTCTCGTGGCCGGCCTGGCCGACCATGAAGGCGGCGGGAATGCCGCTGTCCTGGCCCACGCGGGCGGCCACGTCGGCATGCTGCTCGACGAAGCCGGCCTGCGTCTGGGCGGTGCGCACCCGGTTGGCCGGCGCCACGGTGGACGCGGCGCCGGCGCCGGCAGCCCCGGTGATGCCGCTGGCGTCGAACCGGCCGAGCGACAGGGTCGAGGGCACCTTGAATTCCATCGGCGCGGCGTCGCCGTCGGCATCCGCGCCGTTGGTCTGGCGCGAGAGCTGCTTGGCGATCAGGTCCGACAGGCCGCCGCGCTGGCCCGACATCTGCACCGCGAACTGCTGGTCGAGCATGTCGGTGCCCAGGTCGGTGCCGGCGTTGTCGGTCAGGCCCGACTTCATCGTGGCCTCGCGCATGCTCTTCAACAGCTCGCGCATGAAGAGCGATTCGAGCTGCTTGGCCGTCTCGCGGATCGCCTTGGGGCTGTCCTGTCCGGCCTGGGCCTTGAGCGAGTTGAGGTTGCGCGCATCGGCCGCCAGGGCGTTGGCCGAGACGGCGTTCTGCCCACCCGTCCCGAGCAGGGACGCGTTGGACATCACGGAGGAGGCAGCGGAGGAGATGGCCATGCAGGTGCTCCCGTCAGATCACTTCCAGCTCGGCATTGAGCGCGCCGGCGGCCTTGATGGCCTGGAGGATGGCCAGCAGGTCCTGCGGCGTGGCGCCGAGCGAATTGAGCGCCCGCACCACGTCGGCGAGCTGCGGCGATGCGGGCAGCGTCAGCAGCGTGCCGGGCTCCTGCTTGATCTGGATGTCGCTCTTCTGCGCCACCACCGTCTGGCCGCCGGAGAAGGCGCCGGGCTGGCTGATGACCGGGCTCGAGCTGATCGTGATCGCCAGGTTGCCGTGCGCGATGGCGCAGGGGCCGAGCGTGACCGACTGGTTCAGCACGATCGAGCCGGTGCGGGCGTTCACCACCACCTTGGCCGCGGGCGTGGACAGCTCCAGCGGCAGCTCTTCCAGGTCGGCGATGAAGCCGACGCGGGTGCTCGGGTCGAGCGGTGCCTGCACCTGCACCGTGCGGCCGTCGAGCGCCTGGGCGGTGCCGGCGCCGATGCGGCTGTTGATGATCTGGGCGACGCGGCGGGCGGTCTGGAAATCGGTGGCGTTCAGGTCGAGGTTGATCGTCGTGCCCTCCTGCAGCGGCGACGGGATGATCCGCTCGACCTGCGCGCCGCCGGGGATGCGGCCGGCGCTCAGGTGGTTGATCTGCACCTTGCTGCCGCCGGCGGCGGCACCGGCACCGGCGATCACCATGTTGCCCTGGGCCAGGGCGTAGATCTCGCCGTCCACCCCGCGCAGCGGCGTCACGATGAGGGTGCCGCCCTTGAGCGACTTGGAGTTGCCGATCGACGACACGTTGATGTCGATCGCCTGGCCCGGCTGGGCGAAGGCGGGCATGTCGGCGGTGACCATCACCGCGGCCACGTTCTTGAGCTGGAGCTGGGAGAGGGCGGCGGCCGGCAGCGTGATGCCGAGCTGCTGCAGGTAGTTGGACAGGCTCTGGGTGGTGACCGGCATCTGGGTGGTCTGGTCGCCGGTGCCGTCGAGGCCCACCACCAGGCCGTAGCCGGTCAGCTTGTTGCTGCGGGCGCCGGCGATCTGGGCCACTTCCTTGATGCGGATCGCCTGGGCCGGCAGGGCCAGGCCGAGGCCCGCCAGGGCCAGCAGCGCCGCGGCGGCCAGCCGGGCCGCCTGCAGCAGGCCGGATGCGCCGCGGGAAGCGGCGGCGACGGAAGCGATGGGGGAATGCAGTGCCATGGCTGCATTCTGCGGACGATCAGAAAGGGCTATAGCTGGAAAAGACGCGGGAAAACCAGCCTACTGTCTGCGCTTCGTCCTGCGCGCCCCGGCCGCGCGAGTCGACCCGCACGTTGGCCACCTGGGTGGACGGGATCACGTTGCCCGGCAGGATGGCCCGCGGATCGACGGTGCCGGTGAAGCGCATCACGTCGACGTTCTGGTTCACCCCGATCTGCTTCTCGGCGGCGATCATCAGGTAGCCGTTGGGCAGCACCTGCACCACGGTGCCGGTGATCGTGCCGGTGAAGGTGTTGGCGCTCTCGGTGCCGCCCTTGCCGGCGAAGGTGTTCTCGGTGGAGGCGCCGATGCCGGTCTTGGCCGCGAGCGAGGCCGCACCGAAGAACGGCAGCGCGGTGATGCCCGCCTTGTTGCTGCTGGCCCGGTCGGCGGTGGACGACGACTTCTGGCTGGCCGAGACGTTCTCCGAGATCAGGATGGTCAGGCTGTCGCCCACCAGCCGGGCGCGCCGGTCCTCGAAGGCCGGGCGGAACTGGCTGACGTGGAACAGGCCGCCGGTCACCGGCGGCTTGGCCGCGGTGGTGTAGGTGATCGGCGGGGCCGAGGTGATGGCCATGTCGACCTGCGGCCGGGTGGTCTCGCAGCCGGCGAGCAGCAGGCCGGCGGCCGCGGCCAGCACGGGAGACAGGAGGGTGCGGAGCTTGATCATCACAGTTGTCCCAGCTTTTGCAGCATCTGGTCGGAGGTGGTCACGGCCTTGGAATTCATCTCGTAGGCGCGCTGGGTCTGGATCATGGTGACCAGCTCCTGCACCACGTTGACGTTGGAGGTCTCGGTGTAGCCCTGCATCAGCGAGCCCAGGCCGTTCAGGCCGGCGGTGCCCTGCTGGGGCTGGCCGGAGGCGGCGGTTTCGGTGAACAGGTTCTGCCCGCGCGGCTCCAGGCCGGCCGGATTGATGAAGTTGGCCAGCGCGATCGTGCCGACCTGCTGCGGCGCGGCGGCGCCGGAAGTGGTGACGCTCACCGTGCCGTCGGCCGCGATCGAGACGCTCTGCGCATTGGCGGGAATGGTCACGCCGCTGGCGACCGGCAGGCCGGTGGCGGTGACCAGCTGGCCCTGGGCGTTGACCTGGAACGAGCCGTCGCGGGTGTAGCCCAGCGTGCCGTCGGCCTGGGTCACCTGGAAGAAGCCGTTGCCCTTGATCGCCACGTCCATCACGTTGCCCGACTGCTGCAGGCTGCCCTGCGCGAACGAGCGGCTGGTGGCGACGGTGCGCACGCCCAGGCCGAGCTGCAGGCCGGTGGGCAGCTGCGCCTGCTCGGTGCTGTTGGCACCCACCTGGCGCATGTTCTGGTACATCAGGTCCTCGAACACCGCGGTGGCGCGCTTGTAGCCGTTGGTGGAGACGTTGGCCAGGTTGTGCGAGATGACGTCCAGCTGGGTCTGCTGGGCTTCCATGCCGGTTTTGGAGATCCAGAGCGAATTGATCATGGCGGGCTACCTTGGGAATGTGGGGACGGGCGGGACGGGCATCAGCCCTGCATGCTCAGCAGCTTGCTGGCGGTCTTGTCGTTGGTCTCGGCGTTCTGCATCAGGCGCATCTGCTGCTCGAACTGGCGGGCGGCGGCGATCATCCCGACCATCGCCTCGACCGGGTTGACGTTGGAGCTCTCCACCGCGCCGGTCTGGATGCGGGCCAGCGCGTCCTGCGGCACCGGGTCGCCCGACGTGGCGCGAAACAGGCCGTCGTCGCTGCGCCTGATCGGGTCTTCGGGCGTGGGCGTGGCCAGCTTCAGGCGGCCCAGCGTGGTGGGCGGCTGGCCGTCGGTCTTGGCGGTGATGGTGCCGTCCTGGCCCAGCGAGATCTGCGCGCCCGGCGGCACGTCGATCGGCGCGCCGCCGTCGGAGAGCACCGTCAGGCCGACGCTGTTGACCAGGGTGCCCTGGGCGTTGATCTCGAGCGTGCCGTTCTTGGTGTAGGCCTCGGTGCCGTCGAGCCCCTGCACCGCGAACCAGGCGTTGCCCTGGGCCATCGCGTCCATGTTGCGGCCGGTGGGCTGCATCGCGCCGCGGCGGTCGTCGAAGCCCGCGGTGGTCTCGACCGAGAACACCCGGGTGCTGGCGCCGTTGCCGTTGAGCGGCACCGCACGGAACTGCGACAGCTCGGCCCGGAAGCCATTGGTCGAGGCGTTGGCCAGGTTGTTGGCCAGCACCGTCTGCCGCGCCGCAGCGGCGCTGGCGCCGGTCATCGAGGTGTAGATCAAACGGTCCATGCACAACCTTTCAAAAATCGACGCAGCCCGCGCGCACCGCGCAGACCGCAACCCAGGCCCCCCACGCGGCGCCCTCCCAGCGGACGCCGCGGAACAGGCTCCGCCTGGCCGCCGGCGTCGCCCCCCTTCGCGCAGCGGAAGGGGGGTTGGCGAAGCGCGCAGCGCGCAGCCTGGGGGGATGTCACCTCAAGTTCACCAGGGTGGACATCACCTGGTCCTGCGTCTTGATCGTCTGCGCATTGGCCTGGTAGGCGCGCTGCGCGGTCATCATGTTCACCAGCTCGCCGGTCAGGTCGACGGTGGAGTCTTCCAGCGCGCCGGAGCGCAGCTGGCCGAAGCTGCCCGAGCCCGGGTTGCTGGTAATCGGCGCGCCCGAGGCGGCCGTCTGCTTCCAGTAGCCGCCGTTGGAGACTTCCAGGCCCTGCACGTTGCGGAAGTTCGACAGCGTGACCCGGCCGGCCGACTGGGTCTGGCCGTTGGAGTAGCGGGTGGTCAGCGTGCCGTCGTTCTCGATCGACATGCCGGTGAGCTGGCCGGGCGCGTAGCCGTTCTGGGAGAGGTCGGACACCGCGAACGACGAGGCGTTCTGCGTCATGCCGCTCAGGTCGAAGGCGACGGTGACCGGGTCGCTGGTGCTGCCCGCGTTCTGCAGGCCGGTCAGCGTCATCGTGGCCGGGTTGGGGGTCAGCAGCTTGCCGCTGGTGTCGAAGGTCAGCGCGGTGGGCGTGTCGCTGGCGTCGGGCTTGGTGTAGGCGTTCCAGGCGTTGGGCCCGGTCTTCACGAAGTACAGGTTCACCGGGATGGCGGTGCCCTGCTTGTCGTAGACGTTGAGCGAGGTGCCGTAGGTGGTGGTGGGCGTGGGCGGCACCTGGGCCGAGGCCACCGGGGCGCGGGTGTCGAGGTTCAGCTCCAGCTTGCCGGTGGTGGTTTGCTTGCCCGCCACGCCCTTGCCGGTGGGCACGGTGAGAGCGCCCTTGCTGATCGCGCCGGTCACCGGGTCGATGATGTCGCCCTGCAGCTTGGCGCCGTCGTTGGTGATGATGTTGCCGGCCGCGTCCAGCTTGAAGTTGCCGGCGCGGGTGTAGGCCAGGTCGCCGTTGGGCTGCGCCACGGTGAAGAAGCCGCTGCCGTTGATCGACACGTCGAGGCTGTTGCCGGTGGTGGTGATGTTGCCCTGGCTGAACTGCTGCGACACGGTGCTGACCGCCACGCCGATGCCCGCCGAGGTGCCGCCCGAGGTGCCGATGTTGCCGGCGTACAGCTCCGAGAATTCGGCGCGCGAGGCCTTCATGCCGGTGGTGTTGGCATTGGCGATGTTGTGGCCGATGACGTCGAGGTTGCGGCTGGAGGCGTTGAGGCCCGAAAGCCCTTGCTGGAATGACATGGTCGGTGCTCCTGGTGGATGGTGGCCGTGGCGGGTGGAAGAGGGGAGGGGCGGGGGGGGACGGGGCGGCGTCGCGGGGCCGGTCAGCTGATCGCCTTGACCTTGCCGTAGGCGACGCTGCTGCCGTTGCCCAGGTTGAGCGTCAGCCCGCCGCTGCTGTCGGAGCCGACGCTGGTGACGGTGCTCCGGGTGAGCGAGGTGCTGGTGACGGCGGTGCCCTTGTTGGTGGCCTCCACCGTGAACTTGAGCGGCTCGGTGCCGGTGTAGCCCGAGGCGTCGAAGCTGAAATCGTGCGCGCCGGCGCCGAGAGTGCCCATGTTGATGCTGCCGAGCGACTTGCCGCTGGCGGTGGCCACGCTCACCACCACGCTGGAGGCCGAGCCGGCCAGCTCGAAGCTGCCGGTGCCGGCCTTGCTGGTCTTGTCGATCGAGAGCGTGTCGCCCTCGGCCTGCACCGTGCGGCCCACGAGCGCCGCCGCCTGCATGCCCTGGGTGGCCGCCATCTGGGCCGCCATGTCTTTGACGGTGCTGTTGAGCTGGGTGATGCCGGTGACGGTGTTGATCTGCGCGATCTGCGAGGTCATCTGCGCGTTGTCCATCGGGTTCATCGGGTCCTGGTTGGTGAGCTGCGCCACCAGGAGCTTCAGGAACCGGTCCTGCGCGGTGGCCGGATCGTTGGCCGCGTTGGCGGCCGCGCCGGTCGCCGCCTTGCTGGCGTCGGTCGTCGGCGTGTAGGTGTAGGTGCTGCTGGACGTGGCGGCAGCGACGTTGTTGGTGGTGGCCATGGCGGTTTCCGGTGGTGTCTGGGGGGGCGGGGGCCTACTGGCCCATCTGCAGGGTCTTGAGCAGCAGCGACTTGGCGGTGTTCATCACCTCGACGTTGTTCTGGTACGCCCGCGAGGCCGAGATCATGTTGACCATCTCCTCGACCGCGTTCACGTTGGAGTGCGTCACATAGCCCTGCGCGTCGGCGGCGGGATTGCTCGGGTCGAGCAGCTTGCGGCCGGGCGTGGTGTTCTCGGAGATGGAGGACACCTTCACCCCGGCGGTGCCCTCGTTGCCGTAGGGCACCGTCTGGAACACCACCTGGCGCGCCTGGTAGGCCTTGCCGTCGGGGCCGGCCACCGCGTCGACGTTGGCCAGGTTGCTGGCCACCACGTTCAGGCGCTGCGACTGCGCACCTACCGCGCTGCCGGAGATATTGAAGATAGAGAACATCGACATGGCGAAACTCCTGGGGGGTGCGTGCGCCCGGGCCTACTGGCCCTGGATGGCGGTCAGCATCGTCTTGGCCGAGCCGTTGATGAAACGCAGCGTGGCCTCGTAGCGGACCGAGTTGTCGGTGAAGGCCGCGCGCTCGCGGTCGAGGTCCACGCTGTTGCCGTCCATGCTGGGCTGGCTCTGCACCGTGTAGTCCATCTTGGGACCGGTGCCGGATTGCAGCGAGCCCATCGAAGAGGTCAGCGGGATATGGCCGGCGCCGGTGCCCATCGCCACCGTGCTGCCGGCCGCGCCGCCGGACTGCGGCGCCGCCAGGCGCAACGCGCCCAGGGCGGTACCGCCGCTGCCGGTGGCGTCGCGCATCGCGTCGGCGAACTTGAAGTCGCGGGCCGCGTAGCCGGGCGTGTCGGCATTGGCGATGTTGCTGGCGATGTTGCGCTGACGCTCGGCGCGCATCACCAGGGCCTTGCCTTGGAAATCAATTGCCTGGGTGAGCTTGTCGAGCATGGGCGCGGCCGTCGTCGGCGTAGGGTGGAGGGGCAGGAGGGCGGTACCGGGGGCGGCACGGTTCTCCACGTGGGAGGAATTATGAAAACCGAAGCGGCCTTCCGAACCCGGGATGAAGGGGGTGAAGCCGCCGCAGTTCGACCCCTCGCCCGCCGCCGTGCGTCCTACAGTCGGTGTCCCGGCCACTGTGGGAGACCACCGCCATGCGCACCCCTCTTTCGACTTCGCTCTGCCTGCTGGCGGCGGCATGGCTGCCGGCCGGCGTTCTCGCCGCGGCCGAGCCCGCTGCCGCTTCCGCCGCACCCGGCGCCGCGGCACCCGCCAAGCCCGTGCAGACGCCGGCATCCGTCCAGGCGATGCAGGCGGCCCAGCTGGCCGCACTGACCAAGGCGCAGCCCGCCGTTGCCGCCGCTGCTGCTGCGCCCGCCAGGGCGCCTGCCGCCGTGGTCGCCTCTGCCGCGCCCACGGCGCCCGCCTACCCGATGCCGCCGATCGGCGCCGCCGCGCCGGCATCGGCTTCTGCGGCCGTGCCCGCCGCCGCCCCGCAGCCGGCGCCCGCCGCGGCGCCGGGCCTGGAGGCCGTCCCCGACATCGCCGCCACCAGCCGCCAGTTCCTCGATGCCGCCGTCGCGCAGGCGCCGGCCTCGGCCAACATGCCGCTGCGGATGGAGGTGAGCCTCGGCGCGCTCGACAGCCGGCTGCGGCTGGCCCCCTGCGCCCGGGTCGAGCCCTATCTGCCGCCCGGCATGCGCCTCTGGGGCAAGACCCGGTTGGGCCTGCGCTGCCTGGAAGGTGCGGTGCGCTGGAACGTCTTCCTGCCGGTCACGGTGAAGGCTTTCGGCCCAGCCTGGGTGGTGCAGGGGGCGGTCGCGCCCGGCACCACGCTGGCCGCGGGCGACGCGGTCGAGGCCGAGGTCGACTGGGCCGAGGACGCCTCGCCCATCGTCTCCGACCCTGCCCAGTGGATCGGCACCACCGTCACCCGCGCCCTGCAGCCCGGCCAGCCGCTGCGCCAGTCGCTGGTGCGGGCACCGCAGGCCTTCGGCGCCGGCAGCCAGGTGCGCATCGTGGCGCAGGGCCCGGGCTTCGCCGTCACCTCGGGCGGCCAGGCGATCAACGCCGGCTTCGTGGGCCAGCAGGTCCGGGTGCGGATGGACAACGGCCGCATCATGAACGGCACCGTGGTCGATGCGCAGACGGTACAGATGGCGCTGTAGGCGCCGATACAACAGCATGGCGCTCCGCACCGACGCATCCACCCCCGAGACGGCCCTGTGCCGGCCGTCGGGTGCGCCGCCGGTGCTGCAAAAAGTTGCAATTGGCCCTAAAGTTCCGGCCCCAGACGCCGAAACAACTCCTGTGCCGCCTCCCACCGTGCGAGGCGATGGAGAAAAGCCATGAAGATCAACCAGTTACCGCCAGCCGACCTGCCGAAGACGCCCGGCGCCCGTCCGGGTGCGGCCGCAGCGCCCGCCGCCGGCAGCGCCGCGCCGGCCGCTTCCGCGGCTGCGGCGGCACCCGCCGCGACGGTCACCGTGTCGAACCTGGCCCGCTCGATGGAGACGCGGGCCACCGCCGGCGTCGCCGCCGACACCAGCGGCGACTTCAACGCCGCCAAGGTGGCCGAAGTGAAGGCCGCCATCGCCCAGGGCACCTACAAGGTCAATGCCGGCGCCATCGCCGACAAGCTCCTGTCCAACGCCCAGCAGGTGCTGCGCCGCAACGCGTCTGACGCCGACCGCTCCGAAGCCGGCGGCGCCTGACACCCCCAACCCAGCGTCCCGACGCCCCCACCGCCATGACCGCAGCCCACACGCCCGCCGCCCCCTCCGCCGAACGCCTCCAGGCCTTCGTGTCGCAGGGCCTGGCCCCGGTCGAGGTGCAGCTGGCCGCCATGGCCGAGGCGATGGTGTCCGGACACCCCGACGGCCTGCAGACCGCGGCCACCGCGCTGCGCAACGCCGCCGCCGACTTCTCCCGCTGCCTCGACGTCCCCGGCGCCGCACAGGCCGTCGCCGCCTGCAGCCCGCTCCAGGCCCGTGTCCGCCAGGCGGGCACGGCCCTCGCCCAGCACCGCACCCAGATGGCCCGCCGCATGGCCATCGTCGACCGCGCCGTCGCCTCCCTGCTCCCCGACGTCGCCGCCAAGAAAGCCGTCACCTACGGCGCCGGCGGCGCGATGCGCAGCCGCTTCGGCTGATTGCTCTGAAATAGATAGCAAAAAGCCGGCGCATGGCGCCGGCTCCAGATCTGTTTCGCTACCACCTCCCAGTTTCGCCGCAACTTCCGAGAAACACCGCGGATCCGGCTTCGCCGGTCCGCCGGTGCTGCCCCCGGTGAGGGGGGAGTCGAAGACGCGAAGCGCGCCGCCTGGGGGAGAGCTAGTGTGCTCTCATCCGCGCCCGCAGGCGCGCGATCGACTGGCTGTGCAGCTGGCACACCCGCGACTCGGTGATGCCCAGCACCGCGGCGATTTCCTTCAGGTTCATGTCGTCGTCGTAGTACATGCTCATGATGAACTTCTCGCGCTCGGGCAGGCCCTCGATGGCGGCGACCAGGCTGGTGCGCAGGCGCTGGTCGCGCAGCTGCTGCATCGGGTCGGCGTCGCTGTCGGCCACGTGGCGGTCGAGGAAGCTGTCGTCGTCCTGGCCGGCGCCCATGTCTTCCAGGTAGACCAGCTGGGTGCCGCGCACCTTGGCCAGCAGGCTCTGGTAGTCCGGGAGGGTCATGTCCAGCTCGGCGGCGATCTCGGATTCGAGCGGGCTGCGGCCCAGGCGCTGCTCCAGGCGGCGCAGCGCGTGCTCGATGTCCTTCTGGCTCTTGCGCGAGCCGCGGCTCATCCAGTCGCCCTCGCGCAGCTCGTCGATCATGGCGCCGCGGATCCGCTGGGTGGCGAAGGTCTCGAACTGCACGCCCTGGCTGGCCTCGTAGCGCGACAGCGCCTCGGCCAGGCCCATCATCCCGACCTGGATCAGGTCGTCGATCTCGATGTTGGGCGGCAGTTTCGCGATCATGTGGTGCGCCAGCCGACGCACCAGCGGCACGTACTGGCGGATCATGGCCTCGCGGTCGAGTTGGCCTTTGGCGGTGTACATCAATGGCTCCGGACGAAACGTTCAGCCGCGTAGTGTGCGCCCGTCGCGGGCGCAGGGAAAGGCAGGGCGTGCGCCGCGAGGGTGGCGGCGCCTTCGATCAGCCGCAGGGCCAGCCGGTGCACGTCGCCCGACGCGGCGGGCAGGCCGCTCTCCGGCGGCACCGCGCGCACCCGCAGCACCTCGATCTGCAGGCCCAGCCAGGCTTCCGCGCAGCGGGCCAGGTTCTCGCGGGCCGCCTGCGCGCTCGCGGCGGTCGCCATGCCGGTGCGGGTCACCACCGAGGCGACCGTCGGCGCGATGCCCGCCGCATGCAGGGTGCGCAGCGACCGGTAGGCCGCCAGCACGCCCGACTGCAGCGGCGCGGCCGGCAGCACCGGGGCGATGGCGCAATCGGCCGCCCAGTGGGCGACCACCTCGGCCGGCGCGTACAGCAGCACGATGTCGTGCGGCCGCAGCAGGCGCGCCAGGCGCAGGGCGTCCTCGGCGCGCAGGTTGTGTTCTTCGGCCATCGCCCGCAGGCCCAGGGCCGCGGGGAAGACCGACAGGCCGCAGGGTGCGGACGCGGGGTCGAAATCGTCGTCGGCGCCTATGCTGCCGTCGAGCAGCTGCAGCAGGCCGGGCGAATGGAGGTGCTCGGCGCTGGTGCCGTCCAGCACCGCGACCTGGTAGCCGAGGGCCTGCAGCGCGGCGCAGAGTTGCCACAGCAGCGGCAGCTCGGTATCGGCGTCGCCCTGGGCGACGAGCGCGGCCAGGCGGGTGGCGGCCTGGGGCGTCTGCATCCGCAGGCCGGCTCCCTGGTCCAGCAAGGCATCAAGCATGGAGCATGCTCCGGCCGCGGATGTCGGACGGCGTGCCGGCCGAGGACGAGGCCTGCGAGAAGAAGAAGCTCAGGTCGGCCGCCTTGGGGTCGAAGGCCGACTTGGCGGGCGAGCGCATCGAGGCGCGCACCAGCTGGCCGGCATCGGCCTCTTCCCAGTCCTCGGGCACGCGCTGGCCGTTGGCCACGCCGCGCAGCACCAGCTGGTGGCGGATCAGGGCGTCGACCGCGGGGCCGAGCTTCACCGCTTCGTCGGTCTTCGACAGGATCGCCTGCTGGGCGCCGCTGGTCTTGAACGAGGTGACGACGTCGTCGAGCGTGTCGCCGTGGCCGCCGGCGTTCAGCACCATCAGGCGCTGCACGCCGGGCAGGTCCAGCACGTCGAGCATGTCGCGCTTGCGCGGGTCGCGCGGCGCCACGCCGGTGGTGTCGATCAACACCATCTTCTTGCCGGCCAAGAGGCCCAGCAGGTCCTGCAGGGCGGCGCGGTCGTGGGCCAGGTGGGCCACCACGCCCAGCATGCGGCCGTAGGCGCGCAGCTGCTCGTGTGCGGCGATGCGGTAGGTGTCGAGCGTGATCAGGCCGACGCTGGCCGGGCCGTAGAGCCGGGCGCACTGGGCCGCCAGCTTGGCGGCGGTGGTGGTCTTGCCGACACCGGTGGCGCCGACCAGCGCGAAGATGCCGCCTTCCTCGGCCAGCGGGCGGGCCTCGGCGTCGGTGCGCAGGTTGCGCTCCAGCACGTCCATCAGCCAGCGCACGGCTTCGCCGGCATCGGCGTCGGGCGGCATGCGCTCCAGCACGGCGCGGGCCAGGGCGGGCGAGTAGCCGGCGCGGATCAGCTTGAGCATCAGGTTCGACTGGATCGGGTCCTGGCGCGCCTGGCCCAGCCAGGAAAGCGTGTTGAAACGGTCTTCGATCAGCTCCTTCATCGCCTGCAGCTCGTCGACGATGCCCTGCTGCGACGGAGCCGGGGCCGAAGCCATCACCGGCGCGGCGGCACGGGCGCGGGGAGCCGGGGCCTCGAACTGGTGCTGCACCTGGCGGGCCGGGGCAGGGCGGGCCGGAGCGGCGGCGGGGCGCACCGCGATGGGCGCGACCGGCGCGGCGATGGCGGGTGCCGGTGCCGGGGCGGCGGGCATGTCGGCCAGGGCTTCGTCGGTGCGCAGGCCGTCGGCCTGGCCGTTCAGGGCCTCGTGGCGGCGGCGCAGCATCCGCTCGCGCACATAGTCCTGGAACGACAGGGTGCTCATCGCGAGCTGTTCGGTGTCTTCCTGCACCAGGTTGCGGGCGGCCGGCTTGGCGAGCGGCTTGGCCGTGGGCTTGGCCAGGGGCTTGTCGATCTGGGCGGCGGCGCGGGCCTGCAGCGGCGAGGGCGATGCCGCGGCCGGGGCGGCGGCGGCCTGCGGCTCCTGGTCGAGCGCGGAGAGGGCATCCTCGGCCGTGGCCACCACCTCCACCCCGGTCGCCGTCGGCCGGTTGGAGAGGATCAGCGTGCCGTCGCCGAAGGCGGCGCGGGCCTTGGCCAGGGCTTCGCGGGACGTAGCGGCGTGGAAACGTTGGATGTTCATGCTCAAGCACCTCGGAGGATGGGACCGATGCGGATCGTGTGGGTTTCAGGGATCTCGCTGTGGGCGAGCACCTGCAGTCGGGGAGCAACGCGCCGCACCAGGCGGGCGATGGAAGAGCGGATGACGTCGGGCACCAGCAGGCAGGCGGGCAGGCCCAGCTCTTCCTGCTTCAGGGCCACTTCGGCGGCGGAGCGGGTCAGCACGTCGGCCACGCCCGGGTCGAGCGCGGGGCCTGCGGCGTTGCCGAGGGCCTGCACCAGCAGGCGCTCCAGGCCCGGCTCGATGGCGATGACCGCCAGTTCGCGGGTCGGGCCGTAGATCTGCTGGACGATGGCCGGTGCCAGGGCGACGCGCACGCGGCGGGCCAGCTCGGCCGGGTCCTGCACGCTGCCGGCGTGTTCGGCGAGGGTTTCGACGATGGTGCGGATGTCGCGGATGTGCACCGACTCTTCCAGCAGCAGCTGGAGAACCTTCTGGAACACCGCGATGGACACCATTTTCGGAACCACTTCCTCGATCAGCTTGGGGGCCAGCTTCGCCACGTGTTCGACGAGCTGCTGGGTCTCGGTGCGGCTCAGCAACTTCGCGGCCTGCACTTGCATCAAGTGTGAGAGATGGGTGGCCATCACGGTTTCTGAATCAACGACGGTAAAACCCGCCATTTGTGCCGCTTCCTTCTGGCGTTCGTCGATCCAGTGGGCGGGCAGGCCGAAGGCCGGGTCGGTGGTGGCGGTGCCGATCAGGGGGGTGGTGATGCCGCCGGGGTTGATCGCCAGGAACATGCCGGGGAAGGCTTCGCCTTCGCCCATGACCACGCCGCGCAGGGTGATGCGGTAGCCGCTGGGCTTCAACTCCAGGTTGTCGCGCACGTGGACGGCCGGCGGCAGGAAGCCCACCTCCTGCGCGAACTTGCGGCGCACGCCCTTGATCCGGGTCAGCAGGTCGCCCTGGCGGTTCTTGTCGACCAGGGTGATCAGGCGGTAGCCCAGTTCCAGGCCCAGCAGGTCGACCGGCTGCAGGTCGTCCCAGCTGGCTTCGCCGTCGGGTGGGGGCGCTGCCGCGGCGGCGGCGGCGGCCGGATCGGGCGGGGGCGGGCGCTTGTGCAGGCGCCAGGCCATCCAGGCCATGCCGCCGCCCACGCCCAGGAACACCAGGTGCGGCATGCCGGGGATCAGGCCCAGCAGGATCAGAATGCCGGCGGTCAGGCCCAGCACCTTGGGCGAGTTGAAGAGCTGGCCCATGATCTGGCCGCCCACGTCCTGCTCCTTGCCGACGCGGGAGATCACCATCGCCGCGGCCACCGAGATCAAAAGGCCCGGGATCTGCGCCACCAGCGCGTCGCCGACGGCCAGCAGGATGTAGCTGTCGGCGGCCTGGCCAGCCGACAGGCCGTGCTGGATCATGCCGATGGCGAAGCCGCCGACGATGTTGATCAGCAGGATCAGGATGCCGGCGATCGCATCGCCGCGCACGAACTTGCTGGCGCCGTCCATCGCGCCGAAGAAGTTGGCTTCCTCGCCCACTTCGGCGCGGCGCTTGCGGGCGGTGGCCTCGTCGATCAGGCCGGCGTTCAGGTCGGCGTCGACCGCCATCTGCTTGCCGGGCATCGCGTCCAGGGTGAAGCGGGCCGACACCTCGGCGATCCGCTCGGCGCCCTTGGTCACCACCACGAAGTTGATCACCACCAGGATCGCGAACACGATCAGGCCGACCGCGAAGTTGCCGCCGATCAGGAAGTGGCCGAAGGCCTCGATCACCGCGCCGGCCGCGCCCGCGCCGGTGTGGCCTTCGAGCAGCACCACCCGGGTGGAGGCGACGTTGAGCGAGAGCCGCATCAGCGTGGTCAGCAGCAGCACCGACGGGAACGCGATGAAATCGAGCGGCTTGACCATGTAGGCCGCCACCATCATCACCATCAGCGCGACGGCGATGTTGACGGTGAAGAACACGTCCAGCAGCCAGGTCGGCATCGGCAGGACCATCATGGCGAGGATCATCACCACGAACAGCGGCGCCGCGATGCCCTGGATCATCGCGGCGTTCTTGGCCAGCCAGCCGCGGGCGTTGCCGAGCGTTGCGTTCATCGGTCAATCCTTCCCGGCGACGAGAGCGGTGCCACCGGGGCGACCGGGGTGCCGTCGCCGGCGGATGCGGCAGCGGCGGGCTTGTGGTGCGGATCGAGCTCGGGCGGCACCAGCGGCTCGGGGCGCGGCTCTGCGGTCGGCATCGCGCCCTCGCCGCGCAGCGCGGCCTTCAGGCGGTAGACATAGGCCAGCACCTGGGCCACGGCGGCGTACAGGGTGGAGGGAATGCCCTGCTCCAGCTCGGCATGGGCGTACAGCGCCCGGGCCAGCATCGGCGACTGCAGCACCGGGATGTCGTGACCCTTGGCCACCTCGCGGATCCGCATCGCCAGCAGGTCGGCGCCCTTGGCGATCACCTGGGGCGCGGCCATCGTCTTCTCGTCGTACTTGAGCGCCACCGCGTAGTGGGTCGGGTTCATCAGCACGAAGTCGGCCTTCGGCACGTTGCCGATGCTCTTTCTTTGCGCCACTTCGCGCTGCAGCTGGCGGATGCGGCTCTTGACCTCGGCGCTGCCTTCGCTGTTCTTGTGCTCCTGCTTGACTTCCTCGTGGCTCATCTTCAGGCGCGAGCGGTGGAAGAAGGCCTGCAGCGGCACGTCGATGATCGCCGCGGCGAAGACCACCAGCAGCAGCAGCGACACACCCGAGACCAGCCACTGGCCCAGGTCGTGCAGCGCCAGGTTGGAGGGCTGCAGCATCAGGCTGGCGACCTTCTGGATGCTGTCCTTCAGGTAGAACCAGCCGACGCAGCCGAGCACGGCGGTCATGAACACCAGCTTGCCGACGTTGACCAGCTGCTGCTTGCTGCACAGGTTGCCGATGCCCTTCAACGGGTTGAGCCGGCCGACGTCGGGTGTCAGCGGCTTCAGGCTGGTCACCCAGCCGCCGGCGGCCACGGTGCTCAGCAGCGCGGCGCCGCCCACCGCGATGGCGAAAGCCATCGCCACCAGCAGGCCCAGCACCGCGAAGTCCTGCATCCGGTTGAGCATGGTGCCCGGGTCCTGCAGCGTCACCGCGTTGAAGGCCAGCTGCCGGCCCAGGCCCAGCTTCAGGCGGTCGAACACGATCGGCATCAGGAACAGCACCGCGACGGCGCCGGCGCCCAGCACCGCCAGGTGCGACAGGTCGCGCGAACGGGCGGCCTGGCCGTCCTTGCGGGCCTGTTGGAGCTTCTGCTCCGTGGCGGGTAGTTGGCGGTCTTGGCTGGAGCTCATGGCGGTGTGGGGTGCCGCCCATTGTCGGAATCCCGCGCCGTTCCTAAAGGCCGATAAGCCGGGCTTCGCCGCCCTTGTTCACGCAGGGCCGGGGTTCCGGTGCCGCCTCCCGCGGTACCGCGGGGTCAGGAGGCGCCGCCGGTCGGGCGGCAGGGCAGGGCACGGCGGGCGCCGGGCGGCATGCCGGGCACGGCCGGGCTGTCGCGGTTGTCGACCTCGGTGGCGCTGCGCACCACGCCGTCCTCGACCCGCCAGCGCAGCGTCGTCTGCCGCAGGTCGCCGCCCTGGGAGCGGCTGCACAGGACCGGGCCGCGCTGCGCGACCAGGTCGGCGCTGATCCAGGTCGCCATCACCGGCTCGCCGCTGCCGCCGAAGACCTCGTGCAGCGCGAAATCGCCGCCGCAGCGGCGCAGCCGCATCAGCCACAGCCGGCCGCCGTCCACCCGGTAGACGCCGCGCGGCCCGCCGAGGGCGGAGCAGCGTTCGGCACGGGCCATGTCGCGCAGCAGATCGGAGGGCGGCAGGTCCAGCCCGCCGGCGCCTCGGCGGCCCGGGGGCGGCAGCGCCTCGACCGGCACCGTCTCGCCGCCGATCTCCAGCATGTCGCGCAGCGGCTCGGTCGCCTGCGCGGCGGGGCCGCCCAGCAGCACCAGCAGTCCAAACGTGGCACCGGCCAGCCCGCCGCGCAGCGCAGGACGCCGGCGCGGGCGCATCAGAAGCCCAGGCTGGCCAGCAGGTCGTCGACTTCCGACTGGTTCGTGACCACGTCGGAGGCGTTCTCGGGGTCGACCACCGGGCCCTGCAGCTTGGGCGTGGGCACCGGGGGCATCGGCGGCAGCTCGCCGTCGTCGACCGCGGTGGCGGTGGCGGCGGCCGCGGTGGCGGCGGCGGCGGTCGCAGCCGTGGCGGCGGCGGCCGCGGCGGGCGGCGCGCTGCCGGGCGGGGCGGTCTGGATCAGCAGCTGCACCAGCTGGTCTTCGATGGTGGCGGCCAGGCTCACCACCCGGGCGATCACCTGGCCGGTCAGGTCGTGGAAGTCCTGGGCCATCATGATCTCGGTCAGATGGTCGTCGGCTTCCTTCGTGACCCGCTCCATGTCGGTCAGGAAGTTCATGATCTGGCCGGTGGCCACGGCGGCGACCGGGTCCTTGACCAACTCGGTCACCATGCGCCGGGTCTCGTCGGCGATGTAGGCGTGCTGGGTCTTGGCCTGGTCGACCCGGTTGAGCACCTTCTCGGCGGCTTCTCCGGTCAGCCGGGCGATGTAGGAGAGCCGGCTCTTGGCATCGGGCAGCTCGCCCACGCTGTCGCGCAGCTTCTCGGCGTAGCCCAGCGCATTGAGCGAGTCGTGCAGCTGCCGGGTGAGCTGGCCGATCTTGGTGTGAACGTCGGCCGGGGCAGCGCCCGGGTTCTCGGCATCGTCGGGGCTCATACCGCCAGCCCCGTCTTCTTGAGGATGTTGAGAACCTTTTCCTCCAGCGTTGCCTTGGTGAAGGGCTTGACGATGTAGCCGGCCGCGCCACCCTGGGCGGCGGCCACGATGTCTTCCTTGCGCGCCTCGGCGGTCACCATCAGCACCGGCAGGTGCTTCAGCTTCTCGTCGGCCTTGATCTGCTTGAGCAGTTCGAAGCCGTTCATGTTGGGCATGTTGATGTCGGTCACCACGAAGTCGAAGCGTCCGTTGCGCAGCTTGTTGAGCGCGGCAACGCCGTCCTCGGCCTCGTCGGCATCGGCAAAGCCGCTCTCCTTGAGCAGATTGCGGACGATTCGCCGCATGGTCGAAAAATCGTCGACGATCAGAAAGCGCAGGGCAGTGGCCACGGAAGACCCTTTCGGTAGGGAGGAGTGTGTTGTTGGTAAATCGGCGGGTCGTGCCGATCCTAGCGTGCGGGCGGGGCCGGCAGGGGCGCAGGCGTGCGCGACGCCGCGGCTGGCGCTGCATCGGCCGGGCGTGCGGCTTCGGCCACCGCGGGAACAGGGGGCGCGGCGGATGGTAAGGCCTGCACGGGCGCCGGTGCAACGAGACGGTCGGCTTCCTGGATCACGTCGGCGATCTCGGCGGCCGCGGGTGCGCTTTTGTGGCCGTTCCCCAACAGACGGCTTTCCGCCTCGCGGGTCATCACGGTGATGCTGATGCGCCGGTTGATCGGGGCGTTGGGCTTGTCGGGCTCCATCAGGTCGCTGGCGGCCAGGCCCACCACCCGCACCAGCTTGGCGTCGGGCATGCCGGCGGCCACCAGTTCGCGGCGGGAGGCGTTGGCCCGGTCGGCCGAAAGCTCCCAGTTGCTGTAGCCCCGGTCGCCGTTGCCGTAGGGCGAGGCATCCGTATGGCCGGCCAGGCTCACCCGGTTCTCGACGTTGTTGAGCGCGGCGCCCACCTCGCGCAGGATGTCGCGCATGTAGGGCTTCACCAGGGCGCTGCCGCTGTCGAACATCGGCCGGTTCTGGTCGTCGACGATCTGGATCTGCAGGCCGTCGGGCGTGATCTCCATCCGGATCTGCGACTTGTATTCCTTGAGCTTGGGGCTCTCGGTGATCAGCGATTCGATCTTGGCCTGCAGCGCCTGCATGCGCTTGGCGTCCTGCTTGGCGACCTCGGCCTTGGCCGCCTCGGGCGAGATGCGCGATTTCTTCTCGGCATCCGAGTCCGACCGCCGCACCTGGCCGTGCACCTTGGAGAGGTCGTTGCCGCCGCCCGGGATGATGCTGGAGCTGTTGCCCGCGCCGTTGCCGCCGGCCATCGCCACCTGCAGCGGCGAGTTGAAGTACGCGGCGATGCCCTGGAGCTCGCCCTTGGCGGTGGAGCCCAGCAGCCACATCAGCAGGAAGAAGGCCATCATCGCGGTCACGAAGTCGGCATAGGCGATCTTCCACGCGCCGCCGTGGGCCGCGTGGCCCTGCTTCTTGATCCGCTTGACGATGAT
Organism: Sphingomonas sp. NCPPB 2930; assembly: GCA_042867185.1. Lineage (GTDB taxonomy): Bacteria > Pseudomonadota > Gammaproteobacteria > Burkholderiales > Burkholderiaceae_C > Xylophilus. Next base: position 38,592 of record JBHZQV010000005.1, on the reverse strand, counting down.
CGGTTGGAGTTTCTTGTCTGCCATGGGGACACCCGCCTACTTCTTGCCCTTCACGTGGTTTTCCAGCTCGGCGAAGCTCGGGCGCACGTCGGAGAACAGCACCTTGCGGCCGAACTCGATCGCGGTGGTGGGGTTGTAGCCCTGCATGCTGGCCAGGAGCGTGGTCTTGATGCACTGCAGCTCCTTGCTGCCGTCCTCGGCCTTCTGGTCCAGCAGGCCGGCCAGCGGCTCCACGACCCCGTAGGCAAGAAGAATGCCCAGGAAGGTGCCGACCAGCGCAGAGCCGATCATTCCCCCCAGCACCGACGGCGGCTGGCCCACCGAGCCCATGGTGTTCACCACGCCGAGCACGGCCGCCACGATGCCGAAGGCCGGCAGCGCGCCGGCCAGCCGGGCCAAGGCGGCGACGGGCGCGTGCGCCTCCTGGTGGTGCGTTTCGATCTCGCTGTCCATCAGCGACTCGATCTCGTGCGAATTGAGGTTGCCCGACACCATCATGCGCAGGTAGTCGGTGGTGAATTCGATCACATGGTGGTCGGTGCCCACCGCCGGGTACTTCTTGAAGATCTCCGACTGCTCGGGGTTCTCGACATCGCTCTCGATCGCCATCAGGCCGTCCTTGCGGGCCTTCTGCAGGATGTCGTAGAGCATCGCCATCAGCTCCATGTAGCGCGCCTTGGTGTATTTGGAGCCCTTGAACGCCTGCGGCAGGGTCTTCAGCACCGCCTTCAGCACCTTGCCCTGGTTGTTCACCACGAACGCACCCAGGGCGCCGCCCAGGATGGTGATGATCTCGAACGGCAGCGCATGCAGGATCACCGCGATGTTGCCGCCGTGGGCGACGTACACGCCGAAGATGCAGGCGAGGCAGACGACGTAACCGATGATGACGAGCATGGATGTGGAAATTGTCGAAGCGTGGGCTGCAGGCGGCGTCGAGGACCCGGACGGGATATAAGTGACGAATCGTATCGGCAAATCGGTGCCGGTAAGTCTCGATGTACCCGCAGTTTGGCCTGTTGTAAAAGCGTTTATCGTTTCGCCGAGCCCTTACAGTGGCTCAACAGGTGGCTTTTTCGATCGATCGGCCCATTCATGAACTTCCTTGCGCGGTTTTGCCGCCGGACCCTCCCATTACACAACGACACGCTTTTGAGCGACCGTGGTGCGTGCTGCAGTCGGCTTCCGCGGAACCGTGCCGCGATACGGGGGGAGGTGCCGCAATGAGCGCATGGCATCCGTTGGCCGATGTGCAGTCCGCCACGATCGGCGCCCGCACGAAGGTGTGGCAGTTCTCGGTGGTGTTGCCGGGCGCGCGCATCGGCGCGGATTGCAACATCAACGCACACTGCTTCATCGAGAACGATGTCGAGGTCGGAGACCGGGTGACGGTGAAGTGCGGCGTCTACCTGTGGGACGGACTGCGTGTCGCCGACGATGTGTTCATCGGACCCAACGTGACGTTCACCAACGATCGTTTTCCCAGGTCTCGGCAGCGTCCTCCGAGGTTCTTGCAGACGTGGATCGAGGCCGGGGCGTCCATCGGCGCGGGCGCCGTGGTCCTGCCGGGCCTGCGCATCGGCGCGGGAGCCATGGTAGGGGCGGGGAGCCTTGTCACGCGCGATGTGGCTCCGCACACGCTGGTGGTGGGGCAGCCGGCACGGCCGGTTCGGATGGTCATGGACGAAGAGCGCGCCAACCCATGATTCCATTCCTCGATCTCAAGGCACTCAATCGGCGTTTCGAGCCGGAATTCTCCGAGGCATTGAAGCGGGTGCTCGACCGGGGCTGGTTCATACAGGGGGAAGAGCTGGCGTGTTTCGAAGCCGAGTTCGCCGCTTGGTGCGGCGCGCCGCACTGCGTCGGTGTCGGCAACGGACTGGACGCGTTGACCCTGATCCTGCGCGGCTACATGGAGCTGGGGCGCCTGCATCCCGGCGACGAGGTGGTTCTGCCTGCGAACAGCTTTGTCGCGACCGCGCTCGCGGTGACCTTGGCAGGACTGGTGCCCGTATTGGCAGAGCCGTGTCCGAACACGCACAACCTGTCGGCAGAGTCGGCCGCTGCGGCGCTCACGCCGCGCACCAAGGCCATCCTCGCGGTCCATCTGTACGGCCGCCTGGCGGATGTGCCGGGCCTGCGGGCGCTGGCCGACGACCACCGGTTGCTGCTGATCGAAGACGCTGCCCAGGCGCACAACGCATCGTTGCATGGACAGCGGGCAGGCTCTCTGGCGGATGCGGCCGGGTTCAGCTTCTTTCCCGGCAAGAATCTGGGGGCGCTGGGCGATGCCGGCGCCGTCGTCACCCGGGATCCCGATCTGGCGCGGTGCACGAAGTCGCTGCGCAGTTATGGGTCGATCCGCAAATACCATCATGAAATGCTGGGTGCGAATTCTCGGCTGGACGAGCTCCAGGCGGCATTTCTGAGGGTCAAGCTGCGAGCCCTCGCCGACGACGGGCGCAAGCGTGAAGCACTGGCGCAGTACTATCTGCGCGCCATCAAGAACGACGCCATCGCGCTCCCCGGCCTGCCGCGGGCGGGCGAGATGCATGGCTGGCACCTGTTCGTGGTGCAGTGCCGTTTCCGCGAGGCGCTTCAGGCCCATCTGCACGGCTGCGGTGTCGAAACGCTGATCCACTATCCGATTCCGATCCACCGACAACCGGCCTACGCGGGCCGATTCGGCTCGGCGTACCCGGTCGCCGACGGCCTGGCCGCACGGGTCCTCAGCTTGCCGCTCTACCCTGGCATGGACGGCCAGGAGCGTGTCGCAGAAGCCTGCAACAGCTTTGCGCCCTGAACGAAACACCCACGAAAGAGCTTCATGTCCCTGCAGCACTGTCGCATCGTCGATCTCCCCAAAGTGGAGGACCCGCGGGGCAACCTCACGTTCATCGAAGGGGAACGCCATGTGCCGTTCGATATAAAACGGGTCTATTACCTGTACGACGTTCCCGGAGGGTCCCACCGCGGCGGACACGCGCACCGCGACCTGCACCAGTTGCTCATCGCGATGTCGGGCAGTTTCGACATCCTGCTCGACGATGGGCGGACGAAGTTCAAGTACCACATGAACCGCTCTTATTACGGCCTGTACATACCGCCGATGATCTGGCGCGAGATCGACAACTTCTCCAGCGGTTCGGTGTGCATGGTGCTGGCGTCGCAGTACTTCTCCGAAGATGACTATTTCCGCGATTACTCGGCTTTTCGCGACCAGGCCCTGCTCGGGCGTGGGTAGTCGCCGTATATCGCCCGTATCGAGGCGGCGCAGAACGGCGGTCGGCCCGCTGGTGCATGAAACGCCCGCCGCCATGACGTACGACGCCCGCTTCTTCTCATTGGTCGATTGAATGACAGCCCACCCAGCACCTGCGAACGGACCGGTTCACCCCCCTTGTGCGCACACGGATACGGTTTCCGGCACGGCGCGGGCCCTGCCCCGCGTCACCGTGGCCGTGATGTCCTACAACAATGCGCGTTTCATCGAAGCCACCATCCGTTCGGTTCTCGACCAGAAGGGCATCGAACTGGATGTCGTGGTCTTCGATGATGGTTCTACCGACGACAGCGTCGCCTTGCTCGAAGCTTTCCGGTCGGATGCGCGGTTCACCCTCCACCTGAACCCGACCAATCTGGGCATGACCGGTAACTACAACCGATGCGTGGACGCGGGACGCGGTGAATTCGTCGTGGTCCTCGGATCGGACGACGTGCTCTATCCCGGTCATCTGGCGACGCTGGCGAACGCACTCGACGCGTTGCCCCAGGCGCCGCTCGCCTACACGCAGTGCCGGTGGATAGACGAGGCGGACAGGGCCATCGAATCGCCGGTGCACCCCGGCCATCTCGGCCGCTCCTACCACGGCGGGCGCGACGAGGTGGTGGATCTGCTGCGTTTCGACAACTACATCACGCCGTCGGCCGTCATGTTGCGGCGTGCCTGCTACGACGCGTTCCGCCTGCCGGGGGGCGAGATCCACCGGCTCGACCTGCTCGCCGGCGACTGGGAACTCTGGACCCGGATCGCCCGCGTGCTGCCCGATTTCGTCTACCTGCAGCAGGCGACCATCGGCTACCGCGTCCATGGCAGTCAAATCTCGGCAGGTTTCTACAGGTCCGAGAGACCGCTGGCCGAACATACGGAAATCCTGGAGCTGAACCTGGCCGACGCCGCCGTCCTGTCGCGGGCGCAGATCGCCGGGGCCGACATCTGGGCGCTCTACCAGCGCCGGCTGGCCGGATATCCGCCGGAAACGCGGGCGCGCTTCGACGCGCGTGCCGAGCGGATCCGGCAGAAACTGTTCTCGCTGCCGCCGATGGATCCGGGGGGGCCTTTCTTCACGGTGGTGCTGACAACCTTCAACCGGCCGCAGTTGCTGGTCGACGCCTTGGCCAGCCTGGTACACCAGACGTTCCGCGATTTCGAGGTCGTGCTGGTCAACGACCACGGCGAACCGGTCGAGACGGTGATGCATTCGGTCGATCTGCCCATCACCTACATCTACCAGGGCACGAACCGCGGACTCTCCGCTGCCCGCAATGCCGCTTTGCGGCTGGCCCGTGGCCGGTACGTGGTGTATCTGGACGACGATGACATCTACACCCCCCGCCACCTGGAGGTACTGGCAGCCGCGCACCAGCGACATCCCGACGCGGTGGTCTACACCGGCGTGACCTACGTGCAGGAGCGGCTCGATAACGGAAAACGCGAGGAACTGGGCCGCCACGAACCCTTCACCCACAGCGTTTTCTCGCGCGAACGGCTTTTCGTCCAGAACTACATTCCGGTCAACACCTGGAGCCACCCGCGCTCGGCGGTAGACGCCGCAACCGGATTCGACACCAGCCTGACGGCCCTGGAGGATTGGGACATGCTGCTGCGCCTCGCGGCGACGCGGTCCTTCGTGCACGTGCAGGATTCCACGGCAGAAGTCCATATCCGCACATCCTCCACCCAGGCGGACGACCACATGCTCGCCCGGGAAGGCAAGAATTTTCCGGCGCTCTACCGAAGGCTCTACGACCGCCATGGCCACCTCGGCGATGCCACGGTGCGTGCGGAGCAAGAGGCCTTCCTCGCGAGGCTGGCCCGGCAGGAACCGGTGGAACTGACGGCCAGCCAGCGCCTGCTGCGGTGGCAGGATGCCCGTGTGCCGCTGCAGTCGGAAGGGCGGCTCATCGACGCGCATTTGCAGGCGGCAGGCGGCGGGCCTCGCTTCCTGGTACTGGTGCGCGATATCGCCGGCGACGACGAAAAACTGGCGGCCACCCTGGGGAGCCTGCAGTTCGGCCGTCACCTCTACGAACGGGTGTCGGTGGTGGTGCTGACGAGCGATGCGCGGGCCGCGGGTGCCGCGACCGTGCCCACCGACAGGATCCATCTGGTGGGCGCCGGCCCCGATGGCATCGATGCCGCCAACGAGATGGTCGTGCGCAGCGACGCGGACTGGCACATGGTGGTGGACAGCGGGGTCGAATTCAGCCGCTCGGGCCTGCTGATGGTGGCGCTCGAGGTGCTGCAGGCGCCCGACTGCCGCGCCCTCTACTGCGACGAACTGCGGCGCCTGCCGGACGGGACCGTAGGGGCCGCATTCCGCCCCGGCGTCAACCTCGATTATTTGCTGAGTTTTCCGGTCAGCATGGCCGGCCATTGGCTGGTGCGCAAGGATGCATTCGTCCAGGCCGGCGGCTTCGATCCTGCGCACGAAGACGCGGCCGGCTTCGATCTTCTGCTGCGCCTGGTCGACCAGGGCGGGTTGGACGGCCTGCGCCATCTGGCCGAGCCGCTGTTGACGACCGACACGCCGGACATCGCCCGCGCCGCGGGTCTGGGCGATTCCGTCCGGCGTCACCTGCTCCGCCGTGGCTACCCCGATGCGGAAGTCTCCGAGCCGCTGCCGGGTCGCTACCGGATCCGCTACGGTCATTCCGCGAGGCCCCGCGTCTCGATCGTGGCCCGCTGCCTCGGCGGGGTGACGCTGCTGCAGCGCTGCATCGAAAGCGTGCTGGAGAAGACCGCCTACGGCGAATACGAGATTCTGATCGCCGACGCCACCGTGTCGCCGGATACCGCGACGCAGGCCTGGCTGTCCGGGATCGAGGCGATGGGCAGCCCGGATCTCCGGGTCGTGCGGTGCGGCGGGAATTCTGCGGCCGAAGCCGCGAACCGGGCGGCACAGGCCGCCAGGGGCGACTATCTGTGCTTCCTGGACGACGCGTGCGCGGTGATCCAGGCCGACTGGCTCGATGGCCTGCTGAACCATGCGCTGCGGCCGGAGGTCGGGGCGGTCGGTGCCAAGCTGCTGCGCGCCGACGGCACCGTGCGGTCGGCCTTGTGCGTGCTGGGGCTCGACGGGCCGGTCGGCAGCGCGTTCGTCGGTGCCAAACTCGACGACGGCGGCTACATGCACCGGCTGGAGGTCGATCAAAACGCGAGCGTGGTCGACGGCGCCTGCATGGTGGTGCGCGCCGAGGTGTTCCACGCGGTCGGCGGTTTTTCCGCGGCAGCCGAAGGCGGCGGGTACGGGGCGACCGATCTGTGCCTGTCGATCGGGGCGTCGGGTTACCTGGTGGTCTGGACACCCCATGTGGTGATGCTGTGCGACGGCGGTGCGGCGGAAGCCCCGCGCGCATCCGCCGATGTCGATGCCGAGGACAGCGCAGCCGAAGCTTTGTACGCCAAATGGCTGCCCCGGCTCGCACGGGACCCTGCCTACAACCCCAACCTGTCGCTGCGGGGCGGCGGTTTCTCTCTCGAGCCGAATGCCGCGCTCAACTGGGACCCGCTGCCGTGGCGCCCGCTGCCGGTGGTACTGGCCCTGCCTGCCGACCACGGGGGGTGCGGACACTACCGGATCATCAAACCCTTTCAGGCGATGAAGGCCGGCGGCGTCGTCGACGGCATGCTGTCCGCCGATTTCTTCTCGCCGATCGAGCTGGAACGCTACGGCGCCGACGCGATCGTGTTCCAGCGCCAGTTGACCGATCCGCAGCTCGACAACATGCAGCGCGTGCGGCAGTTCAACCGCATCTTCAAGATCTACGAACTCGACGACTACCTGCCCAACCTGCCGGTCAAGAGCGTCCACAAGAGAGACATCGGGCAGGACGTGATCAAGACCCTGCGCAGGGGGCTGGGCTATGTCGACAGGTTCGTCGTGTCGACCGACACCCTCGCCGAGAGCTTTGCCGGCTTGCACGCGGATATCCGGGTCGTCCGGAACCGGTTGCCGCCGGAGTGGTGGGCGGGGCTGTCGTCGCAGCGCGGGCGGGGCCGGCTTCCGCGGGTCGGCTGGGCGGGAGGGGCGGGCCATACCGGCGACCTGGAGCTGGTGGCCGACGTGGTCAAGGCCCTGGCCTCGGAGGTCGAATGGGTGTTCATGGGGCTGTGTCCCGACAAGCTGCGGCCCTATGTGCACGAGGTGCGGCCGGGTGTGCCGATCGACGCCTATCCCCGGGCCCTGGCGGCGCTCGACCTCGATGTGGCCATCGCGCCGCTCGAGCAGAACCTGTTCAACGCGTGCAAGAGCAACCTGCGCCTGCTGGAGTACGGTGCGTGCGGTTTCCCGGTGGTGTGCAGCGACATCGTCTGCTACCGCGGCGACTTGCCGGTGACGCGGGTCAAGAACCGGTTCAAGGACTGGGTGGACGCGATCCGGATGCATACGGCCGACCTGGCTGCTGCTGCGCAGGCAGGAGATGCCCTGCGTGCGCAGGTGCACCGTGACTGGATGCTGGACGGACCGCACCTGGTCGACTGGCGCGACGCCTGGACCGGCCGTTGACCGGACCGCTGCTTTCGCAGCGTGAAGGAACGGTGCGCGGTACGCGCGCTGCCAGCCGGCCCCCCTTTGCCGCGCCCATGAAAAAACCCCGCGGAGCGGGGTTTTTCGTGGACTCGGCCTGAAGGTTCAACCCTTCAACAGCGACAGCACGCTCTGCGGCAGCTGGTTGGCCTGGGCGACCATCGCGGTGCCGGCCTGTTGCAGGATCTGGGCACGCGAGAGGTTGGCGGTTTCCTTGGCGAAGTCGGCATCGACGAGCCGGCCGCGGGAGGCCGAGACGTTCTCGGTCTGCACGTCGATGTTGCCGATGGCGGTCTCGAAGCGGCTCTGCAGAGCCCCCAGGTCGGCTCGGGAACTGCTGACCTGCTCGATGGCGCTGTCGATCTTCTTGATCGCGGTCCAGGCGTCGGCCTGGGTGCCGACCGACACGTTGTCGATGCCGGTGGTGTCGGTGCCGGTTGCGGCCGTGGTGGTCGTCACCGAGAAGCCGGCGTTCGCCGAGGTGAAGCCCGACAGGGTGACGGTCTGGGCGGTGCCGCCGGAGGTGACGGCCGACGAGCGGATGTCGATGGTGGTGGCGCCCGCGTCGTCCTTCGAGAGGAAGGCGGTCACGCCGGTGTCGTTGGTCTTCGCATTGATCGCGGCGACGATCTGGCCGACGCGCTCGTCGGCCGAGCTGGCGGCCTTGATCTCGCCCAGGTCGACGGCGGTGGAGCCGCTGACGGTGATCGAGAAGGTGCCGGAGCTGATCTTGGCGTCGTAGTTGCCTGCCGCGCCGCCCGAGGAAATGCCCGAGGAGGTCACGCTGCCGCTGGCGGTGCCGTAGGCGACCTTGGCCAGGCCCTTGCCCGTCGTGTTGGCCAACCCGCCGATGGTGATGTTGTCGCCGGCGTTGGCGCCGACCTGGAACACGGCGCCGCCGAAGGTGCCGTCGAGCACCTTGGTGCCGTTGAAGCTGGTGGTCTTGGCGACGCGGTCGATTTCGTCCGACAGTTGCTTGACTTCGGACTGCAGGGCTTCGCGGTCGGTCTTGCTGTTGGTGGCGTTGCTGGACTGGACGGCCAGTTCCCGCATGCGCTGGAGCATGTCGCCGACCTTGCCCAGGGCGCCTTCGGTCGTCTGGGCCAGGGAGATGCCGTCGTTGGCGTTGCGCGAGGCGACGGTCAGGCCCTTGACCTGGGAGTTCATGCCCTCGGCGATAGAGCCGCTGGCGGCGTCGTCCTTGAAGCTGTTGATGCGCATGCCGGAAGACAGGCGCTGCATCGCGGTGGCGAGGCTCGACTGCGAGCTGGACAGGTTGCGCTGCGCATTCAGCGAAATGACGTTGGTGTTGATGGTCGAAGCCATGTCGGAATTCCTTTTCGGCACAAAGAACCGGCATGCCGCCGGACAGGGGGCGCCGGTAGGGGATACCGACGGGCTGGACTGGATTCTGGGGATTCGGCGCGCGGGCGTGCCCTGGAAAAACGGGTGAAAACCGCGTCAATTCGCAGGCTTTCCGGGCGTGCGAGCCCCGAAGATCGCCGGGTGCTTTCGTGGAACTGCGTGTTCGATCAACAAATTTCGCAGCCAACCCTCAAGTTTCCTTACCGGAGCCCGAAAACATGTGCAATGGACCTGCAAGGGTGCATTGACCGGCATCCACCGGTCCTGGTGCCAGCATCCCGCTGGCGTTGAGATCGGCGTTTTGCCGGACCACTTAGTTTCAGGAGCTTTCCATGGCCTCTACCATCAATACCAACGTCGTTTCGCTGAATGCACAGCGCAATCTGTCCAGCTCGCAGTCCGCGCTGGCCACGTCCATGCAGCGCCTGTCCTCGGGCCTGCGTATCAACAGCGCCAAGGACGACGCTGCCAGTTCGAAGATCGCCGAGGGCATGAACTCCCAGGTCAAGGGCCTGACCGTCGCCTCGCGCAATGCCAACGACGGCATCTCCCTGGCCCAGACGACCGAAGGCGCCCTGGGCAAGGTCGGCGACATGCTCCAGCGCATGCGGGAACTGGCCGTCCAGTCCAGCAACGCCACCAACAGCAAGACCGACCGCGAAGCCCTGCAGTCCGAAGTCAAGCAACTGTCGGACGAAATCGACCGCGTCGCCAAGACCACCAGCTTCAACGGCACCAAGGTGCTCGACGGCACCTTCGGCGGCGCCGTGTTCCAGGTCGGCGCCAACGCCGGCGACAACATCACGGTCGGTGCCACCGCCAACGCCACCGGCAAGGGCTTGGCCAAGGTCGCCTACGGCACCGCCAGCGGCAGCGTGACCTCCTCGGGCATTTCCTCGGGCGGCGCGGCAGGCAACTACGACGCCAAGATCAGCTCCGGCACCTTCTCGATCACCGTCAGCGGCTCCACCGCCGTCGACCTGGGCGAGATCAAGGCCGCCAGCTCGGCCGACGAGCGCGTCGGCCAGATCATCGCCGCGATCAATGCGAAGACCAACGACACCGGCGTGACCGCCTTCCTCTCGAAGGACGACGCGGGCGCCACCACCATCGACATCCGCTCGTCGGCCGTCACCTCCGGCGGCACCGCCCAGACCGTCACCCTGTCGGGCTTCACCTCGGCGAACGCCGGCTTCTCGGTGACGACCACCGCTGCGGCTTCGGGTACGGACACCACCGGCGTCGACAACCTGTCGGTCGGCACCCAGGCCGACGCCTGGACCGCGATCAAGAAGATCGACAGCGCCATCAACCAGGTCAGCACCTCCCGCGCCGACCTGGGCGCCCTGCAGAGCCGCTTCGAGAACGCGATCAGCAACATCGACGTGCAGAGCGAGAACGTCTCGGCCTCCCGCGGCCGGCTCGTCGATGCCGACTTCGCCAAGGAAACCGCCAACCTCTCGCGTGCCCAGATCCTGCAACAGGCCGGCACCGCGATGGTCGCCCAGGCCAACCAGCTGCCGCAGAGCGTGTTGACTCTGCTGCGCGGCTGATCGCCATGAACGAGCGGGCGGTTCTCCGTCCCGTTCGGGCGGCGAGGGCTTCGGGCCTTCGCCGCCTTTCGTCGTTTCTACAGATCCCTGCCGTGCGCGGGTTCGCAGATGCCGTGTGCCTGTCGCGCGCTATCCGCCAACTCCACACGCCGTCCCCCGTTTAGGAGAAAACCATGGCCATTTCGTCCGTCGGCATCGGCAGCGGCATCGATGTCAAAACCATCGTGAGCCAGCTGGTCGCGCTCGAGAAGAGACCGCTGACGACGCTGCAGACCCAGGAGGCCTCGATCCAGAGCCAGGTCTCCACCTTCTCGCAGCTGAAGTCGCTCACCTCGACCTTCGCGGACGCCGCCTCGGCGCTGACCCGCGACAGCGGCTGGAACAGCATGACGGTCGGCTCCACCGACGCGGCTTCGGCCAACGCCAGCGTGACCGGCATCGCCGGCGCCGGCAGCTACAGTTTCGAGGTCTCGAAACTCGCCCAGGCCCAAACCAGCGTATCGAACACCGCCGTGGCAACCGGAACGGCCTTCGGCTCCGGTACGCTGACGATCAAGGTCGGCACCAATCTCGCGGTCGACGTGACGCTGGCCGACGGAGACGACACCAGCCTGGCGGGCATCGCCAGCAAGATCAACGACAAGAACGCCGGGGTGGTGGCCACGGTGATCACCGACAGCTCGGGCCAGCGCCTGATGCTGCGGGGCAGCACGACCGGTGCCGACCGCAGCTTTACCGCTACAGTCTCGTCCGGCTTCGCCATGGCGCCCGCGGGCGCACTGAATTTCACGGCCACCCAGGCGGCGCAGAACACCGAGGCCACGCTCAACGGCCTGGCGATCAGCTCGGCCACCCGCGAATTCAGCGAGGTGATCCCGGGCCTGAAGTTCACCGCGTCCAAGGTCACGACCGGCCCGGTCGGCCTGACGGTCACCGCCGACACCGCCACCACCAAGAAGGGCATCCAGGCCTTCGTCGATGCCTACAACGCGATCAACGACCTGCTGTCGAGCTCCACCAAGTACGACGCCGACACCAAGACGGCCGGCCTGCTGCAGGGCGACTCGACCGCCCTCAACCTGCAGAGCATCCTGCGCACGATGGTAGGGGCGGCCACCAAGGGCGGCGCCTACGAGACGCTGTCGGACATCGGCGTCGCGGTGCAGCGGGGCGGCCGGTTGACGGTCGATTCCACCAAACTCGACAAGGCCCTTGCGGCCGATGCCGCCGGCGTGAAGAACCTGTTCGCCAACGCGACCGGCTCCGATGCCGACAAGGGCATCGCGGTGAAGTTCAAGACCCTCACCAGCGCCATGCTGTCCCTCGACGGCAGCTTCAATGCCAAGACCGATGCGCTGGCCGCGGCCGACAAGCGCAATCAGTCGGAGCAGGACAGGGTCAACGCGCGCGCCGCGGCCCTGGAGAAGCGGTTGAACGCCCAATACACCGCGCTCGACACGCAGATGGCCTCGCTCACCTCGCTCAACAGCTATATCTCGCAGCAGGTCACCAACTGGAACAAGAGCAGCTGATCCGCTTCAAATAATCTCGATAAAAGCTCTATTTTTCCGCGCAGCGACCGATAACTAAATCAAGAGACCCAGCACAGGAAACACACCATGTTTACCCCCGCAAGCGCCCGCGCCGCTTCCACCTACCGCCAAGCCAGCATCGACAGCTCCACCCCGCACCAGCTGGTGAACCTGCTGCTCGACGGCCTGCTGCAATCGGTCCGCATGGCCCGGGCCAGCCTCCAGCGCGGCGACCTGTCGGCCAAGTGCGAGCAGATCGCCCGGGCGGTCCGCCTGATCGAAGAAGGCCTGCGCATGGGCCTGGACGACGAGCACGGCGGCGACATCGCCGCCAACCTGCGCCGCCTCTACGACTACAGCGTTCGCCGCCTGACGGTGGCCAACTTCCGCAACGACGACGCCGTGATGGCCGAAGTGCAATCCCTGTTCGAGACCCTGGCCGAAGGCTGGCGCGGTATCGCAGGCACTCCGGCGACGGCCCTTCCTCGATTGTCCGCCCAACAGGGAGCCTGAGATGCCCGGAATGCTCATCGACTACTACAAGGCCATCGAGAACAGCAGCCGCAAGATGCTCGACGCGGCCAAGGCCCGCGACTGGGAAGAAGTGGTCCGCTACGAAGGCGCCTGCGCCGTGCTGATCGAACAGCTCCGCTTCCGCGCCCAGGACGAAGACCTGCTGCCCGAGCACCGCTCGGAAAAGGTCCGCATCATGCAGCGCATCCTGCGCAACGACGCCGAGATCCGCTGCCTGGCCGAACCCTGGCTCGCCCAGTTCGACCGCCTGGTCGCCGGCCAGCCGCAGATGGTCCACTGACCTCCATTGCTCCCAAGCCAAAAGGGCGCTGGTACCACCAGCGCCCTTTTTGCATTGCATTCGAACGAAATGCTGCTCCAGCCGGCGCCGCGAGACGGTCAGTAGCTATAAAAATAATAGCAATGTGTGGATGACGGGTACGAGGCGCCAGGAGCGCGCGTGACACGCCACGCTACGCCCAGCCACCGTCAGCATCCAGGCCCAGGCCCAGGCCCAGGCCCAGGCCCAGGCCCAGGTCCAGCGCCGTTGCGCGCACCTCGCATCAAGCGATGAAAGCCAGTGCCGATTCGGCCTCCAGCCGGCACCAGTCGCCGACCAAGCGCTATGAAAAAAGAAGCACACCGGCCTTCCCTGGAATGCCGAGGATCCGGCTCCGCCGGTCCGCCGGCATGGCCCCCTGCAAGGGGGTGGCGAACTACACGCCGCGGCAGCGGCGTGAGAAGCCTGGGGGTGAGCTACGTGTTGCGGCAGCGGCGTGAGAAGCCTGGGGGTGAGCTCAAACCTGCATGTTCATGATGTCGGTGTACGCCTGCACCATCCGGTTGCGCACGTGCAGCGTGGCCTGGAAGCCGATCTGCGCCTTCTGGATCGCCACCATCGTCTGTTCCAGGCTGACGTTGGGGTTCTCCATCTGCACCTCGCGCTGCATGTTGCCCGACTCGTTCTGGGCAGCGCTCACCGATTGCAGCGCGCCGCGCAGGGCACCCCCGAAGCCACCGCCCTCGGCCCCTTCCACGCCCTGGCGTGCCTGGGTGGCAGCCGCGCGGGCGGCAGCCACGGCAGGGCTGGCGATGGGAAGGGAGGCGGAGGCGATGCGCAGGTCCATGGAAGGTCCTCGTTCATTTCGGGATGTAAGCGATCCTAAAGTTTCGCGGCCGGTTGCCGAGTCGGAATAGCAGGGGGAAACCGCGCCTTATCCCGGCAACGGCCGCGGGCCCCGGCCGAATAATCCGTGACGTCCAGAAGGCGATTCCCGCCTCTGGTCTACCGGAAAGCCCGCATGTCCGCCGTCGCCGAACTCCCTGCCGCTCCCCTCGTGCCCACCGCTCCGGCGTGGTCGCAGAAGCTCGCCGCCCTCGACCGGGGCCAGCGCATGCGGCTGGGCCTGGGCGTGGCGCTGCTGGCGGTGGTGGCGATCGTCGGGATGGTCATGGGGCGGCAGGCCGAGTGGCGGGTGCTGTTCTCCAACCTGGCCGACAAGGACGGCGGCGCGATCGTGGCCCAGCTCACCACGATGAACGTGCCCTACAAGTACTCCGAGGGCGGCGGCGCGATCATGGTGCCGGCCGACCGGGTGCACGACCTGCGCCTGCGGCTCGCCTCGCAGGGGCTGCCCAAGGGCTCGGTCGCCGGCTACGAGCTGATGGAGGGCAACCGCTTCGGCATGACCCAGTTCCAGGAGCGCCTGACCTTCCAGCGCGGGCTCGAGGGCGAGCTGACCCGCTCGATCCAGGCCCTGTCGTCGGTGCAGAGCGCCCGGGTGCACCTGGCGCTGCCCAACCAGAACGGTTTCTTCCGCGAGCAGCAAAAACCCTCGGCCTCGGTGCTGATTACCCTCAACGCGGGCCGGGTGCTCGACCGCGCGCAGATCGCCGGCATCGTGCACCTGGTCGCGTCCAGCGTGCCCGAGCTGTCGCCCACCGCGGTGAGCGTGCTGGACGACACCGGCAAGCTGCTCTCCAACCCGCCCGACGGCGCCGCCGGTGCGGGTGCCGGCGGTGGCGACGCGCAGCAGATGCAGTACGTGCAGCAGCTCGAAGCCCTCTACAGCCGCCGCATCCTCGACATCCTGGAGCCGGTGGTGGGCCGCAGCAACGTCAAGGCGCAGGTCACGGCCGACATCGATTTCTCGCAGACCGAATCCACCTCGGAGCAGCACCGCCCCAACCAGGCGACCGAAGCCGGCGCGATCCGCAGCCAGCAGGTGGTCGAGAGCACCGGTGCCGGCGCCACGCCGCCCGGCGGCATTCCCGGTGCCACCACCAACCAGCCGCCGGCCCCGCCCGCCGCGCCGATCAACGGCCAGGCCCAGGCCCTGACGCCCGGCGCACCGGCCACCGCCGGTGCCGCGGGCGGCGACCGCAAGCGCGAGTCGATCACCAACTACGAAGTCGACAAGACGGTCAAGACGGTGCGCGGCGGCAGCGGCGCGGTGCGCCGGCTGAGCGCGGCGGTGGTCGTCAACTACCAGCCGGTGCCGGTCGCCCCGGGCGCCGCCGCCAAGCCGGGCTCCCAGGCGCTCAGCGCCCAGCAGATCGAGCAGATGACCGCCCTGGTGCGCGAGACCATCGGCTTCAACAAGGAGCGCGGCGACTCGGTCAACCTGATGAACACGCCCTTCCTGGTGGAAGCGTCGGACGCCACCGAGCTGCCGCTGTGGAAGCAGCCCCAGGTGCTGGAGCTGGTGCGCAGCATGGCCTGGCCGGTGGGCACCCTGGTGCTGGCGATGGTGGTGCTGATGGGCTTCGTGCGGCCGGCGCTGAAGGCCGTCGGCCGGCCGCTGCCGGCGCCTGCCGCGGCGCAGCCGCAGCTGCGCGCCGTGGTCGAGGACACGCCGCCGCGCGCCGCCCTGCCGCCGCCCGAGTCGGCCGTCGCCACCCTGCAGCCGGCCACGGTCGAGCAGGTGCGGCTGGAGGATGCCCGCCAGCTGGCCAAGACCAATCCGATCGCGGTCGCCAACATCGTCAAGGGCTGGGTCAGTGGCGATGTGCCGAACTAGAGCTCTCCCCCAGGCTGCGCGCTGCGCGTCTTCGCCCACCCCCTCGCCGGGGGCGGCACCGGTGGACCGGCGGAGCCGGATCCACGGTGCCCCTGGCAAGGCGGGAACCGCCGCCGCGTGCATCATGGCGGTTGTGGCGACTGCTAAGGACGAATGATGGACGACCAGGGACTCAACGACGCGGCCATTCTGCTGATGTCGCTCGGCGAGGAGGAGGCGGCCGAGGTGTTCAAGCACCTCTCGCCGAAAGAGGTGCAGAAGCTGGGCGAGACGATCGCCCGGATGCGCAACGTCTCGCGCGACCGGGTCGACGAGGTGGTCAACAAGTTCACCGACGCCGCGGCCCAGCAGAGCCTGCTGGTGTCCGACACCGGCGACTACGTGCGGGCCGTGCTGAAACGCGCCCTGGGCGACGACAAGGCCGCGCTGCTGATCGACCGGATCCTGCAGGGCGGCGACGTCTCGGGCATCGAAAGCCTGAAGTGGATGGACCCGGTGTCGGTGGCCGAGCTGCTGCGCAACGAGCATCCGCAGATCATCGCGGCCATCCTGGTGCACCTGGATTTCGAGCAGGCGGCCGGCGTGCTGGTGCACCTGACCGAGCGCCAGCGCGGCGAGGTGATGCTGCGCATCGCGACGCTCGAGGGCATCCAGCCCACCGCGCTGAAGGACCTCAACGAGGTGCTGTTCAAGGTGCTGGCCGGCGGCGACAAGATCCGCAAGACCTCGCTCGGCGGCGTCAAGACCGCGGCCGAGATCGTCAATTTGCTGGGCACCGCGATCGAGGGCCCGCTGCTCGACGCGATCCGCGGCTACGACGCCGACCTGGCCCAGAAGATCATGGACAAGATGTTCGTCTTCGACGACGTCGGCAAGCTCGACGACAAGTCGATCCAGCTGGTGTTGAAGGAAGTGGCCACCGAGACCCTGGTGGTGGCGCTCAAGGGCGCCTCGTCCGAGCTGCGCGAGAAGTTCCTCGGCAACATGTCCAGCCGCGCCGCCGAGGCGATGCGCGAAGACCTGGAATCGCGCGGCCCGATGCGGCTGTCCGAGGTCGAGGCGCAGCAGAAGGAAATCCTGAAGGCGGTCCGCCGCCTGTCCGACGAAGGCCAGATCGTGCTGGGAGGCGGAAGCGATGACAGCTTCGTCTAACGGCAGCCGGTATTCCCGCTTCATCCCCAGCGAGGAGATGGGGCAGCAGCGGGTCGCGCAGTGGCACTTCGGCTCGGTCGACGAGACGGTGCGCGCGGCCGAGCACGAAGCCGCCCGGGTGCAGGCGCTGCAGGAAGAGGCCGACAGCCCCGCCGTCCAGGAAAAGCTGCAGCGGATGCGCGACGCCGCCCATGCCGAGGGCTATGCCACCGGCCACGCGGACGCCACCCGCGAGGCCAACGCCCGGCTCGACGACTATGTCAACGGCCAGGGCCGCACCGCTGCCGAGCAGTTGGCATCGGCCGTCGCCGCCGCGCAGCAGGGCCTGGAAGCGGCGCAGCAGCGGATCGCCGACAGCGTGCTGGAGATCGCCTGCGCGCTGGCCCGCCAGGTGCTGCGCCGCGAGCTGGCCGCCGATCCGCACGCGCTGCAGCCGGTGATCCGCGAGGCGCTGGGCATCCTGTCGGCCGACGGCCGGCCCTCGGTGGTGCGGCTGCATCCGCACGACCTGGAACTGCTGCGCGCACCGCTGCACGAAGAATTCGCGGGCGTGCCGGCCACCTGGCTGGGCGACGCCACGCTGGCCCCGGGCGACTGCCTGGTCGAATCCGCCGGCACCGTGATCGACGGCCGGCTGGAGGCGCGCTGGAAGGGCGCCGTCGCCGCCCTCGGCCTGGACGTGCCGTGGGACACCCCGGCCGACGACGGGCTGCCGCCGGCCGACGAAGCGCCGGCCGCCGCCGAGCCGCAGGACGCGGACTGACCCGATGCACGCCCTCGACGCATCCCCCCTCGCCGCCGACGGCGCCGCGGCCGTGGCCGACCACTGGGCCCGCTTCGCCGGCGCCGCCACGGCCCGCGCCGCGGCGCCGCTGCCGCTGGCCAGCCGCGGCACCCTCAGCCGCCTGACCGGGCTGGTGCTGGAGGCCTCCGGCATCCGGGTGCCGGTG
The DNA here is from genome assembly GCA_042867185.1 of Sphingomonas sp. NCPPB 2930. Taxonomy (GTDB): domain Bacteria; phylum Pseudomonadota; class Gammaproteobacteria; order Burkholderiales; family Burkholderiaceae_C; genus Xylophilus. Next base: position 20,696 of record JBHZQV010000005.1, on the reverse strand, counting down.
GGTTCGCAGTGCCATGTCAGCATGCCTGGCCAGGCGCCGGTGCTGGCCGAGGTGGTGGGGTTTTCGAACGACAAGGCCTTTCTGATGCCGGCCGGCGACATCCAGGGCCTCTCCAGCGGCGCCCGGGTGGAGCCCGCCCGCTCGCCGGCCCTGCCGCTGCGCTGGGGCCCCGAGACCGAGGCCGATGCGCAGGCCGCCCGCCACGCCGGCAGCAGCGCCCTGCGCCTGCCGCTGGGCGACGGCCTGCTCGGGCGGGTGGTCGATGCCTGCGGCGTGCCGCTGGACCACCAGGGCCCCCTGGAGAACGCGCCGGCCCTGCCACTGGAGCGCCGCCCGCTGAACGCGATGGAGCGCGACCCGGTGCGCCAGGTGCTCGACACCGGCGTGCGGGCGATCAACGCGCTGCTCACCGTCGGCCGCGGCCAGCGCCTGGGCCTGTTCGCCGGCTCCGGCGTCGGCAAGAGCGTGCTGCTGGGCATGATGGCCCGCTATACCGAGGCCGACGTGATCGTCGTCGGCCTGATCGGCGAGCGGGGCCGCGAGGTCAAGGAATTCATCGAGGACATCCTGGGCGAGGACGGCCGCGCCCGCTCGGTGGTGGTGGCCGCGCCGGCCGATGCGCCGCCGCTGCTGCGGATGCAGGGCGCCGCCTACGCCACCGCCGTCGCCGAGTATTTCCGCGACAAGGGCCAGCACGTGCTGCTGCTGATGGACTCGCTCACCCGCTACGCGATGGCGCAGCGCGAGATCGCGCTGGCCATCGGCGAGCCGCCCGCCACCAAGGGCTACCCGCCCAGCTGCTTCGCCAAGCTGCCGGCGCTGGTCGAGCGCAGCGGCAACGGCCTGCACGGCGTCGGCTCGATCACCGCGTTCTACACGGTGCTGAGCGAGGGCGACGACCAGCAGGACCCGATCGCCGACGCGGCCCGCGCGATCCTCGACGGCCACATCGTGCTGTCGCGGGCGCTGGCCGAGTCGGGCCACTATCCGGCGATCGACATCGAGCAGTCGGCATCCCGGGTGATGCACAACGTGGCCACGCCCCAGCATTTCGAGTCGGCACGGCGCTTCCGGGCGGTGTATTCGCGCTACCAGAAGGGCAAGGACCTGATCCAGGTCGGCGCCTACGCCCAGGGCTCCGACCCGGCGCTCGACCAGGCGATCGCGCTGCAGCCGACGATGGTCGAGTTCCTGCAGCAGGGCATGCACGAAGCCGCGCCGATGGACCAGTGCCAGGACGCCCTCGCGGCGGTGGTGGGCTAGCCATGGCGGGCCCGATGCACGGCGGACTGCAGGTGGCCATCGACCTGGCCACCCGCCAGCGCGACCTGGCCGCGGCGCAGCTGTCGCAGGCGCGCAGCGCCGAGCGCGGCGCGCAGGAGCAGCTCGACCTGCTGCAGACCTATGCCGCCGAGGCCGAGAGCCGCTGGACCCTGCAGGCGCAGGTGCAGGCCTCGCCCGAACTGATGCAGCACCACTACAGCTTCATGGCCCGGCTCTACCAGACGGTGGAGATGCAGCGCGGCGTGATGGCGCAGCACACCCGCCAGCTCACCGCCTGCGCGCTGCGGCTGCGCGATACCGAGCTGCGCCTGGGCAGCCTGCAGAAGGTGGTGGCGCGCAAGCACCTGGAGGCCGAGCGCCTGCAGGCCCGCCGCGACCAGAAGGACGTAGACGAATTCGCCGCGGTGCAGATGCGCCGGCTGGCGGCCGCACCCGCATTTGGAGGAGAAGACTGATGGCCATCGAATCGAAACCCATCGCCGCGTCCCACGCGCGCCCCGCCCGCAACGATGCGTCGCGTGTCGCCGGCGCGGGCGCACCGCAGCCGGCCGACGCCTTCTCGTCCCTGCTGGGCGGCTTCGGCGCCGAGGAATCCGTGGCCGAGGGCGACGCCGCTGCCGGCGACGGTGGCGGTGCGCCCGGCACGCCGCGCGGCCGCGGCAAGGGCGGTGCGGTGGGCATCGCCGCCGTGGACGGCCTGCAGCCGGATGCGGCCGCCGTGGCCCTGTCGGCGGCGCAGCTGGCCGATGCCCGCACGGTGCCGCCACCGGCCGGCACCGGGGGCGACGCGGTTTCCGACACGGCCACCGGCCTGGCAGCAGCGCCGGGCGCCGCGTTTCCCGGGGCGGCAGGTGCCGTTGGCACGGGTGCGGCCACCGCCGGCACCACTGGGCCCGGCGCCCTGGCCGCCGTGGGCGCCGCCGCACTGGCGCAGCGCGCCGCGGCCGACGCCGGCCGAGCAGCCGCGGTCAAGGCCGACCCTTCTGCCGCCGCCGGTGCCGCGCTCGCCACGGCCACCATCGGCACCGGCACGGCGGGCACGCCCCTGCAGGGCCTGGACGCATCGCCGGCCGACGGCGCGGCCGCCCGCCTGACGGCTACGGCGGCAGGTGCCGCAGCAGGCTCAACGGCAGACGGCAGCGCCGCCGCCGCGGCCGGCAAGACGGCCGCCGGCCTGGCCGGCTTCACCAGCATCCTGGCGCAGATGCAGCATGCGTTCGCCCGCAACAGCGCGGCCCGGGACGCCGGCACCGCGGGCGGTGCCGAGTCCGTCGGCGCGGTGGCGACCGGTACGGCGGCCGGTGCCGCCGGCCTGTCGGGCCTGGCGGCCAGGAGCGGCACCGGCAGCGCGGCCGCCGATGCGCGCGAGGCCCTGCGCGCCGGCACCGACCCGGTCCGCAGTTTTTCCGCCGCCGACCTGCTGCCACCAGCCCCGGTCGGCACCGACACGCCGCGCGGCGGCCACGATGGCGGCGACCGCCCGGCGGCCGGCGCGTCGGATGCGGCCGCCACCGCCGGCTTCGGCATCTCCGGCACCGGCGATGCGGCCGCCTGGCGCAGCGTGTCGGCAGCCGATGCCAGCGCCGCCGCGGTGCAGGACGGCACGGCCCAGCTCTCGGCCGAAGACCGGCTGGCCGACCAGGTCAGCTACTGGGTCAACCAGAAGACGCAGAGTGCCGAGCTGACCCTCGACGCCTTCGGCGGCGTGCCGGTGGAGGTGCGCATCTCGCTCACCGGCTCCGATGCCCAGGTGTCTTTCCGCAGCGACCAGGCCGACGCCCGGGCGCTGCTGGGCGGTGCCGAGGCCGACCTGCGCGACATGCTGCAAAAGGAAGGCCTGAACCTGACCGGCCTGAGCATCGGCGGCTCCGATGCGCGGGGCGCCGCCCCGTCCGGCCACAACGGCGGCGGGAGCGGCAGTGGCCGGGGCGACGGCCGCGGTGCTCGCCCGGGCGGGGTCGCCGCGATCGACGGCGTGGCGGGCGGCGGCGCGCCGCGCGCACCGGCCGGCACGGTGGCGGGCCGGGCACTCGACCTGTTCGTGTAGGGCGCGCGCAACGCTGCGCGGCGGCCATGGCCCCGTTTTTGCGGCGGCGGCGCGGGGGGCGGGTGGCCGAAGGGGCCGGCCCGGGCGGTCGGCGAGGGGTGAAAGCCCTGTTTTCTGCCCCTATTCGCCAGACCGGCAGGGTCGGCAGGGCGAATAATCGCGTCATCTGCCAAAGATCCGGGCGCCGCGCGTCCGGGGGTACGGCAGCCACCCGATCCGAGGAAAGACCGACGTGTCCAAAGCCGCCGCCCCTGCTACCGATGCTGCCGCACCGGTGAAGAAATCCAAGAAGAAGCTGATCCTGGCCCTGCTGGTGCTGGTCGTCTTGCTGGGCGGGGGCGGTGCGGGCGCCTGGTGGTTCACCCACCGCGCCGCGGCCGATGCCGACGACGAGGACGGCGCCCCTGTCGCCGAAGCCCACCACGACGCGCCGGCCGGCAAGCACGGCACGCCGCCCACCTTTTTGCCGGTCGACAACATGGTGGTCAACCTGGCCGACCCGGGCGGCGAGCGTTTCGCGCAGATCGGCGTGACCTTCGAGGTGGCCGACGCCAAGGTGGCCGACCAGCTGAAGCTCTACATGCCCTCGATCCGCAGCGGCATGCTGATGCTGGTGTCGCAGCGCACCGCCGCCGAGCTGCTGCAGCGCGACGGCAAGGAAAAGCTGGCCGCCGACATCATGGCCGAGGCCGGCAAGCCGCTCGGCTACGTGCCGCCCGACGACGAGGCGGACGACACCGCCAAACCGAAGAAGAAAAAGAAGGCCAAGTCCGCCCCCAACCCGGTGCGCGGCGTGCTCTTCTCCAGCTTCATCATCCAATGATCAAGCCCACCCCCAGGCTTGCCCACTGCGTGTGGCCGCCCACCCCCTGCGAGGGGGCGGCACCGGTGGACCAGCGGAGCCGGACCCACGGTGCCCCTGAAATGGGTGCAGCCTCCATCCGATCGAGCGGCTGCGTGACGGAGTCAACGATATGAGTGAAGCATTTCTTTCGCAGGAAGAGGTCGATGCCCTTCTCGAAGGCGTCACCGGCGAGAGCCAGAAGATCGTCGAGGACGTGCCCGAGGCGGGCTCGATCCGCAACTACGACATTTCGAGCCAGGAGCGGATCGTCCGCGGCCGGATGCCGACGATGGAAATCGTCAACGAGCGTTTCGCCCGCAACCTGCGCGTGGGCCTGTTCAACTTCATCCGCCGCAACCCCGAGGTGTCAGTGGGCACGGTGTCGGTGCAGCGCTACAGCGCCTTCCTGCGCGAGCTGGCGGTGCCGACCAACTTCAACATCGCGGCGATCCGCCCGCTGCGCGGCAGCGGCCTGATCGTCTGCGAGCCCTCGCTGGTGTTCGGCGTGATCGACACGCTCTACGGCGGCGTCGGCAAGTTCCAGACCCGGATCGAAGGCCGCGATTTCTCCGCCACCGAGCAGCGGGTCATCAACCGCCTGGTCGACGTGATCTGCGAGGAGTACAAGAAGGCCTGGAAGGGCATCTACCCGCTGGAGCTGGAGTACCAGCGCTCGGAGATGCAACCCCAGTTCGCCAACATCGCCACGCCCAGCGAGATCGTGGTGTCGACCCAGTTCCAGCTGGAGATCGGCGACATCGCCGGCTCGATCCACCTGTGCATGCCCTACGCTACGCTGGAGCCGATCCGCGACGTGCTGTTCTCCTCCACCCAGGGCGATTCGATCGAGGTGGACCGCCGCTGGGTGAAGCTGCTCTCGCGCGAGATCCAGGCCGCCGAGGTGGAGCTGGTGGCGCAACTGGCCACGGCCGACGCCACGGTGGAGCAGCTGCTGGCGATGAAGCCGGGCGATTTCATCGAGCTGGACCGCCTGCCGCGGATCCAGGCCACGATCGGCGGGGTGCCGATGTTCGACTGCCAGTACGGCACCCACAACAACAAGTACGCCATCCGCATCGAGGAAAGCCTGCGGGGCCAAGACCTGAACTGGATTGGAGATAAAAATGTCAACTGACGACACCAAGGGCGACGACGACATGTCCGCCTGGGCCGAGGCCCTCGAAGAAGCCAAGACGGCCCCTTCGCGCGACGATGTGGAGCAGGGCGGCCCGCTGTTCGGCAACGTGCCGCAGGCCACGCCCACCGCCATGACCGACGCGGCGCTCGGCGACATCAACCGGGTGCTCGACATCCCGGTGCAGCTCTCGGTGGAACTGGGCCGCACCAAGGTGCCGATCAAGTACATCCTGCAACTGGCCCAGGGCTCGGTCGTCGAACTCGACGCCCTGGCCGGCGAGCCGATGGACGTGCTGGTCAACGGCTACCTGATCGCCCAGGGCGAGGTGGTGGTGGTCAACGACAAGTTCGGCATCCGGCTGACCGACGTGGTCACCCCGTCCGAGCGGCTGCGCCGGGTCAGCAAGGGATGATGACGCAGGCGCTCCTCTCGGTCGTCGCGTTCGTCGCGGTGCTGGCCCTGCTGCCCTGGGGCATCAAGTGGGTGCAGCGCCGGGCGGCCGCGGGCGGCGTGGCGGGCACCGGCCATGCCACGTCGCGCATCGTCGCGGCGGTCGCCGTCGGCCCGCAGCAGCGGGTGATGACCATCGAGGTCGGCCCCGAATCGGCCCGCACCTGGATCGTGGTGGGCGTGACGCCGCAGGCGATCACCGCGCTGCACACCCTGCCGGCCCCCGATTTCGCCCAGGCCGCCGCCGCCGCCCGCCTGCAGCAATCGCAGGACCGCACCGAACCCGGCCGCACCGGAGGCCCCCATGCCTGACGCGGTGCAGACCCGCCGGGCGCCTGCCGCGCGCAACGCCCTGCGCTGGGCCGCGGCCGCCGCGCTGGTCGTGGCCCTGCCGCTGGCCTCGGCCCAGACGGCCACGCCCAACGGCCAGCTGCCGTTGTTGATCGGCAACGGCGCGGCCGGCACCAGCTTCTCGGTGCCGATCCAGACGCTGCTGTTCTTCACCGCGCTGTCGTTCCTGCCGGCGGTGCTGCTGATGATGACCTCGTTCACCCGGATCGTCATCGTGCTGTCGCTGCTGCGCCAGGCGCTGGGCACCCAGTCGGCGCCGCCCAACCAGATCGTGATCGGCCTGTCGCTGTTCCTGAGCTTCTTCGTGATGGGCCCGACGCTCGACCGGGTGTATGCCGAGGCCTACCAGCCCTACAACGCCAACCAGATCTCGTTCGAGCAGGCACTGGAGCGCGGCGAATCGCCGGTGCGCCAGTTCATGCTCAAGCAGACCCGCCAGTCCGACTTCGCCCTGTTCGCCCGCCTGGCCCGGCTGCCCGCCGGCACCACGGCCGAGACCGCGCCCTTCCGGGTGCTGGTGCCGGCCTTCGTCACCAGCGAGCTGAAGTCGGCCTTCCAGATCGGCTTCATGATCTTCATCCCGTTCCTGGTGATCGACATCGTCGTCGCCAGCATCCTGATGTCGCTCGGCATGATGATGCTGTCGCCGGTGCTGGTGGCGCTGCCGTTCAAGCTCATGCTCTTCGTGCTGGCCGACGGCTGGAACCTGTTGATCGGCTCGCTCGCCGCGAGTTTCGTCCAGTGACCGCATTCCTTCGAGGCTGACCGACCATGAACCCGCAATTCGTCCTCTCCACCGGCCAGGAAGCCCTGCTGCTGATGATCACCGTCTCGATGCCGATGCTGGCCACGGTGATGGTGGTGGGCCTGGTGGTCAGCATCTTCCAGGCGATCACCCAGATCAACGAATCGACGCTCTCCTTCGTGCCCAAGCTGATCGCCGCGATGGTCGTCTTCGCCGTCGCCGGCCCGTGGATGCTGACGACGCTGGTCGACTACCTGCGCCGCACGATCGAGTCGATCCCCACGTTGGCGGCATGACCCGCCGCCCCGGGCCGCGGCCGTGATATCGGTCACCGAGGCGCAGCTGGCCGCCTGGCTGTCGCCCGTCCTCTGGCCGTTCCTGCGGGTGATGGCGCTGTTCAGCGTGGCGCCGGTCTTCTCGCTGCGGTCGATCCCGATGCGGGCCAAGATCGGCCTGGCGTTCCTGGTGTCGCTGGCGGCTCAGGCCAGCCTGGTGGGGCAGCCGGTGGTCAGCATCAACGGGCCCGGTGCGCTCGGCGCGGTGGTGCAGCAGGTGGGCGTGGGCCTGGCGATCGGCTTCGCGGTGCGGCTGGTGTTCGCCGCGGTGGAGCTGGCCGGCGAGCTGATCGGCCTGCAGATGGGCCTGAACTTCGCCGCCTTCTTCGACCCCAGCACCAGCACCCAGGTGAGCGCCGTCTCGCGCTTCCTGGGCCACATGTCGATCCTGCTGTTCGTGGTGATCAACGGCCACCTGACGCTGCTGATGGCGGTGATCCGCAGCTTCGAGGCGTTTCCGGCCGACGGCAGCTTTCTGGACGTGGTCGCCACCACCCGGCTGCACCTGCTGGGCACCGAGCTGTTCGCCAGCGCCCTGTGGATCGCGCTGCCGCTGATCGGCCTGATGCTGTTCGTCAACCTGGTGCTGGGCGTGATCTCGCGGGTCGCGCCGCAGATGAACATCTACGCGATCGGCTTTCCGGTGACGCTGACCATGGGCATGGTGGGCATCGCCGCGACGCTGCCGATGCTCGACCAGCCGGTGATGGCGCTGATGCAGAAGGTGATCGACCTCTTCGCCAGATGAAGCCCACCCCCAGGCTGCGCGCTTCGCGTCTTCGCCACCCCCCTGCGAGGGGGCACGGCCGGTGGACCGGCGGAGCCGGATCCACGGTCGTTCTGAGGGGGCAGCGGGCTGCGCCGCTGCGGAGGGAGAAAGCAACCGCAGCTGCGGGTGCTGCAGAAATCATAGCGCGTGGTCGGCGCGCATGAATATTTTCGGCATGGTTCGTGCCTGAAATGCTGGCCCGGCGCCGGCTGTCTGCTATCGTTTTCGATCAGACCAGGCCGTTGCGGATCGCGTACACCGTCAGCTCGGCATTGTTCGACAGGCCCAGCTTCTCCAGTACGCGGGTGCGGTAGACGCTGACGGTCTTGGGGCTGAGCATCAGTTCTTCGGCGATGTCCGAGAGGCGGCGGCCGGAGGCGATCTTGAGCAGGGTCTGCAGTTCGCGCTCGGACAGGCTGGCGTGGGGCGAGTCGGCGATGGGCTTGGAGACGCTCTCGGCCAGCATCTGGGCGACCTCGGGGGTCAGGTACTTGCGGCCCTGGGCCACGACGCGCACCGCGGCGACCAGCTCTTCCGGGGCGCCGGCCTTGTTCATGTAGCCGTAGGCGCCGGCACGCAGGCAGCGGATCGCGTACTGGTCTTCGGGGTACATCGACACCACCAGCACCCGGATCTCGGAATCGGTTTCCTTCAGGGCGGCCAGCACCTCCAGGCCGCCGCGGCCGGGCATCGACAAATCGAGCAGCAGCACGTCGCAGGCGGCGGTGCGCATCGCCTCGCGCAGCTCGGCGTAGCTGCCGGCCTCGGCGGTGACGGTGATGTCGACCGCCTCGCAGAGCGTGTCGCGCACGCCGCGGCGCACCAGAGCGTGGTCGTCGCACAGGATGACGCGGATCATGGCGCTGCCTCCCCTTCTTCTTCGTCTTCCGCACCGGGCAGGGCGGCGGCACCGGCGGCGCCGGGCAGCGGCACCGACAGGATCAACGCGGTGCCCTGGCCGGGGGCCGAGCTGATGTCGAGCCAGCCGTCGACGGTCTTGGCCCGCTCCTGCAGGCCGCGCAGGCCGAAGGCTTTCGGCGTGTCGCGGGCGCCGGCGGGCAGGCCGCGGCCGTTGTCGGAAATTTCGAGGGTCAGCAGGCCGCCGCCGTCGGAAATATCGATCGTCACCGCGGTGCACTCGGCATATTTGGTGATGTTGGTCAGCGCCTCCTGGGCGGTGCGGTAGGCGACCAGCTCCACCTCGGCCGAGAGCGCCGGCTTCTTCAGCGGCGCATGGATCTGCACCGCGATGCCGGTGCGCCGCCCAAAGCCTTCCACCAGCCACTGGATCGCGGCGGTCAGCCCCTGGTCGAGGATCGGCGGGCGCAGGTTCATCATGATCCGCTGGCTGGCCCCGATCGCGTGGCGCAGCATGTCGCCGGCCGCCTGGGCGTGGCGCTGCATTTCGTCCTGGGTGGCATGCCGGGCGATCCAGGCCAGGTCGAACTTGACGGCGGTCAGCGCGCCGCCGATGTCGTCGTGGATTTCGCGGGCGATCGCGGCGCGCTCCTGCTCGATGCTGGTCTGCAGGTGCTCGGTCAGCTCGGCCAGGCGGCGTTCGGAGGCGGCCAGCTCCCGCACCGCCTCTTCCCGGGCGAAGCGGGCGTGGCGCACCTCGATCGACCGGGCGATGACGTGCGGCAGCTTGGCCATGTCGTCCTTCAGCAGGTAGTCGCTGATGCCGCGCCGGATCGCATCGACCGCCGCCGCCTCGCCGATCGCGCCCGACAGCAGCACGAAGGGCGGCAGCGTGGCCGCGCCCCGGGCGGAGACGGCCTCCCAGGCATCGACCGCGGTGAAGCCCGGCAGCCGGTAGTCGGCCACCACCGCGTCGAAACCGCCGGCGTCCAGGGCCACCTGCAACGCCTCGAGTGTTTCGACCCGGCACATTTCGAATGGCGCGCCGGAGCGTTGTAGGGTATGGCGCACCAACGCGTGGTCGGCGTCGGAATCTTCCAGATGGAGAATCCGCAGCGTCGGGGAATCGGAGGCGGCGTAGGGGTGCATGCGGGCCCCATCATAGGCGCCGACCGGCACCGCGCGAAGACACCGCCGCCGGCCCGGCTTTGCCCGGAACACGGCACGTGTGTTGCAAATATGTGTGAAGTCTGCGGAATTTGTGCCGATATGTACAGGAGCGGGGCCAGATGCACCAGAATAAGCAGACAGGCCCCGGCCGCCGCGAGGCGGCCCCCGCACTGCAGGGATTGGCAGGGACGGAGAATCCATGCAACAGACGTTCGCAGCCCCCGACGGTCCAGCCGTTCAGCTACCTTTGATGGTGGTGGCCGAGGTCCAGGACTCGCTGCTCGTGGTCATGCACGACCTGCAGCGGCTCGAGGGCCTGCTCAGCCATGCCGCGGACAATCTGATGGAGCGTTTCGGCGCTGCGTCGCAGAGCCTGAACGGTGTCGAGGGCGCGCCGCACGACGCGGTCGCGGTCGAAAGCGCGCGCGCGGCGCTGCGCCACGCCGTGACCGAGCTGCAGTTCCAGGACATGGCCTCCCAACTGATCGTGCACACCACCCGGGTCCTGCAGGGATGTGCCTTCCGTCTCGCCTCCGAGGCCATGGGCCAGGAGGAGGGCGAGGAAGCGATGCCCGAGATCGCGCCCGAGCGGCCCAACCCGGTGACCCAGAGCGAGATGGACGCCGGGTCCATCGAACTCTTCTGAGCGCGCACCGCGCCTGTTCAGTCTCTCACTACCACGTTCTTTGCTGGAGCTCCTACATGCTGTCGATCCTCGCTGTTGATGATTCACCATCCATGCGAAAAATGGTTTCCTTCACCCTGACCAGCGCCGGTTACCACGTGGTCGAGGCGGTGGACGGGCAGGATGCCTTCGAAAAGGCCCAGACCGAGAAGATCGACCTGGTCCTGGCCGACCAGAACATGCCGCGCCTCGACGGCATCGGCCTGACCCGCATGCTGCGCGACACGCCCAAGTTCAAGACCACGCCGATCCTGATCCTCACCACCGAGTCGAGCGACCAGATGAAGCAGGCCGGCCGCGCCGCCGGCGCCACCGGCTGGCTGGTCAAGCCCTTCGATCCGAACCGCCTGATCGAAGTCATCCAGAAGGTCACCCGCTGAACGCGGCCCGACCTGCCCCTCCAGTTTCCATGCCAATGATTTTTCAGGGACCCCGCCATGTCTGATGTCCACCAAGAGAGCGCAGGTGGCGCCGGGGCCGATTTCGACCTCAGCCAGTTCTACGAGATCTTCTTCGAGGAGGCCGGCGAGAACCTCGACCAGATGGAGCAGATGCTGCTCGACCTGGACCTGAGCGCCGCCGACGACGAAGAGCTCAACGGCATCTTCCGCTGCGCCCACTCGATCAAGGGCGGCGCCGCCACCTTCGGTTTCGCCGACGTGGCCGAGCTGACCCACCAGATGGAGTCGCTGCTCGACCGCCTGCGCCGCCACGAGCTGCAGCCGGTGCCGGCGATGGTCGACGTGCTGCTGGAGTCGGCCGACGCCTCCCGCAGCCTGCTGGCCCGCCACCAGGCGGGCGGCGCGGGCGAATCGCTCGACACCTCCGCCCTGGTGCGCCGCATCGCGGCCCTGGCCGCCGGCGAAGTGCCGGCCGCCGCCGCGCCCGTGGCCGCCCCGGCGCCCGCACCCGCTCCGGCCCCTGTCGTCGCCGCACCGGCGCCCGCACCGGTCGCAGCGGCACCGGTGGCCGCCGTCGAGCCGGGCGGCACCCGCTCGCTCGAGATCCGGATCGGCCCGCTCGACAACCCCGGCCAGGCCGACGCGCTGCGCGAGCTGTTCCGCGACATCCCCGGCCTGGGCACGATAGCGACGCTGCCCAGCAGCAGCGCCGACACCCGCGTCTTCGCGGTCGAGACCACCTCGTCCGACGAAGACCTGCTCGACCTGTTCGTCTTCCACGTCGCCAAGGAGCAGGTGCGCATCTCCGACCGCGGCGCCGCGGCGGCCGAGCCCGCACCGGCGCCCGCCGCCGTGCCCGCCGCCGAAGGTCCCCACGACAACGACCCCGACCTGGTCGAGGCCGCGATCGCCGCCAAGGCGCCGTTCGGCTTCTTCCACGACGCGCCGGGCTCGCCGATCGCCTCCTACGGCCTGTTCGAAGGCGCACCGGGCGCGCCCACGTCGGCCGGCGGTGCCGCCAAGCCGGCCGACGGCGGCGCGGGCCGCGCGCCGGCCGAAGCCGCCGGCCCCAAGCCGGGCGCCCAGGCGCAGCAGCTCGAAGCCACCACCATCCGGGTGGGCGTCAGCAAGGTCGACCAGCTGATCAACCTGGTCGGCGAGCTGGTCATCACCCAGGCGATGCTGGCGCAGAACAGCCAGGGCCTCGACCCGGCCGCCTACCAGCAACTCCTGAGCGGCCTGGCCGACCTGGACCGCAACACCCGCGATCTGCAGGAATCGGTCATGTCGATCCGCATGATCCCGATGTCGACCGTGTTCAGCCGCTTCCCGCGGATGCTGCGCGACCTGGCCACCAAGCTGGGCAAGAAGGTCGATTTCGTCACCCAGGGCGAGGCGACCGAGCTCGACAAGGGCCTGGTCGAGAAGATCACCGACCCGCTGACCCACCTGGTGCGCAACAGCTGCGACCATGGCATCGAGCCGCCCGAGGTGCGCCTGGCGGCCGGCAAGCCCGAGAACGGCACGATCACGCTGTCGGCCTCCCACCAGGGCGGCTCCATCGTGATCGAGGTGCGCGACGACGGCCGCGGCCTGAACCGTGACAAGATCCTGTCGAAGGCGCGCGAGCGCGGCATCGAGGTCTCCGACCAGATGACCGACGGCGACGTCTGGGGCCTGATCTTCGCGCCCGGCTTCTCCACCGCCGACGTGGTCACCGACGTGTCGGGCCGCGGCGTCGGCATGGACGTGGTCAAGAAGAACATCACCGCCCTCGGCGGCTCGGTCGAGATCGACTCGGCCGAAGGCTACGGCATGAAGGTGTCGGTGCGGCTGCCGCTGACGCTGGCGATCATGGACGGCATGTCGGTCCGGGTGGCGGGCGAGGTCTACATCCTGCCGCTGGCCTCGGTCATCGAGTCGTTCCAGGTCGATGCGGCCGCGCTCAACACCATCGCCCAGGGCTCGCAGCTGGTCAAGGTGCGCGACGACTACATGCCGGTGGTGGCGCTGGAGAAGGTGTTCCAGATCCCGCGCGACCCGGACGACAAGGACGGCAACATCATGGTGGTGGTCGAGTCCGACGGCAGCCGCGTCTCGCTGCTGGTCGACGAGCTGCTCGGCCAGCACCAGGTGGTGGTGAAGAACCTCGAATCCAACTACCGGCGGGTGCCCAACATCTCGGGCGCCACCATCCTCGGCGACGGCAAGGTCGCGCTGATCCTCGACACCAGCGGCCTGGTGCGCCGCGCGCGGCACTGAGCGCCGCGGCCTTTCGCCCCCCGCAACCCCTTTCGAAGGAGAGAACCCATGAGCAACGTTATCGGCAAGATCGGCGGCCAGGCCACCATCGGCGCCCGCGAATACCTGACCTTCCGCCTCGACCAGGAAGAGTACGGCATCGACATCCTGAAGGTGCAGGAAATCCGCGGCTACGAGCCGCCGACCCGCATCGCCAACGCGCCCGAATTCATCAAGGGCGTGGTCAACCTGCGCGGCACGATCGTCCCGATCGTCGACATGCGGCTCAAGTTCAACTGCGCCAATGCCGACTACAACAGCTTCACCGTCGTCATCATCCTGAACCTGCGCAACCGCGTGGTCGGCATCGTGGTCGATTCGGTGAGCGACGTGCTCGAGCTGACGCCCGACAACATCAAGGCCGCGCCCGAGATCGAGAGCGTCGTCGACAACAACTGCATCCTGGGCCTGGGCTCGGTCGCGGAGCGCATGCTGATCCTGCTCGACATCGAAAAGCTGATGTCCAGCGTCGACATGGGCCTGGTGCCGCCCGCCCTGGCCGCCTGAGGCCGCGAGAGCTCCCATGGCCGTAGCCGCAGCGCGCGAAAACCCCCTGGCTCCCGTGGCCGCCGCGGCGGCGCAGGGCCGGGAGTTCGTCTGGACCGATGCCGACTTCACGCGGGTCCGGGCGCTGATCTACCAGCGCGCCGGCATCAGCCTGCACGAGGGCAAGCATGCGATGGTCTACAGCCGGCTTTCCCGCCGGCTGCGCGACACCGGGCACACCAGCTTCCAGGAGTACCTGGGCTGGCTGGAGTCCGCCGATGCCGCCAGCGGCGCCGAGTGGCAGGAGTTCGTCAACGCGCTCACCACCAACCTCACCGCCTTCTTCCGCGAACAGCACCATTTCGAGATCCTGGCGCAGCACCTGGGCACCAAACCCTCGGGCACGCCCTGGAGCGTCTGGTGCAACGCCGCCTCGACCGGCGAAGAGCCGTATTCGATCGTCATGACCGCCCTGGAAACGCTCGGCTCCAACGCCGCGTTCAAGCTGTCGGCGAGCGACATCGATTCCAAGGTGCTGGCCCACGCGGCGCAGGGCATCTACCGGATCGACGCGCTCAAGGGCCTGTCGCCCGAACGCCAGCAGAAGTTCTTCATGCGCGGCAAGCAGAGCAACGCCGGCCTGGTGCGGGTGAAGCCCGAGCTGCGCCGGTTCATCGACTTCCTGAGCGTCAACCTGATCCGCGACGACTGGCCGTTCCGCGACCCGTTCGACGTGGTGTTCTGCCGCAACGTGATGATCTATTTCGACGCGCCCACCCAGCGCCGGGTGCTGGAGCGCATCCACCGCGTGATGAAGCCGGGCGGCATGCTCTTCGTGGGCCATGCCGAGAATTTCAGCGAGTCGCGCGACCTGTTCACGCTGCGGGGAAAGACGGTCTATGAACGGCGCTAGTATCGCGACCCGCGTCGCCGCCTACGGCACGCCGCCACCGGCCGCGCCCTCGTCGCTGGAAAAGCTCAAAGGCCAGCAGAGGAAGCCCGGCGAGGCGTCGTTCTTCTACTTCGACCACCACTTCCAGTACAACGCGGTCAAGGTGCTGCCGGGCGAGTACTTCGTCTCCAACGAGCAACTGGTCATCATGACGGTGCTGGGCTCCTGCATCGCGGCCTGCCTGTGGGACAGCCGTGCCGGCATCGGCGGCATGAACCATTTCATGCTGCCCGAGAGCGATGCGAGCGACGTGTCGGGCCGCTACGGCTCCTATGCGATGGAGCTGCTGATCAACGAGATGATGAAGGCCGGCGCGCGCCGGGAGAACCTGCAGGCCAAGATCTTCGGCGGCGGGCAGGTGATGGCCGGCTTCACCACGATGAACGTGGGCGAGCGCAACACCGCCTTCGTGAAGGAGTACCTGCGCACCGAGCGGATCCCGATCCTGTCGGAAGACGTGCTCGACATCCATCCGCGCAAGGTCTGCTTCTTCCCGGTGATGGGCAAGGCGATGGTCAAGCGGCTGGCGCATGCGCATCCGGAGTCGCTGCTGTCGCAGGAGCGGCGCGGCAATGCGGCCACGGTGGCGCACACTACGTCGGGCGGGTCGGTCGACCTGTTCTGAGAGCGCGCGGCGACCTGTACGGCGGGCCGCGGCGCCGCAGGGTTTCAAGAGACACGGGAAACGAGAAGAGCATGAAGAAGATCCGCGTGATCGTGGTGGACGATTCGGCGCTGGTGCGCAGCCTGCTGTCGGAGATCATCAACCGCCAGCCCGACATGGAGTGCATCGGCACCGCAAACGATCCGCTGATCGCCCGCGAGATGATCCGCGAGCGCAACCCCGACGTCATCACCCTCGACGTCGAAATGCCGCGCATGGACGGCATCGATTTCCTGGGCCGGCTGATGCGGCTGCGGCCGATGCCGGTGGTGATGATCTCCACCCTGACCGAGCGCGGCGCCGAGGTCACGCTGCGCGCGCTGGAGCTGGGCGCCACCGATTTCGTGGCCAAGCCGCGCGTCGGCGTCGCCAACGGCCTGAGCGAGCTGGCGACCCAGATCGTCGACAAGGTCCGCATCGCGGCCAAGGCGCAGATCCGCCGCGCGCCAGCGCCCGCACCCGCCCAGGCCGCGGCCCCCGGCGCGGCGCCCGTGCCGCCGCCGGCGACCAGCACCGCACTGCTCGGCCGCGTCTCGACCGAGAAGCTGATCTTCATCGGCGCCTCCACCGGCGGCACCGAGGCGATCCGCCACGTGCTGACGCCGCTGCCGGCCGACTGCCCGGCGATCCTGATCACCCAGCACATGCCGCCGGGCTTCACCACCAGCTTCGCCGCGCGGCTCAACGGCCTGTGCCGCATCACGGTGAAAGAGGCGACGCACGGCGAGCGCATCCTGCCCGGCCACGCGTACATCGCGCCGGGCGGCCGGCAGTTCAGCATCGGCCGCAGCGGCGCCAACTACATGGCGGTGGTGGAAGACACCGAGCCGGTCAACCGCCACAAGCCGTCGGTCGAGGTGCTGTTCCGCTCGGCCGCCGCGATGGCCGGCCGCAACGCCTACGGCATCATGCTGACCGGCATGGGCGCCGACGGCGCCAAGGCGATGCGCGAGATGAAGGACGCCGGCAGCTACAACTACGTGCAGGACGAGGCCAGCTGCATCGTCTTCGGCATGCCGCGCGAGGCGATCGCCCACGGTGCCGCCGACGAGGTGCTGCCGCTCGACCAGATCGCGCCGGCGCTGATCGGCCGGCTGCATGCCCCGGACCGGGTGCACCACCGGATCTAGCGGGCCGCGTGGAGGGCCCGGCAACCCCGCCAGAGCCTGTTTCGGAACGAAAGACGGCTCTGGCCGTTGTCCAGCGCCGGCAGTTAGCTATCTAATTTATAGCAAGGCCGTGTCCTCTCGACCCGCGCGGTATCAGAGCATTTCTTCGGGCGCGAACGGCCCGACCAGCTTGAGCATGATCTGCAGGCCGACGCCTGCCTCCGGCTCGCTGTCGTAGACCTGGCCCGCACGGGCGGTATCGTGGGCCGGCGCGTGCCAGCGCAGCCTGCCCTCGGGCGTCAGCTCCACCCGGTAGCAGTCGCCCATCGTCGATTCGAGGTTCTGGGTCAGTTCCTTCGACAGCACCTGGCTGCGGATCACCAGGCCCAGCTCGGTGTTCTGCAGGGCCGAGCGCAAATCGAGGTTCATCGACCCGACGACCAGCAGCCGCCCGTCCATCACCAGCGCCTTGGCATGCAGGCTCGACCGCGACTGCGGCGTGGAGCCGAAGATGCGCCGCCGGGTCTCGCCCTGCGCCTGCAGCTCGTACAGCTCCACCCCGGCGCGCAGCAGCGCCTCGCGGTAGCGTGCGTAGCCCACGTGGGCTAGCGGCGCGTCGTTGGAGGCCAGCGAGTTGGTCAGCACCCGCACCCGCACGCCGCGCTGGCGCAGGTCGGTGAAGGTCTTCATCATCGACTCGCCGGGCACGAAGTAGGGCGAGACGATCAGCAGGTCCTGGCGGGTGCGGCCCAGCAGGTGGACCAGGTCGTCGACCACGGTGCCGTCGGCGTCGTCCGGGTCCTGTTCGGAATCCTCGGGGTCGATCTTCGACGGCTTGTCGGCCAGCAGCACCGCGGGCGCCCAGACCAGTTCGAGCCGGCCCTCGGCGATCTGGCGGGCCACGTCGCCGGCGCCCGGCACGGTGCGGGCCTGGGCCGCCGCCGCCGGTGCGGGTGGCGGCTGGCCGGTGCTCTGCTCGGCTTGCGTCGGCGCGGGCGCCACCGGCGCCGCTTCGATACGGCGCTGGGCGGCCGCTGCTGCCTGCGCCTGGGGCCGCAGCTTGTCGCGCTCGGCCGGGCTCAGCAGCGCCGCGACCGGATAGGCCAGGTCGTCGTTCCAGTAGCGGTCGAAGCTGCGCGACAGGTCTTGCACCAGGCTGCCGGCCACCAGCACATCCAGGTCGAGGAAATTGCTCTTGTCGCCCTGGCCGAAGTATTCGTCGCCCAGGTTGCGTCCGCCGGTCACCGCCAATGCGTTGTCGGCGATGAAGACCTTGTTGTGCATCCGCTGCTGGATGCGGTTGAAGTCGAACAGCGAGCTGACCAGCCGGCCCGCCTGCGAACCACGCGGGCCGAACAGCGGATTGAAGAGGCGCACCTGGATGCCGGGCACCTCGTCGAGCATCAGCACCCGGGCGTTCAGGCCGGCGCTGTTGAAGTCGTCCAGCAGCACCCGGATGCGGACGCCGCGGCCGGCGGCCTCGCGCAGCCGCTCGATCAGCGCCTCGGTGGAGCTGTCGTAGTGGATGCTGTAGTACTGCAGGTCCAGCGTCTTCTCGGCCGCGGCGATCAGCGCCAGCCGGCTGCCGTAGGCGGTCTCCGAGCTGCCCAGCAGGCGCATGCCGGAGGCATTGCGGCTGGTGGGCGGCTGCGGCCGCAGCGCCGCGGTGGTGGCGGCGAGGGTGGTGCCGCCGACCGGCAGCGCCTGCGAAGCCTCGCGCTGGGTGTTGGGCGGCAGGCTGCTGCAGGCAGACAGCAGGGCCACCAGGCCGGCCGCGATTCCCACTCTCCATCGGCCATGCCACCGACCGGCGTCGTCGGGGCGAGAGGGGAGGGCGGCAGCGGCACTGGCAAGCATGGGGGCGTCTTTCTTGGCGCCTTTCGGCGTGCCGCCACTCTATCGGTCTGCCGCGCCGCGTCTGTCGGACGACAGCGCTGGCGGCAGTGCCCGGTCAGGACGACAGCGTTTCCCACCGCTCCAGTGCCGCCAGCAGCAGGTCGTCGATCTCGGCGTTGCGGGCCGAGAGCGTCGCCGCGCGCTGCGGATCGGTGCCGTACAGGCTGCCGTCGCCCAAAGCGGCGTTGATCTCGGCCTGCTCGGCCTCGAGCGCCGCGATCTGTTCGGGCAGGCCGTCCAGCACACGCTGGTCCTTGTAGCTCAGCTTGCGCTTCGGGCCGGCCGGTGCAGCCGCGGCAGCAGCAGCGGAGGCCGGCGTGGCCGCCGGTGCGGCAGCCACGGCTGCCACGGCAGGCGCCGCAACCGGGCCGGCGCGCTGCGCCAGCTCGCGGGCGCGGCGCGACTGGGTCAGCCAGTCCTGCACGCTGCCTTCGTATTCGCGCCAGTGGCCGTTGCCTTCGGCCACCAGGGTGCTGGTCACGACGTTGTCGAGGAAGGTCCGGTCGTGGCTCACCAGGAATACGGTGCCTTCGTAGTTCTGCAGCAGGTCTTCCAGCAGCTCCAGGGTTTCGATGTCCAGGTCGTTGGTCGGCTCGTCGAGCACCAGCACGTTGGCCGGCCGCGCGAAGAGGCGCGCCAGCAGCAGCCGGTTGCGCTCGCCGCCGGAGAGCGACCGCACCGGCGAGGTGGCGCGCGCCGGCGAGAACAGGAAGTCGCTCAGGTAGCTCTTGACATGCTTGCGCTGGTTGCCGATCTCGATCCATTCGCTGCCGGGGCTGATGAAGTCCTCCAGCGTGGCGTTGAGGTCGAGCGACTGGCGCATCTGGTCGAAGTACGCCACCTGCAGGTTCGAGCCCTGCCGCATCTTTCCCGCGTTGGGTTGCAGGTCGCCCAGGATCATCTTGAGCAGGGTGGTCTTGCCCGCGCCGTTGGCACCGATCAAGCCGACCTTGTCGCCGCGCAGGATGGTGCCGGTGAAATTGCGCACGATCGTCTTGTCGCCGAAGGATTTGCTCACCTCGGTCAGCTCGGCCACGATCTTGCCGGTCGGCACGCCCGAAGCCACGTCCAGCTTCACGCTGCCCAGCGCCTCGCGCCGCGCCGACCGCTGTGCCCGCATGCTCTCCAGCCGGCCGATGCGGCTCTGGCTGCGGGTGCGCCGCGCTTCCACGCCCTTGCGGATCCAGATCTCTTCCTGGGCCAGCAGCTTGTCGGCCTTGGCGTTGACCACGTCCTCCTGCGCCAGCTGGTCGGCCTTCTGCACCAGGTAGGTGGCGAAGTTGCCCGGGTAGGAGCGCAGGTGGCCCCGGTCCAGCTCCACGATGCGGGTAGCCACCTTGTCGAGGAAGGAGCGGTCGTGGGTGATGGTGACCAGGCTGCCCTTGAAGTCGACCAGCAGCGTCTCCAGCCATTCGATGGAGTCCAGGTCCAGGTGGTTGGTCGGCTCGTCCAGCAACAGCACGGTCGGTTTCGCAACCAGTGCCTGGGCCAGCGCCACCCGCTTGCGCGTGCCGCCGGAGAGATCGCCCACCAGCGCATCGGGCGCCAGATGCAGCTTGGCGAGCGTCTCCTCCACCCGCTGCTCCCAGTTCCAGGCGTCGAGCGATTCGATCTCGGTCTGCAGGGCATCGAGGTCCTCGCCTTCGTCGCCCGACAGGTAGCGCTCGCGGGCCGAGATCGCGCTGGCGATCCCGGCGCTGGCCGATTCGAAGACCGTATGGGTCGGAACCAGGATGGGCTCTTGCGCCACGTACGCGATCCGGGTGCCCTGCTGCACCTGCACATGCCCGTCGTCTGGCTTTTCCATGCCGCCCAGGATCTTGAGCAGAGAGGACTTGCCGGCGCCGTTGCGGCCGATCAAGCCGACCCGCTCGTTGGTTTCCAGAGAAAAGCCCGCGTGGTCGAGCAGCGCGACGTGGCCGAAAGCCAGCTGCGCATCGAGAAGTGTGATGAGTGCCATATAGAGCGGATTATCCGGACTGGAGCGAGGACGGCGGCGCCTGTGTTGCAACGCACCGTCGAAGCGCAGTGTGTTCTGTCCGGCGGAAGTGGCGCGAAGGTGCGCAGCGCTCGAAGTTTCAACCTGGCTGTGCTATAGTCGAGGGCTTCGCTGCACGGAGGCGGTGCTTCGGGACTGGTTGACGCGCAGCGAGGTGAGCGGCCCAAGAGTTTGCTGATCCATCCTCGGGATGTTCCAGCCTCCGGATTTCC
>JBHZQV010000004.1:0-229983 GCA_042867185.1 Sphingomonas sp. NCPPB 2930 | reverse complement strand
CGGCTGTATATTTTTAACGATCCCCGCAAGCCAGACTCTCATCTCACTTGCCGTCTCCGCTGCGATCAGCAGAGCCTCGAATTCTAGCACGGTTTTTAAAGTACCGTCAAACTTATTTCGCTTTTCGCTTCCTCCAACCAACCCGTCGAACACGCCACCGAAGTAGCACTCCAACCAGGCCAGCGAATTCTGCAGAGCCTCGAATTATATACCGGAAATCCGGAGGCTGGAACATCCCGAGGATGGATCAGCAAACTCTTGGGCCGCTCACCTCGCTGCGCGTCAACCAGCCCCGAAGCACCGCCTCCGTGCAGCGAAGCCCTCGACTATAGCACAGCTACGTCATTGCGATAACTTTCCCGTAGCCAAGGATACGTACGAGATACGTCAGCGCATCAGGCTCACTGTAGAAGTTTGAGAAGCACACGCTTTCCTGCTCAGCCAAGTCCCGGCACGGGCAACGTCCAGATGCCTCGCAAAGATGGTCAAGCATGCGTTCCCCACTTCGACTACTGAGTAGACAATAGATCGCCATGAACCGCCGCACACTTCTCCTCTTCACCGCCGCCGCAGCCGCGGCCGTCCACCTGCCCGTTCTTGCGCAACCCGCCCACAGCCGGCCGATTCGGCTGGTCGTGCCTTATGCGGCGGGCGGCCCGATCGACGTGACGGCGCGCATCCTGGCGGAAGCGGTGAAGAACACGCTGGGGACCGTGATCATCGACAACAAGCCGGGCGCAGGCGGCAACATCGGCGCGGACGCGGTGGCCAAAGCGGCCGCCGATGGCCTGACGATCGGTATCGCCGCGACGGCCACGCACGCGGTCAATCCCTGGCTCTACACCCGGATGCCGTACGACGCAGCCAAGGATTTCGCACCCATCACGCAGATGGTGCGGGTCCCGAACGTTCTGGTCATGAACGCCGAAACGGCGTCGCGCCTGCAGATCGCCAGCGTGGCGGACCTGATCGCCTATGCGAAAAAGAACCCGGCCAAACTCAACTATGCCAGCGGCGGCAATGGCAGCGCCGGACACCTTGCCGGCGAAATGTTCAAACAGCAGGCCGGCATCTACGCGCTGCACATCCCCTACAACGGAGGCAACCCGGCGCAGCTGGCCCTGCTGTCGGGCCAGGTGGATTTCAATTTCGACAATCTTGCGACGGCGGCACCGAACATTCGTTCGGGCAAGCTCAAGGCGCTTGCCGTGACCACCGCGCAGCGCAGCCCCGCCCTGCCCGACGCGCCCCCTGTGTCAGATACCTTGAAGGGTTTCGCGATCGACACCTGGTGGGGCCTGGTGGCGCCGGCCCACACGCCACCGGAAGTGGTCGCGCGCCTGAACCAGGCATTCGTGGCCGCATTGCAGGCGCCCGAGACGAAAGCCCGGTTTTCCAACTTGCTGGCCGAACCGGTCTCCAGCAGCCCCCAAGATTTCGACCGTTTCATGAAAGAGGAGTTGGCCAAGTACCAGCAGGTGGTCAAGGCGACCGGCGCCCGAGTCGACTGACCCGGTCGCCCGCCGCCGACCCCTCAGCCTGCGACGGCGGCGTCGGCGAGGGGGGTGCGCACGGGTGCGGCTTCCAAGTGCTCCCGGAGCCAGTGCGAAAAGCCTGCCGGCGCGCGTGCCAGCCGGCGTGCACTGGTCAGGACATGGGGGTTGCGCACCCAGGCGATGGACGCTCGCTGCGACAGCAGCATTTCCACCAGGCGTACGTCCTCGTGCGCGACCAGCGACAAGAACCCGCCCGCGAGCCGATACGACGCAGCCGAAATGCCCAGGTTGGCGCCGTGTATGTGGCGATGACCATCGCGGTCCTGGTAATGCGAATAGAAGGCTTCGGCCACGTGGGCCGGATGCTCGCGCCAGTCGTCGACGCCGATCGTCCCGCACACGGCATCGCTGCCGCAAGCCAGTTGGACGGTGATCCAGTCCGGGGGAACCCGGGTGTCGGCGTCGGTGCAGCACATCCACCGCGCGCCGAGCGCCAGCAGGTACTCCGCTCCGGCGGCCCGGGCGGCGCCGACGCACCTGGCGTCCAGCGTCAGCACTTCGCAGCCCGCAGCGCGGGCGATGGCGGCGGTGTCGTCACTGCAGGCATCGGCCACCACCACGATCCGGACGGGCTCGTCGCGCACCTGCCGCGCCGCCTCCTGGATGGAGGCCAGGCACGCTCCGATGTCGGCGGCTTCGTCGTGCGCGGGAATGCACACGCCGATCATGCAGCCGCCCCCCGCTCGGCGAGGGCTTCCTGCGCACCCCCCACGGCGGCGACCGATGCATTGCCGCCGCGCTGCCACACGTCGATGCGCATGTCGTCGTCCTGCCATCCTCCGATGCGCAGCAGATGCAGCCGCTGCAATGCGGCACCGTGCACCGCGTCGCCGCTGCGGCAGGCATCGGCGATGCGCGCACGCCAGTGGCACATCAGTAGATGACCGCCTTCGTGCAACGCCTCCGGCACCCACGCCAGAAAGCGGTCGAAGGCTTCGTCGTCCAGGTAGTAAGCCAACTCGGCCACCACGATCAGGTCGCTCCTGTCGGTAGGCCACTGCCATGGAAGACGCCAGTGCTCCACGCGGGCATGGGGGCAGGAAGCCAGTGCGTTCCGCGCGCGTTCGACCGCCGGCATGCTGGCATCGCTGGCCACCAAACGGTCGCAGCGTACCGCCAAAGCCACGGAGTTTCCGCCGACCGAACAACCGGGCTCGAAAACCGACCCGTAGTGCTCCCGTGGAAGTGCCGCCATGATCAGGCGGGTCTTGCGTCGTTCGTACCAGCGGGAGCGCACACCCCACGGGTCCGGGCTGTCCTGGTGGAGCGTGTCGAAGTGCGTGAGCACCGACCGCGGGATACCGGCATGTCGCTCGACCACCGCGTCGCTCATGCCAGCAACCATTCGGTCGTCTGGCCCCATACCGAGAGCGCGTGCGGCGTCAGGACCGGCGGTGTGTCCGCATCGGCCTGCAGCTGGCTTCCGAATGCGGCCATGGCCTGCCGCTTGGCGGCCGCGAACACCGGGCTTACCAACACCTGCTGCATCCGCCGCCCCTGCAGCCCCTGGTGTGCCGCGTGGCCGGGCACCAAGGCCCACACCGGAAATTCGATGCAATGGGCGCCCGAGGCGCGCGCCGCTGCCAGGGTGGCGCGCGCACAGGCCTCGTGGTCGGCATGGCCGTCATGGCGCCATGTCACGAAAACCGTGTCGTCGCTGCGCAGTTGCAAGCGCAGGGCCAGCGCCTTCTCATGGTCGGCGACCCCGCCATCGGGCAGGCCAAGCCGCTCCACCGTCGCCCGGAGGCCCAGCCGTGCCAAGGCCCGCTCGGTCTCGAGGGGACGTTCCGACCGCAGCCGCTCGGGCGTCCATTCGGCGGACCGGGGATGGCTGCCCTCCCCGTCGGTCACGGCGTAGATATGGACGGCATGGCCCCGGGCGGAGAGTTGTGCCAGCGTCGCCCCCAGCGCCAGTACCTCGTCGTCGGGGTGCGGCGCGACCAGCACCACGCGGCCAGGACCCCGGGGACCCACCGGCACGAGCGACGCCGGCGTGACCTGCAAGGCCGACCGGATCGCCGGTGCGGTACGGCGCTTGTCGGTTCGCAGGCCGCGGCTGCGGGCGGCAAGGGGTTTGTGCATCGCGATCACAGCATCCATGGCTTGTCTCCTTCTTGTGCAACGCGGGCACCGAGCGCCGCGAGATCTTGTTCGGCATGGCTCTGCCGCAGGAACACCGTCAAATCCGCGACGCGGCGCGCGTGCGCCGCATCGCGACACAAAGGCCCGGCGCCCAGCGCCCGGCCGGTGCGTTCGATCACTTCCTGGGCGGCCGCTTCGACCACCGCGCGAACCCGCAACGCCTCCCGTTGACCGAACGCGGGCCCGCCGCTGCAGTGCAGGTCGACGGAAGCAGCGGCTTCCCGCAGTGCCAGCGCGGACGATGCCAGCGCCGCGTCGACCGCACCCAAAGCCATCAGCAGGAACGGGTCCGCCGGCGCAGCGCCGCGCATCGCGCGCTCCCGCAGCGGCTGGGCTATCGCCACCGCGGCACCGTGCCAGCACGCGGCGATACCGGCAGCGCCATGCCAAAACCCGATGCGGCCGACATAGCTGCCGGCGCCGCCGACGGCTTCGGCCGGCACGCCGTCGAAAAGGACATCGACGCTGTCCGTCTGGGCCATGCCCACCGCCGACCAACCGTCGCGGGTGATGCCGATCCCGCCGGACTTCAAAGACACTGCGAAGAGCCGTGGCTCACCTGCCGGATCGCGGGCCCCCACCAGCGCGGCATCCACCCGCGCCGCGCCGGAGCACCAGCTCTTGCGCCCCTGCAGGCGCCAAGTGCCGTCCGGTGCCTGCCGGGCACCCAACTGTCCCGGGCCTTCCGCTGCCCATACCGCCCACACCGGCTCCGCGGGCAATCCCAGCCGGCCGGCCAAATCGCCGGTCGGCCCATGCAGTTCTTCGAGGATGGACAGCGCGTCCAGGTGGGGCTCGAACAGCTTGCCGACGACCACATCGCAGCCGGTGATGGCGGCCAGCCACTGGAAACGGCGCAAGGTCCCGTGCGCGTGGCCGAGGGACGTCCCCGCCTCGGCCGCGAAAGCCCGGGCCATGTCCCGCAGCGGCGCGGCATCGACCGGGCCGGCGAAAGCGTCGAGCGATGCCAGCCAAGGCAGGGGCCCCGAGGCGGCGGCCAGTTCGGATTCACGGTGCATACAGCACCGTAGCCCGGGGCGGCCACGAACCCTGTCAGCGGCTGGCGAGTGGGCGTGTGGGACGCGCATCGCCGGGGCACGGCATCCTGCGGACACCGCCGGCGCCCCACAACCTCGAATTCATATGAGAAACACGCCGGGGCCGGCGCTCCAAGCCGGCCCGCAGCTATATTTTCGATAGCAACGTGCCGAGGGTGAAAGCATTCGTACCTGTGCGGTCGCGTCTACCGGTTGCTGCGCAGGCCTTCATAGAGCGCCACGTACCGCCTGGCGCTGGCCTCCCAACCGAAATCCTGGCGCATGCCGTTGCGCCGGAGGGCCTGCCACAACTGCTTGTCGGCGAAAGCGACGCGCACCCGGTCCAGTCCCTCGGTCAGCGCGAGGACCGTCGGTTCGTCGATCACGATCCCGGTCCCGGCCTGCCGGCCGGCCGACATGTCGACGACCGAATCCGCGAGCCCGCCGGTGGCATGCACCAGCGGAGGCGTGCCGTAGCGCTGGCTGTACATCTGGTTGAGTCCGCAGGGTTCGTAGCGGGACGGCATCAGGAAGACGTCGGCACCCGCCTCGATCCGGTGGGCACGGGTTTCGTCGAAACCGGTCTGCACGCTGACCTGCGTCGGATGCTCGGCAGCGGCGGCCCGCAGCGCGTCCTGCAGCACGGCGTCGCCCTGCCCCAGCACGACCAGTTGCGCGCCTTGCGCCAGGATCCACGGCAGGGCACCGACGATCAGGTCGATGCCTTTCTGCTCGGTCAGCCGGCCCACGAGGCCGAACAGCAGCGCATCGGGCGACACGGTCAGCCCGCAGTCGCGCTGCAGCACCGCCTTGCAGACGGCCTTGCCGCCCATCGCGCCGGTGCGGTAGCGCTTGGGCAGCAGCGGATCGCCCGCCGGGTCCCACACTTCGGTATCGATGCCGTTCAGGATGCCGTGCAGGCTGCCGGCGCGGGTCTGCAGCAGGCCGTGCAGGCCGACGCCCAGCGCCTCGGTCTGGATCTCCTTCGCGTAGGTCGGGCTGACAGTGGTGATGGCATCGCAGAACAGCAGGCCCGCCTTGAGCATGGAGACCAGGCCGTAGAACTCGACGCCGTCCACCTGGCGCCATTCGTACGGAATGCCCAGCATGTCGGCATCCGCCATCCAGAAAAGGCCCTGGAAGGCCAGATTGTGGATGGTGATCGTGCTGGCCGCGGTGGCCCGCCCCTGCAGGCGCGCCAGATGCAGGTAGAACGGCGCCAGCCCGCAGGTCCAGTCGTGGCCGTGCAGGATGTCGGGCTGCCACGCGGGCCAGGGGGAGTCCTCGGTCGAGAGCCACGCGCCGACGCGCGCCAGGAAGCCGAAGCGCCGGGCGTTGTTCCAGTGGTCCTTGCCCTGCGCGTCGAGATAGGGGCCGCCCGCGTGGTCGAACAGCTCGGGGCACTCGAGCAGCAGCAGGGTCACGCCGCCCGGTTGCGGCACGCTGTCGATCCGCGCGGCGGGCCAGCCGTCCCGCGCCGGGATCTCGACGACTGGCGTGCGCGGCATGTCGGCCGGCAGCGAAGCAAATGCGCGGTACGCCGGGATCAGCACCCGGACGTCGTGGCCCAGCGCGGCGAGTGCCGGCGGCAGCGCGCCGCTCACATCGCCCAGGCCGCCGGTCTTGACCCACGGGGCGTATTCGGGCGTGAGAAACAGGACGTTCATGCGATCTCCATCCAGGCCGCGGGCACCAGCACCGCGAGCGGCAATGTCTTCAACACGGCTCCCGCGGCCAGCACCGTTCCCCCGGCCTCGGGGGCCACCGGCGCGCCGGTGATCCAGTCGACCCAGCCCGCGGTGGGCGACGGCACGGCCGCACCGGCCGCAGGCGGAGTTCCGGTCGGTGCCGCAGCCGCATCCGGCAACGCGATGCGGGTGTCGCCCCAGGCCGCGGTCCATCCACGGAGGCCGCCTTGCGGGTCCATGCTGCGCAGGAACCGGCCGGCGACGGTGATGGCCACCGCATCGCCGGTGCCCCGCTGGAAGGCGACCAGCTGCTTGGCATGGGCGCCCGCGGCCTGCAGCGGCCGGTAGCCGCCCGCGGCGAACACCTCGGGATGCGCCTGCCGCAACTGCAGCAGCCGCCAGGTGACGAGCTGCTTGATGCGGCCGTCGGCGTAGCCGTCCAGCAGCCCGTCCCACTGCGCGGCGGACGGCACGGCGCCATCGGCATACAGGGGTTGCAAGGTCCGCAGCGAAGCGGCCAGTCCGGCGAAATCGACCGCGCGGCGGTTGTCCGGATCGACCAGGCTGAAGTTCCACTGCTCGCAGCCGTGGTAGATGTCGGGCACCCCCGGCGCCGTGAGCTTCAGCGCCACCAGCGACAGGCTGCTCCAGCAACCGAAGGGCGCGATGCGGTCGACGAACGCCTGCACATCGGCCAGCAGCGCCGCACTGCGCGCCGGGTCCAGCACGCCGTCCACGAAAGCGGCCAGGGCGTTCTCGTAGCCTTCGTTCGGATCGAGCCAGCTGGTGCTGCGCTTGGCCTCCCGCACCGCTTTCTGCATGTAGGCCTGCAGCCGGTCGCGCAGATTCTCGCGGGCGGCCGCATCCGGCGGCACCAGCGGCCAGGCGCCCAGCAAGGTCTGCCAGAACAGGTATTCGTCGTTGGGCGTCGGTGCCGGCGCCTCGTCCACATGGCCACGCAGGGGGGCGGCGGCGGCATGCCACCGCTCGAGTGCCGCCTGCCACTCCTGCGGGATTTCCGACAGCACGTCGATCCGGGTGCGCAGGTCTTCCGACCGTTTGCTGTCGTGGGTCGAGGTGCCCAGCAGCCAGTGCGGCCGGGTCGCCATGTCGCCCGCGTTGACCTTGTGGAACTCGCCGACCGGCGTGCCGAAGCGCCGCGGATCGCCGCCCACGTCGTTGAGGGACACCAGCCGGTTGTAGCGGTAGAAGGCGGTGTCTTCCATCGCCTTGGCCATCACCGGCGCGGTGAACTGCTGCCAGCGCGAGATGAAGCGCATGGTGAGCGCCCGGCGCGCCGGCTCGGCGACGTCGCAGGCGCCCAGCAGCACGCCGCGCAGGTGCTCGATCACCGAGACCTCGGCTCCGGCGCTGCGGCGGCGCGCGTCGCGCACCGCGCGGTCGATCACCGCCTTGTCGGCCGGGCGCACCGCGCTGTCCTGCGACCGGATGTAGGTGCGGTAGACGGGGAAGCAGGCGGCGACGGTCGCCATCGCCTGGCTCAGGCGGTTGCGGGTGAAGTCGCAGCTGCGCCGGTCGCTGCGGGCGATGCGGTAGAGCGCCTCGGTCAGCCAGCCCAGCTCGCTCGACAGGGCGTTGTAGATCACGTGCAGCTTGGCCTCGAAGACGATGTCGTCGAAGCGGTCGTGCTCGCCGGTGAAGCCGGCGTAGAGCGTGTCGAACGCGGCTTCCTGGTCGCGGTCGACGAAGAGGCCGTTGACCAGGCTGGAGAACCGGTAGCCGGTGCCGCCGTGCACCGGCCACTCGGGCGGGAGTGCCTCGTCGGCATCCAGGATCTTCTCGACCACCAGGTACAGCGCGCGGCGGCTGCGGCCCTCAGCATCGGCCTGGGCGGCGTAGCGGCCCTGCAGCCGCTCGAAGTAGCCGCGCGGGTCCGACAGGCCGTCGGGGTGGTCGATCCGCAGGGCGGCGATGCGGCCGTCCTGCAGCCAGCGCAGCACCCGGCGGTGGGTGGCGTCGAACACCTCCTCGCGCTCCTGGCGCACGCCGGCCAGCGTGTTCACGTCGAAGAAGCGCCGGTAGTTGATGTCGTCGCCCGCCACCCGCCAGTAGGCCAGGCGGTAGGCCTGGCGGCGGATCAGCGCGTCGAGCCCGTCGAAGCTGCGCGGCTCGCCCGGCGTGCCGTTGAGCAGCTTCAGGCAGGCCTGGATCCAGGTGTCGAGCCAGGCATGGGTGCGGGCCAGCCGCGCCAGCGAACGCTTGTGCAGCGGCCGGTCGCGCTCGCGCGCCGCGCGGCCCTCGGGCGACAGGTCGCTGCGGGGCGGCAGCGTGGCCAGCGCGTGCAGCAGCGATTCGACGACCGCGTGCGCATCGCGCTGGCCTTCGTCGAAGGTCACCGGCATCGGCAGCGCCGACAGGATCGCCGGGTAGTCGCAGGGATCGAGGGGGAAACGGTGCTCGTAGTAGTTCAGCCAGAACTCGCCCGTCTCCGCCACGAAGGTGGTGCGCAGCTCGCCCGCTTCCAGCACCCGGCCGTAGTGGTCGCCCAGCACCGGCAGCAGGACCTTGCCGGCCATCTCCGGCGCGGCGGGCTCCCATTCGATGTCGAAGGTCTCGGCGTGGCGCGCCGACGGGCCGTTCTCCAGCACGTCGAGCCACCAGGCGTTGTCGGCCTCCAGCACGCCCATGTGGTTGGGCACTATGTCGAGCATCTGGTGCATGCCGTGGCGCCGCAGCGCGCGGCACATGCGGTCGAAGGCCTGCTCGTCGCCCACCTCGGGGTTGAGCGCGTTGTGGTCGACGATGTCGTAGCCGTGGGTGCTGCCCGCCCGGGCCCGCAGGTAGGGCGAGGCGTAGAGATGGCTGATGCCCAGGGCGTGGAGGTAGGGCACCACCTCGGTCGCCTGGTCGAAGGTCAGGCCGGCATGGAACTGCATGCGGTAGGTGCTGCTCGGGATGCGGGCCGTCTCCAGGGCCGGCAGCTCGTTGGCGCCGACCGCCGGCTGCTGGAACGACGCGCTGCGCCGGGCCCGCAACACCGCCGCCACCGATGCCATGCGCGCGTCGGCGGCCAGGTCTTCGACCTCCACCGACAGCTTGCGGCGCCAGTTGGGAAACACGTCTTCCGAGGTGCCGGGCACGTTGACCTGCAGCTTCTGCTGGGTGATGTCTTCCAGCTGCACGCCCAGCAGCAGGCACGGCGTGCGCGCGATGAAGGCATGCACCGCGTCGACGAAGGCGGGGGTGCTCTCGGGCAACGAGGTCGGGTGCACGTTGACGCCCGGCGGCAACAGGCCTTCGCGGTCGAGCGCCAGCAGCAGCTGCACCCGGTCGGACGAGCGGTTGAGCACCTGCTGGCCGTGCGCCTGCGCATCGGGGTAGAGGTGCAGACGGGCCTGCAGCTCGATGTCGTCGCCGC
This sequence comes from Sphingomonas sp. NCPPB 2930, assembly GCA_042867185.1. GTDB lineage: Bacteria > Pseudomonadota > Gammaproteobacteria > Burkholderiales > Burkholderiaceae_C > Xylophilus. The sequence goes on along the minus strand of JBHZQV010000004.1, from coordinate 220,181 downwards.
TCCAGAAGCCGCTGAGCGTGGGCAGGTCGTGCGTGCTGACGACCGCCAGCGCCTGCGGCCGCCACTCCTGCGGCGGCACGAAACCGCCGTCGAAGGTGCGCTCGAAGAACAGGGGGCGGTAGGAGAGCAGCGAGCGCTCTTCCATCGCCTCGCGCATCCGCGGCGCCACATTGCCCAGGTCTTCGCCCACCACCATGCAGCGCTGCCGCACGCTCTCCAGCGCCAGGATGCCCAACAGGTCGTCCAGCGGATAGGTGACGTAGGAGCCGCCCGAAGGCGCGATCCAGAAGAGCCGCATCAGTCCCATCACATGGTCGAGCCGCAGGGCCCCGGCGTCACGCATGTTGGCGCGCAGCGTATCGATGAAGGGCTGGTAGCGGCCGGCCATCAGGGTTTGCGGATTGAGCGGCGGCAGGCCCCAGTTCTGGCCCATCGCATTGAGCGGATCGGGCGGCGCCCCGACGTGCATCCCGAGGGCGTAGGCATCGGGCCGGGTCCAGGTTTCGGAGCCGCCCTCGTTGACGCCCACCGCCAGGTCGCGGTACAGGCCCAGGCCCATGCCGAGCGCGATCGCCCGGCGGTGCGCGGCGTGCAGCTGCTCCTCGGCCAGCCACTGCAGCCAGGCGCGGAAATCGACCCGCTCCGCATGCGCCTGCGCGAACGCGGCCACGGCGGGCGCACCCGGGGAGCGGTAGGCCTCGGGCCACACCGGCCAGCCCCACACGTTCGGGTCGGCGGCGAAGAAGTGGGCCTGCAGGGCTTCGAACAGGGCATGGTCGCGCAGCGCCTCGCCGCGCGCACGCAGGAACTCGGCGAACTGGCGGGCCCGCTCGGTCTGCGCCTGGACATGGTGCTGGCGGAAGTGCGACCACAGGAGCTCCAGCACGCCCACCTTGGTGGCCGCCACCTGCGCATAGTCGACCAGCTCGGTCGCGCGCAGCTCGCGCAGGCGGTGCTGGAAATCCTCGGTGTCCACCAGACGCCGCGCCTCGGCGCATTCATTGAATTCGGGCACGCCCTCGATATCCAGGTAGATGGCGTTGAGCATGTTGCGGCTCGACGGGCTGTAGGGGCTGGCCACGTCCGGCCGGTGCGGGAACAGCGCGTGCAGCGGGTTGAGTCCGACGAAGGATGCGCCCTGCAGCGCCATGCCGCCCACCAGCACCCGCAGGTCGGTGAAATCGCCGATGCCCCAGTTGCGGGCGGATCGCAGTGCGTAGAGCTGCACGCACGGCCCCCACCAGCGCTCGCCGGCCTGCAGTGCGGGCGGTATGAAGCAGCGCTGCGGCGTCACGATCACCGTGCAGTAGCCGGCGTGTTCGTCCGGGCCGTCGAGCCGGTGGTAGCCGCACGGCAGGCCCGCCGGCAGCACCACGTACTGGCGGCCGTTGCCGCCGCGGTGGCTGCGCAGCTCCTGGCGTGCGCGCCCTTCCACGGTGAAGTACCAGAGGCTGTCGTCCGCGGTGTGCGGGTCCAGCCCGATGCCGTGTTCGTCGGCGCCCTCCCGCAGCACCACCACCGGCGGCAGCGTCTGCTGCTGCTGGGAATCCGCATGGGCGCCGAGCGAGACGCGCACCTGCGCATCGTCCGCGGCCGGCACGCCCATGGCCTGCAGCGCCAGGCGCAGCGTCTCGTCGGGCACGGCGCGCTCCACGCCGTAGAAATCGCTCCAGTGGCTGGCGAGTCCCAGTTGCGCGGCCAACCGCAGCAGCGCCTCGCGGTCGTCTTGGGTGGAAGGCGCACCGGGCGCAAGCGTATCGGTCACAAAATGTCCTGTTCTGGTCGTTGCGGCAGCCTGCTGGCCGCCGGGGACTGCCGCCCTGCCGGCTGCAAGGGCCGTGCCGGAATTCTGGCGGATCGGCATGACCGGCCGGCGAATGCCGCCGGCCGGCCGGGTAACGGCTTCAGCGCTCTCGGCCCCAGGTCCAGCGGGCCGACCAGGGCGCCCACACGGTGGGCTCGAGGGCGTTCACCGCGAACACCGTCTCGGCCTCGGCGAGCGGCGCCCACGGCGACGCCCGATCCGCTGCCCACGGCATGGCCTGCATGTTGGCCTGCAACTCGATCGCCTCGCCACCCTCGTACCGCCACCGCAGCACGAAGGTGCGGTCGCCCAGCATCTGGGTTTCGTGCGCGCCGGTCATGAGGCGGGAGAGTCGCGGGACGAACCAGGCGCGCCGGGCGGCGAGGACACGGGTGATGAACCCGCGGACCGCCTGTCCGCCCTCCGACGCGGCGAACGCCCAGTCGAGCCGGCTGGCCTCGAAGGTGCTGCGCTCGCACGGCGCCGGCGGCTCGCCGGTTTCGCCGTTGGCACGCTTCGCGAAATGGCCGAAGTCGCGCAGCCGGCCCTCGGTCACCGCGTCGCGCAGATCGCCCTGCCAGTTGGCGAAGTACAGGAACGGCGTGCGGGCCCCGAATTCTTCGCCGGCGAAGAGCATCGGCGTGGCCGGGGTCAGCAGGGCCAGCGCGGTCGCGACCGGCACGGACCCGGGCGGCACCATCTCGACCATGCGTTCGCCGAAGGCACGGTTGCCGCTCTGGTCGTGGTTGTTCAGGAAGTTGACCATCGCCCCCAGCGGTTGCGCCGGTGCCTGCTTAAGCTCCTGCCGTGCGCCCTGGGGGCTGCGCTCGGCGCCTTCCCAGAGGAAGCCGTTGACCAGGGAGCGGGCCAGCATCGCGACCGGGCGGTCGCCGTAGTCCTGGTAGTAGCCGGCATCCTCGCCGGTCAGCACCACGTGCATCACATGGTGGAAATCGTCGTTCCACTGGGCGTCGTAGCGGCCCGCGTGCGGCAGGCGGTGGTGGCCGTTGTCTTCGTTCTCCAGCACCAGGTGGACGTGTCGGTCGGGGATGCCCGCGCGGACCGACTGCGCCAGCTCGTCGATGACGTCGAGCGCACTGTCGTCGACGATGGCATGGATCGCGTCGAGCCGCAGGCCGTCGAAGCGGTATTCCTGCAGCCAGTACAGCGCGTTCTGCACGAAAAAATCGCGCACCCTCGCACTGCCGTCGCGGTCGAAGTTGAGCGAGTTGCCCCAGGGGTTCTTGTGCACCTCGGAAAAGAACTGCGGCGCGTAGGCGCCCAGGTAGTTGCCGTCGGGCCCGAAGTGGTTGTAGACCACGTCCAGGAACACCATCAGGCCCGCCCGGTGGGCCGCCTGGACGAAATGCTTGAGCGCCTCCGGGTCGCCGTAGGGCGCGTGCGGCGCGAAGGGCAACACACCGTCGTAGCCCCAGCCGAACTCGCCCGGGAAATCCGACAGGGGCATCAGCTCGACCACGGTGATGCCGGTCCGGGCCAGCGCTTCCAGCTTGGCTTCGGCGGCCGCGTAAGTGCCCTCCGGGGTGAAGGTGCCGACATGCATCTCGTAGATGACCGCCTCGGACCAGGGCCGGCCCTTCCAGCCCGCGTCCCAGGCGAAGCGGCGGGGGTCGACCACGCAGCTCGGCCCGTGCACGCCCAGCGGATTGGAGCGGGAGGCCGGATCGGGCACCACCAGGCCGCCTTCGATCCGCCACTGGTACAGCGTGCCCGCGCCCGCATCGGGCACGGTGCATTCGAACCAGCCGCCGGGCGAGGCGGTTGCCGCATGGACCTGCGGAGCATCGGCCACCGCCGTTCCATGCACCAGCAGGTCGGCCCGTTCGAGCGCGGGCGCCCACAAACGGAACCGCACGCCCCCCTGCTCCAGCAGCGTGGCGCCGAAGGGCATCGGATGGGCGAAGCGGCCTGCGGAGGCGTGCGCTGCCAGCGCGGCTGCAGCATCGCTCATGGGTGGACGGGCTGGGTCAGCACTACCATCGAATGCCCCGGAAGGCTGTGCTGCTCGCCGGCATGCCAGGGCGTGATGTCCGCCACCGCGCCTTCGACGACCGGCTGGCCGTCCGGCGTGGCGGTGTCGATGCGCGGCGTCCAGCCGGCGGGGGCGCCGGCGTATTCGGGGATGGTGAACACAGTCTCGTCGGACGAGGCGTTGATCAGCATCAGCACCGAGTCGCCGGTCACCTCGTCGCCGTCCTCGCCCACCTCGGCGGTGCGGGCACCGTCGAGCAGCGCGGCCACGCAGCGAACCCCCGGGCTGGTCCACTCTTCCTGTGTCATCTCCAGTCCCCACACGCTGTACCAGCCGATGTCCTTGCGGCCGGCCTCGTCGGCATTGCCGCCGAAGAAGCGGGTGCGCTGCAGCACCGCATGGCTCTTGCGGAAGGCCGACAGCCGGCGCACGTACTGCACCAGCGGATCGTCGCGCCGCTCGGCCGACCAGTCGTACCAGCTGATCTCGCTGTCCTGGCAGTAGCCGTTGTTGCTGCCGCCCTGGGTACGGCCCATCTCGTCGCCGCCCAGCAGCAGGGGCACGCCCTGCGACATGAACAGCGTGGTGGCCATGTTGCGCTTCTGGCGTTCGCGCAGCACGCTGATCGCCTCGTCGTCGGTCGGGCCTTCCACACCGCAGTTCCAGCTGCGGTTGTGGCTCTCGCCATCGCGGTTGTCTTCGCCGTTGGCTTCGTTGTGCTTCTCGTTGTAGCTGACCAGATCGTGCAGGGTGAAGCCGTCGTGCACCGTGACGATGTTGACGCTCGCCAGCGGACCGCGACGCGAGCCGCCGAACAGGTCGGCCGAGCCGCACAGCCGCGCGGCGAACTCGGGCAGCGAGCCGTCTTCGCCGCGCCAGAAATCACGGATCGCGTCGCGGTACTTGCCGTTCCACTCCGCCCAGGGCGCCGGGAAGCCGCCGACCTGGTAGCCGGTCGGGCCCACGTCCCACGGTTCGGCGATCAGCTTGACCTTGGCCAGCACCGGGTCCTGCTGGATCACCGAGAAGAAGGCCGAGCGCTGGTCGAAATCGTTCGCGCCGCGGCCGAGCGTCGAGGCCAGGTCGAAACGGAAGCCGTCGACGTGCATCTCTTCGACCCAGTAGCGCAGGCTGTCCATCACCAGGCGCAGCACCAGCGGGCTGGAGCTGTCGAGGGTGTTGCCGGTGCCGGTGTAGTCGACGCAGAAGCGTTTGTCTTCCGGGCTCAGGCGGTAATAGCCCGCATGGTCGATGCCCTTGAAGCTGAGCGTCGGGCCCAGGTGGTTGCCTTCGCCGGTATGGTTGTAGACCACGTCCAGGATCACCTCGATGCCGGCCGCATGCAGCGCCTTCACCATCGTCTTGAACTCGTTGACGGCGGCGCTGCCGCCCGAGCCGTAGCGCGGCTCGGGCGCGAAGAAGCCCAGCGTGTTGTAGCCCCAGTAGTTGACCAGGCCGTCGTTGACCAGGCGCTCGTCGTCGATGAACGCCTGCACCGGGAGCAGCTCGACCGCGTTGACGCCGATCTGCTTGAGGTGGGCGATCGCCACGTCGGAACCCATGGCGGCGTAGCGGCCCCGGATGTCCTCGGGCACGTCCGGGTGCTGGTGGGTGAAGCCCTTCACATGCACTTCGTAGAAGACGGTCTTGTTCCAGGGCACGGCGGGCGGCGTGTCGTCGCCCCAGTCGAAGGCCGTATCCACCACCACGCACTTGACCGCATTGGCACCGTTGTCGGTTTCGTCGAACGCGAAGTCCTCTTCCTCGGTGCCGGGGATGTAGCCGTACTGGTCGGCCGCCCCGCGCAGCGGCCGGTCGAGCGCCAGGGCGTACGGGTCGAGCAGCAGCTTGTGCGCATTGAAGCGCAGGCCCTCCTCGGGCTGGTACGGTCCGTGGACCCGGTACCCGTAGCGGGTACCCGGCGCACAGCCGCGCAGGTAGCCGTGCCACACGTCGCCGGTGCGGTCGGGCATGTCGACACGGGCGATCTCGGTGCTGCCGTCCTCGGCATAGAGGCACAGCTCGATGCGCTCCGCCGGCACCGAGTGGATGGCGAAGTTGGTACCCTTGCCGTCCCAGTGGGCGCCCAGGCGCTGCGGCGAACCGCGCTCCACCCGTTCGTAACCCTGTGCGTATGCCGTTGCGTCGTCACCTGCCATTGCCTGGTCCTTTGCGTTGTCTGAAGTAGCGTTCATGCCGTGGCCCTGGTCGAATTGAAAGTGGGGGTCGTCGAAGTGAGGGAAACCGGGTCGGCGAGCACGGGCGCGTCGGTGGACGTTACCGGCGCGGCTGCGCCGGCAGCGTTCACGGACGAAGCAGCGGCCGACGGCCGGAAGCCGCGCCGTTCGTCGCGCCGCGTGGCGGCCGAGAAGTAGCCGCTGGGCACCACCACGATGCCGCTCTCGGTGACATGGAAGCGCTTGCGGTCGGCCTCCAGATCGAAGCCGATCCGCTCGCCCGCCGGAATCTCGTTGTCGGTATCGACGATCGCGCGCCGGATGCGCACGCCCTGCCCGATGACCGACCGCTCCATGACGATGCAATGCTCCAGGTGCGCGTCGCGCTGCACCGTCACCGCGCGCCGCAGCATCGCATGGTCGAGCACCGCGCCGTCGACGATGCAGCCCGAGCCGACGACCGAGCGGTTGATGGCGCCGTTCTCGATCTGGGCCGATTCCGACGGATCGTGGCTCGCGTAGATCGGCCACTGCCGGTTGGTCATGCGGAACTTGGGCGCGGCGCCCAGCGTGTCGAAGTGGGCGTCGAAATACGCGTCGATCGTGCCGACGTCGCGCCAGTAGCCGTGCTCTTCGTACGGGGCGGTGCCGGGGATCACGTTGGTGTCGAAGTCGTAGGCGAAGAGCCGGTGGCTCTCCACCATCTTCGGCAGGATGTGCTTGCCGAAATCGCTCTCGCCGGTGGCATGCGAGCGCTTGAGCGCCTCGATCAGAACGTCGGCGTTGAAGATGTAGTTGCCCATCGACGCCAGCGCATGGGTGCTGCTGCCCGGCATCGGCGCGGTGGTCTTGGGCTTTTCCTTGAAGTCGGTGATGCGGTGCTGGGCGTCGACCTCGACCACGCCGAACTGGTCGCACTGCTCGAGCCGCACCGGCAGCGTGGCGACGCTCACGTCGGCGCCCGACTGCTGGTGGAACTCGATCATCTGGCGCACGTCCATCCGGTAGATGTGGTCGGCGCCGAAGACGGCCACGATGTCGGGCCGGAAGCTCTCGATCAGGTGCAGGTTCTGGTAGACCGCGTCGGCCGTGCCCTGGAACCACTCGGGTCCGTTGCGCATCTGCGGCGGCACCACCGTCACGAAGTGGTCGGGTCCGAAGCGCGGCATCGTCCAGGCGGTGCGCACATGCTCGATCAGCGACTGCGACTTGTACTGCACCAGCAGGTAGATCGAGAAGATGTCGGAGTTGATCAGGTTCGACAGTACGAAGTCGACCACCCGGTGCTTGCCGTTGAAGGGCACCGCCGGCTTGCAGCGGTCGGTCGTCAGCGGATGCAGGCGGGAGCCCTCGCCCCCCGCCATCACGAAGGCCAGAACGTTCTTGGTGCTATGCATGGTCGTCTTTCGAAGAGGGGGTGGATGCGTCGGCGGGTGCGGCCAGGCGCGGTGGCGAAGAGAGCGGGCGGCCGTCGGACAACATCACCACCGCCAGCGGCGGCAGCGTCACCAGCAGGCTGTGGCCATGGCCGCCGCAGGCGATCGCCTCGGCATCGCGACCGCCCAGGTTGCCCATGCCGCTGCCGCCGTAGATGCCGGCATCGCTGTTGAGCAACTCGGCCCAGTGGCCGCCGCGCGGCACGCCGATGCGCAAGGCCTGCACCGGCGATGCGGTGAAGTTGCAGAGCACCAGCACGTCGCCCCGGCCGTCGCCGGCATGGCGGAAGAAGCTCATCACCGTCGGCAGGCCGTGCTCGGCATGGGCCCAGGAGAAGCCTTCGGCCGCGAAGTCGCGGCGGTGCAGCGCGGGCGTGTCGCGGTAGACGCGGTTGAGGTCGGCCACCCAGCGGCCGATGCCCGCATGCAGCGGCCGGCCCCACAGGTACCAGTCGAGCGTGCCCTCGTGGGTCCACTCGGCTTCCTGGCCGAATTCGCCGCCCATGAAGAGCAGCTTCTTGCCGGGATGGCCCCACATGAAGCCGTAGAGCAGCCGCAGCCCGGCCGCGCGCTGCCAGTCGTCGCCGGGCTGGCGCTCCCACAGGCTGCCCTTGCCGTAGACCACCTCGTCGTGCGACAGCGGCAGCATGAAGTTCTCGTTGAAGGCGTACCAGAACGAGAAGCGCAGCTCGTCCTGGTGGTACTCGCGGTAGAAATGCGGCCGCTCGATGAAGCGCAGGGTGTCGTTCATCCACCCCATGTTCCATTTCATGCCGAAGCCCAGGCCGCCCTGGTCGACCGGGCGCGACACGCCGCCCCAGCTGGAGGACTCCTCCGCGATCATGTGCACGTCGGGAAAGGCCGCGTACACCGCGGTGTTGAGTTCCTGCAGGAACTTGACCGCCGCCAGGTTCTCGTTGCCGCCGTGCTCGTTGGGCAGCCACTGGCCTTCTTCCCGCGAAAAATCCAGGTAGAGCATCGACGCCACCGCATCGACCCGCAGGCCGTCGAAGTGGTAGTAGTGCAGCCAGAACAGCGCGTTGCCGATCAGGAAATCGCGCACCTCGTAGCGGCCGTAGTTGAAGATCAGGCTGTTCCACTGCGGGTGGAAGCCCAGCCGCGGATCGGCATGCTCGTAGAGGTGGGTGCCGTCGAAGGCTCCCAGGCTGTGGGCATCCGAGGGAAAGTGCGACGGCACCCAGTCGAGCAGCACGCCGATACCGTGCTGGTGCAGCGTATCGACCAGCGCCATCAGGTCCTGCGGGGTGCCGTAGCGGGCGCTGGGCGCGTAGTAGCCGGTGACCTGGTAGCCCCACGAGCCATAGAACGGATGCTCGGCCACCGGCATCAGCTCGACGTGGGTGAAGCCCAGGGCGGTGCAGTGCGCCGCCAGGCGGTGGGCGATGTCGCGGTAGTTGAGGTAGTTGCCGTCGTCGTCGCGCTGCCAGGAGCCCAGGTGCACCTCGTAGACCGACATCGGCTGGTCGAGCGCCTGGCGCGCCGCCCGGCCGGCCATCCAGTCGTCATCGCCCCAGGTGTAGTCGAGCGTGGCGACGCGCGATGCGGTGAGCGGTGGGCATTCGGTCTGGAAGGCGTGCGGATCGGCCTTGTCGAAAGCGTTGCCTTCGGGCGGCTGGATGCGGAATTTGTAGCGCTGGCCGATGTCCACGCCGGCGATGAACCCGTGCCACCGGCCGCTGCCGTCCTCGCTGCGCACCAGCGGCTGCGGCTCCCAGCCGTTGAAGTCGCCGATGACGCCGACGGCGCGGGCATTCGGTGCCCACACGCCGAACCGCACGCCGTGCTCGCCGCCTTCGGCCGCCGGGTGGGCGCCGAGCGTGGTGAAAGCCTGGTACTGCGGGGCAGCCCGGAGCGGAAGGATCGCGGCTCCCTGCGACTGCGCAGACGCGCCCTGCTCCTGCGGACCGGTGGAGACAGAAAGCACAGCATCAGGCAATTGCATAGGAAACCCCATCCGGAGACACGGCCAAAGTGCCGTGCCCGAGTGTCTGCTGCACCGCACCACGGGAACGCCGGACGGCGGTTTCTCGGTTTGTAGGCGCATGCCGACAGGCACTCGGCGCCAGGCGCCCACGGACCACCGACCGGTGCCATGTGACAGCAGGCCCCGGGGTCGGGCGAGCCAAACGCTACGTTTTTGATAGCTTACTGCCGTTATGCAGCGCCGGCCCGGCCCCTTTTCGCTCAAAAGGGCGGCTGCGACATTTTCTCGATGGCCTGCCCGGCCACGGCGGCAAGGGCCGGGGCCGGCACCAGGGCCGGTGCGATCTCGGCCAGCGGCACCAGCACGAAAGCGCGGTCGCCCATGCGCGGATGCGGCACCTGCAGCTCCGGCAGGGCGATCTGCGCATCGCCGTACAACAACAGGTCCAGGTCCAGCGTGCGCGGCGCGTTGGGCCAGGGCCGGGTGCGGCCGGCGTCGGCCTCGATGGCCTGGAGCCGGCGCAGCAGGTCCAGCGCGGGAAGCGATGTCCGCACTTCCGCCACCGCGTTAACGTAGTCGGGGCCCGAGGATTCGACCGGCGCGGTGCGGTAGAGCGCCGAGCGCTTCGACACGCCGGTTCCCGGCAGGGCGGCGATCGCGTCGAAGGCCGCAGCCACCGCGGCCGGCGCATCGCCCAGGTTCGCGCCCAGGGCGACATAGGCCACCACGACGGGCGCCTCGCCTCCGGGGTGGGCAGCCTGCTGCAGGGCGGTCACACCCCGTCGCTGCCGGTACCGCCGTCGCGCGGGCCGCCACCGCCGCCGGTGGGCTTGCGGCGGCGGCGGCGCTTGCGGGGCGCACCGGCGGCGTCGCCCTCTTCCGCGCCCCCGGGCGCCGGACGGTCGTCTTCCTCGTGCTGCCCCGCGTCGGCCGCGCCTGCGGCGGCGCGGGCCTGCTCCTTCGGCGGCTCGGCGCCGTCCCGCTCCGGCGCACGGCTGCACACCCGGGGGGGCCGGGGCGCGGCGGCGGCGTCGCCCGCGGCGGGCTTGCGGGCCCGCACCTTCTGCTCTTCGCGCACCTGGTCGATCAGGTCCTGGCGGCGCAGGTCGTCGGCGGTGCTGAACTCCTGCCACCACTCGGCCAGCGCCTCGTCGACCTCGCCGATGTCGGCGCGCAGCCGCATGAAATCGAAGCCGGCGCGAAAGCGCAGCTGCTCGGCCAGGCCGTAAGGGGTGCTGCCGGTGCGCTTCTCGAAGCGCGGCTGCATCACCCAGATCTCGCGCATGTCGGCGGCCAGCTTGCCGCGGCCCGACACGTCGCCGATGCGCTTGTCGAACACCTCGTCGATCGCCTCCTGCAGGGCGGGGAACACCGGCTGGCGCTGCTGCTCCACCCGGCGGTTCCAGCCGGTGCGCACGTCGTCCCACAGCACGGTGGCCAGCAGGAAGCTGGGCGCCACCGGCTTGCCCTCGCCGACGCGGCGGTCGGTGTCGAGCAGGGCGGCCTTCACGAAGGGCTGGTCGGCGCGCTCCACCACCACGTCGAGCAGCGGGTAGATGCCGCGGGCCATGCCGAGCTTGCGCAGCTGCTCGACGCTGGCGATCGCATGGCCGGTCTGCAGCAGCTTGAGCATTTCGTCGAACATGCGGCTCTGCGGCACGTCGGCCAGCAACGCCTGCGAGGCGACCAGGGGGGCGCCGGTCTTGGCATCGAGCGTGAAGCCCAGGCCGCTCAGCTTGGCGGCGAAGCGCACCGCGCGGATGATGCGCACCGGGTCTTCGCGGTAGCGGGTGGCGGCGTCGCCGATCATCCGCAGCGTGCGCTTCTTGGCGTCCTTGAAGCCGCCGTGGTAGTCGACCACGGTCTGCGTTTCGGGGTCGTAGTACATCGCGTTGACGGTGAAGTCGCGGCGGGTGGCGTCCTCGTTCTGCGGGCCCCAGACGTTGTCGCGCAGCACCCGGCCGGTGGAATCGACCGCATGGGTCATGCCGGCCAGCTCGCTCTTGCTGGTCTTCTCGTTGCCGGCCACCTGTTCGGCGGCGGCATTGTCCATGTAGGCGCGGAAGGTCGAGACCTCGATCACCTCGTGCTCCCGGCCCCGGCCGTAGACCACGTGCACGATGCGGAAGCGCCGGCCGATGATGAAGGCCCGGCGGAACAGGCCCTTGACCTGCTCCGGCGTGGCGTTGGTCGCCACGTCGAAATCCTTGGGCCGCAGGCCGACCAGCAGGTCGCGCACCGCGCCGCCCACCACGTAGGCCTCGAAGCCGGCCTGCTTCAGGGTGCGCACCACCTCGACCGCCCGCCGGTCGACCAGGTTGGGGTCGATGTTGTGCACGCTGGCGGGCACCTCCTCGCGCTTGCCGAAGCTGGGCCGCTTGAGCGCCTTGGCGCCCGCCCCGGCCGGGGCCTTCTTGCCCAGCAGCTTGTCGATGAACTGTTTGATCATTTTTCTTCTTCGGTGGCGCCCACGGGCGCAAAGAGGTCCAGGATGCGCCAGCCGCGCTCGGCGGCCAGGGCGCGCAGGCGCGGGTCGGGATTGGTGGCGACCGGATGGTCGACCTTCTCGAGCAGGGCCAGGTCGTTGAGGGAATCGCTATAGAAGGTGGTTTCCACGTCGGCCCAGCTCCAGCCGCGCGCGTCGAGCCAGGCCTCCATCCGCAGCACCTTGCCTTCGCGGGCCGAGGGCACGCCCTCGATCGCGCCGGTGATCCAGCCGTCGTCGCCGCGCGCCAGGTCGACCGCGATCAGCTCCCGCACCCCGAGGGCCTGGGCGATCGGCCGGGTGACGAAGGCGTTGGTGGCGGTGACGATCACCGTCTCGTCGCCGGCCGCGCGGTGCGCCTCGACCAGCGCGCGTGCCGCCGGCAGCAGCGCCGGGCCGATCACCTCGGCCATGAAGCGCCGGTGGGCGGCATCGGCGGCCTCGGGGCCCTGCAGCCGCACCGCGTCGGTCGCGAAGCGCACGTAGTCGTGGATGTCGAGCGTGCCGGCGCGGTACTGGGCGAAGAACTCTTCGTTGCGGCGGGCGAAAGCCACCGGGTCGGTCCAGCCGAGGGTGGTGGTGAATTCGCCCCAGGCGTAGTCGGAATCGAGCGGCAGCAGCGTGTGGTCGAGGTCGAACAGCGCCAGCCGGGGGCGGGGCGTCGGGATGGGGAGTGCGGCGTCGGCCATGGTGGGAAAAGCGTGGGAGGCAGGGAAACGGCAGCGCCTATTCGGACGCGAGCATCGCCTTGAGCAGCGGGATGGTGACGGCGCGCTGGGTGCGCAGCGCGTAGCCGTCGAGGCTGTCGAGCAGCTGCATCAGGCTGCCCAGGTCGCGGCTGAAGCGGCTGAGCATGAAATCGACCACGTCGTCGCCCAGCACGACGCCGCGGGCGTCGGCCGCCTGGCGCAGCACCGCGCGGCGCTCGGTCTCGCCCAGCGGTTGCAAGTGGAAGACATGGCCCCAGCCGAGCCGGGTGCGCAGGTCTTCCCGCAGCCGCAGGTCGGCCGGCGGCAGGGCGCCGGCGGCCAGCACCCAGCGGGCGCGGCCGTCCTTGGGCGTGAGGGCGTTGACGAACCAGTTGAAGGCGGTGTGCTGCTGGCCGGCGTCGTAGAGGTGCACGTCGTCGAGCAGCACCGCCGTCCAGTCCTCGTCGTACTCGGTCTCGCCCGAGGCGGCGTCGAGCCAGCCGACCGATGCGCCCTGGTCGCGCAGCGCCTGGCGGGCGGCCTGCAGCAGGTGGGTCTTGCCGCTGGCGGCCTCGCCCCAGAGGTAGGCGGGCACCGGGGCCCGGTTCGCTTCGCCGGCGCCGGTCCAGAGCTGCAGATGCTCCAGCGCCGCCGCGTTGGGGCCGGGCCAGAAGTTCGCGAGCGTGGGGCCGGCGGCCAGGCCGATGTCGAGCGCGATCTGCTGCATGCGGACGTGCCTCAGCGCGGCGCGCCGGGGCGCGGGCGGGGGAAGGGCGAACGGTGAAAGAGCTGCGGCATGGACGGGGGGCGACAAAACGGCGGGAAGCGAGCCCTTAAAATCAGCCACAAATTCTAGTCGCCCGGCGCCCCCGTGCCCGGCGCACCCGCCCTGCCCTCACCGGCGCTTGTCTTCCCTCCATCCTCGACCACACGCCATGAGTTCTTCCGCGCCCTCCACCTCCCCCCTGTCGTACAAGGACGCGGGGGTCGACATCGACGCCGGCGACGCACTGGTGGAGCGCATCAAGCCGCTGGCCAAGAAGACGATGCGCGAGGGCGTGCTGGCCGGCATCGGCGGCTTCGGCGCGCTGTTCGAGGTGCCCAAGCGCTACCGGGAGCCGGTGCTGGTCTCGGGCACCGACGGCGTCGGCACCAAGCTGCGCCTGGCCTTCGAATGGCAGATGCACGACACCGTCGGCATCGACCTGGTCGCGATGAGCGTCAACGACGTGCTGGTGCAGGGCGCCGAGCCGCTGTTCTTCCTCGACTATTTCGCCTGCGGCAAGCTCGACGTGGACACGGCCGCGGCGGTGGTCGGCGGCATCGCCAGGGGCTGCGAGCTGAGCGGCTGCGCGCTGATCGGCGGCGAGACGGCCGAGATGCCCGGCATGTACCCCGACGGCGAATACGACCTGGCGGGCTTCGCCGTCGGCGCGGTCGAGAAATCCAAGATCCTCACCGGCCAAAGCGTGGCCGCGGGCGACGTGGTGCTGGGCCTGGCCTCGGCCGGCGTGCACTCCAACGGCTTCAGCCTGGTGCGCAAGGTGATCGAGCGCGCCGGCGCCGACCTGCCCGCCACGCTCGACGGCCGGCCGTTCCGCGAAGCGATCATGGCGCCCACCCGCCTCTACGTGAAGCCGGTGCTCGAAGCGCTGGCGGCCCACCCCATCAAGGCGCTGGCCCACATCACCGGCGGCGGCCTGCTGGAGAACATCCCGCGGGTGCTGCCCGAGGGCACCGCCGCCCACCTGCAGAAGGGCAGCTGGCCGCAGACCGAGCTGTTCGCCTGGCTGCAGAAGGTGGCCGGCATCGACGACATCGAGATGAACCGCACCTTCAACAACGGCATCGGCATGGTGGTGGTGGTGGCCGCCGAGCATGCCGAGGCGACGGCCGCCACGCTGCGGTCGGCCGGCGAGCAGGTGCACCGCATCGGCACCATCGCCCCGCGCGGCGACGGCGCCGCCGTCGTGGTGGCCTGACCGCCGCGCCCGCATGAGACCGCTCCCGCCCGCCTCCGGCGCCGGACCGCTTCCGTCGCGCACCGGCGTCGTGGTGGCCAGCTATGTGCTGATCGCGGCGACGCTGCTGCTGGTGATGGTGCAGGGCCTGCTGGCGGGGCTGCTCTGCGTCTGCGTCGGTTTTCTGGCGACGCGCTGGATCGCCCGCGGGTTCTGCCGGCTGTGGCGCGCCCGCAAGCGGGCCGTGCCGCCCGCCGCCGGCTGCAGCGGCCGCACCGTGTCGCCGGGCGCGCAGATCGCCGCGGCGGCGCTGGTCATCGCCGCGCCGATCCTGATGCTGTCGGCCGCGCTGTCGCAATCCCGCACCTTCATCCTGCATGCGCCCGAGCAGTACCGCGAGCTGCTCGACCACACCGCCCGCACCGTGCTGGAGTTCCGCGAGAAGCTGCCGCCCGAGATCGGCCAGCACCTGCCCGACGGTGCCGACGACCTGCAGCGGGTGGTGGCGCACTACCTGCGCGCCCAGGCCGGCGCCCTGGCGATCACCGGCCGGGCCTGGCTGCACGCGCTGCTCTTCGCCTACGTCGGCCTGATCGTCGGCGCGCTCGCGGGCTGCGCCCGGTCGCCGACCGCGCGCGGGCCGCTGTCGGCGCAGCTGCACCGGCGCATCACCCTCTTCGGCGAGGCCTTCGGCCAGATCGTGGCGGCGCAGTTCTGGATCGCGGCCTTCAACATGGTGCTGACCGCCGTCTTCCTGCTGGGCATCCTGCCGCTCTGGAACATGGAGCTGCCCTATGCGCCGGCACTGATCACCCTCACCTTCCTGGCCGGCCTGGTGCCGATCGTGGGCAACCTGCTCTGCAACGCGGTGATCACCGTGGTGGGCCTGTCGGTCTCGCCGGCCACCGCCGCGGCCTGCCTGGGCTTCCTGATTTTGATCCACAAGGCCGAGTACCTGATCAACGCCAAGGTCGTCGGGCAGCGCACCCACATGGCGGTATGGGAACTGCTGGCGGTGATGTTCCTGGCAGAAGCGGTCTTCGGGCCCGCGGGGCTGGTGGCGGCGCCGCTGTTCTACGCCTACCTGAAGAAAGAGCTGGAAGTGGCGCGGCTGGTGTAGCGGGTCCGGGCGGCGGAATCCGCTATCGAAAAATAGCCGGGTGCCGTACCTGCACGCCGGCCGCAGCCATTTTCGGCCTCGAGAGTTCAGTTCAGGGCGCGGCGCAGCTGCAGCACCCGCTCTTCGACCAGGTCGATGTCCAGCGCATCTTCGGCATGGGCCAGGTAGGCCTCCAGATCGACCACCGCCTCGGCGCCGCGGCCCTGCTCGGCCAGGGCCAGGCCCCGGTCGCGCTGCTCGGCCCAGGCCTTGGGCAGCAGGGCGACCAGCCGGTTCTGCACCGCCACCAGCCGCCCCCAGTCCTGCTGGGAGCGGTGGATCTCCTTCAGGTTGCGCAGCATCCGCGCCAGGATTTCGCGGGGCGTGGCAGCCTGCAGGAACAGCCCCAGCGGCACGTCGAAATCCTCCACCAGCCCGCTGCGCCGCTTGTAGGGCTCCAGCCGCTCCGACAGCTCTTCGCGCGAGAGCGAGTGGCCGTTGAACGGGTCCAGCACCACCTGCCCTTTCGGCAGGTTGATCTTGACCATGAAGTGGCCCGGAAAGCTGATGCCCCGGGCGTGCAGCGACAGGCCCTGCGCCAGCTCCATCCACAGCACCGCGAGCGAGATCGGGATGCCGCGCCGGGTGCGCAGCACCGCGTTCAGGTAGCTGTTGTCGGGGTCGTAGAAATCGTTGACGTTGCCGCCGAAGGCCAGGTCGTGGAAAAAGAACTGGTTGAGCACCCGCAGCCGCTGCAGGGCGGGCGCATCGGCCGGCAGGCGGCGGCGCAGGCGGGCCAGGAGCTGGTCCACGTCGCCCAGCACCTGCTGGATGTCGAGGTCGGGGTATTCGTCCTGGGCCACGCTGACGGTGGCTTCCAGCAGGGGGAATTCGTCGTCGCTCTGGACGAGCGCGGCGAAGTATTCGAGCGGCGTGGGGGCCGTAAAGCGAAAGTCCATCGGCCATTCTGGCGGCGCCCGCCCGAACGCGTCAAGCGGGCCGCCGAGGGGCCTTCACCCGGAAAAGGTCGTTGGCGCCGGGGTCAGCGGCGCAGCATCTGCCGCAGCCGGATGCCCGCGGCCCAGGCGGCCAGCAGGTAGAGCCCCATCGACACCGCCACCACGCCCGCCAGCAGGCCGGCCCGGCGGAACTCGGTCGCCTGCAGGCCGATCCAGTCGAAGCGGTTGAGCATCCACACCAGGAAGATCGCCAGGATCGCGCTGGCGGCCAGCACCTGCATCAGGAACAGGCCCCAGCCCGGCAGCGGCCTGAAGCTGCCGCGCCGCACCAGCCCGGACAGCAGCCACAGCGCGTTGACCACCGCGCCGATGCCGATCGACAGCGTCAGCGCCGCATGCTGCAGCAGCGGCACCAGCAGGTAGTTGAGCACCTGGGTCAGCACCAGCACGCAGACGGCGATCCGCATCGGGGTGCGCATGTCGTGCTTGGCATAGAAGCCCGGCGCCAGCACCTTGATCGCCACGATACCGACCAGGCCCGCGCCGTAGCCCATCAGCGCCACGGTGGTCTGCTGCACGTCCTGCGGGGTGAAGGCACCGTGGTGGAACAGCACCGCCACCAGCGGCCGCGAGAACACCAGCAGGGTCACCATGCAGGGCACCGACAGCAGCACCACCAGGCGCAGGCCCCAGTCGAGCATCGCCGAATAGCGGGCATCGTCCTTCGCGGCGCGGGCACCGGCCAGCTGCGGCATCAGCACCACGCCCAAGGCCACGCCCAGCAAGGCGGTCGGGAACTCCATCAGCCGGTCGGCGTAGACGATCCAGCTGACGCTGCCCGGCGCCAGGTGCGAGGCGATCTGGGTGTTGATCAGCAGCGAGATCTGCGCGACGCTGACGCCCAGCAGCGCCGGCAGCATCAGCCGCATCACGTTGCGGGTGGCCGGATCGGTCCAGGCGGTGCTGAGCGCGGCGCGGCTGGCGCCGATGTCGGGCAGCAGGCCCAGGCGCTTGAGCGCGGGCAGCTGCAGCCCCAGCTGCAGCGCGCCGCCCACCAGCACGCCGACGCACTGCGCGTAGATCGGCTCGAACCCGTGCCGCGCGAACCAGGGCGCGCCCCAGACGATGGACAGGATCAGCGACACGTTCAGCAATACCGGCGTGGCCGCCGGCACCGCGAAGCGCCGCCAGGTGTTGAGCACCCCGCCCGCCAGCGCCACCAGCGACATGAAGCCGATGTAGGGGAACATCCACCGCGTCATCGTCACCGCCGCGCCGAAGCCCTCGGGCGTCTGCCGCAGCCCGCTGGCCATCGCCCAGACCAGCAGCGGCGCCGCCGCCACGCCCGCGATGCTCAGCACCAGCAGCGTCCAGGCCAGCAGCGTGGAGACATGGTCGATCAGCGCCTTGGCCCCTTCGTCCCCCCGTTCCACCCGCGCCGCGGCCAGCACCGGCACGAAGGCCTGGCTGAAGGCGCCCTCGCCGAACACCCGGCGAAAGAGGTTGGGAATGCGAAAGGCGACGTTGAACGCATCGGTCAACGCGCTGACGCCGAACACCGAGGCCATCAGCAGCTCACGGACCAGCCCCGTGATGCGCGAGGCGAGCGTGAACAGCGAAACGGTGGAAGCGGCTTTGAAGAGTGACACCGCGCGAGTGTAGGTGCCCTACCGGCTTCCCCATCGCCGCCTCTGGCCGCTGCGCAGCAGCGCCACCCCTACCCGCCGGCCGCCAGGCCCGGCCCCCTCAGGATGCCGCGGATCCGGCTCCGCCGGTCCGCCAGCATCGCCCCCTGGAAGGGGGTTGGCGGCCACACGCAGTGGGCAAGCCTGGGGGTGGGATATAATTTTTGGCTTTGCTGCAACATCCTCAGACCCCTCAAGGAACCGAATCATGGCAACCAAGCCGAAGAAAAAGAACCCGCGCCTCGCGTCGGGCCGCAAGCGCGTCCGCCAGGACGTCAAGCTCAACGCCGCGAACACCTCGCTGCGCTCCAAGTACCGCACCGCGGTGAAGAACGTCGAGAAGGCGGTTCTCGCCGGCGACAAGACCAAGGCTGCCGAAGCCTTCGCCCGCGCCCAGAGCGTGGTCGATACCGTGGCCGACAAGGGTATTTTCCACAAGAACAAGGCCGCTCGCGACAAGAGCCGCCTGGCTGCGAAGGTCAAGGCCCTCGCAACCGCCGCCACCGCGGCCGCCTGATCGCATCAGGCATCGCACGAGAGGGCGCCTAGCCCGCTCGCCGTTTGCACCGGGTGCGCTGCAGCAAAGTGAAAAACCGCCTTCGGGCGGTTTTTTCATGGGCGCTCGCTTTTGAGCGGGCGCCTTACACGGCCGGCACCGACAGGCCCATCCGCGCCACATAGTCGCTCGGCCGCCGCGCATCGACCAGCAGCGTCAGCGCCTTGCGGGCCCGGGTGATCGCGACGTAGAACAGGTTTTCCTCGTCCGAGGTGCGCGCGTCGGCATCGGGGAACACGCCCTGGGCCAGGAAGGGCAGCAGCACGTGGTCGAACTCCAGGCCCTTCACCGCCGCCGCGGCGGCCAGCGTCAGCGGGGTCTCGCGGCCCGGCGTGGCGCGGCGCTGCTCGGTGGCGTTGAGCTGGTGGAAGAAGGCCGAGGCCGATCCGGCACGCGCCGCCAGGTGGCGCAGGCCGTCGATGTTGCGCAGCGCGGCGGCGCGCCGCTCGGGCCGGACCAGCGCCTGCGCCACGAACCACGGCATGTCGAGCGCCACCAGGAAGCGGTCGAACAGCTCGGGCCCGGCGCCGGGCGCGACGCCCTCCACCACCGCGATCGCCGCCCGCAGCCGGCGCGCGACGGCCGGTTCGGCGGTGCGCAGCACATGGTTCTCCAGGAATCGCGGCAGGTTCTCGCTGTTGTCGTGGAAATGCCGGATCGCCGTCGCCAGCAGGGCGGGCTGCGACTGGTCGTCCTGCTCGGGGTCTTCGTCCAGGCGGGTGCCGCAGAAGAAGACGAAGGATTCGACCATGCGGGCCAGCGTGTCGCGGTCGCGCAGGCTGCCGAAATCGCGGGTGGCGATGGTCAGCAGGCCGCGCACCAGCAGCACCTCGGGGCGCAGCAGATAGCTGTCGAAGCCGGTGGTGCGGTAGGGCAGGCCCGCATCGACCAGCGCGTTCTCCAGCAGGATCGACTGGTCTTCGTGGCGCAGCAGCACCGCCTGGGCGCCGAGAGCCTTGGCACCGCGGCCGAAGCCGCGCAGGGCCGCCAGCACCTGGGCCACGCAGGCGTCCTCGTCGGCATGGGCCAGCACCGCCACCGCGGTGTCGTGCGCGCTGGACGACACGATCTTCTGCCGGGTGAAGCGCGCCGCGCCCCGGGCCAGCCGCTCGTGGAAGCGGAAGCTGGTGCCGAGCCGGTAGGTGGCGATGTAGCGGCCGGTCTCGTCGGCGATGCGCTCGCCCAGGAAGGCCGGGTCGGCGCCGGCGGCCGCATGGATCACCTGGTGCACGTCGCCCACGCCGCAGAATTCGCAGCGCTGCGAACGCAGCAGCCGGCGCAGGATGCGGAACATGGCCTCGTTCATGTCGTGCATCTCGTCGACCATCAGCACCCGCAGCCGGCCCGGCCAGGCGGCGGGCACCGGGTCGGCGTCGCCCTCCTCCTCGCGCATCAGCTGGCGGGCCAGGTCGTAGGTGGCGTCGCCCGGGCCGCGGAAGGCCGGATGGTCGGGATGGCCGCCGCGGCGGATGCGGCGCTCGTAGGCGGCGAAGGTGCAGAGCGCGGTGTATTCCATGCCGTACTCCTCGGCATGCTGCGGCGCCAGCAGGCCCTCGGGCGGATCGCGGTCGAGCTGCATCGTGCCCTTGAGCCACAGCGCATGCTCCAGGAAATCGGCGACGAAGGCGGCGTCGCCGGCGGACGGCACCTGCAGCGCGTCGTACCAGCGGCTGTCCTCCTGCTGGGCCAGCATCCGCTCGACCGCCTCCCAGACGCGGGGCCGCAACTGCTCGGGCGTGTGCAGCCGCGGCACCGGCGCGCCCTCCATCCGCAGCAGCACGCCGCCGGCGAAGGCTTCGAAGGTCGCGACCTGGAACAATTTGGCGACCGGCAGCGGCACGCCGATGGTGCGCAGCGCGTTGCGCAGGGCCACGCAGGCGGCGTCGGTGTAGGTGAGCACCAGACAGTCGCGCGGATCGATGCCCTGCTGCCAGGCTTCTGCCAGGCGCAGGGCCAGCGTCGTGGTCTTGGCGGCCCCGGCATGGGCCTGCACCAGCACGGTGGGCTGCGGCGCGCACTGGATCGCGCGCTGTTCGTCGGTGGGAACCAGGCCGCCGGGCGGCGGGGAGAAGCGGGGACCGGCCGGAGCGTGTCCACCGGCAGCGGTTGTGTCCATGCGGCGGATGGCTAGCGCCGGGCCGGCACCGGCGCCGTCACCTTCGCATCCGGCAGCAGGCAGGCCTCGGTCACCTGCAGGTCGTTGTCGCGGGCGAAGTTCATCACGAAATCCCAGGCCATCGCGTCGTAGGTGCGCAGGTCGGGGTGGACCACCACGCACTTGATGCCGTTGAGGTTGGTGGGAATGCACCAGGGCGAGTAGCCGAGGTGGCTGCCGGGGCGCGGGCCGCCGGGCCGAAAGCTGCTCATCACGCCCGCCAGGCGCTCGGCCCAGTCGCTCGGGCGAAAGGTGCGACCATCGCTCGTGACGCCCTGGATGAAGACTTCTTGTGCTTTGTAGGCGACCATCGTGGCGGGGGCTGGTGGGAGGGGCGGCGGCCTGCAGGGGGGGCTTGCGGGCCGGGGGTCATTCTAGCTCTTATAGAAGACTCGACCCCGGGATAACCCGACGTGGCGGGCGGCATCGCTCTGATGCACAAACGTCACCAAAGCCCGCGGTGCCCGCCCCTAGAATTGCCTTTCAGCGGCGCGCGCTTCGCTGAACCCTCCATTTCCTGGCCCCCGTTGCACCCCGATGTTGCACCCCACTCTCCCGGTTTCTCCGAAAGGAAACGCATGACCGCCTCGACAGCGCCCACCTCGCCCCATGTGATGAACACCTACGGCCGCCTGCCGATCGCACTCGATCACGGCGACGGCGTCTGGGTCTGGGACACCGAGGGCCGACGCTACCTGGACGGCCTGGGCGGCATCGCGGTCAACACGCTGGGCCACAACCACCCGAAGCTGGTGCCCGCGCTGCAGGACCAGATCGCCAAGCTGATCCACAGCTCCAACTACTACCACGTGCCCGGCCAGGAAGCGCTGGCGGCCCGGCTGGTGGAGCTCTCGGGCCTGACCAACGCCTTCTTCTGCTCGACCGGCCTGGAGGCCAACGAGGCGGCGCTGAAGCTGGCGCGCAAGTTCGGCCACGACAAAGGCATCGAGCGGCCCGAGATCGTGGTCTACGAGCACGCCTTCCACGGCCGCTCGATCGCGACGCTCTCGGCCACCGGCAACCCCAAGGTGCAGGCGGGCTTCGGTCCGCTGGTCGAGGGCTTCATCCGGGTGCCGCTCAACGACATCGCCGCGCTGAAGGCCGCCACCGCGGGCAACCCCAACGTGGTGGCGGTGTTCTTCGAGACGATCCAGGGCGAAGGCGGCATCCACGCGATGCGCTGGGAATACCTGCGCGAAGTGCGCGCCCTGTGCGATGCCAACGACTGGCTGATGATGATCGACGAGGTGCAGTGCGGCATGGGCCGCACCGGCAAGTGGTTCGCCCACCAGTGGGCGGGCATCCTGCCCGACGTGATGCCGCTGGCCAAGGGCCTGGGCTCGGGCGTGCCGATCGGCGCGGTCGTGGCCGGCCCCAAGGCGGCGAAGATCTTCGGCCCGGGCAACCACGGGACCACCTTCGGCGGCAATCCGCTGGCGATGCGGGCCGGCGTCGAGACGCTGCGCATCATGGAAGAAGACGGCCTGGTCGAGAACGCGGCCACCGTCGGCGCCCACCTGAAGGCCGCACTGGAGCGCGAACTGGCCGGCCTGCCCGGCGTGAAGGAAGTGCGCGGCCACGGCCTGATGCTGGGCATCGAGCTCGACCGGCCCTGCGGCGCGATCCTGCAGCGCGCGGCCGAGGCCGGCCTGCTGCTCTCGGTCACCGCCGACAGCGTGATCCGCCTGGTGCCGCCGCTGATCCTGACCGCCGACGAGGCCGACCAGATCGTCGCGATCCTGGCGCCCCTGGTGGCAGCCTTTTTGGCAGAGCCGCAGGCGGCGTAACGACGCCCTGCCCCACCCGTCTCCCCTGCGCCGCGGCCCGTCCGCGGCGCACCCGTTTCCAGACAGAGCCGATATGCAGCACCCTCCGATCCGCCATTACCTGCAGTTCAAGGATTTCAGCGCCGACGACTACGCCTGGATCTTCCAGCGCGCCGCGCAGATCAAGCGCAAGTTCAAGGCCTACGAGAAGTACCACCCACTGGCCGACCGCACGCTGGCGATGATCTTCGAGAAGGCCTCCACCCGCACCCGGGTGAGCTTCGAGGCCGGCATGTACCAACTGGGCGGCACGGTGCTGAACCTGACCACCGGCGACAGCCAGCTGGGCCGGGCCGAGCCGATCGAGGACAGCGCCCGCGTCATCGGCCGCATGGTCGACGTGGTGATGATCCGCACCTTCGGCCAGGACCGGATCGAGCGTTTCGCGGAGTTCTCGCGGGTGCCGGTGATCAACGGGCTGACCAACGAGTTCCACCCCTGCCAGATCCTGGCCGATATCTTCACCTTCCTGGAGCACCGCGGCCTGGGCGACGACGGCCTGCCCGACCTGGCACGGCTCGCTGGCCGCACCGTGGCCTGGGTGGGCGACGGCAACAACATGGCCAACACCTGGCTGCAGGCCGCGGCCCTGCTCGGCTTCACCGTTCACATCAGCACGCCGAGCGGCTACGAGATCGACCCGGTCACCGCCGGCGTGCAGGCCGGACAGGGCTACCGCGTCTTCCAGGACCCGATGGAAGCCTGCCGCGGCGCCGACCTGGTCACCACCGACGTCTGGACCAGCATGGGCTACGAGGACGAGAACGAGGCCCGCCGCGCCGCCTTCGCCGACTGGCGGGTCGACGCCGAGATGATGGCCGCCGCCCAGCCCGACGCGCTCTTCATGCACTGCCTGCCGGCCCACCGCGGCGAAGAGGTCGATGCCGAGGTGATCGACGGCCCGCAGTCGGTCGTCTGGGACGAGGCCGAGAACCGGATGCATGTGCAGAAGGCGCTGCTCGAATTTCTGCTGCTCGGCCGGGTGCAGTGAGCCCGCGTCCCGGGAAGGACACCACGGTGCGACACGCTGCCCACGAATCGCTGCTCGCCCACTGGCACGCGCTCGGCGACGCGCTGGAGCGCACCGGCCCGCCGGGCGGGGCCGGCGAGGCCTGCTGGCAGCGCGAAGGCCGGCACCTGCTGCGGGCCTGGGCGGCCTGGCCGCGCCGCTACCACGACGTGGGCCACCTGGCCGCCTGCCTGGGCCACCTGGAGGCCCTGCCCACGCCGCCGAACGACCCGCAGGCGGTCGCGCTGGCGCTGTGGTACCACGACGCGGTGTACTCGCCCTGGAGCCAGAAGAACGAGGCGCGCAGCGCCGAACGGGCCCGGCGCTACCTGCGCAGCCAGGGCCTGGCCAAACCGCTGCTGGCGGCGGTCGAGCGCCACATCCTCGCCACCCGCGACCACTCGGCCACCGACGACCCCGACACCGCCCGGGTGCTCGACATCGACCTGGCGGTGCTCGGCGCAGCGCCGGCCGTCTACCAGGCTTTTGAGCAGGGCGTGCGCCAGGAGTACCGGTGGGTGCCCTGGCCGCGCTACGCCGCCGCCCGCATGGCGGTGCTGCAGGGCTTCCTGCGCCGGCCGCACATCTACCTGCACGCGGATTTCGGTGCGGGGCGCGAAGCTGCGGCGCGGCAGAACCTGGAGCGCGCCATCGACGCGCTGGCCCAGGGCCGGCTGTACGCCGCGGCCGCCGCCACCTAGTGGGCGCCGCGGCCGAACACCCCTGCCTCGCCTGCGGCGCCTGCTGCGCGTCGTTCCGGGTCGATTTCTCCGCCTTCGAGGTGGACGGGCACGGCGGCGGCGTGCCGGCCGGGCTGGCGGTGGAGGTGATCGGCGACACGGTGCGCATGCGCGGCACCGACCATGCCCCGCCCCGCTGCGCCGCACTCACCGGCCGCATCGGCCAGCGCGCGGCCTGCGGCATCTACGAGTGGCGGCCGTCGCCGTGCCGCGCCTTCGCCGCCGGCAGCGATGCCTGCGGCCATGCACGCCGGCGCCACGGGCTGCCGGTGCTGGACGACCGGGCCTGCTGGTAGGGCCCGGGGCAATCCGCGCCGGACCGGCCCGGGTCAGACCTCGGCGCCGTAGAGCCACGGCTGGTCAAGCAGCCGCTCGCCCAGCACCGCCATCGCCATGTCGCGGCCCCAGCGCACCGGGCCGGTCGCATGGAACACCGCCGCATTGCGCCGCGCGACCGACTGCACCCGCGCCACCCGCTGCCAGCGCCGCTGGGCATAGCTGCGCAGCCGCTGCGGCACCTCGACCGCATCCATCGCCAGCATGTGGCCGAGCACCGCCGCATCCTCGATCGCCATGCCGGCGCCCTGCGCCAGGTAGGGAAGCATCGGATGGGCCGCATCGCCCAGCAGCGCGACGCGGCCCCGGGCCACATCGGCCGGGCGGGCGACCGGCGGCCGGTCGCAGAGCATCCACAGCCGCCAGTCGGCCACGGCCTCGTGCAGCGACCGCAACGGCGCGCAGGCACCCGACAGCGCCGCAGCGGGCCCGCCCGAAGGCGCGAACAGGCTCCAGTCGCGCGGATCCGCCCCGGGCGGCAGCGCCGCATCGCCCTGCACCAGCAGCACCACGTTCAGCCATTCGCCACGGCGCACCGGGTACTGCACCAGGTGCATCCACGGCCCGAGCCAGACGGTGACCTGGTCGCTGCGCAGCGCCGCCGGCAGATCGGCCTGGCGCAGCAGGGCGCGGTAGGCGGTGTGGCCGGTCACGCGCGGTGCGCCGTCGTCGGGCACGACCGCCGCGCGCAGCTGGCTCCACAGCCCGTCGGCCACGACCAGGGCATCGCCTTCGACCTGCACGGTCGCGGGCGGCACACCGTCCAGCCCGGGCGGTTCGGTGTCGATGCGCACCGCATCGGCCTGCGGCCGGACACCGGTCACGCGGGTGCCGAGGTGGATCGCCGCCTCCCCGTGCGCCTGCACGGCCGCCAGGAGCATGGCCTGCAGATCGGCCCGGTGCAGGGTGGCATACGGCGCGCCGTAGCGGGCGCGGGCCTGCGCGCCCAGCGCGAGCCGCCCCAGCACCCGGCCGCTGGCGGCGCCGCGAAGCTCCAGCCGGTCGGGAAACGCCGCTGCCGCCTCCAGCGCACCGCCCAGTCCCCATCCCTGCAGCAGCCGGGTGGCGTTGGGGCCGAGTTGCAGGCCGGCGCCGACTTCGGCGAAGGCGCCGGCCCCTTCGAACACCCGTGCCCGCCAGCCCGCCCGGACGCAGGCCAGGGCCGTCGCCAGCCCGCCGATCCCACCGCCGGCGACCAGCATCTCCTGGGAGAAGGGCACGCTCATGCCGGCGTGCACCGCAGGGCTGCCGCGGTCACCCGTCCAGGCCCTGGGCGCGCTCGAATTCGGCCATCGGCATCGGTTTGCCGAAGAGATAGCCCTGGAACGCGCGGCAGCCGTGCGCCTGCAGGAAATCGCGCTGGCCCTCGGTTTCCACGCCTTCCGCCACGACATGCAGATCGAGGCTGGCCGCCAGCGCGAGGATGGTGCGCACGATGGCCGCGTCGTTCGGGTCGGTGAGCACGTCGCGCACGAAGGAGCGGTCGATCTTCAGCTGGTCGAGCGGCATCCGTTTCAGGTAGCCGAGCGACGAGAAACCGGTGCCGAAATCGTCCAGCGACAGCCCGATGCCCCGGGCTTTCAGGCGGGCCAGCTTGGTCAGCACTTCCTCGGTGTCGTGGAACAGGAGGCTCTCGGTCAGCTCCAGCTTCAGGCGCCGCGGGTCGGCTCCGGTGCGGGCCAGGATCGCCTCGGTCTCGTCGATGAAATCCGGGTGGCGGAACTGCCGGGCACTGACGTTCACCGCGATGTCCAGCCCCTGCGTACCGGGATGCGCAGCCCAGGCCACCAGCTGCACGCAGGCTTCCTGCAGCACCCAGTTGCCGATCGGCAGGATCAGCCCGGTCTCTTCGGCCAGACCGATGAAGCCGGCCGGCGGCACGGTGCCGCGCACCGGATGCTGCCACCGCAGCAATGCCTCGGCGCCGGTCAGGCTGCCGTCGTGCCGCACCACCGGCTGGTAGTGCAGCGCGAGCTGGCCCTCGCCCACCGCGTCGTGCAGGTCGGCCTGCAGCGCGGCGCGCTCGGCCAGACACTTCTGCATCGCCGGGTCGAAGAAACGCACCGTGTTGCGCCCCGCCGAACGCGCCTCGTCGCAGGCCAGGCTGGCGCGGGTCAGCAGTTCTTCGGGTGCGACCGGCGGGCCGCCGAACAGGGCGATGCCGATCCGCGCAGTGCCGTGGTGCTGGCGCCCGCCGAGCGCCAGCGGCGCGGCCAGGGCCGCCAGCAGTTCGCGGGCGATCTGCTCGGCCTCGGCCTGGGCGCCGGCGGCGTCGTTGGCCAGGGCTTCGAGCAGCACCGCGAACTCGTCGCCGCTCTGGCGGGCGACCGTCTGGTGCACCGGCACCACGCCGGTCATCCGCTCCGACGCGGCGCGCAGCAGCTGGTCGCCCACCTCGGGGCCGAGCGTGTCGTTGATGTTCTTGAAGTGGTCGAGGTTGATCGACAGCAGCGCGCCGTGGCCGGCCGATGCGATCGCCTCCGGCAGCAAGGCCTGGCCGAGGCGCACCGCCAGGCGGCGCCGGTTGGGCAGACCGGTGAGGCTGTCGTAGTAGGCCAGCCGCTCGATATCGCGCTGGGCGCGCTTGCGTTCGGTCACGTCGCGCGCCACGCCCAGCACACCGTAGACCTCGCCGTCGGCATCGCGCAGCGGTGTCTTGATCAGGTCGAAGATGCCTTCGCGGTGGTGGCGCAGGGTGTGCATCGGCTCTTCGCCCCGCAGCGGCTGGCCGGTGTCCATGACCCGCCGGTCCTGTTCGCGGAACATCGCGGCGAACGCGGGGCCGACCAGGCCGTCGTCGCCCTGCCCCAGGATCTCTTCTTCGCGCCAGCCGTAGAACGATTCGAACGCCTGGTTGCACGACAGGTAGCGGCCGTTCCGGTCTTTGGAGAAAACCATGTCGGGAATCGCCTCGAACAGGCTGCGCAGTTGCGACTCCTTGTGCGCCAGCGCCTGCTCGGCCTGCCGGTGCTCGGTGACGTCCACCACGTAGAGCACCGCGCCGGTGACGGCGCCCCGCACGTCGTGCTCGGGCACCAGGGTGCTGTGGCGGCGGCGCATCTCCCCGTTGGCCAGGGCGACGTCGGCCTCGTAGACCACCCGCTCCCCGGCCAGGGCGCGTGCCAGATAGGGCTGCATCTGGGCATAGCGCACGGCGGGAATCACCTCCAGGAAAGGCTTGCCGACGAAATCGGCCGCGCGGCCGCCGTACCAGCGGGCGTGGTTCTCGTTCATGTAGCGCACCCGCAGCGCCCGGTCGATCCGGGTGATGTCGCCCGGGATATGGCTCAGCACCGCCTGCCATTCCTCGTCCTTCTGGTGCACCTGCTGCTCGGCCTGGCGGCGCTGGGTGACGTCGAACACCAGGCCTTCGACCACCACCGAACCGTCGTCGACCCGGCTGCCGCCGGCGCTGATCCGCATCCAGCGAAGCTCGCCGTCGGCCCTGCGCATCTGCAGCTCCACATCCAGCGAAGTCCCGTCGCGCAGGGCCGCATCGCGCTGCGCGACGAAGCGCGGCCAGTCGTGCGGCACGATCTGTGCGAACCAGGGCTCGAGTGCCTTGTAGAGATCGGCCGCGCGCAAGCCATGCAGCCGCTCGATCGCGGGGCTGACGTAGGTGACGCGCCATGTCTTCTGCGGATCCAGCACCACCTGGAACACCACCGCGTGGACCAGGTGCGCGCCGATCGGATGGTCGTCGACACCGGCCGGCGCCGCTCTGCCGATCCGCTGCGCCGCCATGCCGAGCAGCAACAGGCAAGCCCCCAGCCGCAGCGCCGCCGCCACGCCGGGCGCGACGATGCCGAGCGCCGCCGGACCCATGCCTTCGGCAGCCGCGGCCGCGGCCAGCAGCGCGGCGACACCGGCGAGCCGCCGCACCGGCCACGCCCGCCGTGTCCGGGAAGGCAGCAGGACCGCCGCGAGCCCCGCGGCTTCGGCCAACCGCGCCGCGATCCAGAAGCCCTGGTGCGCACGGCCGCCGGACACCCCCGCGATGCCGGCATCCGCCGCGGCCACGAGCAGCCCGCACGCAGCCGCACAGGCGAAGGCCGCAGCCAGTGCCGCCGATCCGGGTTGCGGCGGGGCGTTGCGCAAGCCCAGCAGTACCGCGGCCACCGCGCCGGCACACACGGCCGCCAGCCGAAGCAGGAATCCGAGCGCTGCGAAAGCGGCGTCGGCCGGCAGGTCGGATATCGCAGGAGCGGTCCGCAGGTCGACCTGTGCCCACACCGCCACCGGCATCAGAAGGCCTACCGCGATCGAAACGCTCCCCGGCGCGGATGCACGCCGTCTGCACGTCTCCAACAGCTCTGCCGAACAGAAACGGGCTGCGCGTCGAGGCACAGCACGCGCGTCGAAAAACTTCGTGTGCATGACGGGGATGGTCGGGGGATTCTTGCGGAAAGTATGCGCGAAAAAGCAGGATCGAAGAATCGGTGCGGACGGCACCCGACCACGGCCGGTAAGCATGGCGACGCGGTCGCGGAGACCGCGGTGTTTGTGCGCTCGGCGCGGATCGGCGTCCAAGCGCGCGCCCGCCGCCACCCGCCAGGCGGCTCAGGGGCGGCGGCGCACGACCGTCACCGGCTTCTGCTCGGGGGCGCCCGGCGCGGCGCAACTGCCGCAGCTCTCGCAAGAACCGCAGCCCGGCGCATCGCCCACCACGGCGGCCAGGCGCCGGGCCCCCTGCTCACGCAGGCCCACGCGACGGGCGCCGTGCGCCAGCCGCGCCGCGAGCGCCTTGCGGCCGCGCACCGGCATCCAGTACCAGACGGCCCACAGGGCGGCACCCAGGACGATCAGTGCGACGGCGATGTTCTGCGACATGGGAAGGCTGCTTTCAGGAGAGCGCGAGGGTGATCCGGTAGGCGACGAAGCTCGCACCGTAGGCCAGCGCGAACAGGTAGCCGGCCATGATCAGCGCGTAGCGCCAGGAGTTGGTCTCGCGCTTGACGGTGGCGAGCGTCGAGAGGCACATCGGCGCGAACACGTACCAGACGAGCAGCGACACGGCGGTCGCGAAGGACCAGCTGGCCGCGATCACCGGCTCGAGCGCCGCCGCCGCGTCGTCGCCGGTGGCCGACATGGCGTACACCGTGCCGAGGGCGCCGACGGCCACCTCGCGGGCCGCCAGGCCCGGCACCAGCGCGATCGAGATCTGCCAGTTGAAGCCGATCGGCGCGAAGACCACCTCAAGCGCCCGGCCGATCATGCCGGCCAGGCTGTACTGGATCGCCGGGCCGGTGGCGCCTTGGGGCGGCGACGGAAAGGTCGCGAAGAACCAGAGCAGCACCGTCAGCGCCAGGATCATCGTGCCGACCCGCTTGAGGAAGATCACCGCGCGCTCCCACAGGCCGATGGCCAGTTGGCGTGGGTTGGGCCAGCGGTAGGCGGGCAGTTCCATCAGCAGGGGCGACTGGCGCTGGGTGCCGCGCATCTGCTTGAAGACCCAGGCCACCGCCATCGCCGAGACGATGCCGCCGACGTACAGCACGAACAGCACCACGCCCTGCAGGTTGAAGACGCCGCCGACCGTCTGCGCCGGGATGAACGCGGCGATCAGCAGCGCATACACCGGCAGCCGCGCCGAACAGGTCATCAGCGGGGCGATCATGATCGTGACCAGCCGGTCGCGCCAGTTGGTAATGGTGCGGGCCGCCATCACCCCGGGAATCGCGCAGGCGAAGCTGGAGAGCAAGGGGATGAACGAGCGGCCCGAAAGTCCCACCGTGCCCATCAGCCGGTCGAGCATGAAGGCCGCGCGGGGCAGGTAGCCCGAATCCTCCAGCGCCAGGATGAACAGGAACAGGATCAGGATCTGCGGCAGGAACACGACCACCCCACCCACGCCCGCGACGATGCCGTCGGCCAGCAGGCTCTGCAGGATGCCGTCGGGCACATGGGCCTTCACGAATTCGGCCGCGGCCTCGGTCGCGCCCTTGATCGCCTCCATCGGCACCTCGGCCCAGCTGAAGACGGCCTGGAACATCAGGAACAGCAGTACCGCCAGCAGCAGCGTGCCCCACAGCGGGTGCAGCACGATGCGGTCGATCGCATCGTCGCGGTGGAGCGCGGTGGCCGGCTCCTGCACCGCGACCGCCAGGATGCGGCGCACCTCGGCCTGCGTGTCCTGCACGTCGGCCAGGGCGGGCGCCTGCCAGACCGCACCCGCACCCGCGGCGCCTGCGGCCACCGGCGCATCGGACGCGGCGGCCGGATACGACTCGAGTGCCGCGACCAGGGCCGCGGCCCCGTCGCCCCGTATGCCGACCGTCTCGATCACCGGCATGCCGAGTTCGCGCGACAGGGCTTCGGTATCGACCACGATGCCGCGGCTGCGGGCCATGTCGCTCATGTTGAGCGCCATCACCATCGGCAGGCCCAGCTTGCGCGCCTCCAGCACCAGCCGCAGGTTGAGCCGCAGGTTGGTGGCATCGGTGACGCAGACCAGCAGGTCGGGCAGCGGCTCGCCGGGGCGCTGGCCGGTGACGATGTCGCGGGTGACCGCCTCGTCGGCGCTCATCGCGTTCAGGCTGTAGGCGCCGGGCAGGTCCAGCACCTGCACCTGCCGGCCCGACGGCGTGCGCAACCGGCCCACCTTGCGCTCGACGGTCACGCCGGCGTAGTTGGCCACCTTGGCGCGGCTGCCGGTCAGCAGGTTGAACAGCGCGGTCTTGCCGCAGTTGGGATTGCCCAGCAGGGCCACGCGCAACGCGCCGGCCGCGCTCATGCCAGTCCCCCGGTGGTGGGTGCCACCTGGACCAACGCGGCCTCGTGCAGGCGCAGCGCGAACGTGCTCTGCCCGATCCGAACCGCCAGCGGCTCCCGGCCCGGGAAGCCGAAGGCGATCACCCGCACCTGCTCGCCCGGCACGAATCCGATCTCGGCCAACCGCAGGACCAGCTCGGCATCCTCCGCATCGGCCGGCGGCCGCACCGACAGCACCGTGGCAGGCGCGTTGCGCGCCAATTCGTCGAGGCGGAGGGAGGCGCCCTGGGCGGGCGTGCGGGAGGATGAAGGCATGTACGAAATGGAGCCGGTGCGACGTGACGGAAATGCAGATGGTAGCAATTCCTGTTTAGCGCACCCCGGGGCCGACCCAGCCGCCCTGCCGGACGCGCAGGCATTCCGGTCGGCCCCAAAAAAGAGCCACCCGCAGGTGGCCCTTCCGATCCGCGATTCGCGGCCCCATCGACCTGCGAACCCGCCCTTAGGCCTCGACCAGCAATTGCCGCAGCACGAAGGGCAGGATGCCGCCGTGGCGGTAGTAGTCGACCTCGACCGGCGTGTCGATGCGCAGGATCACCTGGACCTCCTGCTGCGATCCGTCCTCGCGGGTGATCCGCAACAGGGCTTCGCTCTGCGGCTTGAGCTGCGGATGCGGCACCACGTCGATCTTCTCGCCACCCGTCAGGCCCAGGCTCTCCCAGGAATCGCCGGACCGGAACTGCAGCGGCAGCACACCCATGCCGACCAGGTTGGAGCGGTGGATCCGCTCGAAGCTGCGGGCGACCACCGCCTTGATGCCGAGCAGCTGGGTGCCCTTGGCGGCCCAGTCGCGCGACGAGCCGGTGCCGTACTCTTCGCCCGCGAACACGACGGTCGGGATGTCCTCGCGGATGTACTGCATCGCCGCGTCGAAGATGAACTTCTCCTGGCCCTTGTCGGCGCCGTCGCCCTGGTAGAGGGTCAGGCCGCCCTCCTTGCGGGAGCCGTCGGCACCGGCGGGGATCATCAGGTTCTTGATCCGGACGTTGGCGAAGGTGCCGCGCATCATCACGTCGTGGTTGCCGCGCCGCGCGCCGTAGCTGTTGAAGTCGGCCTTCTGCACACCGTGCTCCTTGAGCCACTGGCCGGCCGGCGAGCTTTCCTTGATCGCACCGGCGGGCGAGATGTGGTCGGTGGTGATCGAGTCGCCGAAGAGCGCCATGATCCGTGCGCCTTCGACCTGCACCTGGCCCTCCGAGCCGGTGTTCTGCAGCTCGAAATCCGCGAAGAACGGCGGCTCGGCGATGTAGGTGCTGGTGGGCCAGTCGTAGCTTTGGCCGGTGGTGCCCTGGATCTTTTCCCAGAGCGCGCCGGGCTCGGTCTTGACCTTGGCGTAGTTCTCGCGGAACGCGTCCCCGTTCATCGCGAACTTCATCAGCGCATGGATCTCGTCGCTGGTCGGCCAGATGTCGCCCAGGTAGACATCGCGGCCGCCGGTGCCCTGCCCCACCGGCTGGGTCATCACATCGGTCAGCACCGTGCCGGCGATGGCATAGGCCACGACCAGCGGCGGGCTGGCCAGGAAGTTGGCCTTCAGGTTCGGGTGGATGCGCGCCTCGAAATTGCGGTTGCCCGACAGCACCGCCGCGCACACCAGGTCGTTCTTGGTGATGGCATCGTTCAACTCGGGCGTCAGGTCGCCCGCGTTGCCGATGCAGGTGGTGCAGCCGTAGCCGGCCAGCGCGAAACCCAGCTTCTCCAGATACGGCAACAGGCCGGTCGCGGTCAGGTACTCGGTCACGATGCGGGAGCCGGGCGCGAGCGAGGTCTTGATGTGCGGCTGCACGGTCAGGCCCAGCTCGACCGCCTTCTTGGCCAGCAGACCGGCCGCCAGCAATACGCTCGGGTTCGAGGTGTTGGTGCAGCTGGTGATCGCCGCGATCAGCACGTCGCCGTTGCCGACCGTGATGCCCCGGCCCGGGGCCGGGTCGGCGCGCACGTCGGATTCGGCCGTCTCGAGCGTCGGGGTGTTGCCGACCATCTCGACCACATGGCGGGGCGCACCGGCCGGCTCGGGTTTTTCGGCCGGCGTGTCGCGGGAAGCCGAAGGCACCAGCGGATAGCGCGTGTTCAGCCGGTCGGCGGGCTGGTTGAAACCGTTCTCCGCCGCGGGGCGCGAGAAGAGCGTCGCGAACTGGCTCGACACCTTGGTCAGTTCGATCCGGTCCTGCGGCCGCTTGGGGCCGGCCAGGCTGGGGGTGACATCGGCCAGGTCGAGCCGCACCACCTGCGAATAGTCGATCTCGCCGGCCAGGGGCACGCCGAACATCTCCTGCGCACGGAAGTAGGCTTCGAACGCCTCGATTTCCGGCTGGGTCCGGCCGGTGCCGCGGAAATACTCGATGGTTTTTTCATCGACCGGGAAAAAGCCCATCGTCGCGCCGTACTCGGGCGCCATGTTGCCGATGGTCGCCCGGTCGGGCACCGCCAGCGTGCGGGCACCTTCGCCGAAAAACTCCACGAACTTGCCGACGACCCGGTGCTTGCGCAGCAGCTCGGTCACGGTCAGCACCAGGTCGGTGGCGGTGACGCCTTCGCGCAGCTTGCCGGTGAGCTCGAAGCCGACCACGTCGGGCGTCAGCACGTAGACCGGCTGGCCGAGCATCGCCGCCTCGGCCTCGATGCCGCCCACCCCCCAGGCGACCACGCCGATGCCGTTGACCATGGTGGTGTGGCTGTCGGTGCCGACCAGGGTGTCGGGATAGTGCACCCCGTCGGCACGCCGGTGCACGCCGCGGGCCAGGTACTCCAGGTTGACCTGGTGGACGATACCGAATCCGGGCGGCACCACGCCGAAGGTGTCGAACGCCTGCATGCCCCACTTCATGAACTGGTAGCGCTCCTGGTTGCGCTGGAATTCCAGTTTCATGTTCAGGTCGAGCGAATTCTTCTGGCCGTAGTAGTCGACCATGATCGAGTGGTCGACCACCAGATCCACCGGCACCAGCGGTTCGATCCGCTTCGGGTCTTTGCCCAGGCGGGTGGCGGTGCTGCGCATCGCGGCCAGGTCGGCCAGCAGCGGCACGCCGGTGAAATCCTGCAGCACCACCCGCGACACGACGAAGGGGATTTCTTCGACCCGCGCGGCATGGGGCTTCCAGCCGGCGAGCTGGGCGACGTGCTCGGCGGTTATTTTCTTGCCGTCGCAATTGCGCAGCAAGGACTCCAGCACGATGCGGATCGACACCGGCAGCCGCTTGACCGTGGGGAAGGTCTTGGCGAGCGCCGGAATCGAATAAAGACCTCCTCGGGCGCCGGATGCGGTGGCGAATGTCTGCAGCGTGTCGGGAAATTCGTGGGGGGCGATCGTGGTCATCTGGCACTCCTGGTCGGTGGCTGTCGTGGCAAGGTTCATTCTGTCAGTGCAGGCATTCCCGCGCGTTACACCGTGTGGAAGCCATCGACAGGAACTCGCCTTTCCGTCGATCGGCCGACCGGGCCATGCAGAAATGCGCACCGAAACACGCCGCGTCGGCACTGCGGGTGGCTGCGAAGACCGCGCAGGCGCCGCCGCCCAGGAATGTCACCCCGCCCAACGCAGAAGCATATTGTTACTTTTGATCGCCGGACGTAAAAATATCTCCCGTGCTTTACAACACGGGAGATATTTTATGCCCTGGCAAAACGAACACGGCAGCGACTCGCGGCACCGCCCTTAATCCGCCCTGCATTTCTCGGCATGCGCCGAGAAGCCTCAATCGGCAATCAAGAAACGGCTGCGGTCTTCGTTCTGGATCCAGCGCGGCGCCTTGCCACGGCCGGTCCAGGTGGCGCCCGTAGCTGGGTCGCGGTACTTGGCGGCGACCTTGCCGCCTTTGGCGCTCGACACGGCACGGGTGCGGCCCACAGGCGGAAAAACGTCCGCCGCGGTCAGTTCGAATTCCTCGATGATGCTGCGAACCCGCGAAACGGCATCGGACGTTTCACGTTGACGGGCGTCCTTGATTTGGTTTTCAAGGGCTTCGCGCTGCTTGATCAGGTCTTTGTACGAGGTCGTCATGGCAGGTCCAAGGTTAGTTTGCAAACTAACATTATAGATAATATTGAGCCTGTCCAACACACAACACGAAAAGATTATCCGGTAGTCGCAGATTCGGACGGCAGCATCGCCATGACCTTATCGATGCGCTTGCCGTCGAGATCCACCACCTCGAATATCCACCCGGCGCATTCGATCTGCTCGCCCGTCACCGGCAGGTGGCCCGATTCGGACATCAGAAAACCTGCCAGCGTGTTGTAAAGACTGCGGTCTTCGCCCGGCAGTTCGCGAATATCGAGGCGCGATTTGAGTTCGCCGATCGGCATCAGCCCATCGAGCAGCCAGGAGCCGTCGGCCCGCTGGGTCGCCCAGGCCTGGGCTTCCGCTCCCGGCTGCAACTCCCCGGTAATCGCCTCCAGGAGATCGCGCGGGGTCATCAGCCCCTGCACCACCCCATATTCATCGACCACGAATACCATGCGGCCCGATTGCGCGCGGAACTGCTCCAGCAACTCCATGCCCGACAGGGTTTCCGGCAGGAAAGAAGCCGGCAGCACATGCGTTTCGATCGGCCCGGCGGCATCTGCATCCAGCGCGAGCAGATGCGACAGGCTCACGATACCCACCACGTCGTCGAGCGAGCCGCGGCAGACCGGATACCAGGAGTGCGACCCGCGGTCGCCGCCCTTGACCGCGTGCTGCAATGCATCGCGCACTGTGGCCAGCGCCGGCAGCCACTCGATATCGGCCCGCGGCACCATCAGCGAGGTGAGCGGCCGGTCGTCCAGGTGGAACACGTTCTGCACCATGCGGTGCTCCTGGTGCTCGATGATGCCGGCGTCCACGCCCTCTTCCAGGCTGGCGACGATTTCCGCCTCGGTCACCGGCCGCTCGGGGGCGTTGTCGACACGCAGCAGCTTCAGCACCGCATGGGTGCTGAACGACAGCAGGTGCACGAAGGGCTTGGCGATCGTCGCCACCCAGGTCATCGGCCGCGACACCCACAGCGCGACCTTCTCCGGATAGAGCTGTCCGATGCGCTTCGGCACCAGTTCGCCGAAGACGATGGTGATGAAGGTGATGATCGTCACCACGATCGCGGTGGCGCCGATCTCTGCGGCCCGCGCCGGCGCACCCATGCCCTGGAGCAGCACCGCGACATCGTCGCTGAAAGCGGCCTCGCCCAGAATGCCGTTCAGCATGCCGATCGAGGTGATGCCCACCTGAACGGACGACAGAAACTGGGTCGGGTTGTCGAGCAGGGCCAGTGCCGCCGAGGCACCTTTGTCGCCGGATTCTGCCAATGCGATCAGCCGCGCGCGACGGCTGGAGGCCAATGCCAGTTCGGACATGGCGAATACGCCGTTGAGAAGTGTCAGCAGCGCAATGAGCAAAAAATCCATGCAAGGCAGTAGAGAATCGGGAGCATGTCAATGTACCTGATAGGCGATGTGCAGGGTTGCGATGCGGCCCTGGCCGCGCTCCTGCGGAAAGTGGCTTTTTCACCGAGCCGCGACACCGTCTACCTGCTGGGCGATCTGGTCAACCGCGGGCCCGCTTCGGCCGACGTCGTGCGCCGCGCCATGGCCAGCGGTGGCGCGATTCGCTGCCTGCTGGGCAACCACGATCTGCACCTGCTGGCGGTGGCGCAAGGCGTGCGGAAGGCGCACCGGGCCGATACGCTGGACGACCTGCTGGCCGCCGCCGACAGCGCTGCGATGCTCGACTGGCTGCGCCACCAGCCCTTGGCGTACCGGCTGCAGCACGGCCTGCAGGACCTGTTGCTGGTCCATGCCGGCGTGCCGCCGCAGTGGAATGCGGCCGAGACCATCGCCCGCGCCGCCGAAGTCGAGACACAGCTGCGGGGACCGGATCTGCGCGGCTTTCTGTCGCAGGTGTTCGGCAACACGCCCGACGCATGGCGCGACGATCTGCAGGGGATCGAACGGCTGCGGGTGATCGTCAACGCACTGACCCGCCTGCGCTTCTGCCATACCGACGGCCGGATGGATTTCGACGCCAAGGAAGGCGCCGCCAAGGCGCCCGCCGGGCTGCTGCCGTGGTTCGATCTGCCCGGCCGCCGCACCGCCGAGGTGACCGTCGTTTTCGGCCACTGGTCCACGCTGGGCTGGATCGACCGGCCGCGGCTGCTGTCGCTCGACACCGGCTGCGTCTGGGGCGGCTGCCTCACCGCGGTGAAGCTGGGCGCGACGGCCACCCACGACGAACGCATCGATGTCGGGTGCGAACAGGCGCAAGTGCCGGGCTGAGCGCAGCCGGGGCCGGGTCGCGCAGCGCCGGGGTGGGCGGTGCAGGCCCCAAAAGAAAACGGCCCGCAGGCCGTCTTCCCTTCTTCACCGAACGCCGCACGCCCGGCGTTCTTCTCAAGACTCCGATGTCTCCGGAGCCGGCTCCGCTTCGGGCCGCTGCACCATGACCGGCTGGGGCGGTTCTTGCGGCTCCGGCCGCGCCTCCACGGCCTTGAACAGCGCCGCCACCTTGCGCTTCGGCTTGATGTTCGCCGAGATGCTGCGCGCGGGCCGCACGCTGGCTTCCCACGAAGGCGCTTCTTCCCGCGCCGACGGCTCGTACGGCTTCTCGAAGAAGGCATCGCGCGGTGCCGACGGCGCGCGGAAATAGCGCTGTTCGCGTTCGGCCCGCGGGGCACGGGCCTCGCGCGATTCCCGGGACTCACGGGATTCGCGCGGCTCGCGCACATCGCGCAGGCCGTTGCGCGGCACGGGCGCCACCACACCGCTCACCGGACCTTCGCCCTCCTCGGCACCGGGCTCGCTGCGGTAGAGGCGGCGGCCGTCGTTGATGCGCCCACGCGGCATGTCGTCTTCGAACTCTACCGGCTCGATCTCGAGCTTGGTGTTGATCAGCTTCTCGATGTCGGCCGCCAGGCGCACGTCGTTCGGGCCGCTGCCGACGAAGGTGACCGCCAACCCGGAAGCGCCCGCACGCCCGGTACGGCCGATGCGGTGGACATAGTCTTCGGCATTGAACGGAATGTCGAAGTTGAAGACCGCGGGCACATCCTTGATGTCGAGGCCGCGCGCGGCCACGTCGGTGCACACCAGCAGGTCGACTTCGCCTTTCTTGAAGGCGTCGAGGGCCTTCAGCCGCTCGTCCTGGCTCTTGTCACCGTGCAGCGCCGCCGTCTTCAGGCCTTCGCGCTCCAGGGAACGTGCCAGCCGGGCGCAGCCGAGCTTGCTGTTGACGAACACGAAGGCCTGCTTGATGCCGCGCTGCCGCAGGATCTGCTGCAGGGCCCGGCGCTTGTCGTCGTCGCGCACGCTGAAGAAGTGCTGCTCGACGGTGGAGGCGGTGGCGTTGGAGCGCGCCACTTCGATCGTCACCGGATCCTGCAGGTAGCTGCTGGCCAGGCGCTTGATCTCCGGCGAGAAGGTGGCGGAGAACAGCAGCGTGGTCCGCTGCTTGGGCAGGAACGACAGGATGCGCTGGAGGTCGGGCAGGAAGCCGATATCCAGCATGCGGTCGGCCTCGTCGAGCACCACGTACTCGACCTGGTTCAGCACCGCGTTCTTGGCTTCGATGTGGTCGAGCAGCCGGCCCGGCGTGGCGACCAGCACCTCGACGCCCTTCTTCAGCTCCAGCGTCTGCGGCTTCATGTCCATGCCGCCGAACACCACCGCGCTGCGCAGGTTCGTGTACTTGGCATAGAGCTTGACCTGCTGGGCGACCTGATCGGCCAGCTCGCGCGTCGGCAGCAGCACCAGGGCCCGCACCGGATGCCGCGCGGGCGAGGTGGAGGCATTCTGGTGCTTGAGCATGCGCTGCAGCAGCGGCAGCGAGAAAGCAGCCGTCTTGCCGGTACCCGTCTGGGCGGCGCCCATCACGTCGCGGCCCTGGAGCACCACCGGAATGGCCTCCGCCTGGATCGGCGTCATGGATTCGTAGCCCATTTCGGCTACTGCGCGGGCGAGGGGTTCGTCCAGCGCGAGTTGGGAGAAGGAGGTCGTCATGAAGCCTTCTATTGTCGCACTGCTGTGCGGACCCGCGTCAACCGGAGCGCGGTGGCCGGCCGCCGCGGCGGCACATGCTATTCTTTCGATAGCTGACGGCCTTTGCCAGACAACGACTGCAGCCGCTTTCGACTAAAGATTGCGCGTATTGAAGGTGTCGCAGGTCTTGATGTCGCCGCTCTGGTAGCCGGTGTTGAACCAGCGCTGGCGCTGGGCACTGGAGCCGTGGGTGAAGCTGTCGGGCACCACCGCGCGGCCCGCCGAACGCTGCAGCGTGTCGTCGCCGATCTTCTCGGCGGCATTCATCGCGGCGGCGATGTCGCCCGGATCGAGCCACTGCTTGGACTGCTGCGAGCGCTGGGCCCAGACGCCGGCGAAGCAGTCGGCCTGCAGTTCGACCCGCACGCTGGTCGCGTTGTTCTGCGACTGGCTCTGGCGGCCGCGCAGCGCATCGACCTTGGCGGTGATGCCCAGCTCGTCCTGCACGTGGTGGCCGATCTCGTGGGCGATCACATAGGCCTGGGCGAATTCCCCGGGGGCGCCCAGCTGGGTCTTGAGCGTGTCGTAGAAGGCCAGGTCGATGTAGACCTTCTTGTCGCCCGGGCAGTAGAACGGGCCCATGGCCGACTGGCCGGTTCCGCAGGCCGTGGGCGTGGCACCCCGGAAGAGCACCAGGCGCGCGGGCTGGTAGCTGCCGCCCTGCTCCTTGAATATCTGGCCCCAGACCTCTTCGGTGTTGCGCAGCACGGTCGAGACGAAAGCCGCCTGCTGGTCGTTGGCGGGCGGCGCGTGGGCCGGCCCCTGCTGCTGGACCTGCGGCGCCGGCGAGCCCCCACTGAGCATGCCGAGCATGGTCAGCGGGTTGATGCCGAGCACCCAGCCACCGATGA
This sequence comes from Sphingomonas sp. NCPPB 2930, assembly GCA_042867185.1. Taxonomy (GTDB): domain Bacteria; phylum Pseudomonadota; class Gammaproteobacteria; order Burkholderiales; family Burkholderiaceae_C; genus Xylophilus. The sequence continues at coordinate 179,697 of JBHZQV010000004.1, read as the reverse complement.
GCGCGACCGCGATCGTGCCGATACCGATGCTGCGGCCCCCGAAGCCGAAACCGCGGCCACCCCCGCCGCCGCCCTCGTCGCGCCGGTCCTCGACGTTGTCGGATTGTTCGTTGCCTTCCCAGCGCATGCGTAGCTCCTGCGCCGGGACAGGGGCCCGGCGAAGCGCCGATGGTAGCGGCGGCGGTCCGGCCCACCCCCGGGGGTTTCCTTCCGTAGCAATTGGCGCAGCGTCCAGGTCGGTGGCGGCCGACCCTCGCGGTAGGTACCGAGACTACCGCCGCCGGCGACAACGCCCCACAGCGCCGCCGGGCCGGGTTTTCGACAATTCATTTCCGCGTGCGGCGACCTCCACCCTGCCCACGCTATCGATCTCCACCAGAAAGGTTTCCATGAGCATCCTGACCATTCCGGGCACGGCCGGCGAGAACGTAGACCTGCACTATGTCGACCTCGGCCAAGGCCGACCGGTCGTGCTGATCCACGGATGGCCGCTGTCGCACAAGTCGTGGGAGTACCAGCTGGCCGAGCTGCCGAAGCACGGCCTGCGGGTGATCGCCTACGACCGCCGCGGCTTCGGCGAATCCTCCAAGCCCTGGAGCGGCTACGACTACGACACCCTGGCCGACGACCTGCACGCCCTGCTGGAACACCTGGACGTCAAGGACGCGGTGCTGGTCGGCTTCTCGATGGGCGGCGGCGAAGTGGCCCGCTACATCGGCCGCCATGGGCAGAGCCGCGTCGGCGCCGTCGTGTTGATGAGCGCCGTCACGCCGTACCTGCTGAAGACGGCCGACAACGCGAGCGGCGTGGACAAAAGCGTGTTCGATGGCATGGTCGAGGGCCTGCAAGGCGACCGGCCCGGTTTCCTGGAAGGCTTCGGCAAGAAGTTCTTCGGCGTCGGCCTGCTGAGCCATCCGGTCAGCGCCGCCACGCTGCAATGGGCGCAGGGCCTGGCGCTGCCTGCGTCTCCCAAGGCGACGGTCGACTGCGTGCGTGCCTTCAGCGAGACCGATTTCCGCGCCGATCTGGCGAAGATCACGGTGCCGACGCTGATCATCCACGGCACCGACGACCAAACGGTGCCGCCGGCCGCCAGCGGCGACCAGGCCGCCAAGGCGCTGCCGTCGGCCGAATACAAGCGCTACGACGGCGCGCCGCACGGCGTCTTCATCACCCACAAGGACCAGCTGAATGCCGACCTGATCGCTTTCAGCCAGACCCGCTGATCGCTTCTGCGCCCCCATGCAAAACGCCGACCATCTGGTCGGCGTTTTGCTTCGCCATCGAACGACGCTGGCCAGCGTCGCCGAATCTCAGCGGCTATAGGTGTAGCCCACCGGCACCAGGCCCACATCGCCGGCGACCACCGCGCGCTGCGCGGCGACCGATGAGACGGCCAGCGTCGTGACCCGGGTATCGCCCACTGCCGGCGACCGCTCCAGTGGGGTCCGGACGCAGGCGGCATGTCCGCCGGTGCCTTGCGCGCCCAGGCAGTGCGCTACCGCGATCCGCTGTTCTTGTACCTGGGCGTCACGCTCGTGGGCCTTGTCGACCTGGGCCTGCGCCACCATGCCGACGGCGCCGAGCTGGATGGCGATCAGCACCGCGCCGACCGAGCCCACCACGATGGCGAGGGGTGCGTCGACGAGCTGGGCGATTTGTTTGAATGCGGACATGGGGGCCTCCTGCTGGAATGCCGCCATGCTATTTTGTTACCTAACTTGCACCCAGGGCAGACTTCGTATCGACGCGTAGGACAAATCCGAAAGCGGCGGCCGCCGACCGTGTCGGGGCCCGATGGCGCCTCGTCAGGCGCGCGGCAGGGTCACGCCGTGCTGGCCCTGGTACTTGCCGCCCCGGTCCTTGTAGCTGGTCTCGCAAACCTCGTCGCTTTCGAAGAACAGCACCTGGGCGCAGCCTTCGCCAGCGTAGATCTTGGCCGGCAGCGGTGTGGTGTTGGAGAACTCGAGCGTCACGTAGCCCTCCCACTCGGGCTCGAACGGCGTGACGTTGACGATGATTCCGCAGCGGGCGTAGGTGCTCTTGCCCAGGCAGATCGTCAGCACGTTGCGGGGAATGCGGAAGTACTCGACGGTGCGCGCCAGCGCGAAGCTGTTGGGCGGGATGATGCAGTAGTCGCCGTGCATGTCGACGAAGCTCTTCTCGTCGAAGTTCTTCGGGTCCACCACCGTGCTGTGGATGTTGGTGAAGACCTTGAACTCGGGCGCGCAGCGGATGTCGTAGCCGTAGCTGCTGGTGCCGTAGCTGATGATCTTCTTGTCGCCGTTCTGGCGCACCTGGGCCGGCTCGAACGGCTCGATCATGCCGTGCTGCTCGGCCATGCGGCGGATCCACTTGTCGCTTTTGATGGTCATGGAAGACGGGCCTTCGGCAGAGGAAACAAAGCCGGCGATTGTCGCACCGGCGAACCTGCCGATCTTACCGGCGTCCGCTCCTTTTTTGATAGCTATAGGCTGTCGCGGAACGCCGGCTGCAGCCACTTTTCATGCAGAACCAGCCGCCAGCGCCTGCGAGACGACGGTGCGTTCGATCAGCCGGTCGTCGCCCAGCACGATCATCGCGAAGAGCAGCTCGTCGAGGTTCTGCGCCTGGCCGGTGCGCCGGGCCAGCAGCGGCGTGGCCTTCGGGTTCAGCACCACGAAGTCGGCCTCGGTGCCCGGCTGCAGGCTGCCGATGGTGCCGCCCAGGCCCAGCGCCGCCGCGGCGCCCGCGGTGTGCTGCCACCAGAGATGTTGCGGCGACAGGCTCAGGCCCGGCTTGGTCTGGCCTTCGCGGCCGACGTAGTAGGCGGCCAGCATGGTGGCGAAAGGGCTGAAGCTGGTGCCGCCGCCCACGTCGCTGGCCAGCCCGTAGCCGAAGCCGACCCGGTCGGCGCCGGCATAGTCGAAGAAGCCGCTGCCCAGGAACAGGTTGCTGGTGGGGCTGACCGCGGCCACGGTGCGGCGATCGCGCATCAGGGCGCGGTCGTCGTCGTCGAAATGGATGCAGTGGGCGTACACGGCCCGCTCCCGCATCAGGCCGAAATCGTCGTACACCGCCAGGTAGCTGCGCGACCGGGGAAACAGCTCCCGCGCCCAGGCAATCTCGCCCAGGTTCTCGGCGACGTGCGACTGGATCCAGGTATCGGGATATTGCGCCGCGATGTCGCCCGCACCGCGCAGCTGCGCCTCGGTGCTGGTGGGTGCGAAGCGGGGGGTGATCGCATAGCCCAGGCGGTCGACGCCGTGCCATTTGCGGATCAGCGATTCGGTGTCCTGCAGGCTCTGCTCGGTGCGGTCGCGCACGCCGTCGGGCGAATGGCGGTCCTGCAGCACCTTGCCGGTGATCAGCCGCATCTGCCGGCGCTGCGCCTCGGCGAACAGCGCATCGACCGACTGCGGATGCGAGGTGGCGAAGGTCAGCGCGGTGGTCACGCCGTTGCGCAGCAGCTCGTCGGCGAAGAAACCGGCCACCTCGGCCGCGAAGGCCGGATCGTCGAAGCGCGATTCGTGCGGGAAGGTGTAGGTCTCCAGCCAGGGCAGCAGCCCCTCGGCCGGGGCACCGACGATGTCGGTCTGCGGATAGTGGATGTGCATGTCCACGAAACCCGGCGCCAGGATGCGGCCCGGCAGGTGCTCCACCGGCACCTGCGGATACCGCGGCGCCACCGCGCCGTAGGCGCCGGCGGCCAGCACCACCTGTCGGCCCGCGGCGTCGGGGCCCACCACCAGCAGCCCGTCTTCTTCGTAGAGGGCGGAGCGGTCGTCGGCGAAACGGAGGAGTGCGGCGCGGTAGGCGTGGATCATGGAACGCACTTTAAGCAAACGGCGGGCCGGGCGCATACGGCGCCTTCAATAGGCCGTATGCGTCCAGGAGCGGTGCGCTCAGCGCCCGACCCTTCCCTGCACGCCCTCGACCAGCCAGTTCATCTTCAATATCTGCTCGTCCGACAGCTGGGTGCCCTTGACTATCACCACCGTGCCGGTGTTGTCGCGGATGTCGGCGACGGCGGCGCGGAAGGGCTGGAGGGTGCCGGCGGCGATGTCTTTCTGGCGGGCCAGGACTTCGGCCTGCACCTGCTGGGGCACCTTGCGGCCGAAATCGCCGACGCGGACCATGCCCTCCTTCACCCCGCCCCAGAGGTTGCCACTGGTCCACGTGCCGTCGATCACCGCCTGCACCCGGCGGGTGTAGTAGTCGCCCCACTGGTGGGTGACGGCGGCGATCTGCGCATCGGGGGCGATGCTGCGCATGTCGGAGTGGTAGGCGACGGCCCACTTGCCGCGTTCCTGCGCCGCGGCCATGACGGCGGTGGAGCCGGTGTGGAAGGCGACGACGTCGGCGTTCTGGTCGAACAGGGCCATGGCCGCGTCGCGCTCCTTCGGCGGATCGAACCAGGCGTCGAGCCACACCACCCGGACCTGCGCCCGGGGATCGACCGAGCGCATGCCGAGGGCGAAGGCGTTGATGCCCTGCAGCACCTCGGGGATCGGGAAGCCCGCCACATAGCCGGCGATGTGGGTCCGGCTCATCCTGGCGGCGGCGATGCCGGCCAGGTAGCGGCCTTCGTAGTAACGGGCGTTGGCGGTCGCCACGTTGGGCGCCTGCTTGTAGCCGGTGATCGATTCGAACTTCACGCCGGGAAAATCGCGCGCGACCTTGAGCGTCGGCTCCATGTAGCCGAAGCTGGGGGTGAAGATGATGCGGTTGCCCTGCTGCGCCAGGTCGCGGATCACCCGCTCCGCGTCGGCGCCCTCGGCCACGTCCTCGACGAAGCGGGTCTGCACCCGGCTGCCGAGCGCGCGCTGCACCGCCTGCCGCGCGTCCTCGTGCTGGCGCACCCAGCCCGCGGCGGTGACCGGGGTCACGTAGACGAAGGCGGCCTGGACGGGCGGGGATGCGGCCGGCGGCGCGTCGGGCGCGGCACCGGCGGGGACAACGGCGGAAAAAGCCCAGGCGGCCGCGAGCGCGGCGACGAGGTTTTTGTACATGGTGGTCCTCTACATGGCCCCGAAAAAAGGAAACCGCGCAGGCGGGGCACCGGCGCGGGAGCGCGATTCTAGCGGCGTGCACCGGCCCCTGCCGCAGCCGGGGGCATCCGCCCGCGTGGACACGTGCCACGACCGATCCCGCCAGAGCTCCTCCGCCCGGGCACGCTAAAGTTTTCGATAGCGAGAAAGCATCGCGCCGCGGCGGCCGCAGCCGCACAATGCTTCCCGCCGCGCCCGGGCGACTACATTACCGGTCGCATGCCAACCACCCGCCCGGGCGGCGGCGTGCCTGTCTGCCGGCCGTCACCCCACCTTCCACAAGCGCCGGCGCCGCCGTCTTTTCCTGGAGTCCTCCCATGACCACTGCACCACCCCTGGCGACCAAGAAGCCGTTCTACCGGTCGCTGTACCTGCAGGTCATCACCGCGGTGGTGATCGGCGTGCTGCTCGGGCATTTCTACCCGCAGGTCGGCGAATCGATGAAGCCGCTGGGCGACGCCTTCATCAAGCTGATCAAGATGCTCATCGCGCCGATCATCTTCTGCACGGTGGTGGTCGGCATCGCGGGCATGGAAGACATGAAGAAGGTCGGCAAGACCGGCGGCCTGGCGCTGCTGTACTTCGAGGTGGTCAGCACCATCGCGCTGATCGTGGGCCTGGTGCTGGTCAACCTGTTCAAGCCCGGTGCTGGCATGAACATCGACCCGTCGACGCTCGACACCAAGGCCCTCGCCGCCTACACCGGTCCCGGCAAGATGCAGGGCACGGTCGATTTCCTGCTCAACATCATCCCCAACACCTTCGTCGACGCGTTCGCCAAGGGCGAGATCCTGCAGGTGCTGCTGCTGGCGGTGCTGTTCGGCTTCGCGCTGCACCGCTTCGGCGGCCGCGGCACGCTGGTGTTCGACGTGATCGAGAAGGGCTCGCACGTGCTCTTCGTGATCGTCAACTACATCATGAAGCTGGCGCCGATCGGTGCCTTCGGCGCGATGGCCTTCACCATCGGCAAGTACGGCGTCGGCTCGCTGCTGTCGCTGGGCTACCTGATGGCGGTGTTCTATCTCACCTGCCTGCTGTTCATCTTCGGCGTGCTGGGAACGATCGCGCGCTTCCACGGCTTCAGCATCTGGAAGTTCATCAAGTACATCCGGGAAGAGCTGCTGATCGTGCTGGGCACCTCGTCGTCCGAATCGGTGCTGCCGCGGATGATGGAGAAGATGGAGCGCCTGGGCGCAAACAAGACCTGTGTCGGCCTGGTGATCCCGACCGGCTACTCGTTCAACCTGGACGGCACCTCGATCTACCTGACGATGGCGGCGGTCTTCATCGCCCAGGCCACCAACACCGACATGACGCTGGTGCAGGAGATCACGCTGCTGGCGGTGCTGCTGCTCACCTCCAAGGGCGCCGCGGGCGTCACCGGCAGCGGCTTCATCGTGCTGGCCGCGACGCTGTCGGCCGTCGGCCATGTGCCGGTGGCCGGCCTGGCGCTGATCCTGGGCATCGACCGCTTCATGTCGGAGGCGCGGGCGCTGACCAACCTGATCGGCAACGGCGTGGCCACCCTCGTCGTCGCCAAGTGGACCGACGAGCTCGACGCGCAGCGGCTGCATGCGGTGCTGAACGACGAGCCGGTCGAAGAACTCAAGGGCCCCGACGCGCCCTGAGCCCCGCAGCCGAGAACGCCCCATGGCCATCGAGATCGAACGCAAATTCCTGGTCACCGGCGACGCCTGGCGGGCCGCGCCCGGCACCCGCTACAGCCAGGGCTACCTGAACCGCGACAAGGCCCGCACGGTGCGGGTGCGCATCGCGGGCGACCAGGGCTTTCTCACCATCAAGGGCGTGTCGGTGGGGGCCACGCGGGCCGAATTCGAATACCCGGTGCCGCTGGCCGATGCCCAGGAGATGCTGTCGCTCTGCGACGGTCCGGTGGTGCAGAAGACGCGCCATCGGGTCGTGCACGACGGCCTGGCGTGGGAGGTGGACGCATTCCTGGGCGACAACGCCGGGCTGGTCGTGGCCGAGATCGAGCTGGCGTCGGAAAACCAGGCCTTCGCCCTGCCCGACTGGGTCGGCCGCGAGGTGACGGGCGACCCACGGTATTTCAACTCCAGCCTGGCGGTCCACCCGTTCAGCGCCTGGGGCCCGGGTGGCTGAACCGCCCGCGCCGGAGCGAACACCCCGTCTCCGGCCGGTCTGCCGGAATCGGGATGAAAAATAGCCGCAGCCGGCTTGGGGACATGGCATCCAGCTATAAATTTCATAGCAACTTATTTTTACCCGGCCAGGCCGCGGCCGACACCGCCATTTGCGCGGCCTACAGCAGCTCATGCACTGCTCCCGCCAGCGGAGACAAGGCTGCGCCCTAGGCTCGCGGCTTCCCTCCACCGTGCGGCGCAGCGCGACGCCACCGGCGCCCGGTCCAGCCCGCCCTTTCCAGGCGGCACGGCTGGACCGCCTGCAGTCCCTGATGCGTGACAAGTTCGAGGAAATGGGCCAGGCCGTCGCGCTGCGGCGCACCCAGGGTGTGGTGGTTCGAAGGCATGGTGACGCCGGTGGGGGCCACGGACAGGTGCCGAGGCCCGGGAAGAAGGAATACAGGAGCGCCTGTGAGCGCGGTCGGTGGAAGTGCGGATTTGCTGCGACACCCGCCATGCGGACCGGTCAGGCCCCGAACGCGCGCAACGCGGGCCGTCGTCGCCGCACTCCATGGACGGGTGCGAACCAGCAGGATGGCGTCGGCGAAAAGGCTGCCGCGTGATGGCGGCGCGGGCCGGTATGCCAGCGTCCGCGGCCCGGTTCAAACGATGAACCTGGCCGGGCGGGTGCAGCCGGGCGTCAGACCTGCGCCGGGGGCCCGCGGGCCGGCAATGGCGCGCCCACCAGCGCCGCGATATGCGCGGCTGCGATCGGCTGCAGCGCATGGGCCAGCGGCTGGGGCATGTCGGGCACCCCCCCGACATCTGCAAAAGGAATGGTGGCCGCGAAACAAAGCGAGCAATCGAGCGTGTGCTGCCCGACTTCCACCACGCTGCCATCGTCGCCGGTGACGACGACCTTCACACTGCCGCCTGCGGCGCACACGATCTCCAACGCCACCGGATGCACCACCGGCGAAGCGCCCGCGACGCACAAGGTCATCACGAACCACGCCAGTGCCAGACGGGCCAGTCGCGATGAGGTGCGCAAGAGGTGCATGGCGTTGCATTATCGCGGTCGCGGTCTGCCGGTGGCAGTTGATTGCGGGGCGAAATGTCCAACCCGCGACCGGTACGACACAATCGCGGCCCGCCCGTTTCCGATTCCCGATTGCCATGCAAGCCCTGTTCGACGCCATCGCCACGATGCCCCTGCCCACCGACGCGGAGCGCATCTTCCACGGCCGTGGCGGCCGCTACCCCGGCTGCACGCATCTCTCGCTCGACTTCTTTCCGCCGGTGTGGGTGCTGACCAGTTTCCAGCCTGTCGGCGACGACGCATTGGCGGCCGTGGGTGCCGCACTGGAACAGCGTTGGCAGCAACTGGCACCCGGCCAGGTGTTGAACTGGGTGTTCCAGTGCCGCCATGAAAGCCGCAGCGGCACCCGGACCATGGCCGGCGCGGTGCCCGACCCGCACTGGGTCACCGAAGACGGTGCACGCTACCGCGTCCACGTCGGCAAGGGCCAGAACCACGGGCTGTTCCTCGACATGGCCGCAGGCCGGCGCTGGGTGCGCGAATATGTCGCGGCCCGGGGCGATCCGCGGTCGCGGGTGCGGGTGCTGAACCTGTTCGCCTATACCTGCGCCTTCTCGGTCGTGGCCTTGCAGGCCGGTGCACGGCATGTGACCAACCTGGACATGGGCCAGGGCGTGCTCGGCATCGGCCAGCAGAACCACCGCGCCAACGGGGTGATGGCCCACGCCAGCTTCCTGCCGCACGACCTGTTCAGCTCGTGGGGCAAGATCACCCGCGGCGGCCCCTACGGCCTGGTGATCGTCGACCCGCCCAGCTACCAGAAGGGAAGTTTTGTCGCCACGAAAGACTATGCCCGCCTGATCAGGCGCCTGCCCGACCTGCTGGAGCCCGACGGACATGCACTGCTGTGCCTCAACGCGCCGGAGCTGGGAACGGCATTCCTCCAGGATCTGATGCAGGCTCTGGCGCCGGAGCTGGCCTTCGTGGAGCGGCTGGCCAATCCGCCGGTGTTTGCCGACGTGTCCGAGGAGCGCTCGCTGAAGGTCCTGGTGTATCGCGCGCCGCCGCTGGATCCGCCCGGAGAGCCTCCACCCCTGCCGCAACCGTGACGCCATGCCCGCGGGCGCTTACATCCTCAATCCCCCGACGTATTTCTGGCTCTTCTCGGCACGGCTGCGCAGGGTCGGCGCTTCGCCAGGAAGACCAGCGCCTTCGCCGAGCGGGCCAGCGCCCGGGGCCTTCGGAGCGATCGCCGCAGCCTTGTCTTCGATGAAAAGCTTGTCGGCCCACGCGACCAGATCGGGCCGGGCGGTTTCGGCGGCCTTCAGCGCCGAATAGTTTTTGATGTGGAGGGCGTAGTCGTCGTTCACTGCCATCCATTCCACATCGGTGACACGCCCGGTGATACGGCGGATGAGGACATGCAGATGGGTCGCTATCGCCAGTCTCTCGTTGTACGTCATGGCTGCTTTCGCGTTCTTGCACCACAGGCAGGCTCGGGGCGGAAGAGCCCGCGCCCGATCGTGCATATCTCGCAATTTGCGTACCCGGGTACAAAAAATGACGCAGAACCTGAAAACCGAGCCCGAAAGCGAAAAGGGTCGCACCATTGCTGGTGCGACCCTTTGATTTCCTTGCGGAAATTTGGCGGAGTGGACGGGACTCGAACCCGCGACCCCCGGCGTGACAGGCCGGTATTCTAACCAACTGAACTACCACTCCTGGTAGGCAGCTTTTGCGCCTGCAGCGAACTGCAGGAACCAAGCGCTACAAACTTGGCGACCCTACGGGGATTCGAACCCCGGTACTCACCGTGAAAGGGTGATGTCCTAGGCCTCTAGACGATAGGGTCAAAACCTTGGAACTTCCGAACAGAAAATGGTGGAGGTAAACGGGATCGAACCGATGACCTCTTGCATGCCATGCAAGCGCTCTCCCAGCTGAGCTATACCCCCATCTGCCTTCAACCCGCTTTGCGTTTGGCGCATTGCTTGTTGTCAACTTCTGAGCCTCGAATTATATACAGCTTTTCAGCGCTTTCGCAAACGCTCCAACAAAATTTGCCGATCGAGCAATTCGAGAACGGCATCAACCGACGGCGTGTGCGCCGTTCCCATCGCCAGCACCCGCACCGGCATGGCCAACTGGGGCATCTTCAGGCCGTGGGCTGCCAGCGTCTCCTTGATCGCGGCGGCAATCGCCGGCTTGGTCCACTCGCAGCTGGCGAGCTTGTCGGCCAGCGTGTCGACGGCGGGCAACGCAGCGGCGGTCAGGTGCTGGGCACGCTCTTCGTCCGATGCCGGCATTTCCTTGTAGAAACGCGCGGCCCATTCGGCCAGGGCGACCGTCGTATCGCAGCGGTCTTTCAGCAAGCCGCAGATGCGCGGCAGCCGATCGTCCGCCTCGACGCCCAGGCGGCGGAGCTGCTCGGCGACCAGGGGCGCGAGTTCTTCGTCGGCCATCGCCTTCATGTGCTGGGCATTCACCCAGCGCAGCTTGGCCTCGTCGAACTGGGCGGCGCTGCGGCCCAGGTGGTCCAGGTCGAACCACGCCAGGAACTGGGCACGGCTGAAGATCTCGTCGTCGCCATGGCTCCAGCCCAGGCGGGCGAGGTAATTGACCATCGCGTTCGGCAGGTAGCCTTCGTCGCGGTACTGCGTGACCGCCTTGGCACCGCTGCGCTTGCTCATCTTCTCGCCCAGCTCGTTCAAGACGGTCGGCAGGTGGGCGTACACCGGCGGCGTCTTGCCGAGGGCTTCGAAGATGTTGATCTGGCGCGGGGTGTTGTTGACATGGTCGTCGCCGCGGATCACGTGGGTGATCGCCATGTCGATGTCGTCGACCACCACGCAGAAGTTATAGGTGGGCGTGCCGTCGGGCCGGGCGATCACCAGGTCGTCCAGTTCCAGGTTCGAAATCTCGATCCGGCCCTTGACCTTGTCGTCCCAGGCCACGACGCCTTCCTGCGGGTTCTTGAAGCGCAGCACCGGCTGCACGCCTTCGGGAACGGCCGGCAAGGTCTTGCCGGGGGCGGGCCGCCAGGTGCCGTCGTAGCGCGGCTTTTCCTTGGCGGCCATCTGCTTTTCACGCAACGCGTCGAGCTCGGCCACCGAGGTGTAGCAGGGGTAGACATGGCCCGCGGCCTGCAGTTCGGTCAGCACCGCCTTGTACCGCTCCATGCGCTCCATTTGGTAGAACGGGCCTTCGTCGTGGTCCAGGCCCAGCCAGGCCATGCCTTCCAGGATCACGTCGACCGACGCCTGGGTGGAACGTTCCACGTCGGTGTCCTCGATGCGCAGGATGAAATCGCCGCCGGTCGAGCGGGCGAAGGCCCACGGATACAAGGCCGAGCGGATGTTGCCCAGGTGGATGAAGCCGGTGGGCGACGGGGCGAAGCGGGTACGGGTGCGTGGGGTCATCGTGGAACGAAGTGCCGGCGTCAGGCAAGTTGGGCGTTGGGCAGGGCCAGGCGGGAGGTGTCCTCGTCGGCGAAGGGCTCTTCCTGGCCGACGCGCGCCTCGTTGATGCGGGAGATGTCGTCGGGGTTGATGTCGCCGGTGACGTAGATGCCATCGAAGCACGACGCATCGAAGCCGCTGAGCTTGGGGTTGAGCGAGCCGATCGCCTTTTTCATGCCCTCGACATCCTGGTAGATCAAGGCGTCGCAGCCGATCAACTGGCGCACTTCCTCGACGGTGCGGCCCGCCGCGACCAGCTCGGCGCTGGTCGGCATGTCGATGCCGTAGACGTTGGGGTAGCGCACCGGCGGCGCGGCGCTGGCGAGGTAGACCTTGTTGGCACCCGCGTCGCGGGCCATCTGCACGATCTCGCGGCTGGTGGTGCCGCGGACGATCGAATCGTCCACCAGCAGGACGTTGCGGCCCTTGAACTCGCTGCCGATCACGTTGAGCTTCTGGCGCACCGATTTCTTGCGCACCCCCTGGCCCGGCATGATGAAGGTACGGCCCACATAGCGGTTCTTGACGAAGCCTTCGCGGTACGGAATGCCGAGCAGGTGCGCGAGCTGGGTGGCGCTGGGCCGGCTGGATTCGGGGATCGGGATCACCACGTCGATCTCGCTCGGCGGCACGGTCGAGACGACCCGCTTGGCCAGCGCCTCGCCCAGGTTCAGGCGCGCCTGGTAGACCGAGATGTCGTCCAGCACCGAATCGGGCCGTGCCAGGTACACGAACTCGAAGATGCACGGATAGAGCGACGACCGGGCCGCGCACTGCTGCGCATGCAGCTTGCCGTCGGTGTCGACGAAGACCGCCTCGCCTGGCGCCACGTTGCGCTCGAACACGTAGCCGGAGCCTTCGAGCGCGACCGATTCGCTGGCGACCATCACCGTGCCGTCGGGGCTGCGGCCGATGCACAGCGGCCGGATACCGAACGGATCGCGGAACGCCAGCAGACCGTGTCCGGCGATCAGCGCGACCACCGCGTAAGAGCCCTTGACCCGCAGGTGCACGTTGCGCACCGCGGCGAAGACCTCCTCGGCCTGCAGCGGCACGCCACGGGTCGAGCGCTCCAGCTCGTGGGCGAAGACGTTGAGCAGCACTTCCGAATCGCTGTCGGTGTTGGTGTGGCGGTGGTCGGTCAGAAACAGCTCGCTGCGCAGCTCGGCCGCGTTGGTCAGGTTGCCGTTGTGCACCAGCACGATGCCGAAAGGGGCATTGACGTAGAAAGGCTGGGCCTCTTCCTCGCTGTAGGCGTTGCCGGCGGTCGGATAGCGCACCTGGCCCAGGCCGATGTTGCCGGGCAGGCTGCGCATGTTGCGGGTGCGGAAAACGTCGCGCACCATGCCCTTGGCCTTGTGCATGAAGAACTTGCGTTCCAGCTGGGTCACGATGCCGGCGGCATCCTGGCCACGGTGCTGCAGCAGCAGCAGCGCGTCGTAGATGAGCTGATTGACGGGCGTCTTGCTGACAACGCCAACGATTCCACACATGGGAGCACCAACCTTACTGAGGGAGAAAACGAACCAACGCGTCAGGCAGCACCGGCGTCAGCGCTGCCAACCCGGTGCGCAGCAGCGGCGCGCTTTGCGACGCCTGCCACCAGGGCATGTCCTTGAGACCGGTCATCTCGATCACCACCGTCGCGGCCAGCAGCAGCACGCCGGCCCGCACCACACCGAACACCGCGCCCAGGCTGCGGTCGACCGGGCCGAGCCCCACGGTGGAGACCAGCTTGCGCATCAGCGAGGCCACCAGGCCGCACGCAAAAGCCGCGCCGATGAACACGATCACGAACCCCGCCGCGTACCGGGCCGAATCGCCCGCATCGCCGAAGGGCAACCAGTCGGCCACGGCCGGGGCCCACCACTGGGCACAGAAGAACGCCACCAGCCAGCCCAGCAGCGACAGCACTTCGAACACCAGCCCCCGCCAGAGCCCCAGCAGGAGCGACGCGAGCAGGACCGCCGCGAAAATCCAGTCGACCGCAGCCATCGTGCGGCGAACTCACAGCGCGAGGATGCTCGCGGGCAGATCGAGCCCGCGGATGCGTGCCGCCGCCTGGTCGGCCTCGGCACGGCTGGCGAAAGGCCCGACCCGCACCCGATGGCGCTTGCCGTCCTTGGTATCCACCGACTGCACATAGGTCTTGAGACCGCTGCGGGCCAGCTTGGCGCGCGCCTCCTGGGCCTTGGCGGTGTCGCCGAAGGCGCCGACCTGCACGACGAAACGGGCAGCGGCGGCATCGGACGACGCGGCAGCGGGACTGTTGTCCGCCACGACGGCGGCCGGCGGCACGGTGCGGCCTTCCAGCAGCGCACGGGCGCGGGCCGCCTCGTCGACACGGGCCACGGCAGCAGGGGCCGGGCGCGTCTCGGGCTTCGGTTCGGGCTTGGTCTCGGGTTTGACTTCGCGCTTGGGGGCAGCCGCCACATGCGGGGTTTCCACCTTCGGTGCGGCCGGTTCCTTCTCCCGGCGTGCCTCGGCCGCCGGGGTGTCGGCAGGCTTGACCGCAGGCGGCTTGGCGGCCGGCGCATTCACCGGTGCCGACGGGACGATTTCCTCGCCCTCGTCCAGCCCGGCCGACGATGCGGGAGCCGGCAGCTTCTTGGCGGCCTCTGACTCGGCCGCAGCGCGGTTCTCGGGCAGCACCAACGCCGGTGTCTTGTTGCGGTCGGGGATGGAGATCGGGATGTCGACCGGGATCGGGCGGGGCTGCGTGTCGAACAGCATCGGGAATCCGATCACGCCCAGCGCGACCAGGACCGTGGCACCGATCAGGCGGTGGCGGGCACGTCGTCGCAGCACCGCCGCACTCTCGGCCTGGGGCATGCGGCGCGACCGCGGCGATTTGGTGTCGTCCTGCGCTTTGCGGCCCGGCCAGCGGAACTTGAAAAAAGCCATGAAGTGCGAAAGAGCTAACCGAGGTGTTTGGCCTGCAGGCGCGGAACGCCGTCCTGCAGCACGCCACCCACGGTATGGAACGAGCCAAAGACCACGATTCTATCAGCCGGGTCTGCGGCGGCCACCGCTGCGTCCAGCGCGGCCTGGGGGTTGGGGAAGGCCTGGGCCGGGACGTTGCGGCGCCCGCCGGCCACCATCTGCAGGGCATTCCACTTGCCGCACAGATGGCTGGCCGTCTCGGCGCGGGGGATCGGCAGGTCGGTGAAATACCAGCGATCGACCAGGGGAGAAATGCGGGCCAGCATCGGTCCCAGGTCCTTGTCGGCCATGGCACCGAAGACCGCGTGCGTCGTCGGGAAGAAGCCCATCGCATCGAGGTTCTCGGTCAGGGCCGCGACCGAATGCGGGTTGTGCGCCACGTCCAGCACCAGGGTGGGCTGGCCCGGCACGATCTGGAAGCGCCCGGGCAGTTCGACCAGCGCCAGGCCGGTGCGCACCGCCTGGGCGGTGACCGGCAGCCGGTCGCGCAGCGCCTCGAAGGCCGCCAGCACACCGGCGGCATTGACCAGCTGGTTGGCGCCCCGCAGGGCCGGATAGGCCAGCCCGCTGTAGCGTCGGCCCCGGCCGGCCCAGCCCCACTGCTGCTTGTCGCCGGAGATGTTGAAGTCGGTCCCGGTGCGCCAGACGTCGGCCCCGATCGCCTCCGCATGGCGCAGCACGCTGGCGGGCGGCGCCGGGTCGCTGACGACCGCCGGCCGGCCGGGACGCAGGATGCCGGCCTTCTCGAAGCCGATCAGCTCCCGGGTGTTGCCGAGAAAACCGGTGTGGTCGATGTCGATGCTGGTGATGATCGCGCAGTCGGTGTCGACGATGTTGGTGGCGTCGAGCCGGCCGCCCAGGCCCACTTCCAGCACCACCACGTCGAGGCCCGCCTGCGACAGCAGCCGCAGGATGACCAGGGTGGTGAATTCGAAGTAGGTGAGCGAAACCTCTCCCTGCGATCCGGCCGGTGCCGCCCCCCCCTGGGTGCGCGCCTGCTCCACCGCCACGAAATGCGGCAGCAGCGCTTCGGCCGACACGATCTCGCCGCGCACCCGGCAGCGTTCTTCGAAATGCACCAGATGGGGCGAGGTATAGAGCCCCGTCTTCCAGCCGGCCTGCAGCGCGATCGACTCGAACATCGCGCAGGTGGAGCCCTTGCCGTTGGTCCCGGCGACGGTGACGACCGGGCAGTCGAAACGCAGATCCAGGCGACGGGCCACTTCGCGCACGCGGTCGAGCCCCATTTCGATCCCGAGGGGGTGCAGGCGCTCGCAGTGGGCGAGCCAGTCGGACAATGTGTGCATGGGAGCGGGATTGTCGCGCACCCGGGCGCGGGTTTACACCGGGGTAGCAGCCGACCTGGCGACAATCGGGGCCATGACCCTTCTCTACGGCATCCCGAACTGCGACACGGTAAAAAAGGCGCGTGCCTGGCTGGCCGACCACGGCGTCGCCTACCGCTTCCACGATTTCAAGAAGGACGGCGTGCCCGAGGCGGCACTCGACCGCTGGCGGGCCGCCGTGGGCGACGACCTGCTGCTGAACCGCCGCGGCACCACCTGGCGCGGCCTGAGCCCGGCTGTCCAGGCCGCCGCAGGCACCGAGGCCGGCGCGCGCAGCCTGATGCTGTCGCATGCCAGCGTCATCAAGCGGCCGGTGGTCGAATGGCCCGACGGCCGCGTCACCGTGGGTTTCGACGCGCAGGACTGGCAGGCGCAGGTCGGCTGACCGACGGTGCTTTACCTGCGCAGCGTCAACCGGGCGTCGGCGACGAACATTTACAGAGCTTCACCGGTCCGGCGGCACGGAACCCGGCGCAGGTCTCTAGACTCTCATTTCCGAAGGAGCGCAGCCGCGCTTCGTTGAAGGATTTACTATGAAAACGGTTTTGGCTTTCACCACCCTGGCGCTGGCCGCCGGCGGCGCCGTTGCGCAGAACGGACACTCGGGCGAGATGGGGCGGGTTCTCTCGGTCACCCCGGTGGTCCAGCAGGTGGCGGTGCCGCAGCAGTACTGCGGCACCCAGCAGGTCGTGACCCAGGCGCCGCGCACCGGTGCGGGCGCGGTGATGGGCGCGGTGGCCGGCGGCGTGCTGGGCAACGCGATCGGCCACGGGGGTGGACGGGCGGCGGCCACGGCGCTGGGCCTGGTGGGCGGCGCGGTACTCGGCAACAACATCGAAGGCCCCGGCGCCACCCAAGTGCAGAACGTGCAGAACTGCTCGACGCAGACCTCGTACGAGAACCGCACCGTCGGCTACGACGTCGCCTACGAATATGCCGGCCGCCGCTACAACACCCGCATGGCCAGCGATCCGGGCCAGTGGGTGCCGGTGCAGGTGGGTGCCGTCCAGAGCAACGGCTACGACGGCAATGGCGGATCGGGCTACAGCGCCCCGCAGCCGGCCTACACCCAGGCACCGGCCTATACCGAGCCCGGCGTCGTGGTGCCCTCGTACTACAGCGCGCCGACGACGGTCATCGCCTCGCCGCCGGTGGTGTACGCCCCCAGCTACTACGCGGCGCCCGCCTATGCACCCGCCTACGTGGCGCCGATCGGCATGTCGCTCAACCTGGGCTACAGCCGCGGATATGGACGGGGTTGGCGCTGAGCGCCGACCGTCGGCGCGGAAACGAAAAAGGAGCCTGTGGGCTCCTTTTTTCATGCCGATCGTGGCGGTAGCCGGCAGCAGTCGCCGGCCTCCAGCTATCGAATCGATAGCAACACCTAGAGCGTCGTCTTCAACAGCGGTCCTTTGAACAGGATCGGCCCGGTCGGTCCGCTGCCGGCCGGCACGCCGCCCTTGGGCTCCAGGCTGATCGCGAGGGCCGGCACATCGGCCACCTGGCCGGCTGCGGCGCTGACCTGCATCATCCGGTCGGGGCCCATCACGCCGAGCGACTGGGGCCCGCCGGACGGCGGCAGCGCCCAGAGCTGCAGCGATTTGTCGGGTGCTTCCTGGTAGCCGCCCACCCGCTTCATCGTCAGCTGGCGCTTGACCGGGTCGAAAGTCACCAGGACCGAGGCCGCTGCCGTATCGTCCTGCAGCACCGCCACGTATTCCAGGTTGGCGGATTGCTGCAGCTGCACAGACGTCTGCTGCAACCGGGTCGACGTCTGCTGCAGCTGCGCCGTCAGGGTCGCCTCTTGCGTACGGGCCTGCGCCAGCGCCGTGCCCTGCTGCTCCACCTGTCCGTCGAGCCGTACCGCGACCAGCACCGCCGCCGCTGCGGCCAGGCCGCCGGCCATGGCCGCGCTGCGCCAGAGGCTCAGCGCGCGGCGCAGCTGCTCGACCAGCCCCGCGGAGATCGAGCTGGTGGCCGCGGCCGCCTGCTGCCGGACCGAATTCAGCTGGATCTCGATCCGCTTCCAGACATTGGCGCTCGGCCGGTCGGCCGGCAGCAGCTCGGTCATCGCGCCGAAGCATTCCTGCCAGACCAGGGCGCGGGCCCGGATCTCGGCATTCTCTCGGGCCATCGTCTCGAAGCGGCGGCGCGCACCACCGCGCAGGGTGCCCAGCGCGTGGCTGGCCGCCAGTTGGTCGAGCAGATCGGGATTTTTGCGGAGGTTCATGCGTGCCTCGCCATGCACTGGCGCAGTTGCTCCAAGCCCCGGCGGATCCAGGTCTTGACGGTGCCCAGGGGTAACTTCAATTGCGCAGACAGCTCGCCGTGGCTCAGGTCGCGCATATAGGCCAGGCTGACCACCTCGCGCTGCTTGGCCTCGAGCCGCGACAGGCACTGGCGCAGGGCGAAGGCCTGCTCGCTCAGCTCCGCCGCATCGGCCGGATTGGTGCCGTCGCCGGCCACCGTGTCCTGGATGTAGTCGTCGAGCTCCACCCCGTGGTCGGCCCGCTCGCTGGTGCGGCGCCGCAGAAAATCGAGTGCACGGCTGCGCACGATCACGCCCATCCACGCCATCGGCGGACTCAGGCTGACCCGGTAGTCGCCGGCGATGCGCCAGATATTGAGGAAGGCCTCCTGCAGCACATCTTCGGCCCAGTTCCTGTTGCCCGTCACCCGCAGGGCCACGCCGTAGAGGCGCGCCGAGGTGGCGTCGTACAGTTCGCGCAGCGCAGCGGCGGCGTCGTGGTCGTGGGTCGAGATGCGCTGCATAAGGTCGATCAGGGTTTGGTCGGGGTGTTCTGCAGGCATCCTGCAATTGTGGCCGATGCATTCCTTACGCGGTCGTTCCGCAATCGGATGCAGATGGATGCGGCGGCCCCGAGTGGCGCGGGCGACACGCCTAAAATCGCCGGTTCGTTCCTCGCAGCCCCTCTTGCGGAAAGCAGCAGTTCCATGACCACCAAAATCTTCGACGGCGTCTCCGTCAACACCCAGGCCAGCGTCTACTTCGACGGCAAGTGCGTGAGCCACGGGATTACCCTGGCCGACGGCAGCAAGAAATCGGTGGGCGTGGTGCTGCCGGCCGAGCTGACCTTCAACACCGGTGCGCCCGAGATCATGGAATGCGTGGCCGGCGGCTGCGAATACAAGCTGGCCGGCACCGGCGACTGGAAGCGCTCCGGCCCCGGCGAGACGTTCAGCGTGCCGGGCAACTCCAGCTTCGACATCCGGGTGACCGAGCCCTACCACTACATCTGCCACTTCGGTTGAGCACTTCCATGTCCACCATCCTCCAACACGTTCCCGCCGGCCAGAAGGTCGGCATCGCCTTCTCGGGCGGCCTCGACACCAGCGCCGCGCTGCACTGGATGAAGAACAAGGGCGCCCTGCCCTACGCCTACACCGCCAACCTGGGCCAGCCCGACGAGCCCGACTACGACGAGATTCCGCGCAAGGCGATGGAGTACGGCGCGCAGCTGGCCCGCCTGATCGACTGCCGCCAGCAGCTGGCCACCGAAGGCATCGCCGCCCTGCAGGCCGGCGCCTTCCACATCTCGACCGCCGGCGCGACCTACTTCAACACCACGCCGCTGGGCCGCGCGGTGACCGGCACCATGCTGGTGGCCGCCATGAAGGAAGACGACGTCCACATCTGGGGCGACGGCAGCACCTTCAAGGGCAACGACATCGAGCGCTTCTACCGCTACGGCCTGCTGACCAACCCGGCGCTCAAGATCTACAAGCCCTGGCTCGACCAGACCTTCATCGACGAGCTGGGCGGCCGGGCCGAGATGTCGGCGTTCATGACCAAGGCCGGCTTCGGCTACAAGATGAGTGCCGAGAAGGCCTACAGCACCGACAGCAACATGCTGGGCGCGACGCACGAGGCCAAAGACCTGGAGCACCTCTCCACCGGCATGAAGATCGTCAACCCGATCATGGGCGTGGCCTTCTGGAAGGACGACGTCGCGGTCAAGCGTGAAGAAGTGACGGTTCGCTTCGAGGAAGGCCGCCCCGTCGCCCTGAACGGCAAGGAATACCCCGACCTTGTGGAATTGATCCTGGAAGCCAACCGCATCGGCGGCCGCCATGGGCTGGGCATGAGCGACCAGATCGAGAACCGCATCATCGAGGCCAAGAGCCGCGGCATCTACGAGGCGCCCGGCCTGGCGCTGCTGTTCATCGCCTACGAGCGGCTGGTCACCGGCATCCACAACGAGGACACGATCGAGCAGTACCGCGACAACGGCAAGAAGCTCGGCCGCCTGCTCTACCAGGGCCGCTGGTTCGACCCCCAGGCCATCATGCTGCGCGAAACCGCCCAGCGCTGGGTGGCCCGCGCCGTCACCGGCGAGGTGACGGTCGAGCTGCGCCGCGGCAACGACTACTCGATCCTGAACACTGTCTCGTCCAACCTGACCTACAAGCCCGAGCGCCTGTCGATGGAAAAGGTGGAAGACGCCCCGTTCTCACCTGCAGATCGGATCGGCCAGTTGACCATGCGCAATCTGGACATCGTGGACACGCGGGACAAGCTGGCGATCTACACCAAGGCCGGGCTGCTGACGGTGGGCGGTGGCACGGCGCTGCCGCAGTTGACGGACGAAAAGACCCCGAGGGACTAGCAGCTACCGCACCGGTACTTTTCAAAGGAAAAGTAGCCGGGGCCGGCACCGGAAACCGGCCTATAGCTATCGAATAAATAGCATCAGGCGGTTTCGGCGTTCCCGCGGAAAGGCCACCTCGCGGTGGCCGTTTCGCTTTTGCGACGAAGCTTCCACGCAAACCCCGGGCCGGGGTTCGACCGTCCGCCTCACACCACCACCGGCTCCGGCTCCAGCAAGATCCCGAACCGCTCGTACACGCTGGTCTGGATGGCTTTCGCCAGCGTCATCACCTCCCCGCCCGTCGCACAAGTCGCCGGGTCGGCCACCCCGGGGTTCACCAGTACCAGCGCCTGCTTCTCGTACACCGCGGCGTGCCCGACCGCCTTGCCCTTCCAGCCGCAGGCGTCGATCAGCCAGCCCGCCGCCAGCTTGATCGAACCGTCGGGCATCGGGTAGTGCACGATCTTCGGCTCGCGGGCGATGATGTCGGCGCACTGGTCGGGGGAGACGGTGGGGTTCTTGAAAAAACTGCCGGCGTTGCCGACCACCTTCGGGTCGGGCAGCTTGGCGCGGCGGATCTCGCAGATCCAGTCGAAGATCTGCTGGGGCGTGGGAGCGTCCACGCCGGCCTCGGCGCGGCGGCACTCCAGCTCCAGGTAGCCCAGCTCGGGCTTCCAGGGCCGCGGCAGCAGGAATCGCACCCGCAGGATCAGCGCCCGGCCCGCCAGCCCCAGGCCGTGCGGGCCGGCGGCGGCGTGCTTGAAGATCGAATCGCGGTAGCCGAAGCCGCACTGCGCCGCATGCAGGGTGAACAGGCGGCCGGTCTGCAGGTCGATCGCGTCCAGCGAATGGAAGCGGTCCTGCAGCTCGACCCCGTAGGCACCGATGTTCTGCACCGGCGACGCGCCGACGGTGCCGGGGATCAGCGCCAGGTTCTCCAGGCCGGGGATGCCCTGCGACACGGTCCAGGCGACGATGTCGTGCCAGCCCTCTCCGGCGCCGGCCTCGACGATCCAGTGCCGCTCGGCGGCCTCGACCACCCGGCGGCCGGGCACCTCCACCTTCAGCACCAGCGGCCGCACGTCGCCGGTCAGCACGATGTTGCTGCCGCCGCCCAGGACGAACTTGGGCGCTGCGGCCAGCGCGGGGTCGGCCAGCAGGGCATGGACATCGTCTTCGCCGGTGATCCGCACCAGGCGGTGGGCGCGGGCGACGATGCCGAAGGTGTTGTAGGGCCGCAGTGCGACGTTGTTCTCGACTAACATCCGCGGCATTTTCTCACCTCGGGTCTTCCCCATGCCTCTCGCACCGCACGGCACCGCCGCCCACCGCCCGCGCCGCCTGCTGCACGGCGCGCTGCTGGCATCGGCCCTGTGCGTTGCCGGCCCGGCGGTGCAGGCCGCGCCCGCGGTGGCGCTGGCCGGCGTGCTGGGTGCCAAGGCGCTGCTGGTGATCGACGGCGAAACCCGCGCCCTGGCCCCTGGCGATTCGGCCCGCGGCGTGCGGCTGGTGTCGGTGACCCGGAACGACGCGGTGGTGGAGGTGGGCGGCGCCCGGGCGACGCTGGTCCTGGGCGGCACGCCTGCGCTGGTGGGCGCCGCGACGCCGGCGGGCGGCGGCCGCCGGATCGTGATGGTGAGCGACAGCCGCGGCCACTTCATGCCGCAGGGCAGCATCAACGGCCAGGTGACCCAGTTCATGGTCGATACCGGCGCCAGCGGCATCGGCCTGTCGCAGGAAGAGGCCGAGCGCATCGGCCTGCGCTTCAAGGACGGCGAACCGGTGCAGATGCGCACCGCCAACGGCAACGTGCAGGGCTGGCGCACCCGGCTGGCGCAGGTGCGGGTGGGCGACGTGGAGATCTACGACGTCGAGGCCTTCGTCACGCCGCAGCCGATGCCCTACGTGCTGCTGGGCAACAGCTACCTCAACCGGTTCCAGATGACCCGTACCAACGACCAGATGGTGCTCGACAAGCGCTACTGACCGGCGGCGGCGACAGCGTGTTTTCCGACGCGGGAGGGGCCGGGCTTTGGCATAACATGGAGCGTTGTTTCTACGTTCACGCCTGGAGTTCCGACATGCCTTCTTTCGATACCGTTTGCGAAGCCGATCTGCCGGAGGTCCGCAACGCGGTCGACAACACGACCAAGGAAATCGTCACCCGCTTCGATTTCAAGGGAACCTCGGCCGCCATCGAGCTGAAGGACAAGGACATCACGATGTTCGGCGATGCCGAATTCCAGCTCACTCAGGTCGAGGACATCCTGCGCAACAAGCTCACCAAGCGCAACGTCGACGTGCGTTTTCTGGACATCGGCAAGGTCGAGAAGATCGGCGGCGACAAGGTCAAGCAGGTGATCAAGGTCCGCAACGGGATCGAGGCCGAGCTGGCCAAGAAGATCCAGCGCACCATCAAGGACAGCAAGATGAAGGTGCAGGCGGCGATCCAGGGCGACGCGGTGCGCGTCACCGGCGCCAAGCGCGACGACCTGCAGGCGGCCATGGCCCTGCTGAAAAAAGAAGTGGTCGACATCCCGATCAGCTTCAACAACTTCCGCGACTAGCGCGGCGTCCCCTTCCAACCCCGAACTGCCGAACCGCGCCGCGCCCGTCCGCACGCCGTTATCCGTCTGCCGCCGACCATGCCCCATCCCACGTCCCTGCCAGCCGCCACCGACCATGGGTCGGAAGACCTGCTGAGCCTGTGGTCGGACCTGGAGTCGGGCCTGTCGATCATCCTGACGCGGCCGCTCAACGTGCAGGATTTCCCGCAGAAGGTGCTGCAGTACGACCGCTGGATGCAGGCGCTGGTGCTGCAGGACGTGGACACGGCGCTCTACCTGCTGTTCCAGTTGGCCTCGACCTCTTCGGTGGGCTACAGCGCCTCGCACGCGCTGGTCTGCGCGGCGCTCTGCCACATCGTGGCCGATGAATTGGCACTGCCCCGGGCCGAGCGCGACACGCTGGTCCACGCCGCGATGACGATGAACGTGGCGATGACCGACGTGCAGAACCGCCTGTCCTCGCAGAAGGAGCGGCCCAGCACCCAGCAGCGCCAGGTGATCCGCCACCACGCGACCGACGGCGAGGCGATGCTCACCCGCCTGGGGGTGGAGGATGCCGTCTGGCTGGAGGTGGTGCGCTGCCACCACGGCGCCGACAACGCCCGCGCCACGCTGGTCGACATGGCGCCGGCCGCGCGCCTGGCGCATGTGCTGCACACCATCGACCGCTACGCCGCCATGATCAGCCCGCGCAGCTCCCGTACCGGCCGCACCGCGCTCGACTCGGTACGTGCCGTCCTGGGTGGCCGCGACGACTACCGCGACGAGGTGGGCTACGCGCTGGTGCGGGCGGTGGGTCTCTGCCCGCCCGGCACCTTCGTCGACCTGACCAGCGGCGAGACCGCGGTCGTGGTGCGCCGCAGCCCGGTCGCCAACAAGCCGGTGGTGGCGGTCATGCTCGATGCGCAGAAGCAGCCGCTGCGCCGACCGCGGCTGCACCGGCTGGCCTCGGGCGCGCCGCGGATCCGCTCGGCCCTGTCGCACGACCAGGTACCACCGCTGGACCACCGGCTGGTGCTGCAGGTGGGCGTGCAGGCCAGCCGCCAGATCGCCTCGTGGACAGAACAGCAGGTGGTGACTTAGCTCGCCCCCAGGCTCCGCACTGCGTGTCTTCGCCCACCCCCTTCCGGGGGCGATACCGGTGGCCCGGCGAAGCCGGTTCCACGGCATCCCTGGTAGTAACAACCGTGCCCGCGTTGCGCGGGCGCGGTTGATGGCGCTGCATCAGGCTTTCGGCTTCGCCTTCGAGCCCAGGCGGGATTCGGTGCCGGCCACCAGGCGGCGGACGTTCTCGCGGTGGCGCCAGGCCAGCAGGGCGGCCATCGCGGCGATGGCGGAGGCGATCCAGGGGTCGGCGGTCCAGGCGATGCCGTTGCCGAAGCGGTAGAAGAAGACCGCGAAGGCCGCGGCCACCAGCGAGGCCAGCGACGAATAGCGGAAGAAGAAGGCGATCACCAGCCAGGTGGCGGACACCGCCAGGCCCAGCCAGAGGTCGATGCCGTACAGCACGCCCAGCGCCGTCGCCACGCCCTTGCCGCCCTGGAAGCGGAAGAACACCGGCCACAGGTGGCCCAGGAACGCGGCCAGCGCCACCAGGGCCACGGTGCCGCCTCCCAGCTCCCACTCGGCGCCGTAGAGGCGCACCAGCGCCACCGGCAGCCAGCCCTTGGCGGCATCGAGCAGCAGCGTGGCGATCGCGGCCTTCTTGCTGCCGGACCGCAACACGTTGGTGGCGCCGGGATTGCCGCTGCCGTAGCTGCGCGGGTCGTCCAGCCCCATCGCGCGGCTGACGATGACCGCGAACGACAGCGATCCGATGCAGTACGCCGCGAGCGCGGCCAGGGCGGGAAGGTAGGAATTCATCACGGCTGTCTCGGTGGCCCGCGGCCCCTGCGGTGCGCGGCGGCAGCGAGGGCGCGGTGCGATGGATGGTGGATCGGCGCGGCGGCTATTCTGCCAGCGCGCACTGCACCGTCCGGGCGGCCAGCAGGTCCACGCAGACCTGCGGATCGATCCCCACCAGGTAGCCGCGCCGCCCGCCGTTGATGCAGATCCGCGGCAGCGCCAGGATGGTCGCCTCGATGTAGACCGGCATCGCGCGTCGGGTCCCGAAGGGCGAGGTGCCGCCGACCAGGTAGCCGCTGTGCCGGTGGGCCACCTCGGGCCTGCACGGCTCGACCGATTTGGCGCCGATCTGCCGCGCCAGGTTCTTGGTCGAGACCTTGCGGTTGCCGTGCATCAGCACCAGCAGGGGCTTGGCGTCCTGGTCCTGCATCACCAGGGTCTTCACCACGGTGAAAGGATCGAAGCCCAGCACCGCCGCACTGTGCTGCGCCCCGCCGTGCTCCAGGTATTCGTAAGGGTGCTCGGTGAACGCCACGCCGCGCGCCCGCAGCATCTGCGTGGCGGGCGTCTCGGAAACATGCTCTTTCTTGGCCATCGTCCTTACAGCGCCGGATCGCGCAATTCCCAGCGGATCGCGTCGATCTCGGCCAGCACCTCGGGCGACAGGGTCGTGCCCCAGGCGTCGATGTCCTCGTCGAGCTGCGCCAGCGTGGTCACGCCGATGATGGTGCTGGCGACCTGCCACTTGGTGTAGCAGAAGGCCAGCGCCATGCGGGTGGGGGTCAGGCCATGGCTGCGGGCCAGGTCGTTGTAGCGGCGGGCGGCCTCCAGCGCCTCGGGGCGGCCCCAACGCTGCTTCTTCATCGATTCGAACTTCGCCAGGCGCCCCTCCTTCGGTGCGTCGGGACCACCGATGCCGCTCTTGTCGTACTTGCCCGTCAGCAGGCCGAAGGCGACCGGCGAGTAGGCCAGCAGCGACACCTCCAGCCGGTGCATCGTCTCGTCCAGCCCGTTCTCGACCGTGCGGTTCACCAGGCAGTACGGGTTCTGCACCGTGGCGACGCGCGGCAGGCCGTGCTGCTCGGCCAGGCGCACGAACTCGTGCACGCCGTAGGGCGATTCGTTCGACAGGCCGATGGCGCGCACCTTGCCGGCCTGCACCAGCTTGCCCAGCGCTTCCAGCTGCTCGTGGATCGGGGTGGCCGAGGTTTCCTTGGCCGGGTCGTAGTACACGTTGCCGAAGGCCGGCACATGGCGCTCGGGCCAGTGGATCTGGTAGAGGTCGATGGTGTCGGTCTGCAGCCGGCGCAGGCTGGCGTCGCAGGATGCGGCGATGTCGGCGGCGGTCATGCCCGTGCCCTCCCGCACCCAGGGCATGCCGCGCGAGGGGCCGGCCACCTTGGTCGCCAGCACCACCTTCTGGCGCAGGCCGGGGCTGCGGGCGAACCAGTTGCCGATGATCTTCTCGGTGGCGCCGTAGGTCTCCTCGCGCGCCGGCACCGCGTACATCTCGGCGGTGTCGATGAAGTTGACGCCGCGCTCCAGCGCCCGGTCGAGGATCGCATGCGCATCCGCTTCGGCCACCTGCTCGCCGAAGGTCATGGTGCCCAGGCAGATGGGGGTGACGCGGAGATCGCTGCGGCCGAGCGGAAGGGTTTGCATGGACATAAAGGGGGGATGGAAAGGTTGGATCGGCGGTCATTACACCAGCTTCGGCCGGCGGCTGCAGCCGCCGGGCGCGGGCGGCGGGGAGCCGGAGCCGCCCTTCGCGGTTTCGCAGGAATAGGGGCCGCAGCCGGCTTTCCGTGCCGGCCAGCCGCTATACTTTCAATAGCAACTCGTCCGGCCCGCGCACGTCCCTGTCCTGCACCGGACCGCCTCAGCGCGCCGCCTTTCCTATGATCCGCCGCATGTACCAACCCCGCCGACCGCACCACAGCACCTTCGTCCCGCTCCGCCACCTGCGCTACCACGTGCGCACCTGGGGCACGCCGCAGCCGGGCCGGCCGCCGCTGGTGCTGCTGCACGGCTGGATGGACGTCGGCGCCTCGTGGCAGTTCGTGGTGGACGCGCTCGCCGAAGACCGCCAGGTGCTCGCACCCGACTGGCGGGGATTCGGCCTGACCGAGAGCCCGCCCACCGACAGCTACTGGTTCGCCGACTACCTGGCCGACCTCGACATGCTGATCGACCATTGGTCCGCGGACGCGCCGGTCGACCTGGTCGCCCACAGCATGGGCGGCAACGTGGCGATGCTCTATGCCGGCGTACGGCCGGCCCGGGTGCGCCGGCTGGTGAACCTGGAAGGCTTCGGCATGCCCGCGACCCAGCCCGACGCCGCACCCGAGCGCCATGCCCGCTGGATCGACGAGATCAAGGCCCTCGGTCGCGGGGAGCTGGCGCTCAAGACCTACGAGAGTGCCGACGGCGTGGCCCGCCGCCTGATGAAGACCAACCCGCGCCTGGGCGCCGACAAGGCCGCCTGGCTGGCGCTGCACTGGGCGCAGCCGGTCGCGACGCCCGACGGCGGCGAAGGCTGGCGCATCCTGGGCGACGCGGCCCACAAGATCGTCAACCCGCAGCTCTACCGGGTGGAGGAAGCCCTGGCCCACTACGCCCGGATCACCGCGCCGGTGCTGTCGGTGGAAGCGGCTGACAACGCGATGGCGCGCTGGTGGCAGGACCGCTACACCTTGCCCGAGTACCACGCCCGGCTGCGGAGCGTGCCCGACTGCCGCAGCGTGCAGGTGGCGGACGCCGGCCACATGCTGCACCACGACCAGCCGGAGCGGGTCGCGGCGCTGATCGAGGATTTCCTGCGCTGACGACGCACGGCCGGTCGCCACCGGCCGCTGGCTTCACCGATGACGGCGCTGCCCGTGCCGTCGTCTCGCCGGGCCCGAAACCGGCCCCGGCACGCCAGAATCCGCCGTTTCCCTACGCGCGGAGGGTCCTTTGTCGGGCACACTCAGCGCGCCCGGTTCTACCCCGATCTTTATTGCCCCTTCACGGCCCTGTCGCCGCGAACACGACCCGACCATGAACAGTCAGTCCACGATCCATCCCGAGACGTTCCGCAAGATCCTGTCGCGCACCGTGGTGCTGCCCCTGCTGCTCGGCCTGGCCGGCGCCGCCATCTTCGTCGGGCTGATCTTCTACCTGCTCTCCACCATCCGCTGGGTGGAGCACACCGACCAGGTCATCAGCCAGGGCTACGAACTCTCGGCCTTGAGCGCCGACATGGAGACCGGCATGCGCGGCTTCGTGATCACCGGCAATCCGCAGTTCCTCGACCCGTACGAGCTGGCCCGGCCGCGGATGGCCGTGGGCCTGGCCAACCTGCGCGCGCTGGTGTCCGACAACGCCGCACAGGTGACGCGCCTGAACCGGATCGAGGCGCTGCAGACCGAGTGGCTGAAGTATTCGCAGGAAGTGATCGCCTTTCGCCGCGCCAACGGCACGGTCGACCGCGAGATCATCGGTACCGGCCGCGGCAAGCGCCTGACCGACGAGGTGCGCCGCGAATTCGCCGAGTTCACCAGCCAGGAAGAGCGGCTGCGGGTCACCCGCAACGAGACGGCGCACAACACCACCGTGCTGGTGGTGGTGCTGTACCTGCTGTTCAGCGTCGTCTTCGGCGGCAGCCTGGCGTATTTCGGACGGCGCGAGCTCAAGCGCGTCTCGGCCATCTACGACCGGGTGCTGGGCCAGCAGGCCGAATACGCCGAGAAACTGCAGCGCCAGGCCTGGCTGCGCGAGGGCCAGAGCCAGCTCGCCGACACGATGATCGGCCAGCAGGCGCTGCCGGTGCTCGGCCGCAGCGTGCTGGAATTCATGGGCCGCTACCTGGGCGCGACGGTCGGCGCCGTCTACGTGCGCGACAACACCGAAGGCCTCAAACGGGTCGCCAGCTACGGCTTCAGCCGCGCGCTGCAGGAAGAGCACCATGCGCTGCAGGGCGCGGAAACCCTGGTCGGCCAGGCGGCGCACGAGAAGCGGCTGATCCGGCTCGACGAGGTGCCGGCCGGCTACATCCGGGTCAGCTCGGGCCTGGGCGAGGGCCTGCCGCGCAGCGGTGCGGTGCTGCCGATCGACAACGACGGCGACGTCAACGGCGTGATCGAGCTGGGCTTCCTGCGGCCGCTCGAGTCGCGCGATGCCGAATTCCTGGCGCTGGTCGCCAACAACATCGGCAGCTCGGTCGAGGCGGCGCGCTTCCGCCAGCGGCTGCAGGACATGCTGGCCGAGACGCAGCAGCTCAACGAAGAGTTGCAGGTGCAGCAGGAGGAACTGCGCATCGCCAACGAAGAGCTCGAAGAGCAGTCGCGGGTGCTGAAGGAATCGCAGGCCAGCCTGGAGGTGCAGAAGGAAGAGCTGCAGCAGACCAACGAGCGCCTGGCCTCGCAGGCGGTGATGCTCGACCAGCGCAACCTGGCGCTCAACACCGCGCACGACCAGCTGGAGCAGCGGGCCGACGAGCTGCAGCGCGCGAGCCGCTACAAGTCGGAGTTCCTCGCGAACATGTCGCACGAGCTGCGCACGCCGCTCAACAGCTCGCTGATCCTGGCGAAGCTCCTGGCCGACAACCCCAACGGCAACCTGAGCACCGAGCAGGTGAAGTTCGCCGATTCGATCTACGGCGCCGGCAACGACCTGCTGAACCTGATCAACGACATCCTCGACATCTCGAAGGTCGAGGCCGGCAAGCTCGACATGCGGCCGCAGGAAGTCGGCATGCAGCGCCTGGCCGACGCGCTGCGGGTCACCTTCGAGCCGCTCGCCAAGGAGAAGAAGCTCGATTTCCGGGTCGTGATCGCTCCCGGCGCGCCCACCTCCATCTTCACCGACCGGCAGCGGATCGAGCAGGTGCTGAAGAACCTGCTCTCCAACGCGGTCAAGTTCACCGACCACGGCAGCGTCGTCCTGACGATCGACAGCGGCACCGACGGCCAGGTGCGGTTCAACGTCAAGGATTCGGGCATAGGCATCGCCCCGGAGCAGCAGGCGGCGATCTTCGAGGCCTTCCGCCAGGCCGACGGCACCACCAGCCGGCGCTACGGCGGCACCGGCCTGGGCCTGACCATCTCGCGCGACCTGGCCCAGTTGCTGGGCGGCACCCTGACGGTGGACAGCACGCCCAGCCAGGGCAGCACCTTCCTGCTGGTGCTGCCGCGCAACTACGAGCAGCGGCAGGCCGCCGTGGCGCCGGCCGTGTCGCCGACGCCGCCCCAGCGTGGCACGGTCGGTGCCGCCGCACCCGCGCCCGCCGCCGCCCCCTACGCCCTGCCCGCTCCGGTGCAGCCCCAGGCCGCGCCGCGCGCGCCGGTGCCCGCGCCCACCTTCGCCGACGACCGCGAGCAGAGCGCGTCGGGCCAGCGCTGGGTGCTGGTGGTGGAGGACGAGCCGAAGTTCGCCCACATCCTCTACGACCTCGCCCACGAACTGAACTACCGCTGCCTGGTGGCCCACGGCGCGGAAGACGGCTTCGTGCTGGCGCAGAAGCACGTGCCCGACGCGATCCTGCTCGACATGGGCCTGCCCGACCGTCCCGGCATCACCCTGCTGCAGCGCCTGAAGGAAAGCCCGCAGACGCGCCACATCCCGGTGCACGTCATTTCGGCCGAAGACCGCAGCGAATCCGCGCTGCAACTGGGTGCGATCGGCTACGCCACCAAGCCCACGACCCGCGAGCAGCTCAAGGGCATCTTCCAGAAGCTCGAGGACAAGCTCACCCAGAAGGTCAAGCGGGTGCTGGTGGTGGAGGACGACGCCCGCCAGCGCGAGAGCATCGTCCACCTCATCGGCGACGACGACGTGGAGATCACCGCGGTCGAGTTCGGGGAGGAAGCCCTGGGCCTGCTGCGCGCCAACGTCTACGACTGCATGATCATCGACCTGAAGCTGCCCGACATGAGCGGCAACGAGTTGCTCAAGCGCATGTCGGGCGAAGAGATCTGCTCGTTCCCGCCGGTGATCGTCTACACCGGCCGCAACCTCACCCGCGAGGAAGAGGCCGACCTGCTGCGCTACTCGCACTCGATCATCATCAAGGGCGCCCGCTCGCCCGAGCGGCTGCTCGACGAGGTCACCCTCTTCCTGCACAAGGTCGAGGCCGAGCTCTCCACCGAGCGCCAGACGATGCTGCGCACCGCCCGCAGCCGCGACAAGCTGTTCGAGGGCCGCAAGATCCTGCTGGTCGACGACGACGTGCGCAACATCTTCGCCCTCACCAGCGCACTGGAGCACAAGGGCGCGTTCGTCGAGATCGGCCGCAACGGCCGCGAGGCGCTGGAGCGGCTCGGCGCGGTGCCCGACATCGACCTGGTGCTGATGGACGTGATGATGCCGGAGATGGACGGCCTGGAGGCCACCCGCCAGATCCGCCAGAACCCCGCCTGGCAGAAGCTGCCGATCATCGCCGTCACCGCCAAGGCGATGAAGGACGACCAGGAGCAGTGCCTGAAGGCCGGCGCCAACGACTACCTGGCCAAGCCGATCGACCTGGACCGCCTGTTCTCGCTGCTGCGCGTCTGGATGCCCAAGATGGAGCGCACGGTCGGCTGATGGTGCAGCCGCTCGTCCCCGTCGATACGCTGGAGATCGAACTGCGCTTGCTGGTAGAGGCGATCTACCAGCAGTACAGCTACGACTTCCGCGACTACTCGGTCGCCTCGCTGCGCCGGCGGGTGCTGCACGCCCTGCCGCAGTTCGACTGCGCCACCGTCAGCGGCCTGCAGGAGAAGCTGCTGCACCACCCCGACGCGTTCGGCCGGCTGCTGCAGATCCTCACCATCCCGGTCAGCGACATGTTCCGCGACCCGGCCTACTTCCTGGCGCTGCGCCAGCACGTGGTGCCGGTGCTGCGCACCTACCCGTCGATCAAGGTGTGGGTGGCCGGCTGCAGCACCGGCGAAGAGGTCTATTCGCTCGCGATACTGCTGCGTGAAGAGGGCCTGCTGGAGCGCAGCATCCTGTATGCGACCGACATCAACCCCCGCTCTCTGGAGAAGGCCCAGCGCGGCATCTTCGCCCGCGAGCACATCGCCGGCTACGCCGCCAGCTACCGCGAGGCGGGCGGCAGCGCGACACTGTCGGACTACTACACCGCCGCCTACGACGGCGTGCTGTTCGACAAATCGCTGCGCGAGCACATCACCTTCGCCGACCACAGCCTGGCGACCGACAGCGTCTTCGCCGAGACACACCTCATCTCCTGCCGCAACGTGCTGATCTACTTCAACAAGAAGCTGCAGGACCGGGCCCTGGGCCTGTTCCGCGAGTCGCTCTGCCGCAGGGGCTTCCTGGGCCTGGGCAGCAAGGAAACGCTCGACTTTTCGGCGCATGCCGAAGGCTTCGAGCCGGTGGCGCGCAACGAGCGCATTTACCGGAAACGCTAGTGGCGCCCATCGCGGGCCTGGCGGCCCCCCTCTTCCAGCGCCCGGTGCCCAGCGGCACCGCGGTGGTCGCCATCGGCGCCTCGGCCGGCGGCGTCGATGCGCTGCTGCAGCTCTTCTCCGAGCTGCCGGCCCACTTTCGGTTGCCGCTGGTCGCGGTGCTGCATCTGCCGGACGACCGCCACAGCCACCTGGCCGAGGTGTTCTCCCAGCGATTGGCGGTGGCGGTGCGGGAGGCCCGCTCGGGCGAGCCGATCCAGGCCGGCACCCTGTACTTCGCGCCGCCCTCCTACCACCTGCAGGTCGAGCCCGACCGCAGCTTTTCCCTGAGCTGCGACGGGCCGGTGCACTTCTCGCGGCCGTCGATCGACGTGCTGCTGGAGTCCGCCGCCCATGCCTACGGCCGCCGGATGGCCGCGATGCTGCTGACCGGCGCCAGCGCCGACGGCGCCGCCGGCATGGCCGCGGTGGCCGCCCGCGGCGGCTTCACCGCGGTGCAGGACCCGGCCGAAGCGCGGATCGACACCATGCCCGAAGCCGCGATCGCGCTCCGGCGCCCCGACCGGGTGCTGCCCCTGCGCGCCCTGCGCCAACTGCTCGTCGAGCTCGACAGGACCTCATCATGCTGAAAACCGTTCCCGAGGCGAAAGTCCTCATCGTCGACGACCTGCCGGAGAACCTGCTGGCCCTGGAGGCGCTGATCCGCCAGGACGACCGCATCGTCCACCAGGCCCGCTCGGCCGACGAGGCGCTCGCCCAGCTGCTGCGCCACGAATACGCCCTGGCCATCCTCGACGTCCAGATGCCCGGCATGAACGGCTTCGAGCTGGCCGAGCTGATGCGCGGCACCGAGCGCACCCGGCACATCCCGATCGTCTTCGTCAGCGCCGCCGGGCACGAGATGAACTACGCCTTCCAGGGCTACGAGAGCGGCGCGGTCGATTTCCTGCACAAGCCGCTCGACCCGCACGCGGTGCGCACCAAGGTCGCCGTGTTCGTCGACCTCTACCGCCAGCGCCAGGCCCTGCGGCTGCAGCTGGAGGCGCTGGAGCAGTCGCGCCGCCAGCAGGAGCTGCTGCTGGCCGACCTGCAGGCCACCCAGGGCGAGCTGCAGCGCGCGGTGCGGGTGCGGGACGACTTCATGTCGATGGTCTCGCACGAGATGCGCACCCCGCTCAACACCCTGTTCCTGGAGGCGCAGGTGCGCAAGATGCACCTGGCCCGCGGCAAGCTCGACGCCTTCGCGCCCGACCAGCTGCGCACCATGGTCGAGCGCGACGAGCGCCACATCAAGGCCATGATCCGCCTGATCGACGACATGCTCGACGTCACCCGGCTGCAGCGCGGCACCCTGTCGATCCTGCCCAAGCGCTTCGACATCGCCGAGCTGGTCGCCCGCCTGGTCGAGAGCTTCACCCACCAGGCCGCCGCCGCCGAATGCGCGATGGGCCTGCAGTCGCCCCCGGCGCTGGAGACCGAGCTGGACGAGTTCCGCATCGAGCAGGTGCTGACCAACCTGCTGACCAACGCGATGCGCTACGGCCCCGGCAAGCCGGTGGAGCTGCTGGTCGCCGAATGGAACGGCGGCGTGCGGATCGACGTGCGCGACCACGGCCGCGGCATCGCGCAGGAAGACCAGCAGCGCATCTTCAACCAGTTCGAGCGCGTCGGCGACCGCGGCACCAGCGCCGGCCTGGGCCTGGGCCTCTACATCACCCGCCAGATCGTCGAGGCGCACGGCGGCACGATCGGGGTGTCGAGCACCCCGGGTGCCGGATCGACCTTCAGCGTATGGCTGCCGAAGGTGGCGCCGCGGGTCGAGGCGGCGTAAGGGCGGCGCGCACAGCCGGGGCGGTTTGCTATCGAATGCAGAGCTGGTGGCCTGCTCAGGACGCCGGCTACAGCCCTTTTCCATTCCTATCCGGGGACAGCGGCGTCGCACGGTGCCCGTCGGTGGCAGGCAGCGGCTGTGCGGCATCCCGCACCGGCGCATAGCCCGGCCCGCCGAACGACACGTCGCCCGGCCTCCAGCCGTCGCGCCGGCGGACAGTGGCCCAGAAGCGCCGCAGCGTGTGCCACTGCTGGGCGACGAGGCCGCGGTCGTTGTCGGCATCGACCACCGGGTCGCTCACGCCCGTCGGCCGCAGCGGCTCGCCGTAGAGCGCAGTGCCGAAAAGCCGGTCCCAGAACGGGAACATCTGGCCGAAATTGCAGTTGTGCAGCGTCGGCCGGTCGGGGTCGCGCAGCATGTGGTGCCGCCGGTGGAACAAGGGTGTCACCAGCAGCCGGTCGCCCCAGCGCTCGAAGCCCAGGGCCACGTTGGCATGGGAGAAGTTCTGCACCAGTTCGCCGATCAGCATCAGCAGCGCGAACTCGGACGGATCGACGCCCATCACCAGGCCCACGCTGGCCAGCACGAAGGCCTGCAGCATGCCGTCGAGGTAGCAGTCGCGGTCGTTGGTCCAGCAGCTCATCTGCCGCTGGCTGTGGTGCAGGCTGTGCAGCGCCCACCACCACGGGATCGCATGCTGGGCGCGGTGCATCCAGTAATACACGCAGTCGTAGACCAGGTAGTAGACGGCGAACATCGCTACCGGATGCGCCTCGAACCACGGAAACCAGCGCCGCAGGCCCGACACCTCGGCCGCGGCCGGGCCGCCGTCGAGCAGGTGGGCGAACGGCAGCAGCACCAGGAAGCTGAACAGCGGCAACAGGCCCAGCAGCATCAGCAGCGTGTAGTGGCGGTCGACCGCGGTCAACCGCCGGTCGGGCCACTGCTCGGCGGGCCGCCAGCTCTCCAGCGGCCGCATCACGCCGGCGATCAGCACCAGCTGCAGCGCTGCGATCATCAGCGCTTCGGCGATTTCGCGCGGGTCGCCTGCCGCGGCGCCGATATGCAGCGCCGCCAGCGCGGGCACGACCAGATGCGCGGACAGCGCATCGATCGCGCCGTGCCACCAAGAAGACAACGGGAACATGGCTCGGTTTCCTCAAAACTGCGGCAGCCTGCTGCTGCGCGGCCGACATTCTTGCACCGCATGAGAAAATGCCGGCTTGCAGGCTTTTCCCGCCTCTTTCCCACCCGCCACGCACAGGATTCCCATGGACGCAGAACGCATCAACCTCATCGGCAACCAGATCTCCGACCTGAGCGCCAGGACGGCCGAGTTACGGGGGTATCTTTGACTTCGATGCTAAAAAAGAACGCCTGCGCACGGTAGACGCATCGCTCGAAGACCCGACGGTCTGGAACGACCCCAAGCGCGCGCAGGAGCTGGGCAAGGAAAAGAAGGCGCTCGACGGCGTCGTGCTGATGCTGGAGAAGCTCACCCGCGAGCTGTCGGACAACGCCGAGCTCTTCGAGATGTCGAAGGAAGAAGGCGACTTCGACGGCCTGGCCTCGATCGAGGCCGACGTGGCCCTGCTCGCCGCCGACGTGGAGCAGCTCGAGTTCCGCCGCATGTTCCGCAACGAGGCCGATCCGCTCAACGCCTTCCTGGACATCCAGGCCGGCGCCGGCGGCACCGAGGCCTGCGATTGGGCCAGCATGCTGCTGCGCCAGTACCTGAAGTACGCCGAGCGCAAGGGCTTCAAGGCGACGGTCGAGGACGAGACGGCCGGCGACACTGCCGGCATCAAGAGCGCCACGATCAAGCTGGAGGGCGAGTACGCCTTCGGCCTGCTGCGCACCGAGACCGGCGTGCACCGGCTGGTGCGCAAGAGCCCGTTCGATTCGTCGGGCGGCCGGCACACCTCGTTCGCCTCGGTGTTCGTCTATCCGGAGATCGACGATTCGATCCAGATCGACATCAACCCGTCGG
Organism: Sphingomonas sp. NCPPB 2930; assembly: GCA_042867185.1. Lineage (GTDB taxonomy): Bacteria > Pseudomonadota > Gammaproteobacteria > Burkholderiales > Burkholderiaceae_C > Xylophilus. The sequence goes on along the minus strand of JBHZQV010000004.1, from coordinate 143,542 downwards.
ACGTGCGCACCGACACCTTCCGCGCATCGGGCGCCGGCGGCCAGCACATCAACAAGACCGATTCGGCGGTGCGGCTCACCCACATCCCGACCGGGATCGTGGTGCAGTGCCAGGACGGCCGCAGCCAGCACAGCAACCGCGACGTGGCCTGGCAACGGCTGCGCTCCCGGCTCTACGACTTCGAGATGCGCAAGCGCCAGGAAGAGCAGCAGAAGCTGGAAGACACCAAGACCGACGTCGGCTGGGGCCACCAGATCCGCAGCTACGTGCTGGACAACAGCCGCATCAAGGACCTGCGCACCAACGTCGAAGTCTCGGCCACCCAGAAGGTGCTCGACGGCGACCTGGACGTGTTCATCGAGGCCTCGCTGAAGCAGGGCGTGTGAGCCCGGGCGGCCTGCCCCACGGGCCGCCCCACCGACTTTCGTTTCGCCACATCGGCCCAATTTTCCGGAGAAGCTCCCATGATGCGTGAAGGCCAGTCCCCCGCGATCCACCGCGCCGACTACACCGCCCCGGCGTTCTGGATCGACACGGTCGATCTCTGCTTCGACCTCGACCCGGCCAAGACCCGGGTGCTCAACAAGATGCAGGTGCGCCGCAACCCCGAGGTGGTGCCGCAGGCGCTGCGCCTCGACGGCGAAGAACTCAACCTGGCCCGGGTGCTGGTCAACGGACAGGGCACCTCGTTCCGGATGGACGGCGACACCCTGGTGCTCGAGAACCTGCCGGCGGGCAACGACCCGTTCGAGCTGGAGATCTTCAACACCTGCTGCCCCGCCAAGAACACCAAGCTGATGGGCATCTTCGTGAGCGAGGAAACCTTCTTCAGCCAGTGCGAGGCCGAGGGCTTCCGCCGCATCACCTACTTCCTCGACCGGCCCGACGTGATGGCCAGCTACACCGTCACCCTGCGCGCCGACAAGGCCCAGTACCCGGTGCTGCTCTCCAACGGCAACCTGATGGACGAAGGCGCGCTGCCCGACGGCCGCCACTTCGCCAAATGGGTCGATCCGTTCAAGAAGCCCGCCTACCTGTTCGCGCTGGTCGCCGGCAAGCTGGTGGCGCGCGAGCAGAAGATCCGCGCCCGCAACGGCAAGGAGCACCTGCTGCAGATCTTCGTGCGCAGCGGCGACCTCGACAAGACCGAGCACGCGATGAACTCGCTGATCGCCTCGATCGCCTGGGACGAAGCGCGCTTCGGCCTGCCGCTCGACCTCGACCGCTTCATGATCGTCGCGACCAGCGACTTCAACATGGGCGCGATGGAGAACAAGGGCCTCAACATCTTCAACACCAAGTACGTGCTGGCCAGCCAGGCGACCGCCACCGACGCCGATTTCTCGGGCGTCGAATCGGTCATCGGCCACGAGTACTTCCACAACTGGTCGGGCGACCGGGTCACCTGCCGCGACTGGTTCCAGCTGAGCCTGAAGGAGGGTCTGACCGTCTTCCGCGACCAGGAGTTCAGCATGGACCTGTGCGCCGACCCGTCGGCCCGCGCGGTCAAGCGGATCGAGGACGTGCGCGTCCTGCGCACCGCCCAGTTCCCCGAAGACGCCGGCCCGATGGCCCACCCGGTGCGGCCCGACAGCTACATCGAGATCAGCAACTTCTACACCGTCACCATCTACGAGAAGGGCGCCGAGGTCGTCCGCATGATGCAGACGCTGGTGGCGAGCGAAGGCGACACGCTGGGCCGCAAAGCCTTCGAGAAGGGCATCACCCTCTACTTCGAGCGCCACGACGGCCAGGCCGTCACCTGCGACGATTTCGCGCAGGCCATCGCCGATGCCAACCCGCAATCGGACCTGGCGCGCCTGCTGCCGCAGTTCAAGCGCTGGTACAGCCAGGCCGGCACGCCGCGCGTCAAGGCCGAGGGCCACTACGACGCCGACGCGCGCCGCTACACCCTCACCCTGTCGCAGAGCTGCGCGGCCACGCCGGGCCAGCCCGACAAGCAGCCCTCGGTCATCCCGGTGCGCCTGGGCCTGCTGGCGCAGGACGGTGCCGCGCTGCCGGTGCGCTACACCGTCGGCGGCGGCGCGCCGGTATCGGCACCGCTCTTCGTGCTGACCGAGCCGCAGGAAACCCTGGTGTTCGACGGCCTGGACGCGGCGCCGGTGCCCTCGCTGCTGCGCGGCTTCTCCGCGCCGGTGGTGCTCGACATCGAGTATTCCGACGCCGACCTGCTCAACCTGCTGGCCCACGACGCCGACCCGTTCAACCGCTGGGAGGCCGGCCAGCGCCTGTCGCTGCGCCGCGCTATTAATTTAATAGCTGACAGCCGAAGCGAGACGCCGGCCGCAGGCACTTTCGATGCCCAATTGCTGGATACGGAGTACCTGGAGGCGATGCGCGGCGTGCTGCGCCATCCGACGCTCGACGCGGCCTTCAAGGACCTGGTGCTGACACTGCCGTCCGAAGGCTACATCGCCGAGCAGCTGGACGTCGTCGATCCGCAGCGGATCCACGTGGTGCGCGAGGCGATGCGCTCGCAGATCGCCACCGCATTGCAGGCCGACTGGGCCTGGGCCTGGGAGCAGCACCACGACAACGGCGCCTACACGCCCGACCCGCTGTCGTCCGGCCGCCGCGCGCTGGCGGGGCTGGCCCTCACCCACCTGTGCCTGGCCGCCCGCCGCTCGGGCGACACCGTCTGGCCCGGCCGCGCTTTCCAGCGCTTCAAGGATGCCGACAACATGACCGACCGCGCCAATGCCCTGCAGGCGCTGGTGGTGGGCGGCAGCGATCTCGCCAAGCCCGCGCTCGAGCGCTTCCACGCGCTCTTCAAGAAAGAAGCGCTGGTGCTCGACAAGTGGTTCTCGATGCAGGCCGGTGCGCCCGACCGCGGCGGCGACGTGCTGCCCGCGGTGCAGAAGCTGATGGCCCATCCGGACTTCAGCCTGAAGAACCCCAACCGCGCCCGCAGCGTGATCTTCAGCTTCTGCAGCGCCAACCCCGGTGCGTTCCACCGGGCCGACGGCGCGGGCTATGCGTTCTGGGTGGAGCAGGTGAAGACGCTCGACGCGCTCAACCCGCAGGTCGCCGCCCGCCTGGCGCGCGCCCTCGACCGCTGGAAGAAGCTGGCCCCGGCCTACCGCGACCAGGCCCGCGAGGCGATCGCCCGCGTCGCCGCCCTCCCCGCGCTGAGCAAGGACACCCGCGAAGTCATCGACCGGGCGCTGGCCGACTAGCCGGCACGCTCCGCACCACGCTCCCATTTTTCCGAGAAGGACATCCGCCCATGGCGCAAAAAATCAGTTTGACCCGCTACCTCGTCGAGAAACAACGCACCGACGGCCACATCCCCGCGCAGCTGCGCCTGCTGCTGGAAGTGGTCGCGCGCGCCTGCAAGGGCATCAGCCAGGCCGTCAGCAAGGGCGCGCTCGGCGACGTGCTGGGCACCGCCGGCAGCGAGAACGTGCAGGGCGAGGTGCAGAAGAAGCTCGACATCATCAGCAACGAGGTGCTGATCGAGGCCAACGAATGGGGCGGCCACCTGGCCGCGATGGCCAGCGAGGAGATGGACAGCATCCACCTCATCCCCAGCCGCTACCCGCAGGGCGAATACCTGCTGCTGTTCGATCCGCTCGACGGCTCCAGCAACATCGACGTGAACGTCAGCATCGGCACCATCTTCAGCGTGCTGAAGAAATCCGATGCGCACCCCGGCGTGCAGGAATCCGACTTCCTGCAGCCCGGCACCCAGCAGGTGGCCGCCGGCTACTGCCTCTACGGCCCGCAGACCACGTTGGTGCTGACGGTCGGCAACGGCGTCGCGATGTTCACCCTCGACCGCGAGCAGGGCTCTTTCGTGCTGACGCAGGAGGATGTACGCATCCCCGCCGACACCAAGGAATTCGCGATCAACATGAGCAACATGCGTCATTGGGATGCACCGGTGAAGCGCTACATCGACGAATGCCTGCAGGGCCAGGAAGGCCCGCGCGAGAAAGACTTCAACATGCGCTGGATCGCCAGCATGGTCTCGGACGTGCACCGCATCCTGACCCGCGGCGGCATCTTCCTGTACCCGTGGGACAAGCGCGAGCCCGAGAAACCCGGCAAGCTGCGCCTGATGTACGAGGCCAACCCGATGGCCTGGCTGGTGGAGCAGGCCGGCGGCGCCGCCACCGACGGCCGCGAGCGCATCCTGGACATCCGGCCGACCAAGCTGCACCAGCGCGTCGCCGTGGTGCTGGGATCGAAAAATGAAGTCGAGCGCGTAACGGCCTACCACGGCACGCTATAATCGCGGGCTTAAGCCGGTGTAGCTCAGTCGGTAGAGCAGCTCATTCGTAATGAGAAGGTCGGGTGTTCGATTCATCTCTCCGGCACCACATTCGCCTGTGGCCCAGGCAGTCCCGGGAATTTCCGGGACAGTCGATCAAAGAAACAGCCGCCGGTCCTTCGGGATCGGCGGCTTTTTTCTTTGTGGTGGGCGGGACGGCCGCCCGGTCCGTTCCGTAAGCGGAATTCGGCCGGGCCGACACCGCGCGGCTAAGCGAGCTTGCCCCTGCGGCGGGCATACCAGCCCCCGGCGGCCGCCAGGAGTGCGCTGAGGACCATCAGGTTCCATTCCGCCAGCGTCGGTACCGAGGTGGTGCCAGCGCTGCCACCCCCACCGACGCCCCCGCCGCCGGCCCCCGCCAGCACGGTGGGGCATCCCCCGACGCTGACGGCGGAATCGACGGTGACGTTGCCATTGCGGGCCAGCGCACGGCCGCGCAGGCTGGAGCCCGACACCAGGGTGATGCTGGTCAGCGCCAGCACATTGCCGGAGAAGTTCGTGCCACTTCCGAGCGTGGCCGAGCTGCCGACCTGGAAGTTGACGTTGGGGGTGCAGGCCACGCCGCCATGGTTGATGCCCCGCACGGTGGAGCCGCTGGCCGTCGTCAGTGCGGTGCCCACCTTGAACAAGAACTCCGCATTGGGATTGCCCTGGAAATCGAGCGTCAGGTTCCCCGTCAGCTGGGCGCTACCGGCGAAGCAGTAGGTTCCCGGCGTCAGCGTCAGGCCGCCGAGATCCTGTCCGGTGAGAGACGCCGTGCAAGCGGCGGCAGCGGCCGCGTCGTACGCCGTGGTCAGGTTCGCCTGCGCGGTTCTGGCAACGCCGTCGTCGGCGCGTACCGCCCCGCTCGTGACGCCGGGCGGGAAACCGGTGATCGCGGTACCGGGCGAGGTGCCGACGTCGCCGATCACGCTGGTGGGACCGGTGTTGGTAACCGCCCCTCCTGCGAGCACGCCGAAATTCTGCGCCGTGCCGAGGTTCACCACCTGGGCCAGGCCGGTGGCGGGCAGCACCGCAATGCCGGCCAAGCCTATAGCGCCGATCCAGTGGCGGGCGCCGACGCGGGACGACAGCCTCCCCCGAGTCGAGGGAATAAACGTCGTCATGGAAGCCTTTCAGGCGTTCGTAAATTGTGGGCGGCGAAAAGCCTGGATCAATCACGCACCGCGGATGGCTGCAGTATGCGCTGCGCGAGGGCTGCGCTGCGAAGCAACTTCAGCAATCGTGGGCGTGTGCCTCAAATGCATCACTACCGGAACGAACATAGGGAAACCGCGCGTCCGGCAAAAAGCCGCCCGCGCACGCCAGTCACCACAAATCCCGCTGCCTTTCGGCAGCGGGATCGTCGTCAGACCACCCTCGCAGGTGGATCGGCCGGGTCGGACGGTGCTACGTACGAATCAGCGGGTGCCGGTGCCGGTGCCGGTACCCGTGGTCCCGGTGCCGGAACCGCCCATGGAACCGGAGCCGGTGGTACCCGAAGTACCGGGTGCCATGCGGCTGCCGCCGGCAGGCGTCTGGTGGGACATGCCGCCTGGCGCCATCTTGTCGGCCCGCGTCGTGCCCTTCGTGCCATCGGCCGGGTTGGAACCGCTCGGCGTGGTGGCCGTGCCCGGTGCGGTGCCGGGGACGGCCGGGCTGCTCATCGCGCCTGCGCCGGTGGCGCTGCCGGTGCTGCCCGATCCGCCCGCGCCACCGGCACCCGCACCGCCCGCTCCACCGGCGCCGCCGGCACCTTGTGCGAATGCCAGGGGGATGGTGGCGCCGAAGGCGGCCATGGCGACAGCGCATGCGATCTTGTTGCGGAATTTCATAGGTATCTCCAATTAGGGGGGGCGACATGCCCAAACACCCAACTTAGAGCACACCCGCGAAAGGTGTGACCGCACATGTCGTCCAGCGAGGTAGGACGAGGCCTGCGGCGCGTCAGCGGGTGCCGGCAGCGCCGTCCGCATCGCCCTTGGGCTTCGCGGATGGGGCACCGGCCGCGGACGCGTCGTGGCGGCGGCTGCCGGTGCCGAAGGGCGCCCGGCCCAGGTCACCGTCGCGCTTGGGGCTGCCGGCCCTCTTGGCGGCGGCATCGTGCTTGCCACCCGCCACCGCATTCGTACCGGCGCCGCGGTTCTGGTGCACCGGCGCCTCCGCAGCGCCGTGGGGAGAGGCAGTGCCGCTGGTGGTCGTGCCCTGCGCACCGGCACCGGCGGCGAGGACCAGCGTGAGTGTCAGCGCCGCAGCGGCGGCGCGGGCTGCGCGGGCGTGGATCGTGGGGAGATGGGTCATCGTGCCTCCTTCGGTGGAATGAACCTCCACTGTGGCACGGGCCGGCAGCGCGCGGCTGTCTCCCATGCGGGAAAACCGGGCCAGGCAGGGTAAGCACCGACCCACCGTGCGGCCGGCATGCAGGCCATCGCGATGCCCCGCCGGTGCGATCCGGGCCGGCCGCCCCGCCCGGCCGCGCATGCGGTGCCGACCCGCTAGCGCAACGAGTGCAGGTCGTTCTCGTCGTCCATCAAATCGCGGGCGGCGTAGTGCATCTGCAGCCATTCCTCCAGCTGCGGCACCGCCATCGGGCGCGCGAAATGGAAGCCTTGCAGTTCGTCGCAGCCCAGCACCTTCAGGCGCTGTGCCGCAGCGGCCGACTCGACGCCCTCGGCCACCACGCCCAGCCCCAGGTTGTGGCCGAGCGCGATGATGGCGCGCACGATCGCCAGATCGGTCGTGTCCGACAACAGGTCCTGCACGAAGGACTTGTCGATCTTCAGCTTGTCGATCGGGAAGCGCTTCAGGTAGGCCAGGCTGGAGTAGCCGGTGCCGAAATCGTCGATGGAGAATCGCACGCCCAGCGCCCGCAGCGCCGACAGCGCGGCACCGGAGGCGTCGGCGTTCTCCATCAGCTGGGTTTCGGTGATCTCCAGCTCCAGCAGCCGGGGTTCGATCGCGGTGCGGGAGAAGAAATCGCGCAGGAACTCCAGCACGTCGGGGTCGCCCAGCTGCACGGTGGAGATGTTGACCGACAGCGCGATCGGCTCCCGCCCCGATCGGGCCCAGCTCTCCAGCTGGGTACAGGCCTTCTGCAGCGCCCACAGGCCGAAGGGGCGGATCAGCCCGGTCTCTTCCGCTATCGGGATGAAGACCGCGGGCGACACGCTGCCCAGCTCGGGATGCTGCCAGCGCATCAATGCTTCCATGCCCACCACCTGCAGCGTGATCGCATCGACCCGCGGCTGGTAGTGCAGGCTGAGCTCGTCGTGTTCCAGCGCCACCCGCAGATATTGCTCGATGGTGCGGCGCTCGCGGGCCAGCTGGTCCAGCTCCGACGAGAAGAACCGCACCTGGTCGCGGCCGGCGGCCTTGGCTTCGTACATCGCCGCGTCGGCACGGCGCATCAGTTCGTCGAGGTTGGAACCGTCTTCCGGGTACACCGCGATACCGATGCTGCACGACACCCGCAGCTCGTTGCCGTCGCCGTCGTGCGGCGCGCGGATCAGCGGGATCAGGCGCTGCTCGACGATGTCGCGGATTTCCTGCACCGTGTCGACGTTGCGCAGCACCACCACGAACTCGTCGCCGCCCAGCCGGCTGACGGTATCGTCGCCGCGCACCGCCTGGGCCAGCCGGCTCGCGACCGAGCGCAGCAGCGCATCGCCCACGTGGTGGCCCAGGGTGTCGTTGACCAGCTTGAACCGGTCGAGGTCGATGAACAGCACCGCCACCCGTTCGCCCGCCACCTCGGCACTGGCCAGCGCATCGGCCAGGCGTGTCAGGCACAGCGCGCGGTTGGGCAGCTCGGTCAGGACGTCGTGCTCGGCCAGGAAACGCACCCGCGCCTCGGTCCGCTTGCGTTCGGTGATGTCGACCGAAATGCCGATGTAGTGCGAGATCGGGCCCAGCTGCGCGTTCTCGCGCACCGCCGACACGATCAGCCAGGCCGGATAGCTCTCGTTGCCCATGCGGCGGAACGCCACCTCGCCCTGCCATGCGCCCCGCTCGGCCAGCGCATCGGCCATCCGGCCCGGCGCCGCGCCGTGCGCGGGTTCCTCGATCAGGGACGAGAAGGTCTGGCCGACGACCTCGTAGGCGTCGTACGAGGTGCTGCGGCAGAACGCGTTGTTGACGCTCAGCACCCGCTGGTGCTCGTCCATGATGACGATGCTCTCGGACGAGGCCTCGAAGACCTTGGCCCACAGCTCCAGCCGGCGCTCCATCTGCTTCTGGATGTTGATCGGGGTGATCGAGGTGAGCACCGCGTCCTGACCCTGGAACTGCAGCCGGCGTGCCGAGAGCAGCGCCCAGGACGCCTCGCCGCCGCCGCGCCAGCAGACCTCGAACTCGTCCACCGCGCCCCGGTCGGCCAGTTGCTGGAAGAACCGGGCGCGCACCGCCGGCTCCAGGCTGCGGCCCCACGGGTCGTCCGCCAAGCCGCCCAGCCACTGCGCCGCCGGCGTGTTGGCATGCAGCACCGTGTGGCGGGGCACCGAGGTGACGACCATCGCGATCGGGGTCGCCTCGACGATTTCCTGCTGGGCATGGGCCGCGCGCTCGCGCAGCGCCAGCTCCTGCTGGGTTTCACGCTCCCGGCCCAGCTGGGCCAGCATGCCGTTGAACGCCTGGACCAGCTGGCCGATCTCGTCGCGGCTGTTCCAGACGGCGCGGTGGCGGTAGTCGCCGGTGCGGCACACGTCGTCGGCCACCCGCGCCAGATGCCGCAGCGGCCGGGCGATCTGCTGCGCGACGGCATAGACCAGCGTCAGGATGCAGGCGAGCAGCAGCAACGCGGTGCCCAGGTGCAGCCACATGCGGGTGAAGAGCGCCTGCACCCGCGCATCGAGCATCTGGTCCAGCTCGGCGGCGGCGCGCGACCAGGCCTCGTCCAGTTCTTCGAGCGTTTCGGCATGGGCCTTCTGCAGCATGCCGACGTCGCCGGCCGAAGGGCCGTCGGCCATCCGCTGGACGATCGCCAGGAAGCGTCCCAGGCTGGCACCGACGCCGGCCTCACCCGGCTCCAGCGCCGCCCGCAGCGCAGGCGAGCCGGCGGCGAAGGCCTGCAGGTAGTCGGAGCGGATACCCAGGCTGGTCGCATCGATCCGGCCGGCGAGGATCAAAAGCTCGGCCCGCCGCTCGCCGCGTTGCAGCGACGCCAGCCCGGGCCCGTCCAGCGCCCGCATCGTGTCGTTCATCACGTCGAGCAGTTCGGGATAGCGCAGCACCACCAGCGACATCGCGTAGTAGCTGTCGAGGTCGGGATCGAGGATCAGGTTCGACTGGTTGCCGACGGTGGTGAGCAGTTCGCGCGAGGCCCGCACCAGGTCGCGCAGCTCGGACGGACGGTGCGGCGTATCGGCGGTGCCGGGCGACTGCCGCTGGACCGTGTCCCAGGCCTGCATGAAGGAGGCGCTGGCTTCGGCCGCGCGGAGGGCCGGATCGTGCTGCACCCGCAGGGCCTCGAGCCGCTGCCGCGCTTCGGCCGGCGGCCCCGCCTGCGGGTCGCGCGACGGCAGGAACGGAATCAGCAGCATGTCGCGCACCGCGGCGCTGTAGACGCTCCCCACGCTTTCCTTGCGGGTGAAATCGATCGCGAGAAACTTCTCGTGGATCAGGATGCCCGAGACGAAGATCACCGCGCTCAGATCGAGCAGGTAGATCAACGTGAGCTTGCGGCCCACCGAAAGGCGGCGCAGCCAACGCGTCAGGATATGCAAAACCGGGAGCTTGGTAACGGGGGGTGCGGCGGGGTCGGACACTGGACTGGAAATTTGGGTGCTCCCGGGTAGGCGCCGCGTGCCGCTGTGGCCTTGCTTGCCGCGCCGCTCACGCGGTCGTCGGCACCAGGAACTCGCGGCTGATGTGCGCGCCCAGTTCGTTCACACGGTCCAGAAACTGCGTCAGGAAGGCGTGCAGGCCGGTCGCCAGGATCTCGTCGATCTGGCCGAACTGCAGGTCGGCGCGCAGCTTGCCCGCCTTGCGCTGGCTGACGCTGACGGTGCCCGGATCGTTCACCACGAAGCCCAGGTTGGCGACCACCTCGTTCAAACTGGAATGCAGCGAACGCGGCATGTCGGCCCGCAGGATCAGCAGGTCGGCCACCCGTTCCGGCCGGATCACGTCGCGGTAGACGCGGCGGTAGATCTCGAAGCCCGAGACGCTGCGCAGGATCGCGCTCCAGTGGTAGAAGTCGTACTCCTGGCCGCGCTCGCTGGCCGATCCGTAGAAGTCGTTCTGGATCGCGTGGAACTTGGTATCGACCAGCCGGGCGGTGTTGTCGGCCCGTTCCAGGAAGGTGCCGATGCGCATGAAATGCAGCGCCTCGTCCATCAGCATGGTGCCGACCGTCACGCCGCGCGAGAGGTGCGAGCGGAACTTGACCCATTCGAAGAACTGCGCCGGATCGCGCTCGAACTCGCCCTGCCGCAGCATGCGGTTCACTTCCAGCCAGGTCTGGTTCTGGGTTTCCCAGGCCTCGGTGGTGAGCGTGCCGCGCACCGCGCGGGCGTTCTCGCGGGCCGCCTTGAGGCAGGAGACGATCGAGGACGGATTGGCCTCGTCCTTCACCATGAACTCCATCACCTCGCGGGCAGTGATGGTGCCGTGCAGCGCGGTGTAGTGCGGCAGCAGCTCGCTGATGGTGAGCAGGCCCTCCCAGCCGGTCTGCGCGGCTTCGGCGGACTGGGGCAACAGGGCGGTCTGGTAGTTGACGTCCAGCATGCGGGCGGTGTTCTCGGCACGCTCCGTGTAGCGGGACATCCAGAACAAATGGTCGGCGGTGCGGCTCAGCATGTCAGACTTCCAGAATCCAGGTGTCCTTGGTGCCACCACCCTGGGACGAATTGACGACCAACGAGCCTTCTTTCAGCGCCACGCGGGTCAGCCCGCCCGGCACCATCTGCACGTCCTTGCCCGACAGCACGAACGGCCGCAGGTCGATGTGGCGCGGCGCGATGCCGCTCTCGACGAAGGTCGGGCAGCTCGACAGGCTCAGCGTGGGCTGGGCGATGTAGCCGTCGGGCCGGGCGATCAGGGCACGGCGGAAATCCTCGATCTCGGCCTGGGTCGACGCGGGGCCGACCAGCATGCCGTAGCCGCCGGCGCCGTGCACTTCCTTGATCACCAGGTCCTTCATGTTGGCCAGCACGTAGGCGAGATCGTCCGGGTTGCGGCACATGCGCGTCGGCACGTTTTTCAGGATCGGCTGCTCGCCCAGGTAGAACTCGATCATCTTGGGCACGTAGGGGTAGATCGACTTGTCGTCGGCCACGCCGGTGCCCACCGCGTTGCAGATCGCGACGTTGCCGGCGCGGTAGGCCTGCAGCAGCCCGGCACAGCCGAGCGCCGAGCCGGGGCGGAACGCCAGCGGGTCGAGGAAGTCGTCGTCCACCCGGCGGTAGATCACGTCGACCCGCTTCGGGCCGCGGGTGGTGCGCATCCAGACGAAGTCGTCCTTCACGAACAGGTCCTGGCCCTCGACCAGCTCGACGCCCATCTGCTGCGCGAGGAAGGCGTGCTCGAAGTAGGCGCTGTTGTACATGCCGGGTGTCAGCACCACCACCGTCGGGTGCGCGGTGGCGGGCGGTGCCGAAGCGCGCAGGGTTTCCAGCAGCAGGTCGGGATAGTGTGCGACCGGTGCCACGCGGTGGCGGCTGAACAGGTCGGGGAAGAGCCGCATCATCATCTTGCGGTCTTCGAGCATGTAGCTCACGCCGCTCGGGACGCGGAGGTTGTCCTCCAGCACGTAGTACTCGCCGTTGCCCTGGGCGTCGGGCGCCCGCACGATGTCGATGCCGGCGATGTGCGAGTAGACGTGGTTCGGTACGTCGACGCCCATCATCTCGGGGCGGAACTGCGCGTTCCGCAGGATCTGCTCGGCCGGGATGACGCCGGCGCGGATGATTTCCTGGTCGTGGTAGACGTCGTGCAGGAAGCGGTTGAGCGCGGTGACGCGCTGCACCAGCCCCCGCTCCATCGTCGCCCATTCGTGCGCCGGGATGATCCGCGGGATCAGGTCGAAGGGGATCAGGCGCTCGGTGCCGGAGCCGTCCTCGTCCTTGGCGCCGTAGACGGCGAAGGTGATGCCCACCCGCCGAAAGATCATCTCCGCCTCTTCACGGCGGACCCGCATGGCATCGACCGGTTGGCCATCGAGCCACTGGCCGTACGTGCGGTAGTGGTCTCGTACATTGCCGGTCTCGGCCGGCAATGCGGTGTACATCTCGTCGAATAGCTGCATAAAGGGGCGGTCTCCTGGCAGAGAGGATAGCAATTTCCACGCCTCGTAATGGTCGATGGCGGAAGATTTCGCGTCGGATAAAGCCGCGTGCCCGCGGTGGGCGTTTGTCGGGCTCAGGGCCCGGGCGGGGGCGTGTGCTGCCAGTAGTGTGGGGCCATCTGGCGCTCGCACGCCATCCGGTCCGGCTCGGCACTGCGCCACCGGGCCGCGCCGCAGACCGGACTGGCGACCAGCGACACGCCACCGGCGGCATAGCGCGCCACCACGTCGGGTGCCGGATGGCCGAAGCGGTTGCGGTAGCCGGCCTGCACGATCGCCCAGCGCGGCGCCACCGCGTCGATGAATGCGGCGGTGGACGAGCTGCGGCTGCCGTGGTGCGGCACCAGCAGCACGTCGGCCGCGAGCGGTGCGCCGGCACTGCGCAACGCGTCCTCCTGCGCCGCCTCGATGTCGCCCACCAGCAGCGCGGTGGCGGCGCCGGTCGAGATGCGCAGCACGCAGCTGAGCGCGTTGCTTTTCGCCGCGGCGGAGTAGTCGGTGGCCGCCGGATGCAGGAACTCGAAACGCACGCCGTCCCATACCCAGTGCTGGCCCGCGGTGCAGCGATCGACGGGGCGCAGCGCCTGCAGCGGATGGTCGGCCTCGACCGAACTGCGCAGCGTGGCCTGCGGCTGCCGGGCCAGCACCGCGGCGGCCCCGCCGGCATGGTCGGTGTCGCGGTGGCTCACCACCACAGTATCGAGCGTCTCCCCCAGCGACTGCAGCAGCGGGACCAGCACCCGGTGGCCGGCATCGCTATCGGCCGAATAGCGCGGGCCGGTGTCGTAGAGCAGGGCATGCCGCGCGGTGCGGACCAGCACCGCGTTGCCCTGGCCGATGTCGGCCGCGAGCAGATCGAACTGGCCCGGCACCGGGCGCGGCGGCTGCCAGAACAGGACCGGCAGCAAGGGCGCCACCCCCATCAGCCGCAGTGGCACCGGCAGGCGCATGCAGAGCAAGGCACCGCCCAGCACCGCGGCGGCGGCGGCCCACGCAGGCGCCGCCGGCCGTGCCACAGTGGCCCAGGGCCAGGCGGCCATCACCGCCAGCACTCCGCCCATCGCCTGCACCGCCCAGGCCGCCGCATCCCACAGCACCGGCAGCACCACCCCGCCCATCGCCAGCGGCGTGACCAGCAGCGTCATCCACGGAATCGCGAGCAGGTTGGCGGCCAGGCCGACGACCGAGGCCTGGCCGAAGAGCAGCAGGGTCAGCGGCGTCAGCGCCAGGGTCACCACCGCCTGCTCCCGCAGCAGCCGGCCGGCCCAGCGGCCGAAATTCGAATGGAAAGTGGCCGCAGCCGGCGTGGCGCGCCGGCCACCAGCTATCGAATCCGTAGCAAACAGCACACCGACCGCCACGAAGCTCAGCCAGAAGCCCGCCTGCAGCAGCGCCCACGGATCGAGCGCCACCACCGCCGCGCAGGCGGCCAGCCATACCTGCGGCCAGGGCCAGCGGCGGCCCGACAGCCGCAGCAGCGCCACCGCCGCCAGCATGCAGACGGTGCGCTGCGCCGGCAGGCCGCCACCGCTGAAAAGCGCGTAGCCGGCGGCCAGCGCCACGCCGCCGAGCAAGGCCGCATGCTGCGCCGGCACCGCGCGGCACAACCGGCCCGAGCGGCGCCACAGGCGCCCGATGATCGCCGCCGCCAGCCAGGCGAACATCGTCACATGCAGGCCCGAGATCGAGACCAGATGGGCGACGCCGGTCGCCCGGAACACATCCCAATCGGCCCGGTCGATGGCGCGCTGGTCGCCGGTCACCAGGGCCGCCACCACCCCGGTGGCGCGCCGGCGGGCATCGGCGGCGGCGGGCGCGGCATCGCCGGGCGGCGACAGCCGGGCGTAGATCGCGTCGCGCACCGCCTGCCGGGCCCGCTCGACCGGGTGGCGCCAGGTCGGCTCCAGCAACCGGGGCCGCGGGGCGGCGGCGGCGACCCGCACCGCGCCGGTGGCCTGCACACCCTGCTCCCAGGCCCACAGCTCGTAGTCGAAGCCGTGCGGGTTGCGGGTGCCGTGCGGCGCCTTGAGCCGCACCGTCCACTGCCACCGGTCGCCGGCGCGCACGTCCGGCAAGGACGATGCCTGCACCGCCAGCGGATCGGCGCCGCCGAAGGCACCGGCCGCGTGCCAGCCCAGGTCGATCAGCGGCGGCACCCGCACCGGCGTGCCGTCGAGCGAGGCCGTATCGGGTGCGAAGCGCAGGCGCAGGCCGGTCTCGGCGCGCTGGGGCATGGCGACGACGGTGCCGGTCATGGCCAGGTCGCGGCCTTCGAGGGCGGGGTCCAGCGTGTCGGCGGCGAACCCCGAGGCCCGCAGCCCGGTGGCACCCCACCCCGCCGCCAGCGCGGCCAGCAGCAGCACCAGACCGCTGGCCCGGAACCGGCCGAACGAGAGCCGCGCCCGTCGCGTGCCCCGCAGCGCCAGGACCAGCAGGCCGGCGATCGCCACCGCCGCGTACACGGCCGCAGGCGACAGCGCCGGTTGCAGCAACTGCAGCCCGGTGCCGCCGATGGCACCGGCCAGGGCCCAGGCCATGTCGGGGCGCTCCGACGCCCGCGGCCGGGGCGGAAGGTCGGGGGTGGCAGGGACGGGCGGCGCGGCGTGCATCGGTGCGGAGAGCGAAAACGCGGGATGGCGGAACCGGCGGCGTCACCGTCGTAAGCGGTAACGGCGATGGGCTTGTCTCTTGCTAGTATGGTCTGTCCCTTGTCCGCCAGGCCTCGCCCGACCCGCCCGTTTCCCCGAAAGCTCCCGCATGTCCATCCACGCCGCCCTGCACCACGTCACGCACTACCGCTACGACCGCCCGATCCTGCTCGGGCCGCAGGTGGTGCGTCTGCGGCCGGCGCCCCACTGCCGCAGCAACGTCATCTCGTACTCGCTGCGGGTGGAGCCGGCCCACCATTTCGAGAACTGGCAGCAGGACCCGTTCGCCAACTACCTCGCCCGCCTGGTCGTGCCCGACCGGACTACCGAGTTCAAGGTGACGGTCGATCTCGTCGTCGAGATGGCGGTCTACAACCCCTTCGATTTCTTCCTGGAGCCCGAGGCCGAAGAGTTCCCCTTCGCCTACCGGCCGCAGCAGCTGCAGGAGCTGGCGCCCTACCTGGCGGTGGAAGCGCCGGAGCCGCTGCTGGCCGCCTACCTGCAGAAGGTCGACCGCACCGCCCGGCCGACGATCAACTTCCTGGTGGGCCTCAACCAGCAGGTGCAGGGCGACGTGCGCTACCTGATCCGGATGGAGCCCGGCGTGCAGACGCCCGAGGAAACGCTGGCCCTGGCCTGCGGCTCCTGCCGCGACTCGACCTGGCTGCTGGTCAACCTGCTGCGCCACTGCGGGCTGGCGGCGCGCTTCGTCTCCGGCTACCTGATCCAGCTGGCGCCCGACGTGAAGGCGCTCGACGGCCCGAGCGGCACCGAGGTCGATTTCACCGATCTGCACGCCTGGTGCGAGGTCTACCTGCCCGGCGCCGGCTGGATCGGCCTCGACCCGACCTCCGGGCTGCTGGCGGGCGAAGGCCATATCCCGCTGGCGGCCACGCCCACGCCCAACAGCGCCGCGCCGATCGAAGGCACGCTGATGGAGCGGGCCGAGGTCGCGTTCAGCCACGAGATGCGGGTCACCCGCATCCACGAATCGCCCCGCGTCACCCATCCGTACACCGACAGCCAGTGGCAGAAGGTGCTGGCCCTGGGCGCGGCGGTCGATGCCGAGCTGGTGGCCGGCGACGTGCGGCTGACGATGGGCGGCGAGCCGACCTTCGTCGCCACCGAGAACCGCGACGCCGCCGAATGGAACACCGCCGCCCTCGGCCCCACCAAGCGCAGCTGCGCGGTGGCGCTGGTCGACCGGCTGCGGGCCGAGTACGCGCCCCAGGGCTTCCTGCACGTCGGCCAGGGCAAGTGGTACCCGGGCGAGCAGCTGCCGCGCTGGGCGATGGGCATCTACTGGCGCACCGACGGCAAGCCCGTCTGGGACAACCAGGCACTGCTGGCCGACGAACGCTCGCCCACCCACTACACCACCGCCGATGCCGAGCGCTTCGTGCGCCAGCTCGCCGCCGAGCTGGGCGTGGCCGACAGCTTCGTCGAACCGGGCTACGAGGACGCGCTCTACTATCTCTGGCGCGAACGCAAGCTGCCGGTCAACGTCGATGTGTTCGACTCGAAGCTGGGCGACGTGCAGGAGCGGGCCCGGCTGCGCCGCAGCTTCGACCGCGGCCTGGACGCGGTCACCGGCTACCTGCTGCCGCTGCAGGCCGCGCCCCGCGCGGACTCGCCGCTGCCCGAGGCCGGCACGCCGCCCGCGCCTTCTTCGCTCGACACCGCCTGGGCCACCGGCCCCTGGTTCCTGCGCGACGACCGGCTGCACCTGATCCCGGGCGATTCGCCGATGGGCTACCGCCTGCCGCTCGATTCGCTGCCGTGGATGCGCGACGAGGACATCCCCTACCTGATCGAGCTGGACCCGACCGCGCCGCGCCTGCCGCTGGCCGACAAGCCGCGGAAGACGCCGCTGGCCGAGCGCGCCGCGCCGGTGGCGATCGCTGCGAAGCCCGAGCGCTTCGCGTCCGCCAAGTGGAACAGCCGCACCGCCCTGTGCGTCGAGGTGCGCGACCCGGCGCTGGCCAACGGCCCCGAGGCCGAGATCGAAGCGCTGAAGAAGGCCGCCGCCGAAGGCCGCAAGACCGGCCTGCTGTATGTCTTCATGCCGCCGACCGCCTACCTGGAAGACTATTTGTCGCTGGTGGCCGCGGTCGAGCGCACCGCGCAGGGCCTGGGCATGCAGGTGGTGCTGGAGGGTTATCCGCCGCCCCGCGATCCGCGCCTGCAGCTGCTGCAGGTGACGCCCGACCCGGGCGTCATCGAGGTCAATGTCCAGCCGGCCCGCAACTGGGACGAGCTGGTGCACAGCACCGAATTCCTGTACGAGGCGGCGTTCCAGTCGCGCCTGTCGGCCGAGAAGTTCATGACCGACGGCCGCCACACCGGCACCGGCGGAGGCAACCACTTCGTGATGGGCGGCGCCACGCCCAACGACAGCCCGTTCCTGCGCAAGCCCGAGCTGCTGGCCAGCCTGGTGCACTACTGGCACAACCACCCGTCGCTCAGCTACGTGTTCAGCGGCATGTTCATCGGCCCGACCAGCCAGGCGCCGCGGGTGGACGAGGCCCGCAACGACCAGGTCTACGAGCTGGAGATCGCGCTGCAGCAGATCGCCAAGGCGCGCGAAGAACATGGCGAGTCGATGCCCCCGTGGATGGTCGACCGCACCCTGCGCAACATCCTGATCGACATCACCGGCAACACCCACCGGGCCGAGTTCTGCATCGACAAGCTGTACTCGCCCGATTCCTCCACCGGCCGGCTGGGCCTGCTGGAGCTGCGCGCCTTCGAGATGCCGCCGCATCCCAAGATGAGCATCGTGCAGCAATTGCTGCTGCGCGCCCTGGTCGCCCGTTTCTGGAAAAAGCCGTACAAGGCGCCGGTCGCCCGCTGGGGCACCACGCTGCACGACCGCTTCATGCTGCCGCGCTACCTGCAGGAAGACTTCGAGGATGTGATCGGCGAGATGGTCGAGGCCGGCTATGCCTTCGACGCCGGCTGGTTCGCGCCGCACTTCGAGTTCCGCTTCCCCCGCGTCGGCAGCGTGCAGGCGATGGGCGTCGAGCTGTCGCTGCGCGCCGCGCTGGAGCCCTGGCACGTCATGGGCGAGGAAACGGCCGGCGGCGGCACGGTGCGCTTCGTCGATTCCTCGATCGAGCGGCTGGAGGTGAAGGTCAACGGCGTCAATGCCGCGCGCCATGCGGTCACCGTCAACGGCCGGCCGCTGCCGCTGCACTCCACCGGCGTCGAGGGCGAGTTCGTCGCCGGCGTGCGCTTCAAGGCCTGGAACCCGTACTCGGCCCTGCACCCGACCATCGGGGTGCATGCGCCGCTGACCTTCGACATCGTCGACACCTGGAGCGGCCGCGCCCTGGGCGGCTGCCGCTACCACGTGGCGCATCCGGGCGGGCGCAACTACACCAGCCTGCCGGTCAACGCGTACGAGGCCGAGAGCCGGCGCCTGGCGCGGTTCTTCCAAACCGGGCACACGCCGGGCGAGATCGAACTGCCCGAGGCGCCGATCAGCGGCACCGCCGCCAGCCGCGAGTTCCCGCACACGCTGGACCTGCGCCGCTGATGCGCCGCCGGGGCGCCGCCGGCCGGCCCCCCGGCACGGCTGGCGGCCCGCGGCAGCCTTTCGTCGTCAATTCCCTACGGCTTGTGCATCCCGCAGTGGGACAATCCGCTGCTCCGTGAACGATCCCCGCCCCGCCCTTTTCCCCGACCCCGCCGATATGTCCGACGCGGCGCTCGACCGCATGGCCGAGCTGCTGGCCGCACCGGCGGCCGGCGGCCATTTCGACGAACTGCGCGGCACGGTGGGCGCGGCCGAGGGCCTGGCGCCGCACTGGCAGCAGTTCTTCGCGCGGCTCGGCCCGGGCGGCTTCCACGACCTGCAGCGGCGCATGGCCAGCCTGCGCCGCCAGCTGCACGACAACGGCGTCACCTACAACGTCTATGCCGACACCGACGCCGGCCTGCAGCGGCCCTGGGCGCTCGACCTGTTCCCGCTGGTGCTGCCGCCGGCCGCCTGGCAGCAGATCGAAACCGGCGTGCTGCAGCGGGTGCGGGTGCTCGACCGGGTGCTGGCCGACGTGTACGGCCCGCAGAAGCTGCTGGCCAGCGGCCTGCTGCCGGCCGCACTGGTGCACGGCCATCCCGGCTACCTGCGCGAGATGCACGGCACGGTACCGGTGGGCGGCACCTTCCTGCACATCGCCGCCTTCGACCTGGCCCGCGGGCCCGACGGCCACTGGTGGGTGGTCTCGCAGCGCACCCAGGCGCCCTCCGGCCTGGGCTACCTGCTGGAGAACCGGCTGGCCATCTCGCGGCAGTTTCCCGAAGCCTTCGAGGCGCTGCAGGTGCAGCGGCTGGCCGCGACCTACGGCGCCCTGGTCGAGGGCCTGAAGAAGATGAGCCCGGCCGGCCCCGATGCGCTGATCGCGCTGCTGACACCCGGCCCCTACAACGAAACCTACTTCGAGCACGCCTACCTGGCCCGCTACCTGGGCCTGACCCTGGTCGAGGGCAGCGACCTGACGGTGCGCGACGAATGCGTCTACCTGAAGACGCTGCAGGGCCTGAAACGGGTGCACGGCCTGCTCAAGCGGCTGGACGACGAATTCCTCGACCCGCTGGAGCTGCGCTCGGATTCCACCCTGGGCGTCTCCGGCCTGCTGCAGGCGGTGCGGGCCGGCAACGTGCTGGTCGCCAACGCGCCCGGCTCGGCCTTTCTCGAGTCGCCCGCGCTGCTGGGCTTCCTGCCGGCGCTGGCGCGGCACCTGCTGGGCGAAGAGCTGGCGCTGCCGGCCCTGCCCACCTGGTGGTGCGGCGAGCGCACGGCGATGGAATACGTGCTGCCGCAGATGGCCGACTGCGTGATCAAGCCCACCTATGCCGGCTCGACCTACCACGAGGGCTTCGACGCGGTGCTCGGGGACACGCTCTCGCAGCGCGGCCGCGACGAATGGACGGGCCGCATCCTGCGCCGGGGCGAAGAGCACACGCTGCAGTCGCAGTTGCCGCTCTCCCAGATGCCCACCTGGCGGCAGGACCCGCTGTCGGACCTGGGCCGGATCGCGCCCAGCTCGGTGATGCTGCGGGTGTTCGCGGTGACCGACGGCCCGGGCAGCTGGCGGGTGCTGCCCGGCGGCATGGCCCGGGTGGCCGGCCCGGGCGCCGCCACCGGCATCGCCTCGATGCAGCGCGGCGGCAGCAGTGCCGACGTGTGGGTGCTGACCCCCGGCGCGGTCGATACCACCACCCTGCTGCAGCCCAAGCTGTCGGCCGCGGCGGTCGCCCAGCGGCGCCGCATGGTCACCAGCCGCGCGGCCGAGGGCCTGTTCTGGCTGGGCCGCTACACCGAGCGGGCCGAGAACACGGTGCGCCTGGCGCGGCTGGCGCTGCAGTCGCTCAACGGCGACGACCAGTCGTCGGTGCCCCTGCTGTCGTGGATCTCGGCGGTGGCCGAGGACAACGGCCTGGTGCTGCCGACCGTGCCCGCCGCCACCCAGGCGCGCCGCGTCTTCGAGCGGGCGCTGATCGACGGCCTGGGCCGGCCCGAGCGCGGCAGCGTCGGCTTCAACCTGCGGGCGCTGCGCCTGGCCGCGGCCGGCGTGCGCGAGCGGCTGTCGCAGGAGCACTGGGCGACCATCGTGCGGGCCGAGGACGAATTCCTGCGGCGCAGCGCCGAGTTCGCGGCAGAAGACAAGTACCAGATCTCCGACGCGCTGCGGCTGCTGGAATCGGCCAGCAGCCACCTGGCCGCGATCACCGGCGGCCAGACCGACCGGATGACGCGCGACGACGGCTGGCGGCTGCTCTCGGTCGGCCGGCACATCGAGCGGCTGGCCTTCCACGCGCAGGCGCTCGGCATGGGCTTCCAGACCGGCGCGGTGCTCGACGACGCCGGGTTCGAGGGCGTGCTGGCGCTGTTCGACAGCACCATCACCTTCCACGCCCAGTACCAGCAGACCCGCGACGTGGCCGCCCTCCTCGACCTGCTGGTGACCGACCGGGACAACCCCCGCTCGCTCGGCTGGGTGGCGCAGACGCTGCGCGGACGGCTGGCCAAGCTGGCCGGCAGCCGGCCGGGCGAGCTGTCGTTCGCGATCCCCGACCCGGCCGAGTGGAGCCTGGCGGAGCTGTGCCCGGTGTCGTACCAGGGGGCGGTGCCGGCGTCGCTCGACCTGCTGCTGAAGAACTGCACCGAGGCGTCTTTCGCGCTCTCGGACGCCATCGGTGCGCTGTACTTCACCCACTCCACCAACACCCGCACCAGCTTCGGTGTCTGAGACGCCCCGCCCACGCCCGCGATGAAACTGCACGTCGTCCACGACACGCACTACGCGTACACGCCCGCCGTCGAGACGGCGCAGCACATCGTGCACCTGAAGCCGCGCGACACGCCCTCGCAGCGCCTGCTGCAGCACGAACTGGTGATCACCCCGGTGGAGGCCCGGCGCGGCGAGCGGATCGACGTCTACGGCAACACCCGCACCTTCTTCGCGCTGCAGTCGGCGCACGAAGAGCTGCGGGTGGTGGCCGACAGCATGGTGCTCACCGACGTGCCCGCGCCGGCACCGCTCGGCCCCGGCGGCAGCCCGGCCTGGGAAGCGGTGCGCGACCGGTTCCGGTTCCGCGCCGGCGGCCGGTGGGACGCGGCCACCGAATTCGTCTTCGCCTCGGAATACGTGCCGCGCCACGACGATTTCGTCGCCTATGCCGGGCCCAGCTGCCCGCCCGGCCGCCCGGTGCTGGATGCGGCCCACGACCTGATGCGCCGCATCCACGCCGAATTCCGCTACGAGAGCGACGCCACCGAGGTCGATACGCCGGTGCTGGAGGCCCTGGCCCAGCGCCGTGGCGTCTGCCAGGATTTCGCCCACATCATGGTCGCCTGCATGCGGTCGATGGGTATCCCGGCGCGCTACGTGAGCGGCTACCTGCTCACCACCCCGCCGCCGGGCCGGCCCCGGCTGGTGGGCAGCGACGCATCCCACGCCTGGGTCGAGGTCTATGCGCCGGCGCTGGGCGGCGGCCCCGGCGCCTGGTACGGTTTCGACCCCACCAACGACCGCGCCCCGGGCGAGGACTACATCGTGCTGGCCGTCGGCCGCGATTTCGGCGACGTGTCGCCGATGCGGGGCCTGCTGTTCGGCGGCGGCGACCACCACCTGGAGGTGGGGGTGACGGTGGAGCCGGTGGCCTGAGCGCCCGCCCGTCGCGTTCCTTCCGATGCTACGTAATTCATAGCATACAGCCGACCTCAGGGGCCGGCTGCAGCCCTGTTCATTCAAAAAGGAGTATCCATGAGCGTTTACGACACCCTGCGCGAACTCGACATCACCCTGCCGCCGGTGGCGGTGCCCGCCGCGGCCTACGTGCCCTTCGTGCGCACCGGCAACCTGGTCTTCCTGTCGGGCCACATCGCCCGCAA
This sequence comes from Sphingomonas sp. NCPPB 2930, assembly GCA_042867185.1. Classification (GTDB taxonomy): domain Bacteria; phylum Pseudomonadota; class Gammaproteobacteria; order Burkholderiales; family Burkholderiaceae_C; genus Xylophilus. Next base: position 120,941 of record JBHZQV010000004.1, on the reverse strand, counting down.
GGACGGCAAGCCGTGGGTCGGCCAGCTGGGCGGCAACCTGGTCACCGCCGACGGCAATGCCGCGGCCCGCGCGATCGCGGTCGACCTGCTGGGCACGCTGCAGGCCGCCATCGGCGACCTGGACCAGATCACCCGCATCGTCAAGCTGCTCTGCCTGGTCAACTCGGTGCCCACCTTCACCGAACAGCACCTGGTGGCCAACGGCGCCAGCGAGCTGTTCGCCAAGGTGTTCGGCGACAAGGGCGCCCATGCGCGCAGCGCCTTCGGCGTGTCGCAGATCCCGATGGGTGCCTGCGTCGAGATCGAACTGATCGCCGAAGTCCGCTGATCGTGTTCCCGGCGGTGCGCCCGCCGGTGTACCGCCGCGTGGCCGGCCCGCGCTCCGCCCGCCACGCCCACCGACCGTCTAAAACCCCACGGTCGCGCACAGTTTTAATAAATGCGACGAATTCGTATTTATACTCCGACGATTCTTCCACAGCACGCCACCCTGCCTGTTGCCATGATCGTATGCGTTTGTCACCGTGTCTCCGACCGTGAAATTGCCCGTTCTGTGCGCGCGGGCCTCGATTTCGATGGAATCCAGTTCGAGCTGGGCGTCGCCACCCAGTGCGGCCAATGCGAGGGCTGTGCCCGCGACATCGTGGCGCAGTGCAGCGCCTCGCACAAGATCGCCGCGCTGACCCGCGACACGCCCGCCCAGGTGGTCCAGATCGCGCAGGCGATCCAGGACAGCAAGGCCTGGCAGGGCTCGCGCGCGCTGGTCGCCGCCTGACACCGCCCGCGCCGGCCCGGCACCCGATTTCCCGCCCGTAGAAACTTCTGCGCGCATCCGTCCCGGCGGGTGCGCGCCCGCTCCATGACCGCAAGCCGACGTTACGCCCACCCACCCCGCATCAGCCGCAATGCCGTCATCGCCGGCGGCGTGCTGGCCTTCCACGCGGCCGTGCTCTGGGCGATCCAGTCGGGCCTGGTCCAGCGGGTGGTCGAGGTGGTGACGCCGGTCGTCATGGTCAGCGAGATCATCACGCCGCCCGAGCCGAAGGCCCCACCGCCGCCGCCCTCGCCGCCGCCGCCCGCTCCCAAGCCGCCGGCCCCGGTGCCCAAGCCCAAGGCCCCCACCCCGCCGCCGGCCCCGCGCCCGGTCGCGATCCCCGACCCCACGCCCGCGCCGTCCGCCCCGGTGGGGGTGACCGCGCCGCAGCCGCCGGCACCGCCGGTGGCGGCACCCGTCGCCGCACCCGAGGCCCCGCCGCCGGCACCGCCCGCGCCGCCGGCCCCGGCCAAGATCGAGCTGCCCTCGACCGATGCCGACTACCTCGACAGCACCCGCCTCAACTACCCGCCGATCAGCCGGCGCCTGGGCGAGCAGGGCAAGGTGCTGGTCCGGGTGACCATCGGCCCCGACGGCACCGCCCAGCGTGCCGAGATCGCCAAGTCGAGCGGCTTCGAGCGGCTCGACAAGGCCGCGCTGGAGTACGTGCTCAAGCGCCGCTACGTGCCCGGCAAGGTCAACGGCGTGCCGCAGAGCATGGCCTACACCGCGCCCGTCAATTTCATCCTCGAATAATTCTCTGGAGTATCTGCACTATGGATTCGCAATTCGGCCTTTCGCATGTCTGGAGCCAGGGCGACTTCGTCATCCGCGGCGTCGCCGTCCTGCTGCTGGTGATGTCGCTCGCCTCGTGGCTGGTGATCCTGACCAAGGCGGTGGACATCGTCCGCTCGAAGAAATTCGCCCGCCGCGCCGACGATTTCTGGCACAGCGAAGACTTCGCCACCGGCCTGGCCAAGCTCGGCGAGAACGACGACAACCCGTTCCGCAACCTGGCGCTCGACGGCCGCGAGGCCGCCGCCCACCACCGCAACACCAAGGCCCATCTGCACGACAGCCTGGACGCGAGCGACTGGATCACCCGCTCGCTGCGCAACGGCATCGACGAGACCACCGCGCGCCTGCAGTCGGGCCTGGCGATCCTGGCCTCGGTCGGCTCCACCGCGCCTTTCATCGGCCTGTTCGGCACCGTCTGGGGCATCTACCACGCGCTGATGAGCATCGGCACCGCCGGCCAGGCGACGATCGACAAGGTCGCCGGCCCGATCGGCGAGGCGCTGATCATGACGGCGCTCGGCCTGGCGGTCGCCATTCCCGCGGTGCTGGGCTACAACGCCCTGGTGCGCGGCAACAAGTCGGTGCTCAACAAGCTCAACAGCTTCGCCCACGACCTGCACGCCTATTTCGTCACCGGTGCCCGCATCAGCGTCGGCACGCCGGCCACCGTGCTGCCTCTCAAGAAGGGCGGCTGAGCATGGCCTTCGGTACCCAGGACGAATCCGACGAGGTGATGAACGAGATCAACATGACGCCGCTGGTCGACGTCATGCTGGTCCTGCTGATCGTCTTCATCATCACCGTGCCGGTGATGAAGAACGCGGTCAACATCGAACTGCCCCGCGCCAGCAGCCAGGCCGAGGACATCAAGCCCGAGACCATCCGCCTGAGCGTGGACGCCAGCGGCGCCTACTTCTGGAACGAGAGCCGCATCGAGGAAGCCGACCTGGAGCCGCGCCTGCAGGCCGCCGCCTCCAAGGAGCCGCAGCCCGAGCTGCACATCCGCGGCGACAAGGACGTGCGCTACGAGCGCGTCGCGATCGCGATGGCCGCCGCCCGCCAGGCCGGCGTGAAGAAGATCGGCTTCATCACCGAGCCCAAGACGAACTGACGCGGTGCGGTCGCCGGACGCCCGGCGCCCTACCACGGCCGGTCGCGATAAAAATAATTCTCATCGGGTGTTGCGTCAATCCTGAGAATAGTTATCATTAATCCATCGCGACACATTCTTGCCCGCCCATGTACGCCACGCTTTCCTCTCCCTCCGCCGCCGTCCTCTCGCACCCTGCCCTGCGCAGCCTGCCGGCGGACGACACGACGGTGCAGGGCTTCGACCACCGCACGGCGGTGGAGAGCGAAGACCTGCTGCGCGGCGGCAAGTCGGTCGCGATCAGCCACAACGGCTCCATCTACCGCCTGCAGGCGACCCGCCTGGGCAAGCTGATTTTGACGAAATAGGTTTCATCGTGGGGCGATTCCAGGACTGGCCTCCAGTCCTCCAGAGTCGTTTTTGCCAGCCAACGGGTCCGCCCGTCCAGCCACGCATTTTTTTTCCCACATCCAACGAAAAACGCCGACCATGGGGGTCGGCGTTTTGCTTGGTGCCTGCACAGGCGGGGGCCGGGGCGGCCCCGGTGCTTCAGAGGCCGATGGCCGCGATGCCGGCCCGGCCGATCTGCACGTCCTCGGACGACTTCACACCGCTGACGCCGATCGCGCCGATGCAGTGGCCGTCCTTCATGATCGGCACGCCGCCTTCGAGCAGCCCTTCGAGGCCGGGCGCCGACAGGAACGAGAAGCGGCCGCCGTTGATCATGTCCTCGTAGCTCTTGCTCTCGCGGCGGCCGGTGGCGGCGGTGCGGGCCTTGGCCGGCGCGATCTGGGCCGAGATGGGCGCGGCGCCGTCCAGGCGCTGCAGCCACAGCAGATGGCCGCCGTCGTCGACGATGGCGATCGTCACCGCCCACTTGTTCTTCAGCGCCTCGGCTTCGGCCGCGGCGGCGATGGTCTTCAGGTCGGCGAGTTCGAGGGTGGCTTTGGTCTGCATGGTGCTCCGCAAATTGAGGTTGGGCGAATGGAGCGCACGAGCATAACGGCTGCGCCGGGCGGCACGACCGTGCGCCGGTCACAACAGACCTGACGCCAGCGGGTTAGTCCACGACAGGGTCTTGCCGCCGCGCCGCGGCGCCGCCCCCTAGAATCTCGGTGCCCGCACCGCGGGCGACCCGTCTGCAGCCCGCGGACCCTCCAGGAGACCGACATGAACTCCCCCCTGCACACAAGCGGCCCCGCCGAGTACGGCATCGACGTCACCCGGGCGCAGCGCCACCGGGTGCTGCGCAACACCTACTGGCTGCTGGCGCTGAGCCTGCTGCCCACCGTGCTGGGCGCGTGGATCGGTGTGCAGACCGGCATCACCCAGGCCCTGCGCGGCGGACTCGGCCTGATGGTGTTCATGGGCGGCGCCTTCGCCTTCATCTACGCGATCGAGAAGACCAAGCGCTCGGCCGCCGGCGTGCCGGTGCTGCTGGGTTTCACCTTCTTCATGGGCCTGATGCTGTCGCGGATGATCGCGGTGGTGCTGGGCTTCAGGAACGGCCCCGAGCTGGTGATGACCGCCTTCGGCGGCACGGCCGGCGTGTTCTTCGTGATGGCGAGCCTGGCGACGGTCATCAAGCGCGACCTGTCGGGCCTGGGCAAGTGGCTCTTCGTCGGTGCGCTGGTGCTGGTGGCGGGCGCGGTGGTCAACGTGTTCGTCGGCTCCACCGCCGGCATGCTGGCGATCTCGGTGGCCGCCATCGGCATTTTCAGCGCCTACATGCTCTACGACCTGAAGCAGATCCTGGACGGCGGCGAGACCAACTACATCAGCGCGACGCTGGCGCTCTACCTCGACCTGTTCAACGTGTTCCAGAGCCTGCTGGCGCTGCTGGGCATCATGGGGGGCGAAAGGGAATGATTTAGTACGCCCCCAGGCTTGCGCACTGCGTGTCGCAGCGCCAACCCCCTCGCCGGGGGCGACACCGGTGGGCCGGCGGAGCCGGACCCACGGTGTCTCTGGCATTGGGCAGTGCCCGTATGACGCGGGTGCCTGTGCGCGCCGTGCGGCCATCGATCCCGGCACCGTGCTATGTTTTTGCTAGCGATTCGCCTCGCGGGCTTCAGGAATCCAGGCGACTGCCGATAAAGAGTAAGCGACCCTGCCCACCACACCTGCCCTCCCATGAACCACGCACCCCGAACGATCCTGCGCCTGTGCTGCCTCGCCGCGGTCGCCCTGCTGGCGGGTTGCGAGATCCCGGGCATGGGGCCGGACCCGAAGATCGCGCAGCGCGAGGCCGATGCCCGGGCGGTGGGCGGTGCCTGCCGGCATGCGCTGCGGGGGATCGAGGACTGCTACTCGCTCAACCCCAAGGCGCCCAAGGCGCCGGTGTTCGCCGGCTGGAAGGACATGGACCAGTACATGCGCGACAACAAGATCGAAGGCCGCGCATCGGTGGTCGGCCAGGCGCCGGTGGCCACGGCCGACGAAGCGGGCATCGACAAGGCGACCGAGAAGGTGATGGCGTTGCCGCCGCCGGCGCGCAACCGCGGCACCGGCCGCTCGCTCTAGCGCGTCCGCCGCGACGCGCCGGCCGAAGGCGCCGGCAGCACCTTCATCTTCCGACCCGCCGTGGCGGCCCGGCCGGACCTGTCCTCAATCCGCGGCCACGAGATCGAACACCGCCATGCTCTCGACATGCGCGGTATGCGGGAACATGTTGACCGCGCCCGCCGCGCTGCAGCGGTAGCCGCCGTGGTTCACCAGCAGGCCGGCATCGCGGGCCAGGGTGGCCGGGTTGCAGCTGACATAAACGATGCGCCGCGGCGGGCGCCAGGCGGCGACGGCGGCCGCGTCGGGCAGGTCCTGGGCCGCCGCCGTGGGGGCGTCTCCGCCGTCGGCCGCGGCCATCACCGGCAGGCCCTGCCGCAAGCGGTGCAGGTCCACCACCGCCTTGGCGAGCGCGAAGGCGCCTTCGCGCGGCGGGTCGACCAGCCATTTCTCGGCGATGCCGTCCTGCAGCAGCAGGCCGGGGGTTATGTCGAACAGGTTCCGCGCTACGAAATCGGTAGCGCACAGCCGGCCCGCGGCGCCGGCCGGGCGCTGGTTCTTCTCGTAATTCTCGCGCGAGCGGGCCACCAGGGCCTCGCTGCCCTCGATGCCGCGCACTTCGCGGGCCTGGGTGGCCAGCGGCAGGGTGAAGTTGCCCAGGCCGCAGAACCAGTCGATCACCCGCTCGTCGCGCTGCACGTCCAGCAGCCGCAGCGCCCGGCGCACCAGCACCCGGTTGATGTGCGGGTTGACCTGGGTGAAGTCGGTCGGCCGGAACGGCATGACGATGCCGTAGTCGGGCAGGGCATAGTCCAGCGCCGGGCCGCCCTCGTCCAGCAGCTGGACCGTGTCGGGGCCCTTGGACTGCAGCCACCACTGCACGCCGTGCCGGCCCGCGAAGGCGCGCAGCCGGCCCCGATCCGCCTCCGACAGCGGCTCCAGGTGGCGCAGCACCATCGCGGTGACCGCGTCGCCGCAGGCCAGCTCGATCTGCGGCAGCGCGTCGCGGGCGTCCATGCCGCCGATCAGTGCGCGCAGCGGCATCAGCATCGCGCTCACATGCGGCGGCAGCACCGGGCAGACCTGCATGTCGGCCAGGTAGCGGCTCTTGCGCTCGTGGAAGCCGATCAGCACCGTGCCTTTCTTGGCCACGTAGCGCACCGACAGCCGCGCCCGGTAGCGGTAGCCCCAGGCGGGGCCCTCGATCGGCCGGAGAATGGTCTCGGACTTCAGCTTGCCCAGGTGCCAGAGGTTGTCTTCCAGCACCCGCTGCTTGACCGCCACCTGCGCCATCGGGTGCAAGTGCTGCATCTTGCAGCCGCCGCAGGCGCCGGGGTGCAGCCCGAAGTGCGGGCAGCCCGGCCGCACCCGCTGCGACGATTCGCGGTGGATCGCGGTGAGCGTGGCCTGCTCCCAGTTGTTCTTGCGCTTGAAGGTGGCGGCGCTCACCCATTCGGTGGGCAGAGCGCCCTCGACGAATACCACCTTGCCGTCGGCCCGGCGCGCGACGCCCTGGGCTTCCAGGTCGAGCGAATCGATCTCCAGCGCACCGGCCGGCATGCGGGGATCGGGGATGCGGGCGGCGAGGGGCTGGGCGGCAGGCGCTTCGGCCGTGGCGGTGGCGGTGGGGGACAGTTCGGCGGTCATGTTCTCGCGCTCGTCGGCGCTTTCAAGGCGGGGTGGCGGGCCGGGTCTGGGCCCGGGTGCCGGCGGCAGCGTGTGGGCCCGAAACCCGATGCAAGTCCAGGCTCCGGCGGCGGCGTCCACGGTGTTCGGCTACACCACCGGGGCTGCTCGCCCGAGGGACCGAGCCTCATCGGCGGGAGGATCGCGGGCGCTCTCGGCGAACGGTCCTCGCCGGCCGAGCGAGCCTGGCGGGCCGGGGCGTGGTGGATGTTCGGCAGCGCGCGCGGGTCGCGCCGCCGGCACCGTCAGACGCTCAACGTGCCGCCAGGTACCGCGACGGATCGACCGGCTTGCCTTGGCGGCGGATTTCGAAGTGCAGCTTCACGCGGTCGGCGTCGCTGTTGCCCATCTCGGCGATCTTCTGGCCTTTGCGCACCGTCTGGTCTTCCTTGACCATCAGCGACTGGTTGTGGGCGTAGGCGGTCAGGTAGGTGTTGTTGTGCTTCAGGATCACCAGGTTGCCGTAGCCGCGCAGGCCGGCGCCGGCATACACCACCCGGCCGTCGGCCGCGGCCAGCACCGGGTCGCCGGCCTTGCCGCCGATGTCGTAGCCCTTGTTCTTGGCTTCGTCGAAGCTGGCGAGCAGCGTGCCGCTGGCGGGCCAGATGAAAGCGACCTCGTCCTCGCCGCTCGGGCCGGGCGGGGGCACGACCGGGGCGACCACGCCGCTCGGCGGACTGGCCGGCTTGGCGGCGGTGACCGCCACCGGCGGCAGCGCACCGCCGACGACCGGGTCGCCCGACGGCGTGCTCGCCACCGCGGGTGTTGCGGGCGGGGCATGCGCCACCGCGCTCGGCGAGAGGCGCAGCACCTGGCCCACTTCGATCAGGTCGGGGTTGTCGAGGCTGTTCAGGCGGACGATCTCGCGCCAGTTGACGCCGTTGTCGGCGCCGATCTTGCGGATCGTGTCACCGGGCTTGACCGTGTAGAAGCCGGGCCGGCCGGCGTTCTCGATGCCGGGCAGCGGCTTGACCGCCGGCACCACGGGTGCCGTCGTGGTCGCGACCGGCGCAGTGCCGAAGGACCCGGCGCCCAGGCCCCGGTCTTCCACCGGCGGCGCACGCCGGACCGGGTCGGCCGAGCAGCCTGCGAACATCGACACCGCTGCCAGCGCCACCGCCCCAAGCCACAACCGTCCACGCAATCCCAACATGAGCAAATCCCTTTAAGCAATCCCCGATTTTAGGGGGACAAAGCGAACGTCTTCCAGAATGCTGTGTGTGAAGCCCTGCCTTTGGCGCTCGACCATCACCAGCGCCTGCCGGCCGTCGCCGGTGGCCATCGGTGCGATCAGCCGGCCACCGACCGCGAGCTGGGCCGTCCAGGCGTCGGGCAGCGCCTCGCCGCCGGCCGCCGCGATGATGCCGGCGTAGGGCGCGCCCTTGGCATAGCCCGCCATGCCGTCGCCGAAGAGCAGGTGCACGTTGGCCAGCCGGAACGGCCGCAGGTTCTCGCGCGCCTTCTCGTGCAGGCCGCGCAGCCGCTCGATGCTGTAGACCTCGCGGGCCACGCAGGCCAGCACCGCGGCCTGGTAGCCGCAGCCGGTGCCGATATCCAGCACCCGGCCCAGCCGGCCGCCCTGCACGCCCTCGGCGCCCAGGAGCAACTCGACCATCCGCGCCACCACGCCGGGCTTGGAGATGGTCTGGCCCAGGCCGATCGGCAGGCTGGTGTCTTCGTACGCCTGCGCGCCGAGGGCCGAATCGATGAAGCGGTGCCGCTCGACCGTGCCCATCGCGTCCAGCACCGCGGCCGAGCGCACGCCCTGCTCGGCGAGCTTCTGGACCAGGCGGGCCCGCATCGCCGGCGAATCCTGGGCGGCGCGCACCTCGGCTTCTTTTCTCGAACCGAAAAGGGCGGTAGCCGGCGCTGCAGGCCGGCCACCAGCTATATCTTTGATAGCAAACTGCGGGGCGCCGAGCCGGGCGGGGAAACGGGGCCGCGACGTCACCCGCCGGCTCCGCCGCCGCGCAGGCCGGTGCCGGTCACCAGGCGGGCGCTCATGCCGGAGCGCGGACGATGCCGGCGTCGGGATCGTGGTCGGCCTGCGGTGCCAGGCCGCCGCCCAGCCGCGCGGCCGTCTCGACCCAGTAGCCCAGGTTGTCGTGGTCGGTCAGATCCACCTTCAGCGGGGTCATGGCGACATGGCCCTGCGCGGTGGCGTGGAAATCGGTGCCCTCGGCATCGTCCTTGGCCAGGCCGGCGTTGCCGATCCAGTACATCGTCTCGCCGCGCGGGCTGTCCTGGGTGATGACCCGCTCGGCCGCATGGCGCCGGCCCAGGCGGCAGAGGCGCACCGGCTTCAGCTGGGCCAGCGGCCGGTTGGGGATGTTGACGTTGAGCAGCCAGGGCGTCGCGCCCACCAACTGCTGCGCGATCATCTCGCCGACGATCTCGCGCACCTTCTGCGCCGCGTCTTCCAGGTGGCCCCAGCCCTTGTCGACCTGGGAGAAGGCGATGGCCGGCACGCCGAAGAGGAAGCCCTCCATCGCGGCGCCCACCGTGCCCAAGTAGATGGTGTCGTCGCCCATGTTGGCGCCGTTGTTGATGCCCGAGACCACCAGGTCGGGCCGGTAGCCGAGCAAGCCGGTCAGGGCGATATGCATGCAGTCGGCCGGCGTGCCGTTGATGTAGCGAAAGCCGTTGGCCGCGGTGTTGACGTAGAGCGGGGCGTTCAGCGTCAGCGCGTTGGACTTGGCGCTGTTGTTGTGCTCGGGGGCCACCACTTCCACCTCGGCGATGTCCTGCAGTGCCGCGTGCAGCGCCACGATGCCGGGCGCCTGGAAACCGTCGTCGTTGGAGATCAGAATTTTCATGGGGTCCGCGAAGTGCAGGCGGATTGTAGGTGGCGCCATCCGCCCCGTCCGGCGGCAAGGCCCGGTCGCCAGAGGGACAAAACTTGCGCGCGCGCGGCCCCTATGATGGCCCGCGCCCGGGGCAGCCGCCCCGCCCGAACGCCCCCCTTCCGGAGACACACGCCCATGCATGCCTGGCTTTGCGAAACACCCACCGGCGTCGACGCCCTCGCCTGGAAAGAACTGCACACCCCGGTCCCCGGCCCGGGCCAGGTGCTGGTGCGGATCCGCGCGGCCAGCCTCAATTTTCCCGATCTGCTGATCGTGCAGAACAAGTACCAGACCAAGCCCGAGCTGCCCTTCGTGCCAGGATCGGAATTCGCCGGCGTGGTGCAGGCGCTGGGCGAGGGCGTGGCGCAGTTGCGGGTCGGCCAGAACGTGGCCTGCCTGCAGGGCACCGGCGGCTTCGGCACCCATGTGCTGGCCCAGGCCGACCAGTGCCTGCCGTTGCCGGACGGCTTCTCGCACACCGACGGCGCCGCGTTCATCATGACCTACGCCACCTCGTTCCACGCCCTGATGGACCGGGGCCAGCTGCAGGCCGGCGAGACGGTGCTGGTGCTGGGCGCCGCGGGCGGCGTGGGCACCGCCGCGATCCAGATCGCCAAGGCGGCCGGCGCGCGGGTGATCGCGGCCGCGTCGTCGCAAGAGAAGTGCGCGCTGTGCCGGTCTCTCGGTGCCGACGCCACCATCGACTACGGCCGCGAGGACCTGCGCACCGCGCTGAAGACCCTCACCGACGGCCGTGGCCCCGACATCGTCTACGACCCGGTGGGCGGCGACCTGGCCGAGCCGGCCTTCCGCTCGATCGCGTGGCGCGGCCGGTACCTGGTGATCGGCTTCGCGGCCGGCGGCATCCCCGCCCTGCCCTTCAACCTGCCGCTCCTGAAGGGGGCTTCGGTCGTGGGCGTGTTCTGGGGTGGTTTCGCGCGGCACGAACCGAAGGCCCAGGCCGCGATGATGGGCACGCTGGCCGACTGGTATGCCCAGGGAAAAATCAAGCCGGTGATCGACCGCACCCTGCCCCTGGCCCGGCTCAAGGACGCCTATGCGCTGATGGGCTCGCGCAGCGTCAAGGGCAAACTGGTGATGGTGGACGACTCGGCCGACTGACCACCGGCGGCGTCCCGCCGCAGGGGCTCACGCGCGCGCCGCAGCCGCCGGCCGCCAGGGCGCCGCGACGGACTGGAAGAATTCCCGGTCGAGCACCAGCCACACGACCACCGGTGCCAGCGTCGGCAGCACCAGCACGCCGAACTGGTAGCCGTAGGCGATGCCCTCCAGCTGCCACTGCGACACGCCCAGCGCACCGGGCGTACCGGCGGCGGCCATCGCCATCTGCTTGAGCAGGTCGAACGCCAGGCTGAAGGCCTGGAACGGCAGCAGCACCAGGTAGCCGAGCAGCGCCCGCCGCACCAGCGACCGGCTGCGCGCGGCCAGCAACAGCGCCAGGAAAACCGGAAGACCGTAGGCATAGTGCGCCGGCTTGGCGCTGACATCGATCTCGCCCCGCATCTTGCCGGCCGGGCCCTGGGTGACGACCTCCAGCCGGGTTTCCACGTCGATCCGCGCGGGGTGCAGCTGCACTTTTCGGATCCAGTACGGTGCCCCGGCCTCCAGCCCGATGCGGGCCAGCACCGCCGACGGATACGAGGTCCAGGGCGATACCGCGAGCCACCCGGCCGTCAGCACGACCAGCCATGCCAGCCCCAGCAGGAAAAACCTGCGCAGGGAGGGCGCCGGTCGTGGCGGCGAGGCGACGGCGGGCGCGGTGGCATTCATGCGGTCGTCGCCGTGGCCGCGTCGGGCACAGCCGCAGGCGCCGCCCTGGGGATGCCCTTGACCCACCAGAGCCAGACCACCAAGACGTCGAGCATGATCAGCGCCTGCCACAGGTACTCGTGGGCGAAGCGGAACACGGTGTCGTTCCACTGCCCCAGGTAGAACAGGCTGATCACCCGCACCACGTTGAGGGCCTGCACCGCCACCAGCCCCACCGCCAGGCCGCGCAGCTTGTGCCGCCAGCCGGCCGGAAACGCCACGATCGCCGCGGCCAGCACGATGCAGGCCTCGATGCCGTTGCACCCCGGCTCGATCGAAACTCCGAAACCGGTGACGGTGTTGAACAGCACCTTCCCGGCGGCTGCGGTGGTGGTGTCGAAAGCCATGACCAGCCAGGCGCAGACATGCGCCAGGGCGGCCGTCCATGGCAGCACCGCGTACTGCTGGACCGGGGTCAGCATGTTGACGCCGAACAGAAGGCCCTGCACACCGAGAAAGATCAAGAAGAAGCGGAGCATGGTGGACGTAACCTACAGCAACGAATAGTGCGCGGGGCGTTTTGATCGGTAGAGCTTAGCGAGAACCTATGGAGGACTCTACCGGGTAGGCCGCATGGACAGACGTGAAAAAACGGGCACGAACGAAAACGGCCTCCGCAAGGGAGGCCGTTTTCACGCAATACTGGGGTGGCTGATGGGGCTCGAACCCACGACAACAGGAATCACAATCCTGGACTCTACCAACTGAGCTACAACCACCGCAAGAACCGGATTATAGCGCGGCGCGCGGGCGCTTCAAGAATTTCTGCGCCCTGTCGCGGCTCAGCCCTCGACCGTCGATGCCGCCGGGCGGTCGGCCTTGATCCGCACCTTCATCTTTTCCTTCAGCAGCTCGTAGTAGGCGGCGCCTTCGGCCGAGCTCCACCACTGCACCACCTGGGCACGGTCGCGGGCCTGGGCTTCGCCGGCGGCGGGCTGGCGGGCCTCGACCTTGTTGACACGCACGACCGCATAGCCTTCGCTGCCCAGGTCGACACCTTCGAATCCCGGCAGGGGCGCTGCCGCGACGCGCATCGCGGCATCGACCACGGCGCGCGGCTGCTGCTGCGGATCGCCGCGCGAGACGGTCACCGCGGCGGGCAGGCTGGCCTTGGCCGGATCGGCCTTCCATGCGGCCAGCTTGGCTTCGCCGTCCTTGCGGGCCAGTTCGGCGGCGCGCTGGGCGGTGGCCAGTTCACGCACCCTGGCCTGGACCGCGTCGAAGGCCGGCGTCTGGGCGGGGGTGTGGCGCACGATACGGGCGGCGGCCAGCTGGTTCGGGCCGATCTCGATCGCCTCGGTATTGCGTTTCTTCTCGATCGCATCGGCGGAGAACAGGGCTTCGAGCAAGCGCGGATTCGCCAGCGCACCCGTCGCACCGGGTGCAGGGGTGCGGGCCACGTTGGTGGCGGTGCGCACCGTCAGCTTCAGACGCTCGGCGGCCGGCTGCAGGCTTTCGGCCTGTTCGTAGACGGCGTTGGTGAAGGCCTCGGCGGCTTCGGAGAACTTCGCCTGGGCCTGCTGCTGCCGGTATTCGGCTTCCAGCTCGGGACGCATCTCGGCGAAGGTACGCACCTTGGGGGCCTTGATATCGGTCAGCATGATGATGTGGTAGCCGAAGTCGGAGGCGACCACGTCGCTGATCTCGCCCTTCTTCAAGGCGAAGGCGGCATCCTCGAAAGGCTTGACCATCGCGCCGCGGGCGAAGAAGTCGAGATCGCCACCGTTGGCGGCCGAGCCCGGGTCCTGCGAATTCTTGCGGGCGAGTTCCGCGAACTGCGCCGGGTTCTTGCGCGCGGCGACCAGCAGCTCGTCGGCCTTGGCTTTCGCCTTGTCGCGCTCGGCGGCGGGCGCATCCTTGGCGACGGTCAGCAGGATGTGGCTGGCACGGCGCTCTTCCTGGCCGGCAAGCTTGGCCTGGTTCTGCTCGTAGTAGGTGCGCAGGTCCGCTTCGGTCGGCACGATGGTCTTCTTGATGCTGTCGAGGTCGAGCACCAGGTACTCGACATCGGCCTGCTCCTGCACCCGGAACTGCTGCTGGTGCTGCTGGTAGTAGGCCTGCAGGTCGGCATCGGTGAGTGCCACCTTGGCGGTGAAGTCCTGCGGCTTGAACTGCGCGACCTGGATGGTGCGCTTTTCGAAGAACGGGTCGAGCGCGGCGTTGGCCTGGCCCGCGGTGGCGAAGGCGGTGGCCTGCACCGAGTCGATGATCTGGCGCAGCGCCAGCTCGGCGCGCACGCTGGATTCGTACATTTCGGGGGTCATGCCCTGGCGCTGCAGCGCCTCGCGGTACTGCGCCATGTCGAGCTTGCCGTCGGGGCCGCGCAGCGCGGCGACACCCGGGTCGTCGTGCAGGGTGCGGGCCAGGCGGGCATCGCTCGGCAGGATGCGCTTCTGGTCGGCGGCGGTGCGCAGCACCCGCTCGCGCACCAGGCGCTCGAGCGACGCGTAGCGCGCCTCGGGCGAATCCAGCAGGCGGGTATCGACGTTGGGCGACTGGGCGCGCATGCGTTCGATGTTCTGGCGGTGGGCCGCGTCCCAGTCGCCTTGCGTGATGTCGTGGCCGTCGACCGTGGCCACGGTGGCGCTGGACGACATCGACTGCCTGTAGCCATCCACGCCGAACAATACGAAGGACGGGATGATCAGCAAGAACAGCACGATCATCACGATCTTCGAGTGCTTGCGGATGGACTCAAACATGGGATTCTTTCAACGACGATGCGGAGCGGAAAAAGGAAAAGGCGAACCAAGGTTCGCCTTTTGCTGTGTCGGTGGTGGTGGGTGCTGAGGGGCTCGAACCCCCGACCTACGCCTTGTAAGGGCGCCGCTCTACCAACTGAGCTAAGCACCCCACGCGACAGGAAATCAGTTCAACGCATCTTTCAATGCCTTGCCCGGACGAAACTTCGGTACTTTAGCAGCCTTGATCTTGATGGTGTCGCCGGTGCGGGGATTGCGACCGGTGCGCGCTGCGCGCTTGCCCACCGCGAAAGTGCCGAAACCGACGAGCGACACGGTTCCACCCTTTTTCAGCGTGGTCTTGACGGCGCCGATGGTGGACTCCAGCGCGCGGGTGGCGGCGGCCTTGGAGATGTCGGCGTTTTTGGCGATGTGCTCGATCAGTTCGGTTTTGTTCACAGGATCCCCTCGAAGAGATAGGCGTTGACCGGAGTCGGGTAGGTGGTGTCTGGTTCTTCCCCGTGCTCGCGGCCCGTGTTGCGCGGGCTGCAGTCGAGTGGGCGGAAGAGGACTGGCGTGGTGCGCAGTGCGTCAGATTAGAGCTACGGACAAAGGTGGTGTCAACAGAAAGAAGTCTGCCGTCTTGCGACGGCGCGGAGCCGGGATTCTAGACGCTTTTACCCCTGGTGCAGACCCGTGCGGAGCTGCGTTTCCACCCGCCGTGAACCCGTTTGCAACACCCGCGAAAGACCCGCATGCATACTCTTGCGGACCGCGGGTTTTCAACGTACGCGCGCCCGTATCTCGGGCAGTGCCTTCTGCAGGTAATACACCATCGACCAGATGGTGAGCACCGCCGCGATCCAGATCAGCACGATGCCCCACAGGCCGGTATCGACCACGCCGAAGAGCGTGCCCTGGTAGAGCAGGAACGGGATCGCGACCATCTGCACCGTGGTCTTGACCTTGCCCAGCATGTGCACCGCGACGCTGCCCGACGCGCCGATCTTGGCCATCCATTCGCGCAGCGCAGAGATGGCGATCTCGCGGCCCACGATGATCAGCGCGACGAAGACGTCGGCCCGGTGCAGATGCACCAGCACCAGCAGCGACGCGCACACCAGGAACTTGTCGGCCACCGGGTCCAGGAACGCGCCGAAGGACGAGGCCTGGTTGAGCTTGCGCGCCAGGTAGCCGTCGAGCCAGTCGGTCGCCGCGAACACCACGAACATCACCGTCGCCAGGAGATTGCGGGTGTGCTCGGCCATCGGCAGGTAGAAGACCCCCACGATCAGCGGGATCGCGAGGATCCGCGTCCAGGTCATGATGGTGGGGATGGTCCAGAACATGGGCCGATTGTGCCACCCGGTCTTCGGGCAGAACGCGTGCAGATGTACCGGCCGCCGGCGCGGCCCGCCTCAGTGCAGCGCGCGGTAGATGTCTTCGGCCAGCTCGTGCGAGATGCCCTCGACCCGGGCGATGTCCTCCACGCTGGCCGCCGCCACGCCGCGCACCCCGCCGAAGCGCTGCAGCAGGCGCGCACGCTTCTTGGCGCCGATGCCCGGAATGTCCTCCAGCTGGCTGCCGCCCACCCGGATCTTGGCGCGCTTGGCCCGCATGCCGGTGATGGCGAAGCGGTGCGCCTCGTCGCGGATCTGGGCCACCAGCATCAGCGCGGCCGAGTCGCGGCCCAGGTAGACCTTCTCGCGGCCGTCGGCGAAGACCAGCTCCTCCAGGCCCACCTTGCGGCCCTCGCCCTTCTCCACGCCGATGATCAGCGCCAGGTCCAGGCCCAACTGCTCGAACACCTCGCGCGCCATCGACACCTGGCCCTTGCCGCCGTCGACCAGCACCAGGTCGGGCATGCGCGCGGTCTTGGTGGCGGGGTGGTCGGGGTCGGCCGATTCGCGCGCCGCCTCGGCGAGCTTTGAATAGCGGCGGGTCAGCACCTGGCGCATCGCGGCATAGTCGTCGCCGCCGGTGATGCCTTCGATGTTGTAGCGCCGGTACTCGGCGTTCTGCATCTTGTGGTGCTGGAACACGACGCACGAGGCCTGGGTGGCTTCGCCCGCGGTGTGCGAGATGTCGAAGCATTCGATGCGCAGCGCATCCAGGTCGTCGGGCGCCAGGTCGAGCGCGTCGGCCAGCGCGCGGGTGCGGGCCTGCTGCGAGCCCTCCTCGGCCAGCAGGCGCGCCAGCTGCAGCTCGACGTTCTTCTGCGCCATCTCCAGCCAGATGCGGCGCTGCTCGCGCGGGTTGTGCACCGCCGAGACCTTGTTGCCGCTCTGCAGCGTCAGCGCCTCGACCAGCATGCGGTTCACCGGGTGGCTGGTGATCAGGGCCGGCGGCACCGGCACGCCCAGGTAGTGCTGGGCGATGAAGGCCTCGAGCACCTGCACCTCGACCGGCTGGCGCGCCGCCGGGGCCGGCGTGCCGGCCTCGCCGCCGGCACCCGCACCGTCCGCGGCATCGGCGGCATCGGCGGCTTCCTCGGCCTCCATCAAAGCGGCCGCGTCCTCCACATGGACCGGAAAGTACGGCCGGTCGCCCAGATGCCGGCCGCCGCGCACCATCGCCAGGTTGACGCAGGCGCGGCCGCCCTGCACCTTCACCGCGAGGATGTCGGCGTCCTTGTCGGTGTCGGTCTCGACCGACTGCTGGTGCAGCACCCGCGACAGCGCGGTCATCTGGTTGCGCAACTCGGCCGCCTGCTCGAACTCGAGCCGCTCGGCATGGCCCATCATCCGCTGCTCCAGCGCGCCGATCACCTGCTGGGTGTCGCCGCGCAGGAAGCTCTCGGCATGCGCCACGTCGACCCGGTAGGCCTCGGGCGAGATCAGGTCCACGCAGGGGCCCGAGCAGCGCTTGATCTGGTAGAGCAGGCAGGGCCGGGTGCGGTTGGCGAAGACCGTGTCCTCGCAGGTCCGCAGCCGGAACACCTTCTGCAGCAGCTGGATCGATTCCTTCACCGCCCAGGCGCTGGGAAACGGCCCGAAGTAGCGGTGCCGCTTCTCGACCGCGCCGCGGTAGTACGCCACCCGCGGAAAGGTGGTGCCGGGCGATGCGGGCACCGCGCCGCGCTGCTCCGGGTTGCCGGTGATCTTCAAGTACGGGTAGCTCTTGTCGTCCCGGAACAGGATGTTGTAGCGCGGGTTCTGCGTCTTGATCAGGTTGTTTTCGAGCAGCAGCGCCTCGGCCTCCGAGCGCACCACCGTCGTCTCCATCCGCACGATCTTGCTGATCATGTGGCCGATGCGGGTGCCGCCGTGGCTCTTCTGGAAATAGTTGGCGACGCGCCGTTTCAGGTTGCGCGCCTTGCCCACGTAGAGCAGGCCGCCGGCGGCGTCGAAATAGCGGTAGACGCCCGGCAGCGCGGGCAGCGCCGCGACTTCGCTGAGCAGTTGATCGGAATGCACGTCGGACATGGCGCCTATTGTGGCCGCGGCACGGGCCGGGAACGCCGCCGGGCGGTCAGTTCCCCGTGGCGTTGCAGGTCGATACCGCGCCGACACCGCGCTGCCAGCACGGCGTGGCCGCGTCGCGCACCGGATGCGGAACGCCGTCGCGGTCGAGACGCACCGGATCGGTCCGCAGGCTGCGCACGCCGCGGCGGTCCAGCTCCAGCCGCAGCACCCAGCCCCGGGTCTGCGCCGGGTTGTCGAGCGCGTCGATCATGAAGTTGCCGACGCTGTAGACGATGGGCACGCCGCGGTGCAGCTCCACCTCCTGCGTCACATGCGGATGGCCGCCGATCACCGCGTCGGCGCCGGCCGCGACCATGCGCTGCGCCAGGTCGCGCTGCCGGGCGGTGGCGGCGCGGTCGTTCTCCCAGCCCCAGTGCATCACCGGCACCACCAGGTCGGCGCGGTGCACCGCGCGGGCGGCGCGGATGTCGTCCTCCACCTGCTCGTCCTCGCTCCAGGCGATGCCGGGCGCCCGGGCCTCGGCCTCGAAGCTGCGCGGCATGAACTCGTTGTAGCCCAGCAGGGCGATGCGCAGGCCCTTGCGCTCGACGACCAGCGGCGCATGCGCCTCGCGCAGGTCGCGCCCGCCGCCGAAGCGGCCGATGCCGCTGCGGTCGAGCAGCGCCAGCATTTCGGCGAATGCCGCGCGGCCGAAGTCGCCCGAATGGTTGTTGGCGATGGAGACCGCATCGACATGCCGGCGCAGCACCGCCAGCGTCCGCGGATGGGCGCGGAAGTTGTAGATCTTGTCGGACGGCGTGCCCCGCGTGGACACCACGCATTCGAGGTTGGCCAGGCGGATATCGGCCCGCAGCAGATGGGCCGCGGCGGCGAAGGGGTCGCGCCCCCGGGCGATGGCGCGGCCGGGCCGGCCGCCCAGCACGGTATCGCCCGCGAAGACCAGGCTGACGGTCGTGTCGCCCTCGGCTGCCGGCGCAGCGGATGCGGGCTCGGACGCGCGGACGTCCTCGGCACGCACGCCGCCGACCTGCACCACGCCCGCGGCACCGGCCTGCAGCAACCGCCGCCGGGAAACGGAGAGCAGCCGCGTCATGGCAAGGTGCAGGCGTAGTGCAACTGCCGCTCCAGCGGCGGCGCGACCACCGTGTGCTCGCCGGTGAAACCGCCCGGCAGCGGCGCACGGGAGAACGGCGGCAGGTACCGCGCCGCGTGCAGCAGCACCGGCTGGCGCGGCGTCTCCAGATAGACGTAGACCTTCACCGCCTCGATCCGGGCCGCGGGCCCGCGCACCACCGCCTTGAACCGGAACCGCTCCTCGATACCGACCGCCTCGGCGGTGTACGGATCGGTGTTGGGCGCGACCGCGATGGTGTGCACGGTGCCGCCATACGACACCGCGCACACCACGGCCGGGCCGGCGGCCGCGTCGGGTGCCGCCGGCCCGCCCTGTGCTGCCGCATGCGCCCAGCCCGGCGCCAACGGCACCAGGAGCAGCGCGATCCCGATCCATTTCGCGGCGCGCGACCTGCCCGCGCGCAGCAGGCGCCGTAGATCGGTGACGGGCGCCATGGCAGGGCGCTGCGGGGCCGGCAATCCCACCTGGTTCAGGCCACGGCCGCCGGCACTGCGACACCGTAATGCGCCCGGTACGCATGCGCCATCTGCACCAGCTCGTCGAAGCCGATCCGCAGCGCGCCCGCCGGAATCGCGACCGGGCTGCCGCACAGGCGGTGGTCGGCCTCGGCCAGCGTGCGACGCATGGCCGGCGCGCGGTCGAGCAGGGCCTGCGCATCGGCCACCTGCACCACCAGCGTGAACTGGTGGCGCACCTTCAGCACCGCCAGGCCGGTGATGCCCGACCAGGCGATGCGGCCGGCCTGCACGCTGCTGATCTGGTCGACGATGCCGTCGGCGTCGAAGCTGAGGCCCGGCGTCCGGTCGGTCCAGCCGCGCCAGCCCAGGCGCAGGCACAGCGCCGCGCCCACACCGGCCAACGCACCCAGCACCCGCACCGGCAGCAGGCTCTCGAAGCGGCTCTGGCCGGCCAGCCAGGCGGCGTCGCGCAGCAGCAGCCACAGCCCGGCCGCGACCAGCGCGGCGGCCGCCGTCAGCAGCAGGAGCGCTTTGGCGCGGCTTCGTTCGAGGGCGAGCGAGGGGGCGATGTTCATGGCGGGATTATCGGCAGGCCGCCCCGCTCTCCCGATGCCGCCGCCGACAATGCGCGCAAAAGGACACGCACGCATGCAATGGGACCTCTTCTGCCGGGTGATCGACAACTACGGCGACATCGGCGTCTGCTGGCGGCTGGCCGCCGACCTGGCCGGCCGCGGCGAGCGGGTGCGGCTCTGGATCGACGACCCGGCGCCGCTCGCCTGGATGGCACCCGTCGGCGCGCCGGGCGTGGAGGTGCTGCCCTGGCCGCCGGGCCGCCTGCCGAACCTGCCGGCGCCGTGCGATGTCCTGGTGGAAGCCTTCGGCTGCGATCCCGATCCGGCCTTCCTGGACGCGGCAGCGGCCCAGGCCCGGCCGCCGGTCTGGATCAACCTGGAATACCTCTCGGCCGAAGCCTATGTCGAACGCTGCCACGCCCTGCCCTCGCCGGTGGTGCAGGGGCCGCTGGCCGGCGCGACCAAGTGGTTCTTCTATCCCGGCTTCACCGCCGCCACCGGCGGGCTGCTGCGCGAGCCGGGGCTGGCCGCGCGGCAGGCCGCTTTCGACGTGACGGCGGCCCGGCGGGCGGCCGGCGCGGCGCCCGCCGACCTGCTGGTGCAACTCTTTTGCTACGAGCCGGCAGCCCTGCCGGAGCTGCTGGCCCGGCTGGCCCACGGGCCGCAGCCGGCGCGCCTGCTGGTGGCCGCCGGACGGCCCGCGCAGGCGGTCCAGGCCGCAGTTTCCATTGAAAAAGTGCTGCAGCCGTCGTCCGGCGCCGGCCACCTGCTATCGATTTCGAACTGCCCGCCCGTTCCGCAGCCCGCCTTCGACGAGCGCCTGTGGGCGGCCGACCTGAACTTCGTGCGAGGCGAGGATTCGCTGGTGCGGGCGCTGTGGGCCGGCAGGCCCTTCGTCTGGCAGATCTATCCGCAGGACGACGGCGCCCATGCCGGGAAGCTCGATGCCTTCCTGGACTGGCTGCAGGCCCCCGCCAGCCTGCGCCGGTTCCACCACGTCTGGAACGGCACCGCGCCGGGCCCGCTGCCGGCCTTCGACCTGCCCGCCTGGCAGGCCTGCGCGACCGCCGCGCGGGCCCGGCTGCAGGTGCAGGACGACCTGGCGACGCAGCTGTGCCGGCTGGCGGCGCAAAGACAGTAAAATCCGAGGCTTTGCGCAATTCGGGCAGCGACTGCCTGGTGGCGCCCCGCCGGCTGCCCCCTGGGCCGCAGCCGGCCTGCAACCCAGCCCCAACAGGCCTCCAACCTATGAAAATCGCTCAAGAAATCCGCGCCGGCAACGTCATCATGCACGGCAAGGACCCGATGGTCGTCCTGAAGACCGAATACAGCCGCGGCGGCCGCAACTCGGCCACGGTGCGCATGAAGCTCAAGAGCCTGATCGCCAACTTCGGCACCGAAGTGGTCTTCAAGGCCGACGACAAGATCGACCAGGTCATCCTCGACAAGAAGGAATGCACCTATTCGTACTTCGCCGACCCGATGTACGTCTGCATGGACGCCGACTACAACCAGTACGAAGTCGAAGCCGAGAACATGGGCGACGCGCTCAACTACCTCGAAGACGGCATGACCGTCGAAGTGGTGTTCTACGACGACAAGGCCATCTCGGTCGAGTTGCCGACCAGCGTCGAGCGCGAAGTCACCTGGACCGAGCCCGCCGTCAAGGGCGACACGTCCGGCAAGGTGTTGAAGCCCGCCAAGATCGCCACCGGCTTCGAAGTGCCGGTCCCGCTGTTCGTCTCGCAAGGCGACAAGATCGAAATCGACACTCGCACCGGCGAGTATCGCAAGCGGGTCTAAGCGGCTTCTCTCCGCATGGCGCGTCCGGCGCCGCACGGCAAAGGCTCCCTCGGGAGCCTTTCTGCTTTTGGGGCGCTGCTCATCCGGCGGCAGTTCCTTCTTCGGCGCCGTCCTGCAGCCAGCGCCACAGCGTGGACCGGCTCACGCCCAACCGCCGGGCCGCGGCGGCGCGGTTGCCGCGGCTGGCCTGCAGCGCCTGCTCGGCCCGGGCACGGACGGATGCGGCCGCATCGCCGATCGGCAGGTCGCCGCCGGCGAACAGCTCGGGGCAGTCGTGGCGCAGGCCGTCGTAGACGATGTCGTCCAACTGCCCGAACTGCGCCAGGAAAACGGCGGTGCGCTCGCCCAGGTTCTCCAGCTCGCGGATGTTGCCGGGCCACCCATAGGCCTGGAAATGCGGCAACAGCGGCGCCAGCGCGCGCGGCGCCGGCAGGTCGGAGCCCAGGCGCCGCAGGCCGGCCGCCACCACCGACTGCAGCAACGGCGCGATGTCGGCCCGGCGCTCGCGCAGCGGCGGCAGCGGCAGGCCGAGCAGGTTGATCCGGTAGAACAGGTCCTGGCGGAACCGGCCCTCGGCCACCATCTCGCGCAGCGGCTGGTGGGTGGCGGCGACGATCCGCACGTCCACCGGAATGGCGGCGGTCGCGCCCAGCCGGGTGATCTCGCGCTCCTGCAGCACCCGCAGCAGGCGGCTCTGCAAGGCCAGCGGCATGTCGCCGATCTCGTCGAGGAACACGGTGCCGGTGTGCGCCGTCTCGAACAGGCCGCGCTTGCCGCCGCGGCGGGCCCCGGTGAAGGCGCCCTCCTCGTAGCCGAACAGCTCGCTCTCCAGCAGGGTCTCGGGGAAGGACGCGCAGTTGATTGCGACGAAGGGCCGCGGCGCCCGGCCGCTCTCGTTGTGGATCGCCTGTGCGAACAGTTCCTTGCCGACGCCGCTCTCGCCCAGCAGCAGCACCGTCAGGTCGGTGCGGGCGAAGCGCCGGGCCGTCTCCACCGCCCGCAAAAAGGCCGGGCTCTGCCCCGCCAGGGTGGCGAAGCGGTGGCGGGCGGTGCCCTGGCGGCGGCGCTGCTGCATCCGCAGGCTGGTGTCGGCCTCCTGGATGCTGTGGGCGTCGTAGAGGGTCAGTGCCGCGCCGACGATCTGCCCGTGCTCGCGGATCGGGGTGCGGTTGACCACCCAGTCGCGGTCGGCGAATCGCTGCACCGCGGCCCGCTCCTCCAGGCCCTCGTCCAGCGTGTGCTGCAGCGACAGCGCCGGCTGCAGCGCATCGAGCGCCATGCCCAGCAGCGTGCCGCGCCCGCCGCCGCCCAGCAGCCCGGCCATCGGCGGGTTGACCGCGATGATGCGGTTGCCGCCGTCGACCGCCAGCACCGCGTCCTGCAGGTTGTGCAGCACGCCGTTCAGTTGCTCGTAGCGGCCCGCCTCCAGCCGGGCCACGCGGGCCAGCTCGATCGCGTCCTCGAAGCCCTGGCGGATGCTGGCGAGCGAATAGGCCAGCAGGCCGTGCAGCCCGGCCTCTTCCGCCAGCTCCACCACCAGGCTGGAGCCGACGATCACCCGGAAGCCGTCCTGCCGCAGCATCTCGAAGCGCTGGCGGGCGTCGTCGGGCGTGCGGTAGGCGTACTGGGTGATCTCGATGTTGAGCAGGTCCTTCACCGCGTCCAGCGCCGGGATGGTCTGGCCGTACATCACCACGCCCACCCGGCTGGCGATGCGCCGCGCCTGCAGCAGCGCCTGCAGGATGTCGAAGCCGCCCAGCTGGATCGTCGCGACCGGCGCCTGCAGGCCGTTGCGCAGGATGCTGGCGTTGGAGCCGGCGCTGACGAAGGCGTCGACCGCGCCGCGGTCGATGCGGTCCTGCGCGATGGCGAGCGCCCCGGCGAAGGTGCCGTCGACCACCTCGATCTCGGCCCGGTCGGCGTATTCGGCCACCACCGGGCGGGCGAACGCTCGGATCTGGCGGTAGCTGAGGAAGCAGAGGCGCGGCAGGGCCGGGCGGGGGAGCGAAGGGTTGCGCATACGGCCATGGTCGCATGAAACATCGCTGCGACACATGCTCGTCTTCCCGCAACGCCTTCCGGTGGCCGCTCCTGCAAAAGATCCAGTCGAATCAAGCACTTGCGGCCCGCATCGCAGCTGGCACAGCGCGTGCAATCCCGCTCCCCATACGCAGACCTTCCGGAGACATGCCTTGGCACTCGAACACATCACCGTCCTCGACCTCACCCACATGCTGTCGGGCCCCTACGGCACCATGCTGCTGGCCGACCTGGGCGCCCGCACGATCAAGGTCGAGCCGCCCGGCGCCGGCGAAGGCACCCGCCGCCTGCTGGAGCACGACCCCGACTACTCCCGCGACGGCATGGGCGCCTACTACCTCACGCTCAACCGCAACAAGCAGAGCGTCTGCGTCGATTTGAAGAGCGAGACCGGCAAGGCGGTGTTCCTCGACCTGGTGCGCCAGGCCGACGTGGTGTTCGACAACTTCAGCGTCGGCGTGACCGAGCGGCTGGGCATCGACTACGCGACGCTCTCCAAGGTCAACCCGCGGATCGTGACCTGCTCGGTCACCGGCTTCGGCCAGACCGGGCCGCAGACCCAGCGCCCTGCCTTCGACCAGGTGGTGCAGGCGATGGGCGGCGGCATGTCGATCACCGGCACGCCCGACAGCGGCCCCACCCGCAGCGGCATCCCGATCGGCGACCTGGGCGGCGGCATCTTCGGCGCGATGGGCGTGCTGGCAGCGATCGCCGAGCGCGAGCGCACCGGCCGCGGCCAGCACGTCGACATCTCGATGCTCGACGCGCAGATCTCGCTGCTCAACTATATGGCCACGATGCACCTGATGTCGGGCATCGTGCCCGACGGCATCGGCAACGCCCACTTCGTGCACGTGCCCTACAACAGCTACCCGACGGCCGACGGCCATGTCATCGTCGCCTGCATCGGCGACGCGTTCTTCGAGCGCTTCGTCGAGTTCATCGACATCCCGGAACTGCGCGATCCCGCGTACCGCCAGCAGCCGGTGCGCTTCGCCGCCAAGGCGCGGATCGACGCGCTGATTTCCGACAAGCTCCGGACCGAGAGCACCGCGCACTGGCTGGAGCGGCTGCGCGCGGCGCGCATCCCCTGCGGCCCGGTCAACGACTTCGCCCAGGCGCTGGGCGACGCCCAGGTGCTGGCGCGCGACATGGTGGTCGAGGTGCCGCTCAAGACCGGCGACACGGTGCGCATGCCCGGCAACCCGATGAAGCTCTCGGCCGCGCCGCGGGCCACCTACACCTGCCCGCCCGCCCTGGGCGAGGACACCACCCGCGTGCTGCGCGACCTGCTGGGCTATTCGCCCGAACGCCTGGCCGAGCTGCACGCCGCCGGTGCCGTCGCCTGAGAGGAGCCCCCCGCATGGAACAGATCCACATCACCGACGTATCCCCCCGCGACGGCCTGCAGAACCAAAAGATCGCGGTCTCCACCGACGCCAAGCTGCGGCTGATCGACCTGCTGGTGCAGGCCGGCGTGCGGAGCGTCGAGGCGACCAGCTTCGTCTCGCCCAAGGCGGTGCCGCAGATGGCCGACGCCGCCGACCTGGTGCCGCGCATCCGCGCCGCCGTGCCCGGCCTGCGCACCTCGGTGCTGGTGCCCAACCTGAAGGGACTGGAGCGGGCCCACGCCGCCGGCGCCCGGGAAATCGCGGTGGTGCTCTCGGCCACCGAGACGATGAACCGCAAGAACATCAACATGGGCCTGGAGGCCGCGACCGAGGTGAGCGAGCAGACGCTGCACGCCGCCCACGCGCTGGGCCTGCGCACCCGCGCCTACGTGGCGGTGGCCTTCGACTGCCCGTTCGAGGGCGAGACGCCGCTGGTCACCGTGCTGCGCCTGGCGGGCCGGATGCTGGCGGCCGGCGCCGGCGAGATCGTCATCGCCGACACCATCGGCTCGGCCTCGCCCGGGCAGGTGAAGGAGCGGATGCGGGCGCTCTCCGGCGTGGTGCCGCTGGCCCAGCTGGCGGTGCATTTCCACGACACCCGCGGCATGGGCGCGGCCAACGCCTGGGCCGCGCTGGAGGCCGGCGTGCGCCGCTTCGACGCCAGCGTGGGCGGCATCGGCGGCTGCCCGTTCGCGCCCGGTGCGGCCGGCAACCTGGCGACCGAGGACCTGGTGCTGCTGGCCGAGCGCAGCGGCTTCTCCACCGGCATCGCACTGCCCGGCCTGCTGGCCGCGATCGATTTCGCCGAGGCGACGCTGCAGCGCGCGCTGGGCGGCCGGTCGATCGCCTGGCTGCGGCGCGAGGAGGCCCGCGCCCTCCACGCATCCGCCGCGGCCGCCGCCACCACCCCGGAGGCCGCGACCGCCTGAGCCCGCGTTGCCCCGGCGCACCTGCGCCGAACCCCGATCCCGATCCCCACAAGAACTTTCAGCAGACGGAGACAACCGACATGACAGCCCCATCCCTCACCCGCCGCCACGCCCTCGGCGCCCTGGCCGGCGCCGCGCTCGCCGCCACCCAGGCCACGCTGCCGGCCTGGGCGCAAACGCCGCTGCACGCCGACGGCAAGCCGGTCACCCTGGTCGTGCCCTACGCGGCCGGCGGCGGCACCGACATCGTCGGCCGGCTGATGGCCCAGAAGCTCGGCGAGCTGTGGGGCCAGACGGTCATCGTCGACAACCGGACCGGCGCCAACGGCGTGATCGGCTCCAGCTACGTCGCCAAGGCCGCGCCCGACGGCCACACCCTGCTGCTGGTGGTCGGCTCCCACGCGATCAACCCGGTGCTGATGAAGAGCGTGCCCTACGACACCGCCAAGGCGTTCACCCCGATCACCAACATCGCCAGTTCGCCGATGGTGCTGGTGGTGGCCGCGCGCGGCCCCTACAAGGCGCTGCCCGACCTGCTGCAGGCGGCCCGGAAGGACGACATCCCGGTCGGCTATTCCGAAGGCCAGACCCGCCTGACAGGCGAGCTGATCCGCCAGGCCGGCGGCCTGAAGATCACCGGCGTGCCCTACAAGGGCGGCGCGCCGCTGATGGTCGACATCATCGGCGGCCACCTGCCGGCCGGCTTCACCAGCGTGCTGACCGCCCTGCCCCATGTGCAGGCCGGCAACCTGCGGGTGCTGGGCGTGGTGGCCGACCAGCGGATGCCGCTGTTCCCCGAGGCGATGACCTTCCAGGAGGCGGGCCTGAAGGGCGTCGAATCGCTCAACTGGTACGGCCTCTTCGGCCCGGCCCACCTGCCGGCCGAGACGGTCGCGAAGATCCGCGAGGGCCTGCAGACCGTCACCCGCGACCCCGGCGTGGCCAAGCAGATGCAGGACCAGGGCGCCCGGCTGGTGCTCGACACGCCCGAGGCGTTCCAGATTTTCCTGGCCCGCGAGACCGGCAAGTGGACCCAGGTGGCCCAGCGCGGCGGCATCCAGGCCGAGTAGGCGCTCGCATTCCGGCGCCGGCGAACGAACGACAACAACAACCGAGACAGACCATGAACGCTGACCCCTTCCGCCGCAAGGCACTGCTCGCGCCGCTGGCGCTGGCCCTCGGCCTGTGCGCCGCGGGGCCGCTGGCCGCCCAGACCGGCGACTACCCGAACAAGCCGATCCGCCTGATCGTGCCCTTCGCCCCCGGCGGCGTGACCGATACCGGCGCCCGGGTGGTGGCCGAGCGGCTCGGCCAGCGCCTGGGGCAACAGGTGGTGGTCGACAACAAGCCCGGTGCCTCCGGCAACATCGGCACCCAGATGGCCGCCGTGGCGCCGCCCGACGGCTACACGCTGGTGGTGGGCTTCGACGGCACGCTGGTGATCAACCCGCATGTCTTCGCCAAGGTGCCGTTCGATCCGGTGAAGGATTTCGCGCCGGTCAGCAAGATCGGCGACGCGGTGCTGGTCATCGTCACCCACCCCGCCGTGCCGGCCAAAAGTCTGCAGGAGCTGGTGGCGTATTCGAAGACCCTGCCGGGCGGCGTCTCCTACGGCAGCGCCGGCACCGGCAGCACCCCGCACCTGGCGGGCGAACTGCTCAAGCAACGCACCGGCGCCCAGTTCACCCACATCCCGTACAAGGGCGGCGGCCAGGCGATGGCCGACGTGGTGGGCGGCACCCTGCCGATGCTCTACACCGCGGTCGCGGGCGCCTCGGCCTTCATCCAGAACAACCAGGTGCGGCCGATCGCGGTCTCGAGCAGCACCCGGCTGGCCTCCTTGCCCCAGGTGCCGACGGTGGCCGAATCGGGCGTGCCGGGCTTCGAGGCCAGCTCCTGGATCGGCATCTTGGCGCCGGCCAGGACGCCCCCGGCCATCGTCGACCGGCTGCAGCGCGAAATCCACACGGTGGTGACCATGCCCGACATCCAGGCGCGTCTGGCGACGCTGGGCATCTCGGCCGTCGGCAACACGCCGGCCGAGTTCGGCGCCCAGATCCAGTCCGACCTGCGCAAGTACGCGGAGATCGTGAAGGGGTCGAACATCAAGATGGAATAGCGCGACCAGCGACCGGCGA
Organism: Sphingomonas sp. NCPPB 2930; assembly: GCA_042867185.1. Classification (GTDB taxonomy): domain Bacteria; phylum Pseudomonadota; class Gammaproteobacteria; order Burkholderiales; family Burkholderiaceae_C; genus Xylophilus. The sequence goes on along the minus strand of JBHZQV010000004.1, from coordinate 92,800 downwards.
CGCAAACCGCGAGCCGAGTCGCCCTGGCGTATAGAGGGGATGCCGGCTGCGCCATCTCTCGGCGCAGGCGACGCACGTATGCATTCAGTCCGGAATCAGCCGCTTGCCCAGGCTGACCGATGCGTCCTGCAGGTAGCCGAGCCGGCGGTAGAACTCAAGCACCCCGGTGTTGCCGGCCCGCACCAGCAGGTTGACCTTCGGGCAGCCGCGCGCCAACAGCATCCGCTCGGCCTCGTCCATCAGGCGGCGGCCGATCGACAGGCGCTGCCGGCCGGGCGCCACCGCCAGGTAGTAGACCCAGCCGCGGTGGCCGTCGTAGCCGACCATCGCGCTGCCGACGACGGTGCCGGCCTGCTCGGCCACCAGAAACATCTCCGGCTGCACCGCCTGCTTGCGGGCGATGTCCTTGACCGGATCGTTCCACGGCCGCACCAGGCCGCAGGCCTGCCACAGCGCCACGACGGCGGAGGTGTCCGCCGCCGCGAAGGCCCGCAGACGGACCGCGGCCGGAGCGCCCTCTGCCTCCACCACGCTCAGGACGTCTTCAGCAGCGTCTTCAGCACGTTCTGCAGACGGCGGGCGTTCTGCGCCTCGCTCGGGCTGGCCAGCACCTTGGCCACATCCTCGCCCCAGGTCTGGGTCGGGGCCGGGTCGTTGCGGCGGGTCAGCAGCTGCAGTTGCAGCAGGCGGCGGGCGCTCATGTGCTCGGCCGGTGTCGGTGCTTCGGCGGCGATCTCGAGCCGCAGCAGCGCTTCCGCCGCGTCGCCCTTGGTGGCACCGCCGAGGGCCTGCGACCAGGCGGAGCGCACCGCCGGCGCCACCCGCGGACCCAGCTCCTGGGTGCCCGGGATCGCGGCCGGATCGCGCTTCTCCCACGCTTCCATCAGGTGGCTCAGTGCCTCGCCATGGGCCTGGGCCGCCAGCTTGCGCAGCGTGGCCTGGGCATGCTCCAGGGCTTCGCGCTGGGCGCGGAAGGCCGCATCGCCCAGGCGCGGGCCGCGGTCTTCGTAGGCCGGGCGGTCGCCGAAACGGCCGCCCGCACCCGGGCCGCCGGGGCCGCGCGGGCCGCGATCGTCCGGACGGCCAGGACGGCCGGGGCCGCCCGGGCCCCGCGCACCCGGGCCACCCGCGCGGTCGCCGAACTTGCCGCCACGGCCCGGCACCGCCGGCTCCGACTTGCGCATGCCGGGACGGTCGTCGCCCCGCACCGCCACGACCGGCTTGGGAGCGGGCTTGGGCGGAGCGGCCGGCTCGGCGGGCGCAGCGGCTTCCGCCGGCGTGTCGCCGTCGGCCGCGGGCTCGGCCGGGGCGTCGCCTGCGGCGGTCGGCGCAGCAGCATCGCCACCTTCGGCGCTTGCTATATTTTCGGTAGCATCAGGTCCGGACGCAGCGCCGGCTGGAGCCCCGTTTGGTGCAGGGCCGGACGCCGATGCAGCCGCGGCCGCATCGGCCTGTCCGCGCAGGGCGGCGTCGAGCGCCGACATCGCGGCGCGGATGCGCTGCGCATCGCCGCTGGCGTTGGCCGCTTCCAGCGCCTTGGAGGCGTCGAGCACCACCCGGTCGTGGTGGCTGACGGCCGAGGCCGACTTCTCGCGTTCGGCCGTCTTGCGGTTGAACGCATCGTCGATCGGCTTGCGGAAGGCGTCCCACAGCTTCTGCTCGTGCTTGCGGTCGAGCGGCACCGTCTGCGCCTCGGCCTGCCAGCGCTGCTGCAGCGCCTTGACCGCATCGATGCGCAGCATCGGCGCGGCGCCCAGGGCGACGGCCTCGTCGATCATCGCGTGGCGGCGGGCCAGGCTGTCTTTCTGGGCCGATTCCATCGGCGCGGCGGCGGCGGCGAAGGCCTCTTTCCACTGCGGCTGGATCTCGGCGAAAGCCTTCTCGCCCAGGTGGCCGGCATCGCGCCAGCGGTCGGCGAACTGGTGCAGGCCGCGGTTGAGCGCCTTCAGGTCCTGGCCGCCGGCGTGGGCCTCGCCGAAGGCCTTCAGCTCTTCGATCAGCGCCAGGCGCTGGCCACGGTGCTCGGCGGCGTCGGCCTTGACCTTCTCCAGCCAGGCCTCGACCACCTTGTGGGCTTCGTTGCAGGCTTCGTCGAAGCGCTTCCACAGCCCATGGTTGGACGGACCGCCCTGGTCGGTCTGCTTCCATTCCTCGCGCAGGCGGCGCAGGGTTTCCTGCATCTTGCGGCCGCCGAGGGCCTGGCCTTCGGGGCGCCTGGTCAGGCCTTCGGCCTGGGCGACCAGCTCTTCGCGCAGCTGGTCGGCGCGCCAGCGCTGCCAGCCTTCGAGCTCGCCGGCGGCCGACAGGGCCGCGTGGACCTTGGCTTCCAGCGCCGGGTCGATATGGCGGCCGTGCTCTTTCAGCACGTTGCGCAGCGCGGTGGCGGCACCGGCGCTGGCCTTGCCGTGGCCTTCGGCGGTTTCCTGCTCCAGCTTGCCGACGGCTTCGGCCACCGCCTTGCGCGCCTTGTCGCGCACGGCCGGGTCGATCATCTTGGCGCGGGGCGCACGGGGTGCGGCACCGCCGGCCGGCGCCGCGCCGTCTTCGGCGGCGGCCGCCCGCGCCGGGCCGCCGCGGGCGACCGTCAATTCTTCCGCCCATACCGGCACCGGCGGCAGGGGCGCGGCGGTGTCGGCCGCCGCCGCCACGGCCTGGGCCACGGCGGCCTGGAAGGCCTCCCACACCACCAGCAGCTGGGCCTTGGAGGCATCGAGCTGCGGCGGGAACTTGGCCTCGACGCTCGGCCAGGCGGCATCGCCCGCCAGCTCGGCGGCCTGGTCCTGCCAGTGCTGCACGTCGCTGCGCAGGGTGTCGACCGCGGCTTCGGCATCGCGCCACGGCTTGGTGGAGAGCACCTCGATGCGCTGGGCGAGCAGCACCGCGGCCTCGCGCTGCACCTGTACCCGGTGCTGCAGGTCTTCGATGACCTTGATCCGGTCGGCCACCTGCACTTTGAGCAGCGACAGCGGCTCGCGCGACAGCGGCGCGCCGGCCTTGGCGGCGTCGCGCTGCCAGGCCAGGGCATCGGCGATGTTGAGCTTGGGCGCGGCCAGCAGGGCCTGGGCCTTCTCGGCCCATTCGGCGGCGATCGCCTCCTGGCCCTTGGCGCGCTTGAGTTCGTCCAATCGCTCGCGCAGCGGGCGGGCGGCGCCCTTGTCGCGCACGCTCAGCTCCTTGAAGACCTCCTGGATCTGCTCGGCGGCGGGTTGGCGGGCCAGCCATTCGCGCACGCGCGAGGCGCGCTCGCCCGACGTGGCGGCCGAGAAGGCGCCGCCCGTCAGGGCATCCAGCGGATGCGCTTCGGCGGCCTTGGCTGGGGTCGGGTTCACGTCGTTGGCGTCGGGCATTGTTTTGGGGGTGCGGGAAGGGAATGGGAACATGGGGCGGATGGAGCGGATCGGAAGCCCTGGCGCAGCCTATTTGCGTGCGCGCAGCGCCGGGCGGCGTTTGCCGGGCCGGCCGCCGCAGGACACGGCGAGGCGAAAGACGCTATTTTCACCGCCTTTTCGGCCGGCGCACTTCCGATGATGACAGGCCGGTCTTCGGGACGGTTACAGCGTGTGGCAGCCGCGGGCCGTGCGGCCGGTGCAGCGTACCGGTTTCCAGCGCCCGGGAACCGCGCCACGGCCCTCTATATAGAGAACATCGCGGGCGTCGCAGAAGGGCTTCATCGCGCCGACAGGTCCAGCTCGGCATGCGGCGTCCATCCGGCGCGGGCATCCGCGTCGGACACGCGCCGCGCCGCGCCCACGAACAGCCGGTCGGTGGCGACGCCGTGCGCCGCCAGGTAGTCGCGCACGGCGGTGCCGCGGCGCACCGCCAGCGACTGCACGGTGTCGTCGGTCACGTCGATCTGCTCCATCAGCAGCTTTTCCATCGCGTCGGCCGGCAGCGTACGGGCCAGGCCGATCGCGTTGCGGGGCTTGGGCATGTCGGTGCGGTCGTAGAGGCTGGCGAGCAGGGCGGGCCGCTCCTGCGGCGCCACCTGGATTTCGGCCAGGGCGGGCCGCGGCGCATCGGCCGGGGCGTCGGCCGGCAGGCTGCGGCGCTTCTCGATGCGCAGCAGCTGGTCGAGCCTTTCGCGGCGCAGGCCGTCGGCCTCGGTCTCGCGGTGGGCCATGCCGACCACCGTCATCCGCAGCGCCGGCCGTTCGACCAGCGCCTGCGCCACCTTGGCGAGCGATGCCTCGGCCGCGCCCGCGATCTCCGCGCTGCCCGGCGCGAAGGGCACGGTCGCCGCCTCCGACGCGTTGCCGCCCAGCGCGTTGGTCAGCAGCGAGAACGGCGAGGTGATCGCCCGGGCCAGCAGGTTGAGCAGCGCCTTGCCGATCACCGGCGCCAGGCTGAACTGCGGGTCGTTGAGCGAGCCCTGGATCGGCAGGTCCAGGTCGATCACGCCGTTCCGGTCGGCCAGGAGCGCCGTGGCGAGCTTGACCGGCAGGCTGGTCTTGGCATCGCCCTGCTGCTCGCCGAAGACCAGCTGGCGCAGCACCAGCGCGTTGGTGGCCGTCAGCAGGCCGTCGGGCTGCACCTTGTAGGCCACGTCCACGTCGAGCTTGCCGCGCTCGATGCCGTGGCCGACGTACTTGATCGCATAGGGCGACAGCGGCGGCAGCTCCAGGTCGCGCACCTTGCCCTCGATGTCGAGGGCCAGCGGCTGCACCAGTGGGTTGAGTTTGCCCTTGACTTCGAGCGAGGCGGTGCCCTCGACCTTGCCGCGCAGGCTCAGGTCGGCCATCGCCGGGCCGGCGTTCGCGCCGTCGGCCGCGGCGGCCGGTGCCGAGATGAAGCCGCCGAGCTGGCCGGTCAGCTCGCTCAGGTTGGCTTCGTACGACGGTTGGATGAACCGGTCGGAGAACAGCACCCGGCCGTTGACGAACCGCACCGGGCCGACCCGCACTACCGGGGCCGGCTTTTGCGCATCCTTCGGTGCCGCGGCCGGCGCTGCACCACGGCCTGCTGCTATATTTTCAGGAGCATCCGCCGCCGGTTTCTTCACCAGGTCGCGCAGGTTGCTGCGGCCGTTGGGGTCGATCGCGATGCGGGCGAAGAAATCGCTCCAGACGGTGTCGTTCACCGAGGCCCGCAGCGCGCTGCCGGGGGCCGATGCGACCGACAGGCCGCGCAACTCCAGGTTGCCCCAGCCGAGCAGCGATGTGGCGCCGCGCGAGAAGGCGCCGACCGACAGCGCGCCGCCCCGCCGCGACGGCGCGGCCGTCGCCACCCGGGCCTCGGACACCGGCGCGGTGGCCGGCGCGTCGGGTGCGGCGCTGAGGATGCGCACGTTCTCCACCGTGCCGTCGCCGTCGAGCTGCCACTGCGCACCGGCGGGCGCGGTGGCGAGCTTGACCTCGCCGGTATAGCCCACCTCGGCCCGTGCCACCTGCACGTTGAGCAGGTCGTCGAAGTACGGCTCGAAGGCCTGCAGCGGCACCCGCCGCGCCTCGAGCCGGCCGGCGACGGCCAGCGGCGACGGCGCGACGGTGCCGCGGAACCGGGTGCGCCCGTCGGCCGCCGCGGTGCCCCGTCCCCGGCCGGCCGGCGCGGTTTCCTGCGCCTCGCCGATGCGGGCGGAGAGATCGACGGTGACCGGCGCGTTGCCCGTGGGCAGCGGCCACTGGAGGCGGCCGGTGTCCAGCTGCAGCTCGGACACGTCGACGGCCACCACGGGGGTGCGGCTGGCATCGCGGAACTGCAGGGCGCCCTCGTCGAGCGCCAGCTGGCCGATGGCGACCGACCACGGCGCGGCGGCCGCAGCCGCAGCCGCGGGCGCGGGCGCGGGCGCGGGTGGCGCTCCACCGGCAGTGCGCGCGTCCTTCTCCACCGTCGTCGCCGCCGCCGTCGGCGAACCGGCCTGCCCCGCAGCGGCCTCGACGCGCCAGTCCTCGAACATCCACCGGCCCCGCGCATCGCGTGCCAGGCGCAACTGCGGCGCCGAGATACCCACCTGCGGCAAGGAGACGCTGCGGCGCGCGGTGTCCAGCCTGGCGCCGTCCAGCGTCAGGCGGCGCACGCCGGCCAGGGCTTCGCCGCCCGCGCGGCCGGCCAGGGCCAGGTCGGCGACACGCAGGGCCTTCGCCTCGACCACGGTGCCGGCGGGCGACCACCGCACCGCCGCCTGGGTGGTGAGCGTGCCGGCCACGGTCGGTGCCAGCACGCCCTTCAGATAGGGGGCCGCCCAGGCCAAGGGAAGTGCGCCGCTGTCGATGTCGAGCGCCACCGCGGCGGGGGCCACCGTGCCCTGGACCGACAGGCGCGTGCCGGTGGCGGGGCCTTCGGCCGGAGCGCCCTTCAGGCCGGCCGTGGTGCCGGTCGCCTCGGCCGATGCGGCCAGGCGCGCCGGCTGCTTCACCGGCCAGGCGGCGCCCTGCAGGTCGAGCGCCAGACCGGTCAGGGCCAGTGCGGCGGCGGGCTCGGTGGTCGCGTCCTGCCAGTCCACCCGGCCCTGGGCGATCGTGAGACGGGACAGGGCGACGGTCCAGGGCGGGGTCGCCGTCCTGGCGGCGGCAGCATTCGGCACTGCCGGCGCTGCCGGCGCGGCGGGACCGGCCTTGCCGTCGGCGGCGGCGGCCGGCTCCGCTGCGGCCGCGGGCGTGCCGGCCCCCGCGATACGGCCGTCGCTGCGGCGGCGCACCGTGGCGTGCGGCGCCTGCAGCGTCACCTGGCCGATCGACACCTCGCGCGCGAAAGGCCGCAGCTGGGTCACCTCCACCTCCAGCCGCTCGGCGCGGAGCACCTCTTGCCCGTCGGCGTCCTGCAGTGCGGGGCCGTGCGCGGTGAGACGGCCACGGATGTCGAGGTGGGCCGGCGTCGGCATTTCGGCCTGGCGGAACGAGGCATGCACCTCGGCGTCCAGCGTTCCCCGCGCCAGGCGCACCGGCAGGCCGGCGGGCAGGTAGGTCAGATAGGGCGCCAGGTCGAGGCCCTCGAAGCGCAGCGTCGCCTCGCCCTCGCGGGTGGAGGCGAAGGGCGTGGCCTGGGCCGAGCTGTCGAAGCGGCTGCCGTCGAGGGTGAAGGCCAGGTGCGGCTCGGCCGCCGTCTCGCGCTGGGCGGCCAGGCTGCTGAGCAGCGGCAGCCGCAGACCCAGGTCGCGCACCGCATGGGCGCGGCCACGGTCGTCGAAATCGACCTCGCCGCCGCGCAGTTCCAGGTCGTGCAGCGAGAAGCGCACCGGTGCCGCCGCGGGATCGCGGGGCGTGCGGTCGAGCCGCGCCAGGATGTCGTCGATGTCGAAGCCGCCCTGGCCCTTGTGCGCGATGCGCAGCCGGGGTTGCTCGATCCGCAGCGTGCGCACCACCGGCGCCAGATAGCGCACCGACGACCAGGCCAGCCGCAGCCGCACCGCGTCGATCCGCAGTTGCGGCGGTGCCTGGGGCGTCGGCCCGGCCACCGCCAGGTCGCGCATCCGCAGCTCCAGACGCCAGGGGCGGAAGTCGATCCGGCCCGCGGTGACCGCGCGGCCCAGGCGCTCGGAGCCGGCCGTTTCCAACTGGTGCCGCACCAGGTGCGGCACGCCCCACCAGGCCAGGAAGACGAGGAATCCGAAGGCGGCCAGCAGGATGCCTGTCGCGCGCAGGTAGCGCAGCGCGCGGTGCGCGGGGGGGATGCGGTCTACGCTCATCGCGGCAGTTCCGCGCGGGGGATGGGGATCGGCATCGGCTGAGTGTCGGTCATGCGGGCGGGGCGGGTTCGGGGATTCGGCGGTGGCTTCGTGTCGCCCGCGCAGCCGGCGCGAACGCCCGCGTACCGTGCCACACAGGCTCCGGAGCCCTCCTGCCGCCCGTCGCCCCACCGGGTAGGACATCACCCGGCTTTCATCCGGAAACACTCTTTTCGCCTGGGAAAAGTAATGTGCCACCCGCTCACAACACCGTTTTTAAAGACACATATGGAATATAGATCTCAATCTTTATAGTTGACTCGTTATTTGGAAGCCTCCTAGAATCCGCCCGTTCCCGAAATGGGACCCCGACCCCCGCTGCCGACCAACCGGCTAAGTCGATTCGTTGCCCCTGCCCCATCGCGGCAGGGCCTGCACGGATCCGATGGCGACCCAATCCAAACGAGCGACCGTTCTCCTGCGAGACATGCCTGGCATGTGGCGCGCAGGCCGGCCTCCCTCGTGTAGAAAGGAAGAGCGATGACAGCGTTAGGAAAAATAGCCCAGGCCGCGCGGACTTTCGCCGCAGACGTCGCCGAGGGATTTTTCGAGATCACGCACAACGGTTTTGCCCTGATCGGCCTCCTGGTGGCTTTCGCCGCCCTGACGCTGTTCCTTCGGGGAGACCTCCGCCAATCCGGCGAAGCGCAACTGATGGGCCTGCTGCAGGCCCGCCTGGTCGAGCAGGTCGGCCTGCCGATCCAGCGCGATGCGGTGGAGCGTGCCACCGCGACCAACCCGCAGGAACTGCCCAAGGCCCAGGCCGCGGTCGCGTTCTGGCTGAGCAAGAAGTACCGGGTGGCGCCCGAGCCGATCGGTGCGCTGGTGGCCGAGGCTTTCGAGACCGGCGCCCGCACCAAGCTCGACCCGACGCTGATCCTCGCGATCATGGCGGTCGAATCGGGCTTCAACCCGTTCGCCCAGAGCCCGGTGGGCGCGCAGGGCCTGATGCAGGTCATGACCCGGGTGCACACCGACAAGTACCAGCACTTCGGCGGCCAGCTGGCGGCCTTCGACCCCGTCACCAACCTGCGGGTCGGGGTGAAGGTGCTGCAGGAATGCATCGCCCGCGCCGGGTCGCTGCAGGCCGGCCTGCGCTACTACGTGGGCGCCGCCAACATGGAGGACGACGGCGGCTACGCCGCCAAGGTGCTGGCCGAGCACGGCCGGCTCCGCTCGGTGGCGCTCGGCAAGAACGTGCCGGTCCTGCCGCCCGCGATCGTGGCGCCGCCGCCTGCCGCAACGCCTGCGCCCGCCCAGCCGATCAAGGTCGAGGCCCCGGCCCACGCACCCGCCGCTCCGGCCGCGACGCCGAAGCTGGTGGCCCTGGCGACCGATGCGTCGGAAGCCGTCGACGCCCGTTGATTCGGCAAGGTCTTCGCAGCAATGCCCCGGCAGACCGGGTGCGTTAAAATACCGTAGTACGCGACTGGCGATAGGCGCGGCCCCCGCTCTGGCGGACAGGCTGCCGCTGACGTGGAACCACCGCAGGGCACGCGCCCTCGACAACCACTGGGAAGCGTACCGCCCCGGATGCCGCAGGCACCTGGGTGTTTCAGCCGTTCGCCTGGGCAGCCCTTCCTGGAACCGTGCACCGTGCACCATTCAGAGGGACCACGTCTGTCAGGACTGCCACCATGTACCACCGCAATCTGCTCGTCGAGCAAGCCGACCCTGAAATCTTCGCCGCCATCCAGGCCGAGAACGCCCGCCAGGAACACCACATCGAACTGATCGCCAGCGAGAACTACGCGTCTCCGGCGGTGATGTGGGCCCAGGGCACCCAGCTCACCAACAAGTACGCCGAAGGCTACCCGGGCAAGCGCTACTACGGCGGCTGCGAGCATGTCGACGTGGCCGAGCAGCTGGCCATCGACCGGGTCAAGCAGATCTTCGGCGCCGACGCCGCCAACGTGCAGCCCCATTGCGGTGCCTCGGCCAACGAAGCGGTGTTTCTCGCCTTCCTGAAGCCGGGCGACACCATCTTGGGCATGTCGCTCGCCGAAGGCGGCCACCTGACCCACGGCATGCCGCTCAACATGAGCGGCAAGTGGTTCAACGCCGTCTCCTACGGACTGAACGAGAAGGAAGAGATCGACTACGACGCGATGGAGCGCAAGGCCCACGAGACCAAGCCCAAGCTGATCGTGGCCGGAGCCTCCGCCTACAGCCTGCGCATCGACTTCGAGCGTTTCGCCAAGGTGGCCAAGGACGTGGGCGCGATCTTCATGGTCGACATGGCCCACTATGCCGGCCTGATCGCCGCGGGCGAGTATCCCAACCCGGTGCCGCATGCCGACGTGGTGACGTCCACCACCCACAAGAGCCTGCGCGGCCCGCGCGGCGGCATCATCCTGATGAAGGCCCAGCACGAGAAGGCGATCAACAGCGCCATCTTCCCCGGCCTGCAGGGCGGCCCGCTGATGCACGTGATCGCGGCCAAGGCGGTGGCCTTCAAGGAAGCGCTGCAGCCCGCGTTCAAGACCTACCAGCAGCAGGTGGCCAAGAACGCCCGCATCGTCGCCGACACCCTCACCGAGCGCGGCCTGCGCATCGTGAGCGGCCGCACCGAGAGTCACGTGATGCTGGTCGACCTGCGCGCCAAGGGCATCACCGGCAAGGAAGCCGAAGCGGTGCTGGGCAGCGCCCACATGACGATCAACAAGAACGCGATCCCGAACGACCCCGAGAAGCCGATGGTCACCAGCGGCGTGCGCATCGGCACCCCGGCGATGACCACCCGCGGCTTCAAGGACGACGAGGCCCGCGCGACCGCCCACCTGATCGCCGACGTGCTGGACAACCCGCGCGACACGGCCCACATCGACGCGGTGCGCGCCAAGGTGCATGCCCTGACGAGCCGCTTCCCGGTCTACGGTTGACGCCTGTTCGCCGCCATCGCTGCCTGCGCGCCGCCCCGCCGTGAAGTGCCCCTTCTGCAACCACCCCGACACCCAGGTGGTGGAGACGCGGGTGGCCGAAGACGGCACCTCGGTGCGGCGCCGGCGCCGGTGCGGTGCCTGCGACAAGCGTTTCACCACCTACGAGCGGCCGGACGTCAGCCTGCCGGCGCTGGTCAAGAAGGACGGCCGGCGCGTCGACTACCGGCGCGAGAAGCTGCGCGCGTCGATGAACCTGGCGCTGCGCAAGCGCCCGATCGGCGTCGAGCAGGTCGATGCGGCGGTCGAGCGGATCGAGGAGACGCTGCTCGCGCTGGGCCTGCGCGAGCTGCCCTCCAACCGCATCGGCGAGCTGGTCATGCGGGAGCTGAAGCGCCTCGACAAGGTGGCCTACGTGCGCTTCGCGAGCGTCTACCGCAGCTTCGAGGACATCGACGAGTTCAAGACGCTGGTGGACGAGGTCCGTACCTGAGGCCACCGGCGATGCGCCCGGCCGCCCCCATGCAGGGTCCCGACACTTGCGCGCTTCCTGCGTCGTACGCCGCATGAATTTCACCCCCGCCCGGCATGCGTTGCGGCGCCTGTGGGCACAGGACACCTTCGTCTACAGCCTGCGGGTCGCCCTGGCGCTGGGCAGCGTGATGGCCGTGTGCTGGAGCGTCGGCCGGATGGACCTGGTGATGCCGGTACTGTTGGGCGTCATCGCCTGCGCGCTGGCCGAGACCGACGACAGCCTGCGCGGCCGGCTGCGGGCGGTGCTGGTCACGATGGGCTGCTTCGCCGCGGTGGCCTTCGCGGTGCAGGCCCTGGCGTCCCATGTGCTGCTGTTCGGCCTGGCGCTGCCGGCCGCGGCCTTCGCCCTCACCCTGCTGGGCGCGGTGGGCGAGCGCTACCGGGCGATCGGCTATGCGACGCTGATCGTGGTGCTCTACACCGCCATCGGCCTGGAGCACCTGGCGGCCAGCGGCATCCGCTTCTGGCAGCGGCCGCTGCCGCTGCTGGCCGGTGCCGCCTGGTACAGCGCGATCTCGCTGGCGTGGGCGGCCCTCTTCACGCACCAGCCGGTGCAGCAGAACCTGGCCCTGCTCTTCGACGAGCTGGCCGAGGCGCTGTGGATCAAGTCGTCGATGTTCGAGCCGGTGCGGGGCATCGACGTGGCCCGCCGCCGCATCGCGCTGGCTCAGCACAACGGCCGGGTGGTGCAAGCCCTCAATACCGCCAAGGAAAGCCTGTTCCGGCGCATCGGCACCGGCGCGGTGGCCTCCACCCGGATGCGCCGCTACCTGGGCCTGTACTTCATCGCACAGGACGTGCACGAGCGGGCCAGCTCGTCCCACTACGCCTACGACGAGCTGACCGATGCGTTCTTCCACAGCGACGTGATGTTCCGCGGCCAGCGGCTCCTGTCGCTGCAGGGCCGCGCCTGCCTGGAGCTGGCGCGCGCGATCCGGATGCGCGAGCCGTTCGCGAAGCGTCCCGACAGCCTCCAGGCGATGGCCGACCTGCGCGCCGCGATCGACCATCTGCACCACCGCCCGCCCGCCGACCGGCCCGAGGCGCCCGGCCGCACCGCCCGGTTGCTGCGCTCCCTGCAGGCGCTGGCCGACAACCTGGCCGCGCTGGACGCGAAGCTCACCAGCGCCGGACGGCCGCCGGCCGAGCACGACGCGCAGCGCGACAGCAGCCTGTTCGACCGCTCGCCCCGCACCGCCCGCGACGCGCTCGGCCGGGTGCGCCAGCAACTGGGCCTGGGGTCGCCGCTGTTCCGGCATGCGGTGCGCCTCTCGCTGGCGCTGGGTGCGGGCTACGCGGCGATGCAGCTGATGCATGTGCAGGAGGGCTGGTGGGTGGTGCTGACGACGCTCTTCGTCTGCCAGCCCGGCTACGGCGCCACGCGGCTGCGCATGCTGCAGCGGGTGGTCGGCACCTTCGGCGGGCTGGTGGTGGGCTGGATGCTGTTCGGCCTGTTCCACCAGCCGTTGGTGCAGGCCACGCTGGCGGTCGGGGCGGGCATCGTGTTCTTCGCGGCGCGGCGCAACCGATACGCCCTGGCCACCGGGGCCATTACGCTGCTGGTGCTGCTGTGCTTCAACCAGATCGGCAACGGCTACGACCTGATCGTGCCGCGGATGGTCGATACGGTAGCCGGGGCCCTGATCGCCGGCGTCGCCGTGTTTCTGGTGCTGCCCGACTGGCAAGGCCGCCGGCTGCAAACCACCGCGGCCCATGCCATCGGCGCCGGCGCAGAGTACCTGCAGGCGATACTGCGGCAGTACGTGCACGGCAAGCAGGACGACCTCGACTACCGGCTCGCGCGCCGCAATGCGCACAACGCCGACGCCGCGCTCTCGTCGGCCCTGGCGCAGATGCTGCAGGAGCCGGGCTTCCTCCACCGCAACGGCGAGGCGGCGATCCGCTTCATGGTGCTGTCGCACACGCTGCTCAATTACCTCTCGGCGCTGGGCGCGCACCGCGGTACCGTGTCGGCCCACGGCCGCGATCCGCTGCTGGAACAGGCGGGGGCCTATCTGTTGCAGGCGCTCGACGGTGTGAGGTCGCAATTGCTCGCGCACCGCGAGGGCGAGGCCACGGCCCCGGAAGCACTGGCAATGGCCGCGGCGCTGGAAGCGCAGGACGGCCTGGAGGGGGTGGGCTTGCAGCACATACAAATGGCCTTGATCGTCCGCATGGTGGAGCCCCTGCGGGCGGGCGCGGCCCGCTTGACCGAACAGCCCGCCGCAGGATAGAAATCGCCCCGCCTTCCTATTGAAAGCTGCAACCCGTATGAATCTCCGGTTCGTAGAAGCCTTCCACTGGGCCGTGACTTTGAAAAGCGTGACCGGGGCAGCCGAGAAACTCCACCTCACACAGTCGGCGATTTCAAGTCGTATCTCCGCTTTGGAGCGCGAGCTGAACGTGGTTTTGCTCGACCGCGGCAACAAGCATTTTCGCCTCACCGCCGCCGGTCAGCGCTTTCATTTCCATGCGCAGAAACTGCTCGAGATGCATATGCAGATGCGGGCCGACATGGGACAGGATTCGACACACAAAGCGGTGCTGCGGGTAGGCGCGATCGAATCCGTCGTGCACAGCTGGCTGACGGACTGGGTCGAACACATGCGGCTGACCCATCCGGATTTCGCCCTGGAACTCACGGTCGAAACCACCCCGGTGCTGGTCGAAGGGCTGCAGCGCGGCAAACAGGACATGGTATTTGCGGCACTGCCCGCCACCGGACACGGCATGCGTTCGAAGGCGGTGGCGGCCATGCCCCTGTGTTTTGTCGGCCGCACCGATCTGCACGTGCGGGACAACTACCGCATACAGGACCTGCTCGCGCTCGACCTGATGACCTTTCAGCGCGGTTCGCAGCCGTATTTGGCGCTGACCGAGCTTTTTCGGAAAGCGGGCAGTCCTTCGCCGCGCGTGCACGCCATTTCCTCCATTTCGGCCATGGTGCAGTTGGTGGAAGCGGGTTTCGGTGTGGCCATGCTGCCGGAGCGGGTGGTGGAGTTGCTGGCGGATCGATTTCCCATCGGGGTTCTCCCGAGCGATGTCCAGGTCGAACCCCTGCAGATCTATGCGAGTTATTGCGACGACCCCTCTTCGTCACTGCCCGAAGCGGCACTGAAGTCCGCATTGGTGCATGCGATGCACGCACCGAGAGCATTAACAAAATCGATGTTCTGAACAAGAAATTTTGCGTTGGCCTAACAGGTCACAAAATTTTCACAATCACGGCGTGTTCCCCACCACGATGTCGTCGGCATCGGAAACGCCGTATGTCCCCCCTTTACTTTTGACCGCAGCGGCGCCCACGGGCCGTCACTGCGGTCCATGGCGCCGCTGTCGACCGATCCGATGCATTCAGCCCCGCCCCCACCACCATTCAAACGAAAAGAAACCGATATGGATTCGACCATTGATACCCACCCCGCAGTAGCCGGGGGTGCGCCGGCCCCCAGCCACTGGATCAGCACACTGAACACCAACGAGAAACGCACGCTGACGGCATCCTTTACCGGCTACGCGGTCGACTCTTTCGATTACTACACGCTGCCGCTGGTCACGCCGATCCTGCTGTCGCTGTGGGGGATGAGCAAGACCGAGGTGGGACTGATCGGCACGTCTACCCTGGTGGCATCGGCCATCGGCGGATGGGCGGCAGGCGTGTTGGCCGACAAGTACGGTCGCGTGCGTATTCTGCAGTTCACCATCCTGATCTTCACCATCTTCACCTTTTTGTGCGGAATGGCGCAGACCCCCGAGCAGTTGCTGGTCGCGCGCACGCTGCAAGGCCTGGGTTTCGGTGGCGAGTGGGCGGTGGGATCGGTGCTCATCGCCGAGATGATCAGGCCGGCGCACCGCGGCAAGGCCGTGGGGATGGTCCAGAGCAGCTGGGCGGTTGGCTGGGGGGCCGCGGTGCTGGTGTCCGTGGTGCTGTTCACCCATGTTCCGCCGGAGTATTCGTGGCGCGCGATGTTCATGCTGGGACTGGCGCCGGCACTGCTGATCGTCTTCATCCGCCGGTCGCTCCGTGAGCCGGAGATCTACCTGCAGAGCCGTGCCGCCGTGGCGCGCGGAGAATGCAGCGGCAACTTTCTCGCGATCTTCAAACCCGGCGTACTGCGAACCACGGTGCTGGCCAGCCTGTTGTTCACCGGCATGCAGGGCGGCTACTACGCCATCGGCGTGTGGCTGCCCACGTTTCTGAAGAACGAACGCCATCTGACGGTGCTGGGGTCGGGCGGCTACCAGTTCATGTTCATCGTCGGTTCCTTCATCGGTTATCTGTGCGGTGCCTACCTATCGGACGCCCTGGGACGACGTCGCACATTCATGCTGTTTGCCGCCTGTGCCGGCGTACTCGTGTATGCGTACACGCTGATGCCCATCACCGACGGCGTGATGCTGCTGCTGGGATTTCCGCTGGGCTTCTTCATGTCGGGCATGTTCAGCGGCGCGGGTGCATTCCTGTCGGAACTGTTTCCCAACGAGCTGCGCGGCTCCGGACAAGGTTTTTGCTACAACTTCGGCCGCGGCATGGGCGCGACCTTTCCCGCATTGGTGGGCGTGCTCAGCGACCGGATGCACCTGTCGCTGGGTTCCTCGATCGGCATCTGCGCAGCCGCCGCCTACGCGATCGTCGTGGTGGTGGCGATGTGCCTGCCCGAGACGCGCGGACGCGACCTGAGCCGTAACTGACCACTGAAGCAAGCCTTCGACAAGAAGGCTTCTTCCCAAAATGCAACGCCCCCGTTTGCATGGGGGATGCGAATCCAGTCCGGACCATCGCAGCGTGGGGATTCCACCACAGCCCGGTATTGGTGCAGCGCCACGGTTGTCATGGCGGCACCCCTTCCCTACGCCGGCATCAGATGAAGTCCGGCGATCGCTCGGTGTAGGTGTACTGGCCATTGTGCGTAGCGCCCAACTGGCCATTGACCCCACGCGTCATGCCGACACTTCGGGTGTTGAGCGCAATGACGTATCGGGATTCCTGGATGGCCGGTTCGCGCAAGAGCTGGTCCGCTTCGGCATACGCCGATGCTGCCTGCGCCGTGTCACCACGCAGTCCGTCGAGGTGGGCCTGCGCACGCAGCGCGCTGTCGCTGTCCGCGTGCTCGCCAAGCTCGTACCAGTCCGCGAATTTCATCGTCATATCCTGGCGTGCTGCGTGCCGGCCGGCGAACTGGCCCAGTGCGGCCATCTGCTTGTCGCGTTCGCGCGCCGCATCTTCCGCATGTCTGCCGGGATAGAACTTCTTGTTCATATCCTCGATATTGCTGTCGATCCGGGCACCGTACGCTCGGTAGAAATCGTTCGGGCGGTCGTAACTGGTCGAGAGGTAGGTCGTGGGCAGCGTCTTCTGATTGCGCGCGATGCGCACGGTGGATTCGGCGACCCCCTCGCGCCGAAAATCGACCGCACGCGGGGCCACCGGCGCGATGTTCACGACCGCACTCAGCGACCCCACGCTGCCGCCCCGCTCCCATTCGGGCGCCCCGGAAAGCAGCGTTGCCAGAGCACCTGTAGCACGGTCCACGACGTGCGCGTGCCGCGTTTCCTTGTCGACCCGGTACGCGCCGGTGAGGTCTCTCTGGTGCACCACGCTGGTCCGAACATCGTGCACGATCTTCACCGGCGCAAGGCCGAGGGCCACATGCCCCACGCTCACCGAAGCGCCGGCGGAAGCCTCAACGCTGGGTCCCTTCTCCACATACTGCTCGACCGCGTATCGGTTGATCGACAGCGAAGGGCCGAACTCCTGGAGCGCCAGATTGATCAGGTCCGGATGACCGTCCACGCTGCGATCTTCCGGATTCCCCGGCAGCGTGTAGGGGCTGCCCTGCGGATCGGCTACGCCGTTGAGCAGGAGAAACAGGCGCGCCTTCTTATCGGCCAGCTGCTGGTCGTTCGCGAGGCCACCCGACCGGTCGCGTGGAAAGTTCCAGTTCACCCCTTCCTCGGTGGCCAGTTTCCACACATACGATGCGCCGACACCACCAGCCAGTGAACCCCCGACCGGACCGAGCCGGCCCGACACGCCCGCCGAGCCGCCCGCGCCCACGGGCACGCGCACGAACGTCTGCACACGCATCACGATGCCGCTGCGCTCGGCCGAGCTTCTCGATTCGAAGCCCACGCGGCGCGTATGCTGCACCCCCGCATCCAGGTGGCAGCGGAAAAAGCCGAGCATGGCACCGCCGAGTTTCTGCATGACGCTGCTGGTGTTGAAGCCCAGGTTGCCACCGTGCTCCAACGTGAAACTCGACGCGAGTTCCTCGCCGCTGTTGTCGCCCGCATGCTTGCCGCGGATCATCTCGGCGATGACGAGGCACGCCTCTTCGTGCGACTTGCCCTGCAGCGAAACGACCTCGGGTTCGGGCGCCTCGTTCTTCGCCACCCGGGCGTAGTTGCTCGCGAACTTCGCCCAGTCCGGCTCGCCGGACGCGACCGTGTCCGACTGCTGTTCCATGGCGGCTTCTTCGTCCCGCGGCCCTCCGACGTCGGCGGCCCAGTTGAGAAGGCATTGCGGCGTCAACGGCCGGTTTTGCGCGGTGCCGCCGCGGATCGCCGCGTCCCCTTCCCCGACCTCCATCGCGTCGGTGGACACAGGTCCGGGGTCGGCCAGCAGGGCGTCGACGGCGGCGGTGATGTCTTGCGGCCAGTGCGGCGGCGAACCCGCCGCCCCGTCGTCGGGCTGGATACAGTCCAGCACGGCGGCACGCGCGGCTGCGATCGCATCGGGCGGTACCGCGCGGGAAAGGTTGTAGCGGGTGAACAGGGGGCCGACCTCCGCCTTGGCCCCCGCGAGCAAGGACCTGCGGACCAGATTGCGCAAGGTCGTCAGGCCTTCTCGATCGTCGGGCCGCACGGCCGCGGCAGGGATCGGATTTTCCCGTGTCGGCAAGGGGGAGCCTCCCGGCCCTCCCCGCTGGTCGAGTGCCTGCTCGAGCGTACCGATCATGTCCTTCATGGCACGGCCGTGGTGGATGCCGTTGTTATGCGACAGGATCATCCCCGCATCCATGCCCTGCGGCGACACCACCTTGTTGACGACCAGGTACGGGCTTTTGCCCTTGTGGGTCAGGGCGAGTTTGAACGCGGCGCGCGTGCCACCCGGTGACCGGGCCCGGTCCATCCAGATACGGCCTTTGCGCGTGCGCGCCATGATGTACTGCTCGTTGCTCTGCGCGCCAGCGGCATCGCGCGCCTCGCCGCCCGCGAGACCGTTGAGCACGCGGTAGGCGGCGAATTCGCATCCGTGGACCGCGGTGACGGTCGGATCGAGCATGTCGTGCACCGCGAGCAATGCCTTCTCCTGCAGGTTCAGGCGCACTGCGGGCGCTCCGGCGGCGCCGTTCTGCAGCGGCAGGGCGGCACCGGCCCGGCCCGGCCATGCGTCTCGCTCTTGTGCCGATGCGCCTTCGCGCCGCGCTTGCCCGCGCGACGCTTCGATGCATGCGGCAAGCCGCTCCGTCGAGTAGATGCTGTGCGGATCGACCGCCGCACCGCCGATCTGCCGGGCCGCGATCAGGTAGCAGAGCACGCCGTCGCGCTGCTGGGCATTCCATTGCGCACGGCGCGCACCGCCGTTTCCGGCATCGCCCTCTGCGGCGCCGTCCGTGATTTTGTCGAGCAGGTCGATGGCCATGCCGGGGACGAGTTCGACCAGCGCCGCGGCGAACGCCCATGCCGTCCGCGCCTGCTCCGTCGCGGGCGAGGACGGCGGATGGGCCAGCGCCTCCACCAGCCGAATCCCGCGCAGACCGGCGAGGCAGTCCGCAGCCCGGGCCATGTCCTGGGGATGCGCCTGAAGGAGCGCCCCGGTCAGAAGCTGGAGTTCGGGATGCGTCATAGAACCCGACAGGGCGGTTGCGGCGAGCGACTCGGCGAGTGCGGCGCAGGCATCCGCCTGCGCCTCCGGATAGGCGCTGCGAAGCATGCCCACAAGATCGGGCGCCTGTCTGAGGGCCTGGAGGCGCGGTCCTTCGACCATCGCCGCCCGGGCCGCACGCGCAGCGCCGCTCATCTTCGAAGGCATCTGCGGCACGGGCTCGCCGTCGAGCCGCGCATGCCTTCCCACGGTCGGCTGCGCGGAAACGTCGGTGCGATGGAAGGGATTGAAGAGCTTGGTCTTGGCGTACGCGGCGCCGCCGATGCCCTGGTCATAGCGATCCTGGCGCCCGGCCGACGATCCGGTCGGCGGCAGCAGACTCTTCAGCTTTCTCGCGATGTCACGCTGCCGCGGCGCTGCCAAAGGCGGGGTGGCGTTCTCCCTGTCGCCCGGCTCCACCGGACCCGGGCGCGGCGACAGCATCGACGACCCGCGCGCGGGCGTGGACGAAACGGTCGACCGGGCGGACGGCGGGTACGGGTCGGCCGGCGAGGCCTCGTCGATTCGCGCACCGGCGTTCGAGGGTGGCGGTTCTATCGTCATGGTCGGGCCTTTCGTTTCTGGTGGGGCGTCGCAGAGCCCCTGTCGCCGCCGCGCTGCTCGCACGGCGTCCGGAGGCTCCGGCAAATTCTCAAAGGCGTGCCCCTTGGCGGCATTGGCCTCGCGAAACGTCGTGCGCAAGCGCGAAGTCCTTCGTTTACCGGCCTACCACTACGGGCTCCACGTCAACACGACGGGGCAAACGTTCCAGCATGGAGACCCCTCAAAAAAAGGAAAGAAAGAACCATGTCCCCAGTCAACCAAACCCCGGATACGGGCTCCAGCATCAGAAGCCTCATCGAGCAGTTCGAGAAGGCGAGCACGTCCGGCACCGCAGTGGACGCACGCGGCAAAGCAGGTCCGCGACTCCCACCCTCCGGTCAGGCCGCCGTATCGGAAAAGCCGATGTCGCTGCGCCTGGCGGAGAGCTCGACGGCGCCCCGCGGCAGCGGCACGCTGCCGCTGCAATCGCCCAATGTGGACGCGCTGCTGCATTCGTTCGTGGGCCGGGGCATCGACAAGTTCAAGGCCGAGGGAGCGACACCGGCCATCGCCGCAGCGCTCGACGACAAGAAGCATGTGATGCTGCTCACCGGCTTTTCGGTCGCGCCGAACCTGCCCGAGACAGACGGCATGGGGACGGCGGTGCTGGGCAAAGCGCTCAAGGAAGCGGGCAAGCTCGTCACCTTCGTCACCGACGGGACCAACCGGCCGATCCTGCAATCCGCGATGAAGGAGATCGACCCCGAGATGGCCGCTTACGCGCGCTTCGTCGCGTTCGATCCGCCGCATGGGGCGCCGGCCGAGGCCGCGGCCGACCGACTTCTGAACCGACTCCAACCCGACGCGGTGGTCGCGGTCGAGCTGCCGGGCCGTTCGCAGGACACGAAGGAGGACGGTACGCACGTGTACCGGAACATGCGTGGCGTCGACATCAGCCCTTTCAACGGGCCGGTGGACCAGGTACTCGTCGAGGCGAACAAGCGGCCCGGGATATTCACGGCGGGCGTCGGCGACGGCGGCAACGAGGCGGGCGTGGTCGGCCCGAACATTCCGCAAGCGCTGGACGGCAGCAACATGGCCAACACGGTGCCGGCCGACGCCACGCTCACCGCATGGAATTCCAACCTGGGTGCAGCGGCGATCGGCGCCGCGGTGCTGCAGCGGAACGGCAAACTCGACAAGATGCCACCACCGGATGCCTATGTCCGCGCGATCGAAGCGACGATGGCGGCAGGGGCGGTGGACGGCGTGACGCGCGGTCGCGTTCCGAACGAGAGGATCGGCGACAACCATTCCGGCGTCGACGGGTTTCACCTGGAGACGCATGCGGGCGATCTGCGCAAACTCACGGCGGCCATCGCGCGAGACATCCCTGCAGGCGTGGTGCAGGCCGAGAAGGACAACCCGTACATCGTCGTGGGAACCGATTCCAGCGACGGCGGCCTGATCGGCGGCAAGAACCTGCTCGGTTTCCTGCAGCATCGCTACGACGCGCCGGCGGTGGTCGTATCCATGCTGGACCATGCAAACGCGCCGTATGGCGACCACAGCCGCGAAAATCTCGTGGTGCACGCGGGCCGGATGGAACAGTCCGCACTGCTCGTGGGCGACCTTACCGCCACGGTCTGCAACACGCAGGCGACGACGTTGCCGGAATCGCTGCACATTCCTCCCAATGCCCCCGGCGACGCGGGCGCGGCCCAGCGCGAGCAGCGCACGGTGAACCTGGTGGACGTGACGGCGCGTGCCATCGTCGATTCGGGCGGCACACACCCGGTTCTGCTGTCCACACAAGGCACCAAGGACAGCGGCGCCTATCCCAAGAAGATCAAAGAGTATTCCGATGGCAAGATCGATCCCGGTATGGTGGCGTGCCCCGAGTGGGCGCCTCTGATCAACGACCGAAAGCATGAGAGCGACAGCCCGGAGGACAAGGCTTACGTGGAACAGTCGGTGCGCAAGATCGTCGGCAGCCTGAAGGAAATGCACGACGCCGGAGAACTCACTTCTCTGTACCTTTGCTGCACACACTACCCCGCACTGCTGCCGCACATCCAGCAGGAGCTCAAGGCGCAAGGCATGGCCGACGTGAAAGTGGTCGATCCGATCGAATCGCTCGCGGAGGCCGTGATGCACCGGCTCGACGACATCGGCGGCGAGATAGACCGCACGAAGCGCACGGTCAGCAACGACCCGGTCGTGCTGACGACCGCGCACGACCCGAAAAAGGTCCAGGTCGCGGCACAGCACATTCTGCGCAACCGCAACCCCGGCGCGGAACAACCGAAGGTGTCCGTTCTGAGCCTCCCGTCGTTCGGCCACGACATCGACCTGAGCCTGCTCAAGTCGACGCTTTTTCCGCAGAGCAAAAGCTCGGTACGGATCGAAGAAATTACGGACGACGAGCCCGACGACAACGCGTCCCTGCCCCTGGCCGGCCTCGCGCAACCCGCCGGTGCCGCATCGCCCGCGACGACGCAGCGCCTTCAATAACCGAATCGAAAGAGAACGACATGAGCGCTCCAAAATTTGCCGCCGTGCTGAAGGAATTCAGCCAACTCGTGGGCTTCGAGGACTTCGACGCACTCGCACAAGGTGCGAAGCTCAAGATCGACGAGTACGTCGTGAGCTTCATCCCCGGTATCGGGGACGAAGAAAACACCGTGCGTGTGTATGTCGACCTGGGGCCGGTGGTGGGCGATGCGGCCGGGGGCCTGCGCACACTGATGGAACTCAATTTCCTTCTGTGCGCCGGCGGCAGGCTGGTGGTGTGTACGCATCCCACCACGCACAACGTGTTCCTGGTTTTTCGCTACAAGCTCGACCAGAACGCGTCGGGGCAGGCGCTGCTCGATACGACGCTCCGCTCGATCTCCGAGTTGGGCTACGAGGTGCAGACGCTCGCAGCCTGAGCGTCCGCACACGGTCGGCGCGCAGGCGCTGCCGCCGCTCGGCAGCGCCCCGCGCCCTCCGTGTCCGCGGACGCTATAAAAAGGATGCCTTCAGGGTGGGGGCGATGGGTGCCACGTCGCCGCACTGCGCCCGGTGGCGCAGCGCATGGTCGATCAGCACCAGCGCCAGCAGCGCTTCGGCGATGGGGGTGGCCCGGATGCCGACGCAGGGGTCGTGCCGGCCCTTGGTGACCACCTCGACCGGCTGGCCGTCCACGTCGATCGAGGCGCGCGGGCTGATGATCGAGCTGGTGGGCTTGATCGCGATCGAGACCTCGATGTCCTGCCCGCTGCTGATGCCGCCCAGGATGCCGCCGGCGTTGTTGGTCTCGAAGCCCTGCGGCGTGATCGAGTCGCCGTGCACCGTGCCGCGCTGCGCCACGCTGGCGAAGCCGGCGCCGATCTCGACGCCCTTGACCGCGTTGAGGCCCATCATCGCGAAGGCGATGTCGGCATCGAGCTTGTCGTAGAGCGGCTCGCCCAGGCCCACCGGCACGTTCTGCGCCGTGACCCGCAGCCGGGCGCCGCAGGAGTCGCCGGCCTTGCGCAGCGCGTCCATGTAGGCCTCCAGCGCCGACACGTCGGCCACCGGCGCGAAGAACGGGTTCTCGCGCACGTGGCGCCAGTCCTCGAAGGCGATCGGCAGCTCGCCGACCTGGGTCATGTGGCCGCGCACCACCACGCCGTATTTTTCCTTCAACCACTTCTTGGCGACGGCGCCGGCGGCCACGGTGGGTGCCGTCAGCCGCGCCGACGACCGGCCGCCGCCGCGCGGGTCGCGGATGCCGTACTTGTGCCAGTAGGTGTAGTCGGCATGGCCCGGCCGGAAGCTCTGGGCGATGGCCGAGTAGTCCTTGCTGCGCTGGTCGGCGTTGCGGATCAGCAACGCGATCGGGGTGCCGGTGGTCTTGCCCTCGTAGACGCCCGAGAGGATCTCGACCGCGTCGGGCTCGTTGCGCTGGGTGACGTGCCGGCTGGTGCCGGGGCGGCGCAGGTCGAGGTCGGGCTGGATGTCCGCCTCCGACAGCACCATGCCGGGCGGGCAACCGTCGATCACGCAGCCGATGGCCGGGCCGTGCGATTCACCGAAGTTGGTGACCGCGAAAAGAGTACCGAATGTGTTGCCGCTCATGGGCGGCGATTATCCCCGACGGGCCCGACCCGCCCGCCCCTGCGCCCGGGCCGGGCCGCGCGTGGTGGATTCAGCCCGCCGCCAGCCGCGGCGCGGCCCGCAGGTCCAGCGCCGGCTGCAGCCGGGCCGCGGCGGCCACGGTGTCGAGCTGGAACACGCCGACCATCTGCGCCATGTGGGCGGCCTGGTCGCGCAGCGCCTGGGCGGCGGCGGTGGCCTGCTCCACCAGGGCGGCGTTCTGCTGGGTCATGCCGTCGAGGTGGGCCACCGCCTGGTTGACCTCGCCGATGCCCGAGGCCTGCGACGCGGTGGCGCTGACGATCTCGTCCATGATGTGGCTGACCCGCGAGATCGCCTGCACGATCTCGCCCATGGTGCCGCCGGCGGCCTGCACCAGCGAGGCACCCGTCTCGACCTTGCTGCCGGAGACGCCCAGCAGGCCCTTGATCTCCTTGGCCGCCGTGGCGCTGCGCTGCGCCAGGCTGCGCACTTCGGATGCCACCACCGCGAAGCCGCGGCCCTGCTCGCCGGCGCGGGCGGCTTCCACCGCCGCGTTCAGCGCCAGGATGTTGGTCTGGAACGCGATGCCGTCGATCACGCCGATGATGTCGTGCACCTTGCGGGACGATTCGGTGATCGCCTGCATCGTGTCGACCACGTCCTTCATCACCTTGCCGCCGCGCTCGGCCGCCTCGGAGGCGGAGCCCGCCAGGCCCTGGGCCTGGCGCGCGGCCTGGGCGTTCTGCGCCACGGTGCCGGTCAGGTGCTCCATCGACGCGGCGGTTTCCTCCAGGCTGCTGGCGGTCTGCTCGGTGCGGATGCTCAGGTCCTGGTTGCCCGAAGCGATTTCCTGCGACGCCGTCGCCACGCTGTCGGTGGCGCCGCGCACCCCGCCCACCACCTGGGCCAGGAAGGCGTTCATCTGCACCAGCGAGCGCTGCAGCTCGCCGAATTCGTCGCGGCGCACGGTGGTGGCCTTCTGCGTCAGGTCGCCGCCGGCGATGGCCTGGGCCAGCTGCAGCGAACGGGCCAGCGGGTCGCGGATCGAGCGCACCAGCAAAGCCGCCACACCCATGCCGAGCACGATCACGACCAGGCCCCCGGCCCCGCCCAGCAGCGCCAGGCGGCGGCCGGTGGCGGCGGCCTGGGCGGCCACCTCGTCGGTCCGCTCGCCGCGCAGGGCGATGTAGCGCTGGATGCCGGCCAGGTAGGCCTTGGTGGCCGGCTGGTATTCGCTCTGCAGCTTGGCACTCACCACCGCGCCGTCGCCGCTCTCCTGCGCCTCCATCAGCACCGCGGTCTTGGTGCGCAGCACCTCGGTCAGGGCGCCGATGGCGGCGAGCTGCGCCTTGGCCGCGTCGGAATCCTCGGCGGCGGCCAGGTCCTGCCGCAGCTTGACGATGGCGGCGGCCGAGCGGGTCTGCTCGTCCTTGAACAGGTCGGCGACGGAAGGGTCGGCGCTGAGCGCGCCGGCCATCGTCTTGGCGATGCTGGTCTCGGCCATGCCGTGCCACTGGACCCCGCTGGAGGTGAGTTCGTGCTGGCGTTCGGTGAGCTCGGCGGCCTGCGCATGGCCGACGTCCGAGCGCCAGTAGGTAGCGGCCGCGATGCCGAGCATGGCGACCAGCAGCAACAGGATCGCGCCCCATACCTTGCGGGCGACCGGCATGTTTTCGAGGAAATTCAAGAGAGTCCTTTGGGGAAAGAAGGGCCAAATGCCGGGCTGCCATCGCACCAGCAAGAGCCATACCCGCGCACGCGGTCACGAACGCGCGGAATGTAGCAGCGGACGGCCGCGGCTGCATGCTCCGGAACCCCCGGCCGCGTGCGCCGGCGACGCCGGGCGCCTCAGTCCTTGTCTTCGGTACCTTCGGGCCAGTCGCGGATATACGCCTTGAGCATCTTGTTCTCGAAGTTCTGGCTGTCGACCACCGCCTTGGCGACGTCGTAGAGGCTGATCACGCCCATCAGCATCCGCTGGTTCATGACCGGCATGTAGCGGGCATGGCGGTCGAGCATCATGCGGCGCACTTCGTCGAGCTCGGTCTCGGAGGTGCAGGTGAGCGGATGGTCGTCCATCGCGGTGCGCACCAAGGTGGTCCCGATGGCGCCGCCGTTCTTCTCGAGCGTCTGGATCACCTCGCGGAAGGTGAGCATGCCGATCAGGTCGCCGTGCTCCATGACCACCAGCGAGCCGATGTCGCGCTCGGACATGATCGAGACCGCCGCGGCCAGCGGTTCCTCGGGCGTGACGGTGTAGAGGGTGTTGCCCTTGACACGCAGGATGTCGCTGACTTTCATGGGATGTCTCCGTGGGGTGGCGCGGATTGAATATAGCCCACAATCGTCCGGATTCCATTCCCGACAGGCCGCCTGCAAGGGGCCCCGACAACAGGAGACAGACGTGCCCGGTTATTCCGATCCCGGCTTCGACACGCTCGCACTGCATGCGGGTGCATCGCCCGACCCCGTCACCGGGGCGCGCGCCGTGCCGATCCACCTCACCACCTCCTTCGTCTTCGAATCCAGCGACCACGCCGCCGCGCTCTTCAACCTCGAGCGCGCCGGCCACGTCTATTCGCGGATCAGCAACCCGACCAACGCGGTGCTGGAGCAGCGGGTCTCGGCGCTCGAAGGCGGCATCGGCGCGATCGCCACCGCCAGCGGCCAGGCGGCGCTGCACCTGTCGGTGGCCACGCTGATGGGCGCGGGCAGCCACATCGTCGCCTCGACCGCGCTCTACGGCGGCTCGCAGAACCTGCTGCACTACACGATGCGGCGCTTCGGCATCGACACCACCTTCGTCAGGCCCGGCGACATCGACGGCTGGCGCGCGGCGGTGCGGCCCACCACCAGGCTGTTCTTCGGCGAGACGGTGGGCAACCCGGGCCTGGACGTGCTCGACATCCCGACGGTGAGCGCCATCGCCCACGAGGCCGGCGTGCCGCTGCTGGTCGACTCCACCCTCACCTCGCCCTACCTGGTCAAGCCCTTCGACCTGGGAGCCGACCTGGTCTACCACTCGGCCACCAAGTTCCTCTCGGGGCACGGCACGGTGATCGGCGGCATCGTGGTGGACGGCGGCAGCTTCGACTGGGAGGCGTCGGGCAAATTCCCGGAGCTGACCGCCGCCTACGACGGCTTCCACGGCATGACCTTCAGCGAGGAATCGACCGTCGGCGCCTTTCTGCTGCGCGCCCGGCGCGAAGGGCTGCGCGACTTCGGCGCCTGCATGAGCCCGCACACCGCCTGGCTGATCCTGCAGGGCATCGAGACGCTGCCGCTGCGGATGGAGCGGCACATGTCCAACACCCAGAAGATCGTCGAATTCCTGGCGGCGCATCCGCTGGTGGCGCGGGTCGGCCATCCGCTGCTGGAATCGCATCCCAGCCACGCGCTGGCCGAGAAGCTGCTGCGCTTCGGCGCGCGCGGCGCGGGCTCGGTCTTCAGCTTCGACATCAAGGGCAACCGCGAACAGGGCAAGACCTTCATCGAGGCGCTGCGGGTCTTCAGCCACCTGGCCAACGTCGGCGACTGCCGCTCCCTGGTGATCCACCCGGCCAGCACCACCCATTTCCGGATGACCGACGAGGCGCTGGCCGGCGCGGGCATCGCCCAGGGCACCATACGCCTGTCGATCGGCCTGGAAGACCCGGCCGACCTGATCGACGACCTGAAGCGCGCGCTGAAGGCGGCCGAGAAAGCGGGGGCCTGAGCATGCTGGTAGACGTTCAAGGCCACCCCACCTACTGCTACACCGGCGGCAAGCCGTTCGATGCCGCCCGACCCACCGCCGTCTTCGTCCACGGGGTGCTCAACGACCACAGCGTCTGGATCCTGCAGACCCGCTACCTGGCGCACCACGGCTGGAACGTGCTGGCGGTCGATCTGCCCGGCCACTGCCGCAGCGCCGGCGCGCCGCCGGCCACGGTCGAGGCCGGCGCCGAGTTCGTGCTGGCGCTGCTGGATGCGCTGGGCGTGCAGCGGGCCGCGCTGGTCGGCCACAGCTTCGGCTCCCTGATCGCGCTGGAGGCCGCGGGCCGGGCGCCCGGGCGGGTCTCGCACCTGGCGCTGGTCGGCACCGCGTTTCCGATGCCGGTGTCGCCCGCGCTGCTGCAGGCCTCGCAGGACGCGCCGATGCAGGCGATCGACATGGTCAACACCTTCTCGCACTCGATGCTGGCGCCGCCGCCCTCCACCCTGGGGCCCGGCACCTGGCTCTACGGCGGATCGCGGGCGCTGATGCGGCGGGTGCTGCGCAGCAACCCGCGGGCCAACGTGTTCCACGCCGGCTTCAAGGCCTGCGACGACTACCGTGGCGGCGAGGCGGCGATGGAGCGGGTGGCCTGCCCGGTGCTCTTCTTGCTGGGCGAGCAGGACCAGATGACCCTGCCGCGCATGGCCGACGGCCTGGTCCGGGCGGCCCGGCTCCGGCAGGTGGTGCGCCTGCAGGCCGGCCATGCGCTGATGGCGGAGGCGCCCGACGGCGTGCTGTTCGCGCTGCGGAACTTCCTGGCCGCAGCCCCGGTGCTCGTGGCGAATGCTATTTAATCTATAGCACGTCGCCGAGGTACAGCGCCGACAGGCGGCCTTTTTGCCACAGACCGTCGAGCGTGCGGGCCTGGGGCAGCAGCAGCCGCTCGACCAGCGGGGCCAGCGGCGTGCGGTCCGGGTCGGCCAGCAGCACGGTGCGCGACGGCGTGTCGTCGCCCTGCTCCTGCAGCTGGCCCGTCCAGTCCAGCGCGGCCAGGGTTTCCAGCACCGGCTCCAGCTGCAGCGTGTCCACCCCCAGGGCCGCCGCCAGCTGCACCGTGGTGCGGCCGTGCAGCCCGGCGCGCTGCGCGGCCTGCAGCCGCTGCAGCACCTCGATCGCCAGCTGGAACTGCCAGCCGTGCGACGCGGCCCGGCGCGACACGCCCGCCAGCAGGCTCGGCAGGTAGGCGGTGATCACCGCGCCCAGCAGCACGATCACCCAGGCCACGTAGATCCAGATCAGCAGGATCGGCAGCGTGGCGAAGGCGCCGTAGAGCACCGAATACGTCGGCACCGCGCCCAGGTACAGGCCCAGCACCCGCTTGGCCAGCTCGATGCCGGTGGCCACGAACACCCCGCCGATCCAGGCGTGCGCCCACTTCACCCGCTGGTTGGGCACGTAGTGGTAGAGCGCCGCCATGCCGCCGGCCATCAGCAGGAACTCCATCGAATCGAGCAGCAGCCGCAGCGCGCCCGGCACCGCGTCGACCACGCCGCGCGAAGCGGTGATCACGAACGAGGTGGTCGACAGGCTCACCCCCAGCACCAGCGGGCCGAGGGTGGTGGCCGCCCAGTAGATCAGCACCCGCTGGCCCAGCGGCCGGGGCCGGCGCACCCGCCAGATGGCGTTGAGCCGGTAGTCGATCGTCAGGATCAGCGCCAGCGCGGTGACCAGCAAAAAGGACAGCCCCACCCCGCCCAGCCGGCTCGCCTTGCTGGCGAACTGGGTCAGGTAGCCGAGCACCTGCCGGGCGATGCTGTCGGGCACCAGGCTCACGATCAGCCAGCGCTGCAGTTGCTCCTGCACCTGGCTGAACATCGGGAACGCGGTGAAGACGGCCAGCGCCACGGTGAAGAAGGGCACCAGCGCCAGCATCGTGGTGAAGGTGAGGCTGCTGGCGGTGAGCGCCAGCTGGTCCTCGCGGAACCGCTCCCGCAGGGTGAGCGCGGTGATGCGCCAGGGGAAGTGCGACAGGTCCAGCAGCAGGCGCTCCAGCCGCGCTCCCCAGCGCCGCTCCCAGGCGCCGGGCAGCCAGGAGGGGAATGGAGACCGGGGCACGCGCGACATGGCCGGTATGATGCCATCGCCTATGTCCGCGCCCCTTGCCACGCCCCCCCTTCCCGTGGGCGCCGTGCGTGCCGAAGCCCCGGTGCGCCTGACCCGCTGGCTCGCGACCGGCAGCCTGCTGGGGCTGATCGTGCTCTCCCTGGCCTGGGAGCTGTGGCTGGCGCCGGTGCGGCCCGGCGGCTCCTGGCTCGCGCTGAAGGCGCTGCCGCTCTGCCTGCCGCTGGTGGGGCTGCTCAAGCACCGGATGTACACCTACCGCTGGGTCAGCCTGCTGGTCTGGCTCTATTTCACCGAAGGGGTGGTGCGCGCCTGGAGCGACCGGCCGCCCGGCCACTGGCTGGCGCTGGTCGAGGTGCTGCTCTGCCTGGTGCTGTTCACCGCCTGCGCGATGCATGTGCGGCTGCGGCTGCGCAGCGCCAGGGCCGCGGTACCCACCGCGCCCGCACCCGCACCCGCACCCTAGCCCTAGCCCCGGCGCGCGGCGCCCTCCCCCCGATTCGGTTCTCCCCCGACTGACCCCATTCCGGACGACGACACCATGACCACCGCCACCGCCTCCACGCCTTTCCTCGAAGCGCTCCGCCAGATCGTCGGCGACGCCCATGTCCTGACCGAGGGCGACCTGAGCGCCTGGGAGCAGGACTGGCGTAAGCGCGTCCACGGCAAGGCGCTGGCCGTGGTACGGCCCGGCAGCACCGCCGAGGTGGCCGCGGTGGTGAAGGCCTGCGCCGCCGCCGGCACCGCCCTCGTGCCGCAGGGCGGCAACACCGGCCTGGTGGTCGGATCGACCCCCGACCGCAGCGGCACCGAGGTGCTGCTGAGCCTGACCCGGCTCAACGCGGTGCGCGGCATCGACGCCGGCAACCTCACCATGACCGTCGAGGCGGGTTGCATCCTGCAGACCCTGCAGGAGACGGCGGACAAGGCCGGCCTGCTGTTCCCGCTGAGCCTGGCGGCCGAAGGCAGCTGCACCATCGGCGGCAATCTGGCGGCCAACGCCGGCGGCACGCAGGTGGTGCGCTACGGCAACGCCCGCGAGCTGTGCCTGGGGCTGGAGGTGGTCACCGCCCAGGGCGAGGTGTGGGACGGCCTGAGCGGCCTGCGCAAGGACAACACCGGCTACGACCTGCGCGACCTGTTCGTCGGCAGCGAAGGCACGCTGGGCATCATCACCGCGGCCACGCTCAAGCTCTATCCGCAGCCCGCCGCATCGCTCACCGCCTGGGCGGCGGTGCCCTCGCTGGAGCAGGCGGTGGCGCTGCTGGGCCTGGCCCATCGGCAGCTCGGCGCCGGCCTGACCGGCTTCGAGGTGATGGGCCAGTTCGCGCTGAGCCTGGTCGGCAAGCACATGCCGCAACTGCGCGTCCCCTTCCTGGGCGACGACACCGCGCCCTACTGCGTGCTGCTGGAAAACGCCGACAGCGAATCCGAGGACCACGCCCGCCAGCGCTTCGAGCAGATGCTGGAGATCGCCTTCGAGCAGGGCCTGGTCGGCGACGCGGTGGTGGCCGAGAACCTCGCCCAGGCCCACCAGCTCTGGCACATCCGCGAGAGCATTCCGCTGGCCCAGGCCGAGGAAGGCCTGAACGTGAAGCACGACGTGTCGATCCCCGTGTCGCGCATTCCGGAATTCGTCGCCACCACCGACGCGCTGCTGCGGCGCGAGATCCCTGGCGCGCGCCTGGTCAACTTCGGCCACCTGGGCGACGGCAACCTGCACTACAACGTGCAGGCCCCGGCCGACGGCGATGCCCGGGCCTTCCTGCGCGACCACGAACATGCGATCAACGCCCTGGTCTACCGCTCGGTCGCCGCCTTCGACGGATCGTTCTCGGCCGAGCACGGCGTCGGCGCGCTCAAGGTCGAGGAGCTGGAGGAGTACAAGTCGCCGGTGGCCCTCGGCATGATGCGGGCGATCAAGCGGGCGCTGGACCCGCAGAACATCCTGAACCCCGGCCGGATGCTGCGGGCCGAAGGCGCGGCCCCGGTCGCACATTCGGCGTGACGCTACGAAATCGATAGCTAGTGGCCGGCGCCGTACGCCGGCTGCAGGCACTTTTCAGCTGAAATTCGGCCTGCACGAGGCCCTGCAGTTCCAGAGGCCCTCCCACACCGTCCCCGAAGGTGTGAAAGAACCGTTGCGAGCGGCCCGCGTGCGCGGCGAGGACCGGAGCCATTCGTGGGTACGGTGAGGACCGCAGGCACGCAATCGGGTCGCGCAGCAGGTTCTCTCCCGCCTTCAGCCGAAGAGATACTGCGGCGTCCCGTCCGCCAGCGCCGCCGGCTCGCATCGCATCTGCCAGACCGCCTCGATCCGCCCGGGCCGCAGCACCTCGGCCACCGGGCCGAAGCTGCACCCGCCCGCCTCGCCGGCCGCCCCCTCCGCGCCGCCCAGCACCAGCGCATCGTCGGCATAGCGCAGCGCCAGGTTCAGGTCGTGCAGCACCGCGACCACCCCCACGCCCTGCTCCACCGCCCACTGCCGCAGCAGCCGCATGCAGCGGTGCTGGTGCTGCAGGTCGAGCGCGGCGGTGGGCTCGTCGGCCAGCAGCCACCGGTCGGCGCCGTCGGCCGGCGGGTGCCACACCTGGGCCAGGGCGCGGGCCAGGTGCACCCGGGACTTCTCGCCGCCCGACAGGGTCTGCACGCTGCGGCCGGCCAGGTGGGCCACGCCGGCCGCCGCCAGGGCCTGGCCGACGATGCCGGCCTCGCCCGGCGCGGGCCGCTGGCGGTGCGGGAAGCGGCCCAGCTCGACCACCTCGGTGGCCGAGAAATCGAAGGCGACCGCGCTCTCCTGCGCCATCAGCGCCCGGCGGCGCGCCAGCGCGGCGGAGGGCTGGCGGTGCAGCGGCAGGCCGTCCAGCAGCACGCGGCCCGACAGCGGCGCGCGCTCGCCGGCCAGAAGACCGAGCAGCGTGGACTTGCCGGTGCCGTTGGGCCCGACGATGGCGGTGACCCGGCCGGCACGCAGCCCGGCCGATACCGTGGCCAGCACCCGGCGGCCGTCGGCCGACACGGCGGCACCGCGGCATTCGAGGCTCATACGCTGCCCCTGAAATGGCGCAGCATCAGCAAAAACACCGGCACGCCGATCAGCGCGGTCAGCACGCCCAGCGGCAGCTCGGCCGGCTGCACCACGGTGCGGGCGACCGCGTCGGCCACCAGCACCAGCGCCCCGCCCAGCAGGGCCGCGCCGGGCAGCACCACCCGGTGGTCGGGCCCGGCCACCAGCCGCACCCCGTGCGGCGCGATCAGCCCGACGAAGCCGACGATGCCGGTGGTGGCCGTCACCGCGCCCACCGCCAGTGCGCAGACCAGCACCGCCCGCCGCTTGACCGACTCCATCGGCACCCCGAGCAGCGCCGCCTGCGCCTCGCCGAGCGCGATCGCGTTCAGCGGACGGGCCAGCCGCAGCCCTGCGACGGCGGCCACCGCCACCACCGCGCCGACCAGCGCCACCGCGCTCCAGCGCGCGCCGCCCAGGCTGCCCAGCAGCCAGAACTGCAGGCTGCGCAGTTGCTCGTCGCTGGCCAGGAAGCTCAGCCAGCCCAGGCCCGCGCCCGCCAGCGCGTTCACCGCGATGCCCGCCAGCAGCATCAGGCCCGTGCGGGTGGTGCCCTGGCTCTGCGCCAGCGCGTAGATCAGCACCGTCACGCCCAGCCCGCCGCCGAAGGCCATCGCCACCAGCGTCCAGCTGCCGAGGGCGCGCGGCAGCTCGGGAAACCACCGGCTGCCGACGACGATCGCCACGCCCGCCGCCAGCGCCGCGCCGCTGCTGACGCCGATCAGCCCCGGGTCGGCCAGCGGGTTGCGGAACAGGCCCTGCATCAGCGCGCCCGACAGCCCCAGGCCGGCGCCCGCGGCCACGCCCAGCAACAGGCGCGGCAGGCGGATGTTCATGAAGACCAGGTACTCGGGCGACGTACCGCCGCCGCCCAGCGCCTGCAGCGCCACGCCCCACAGCTGCGCCGGCGCGATCGAATACGCCCCGCTGGCGCTGCCGGCCAGCACCGCGGCCAGCAGCAGTGCGCCGCCCAGGGCCAGCGCGGGGCGGGGCGACAGCCGACGGGCCGATGCCACCCGGCCCCTCACGCCGTGGCCGCCAGCGCGCGGCCGTGCACCTCGCGCACCACGCCGGGCAGCCGTGGGCCGAAGCCCAGCATCCGGTCGGACTCCAGCGCGACCAGCGCGCGGCGGCGGTAGGCGGGGGTCAGCGCCAGCCCGGGCCGCTGCCAGAAGCTGTCGGTGCCGCCCTGGGCGTCGATGCCCTGGGTGCTGGTCAGGATCAGCTCGGGCGCGGCACCGGCCATCGCCTCGGCGGTCAGCGGCCGGTAGCCGTCGAAGCCCTGCATCGCGTTGCTGCCGCCGGCGAAGCGGATCAGCGCGTCGGCCGCGGTGCCCTGCCCCGCCACCTGCGGGCTGGCCGCGTGCGCCAGGATGAACAGCATCCGCGGGCGCCGGCCGGCGCGCTGCACCTCGGCCCGGGCCGCCGCCCATGCGGCATCGAGCCGGGCCTGCAGCGCCGCCGCTTCCGCCGGCCGCTGCGCCGCCCGGCCGACGGCCGCCACCTTGCGCTGCACCTCGTCCCAGGTGTGGTCGGCCACCACCAGCTCCACCTGCACACCGGCGCTGCGCACCTGGTCCAGCACCACCGGCGGCCCGGCCTCGGTGGTGGCGATCACCGCGTCGGGCCGGAGCGACAGCAGGCCCTCGGCCGAGAGCTGCCGCATGTAGCCGACCTTGGGCGTCTTCAGCGCCGCGTCCGGGTACAGGCTGGTGGTGTCGGTGCCGGCCAGCAGCGATTCGGCGCCCAGCGCGTAGACCACTTCGGTGATCGCGCCGCCGATGGTGACCAGCCGGCGCGGGCGGGCCGCCGTCTGCGCGTGGGCCCAGGCGGGCAGGCTGCCGGCGGCGGCCAGCGCCTGCAGCCAGCGGCGGCGGGACGGGTCGCGGGAGAAAAGGTACGGGGTCATACGGTCGATGCAAAAGCGGTTGCGGCGCGCAGGCGGCGCCGGGCCGGCCTGCGACGCGCGATGGAACAGGGCCGCCTCATCCGGCGCGCCCCAGCCCGGCCACGATGGCCCGCCACCCGGCGCGCTCGGCCTGGCCCGGCTTGCGGGCGCCGAAGAACATCGCCATCGGCTCGCCCTCGGCATCGAAGGCCTCGACCGAGGTGACGGTGCCGTCGTCGGTCGGCTTCTCGACGATCCAGACATGGGCGATGCGGTCTTCGCGCAGGTGCAGGTTGAAGCCGGCATCCAGCACGTTGATCCAGCGCACCGCACCGCTCTCCATCGGCACGATGCGCTGCACCGGGCCGGTGTGGATCTGGATGCAGCCACCGCTGCCGACGAACACCATGATCGGCGTGCCGTCGGCCGCCGCGGCCTGCAGCAGGCCGCGCACCGCGCCGGGCGCGGCGCGGCGGGCGAAGCGGCCCTCGACCAGCCGGAAGCCCTGCTGGCGCTCGACGCGGAAGCGCCGCAGCACGCCGAAGAAGTCGTGCGTGTCGTGCATCGCAGCCCAGGCGTCGGCGAAGCCGGTGGCGTCGATCGATGCGTCGGGTGCGGGCGCGGCGGGGGCCGATGCCGGCGTGAAGACATAGCCCGCGCTCGGCTGGGCGAAGCGGGCGACGACCGCCGCGAAGGCGGCGAGGTCGGTCGAATCGCGCGGATAGACCTTGTGCATCGCCAGGCCGTGCGCGTCGTAGAACTGCAGGCTGGTGACCGGTGGCGTGGCGGCGTCGCGGCCCGGCTCGGTGACGGCGAAGCCGGCGTGCCAGCGGTCGAAGAAGAGCCGCAGGTCGATCTCGGCGCCCAGCGCCAGGCCCATCGGGCCGGTGCCGGAGATATTGCGGTAGACACCGGTCTTCTCGTGCACCGTGCTGTCGTTGCGGGTCAGCGCCATCAGCGGGCCGCAGGGCTCCAGCGCCTGCAGCAGCGCCAGCCACGGGCCGGCGAGCGGCATCGCACGCAGGGCCGCGTCGTGGTGGCCGGCGTGCGCGGCGACCACCGCGCCTTCGGACAGGCCCAGCGACCGGGCCGCGTCGCGCGCGCGCAGCCCGCCCTGCCGCGCGGCCTGGAAGCGGGCGCGCACGTCGGGCGCGGGCGGCGCGGCACCGGGTACGAACGGCGCGGGGGCAGGCGGGGACGGATCGGCGGCCACAGCGGCCCCGGCGGCAACAGGCGACGCGCTCATTGCACCGCCTCCGGCGCGGCATGCCACAGCACCTCGGGTGGACGGGCCGGCACGGGCGAGGTGCTGGCGGGCGGATCGGCCGGCGCGCTCGGCGGCATCGGCCCGGCGGCATCGACCAGGTCGGAGATGCCGGCCTGCCGCATCCAGCAGCCGTGCAGGTGGGCGAGCATGGTGCGGAAGTGCGGGGTGAAGCCCGGCTGCCGGCCCAGGCACTGCAGCCGCACCACGATCTTGCGGGCCATCGCCTCGCGGTGGCTGTCGCAGCAGGCCTGGGCGTGGCCGGTCATGAGCGCCAGCGTGCCGGCGAGCAGCGCCTCGGCGCAGGCGGCATCGGGGTCGAGCGTGTCGGGCATGGTGGCTGCGGCAGGGGGCGAGGCGGGCAAGGTCATGGAGTCTCCTGGCGGTGGGGATACGGTCGGGAAGCGATGGACGAGAAAGCGGGGGGGACGGCCGAGGGCGGATGCGGTGGCGCCGACCGGTCAGAAGTCGGCGACCAGCGATACGCGGGCGTAGCGCCCGGGCTGGGTGTAGGCGTCGGCATAGGACACGGTGGACGAGAGGCCGCGCACATCGGCCCAGTTCCAATACTTGCGGTCGGTGATGTTGTAGAGGCCGGCGACCAGCCGCAGGTCGGGGCGGATGCGCCACTGGCCGCTCAGGTCGAAGGTGGTGGACGACGGCGGCAGGAACTGGCTGGCGAGCGCCGCGCCGTCGACGTCGGCCGCCTTCTTGCCGGCGCGGTGCGTCATGTCGAGCCGCACCGCCCAGGCCGCGGTGTCGTAGCGGGCGCCCAGGTTCAGGCGCTGGGGGTCGATCGCGTTGACCGGCCGGCCGGTGGCGGTGTCCTTGCCCTCGGTGGCGCCGTAGGCGAAGGGCGTGCCGAGCCGGCCAGTGCCGAGGCGGCCCCAGTCCATGTCGCCCTTCAGTTCGAACCCGTGGATCCGCACACGCCCGCGGTTGACGCTCTGGAACACCAAGGGATTGCCGGCGCGGCCGGTGCCGCCGACCTGCACCAGGTCGTCGATGAAGTCCTTGTAGCGGCCGGTGAAGACGGCCGCCTCCACCCGCAGCCGGTCGAGCCGGCCGCGGGCGCCCAGCTCCAAGTTCTGGCTCTTCTCGGGCTTGAGGTCCGGGTTGGGAATCGTCTTGTAGAACTGGGTGACGTTCTCGAAGAAGGCGTTCACCTGGCCCGCGTTGGGTGCGCGGAAGCCGGCCGCGTAGTTGCCGAACACGCTCCACCGGTCGTCGGCGCGCCAGAGCACGCCCAGCTTGGGCGAGGTGGCCGAGCCCGAGATGGAGGCGGCCGGCGTGGTCGAGGGCGGCGCGAAACCCGCCTGGCTCGCGTCGATCGCGAAGTGGTCGACGCGCACGCCCGGCGTGAGGCTCCAGGCGCCGGCGATCAGTTCGTCCTGCGCATAGAGGGCGGTGCTGGTCTCGCGGGTGTCGGGGAAGCGCTTGAGCGGGAAGGTCTCGCCGGCGGCCGGCGTCACGCCGGTCTGTAGGTTGCGGATGCGGGCCCGGGTGGTGTCGAGGCCGTAGCTGATCTTCTGCATCCAGCCGCCGGCCATCGCCAGCGTCTTGTAAGCCTGCAGGTTGGCCTGCAGGGTGCGCTCGCGGTAGGTCACGTCGCGCACCCGGTCGGCGGCGGTGGCGCGGTCTTCGAAGAGGACTTCGCGCGCATCGGCGTCCTGGTAGCTGAGCACCGCCTGCAGCTCGTCGGCGACCGGGGCATCCAGTGTCCAGCGGCCGTCCCAGCTGAGGCGGTCGCGGCGCATGTCGGTGGACGAGGTGGCGCCGACGACCGAGGTGGCGGCCAGCGGCGGCCTGGCGCGGGCCGAGAGCAGGTCGTAGTCGGCCTTCTTGTCGACATGCTCGTAGCCCAGCACATGGCGCTGGCCGCCGCCCGGGGTGAGCACCGCCTTGGCCAGCAGCGACACACCCTTGTCGCGCTCGGGGTTGGCCACCGTGCGGTCGGTGTCGGCGGCCGCGTTGGTGCCCATGGTCTCCAGCCCGCGGCTGCGCACCACGTTGCCGCCGACCATCCACGACAGCGTGTCGTTCGCCTTGCCCGCCACGGTGGCGCCGGCGCGGCGGCCGTGGGTGTCGCCGTCGTAGCCGACGCTGGCGCGGCCGCCGACCGCCTTGCCCGGCGCCAGGAAGTTCGCCGGCTCGGCGGTGATGAAGTTCACCAGGCCGGCCATGCCGTCGGAGCCGTAGAGCGCCGAGGTGGCGCCGCGCACCACCTCCACCTGCTGCACCAGGCCGATGTCGAGGTAGTCGCGGCCGAAGCTGTTGGCGCTGAAGGCGTAGCTGCGCGGCAACCGGATGCCGTCGACCAGCATCAGCACCCGGTTGCCGTCCAGGCCGCGGATGTTGAAGCCGGCGTTCTGGTCGCGGCCGGTGGGCGTGCCGGCCAGGCTGAAGCGGGCCGGGCCGCGCGAGACGCTGACGTTGGGCAGGTCGCGCACCAGGTCGCGGATGTCGCGCAACTGCTTGTCCTCGATGTCCTGCCGGCGGACCACGTCGATGCTGACCGGCAGCTCGTCCGGGTCCTGCGCGCGGCGCGATCCGCTGACCACCGTTTCCTTCAGCGCCGGACCGGCCGCCAGCAGCGGGTCGTCGCGGGTGGACTGCGCTTCAGCGGCAGGGAGGCAGGCCAGGGCGGCCGCGAAAGCGAGGGGGCGCAACAGGCATGCGCGAACGGACGGTGTCGAGACGGACGGTGTCGAGGGGGCCACGGCGATGAGCTTTCGTTCTGCAACGGGAGGTTGGACAGAGCTGGCTCATGCGGCGGGACACCGCGCATCGGCTGGCAGACAGGAAACGGATTATATGAGAATAATTCTCATCCCACCAGGTTCCAGCCGATGGAAAACACGCATTGCTATCGAAATAATAGCTAGAGGCCGACGCAAGACGCCGGCAGGAAGGCCATTCCGCCAGAAATCACGGATTTCCGGCTGCCGACGCCCTTCGGTGCACCGCCGCTGCGCCGTCGGCCGGCGCAGCGGCATCGCGTGCTTATGCCGTTTCCAGCACCTGCACCGGCTGCGCCACCGGGGCGGGCGTGCGGATCAGGTGGTCGAAGGCACTAAGCGCGGCCTTCGCGCCGTCGCCGGCGGCGATGATGATCTGCTTGTAGGGCACGGTGGTCGCGTCGCCCGCGGCGAACACGCCGGGCACCGAGGTCTGGCCCTTGGCATCGACCACGATCTCGCCGTGCTTCGACAGCTCGACCGTGCCGCGCAGCCAGTCGGTGTTGGGCACCAGACCGATCTGCACGAACACGCCTTCGAGCGGCACGGTGTGCACCTCGCCCGTCACCCGGCTCTTGTAGACCAGGCCGCCGACCTTCTGGCCGTCGCCGGTCACCTCGGTCGTCTGGGCCGAGACGATCACCGTCACATTGGCCAGGCTGCGCAGCTTGCGCTGCAGCACCTCGTCGGCCCGCAGCTGCTCGCCGAACTCGACCAGGGTCACATGGCCGACGATGCCGGCCAGGTCGATCGCCGCCTCGACGCCCGAGTTGCCGCCGCCGATCACCGCGACTCGCTTGCCCTTGAACAGCGGGCCGTCGCAGTGCGGGCAATAGGCCACGCCCTTGTTCTTGTACTCGGCCTCGCCGGGCACGTCGATGGTGCGCCAGCGGGCACCGGTGGAGATGATCAAGGACCGGGTCTTCAGCGACGCACCGCTGGCCAGCTTCACCTCGATCAGCTCGCCGGGGACCAGCGATTCGGCGCGCTGCAGGTTCATGATGTCCACGTCGTAGTGCTTGACGTGCTCTTCCAGCGCGATCGCGAACTTCGGCCCTTCGGTCTCCTTGATCGAGATGAAGTTCTCGATGCCCAGCGTATCCAGCACCTGGCCGCCGAAGCGCTCTGCCGCCACGCCGGTGCGGATGCCCTTGCGGGCCGCATACACCGCCGCCGCCGCGCCGGCCGGGCCGCCGCCGACCACCAGCACGTCGTACGGTGCGCGGGCCGAGATCTTCTCCGCGTCGCGGGCCACCGCGTTGTGGTCGACCTTGGCGACGATCTCTTCCAGGGTCATGCGGCCCTGGCCGAAATGGGTGCCGTTCAGGAACACCATCGGCACCGCCATGATCTGGCGCGCCTCGACCTCGCTCGGGAACAATCCGCCGTCGATGGCGGTGTGCCGGATGCGCGGGTTGAGGACCGACATGAGGTTGAGCGCCTGCACCACGTCCGGGCAGTTGTGGCACGACAGGGAGAAGTAGGTCTCGAAGTGGAAATCGCCCTCCAGGTTGCGGACCTGCTCCAGCGTGTCCTGCGCTTCCTTCGACGGATGGCCGCCGACCTGCAGCAGCGCCAGCACCAGCGAGGTGAATTCGTGGCCCAGCGGAATGCCGGCGAAGCGCACGCCGGTATCGACGCCCGGGTTGGCGATCAGGAACGAGGGCTTGCGCTCGCCGTCGTCGGTGCGGGTCACCAGGGTGATCTTGTCGGTGAGCGCGACGATGTCGTCGAGCAGGCCGCGCAGCTCGCCGGACGCCGCGCTGTCGTCGAGCGAAGCGACGATCTCGATCGGCTTCGTCACCCGCTCCAGGTAGGCCTTGAGTTGGGTCTTGAGGGTGGCGTCCAGCATGATAGCTTCCTTCTACTTAATTTGATTTATCGATAGCCGAGCTTCGTGCGCGGAAAAAAAAGCCCGGGCGCGCCCAGGCTTTTGCAGGCGAAGGGTTTTAGATCTTGCCGACCAGGTCCAGCGACGGAGCGAGCGTCTTGGAGCCTTCGTTCCACTTGGCCGGGCAGACTTCGCCGGGGTGGGCGGCGGTGTACTGGGCGGCCTTCAGCTTGCGCAGCGTTTCCTTGACGTCACGGGCGATCTCGTTGGAGTGGATCTCGGCGGTCTTGATGATGCCGTCCGGGTTGATCACGAAGGTGCCGCGCAGCGCCAGGCCTTCTTCGGGGATGTGCACGCCGAAGGCATGCGTCAGCGTGTGGGTCGGGTCGCCGACCAGCGGGAAGCGGGCCTTGCCGACGGCGGGCGAGGTTTCGTGCCAGACCTTGTGCGAGAAGTGCGTGTCGGTGGTGACGATGTACACCTCGGCGCCCATCTTCTGGAACTCGGCGTAGTTGTCGGCCGCGTCCTCGACTTCGGTCGGGCAGTTGAAGGTGAAGGCGGCCGGCATGAAGATCAGTACGGACCACTTACCCTTGAGCGTCTCGTCGCTGACCGTGATGAACTTGCCGTTGTGGAAGGCTTCGGTCTTGAAAGGCGTTACCTGGGTGTTGATCAGAGACATGTATTTCCTTGGGAGATTGGAGAGTAAGAACGCTGAAGGATAAGGGGTTACCCTCATCGGCTCCAATGAATTGACGGTATGCCGGGCATTGGGATTTTCTATCCCGGCTTTCCGAATACGAACACCTATCAGCCTCACCCGTAGGCACACCGCCATAACAGGGAGATTCCTTGTCGGCAACAGGGACAAGCCCGACAATTCGCCCCATTCGACAACCCACAACAACAGGGAACCACCATGCAAGGCGACGCTCAGGTCATCCAGCACCTCCAGGCCCAGCTCAAGAACGAGCTGACCGCGATCAACCAGTACTTCCTGCACTACCGCATGCTCAAGCACTGGGGCTTCGACAAGCTGGCCAAGAAGGAATACTCCGAATCCATCGGCGAGATGAAGCACGCCGACTGGCTGATGGACCGCATCTTCATGCTCGACGGCCTGCCGAACCTGCAGGACCTGGGCAAGCTGACCATCGGCGAGGACGTGCCGGAGATCCTGCGCGCCGACCTGGGCCTGGAGCGCGGCGCCCAGGACACCATCAAGGCAGGCATGGCGCAGTGCGAGGCGGTGCGCGACTACGTCTCCCGCGACCTGCTGCAGAAGATCCTGGACGACACCGAAGAGCACATCGACTTCCTGGAAACCCAGATCGACCTGTCGGAGAAGATCGGCATCCAGAACTACCTGCAGTCGCAGATGGGCGAGATCGAGTAAGCGGCCGGCAGCAGACGACGGCACCCGGCCCCCCGGATGCCGCGCTGCCCTGCGATGCGAGCGGTGCCTTCGGCGCCGCTTTTTTTTCGCCTGGATTCCGCATGCAGGCGATGCGCCACCGACCAACGAGAACGCAAACCATTCGCATGCTTACAATCCGTTGACATCGCCAGCCAGGTCGTCCGCGTGTTCGGTCCCGTTAGCCAGCGTTTTACAACCGCCGACTACCTGGAGACCTCATGTCCGTCCTGCGCGACCGCCCGCCTGCGCCCTCCCTCCGCACGCCTTCCCTCGCCCCATCCACCACCGCATGCGCCACCGGCGTCGTGCTGTGCCTGCTGGTCGCCGGCCCCACGCGGGCCCAGACGGTGCCGGAGCCTTCGCTCTCGACCGTCACCGTCACCGGGGGCGACGAGAGCGCCACCGGCCCGGTGCCGGGCTTCGTCGCCAAGCGCGCCGCCACCGCCACCAAGACCGACACGCCGCTGGCTGAAACACCGCAGTCCATCTCGGTCGTCACCCGCGACCAGATCGAGGCGCAGGGCGCGCTCACGCTGCGCCAGACCACCGCCTACAGCGCCGGCGTGGTGTCGAGCTACTTCGACAGCCGGGTCGACAGCTTCCGCGCCCGCGGCGGCGATGTGGCGCAGTACCAGGACGGCATGCTGCGCACCTACGGCACCTACAACAGCACCAAGACCGAGCCCTACACGCTGGAGCGGGTCGAGCTGCTGCGCGGGCCGTCGTCGGTGCTCTACGGCCAGGGCGGCGTGGGCGGCCTGCTCAACATCGTCAGCAAGCGCCCGCAGGCCGAGACGCTGCGCGAAATCCAGGTGCAGGCGGGCAGCTACGACCGCCGGCAGCTGGCGATCGACTTCACCGGCCCGCTGGACGCCGAAGGGAAGTGGCTCTACCGCTTCGTGGCGGTGGGACGCGACAGCGGCGCGCAGGTGAACTTCGTGCGCGACGACCGGGTGGTGCTGGCGCCCTCCCTCACCTGGCGCCCCAGCGCCGACACATCGCTCACGCTGCAGGCGCTGCACCAGAACGACAAGAGCGGATCGCTGATCGGCTTCTTCCCGTGGCAGGGCACGCTGTTCCCCGCGCCGTTCGGCCCCATTCCCACCGCGACCTTCACCGGCGAGCCCGGCTACGACGCCTACGACAGCAAGCAGAATTCGCTGGGCTACCTGTTCAGCCACCGCTTCGACGACACCTGGACGGTGCGCCAGAATTTCCGCGCGGTGAAGACCGAGGTGGACTACCGCACCGCCTACACCAGCTTCGTCGCGGTGCCCGGCACCGGCCGGCCCGCGCGGCCGGTGTTCAACGCCGACAACCGCACCATCAACCGCGACCTGACCCAGCAGCGCAACGGTGGCGAGATGCTGCTGCTCGACAACCAGGCCGAAGCCCGCTTCGCCACCGGCGCGGCAGGCCACACGGTGCTGGCCGGGCTGGACGCGCAGCGCAACGTCTCCTCCACCGCCAACGGCCGCGGCCGCGCCGCGCCGCTCGATGTCTACAACCCGGTCTACGGCGACTACACCGCACCGACCAGCCTGACCGCCTCGCCCGACGTGACCCAGCGCCAGCTGGGCCTCTACTTGCAGGACCAGATCAAGTGGGGCCGCTGGGCCGCGACGCTGGGCCTGCGCCACGACACCGCGCAGACCGACAGCACCAGCGCCAAGGTCGACGACAACGCCTGGACGAAGCGCGCCGGGCTGGTCTACCTGGCCGACAGCGGCTGGGCGCCGTATGTGAGCTACACCGAATCCTTCCTGCCGCTGGGCGGGGTCGACCTGGGCGGCACGCCGTTCAAGCCGCAGCGCGGCAAGCAGTACGAGGCGGGCGTGCGCTGGCAGCCCGCGGGCGGCCGCGGCTCGCTGCTGGCGGCGGTGTACGACCTGCGCGACACCAACCGCAAGACCGGCGACCCGGCCAACCCGCTCAACAGCATCCAGATCGGCGAGGTGCACATCAAGGGGCTGGAGCTGGAAGGCAAGCTGAGCCTGCCCGGCAGCTGGGACGCCACCGCCGCCTATGCCTGGACAGACGCCAAGGTCTCGCGCGCCACCGATGCCACCCAGGGCAAGCGGGTCAGCGGCGTGCCCGAGCAGAGCGCCTCGTTCTGGCTGTCGCGCCGCTTCGCGCTGGGCGGTAGGGGCGGCTTCACCGCCGGCGGCGGCGTGCGCTACCTGGGCGCCAGCTGGGACGGCACCGACACGCTGCGCACCCCGGCCTCCACCCTGTTCGACGCCTTCCTGGCCTACGACACCGGCCCGTGGCGCCTGGCGCTCAACGCGGTCAACCTGACCGACAAGGTGCAGATCACCACCTGCCTGACCCGGGGCGACTGCTTCTACGGCCAGCGCCGCACCGTCACCGCGACCGCCACCTACCGGTTCTGAGCGCGGCCCGGCGCGACCTGCCTCAGCCCAGCCGGGTCAGCGCCTTCTGCGTGATAGCGGTCAGCGTGCCGCGGGTCGAGATCACCTCGGGATCGAGCGGCACCAGGATCAGGGTGCCGGTGTCGCGGGCCAGGGCGCGCTGGAGCGCCGGCTCGAAGTCCTCGGTGCGCACCACCTTCTCGGCCGCGTAGCCGTAGGCCTGGGCCAGCGCGCAGAAATCCGGGTTGTGCAGACGGGTGCCGCTGTTGGCGCCGACGTTGGTCGGGTACTCGCGCTCCTGGTGCATGCGGATGGTGCCGAACATGCCGTTGTCGAGCAGCAGCACGATGCTCTTGCCGCCGTGCTGCACGGCGGTCGCCAGCTCCTGGCCGTTCATCAGGAAGTCGCCGTCGCCCGCGATGGTGAAGGCGGTG
Organism: Sphingomonas sp. NCPPB 2930; assembly: GCA_042867185.1. Lineage (GTDB taxonomy): Bacteria > Pseudomonadota > Gammaproteobacteria > Burkholderiales > Burkholderiaceae_C > Xylophilus. Next base: position 48,384 of record JBHZQV010000004.1, on the reverse strand, counting down.
CGGCCGGTGGCGATGCTGGCCGCGATGCCGGCCGGCACGCCGTAGCCCATCGCGCCGACCGTCGGCGCCAATTGCGTCTTGTGGCCCTTGGCCAGGCCGTGGTGTCTGAAGAACCGGTGCACCCAGCTCGCGAAGTTGCCGGCGCCGTTGGTCAGCACCGCGTCGGCCGGCAGGTGCTTCTGCAGCGCGGCCACGATCGCCGGCATGTCGATGTCGCCCGGCAGCGGCTGCGGCACCAGGTTGGCGAGGTAGTCGGCCGCGGCCGCACGGGTGTTTCCGGCCCAGGGGACGCTGGCGGGTGCGGGCAGCGCGGCCAGCGCCGCGGCCAGCGGGCCCGGCGTGGCGTTGATCGCCAGGTCGGCCTGGTAGACGCGGTTGAGTTCGTCCACGCCGGCATGCACATGCACCAGCTTCTGCAGCGGCCGGGGCGCCTGCAGCAGGGTGTAGCCGCCGGTGGTCATCTCGCCCAGGCGCGGGCCCAGGGCCAGCACCAGGTCGGCATCGCGCACCCGCTGGGCCAGCGCCGGGTTGATGCCGATGCCCACGTCGCCGGCGTACAGCGGGTGGTGGTTGTCGAAGGTGTCCTGGAAGCGGAAGGCGTTGCCCACCGGCAATTGCCAGGCTTCTGCGAAACGCTGCAGGTCCTGCGCCGCGGCCGGCGTCCAGCCCGGGCCGCCGGCGATCACGAAGGGCCGCTCGGCCTGCAGCAGCATCTGCTGCAGCCGGGCGATGCCGGCCGCGTCGGGGCCGATCGGCACCGGCTCGACCCGCGGCAGCGCGGGCACGTCGACCATCTCGCGCAGCATGTCCTCGGGCAGCACCAGCACCACCGGGCCGGGCCGGCCGGCCATCGCGGTGGCGAAGGCGCGGGCGATGTACTCGGGGATGCGGGCGGCGTCGTCGATCCGCTCCACCCGCTTGGCCATGCCCTTGGTGCTGGGGCCGAAGAAGCTCTGGAAATCGACCTCCTGGAAGGCCTCGCGGTCGCGAAAATCGCTGCCGACGTCGCCGATGAACAGCACCATCGGCGTCGAATCCTGGAACGCGGTGTGCACCCCGATCGAGGCGTTGGTGGCACCCGGCCCGCGGGTGACGAAGCAGACGCCCGGCCGGCCGGTCAGCTTGCCGTGCGCCTCGGCCATGAAGGCGGCGCCGCCCTCCTGCCGGCAGGTCACGAAGCGGACCGCGTCGCCATAGGTGTGGAAGCCGTCGAGCACGGCCAGGAAGCTTTCGCCCGGCACGCCGAAGGCATGGGTCACGCCCTGGGCGGCCAGGCATTCGACGATGAGGTGGCCGGCGAGTTGACGCGTCATGGAAAGGTCTTTCTCTCTAGGATGGTGCGAAGGATCGGGGCCATTATGCGAGCGGCCCCGCCCCGCCGGCGCCAGCAGCGAACGGCACCGCCGCCTACAATCGCGCCCCCCCCGGCACGGTCCTCGGATCGACCAGCGGGCCGCGTGCCGTGCGCCCGCCCCGGCGGCGCGGGATCGCCCTGGCGCTGGTCCCTTGCCCCCCGCGATTTTTCTGGAAACTCCATGCGTCAGACCGATACCTCCGTCGCCCACATCCGCTCGGCCACCTCGTTTTCCGGCTCCGGCAGCCCCAGCGCCGCCTCCGCGCCGCGCATCGCCTACATCCAGGCGAACTGGCACGCCGACATCGTCGGCCGCGCCCACCAGGCGTTCATGGCCGAGACGGCTGCCCGCGGCGTGCCGGCCTCCGCGGTGCAGCGGTTCGACGTGCCCGGCGCCTTCGAGATCCCGCTGCACGCCCAGGCCCTGGCCCGCAGCGGCCGCTTCGACGCCATCGTCGCCTGCGCCCTGGTGGTCGACGGCGGCATCTACCGCCACGACTTCGTCGCCACCGCGGTGGTCGACGGCCTGATGCGGGTGCAGCTCGACCACGGCGTGCCGGTGTTCTCGGCGGTGCTCACGCCCCACCATTTCCACGAACATGCCGAGCACCGCGCATTCTTCCAGGCGCACTTCACCGCCAAGGGTAAGGAGGTGGCCGACGCCTGCCTGCGCACCCTGGAAACCCTGCACAGCCTGCCCGCACCCGCCCGGCCCTGATGCACTTTAATTAACCATATGGTTAACTAGCGGCATGGACCCCAGCGCAGACATCCCCCCCGGCCCCCGCTCGCGCGACGCCGAGCGCTCGCAGCAGGCGATCCTGGAGGCGGCGAGCGCCGAGTTCGCCCAGCACGGCCTGGCGGGCGCCCGGGTCGACCGGATCGCCGAGCAGGCGGGCCTCAACAAGCGGCTGCTGTACTACTACTTCGGCAGCAAGGACGATCTGTTCCTGGCGGTGCTGGAGGCGTCGTACGCCCGCATCCGCCAGGCCGAGCAGGCCCTGCACCTGCAGGACATGCCGCCGGTGCAGGCCCTGCGGCGTTTGACCGAGTTCACCTGGGACTACTACATCGCGCACCCGGAGTTCATGACGTTTCTGAACAGCGAGAACCTGCACCAGGGCCGGCACCTGGCGCACTCCCGCAAGGCGCAGGACGTGAACTCGCCGCTGGTGGAGACGCTGGGCGCGATCCTGGAGCGGGGCCGGGTGGACGGGAGTTTTCGGGGCGGGATCGACCCGGTGCAGTTGTACGTGTCGATCGCGGGGATGGCGTATTTCTATTTGTCGAACCGGTTCACGCTGTCGGCGATTTTCGGGCGGGATTTGATGACGCCCAAGGCGCGGCACGAGCGGTTGAACCATATCTGCGATGTGGTGATGGGGTATGTGTTGAGGGGGTGAGGGGTGGGGCTGGTGGGTAGGCTGCTCTGCTCTGCTCTGCTCTGCTCTGCTCTGCTCTGCTCTGCTCTGCTTTGCTTTGCTTTGCCTTGCTTTGCTCGCTCGCCCCTCTGGGAGCGGGTGGGGGTTGGGGACGCGCCCGGCTGATGGGCGGGGCTGCTGTTTGTCGCTGGGCTGCGGCTTTTGGGTCCGGAGGCGGGGATTTCGCCCCCGCGGGCGAGTCCCTTTCTTTGCTTCGCCAAAGAAAGGAACCAAAGAAAGGCGACCCCGCTGCGGCGGTCCGGCTGCGCCGGACTGCTCTGCGGTGCTCGCGGTCGGCGGGGTCCCGCTCCAACTCGCTGCGCTGCGCTCCGCTCAGACAATCGCGGGCCCTCATCCGCCGCCCGCTGCGCTCCTCGACGCCGCAGAGGGGAGCGGGAGCGGAGTCCACACGGGCCGTCGCTGCGCTCGGCCTGGGGTGCCCTTGCTTCGCTCGGCACGGGGGCGGGCCGTTGCTTCGCTCGGCCCCATTGCTTCGCTCGGCACGGCTTTCCTGTCTTGCTCTCTCCCATGGCGGGGAGAGGGCTGGGGTGAGGGTTGGCCGACCGACAGCGGCAACGCCCCATCATGCAGATGCTACGAAATCAATAGCTAGCAGCCGGCTCCACGCGCCGGCTCTGGCCACTTTTTTATTCAAAAAGGCTCTACGGCCGCCCCGGCCCCAGGCGTAACTGCCGCGCAGCGGGCAGGAGCCGAATGTCCCCGTCCCCGCTCCCGCTCCCGCTCCCCTGCCCCTCGGGATGCGCCGAGGAGCGCAGGGGCAGGCGGAAAAAGGGCCGCGCATGTTTGAGCGCAGCGAGTTTGCGCGGACCCCGCCTGACGCGAGCACCGCAGGTTGCCCGCAGCGCAGCGGAGGGTCGCAGCACGTGGGGTCGCCTTTTCTTGGTTACTTCTTTTGGCGAAGCAAAAGAAGTGACTCGCCCGCGGGGGCGAAATCCCCGCCTCCACCCCCAACACAAGCAGCGCAGCAAAAAGCCGCAGCAACCCAAAAAAGCCGGTCACGCCGCCCTCACCCCACCCCCTCCTAGCGAGAGAGGGCGCAAGACCAGACCCCCACAAGACAGGGCAAGCCCCCGTTGACGCCACCCCGCCCCCTTCCTAGAATCCCCCTCAATTAACCAAAGAGTTAATTAAGCAGCCCCAAAACACCAACAGGGTCTGCCAGCGTGCCACCCGCACGCCCACCAACAGGAGACACAACCATGCCCATCGCCACCACCCTCGCCAAGCGCCTGCGCAAAACCGCCGCCCTCACCCTCCCCCTGCTGGCCATGGCCGCCGCGCCCCACGCGCAGGCCGACACCGGCTACCCCACCAAGCCGATCCGCGTGATCGTCCCCTTCAGCGCCGGCAGCACCACCGACATCATCGCCCGCGCCATCGCCGACAAGATGGGCCAGAGCCTGGGCCGGACCCTGGTGGTCGACAACCGCGGCGGGGCCAGCGGCACCATCGGCGCGGCGGCGGTCGCCACCGCGGCGGCGGACGGCTACACCGTGATGATCCAGTCGTCGTCGCACACGGTGAACCCTTCCACCTTCGCCAAGCTGCCCTACGACACGCTGCGCGACTTCGCCGGCGTGACGCCGATCTCGTCGCTGCCCAACGCGCTGGTGATCTCGCCCGGCAAGAACATCAAGACGCTGCAGGAGCTGCTGGCCGCCGCGCGGGCCAAGCCGGGCAGCCTCAACTTCGCCTCGGCCGGCCAGGGCAGCGCGACCCACCTGAATGCCGAGAAATTCAAGATGGCCGCGAAGATCGACGCGACCAACATCCCGTTCAAGGGTTCGGCCGAGGCGGTCAACGAGGTGCTGTCGGGCCGGGTGGACTACTACTTCTCGCCCGTCGCGCCCGTCATCGGCCAGATCAAGGAAGGCCAGCTGCTGGCGCTGGCGGTCGGCTCGCCGAAACGCTCGGCCGCGCTGCCCGACGTGCCCACCACCACCGAGGCCGGCGTGCCGGGCTCCGAGTTCAACTTCTGGATCGGGATGAGGGTGCCGGCCAAGACACCGCGCGACATCGTCAACCGGCTGCACGACGAGGTGGTCAAGGCGCTGGCGACGCCCGAGGTGAAGCAGCGCTTCGCCAACCTGGGCGCCGACGCCTGGACGCTGAAGCCCGAAGCCTTCGACGCCTACATCAAGGACGAGATCGCAAGCAACGCGCAGCTGGTGAAGGCCGCGGGCATCGCCCAGCAGCCGTAACCGCCGCACCGGCCGACGCCTCGCGCGCACGGCCGCATCGATCCCGACACCCTGCCGACCGCCTGCCCACGCGCCAGGCGCCGGCACCGCACGACCCGCAATTTTTCGCACCCACCCGACGAGGACACGACACATGACCACCCAACGACTCGGAATCATCATGCACGGCGTCACCGGCCGCATGGGCATGAACCAGCACCTGATCCGCTCCATCTGCGCGATCCGCGCCCAGGGCGGCGTGCCGCTCGCCAACGGCGACCGGGCGATGCCCGACCCGATCCTGATCGGCCGCAACGCCGAGAAGATCGAGGCGCTGGCCCGGGAGCACGGCATCGCCCGCTGGGGCACCGACCTGACGGCCGCGCTGGCCAACCCCGACGACACCGTCTTCTTCGACGCCGGCACCACCCAGATGCGGCCCACGCTGCTGGCCCAGGCGATCCGCGCCGGCAAGCACGTCTACTGCGAGAAGCCGATCGCCACCAACCTCAACGAGGCGGTCGAGATCGCGCGGCTCGCCGAAGAGGCCGGCGCGGCCCACGGCATCAAGCACGGCGCGGTGCAGGACAAGCTCTTTCTGCCCGGCCTGCGCAAGCTCGACATGCTGCGCCGCGCCGGCTTCTTCGGCCGGATGCTCAGCGTGCGGCTCGAGTTCGGCTACTGGGTGTTCGAGGGCGACCTGCAGCCGATCCAGCGCCCCAGCTGGAACTACCGCGCCGAGGACGGCGGCGGCATGATCCTCGACATGATGTGCCACTGGCGCTACGTGCTGGACAACCTGTTCGGCGAGGTGCAGTCGGTGTCGTGCATCGGCGCCACCCACATTCCGCAGCGCTGGGACGAGGCTGGCCAGCCCTACAAGGCGACCGCCGACGACGCGGCCTACGCCACCTGCCAGTTGAAGGGCCACGGCGGCGAGGACGTGATCGCGCAGCTCAACATGAGCTGGGCCACCCGGGTGCGCCGCGACGACCTGGTCACCTTCCACGTCGACGGCACCGACGGCTCGGCCGTCGCGGGGCTCTCCAGCTGCCGCGCGCAGAGCCGGGTCGCCACGCCGCGCCCGGTGTGGAACCCCGACCAGAAGCAGACGATGAACTTCTTCGACCAGTGGCAGGAGATCCCCGATTCGGTGGTCTACGACAACGGCTTCAAGATCCAGTGGGAGCACTTCATCCGCCACGTGGTGGAAGACGCGCCCTACAAGTGGACCCTGCCCGAAGGCGCCAAGGGCGTGCAGCTGGTCGAGGCGGCGCTCGCGTCGTGGAAGGAGCGGCGCTGGGTGGATGTGCCGACGCTATCGATTTGATAGCTAGAGGCCGGCTTACCGCGCCGGCCACAGACCTCTTTTCTTCCAAGAACCGCTCCATGACCACCACGCTCACCCTGCCCACCGCCGACGGCGGCCTGGCGCCCTACACCCTGCGCGGCACCCCGCCGGCCGCGCCGGCGCCGGGCGCCGCCTTCGACCGCATCGCCTACTCGGCCGCCCATGTGGTGGCCGACCCGCGCGCCGCCATCGACCCCTGGCTGCAATGCGCGGTGGATTGGGACACCACCATCGCCTACCGCCGCACCCTCTGGTCGCTCGGCCTGGGGGTGGCCGAGGCGATGGATACCGCGCAGCGCGGCATGGGCCTCGACTGGCCCACCTCGCTGGAGCTGATCCGCCGCAGCCTGGACGCCGCGAAGGACGTGCCGGGCGCCCTGGTCGCCAGCGGCTGCGGCACCGACCACCTGGTGCTCGACGAGGTGAGGACGGTCGACGACGTGATCCGCGGCTACGAGGAGCAGATGGAGGCGATCGAGAAGCTCGGCGGCAAGCTGATCGTCATGGCCAGCCGCGCGCTGGCCCGGGTGGCGAAAAGCCCGGCCGACTACGAGCGGGTCTACGGTCGCATCCTGTCGCAGGCGCGGCAGCCGGTGGTGCTGCACTGGCTGGGCGACATGTTCGACCCGGCCCTGGCCGGCTACTGGAACGGCCAGGACCCGAACGCCACCGGGCCCGGCGGCATGGGCCTGGTCGGCGGCGCGCCCTACGACGTGGCCCGCGCGATGGACACCGCCGTCGGCATCATCGCGGCGCATGCCGACAAGGTCGACGGCATCAAGATCTCGCTCCTGAACAAGGACCACGAGATCGCGATGCGCCGCCGCCTGCCCGCCACCGGCGGCCCCGACGGCCAGGGCGTGCGCATGTACACCGGCGACGATTTCAACTACGCCGAACTGATCGCGGGCGACGGCGCCGGCAGCGTGCCGACGCACGGCAAGAGCGACGCGCTGCTGGGCATCTTCGACGCGATCGCGCCGGCGGCCAGCGCCGCGCTGGCCGCGCTGGCCGCCGGCGACACCGACCGCTTCCACGCGATCCTGGGCCCGACGGTGCCGCTGTCGCGCCACATCTTCCAGGCGCCCACCCGCTTCTACAAGACCGGCGTGGTGTTCATGGCCTGGCTCAACGGCCACCAGAGCCACTTCACCATGGTCGGCGGCCAGCAGAGCACCCGCTCCCTGCCGCACCTGGCCGAGCTGTTCCGCCTGGCCGACGCGGCCGACCTGCTGCAGCAACCGGAGCTGGCCGCGCACCGCATGCGCGCGTTGCTGGCGGTGCAGGGCGTCGCGTGACCAAGGCCGACCCCATGCGCGACTTCTCCCACGACCACCGGCACCTGTCGATCAACACCGCCACGCTGCGCCGCCAACGGGGCGCCGAGGTGCCGCTCGACCGCATCGTCGACCAGTGCGCGGCCCACGGCATCCGCGCGATCAGCCCCTGGCGCGACCAGGTGGCCGCCATCGGCCTCGACCGGCTGGCGGCGCAGCTGAAGGCGCTGGGCATCGGCCTGTCGGGCTACTGCCGCGGCGGCTTCTTTCCCGCGCCGGACGCAGCCGGCCTGCGCGCCGCGCTCGACGACAACCGCCGCGCGATCGACGAGGCCAAGACCCTCGGCGCGCCCTGCGTGGTGCTGGTGGTGGGCGCCCTGCCCGGCGCGCTGGCGGGCACGCCGGCCTACAAGGACATCGGCCGTGCCCGCGGCGAGGTGCACGACGGCATCGCCGCCACCCTGGAATACGCCCGCCAGGCGGGCATGCCGCTGGCGATCGAGCCGCTGCACCCGATGCAGGCGGCCGACCGGGCCTGCGTCAACACGCTGGAGCAGGCGCTGGACCTCTGCGATGCGCTCGACCCGGGCCGATCCGGCATGCTGGGCGTGGCCCTCGACGTCTACCACGTCTGGTGGGACCCGAAGCTGCAGCAGCAGATCGCCCGCGCCGGCCGCGCGCGGCTGCTGGCCTTCCATGTCTGCGACTGGCTCACCCCCACCCGCGACCTGCTCAACGACCGCGGGATGATGGGCGACGGCGTGATCGAGATCCCGAAGATCCGCGGCTGGGTGGAGGCCGCCGGATTCGACGGCTTCAGCGAGGTGGAGATCTTCTCGGCGGCCGACTGGTGGCAGCGCAGCGGCGAGGAGACCCTGGCCGCCTGCATCGCGGCGCACCGCGGCGCGGTGTAGCCCACCGGGGCATCATTCGATCGGCGGCGGCGGCGGGACGCGGGCGTCCGCGTACACCCAGGCCAGTTCGCCCGAGGCGAGCCGCACCCGGTCGCGGCGGTAGTCGTCCACCTCGTAGTCGTCGGCCAGGGCCAGTTCGTCGGCGGTGATCGCGAACACGTTGCCGGGGACGGCATCGGCCGGATCGCCGGTCGCCACCACCACCGGGTGGTGCGTCATGCCGCTGATGGCGAGGACCGTCGCGTCGCGGATCTCCAGCTGGTCGAGCCGGTAGCCGGGCAGCGTGTCGGCATGGCCCTGCAGCAGCCGGCCGAAGGTGGCCAGTTGCACCGCGGGCATGCGCAGCGTGCCGTAGGAAAAAAGGGATTCCAGCGCGTCGAAAGAGGTCGTAGGCATGGCGGTGGCACGGTGGCGTCGTAGCGGTTTGCCCTACTGTAGCGCCGGCGCCGCTTCGCCTGCGCGACACGCCGGCGTTCAGGCGGCGCGCAGCCGGGTGTCGGGCCCTGCCTCGTGTACGTCCTTGGCGGTGCCCACCTCCATGTCGCGGGGCAGCGGCACGCCGTTCTTCACCGCCAAGATTTCGGCCATGACGCTCACCGCGATCTCGGGCGGGGTCTTGCTGCCGATGTAGATGCCGATCGGCCCGCGCAGCGAGGCCAGCGATGCCTCGGTCTCGTCGAAGTGCTCGACCATCCGCTGGCGCCGCGCCGCGTTGTTGCGCCGCGACCCGATGCCGCCGACGTAGAACGCCTCGGTGTGCAGGGCTTCCAGCAGGGCCAGGTCGTCGAGCTTGGGGTCGTGCGTCAGGGCCACGATGCAGCTGCGCCGGTCGGGCCGGAAGGCGCGCACCGTGTCGTCGGGCATCTCGGCGGTCAGAGCCACGCCGGGCACCGACCAACTGCCGCGGTACTCCTCGCGCGGGTCGCAGACAGTGACGGCGAAGCCGCTGAAGCGCGCCATCGTCGCCAGGTATTCGGCCATCTGGCCGGCGCCGATGATCAGCATCCGGTACTCGGGACCGAAGGTGTTGGTGAGGCCCTCGGCATCCAGTGCCAGCGCTGCCGGCTCCGCGGTGTCGTCCAGCTGCACCGCGCCGTCGGCCAGGGCCACCCGGCGGCGCACCATGCGGCCGGCTTCCAGGCCCTGCACCAGCCGGGCCAGCGCCGCGGGCTGGGGGTCGTACTCCAGCAGCAGCTCCAGGGTGCCGCCGCAGGGCAGGCCGAAGCGGTGGGCCTCGTCGGCGCTGACGCCGTAGCGCACCAGGGTGGGGGCGCCGGTGGGCATGCCGTCGCGGCGGGCATGGCGGTCGATCAGGTCGTCCTCGATGCAGCCGCCCGAGACCGAGCCGACCACCGCGCCGTCGTCGCGCAGCGCCAGGGTGGAGCCCACCGGGCGGGGCGACGATCCCCAGGTGCGGACCACGGTGGCCAGCAGTGCGCGCCGGCCCTCCAGGCGCCAGTCGCGCAGGGTGCGCAGTACGGTGAGATCGATGTTTTCCATGTCGTGGGGAGCCGGTGTTGCGCTGTGTTTCCCACGATTGTGGTCGGCTAGCCCTGGCTGCGCAGCCTTTGTTGCAAAGCCTTGTCGAATCGCAGGAAGAACTTGCCCACCAGCGCCTCGGCGGTGCTGCCCAGCCAGCGGCCGGCCACCTGCGCCACCTTGCCGCCCACGTCCACCTGCAGCGTGTACTGCAGGGTGCAGCCGGTGCGCGGGGCCACCGCCTCGGCCAGCACCACCCGGGCCCGGCCGCGGCCGAAGCCGACCGCGCCGCGGCCCTCGACGTGGAGGGTGTAGCGGTGCGGCGGCTCCACGTCGGTCAGCGCGATGGTGCCGCCGAAGCGGGCCGCGAGCAGGCCGATCTTGAAGGCGGCGCTCACCTCGAACACGCCGGGGGCGGTGGCGTTGCAGGTGTCGCAGCCGGGGATGCAGGCCATCAGCACGGCCGGGTCGTTCATCGCCTCCCACACCTGCTGGGGCGTGGCGTCGATCGGGTGGCTGCCTTGCAGGTCCATGGGCGGGTCTTTCCAGTGGGTCGAGGGTGGGAGCGCAGCCGCGCGGCGCTAGGCCGGCACCGACAGCGGCGATGCCTGCCCCAAGCGTTGCTGCAGAAATTCGACGCAGACCCGCAGCTTGGCCGAGACGCCCAGCCGCGACGGGTACACCGCCCAGATATCGGCCGCCTGCCGGTAGTCGGGCAGCACCTGCACCAGCCGGCCGTCGGCCAGCAGCGGGCCGATGTCCCAGAGCGAGCGCAGCACGATGCCATGGCCGTCCACCGCCCAGGGCACCACGATGTCGCCGTTGTTGGACGAGAGCGGCCCGGTCACCTTCACCGTCTCGCCGCGGCCGCCGGCCTGCAGCTTCCAGACGCCGAAGGGATGGTCGCGCTCCTTGATCGCCAGGCAGTCGTGCTGCGCCAGATCGGCCAGTGCGCGCGGCGTGCCGCGGCGGGCCAGGTAGGCGGGCGATGCGCAGAGCACCCGGTGGTTGTCGGCGAGCTTGCGGGCGATCAGGTGGGGCGCCACCTCGTCGCCCACCCGCACGTCGAGGTCGAAGCCCTCGGCCGCCACGTCGATCAGCCGGTCGAACACCTCGAAGCGCACCTGCAGCTCGGGATACGCGCCCACCAGTTCCGAGACCATCGGCGCCAGCACCCGGCGGCCGAAGCCGAAGCTGCTGCAGATCCGCAGCGATCCGCGCGGCGTGCGGCGGGTGACCGCCACCTCCTGCATCAGCTGGTCGACATCGTCGAGGATGCGCTGCGCCCAGTGGAAGACGCGCTCGCCCTCCTCCGACACCGTCACCCGCCGGGTCGTGCGGTGCAGCAGCTTCACGCCCAGGTCGGCCTCCAGCAGGCGGATGCGCTTGCTGACATAGGCGGGCGATGCGCCCAGCGCTTCGGCCGCGGCGGCGAAGCTGGACTTGCGGGCCACCACGGTGAACACCCGCAGGTCTTCGTTGGCAGGCTGTTTATGCACGTTTTGAACTTAAAGCATTCACACGGCGCCCGATTGTATTGGCTTCATGTTCAGTGAAGAATGCAGTCCATGCGCCGGCCGTCTGGCCGCATCCCGATCGACCTTCGCCCATCCAAGGAATCCCATGTCCCAGCAGTACACCGTCGCCGTCCTCGCCGGAGACGGCATCGGCAAGGAAGTCATGCCCGAGGGCCTGCGCGCCCTGAAGGCCGCCGCCGAGCGCTTCCAGATCGACATCGCCCTCACCGCGTTCGAATGGGCCAGCTGCGATTACTACGCGGCCCACGGCCAGATGATGCCGGACGACTGGAAGGCGCAACTGCAGGGCTTCGACGCCATCTTCTTCGGCGCGGTCGGCTGGCCCGCCACCGTGCCCGACCATGTCTCGCTGTGGGGATCGCTGCTGAAGTTCCGCCGCGAGTTCGACCAGTACATCAACCTGCGCCCGGTGCGCCTGTTCGAAGGCGTGCCCTGCCCGCTGGCCGGCCGCAAGCCCGGCGACATCGACTACTACGTGGTGCGCGAGAACACCGAGGGCGAGTACACCTCGCTCGGCGGGATCATGTACGAGGGCACCGACCGCGAGATCGTGATCCAGGAATCGGTCTACTCCCGCAAGGGCACCGACCGTCTGCTGAAGTTCGCCTTCGACCTGGCGCAGAGCCGGCCCAAAAAGCATGTGACCCTGGCGACCAAGAGCAACGGCATCGCCATCAGCATGCCCTGGTGGGACCAACGCGCCGACGCGGTCGCGGCCGACTATCCCGATGTCAAGCTCGACAAGCAGCACATCGACATCCTCACCGCCCGCTTCGTGCTGCAGCCCGGCCGCTTCGACGTGGTGGCCGCCACCAACCTGTTCGGCGACATCCTGAGCGACCTGGGCCCCGCGACCACCGGCACCATCGGCCTGGCGCCCTCGGCCAACCTGAACCCGGAGCGCAGCTTCCCCAGCCTGTTCGAGCCGGTGCACGGATCGGCGCCCGACATCTACGGCCAGAACATCGCCAACCCGATCGCGATGGTCTGGTCGGGTGCGCTGCTGCTGGACTTCTTGACCGAGGGCCGGGGCGCCGGCCGCCAGGCCCACGACGCGATCATGGCCGCCATCGAGCAGACCCTGAAGACCGGGCCGCTCACGCCCGACCTGGGCGGCAAGGCGAGCACGACCGAACTGGGCCAGGCCATCGCCGGCCTGATCGCCGCGGGCTGAGCGGCAGACGCTGCGGGGCCGGCACTGCAGCCGGCCCCGTGGCTCACACCAGCTGGGCGAGGTGGGCGGCGTCGAAGCCTTTGAGCCCGGCCGCCTCGCCCGACTGGATCTTGCGCGCCCAGTCGGCATCGCTGATCAGTGCGCGGCCCACCGCGATCAGGTCGAACTCGTCGCGCTCCATCCGCGCGACCAGCTTGTCCAGGCCCTGGGTTTCCGAGCCCTTGCCGCCGAAGGCACCGAAGAAGTCGCCCGCCAGCCCGACCGAGCCGACGCTGATCGTCGCCGCGCCGGTGAGCTTCTTGGCCCAGCCGGCGAAGTTGAGGCCGTCCTCGCCGTCGATCTCGGGAAACTCCGGCTCCCAGAAGCGGCGCTGCGAGCAGTGCAGCACATTGGCGCCCGCCTCCACCAGCGGCGCCAGCCAGTCGGTCATCTCGGCCGGCGTGGCGGCCAGTCGTGCCCGGTAGTCCTGCTGCTTCCACTGGCTGACCCGCAGGATCACCGGGAAGTCGGGGCCCACCGCCGCACGGGTCGCCTTGACCACCTCGGACGCGAGGCGCGAACGCTCCCGGATGGTGGCGCCGTTGTAGCGGTCGGTGCGCAGGTTGGTGCCCTGCCAGAAGAACTGGTCGATCAGGTAGCCGTGCGCGCCGTGGATCTCGAGGGTGTCGAATCCCAGCCGCTGGGCATCGGCCGCGGCCCGTGCGAAGGCGGCGATGGTGTCGGCGATGGCTTCGTCGTCCATCGCCTCGCCGCGCGGATCGTTCGGGCCCACCAGGCCGGAAGGGCTCTCCACCGGCGCATCGGGCTCCCAGCCCTGGGTGCCGCGGGTGGAGCCGGTATGCCACAGCTGCGGGCCCATCTTGCCGCCCACCGCATGCACCGCCGAGACCACGCCCTTCCAGCCCGCCAGCGCATGCTCGCCGTGGAAGAACGGAATGCCCGCCTCGTTGCGCGCGGCCGGCCGGTCGACCACCGTGCCCTCGGACAGGATCAGGCCTACGCCGCCTTCGGCCCGCTTGCGGTAGTAGGTGGCGTTCGATTCGCCGGGGATGCCGTCGGGGGCGAAAACGCGGGTCATCGGGGCCATGACGATGCGGTTGGCGAGGTCGAGGTTGCCGATGGAGAAGGGGCGGAAGAGGACGTCGGGGGAGGAGGACATGGGGTCGAATTTCTGCGAGAGAGGGAAAAAAGAAACACCGCGGTGGGGCCGTGGCGCCTCCGGCTGGCACGCGGTGCAAGGTTCAACGTTTCGCTTTATGCCGGAAATCCATTGAACCTGCGCGGGCACGGTCACCGCAGCACCCGGGCAGATGCGCGCCGCAAGGACCCTCCCGGGGTCGCCTGCCGCCTGTCACCGCATAGGATGCCCCCGCCCAAAAACCGCCCGACCGCGACCGGCGCCTGCGAGGCTCGGGTTAACCCTTGAACACCTCTGCGCAAAAAGTTCTACAGTGGCCATGAATGTACTTTTATATCAAAGTACAAAATACGATGATCCTTTCCAACCCTGCCAACGAACCCATGCTCGCGAGCGCGCTGGCCGCGGCATACGAACGAGGCGAGGTGACGCCTCTGGCAGTTGCCGAGCGGTGCCTGGCGCGCGCACAACGCACCCGCAGTGTCTTCACGCAGCTCACTGCCGAACGCGCCTTGGCGCAGGCCGCACGGTCGACGGCGCGTTGGCACTCGGGCGCGGCGCTGGGCCCGCTGGACGGCGTGCCGCTGACATGGAAGGACCTGTTCGACATCCGGGGCACACCCACCACGGCAGGCTCGGCGCTGATGGCGCAGGCGGCGCCCGCCGCCACGGACGCGATAGTGGCGGCCCATGCCGACGCAGCCGGCATGGTCTTCATCGGCAAGACGAACCTGAGCGAGTTCGCGTATTCGGGCCTCGGACTGAACCCGTTTTTCGGTACGCCGGTGAACCCCGCGCTCGGGCTGCGGGCGCGGGTGCCGGGCGGGTCTTCATCGGGCGCCGCGCTGTCCGTGGCGCTCGATGTGTCGCCGATCGCCATCGGAACCGACACGGCCGGCTCGGTGCGGATTCCAGCAGCATTCAACGCCCTGATCGGCTATCGCGCGAGCCGGCACCGCTACGCGACGGCGGGCATGTTGGCGCTGGCACCGTCGCTGGACACGGTGGGGCCCCTCGCCCGTTCGGTGCGTGACTGCATGGCCATGGACAGCGTGCTGCGGGGCGGGCGCGGCGACGAACGGCGCGAGGGGCTTCCCCAGACCTTCGACGAGGCGCAGCGCTTCCTCGCACAGCAGACCTTCGTGGTCGATTCCGGGCTGCTCCAGAGCGATGGCGTCAGCGAGGCGGTGCGCGAAAACCTGTGGGAGCAGATGCGTCGCCTTCGCGCGGCAGGCGCCGCTGTCGAGTGCCGGCAGCTCGCCAGCCTGCAGGCAGTGCAGGCCCTGACCCAGAGCCACGGCTGGCCGGGCGCCTATGAGGCATTCGCCATGCACCAGGCGCGGCTCGACGGGCCGCACGCCGGCAACATGGACCCGCGCGTGCGGCAGCGCCTGGAAGCCGCGCGTCACTTCACCGCCGCCTGCTACCTGCACCTGCTGTCGGAACGCCCCCGGCTCATGTCGTTGTTCGAAGCCGAATTGGCCGGCGCGACCCTGGTACTGCCCACCTGCGCGCACACCGCGCCGCTGCTGCAGCCGCTGGAAGCCGACGACGACCTGTTCGCCCGCACCAACCTTGCGACCCTGCGCCTGACGATGCTCGGCAGCTTTCTCGACACGCCCGCGGTGTCGATGCCCAGCGGAGTCGAGCGCGTGATCGCACCCGACGCGAGCACCGAGCGGCTGCCCACCGGCATGCAACTGATGCGCGCCCGGGACGACGACGAGCGGCTGCTCGCCGTCGCCCTGTCGCTGGAGCAAGTGTTTTCCTCAACCAACTTCAAGGGGTGAATGACCATGACCAAGGAAATTTTCGTCACGTTCGGGGTCGATGTGGACGCCGTGGGCGGTTGGCTCGGTTCGTATGGCGGCGAGGATTCGCCCGACGACATCTCGCGCGGCATGTTTGCCGGCGAGGTCGGTTCGCCGCGCCTGTTGAAGATGTTCAAGAAATACGGCCTGACCACCACCTGGTTCGTGCCCGGCCACTCGGCCGAAACCTTTCCAGACCAGATGAAGGCCGTGGTCGATGCGGGCCATGAGCTGGGCGTGCACGGCTACAGCCACGAGAACCCGATCGCGATGACGCCCGAGCAGGAAGAGGCCGTGCTCGACAAGAGCATCGACATCATCACGCGGCTGGCAGGCCGGGCGCCCACGGGCTACGTCGCGCCGTGGTGGGAGTTCAGCCCCGTCACCAACGAGCTGCTCATCAAGAAGGGCATCAAGTACGACCACAGCCTGATGCACGACGACTTCCACCCCTACTACGTGCGCGTGGGCGACAAGTGGACCCGCATCGACTACAGCAAACACCCGGACGCATGGATGAAGCCGCTGGAGCGCGGCACCGAAACCTCGCTGGTGGAGATCCCGGCCAACTGGTACCTCGACGACCTGCCGCCGATGATGTTCATCAAGAAGGCGCCCAACAGCCACGGCTTCGTCAACCCGCGCGACATCGAACAGATGTGGCGCGACCAGTTCGACTGGGTCTACCGCGAGTACGACTACGCCGTGTTCCCGATCACGATCCATCCGGACGTCTCCGGCAGGCCGCAGGTGCTGCTGATGCTCGAGCGGCTGATCGAGCACTTCAAGGCCCACGAAGGCGTGCGCTTCATGACCTGCGACCAGATCGCGGACGATTTCCTGCGCCGTAGCCCACGCGGCTGAGCTGCACACACCCCCGAAGCATCGACCGCACCGAAAGGACGACCGACATGAACGCCTCCACACTTCCTGTTGCAGCCAACACCGCGTCCACGGCAGCCTCCGCAGGGCAAACCGCATCGGCCTGGGCACCGCCCGTGGTCACGAAGCGGCAGGTCCGCTACGCCACATGGGTATGTTTCTTCGCCTGGGTCTTCGCCGTCTACGACTTCATCCTCTTCGGCACCTTGCTGCCGCGGTTGGGCGACCATTTCAAGTGGACCGCGGACCAGCAGACCAACCTCAACACCTGGGTCACGCTGGGTACGGTGATCGTCGCGTTCGGCATTGGCCCGATCGCCGACAAGCTGGGCCGGCGCAAGGGCATCATCATCGCCGTGGCCGGCGCGGCGCTGTGCTCGGGCCTCACGGCTTTCGCGGGCTGGGTGATCGGCATGTCGGCCGGCATCGGCTTCGTGCTGCTGATCCTGGTGCGTTCGCTGGCGGGGCTCGGCTACGCAGAGCAGAGCATCAACGCGACCTACCTCAGCGAGCTGTTCTCCCTGGTGCATACCGACCCGGCGGCGACCAAGCGGCGCGGCTTCATCTACTCGCTGGTGCAGGGCGGCTGGCCGGTGGGTGCGGTGCTCACCGCCGTGCTGGTGGCGGTGCTGTATCCATTGGGCGAGCGCTGGTTCGGGACGGGCGGCGGATGGGCCCTGTCCTTCGTGTTCGCCATGTTCCCGGCCATCGTGATCGCGATCCTCGGGCGCAAGCTGGTCGAGACGCCGCAGTTCCTCACCAGCAAGCGCATCGCACAGCTGCAGCAGCAAGGGCACGTGCGCGACGCGCAACAACTTGCGCAATCGCAGGACGTCGACCTGGCCGCGCGGCACCACAGCGGCATTTCGGCGATGTTCAAGGGCGCGTCCCTGCGGCCGACCATTTCACTGGCCCTGGGCTTTTTTCTCAACTGGTTCGCCATCGTGATCTTCGCCGTTCTGGGCACCTCGGTGCTCGGCGGCTCGGGCGGCACGCCAGGCAAGGGCATCGACTTCTCCAATGCGCTGCAGGTGCTGATACTTTCCAACCTGGCCGGCTTTCTGGGCTACATGTTCCACGGCTGGCTGGGCGACCGCATCGGCCGGCGCACTGCGGTGGCCATCGGCTGGATCCTGGGTGGCATGGCGTTCTACATGATGCTGCAGGCCCCGCAGGGCGCCTTCTGGCGCATCGTTCCGCTGTATTCGCTGGGCCTGTTTTTCCTGATCGGGCCGTACGCCGCGGTGCTCTTCCTGGTGGGCGAGAGCTTTCCGAGCCACATCCGCGCAACCGCCGGGTCGTTCGTCAACGCGATGGGCCAGGTCGGCGCCATCGCGGCAGGCTTCGGTGTGACTTACACCTTGTCGCATGGTGCGGACTGGGTACTGGCGGCGGTTTACTGGGGCGCCGTGCCGTGCATCGTCTCGGGTGTCGTGATGATGCTGGTGCCGCACGTCGACCCCGAATCCGTCAAGTAAGGAGGGCACGACATGACATCATCGACATCGGCGACAGGCAGGGTGGCGCTGGTCACGGGTGCGGCCAGTGGTATCGGCCAAGCGCTCGCCGTCGCGTACGCGCAGGCGGGCGTGGCCGTGGTGGGCGGCTATTTTCCGGGCGACCCGCACGACCCGGCGCAAACCGAACGACTGGTCGACGAGGCCGGTGGCCGCTGCGCCATGGTGGCGGTGGACGTGGGCGACACCGAACAAGTCGAGCGTTTAGCGCAGTCGGCGATCGAGCACTTCGGGCGTCTCGACCATGCCGTCGCCAACGCCGGCGTACTGCGCCAGGCCGCACTCACCGCCATGAGCGACGCGCAATGGATGGACGTGATCAATGTCGACCTGAGCGGCGTGATGCGCACCTTTCGTGCCGCAGCCCGCCACATGCGCGATGGCGGATCGATGGTCGCGGTGTCGTCCATTGCGGGCGGCGTCTACGGCTGGGAGAACCATGTGCACTACTCGGCGGCGAAATCGGGCGTGACCGGCCTGTGCCGCGCGGTGGCCATGGAGCTGTCGCCCCGCGGGATCCGCTGCAACTGTGTGATCCCCGGGCTGATCGAAACGCCGCAGTCGCTCGACCCGGTCAACTCGCTGGGGCCCGAAGGCTTGAAGCAGGCGGCCACCGGCATTCCGCTCGGGCGGATCGGCAAGGCGCGCGAAGTCGCAGCGCTGATCCGCTTCCTGACCGGCGACGATGCCTCGTACATCACCGGCCAATCGGTGATCGCCGACGGCGGCCTGACAGTGCGCTGGCCCGACTGAACCGCAAGGAGTGCGCGACATGAGCGACGAACTTCTCCAGGGACGCCGCGCCGTGGTGACCGGCGCGGGCAGCGGCATCGGCGCTGCCATTGCGCTGGCCTACGCCCAGGCCGGCGCCCGCCTGCTGCTGGCCGATCTCGACCGCGCGCGGGTGGAAGACATGGCGCTTCGCTGCCGCGAGGCCGGCAGCCAGGCGCAGGTGGTGGTGGGCGATATCAGCGACGAGACGGTGGCCAACCGCGCCATCGACGCGTGTGTGGAGGCCTGGGGCGGCATCGATATTCTGGTCAACAACGCCGGCATGCTGACCCAGTCGCCGTGCGCCAGCATGTCCACGCAGATGTGGGACGACATGCTGCGTGTGGACCTGCGCAGCGTGTTCCTCTGCGCGCGCCGGGCCGTGCCGCACATGCGTGCGCAGCGGTGGGGACGCGTGATCAACGTGGCCTCGCAACTGGGCATCAAGGGCTGTGCAGAGCTGTGCCACTACGCCGCCGCCAAGGCCGGGGTGATCGGTTTCACCAAGTCGCTGGCGCTGGAGATGGCGCCAGCCAACGTGCTGGTCAACGCCATTGCGCCAGGCCCCATCGCCACGCCGCTGGTCGATGGCATCAGCGCCGACTGGAAGCGGGACAAGGAAGCCGGCCTCCCCCTGGGCCGCTTCGGCCGCCCGGAAGAAGTGGCCCCGACCGCCCTGCTGCTGGCGTCCGACCCCGGCGGCAACCTGTACGTGGGCCAGACGCTGGGGCCGAACTCCGGCGACGTGATGCCCTGAAAGGAACCCGACGATGTGCGGAATGTGCGGGATGCTGCAAGGCGCAGCGCACTGGAGCCATGCGGCGGCCGGGTCCGCGCAGGGGCGGCGGCAGCGCCTGATCCAGATCGCGCGGGCCAACCAGCTGCTGCGGCTGTTCCGGCTGGAACTGCTCGACTTTCACGGCCAGTCGTACCTGCTGCGCGGACCGACCGGCGCCAGCGTGCTGGTGCCCGACTTCGGCGCGCTCTGGGGCGCCGCCGAGCGACTGCTGGGGCGTGCGATCGATCCGCTGGCCATGCCCTGGCCTTCCGAGCGGGCCGTGCCATGACCGAGGTGGCCTTCGACGTGCTGCCGGTCGGCATCCTCACCGGCTTTCTCGGCAGCGGCAAGACCACGCTGCTGCGGCGCTGGCTGCAGGCCAGCGGCACCGCGGACACGGCAGTGCTCATCAACGAGTTCGGGGACGTGGGACTGGATCACCTGCTGGTCGGGTCCATCGACGCCGACACCGTGCTGCTCGACAACGGCTGCGTCTGCTGCTCGATCCGGGGTGAGCTCAAGGAGGCGCTGATGGGCCTTTTCTCACGCCGCCAGCGCGGCGAACTGCCCGCGTTCCGCCGTGTGGTGATCGAAACCACGGGCCTCGCAACCCCCGGCCCGGTGCTGGCCACGTTGCTGGGCGATGCGCAGTTGCGCCATCACTTCCGGCCCGCGTTCGTCTCGACGGTGGTGGACGCCGTGCATGCCGGACCACAGCAGGTGCTGCACCCCGAATGGACCGCACAGGTCGCCGCTGCCGATACGCTGTGGCTCAGCAAAACGGACCTCGTGACCGGGGAGCAGGCCGACGCCTTGCGCGCACGGCTGCACATGCTCAATCCCCTGGCACAGCAATGGGAAGCGCCCACCGGCCCGGCGCCCTGGGACGACGACCTGGCGCATGCACCGCCCGACGACACGGTGGCATGGATAGCGCGGGTGAGCGCGGGCACGATGCGGGCCCGGCCCGGCGAGCAGCTTGCGCCCGCGCGCCTCGGTGACGCGCATGCGGAGCACATGGCCCGCACGCAGGCCAGCGCGTTCTGCATGGTGTTCGACCGCCCCATAGAATGGTTCACGCTCACCCTGTGGCTGACCCTTCTGGTGCATCGCCACGGCGACCGGCTGCTGCGGATCAAAGGATTGCTGGGCGTCGCGGCCGAGGGATTCGAGCACGGTCAACCCACTGTCCTGCATGGGATCGGACATTTGATGCACCCACCCGAACACCTCGACGCCTGGCCCGACGAGAACCGCAGCTCTCGCCTGGTCTTCATCACGCAAGGACTCTCGCAAGAAACCGTCGTGGCCTCGTGGCAGGCATTCGAAGACTTCTACACGCCGCACGCCACGGCATGCGCGCTTTCCCCATGACGAAGCGAACCGAACTGCGCGTGCTGGGCACATCGGTCACGCTCACCGAGACGGTACGCAAGCGGGCCATGGAGGATCTGGGCCTGCGCATTCATTTCGAGGTGCTCGACGGTTTCGACGCACAACGCCAGGCCGTGATCGACCAAAGCAGCTTCGACGTCTACGACCAATGGTTCCACAGCATCGACTGCCTCTGGCCGGCGGGCGCGTTGCAGCCGATCGCGCTGGACCGGCTGGCGCACTGGGCCGGCGTCAATGCGCTGCCCAGGACCGGCCGGCTCGCACCGGATTCCCGCTATGGGCAAGGGTGCAACCCGGTGACACGCCTGTACGTGCAGCCGGACGGCTCCGTCGGAGATGTCCCCACCGCGCAGATCAGCATGCTGCCGCTCACGCACAACGCGGACGGCTTCGTCTACCTGCCGGGCGAGGTCTCTCCGCTTTTCGACAATGCGCAGGAAAGCTGGTCATGGCTGGTCTCGCCCGACTGCACTGGCCGCGTGGCGCTGCAGGCCGATGCCGCCATCGGCGCCCTCGACGCGGTGCTGGCGCTGCGCGCGAGTGGTGAAATGCATTTTCGCGATATCAGCAACCTGGAGATCGAGGAAATCGACCAGATGATTTCCCTGCTCGTGGCGAAAAAGAAGGCAGGACTGTTCGGCGGCTTCTGGGGCAACTACGCCGACGCCGCACGCATGATGATCGATGCACGCGTCGCCATTCAGAGCAACTGGTCGCCCGCCATCGCCGCCTACGAGCGGGCCGGGCTCGCCTACCGTTTCGCCTGCCCCAAGGAGGGCTACCGTGCCTGGTACGGCGGCATGGGCATCGCGCGCGGCGCGGAGGCCGAGAAGCTCGACGCGGCCTACCGCTACCTGAACTGGTGGCATTCGGGCTGGGCGGGTGCCGCCATGGCGCGGCAGGGCTACTACATCTCGAACCCCCAGTGCACGCGCGCGCACCTGAGCGCCGCGGAATGGGACTACTGGTACGAAGGCAAGCCGGCCAGCGAAGACCTCCCCGGGGCAGACGGTAATATGCTGATCCGCCGGGGCAGCGTGCGCGACGGTGGCTCCTACCTGCGGCGAATGGGTAACGTGGCCGTCTGGAACACCATGATGGACGAACACAACTACCTGGTGCGCAAATGGACCGAGTTCCTGCGCAGCGGCTGACCGACTACAAAGAACGAGAGACAGGACTGCACGACAGTGACGAGAAGCCAATGAGTCCGCAAGCCAGCGGAAAGGGGGAGCCCGTCGCGCCGGAACCTTCGGCGTCCACGGGCACCGGCGAGCGGAAGCTGCGCTACGAGGTGATCCGCAACCGATTGCGACAGGCCATCGCCGACAAGCGCATCGTGCCCGGACTGGTCCTGCTGGAGGGACCGGTGGCCGATGTGTTCGGCACCAGCCGGGTGCCGGTGCGAAAGGCCTTTCATCTGCTGCACGAAGAGGGGCTGCTGCAGAAATTTCCGGGTCGTGGCTATATGGTGGCACCGCGCGGCCAGCGGGTCGAACCCCAGCGGCTGTCCATCGACGAGGCCTCGCTCGGGCAGGACGCACAAGGTTCGCAAGGCGCGGCCATCTACATTCCGTCGGAGAGAGAGCGCATCCATGGCGAATTCGAACAGTCGATTTCCGCCGCCGTCGTGTTCGGCCACTTTCGCATCGACGAAACGCGGGCGATGGCCTACTTCAACGTGAACCGTGCAGCGGTACGCGAGGTGCTGAGCCGCCTGGTAGACCGCGGTCTCGTCGAGAAAAGCGCCTATGCGGCGTGGCGCGCCGGCCCACTCACCGCGCGCGCCATCGCACACGACTTCGAGGTGCTGCTGTTGCTCGCGCCGGCCGCGCTGCGGGAAAGCGGGCCGAGGCTGGATGCGCAATTCCTGCTCGGGCTGCGCGACGCCCTGCGCGACCCGGGGGCCATGGACACCGAAGCCTTGTTGCGCATCGAAAGCCAGATCCATGGAGCGTGCCTTTCGCAGCATCCCAACACCAAGATAGTGGGCATCCTGCGGCATTGCCAGATGCCGTTGATGGTCAACCGCACCTTCTTGCGCTTGTTCCATCCATCGAACACCCCGCTGCTGCGCGAGGAGTACCGCGCCATCGTCGATGACCTGTGCGAGCGGCGGTTCGCGCTTGCGGCCGATGCGTTCGCGGCCCATCTGCATGCCGCGCGCAAGCGCACGCAGCAGCAGCTCAAGGTGCTGGCGGTACTGCCCGAGCCGCCCTTCCCCGACTATCTGGTGCGTGTGGCCTGACGGCGGGCAACGCCATGCGCCCGCGCATCGCCCGGTCGCGCCAGTTTCCCGGCGGTGGAGACAGTGGTGTGGCGGCCCCGGCCGCATCCGGCGCAGCGGGCTGACCCCGCCTCTCGACGGTGCGGGCGCCCGGCATTGGGGCGTGGCGAAACGGCCGATGCACCATGCGAAGGACGTAAGCGGCGGTAACCGAACTCGGGTGTAATCCACCCATCTTTTCACCCGGCTTTTCCATGATCCAGTCCTTGCGTTCCAAAATCCTCGTCATCAGCACCGCGACCGTCGTCTGCGCCCTGGCGGTCACCGGCGCCGCCACCTACACCATCACCCGCGCCAGCACCTTCCAGACGATCGAGCAAGACCTCGACGCGATCGCGGCCGGCAACACGATGGCGATCGACCAGTGGGTATCGGCCAAGGCGGCGGCGGTGGCCGCCACCGCCGCCGCGGTCGAGAAGGACGATCCGCAGGGCTACGTATTCCTGATGGGCAAGGCCAACGGCTTTCCCGTCACCACCGTGGGCTGGGAAGACAAGAGCTACAAATCGACCACCAACCCCGCGGCGGGCTACGACCCGACGGCGCGCCCCTGGTACAAGACCGCCGCGCAGGCGGGCAAGCCGGCCGTCACGAAACCTTACGGCGATTCGACCACCGGCATTCCGCACGTCGCCTTCGTCGCCCCGATGGTGCGCAACGGGGCGCTGCAGGGCGTGGTCAGCGGCGCGGTGCCGCTCGACGGCGTGCGCGCGGTGGTCGCGGCCATCCACCCCACGCCGGGCAGCCTGGGCTTCGTGGTCACCAGCGACGGCCAGGTGCTGGCGCATCCCGATGCCAAGCTCGGCCTGAAGCCGGTCACCGAACTCTCCCCGCTGCTCACCCCCGCCGCCATGGCAGCGCTGGCCGGCGCCACCAAGCCGATGGAAGTCGACCTGGGCGGCAGCACCAAGCTGCTCACGTCGCGCCCGGTGCAGGGCACCGACTGGTCGCTGGTGGTGGCGCTCGACAAGGCCGAGGCCACCGCCGGCCTGCGCAGCGTGGTGCAGACCCTGGCGATCGCCATCGTGCTGCTGGCGGCCGCGGCGGCCGCCGTGGGCGCGCTGCTCACCGCCAAATCCTTCCGGCGCCTGTCGGAAGTGCGCGACGCGATGGACGAGATCGGCTCCGGCGGCGGCGACCTGACCCGGCGCCTGCCGGTCACCGGCCAGGACGAGGTGGCGCAGATCGCCGTGTCGTTCAATGCCTTCGTCGAGCAGATCGGCACCGTGCTGCAGGACGTGCGCACCGGCGTCGAATCGATGAAGACCGCCACCGACGAGATCCGGGCCGGCAACCAGGATTTGTCGACCCGCACCGAAACCTCGGCCAGCAACCTGCAGGAGACCTCGGCCTCGCTCTCGCAGCTGACCGGCACGGTGCAGCAGTCGGCCGATTCCGCCGCGCAGGCCCAGCGCCTGGCCGCGTCGGCCAGCAGTGCCGCGACCCGGGGCGGCGAGGTGGTGGCCGGCGCGGTCAGCACGATGGACGACATCTCCAAGGCCTCGGCCAAGATCGGCGAGATCATCGGCGTGATCGACTCGATCGCGTTCCAGACCAACATCCTGGCGCTCAATGCGGCGGTCGAGGCGGCCCGGGCCGGCGAGAACGGCCGCGGCTTCGCGGTCGTCGCCAGCGAGGTGCGCAGCCTGGCGCACCGCAGCGCCACCGCCGCCAAGGAGATCAAGGCGCTGATCGACGCCTCGGGCGTCAGCGTCACCACCGGCACCCAGCGGGTACGCGCCGCGGGCGAGACGATGGGCGAGATCGTCGAGAGCATCCAGCGGGTGGCGCAGATCATCGGCGAGATCAACGGATCGATGACCGAGCAGAGCGCCGGCATCGGCCAGATCAACCAGGCGGTCGCCGACATGGACCGCGCCACCCAGCAGAACGCCGCGCTGGTGGAGGAATCGACCGCCGCATCGGGCGTGCTGAACGACCAGGCCCACCACCTGTCGCGCACCGTGGCGGGCTTCACGCTCGACCGGCATGCGGCCGGCGGCGCCGAGCCGGTGCGGATGGCGCTGCCGCGCTAGCGAGCCCGGCCGGCGGCCCCGCGCGGGCCGCCGCATCACGGCATCAGGCCGGCACCAGCGACGAGGTGCGCCGGGCCTTGCGCACGTTGAACGCGCTGACGATCAGCACGCCCTGCACCACCGCCAGGCCCACCAGCACGCTGCGGAAGCGGCCGTGGTCCATCAGCGCGCCGAAGAGCAACGGCGCGGTCGCCTGGCCGATGTCGAGGCCGGCGTACACCACGCCGTAGACGCGGCCGGTCGCGTTCGGCGGCGTGGAGCGCTTGACGATCAGGTCGCGCGACGGGCCGGAGATGCCGGCCGAGAACCCCATCGCACCGAACAGCACCGGCACCGCCAGCGGCGGCAGGTCGAGCAGGCCCAGCCCCAGCGCGATCAGGGCCGCGATGCCGAAGCCGATGCCCACGATCCGCTCGCAGCGCGTCGGGTCCGACGCCAGGAAGCCGCCCAGCACCATGCCGCCGGCACTCGCCACCATGTAGATCGTCAGGCACATCGCCACCAGCGCGATCGGCACCGCGTGAAGCTGGCGCGCCGCCTCGGGCGCGAAGGCCTGCACCACGCTGAGCGATGCGGCATAGAAGAAAAAGAAGCCGAAGCACATCCACACCGCCGGGATGCGCAGGAAATCGAACTTGCCCTCGACCACATCGTGGTGGCCGGTGGCCTGCAGCACCGCCTTCTTGTCGAGCGCCAGGTGGCGGCGGTAGACCCACAGCACCGCCAGCACCACCAGCGCCAGCACACCGGCCGAGGCCAGCGCGACCCGCCACGAGAACGCCACCGCCAGCGGCACGACGAAGGCCGGCGCCAGCGCCCAGCCCAGGCTGCCGGTGATGCCGTGCACGCTGTAGGCATGGCCCAGCCGGGTGGGCGCCACCTTGCGGTTGAACAGCGTGTAGTCGACCGGGTGGAACACGCCGTTGCCGATGCCGCCGATCACCGCACTGCCCAGCAGCATCCAGTAGTTCTGCGCCATCGCATAGCCGAAGCCCGCCAGGGCCAGCATGCCCAGGCCCGCGAACAGCACCGGCCGCGGGCTGTAGCGGTCGACCACGAAGCCCGACAGCGCCTGCACGATGCACGACACCACGAAGAACACCGTCAGCACGAAGCCCAGCTCGGCATAGCCCACGCCGAACTCGGTCTTGAGCCAGGGGAACAGCGGCGCCAGCAGCAGCTGGCTGAAATGGCTGATGCCGTGGGCCACGCCCACCAGGCCGATCAGGGTGGCATCGTTGCGAAAGGCCGCGCGCTCGGCCGGATCGCGGGCGGCGGTGGGTGCGGAATGGGTAGCTGAGGCCATGGCGAAAAAGCGCGGCGCACGCGAAAGAAGAAGAGGAGCGGCGATCGTAGGCGCCCATCGCGCGGCAGAATTGCGACGAAGGGCCAACTTTCATCGAGAATATGCCAAAACCGTCCAGCACCGCCGTCCGCACCCCGGTTCGTGCACGCGCACCGGCCCGCGTGCCCGCCGCCGGCACCGGCGCCCAGGTCGGCTCCCTCACGCCGCACCTGTTCGTGCCCACGCCTGACCGGCCGGTGCGCGCCAAGCAGCGGCCGCTCGCGGCCGACACCGTCGTGGTGCCGCACCGCCACGACTGGCCGCAGCTCACCTTCTCGGCCACCGGCGTGATCCGGGTCAGCACCGAGGGCGGCACCATCATCGTGCCGCCCTCGCGCGCCGCCTGGGTGCCGGCCGGCATGGAGCATTCGATCACCGTGGTGGAGGATGCCGAGCTGCGCACCGTCTACCTGCTGCCGCAGCCCGCGCCCTCGGCCGACCCGGCCTGGCAGCGCTGCGTGGTGCTGGAGATGGGCCCGCTGCTCCACGCCCTGGCTTTCGCCCTCGACAGTACGCCCGACGGGGCGGTGGGCCCGGCCGGCGGTGCGGCGCACCTGGCCGAATGCCGCCGCCGCGAGCGGATGATCGCGCCCCTCTTGCGCGACGAACTGGCCCGCGCGCCGCAGCTGCGCATGGGCGTGCCGATGCCGCACGCCGAGCACGGCAACAAGCGCCTGCGCGCCCTGTGCGAGGCGGTGCTGCGCGCCCCCGCCCGCCCCGCCACCCTGGCCGAATGGGCCGCCGGCGCAGGCGCGAGCGAGCGCACCGCCGCCCGCCTGTTCCGCAGCGAGCTGGGCATCAGCTGGCAGCAATGGCGCCAGCAGGCCCTGCTGGCCCACGCCCTGCCCCTGCTGGCCCGCGGCATGCCGGTCGCCCATGTGGCGGCGGCCAGCGGCTATGCCAGCGACAGCGCCTTCACCGCGATGTTCCGCGCGGCGATGGGGCGCTCGCCACGGCATTTCCAGAACAAAAACGGGCTGTAGCCGGCGTGCGGCGCCGGCTATCAGCTATCGAATAGATAGCGCCGAGAGGCATGCGCAGGGCATCGCCGGCGCCCTCAATCGGCATCGCCCGCCAGCGCGTCCTCCACCGCCAGCGCCACCGCCGCCAGCCGCGCATCGTCTCCCCGCACGGCCGACAGCATCAGGCCCACCGGCAGTTCGCCGGCGGCGTGGCACGGCAGGCTGAAGGCGCAGCCGTCGAGGTAGTTGATCGCGAAGGTGTTGCGCAGCAGCAGGCCGTTGGCCTTGAAGAAGGCCTCGTCGGTGGCGAGCAGGTCGGCGATGGGCGGGGCGACCAGGGGCACGGTGGGGCACAGCAGCGCGTCGAAGGACTGCAGCCGCGCCTCGGCCCGCAGGATCCAGTCGCGGCGGGCGTCCTGCATCGCGATGTAGTCGGCGGCGCTGGCCTGGGCGCCGAGCGCGATCCGCTGGGCCACGCGGGCGTCGAAGCCCTCGCGCCGCTCGGCCAGCCGGTGGCGGTGCACCGCGTAGGCCTCGACGGCCGAGAAGCCGCCGGGGGCGTTGAGCTCGGAGATCTCGGCCAGCTCGGCGAAGGGGATCTCGACGATGAGCGCGCCCGCATTCGACAGCGTGTCCAGCGCGCGGTCGAAGGCCTGGGCCACGGCAGGCTCGATGCCGTCGAACATCAGCGTCTGCGGCACCGCGAGGCGCAAGCCGACCAGCGGGCGGCGGCGCACCGCCAGCGGCACGTCGGCGACGGCGGCATCGGCCAGCAGGCAGTCCTCCACCGACCGGGCCATGGCACAGACGGTGTCGAGCGAACGTGAGAGCTCGAAGGCCCCGGTGCGCGGCACCCGCGACTGGGTGCTCTTGAAGCCGACGATGCCGCAGAGCGCGGCCGGGATGCGGATCGAGCCGCCGGTATCGGAGCCGAGCGTGGCCACGGCCAGGCCGAGTGCGACCGACACCGCGCCGCCGGCCGACGAACCGCCGGGAATGCGTGCCACCGCGGCGTCGGCCGGGTTGCGCGGCGTGCCGTAGTGGGGGTTGATGCCCACGCCGGAGAACGCGAACTCGGTCATGTTCGTCTTCCCGACCAGGGCGGCGCCCTGCCCGCGCAGCCGCGCGACGGCCACCGCATCGGCCGCGGCGGGCGCACCGTCGCGGCACACGACCGAGCCGGCCTGTGTGGTCTCGCCCGCCACGTCGTACAGGTCCTTGATGCTGACCGGCAGGCCGGCCAGCGGGGGCAGCGCCACGCCGGCCCGCTGCGCCGCGTCGGCATGGCGGGCGGCGGCCAGGGCCGCGTCGGCGTACAGCGCGGTGAAGACATGCTGCGCGGCGGGCGACGCGGCGCCTTCGAGCGCCTGGGCGACGCAGGCTTCGTGGGTGGTGTCGCCCCGGGCGATGCGGGCGCGGAGCGTAGCGATGGTGTCGGTCATGGCGGGCAGGGGTAGGAGCGCGTCGCGGGGTTCAGGCCGCCACACGCTCGGGGACGGTGTGAAAGAACCGGGGTAAGGAGCCCGAGTGTGCCGCGAAGACCGGTAGCGGATGCCCGTGCGGTGACGACCGGCACTGCGCCTCGGCATGCGCAGCGCCTCTCTCGCATTGTCAGGCGACGACGGGGAGCGCTTCCACCGTGTAGCGGTGCACGATGGACCGCCGGCGCACCGGGTCGCGCAGCGCGATCTCCATCTGCGCGGCCGGGCGGATCCCGCGGCCTTGCGCATCGGGCAAGGCGCCCAGCGTTCCGCAGCAGAGAAAGCTGCCCTCGGCGGCCCCGGCACCGCCCGGCCCGAAGAACCCGTCGCGCAATCCCGCCAGCGGCCGGATGGATGCCAGCGTGCCGCGCTGGTAATCCACCCACGCGCCGTTCTCGAGGATGCGCGACTGCAGCACGATGCCGTCCTGCGCATCGGCCACGTCGCGCCAGCGCCAGGCGGCGGTGGCCACCGGCTTGGGGCACATCTGCTTGGACACGGCGACCGAATAGCTCTCCACCTTGCGGTCGGTGTGGTCGGAGCCGACGCTCAGCCACCATTCGCCGTCGGCGAAGAAGAGCAGCGGCTCGGCCTCGCCCGAGCTGTCGTCACCCAGGGTTTCCAGCAGCGGCGACTGGCTCAGCAGCGTGGTGCCGGCGCGGTAGTACAGCGGCACGGCCGACGGGCGCGGCACGCCGAGGGCGGCCAGTTCGTCGATGTGGTGGTCGATGGCAGCCGCGTCGCGGCCGGTCCAGCCGGCGATGACGAAGCGCCGGGGCGTGACCGCGAGGGTGCGGCTGGTGCGGCTGCCGTCGGCCTCGACGGATTCGCAGGCGAAATGCAGGACGTGGGACATGGCGGTTTCTTGTGGAAGGCGGGGGCTACATCAGCACGCCGGGCAGCCACAGCGCGATCGCCGGGAACACCATCAGCACGATGATGGCGAACATGTAGACGCCCATGAAGGGCAGCACGCCGGAGAACACGTCGGTGATCGGCCCGGGCTGCCGGCGCATGCCCTGCAGCACGTAGAGCACCGTGCCGTCGGGCGGGCTGATCATCGCGATCTCGACCAGCATGGTGATGACCACGCCGAACCAGACCGGGTCGTACCCGAGCGCGGTGACGACCGGGAACAGCAGCGGGATGGTGGTGATCACCATCGACATGCCTTCCATGAAGGTGCCCAGCGCCAGGTAGAAACCGATGATCACCAGCATGACCGCCCAGCCCGGCAGCGGCAGTCCGGTGAGGAACTGGGCCAGCATCTGCGGTATGCCCAGCGACGAGAGGATGTAGTTGAGAAAGTACGCGCCGAAGAGGATCAGCGCGATCATCGAGGTGGTGCGGGCGGTGGCCCGCATCGACTCGCTCATCATCTTCCAGGTCAGCTTGCGGTCGGCCACCGCCAGCACCAGACTGCCGGCCACGCCGAGCGCGGCAGACTCGGTGGGCGTCGCCCAGCCGGCGTAGATGGTGCCCAGCACCAGGCCGATCAGCAGCGCGGTGGGCAGCAGGTCCGACAGGCTGGCGATGCGGTGCTTCCAGGTGATGCCCGCGCCGCCGGCATCGCCGTGCAGCTTGAGCTTGAAGCTGTAGTACAGGATCACCGCGGTGAAAAGCGCCACCACCAGGATGCTGGGGCCGATGGCCGCCAGGTAGAGCGCGCCCACCGATGTCTCGGTGATCAGGCCGTAGATGATGAAGGTGATGCCCGGCGGGATCAGGTTGCCCAGCGCACCGCCCGCCGCCAGGGAGCCCAGTACCAGCTTCGGCGGATAGTGGCTTTTCTCGAAGTACGGCAGCGCCACCGACCCCATCGTCGCCGCGGTGGCCACGCTGGAGCCCGCCACCGCCGAGAACACGCCGCAGGCCATGATGTTGGTGTGCAGCAGCCCGCCCGGCAACCGGCCCATCCAGATGTTGAGCGCCCGGTAGAGCCGCTCGGACAAACCCGCGCGCAGCATGATCTCGCCCATCAGCAGGAAGAGCGGCACCGACACCAGCACGAAGTTGGTCGACGGCCCCCAGATCATCTCGCCGATGAAATTCCAGAACGGCCGGTCCGACAGGCCGAAGCCCGCCAGCAGCGACAGCACCGCCAGCGCCGCGCCCACGTAGATGCCGCCGGCGAAGAAGCCGACGAAGGCGAGCAGCACCGCCGCCAGCGCCCACCAGGGCACCTGCGCCGAAGCGGCCGCCGCTGCGCTGCCGGGCGCGCCGAGGAGGGTCGCGACGCCGACGACGGCGCCCATGACCAGGATGAAGATGATGGCGATCACGGTAGGCCCCTGTCGGCTTTCGCGGTGGTGGTGGACACGGCGCCTGCGGCTGTCGCGGCGGCTGCGGAAGGGGTGCCGGCGTGGGGCGGCAGCTGCATGCCCTGCTGGGCCTCGGCCACCGCCTCCAGCGTTTCGGCGGCCTCGTCGATGTAGGTGCGGGCCATCAGCATCCGGTCCATGCCGTCGGCGTCACCGGCCACCAGCTGCCGCAGCGCGCGGGCCCCCAGGGCGACCACCGCCAGCAGCATCAGCGCCAGGCCGGCGGCCCACAGGCCCTGCGGCACCGCCATCGGCATGCGCAGCGTGGAGAGATCGGTCGCGCCCATGTCGTGCGAGTCCAGCGCCAGCGCCGCCGCGCCCCAGGCGAAGAAGCCGCTGGCGACGAGCAGTGCCAGCAGCGACGCCATGTGCAGCCAGACCCGCACCTTCAGCGGCATCTTCTGCACCAGCACGTCGATCCGCACATGGCCGCGCTCGAGCAGCGTGCCCGCCAGGCCCCAGCTCATGCCGATCGCCATCAGGTAGCCCGACAGCTCGATGGTGGCCTCGGTCGAGAAGCCCCACAGCCTGCGCGCCGCGATGTCGAAGCAGATCAGCAGCGTGATCGCCAGGTAGCACCAGCCGGCGACGGTCATCGCCTTGGCGCTCACCCATTCGAGTGCACGGAACATCATTTGGCCGCAGCCACGTACTTGATGCCGGTGATCGGGGCGATCACGTCGTTGTAGATCACGCCGCAGCGGTCGCCGCAGCGCTTCACCCAGCCGGGCAGCACGTCTTGCGCGAGTTCCGTGCGGATCTGCGCGGCGACATCGCCGACGGGCTTGCCCTCGACCATCGGCTTGCGGACCAGCGTGTGCAACTTGCACTCGGCCGCGCGGCCGACGTTGCAGGCCACGCCGTCGTCGGTCGCCTCCTGGCCCAGGGTCCACTGCGCCTCCTGCACCGCCGCGAACGTCTTCTCGAACTGGGCGCGCACCGCCGGGTCGAGCTTGTTCCACCAGGCGACGTTGACGAAGTAGCCGGCGGTCGACCACGACAGGGGCAGGGTGTACAGATGGGTCGTGACCTCGGGCCACTTCACGCCGTTGCCCGAACCCGCGCCGGTGATGCCGCAATCGACCGTGCCCCGCTCCAGCGCGGTGTAGACCTCGCCGAAGGCCAGCGACACCGGCTGCGCACCGATGGCCTTCATCAGATCGGC
The DNA here is from genome assembly GCA_042867185.1 of Sphingomonas sp. NCPPB 2930. Taxonomy (GTDB): domain Bacteria; phylum Pseudomonadota; class Gammaproteobacteria; order Burkholderiales; family Burkholderiaceae_C; genus Xylophilus. The sequence goes on along the minus strand of JBHZQV010000004.1, from coordinate 15,786 downwards.
CGACGAGGGGCCGTTGGTGCGGACCTTCAGGCCCTTCAGGTCGGCCAGGCTCGCCACCGGCTTGCGGCAGAACAGCATCTGGCCCGAGAACGGATAGGTGGCGACCAGCCGGATGCCCAGCCGGAACAGCTCGCGGTTGACCACCGGCACCATCGCGTCGGCCACCTTGCGGGCCTGGCGGATGTCGGGGTTCATGCCGGCCAGGTCGAAAGCGTCGAGCAGCGGCACGTCGCCCGACACGGTGGTGAGCGGCGCGGCGGCGATGTCGACCTGGCCGGAACGCACCAGACGCAGCACCTCGGGCCCGTTCACATTGCGCTCGGGCCAGGAGGACAGCACCACCTCGACCTTGCCGTCGGTGGCCTTGGCCATGCCGTCGCGCAGCAGCGGCTGGTCGACCTTGGTGTACTGCGGCAGGTTGGGCGCGACCTGGGTGATCGCCTGGACCTTCTGCGCGGCGGCGGGGCCGGCCAGGGCGAGACCGGCGGCGAGGGCCAGCAGACAACGGCGTGCGACAGGCATGGATGGTGTCAAGGTCTTCTCCATTGAAGTTTTTTGGGACGGAAAATGAAAGCGGCGGGTGGGGCGTGCGGCGCGGCTCAGAAGCTCGCCACGTCTCTGTCGAGCAAGTCCGTGACCAGCATGCAGCCGGGGGCATGGGTGATGCAGAGCGGCGGCCTCGCGGCCATCGCGACCGCCTGCGGCGTGACGCCGCAGGCCCAGAACACCGGCAGCTCGTCGGCACGGATCTCCACCGCGTCGCCGAAGTCGGGCCGGGCCAGGTCGGCGATGCCGATCTGGTCGGGCAGTCCGATGTGCACCGGCGCGCCGTGGGCCGCCGGGTAGCGCGAGGTGACCTGCACCGCCCGGATCGCATGGGCCGGCGACATCGGCCGCATCGAGACCACCATCGGACCGTGGAACGGGCCGGCCGGCACCGTCTGGACGCTGGTGCGGTACATCGCCACGTTGCGCTGCTCGGCCACGTGGCGCAGCGGCACGCCGGCTTCGATCAGCGCATGTTCGAACGAGAACGAGCAGCCGATCACGAAGCTCACCAGGTCGTCCTGCCAGAGCGATGCGATGTCGGTCGGCTCGTCCACCAGCGTTCCGTCGCGCCACACGCGGTAGCGGGGCACGTCGTGCCGGATGTCGATGCCCGCGCCCAGCAGCGGCAGCGCCGGATCGCCCGGCTCCGACACCGCCAGCAGCGGACAGGAGCGCGGGTTGCGCTGGCAGAAGCGCAGGAAGTCCTCGGCCAGCGCGTGCGGCAGGACCATCAGGTTGCCCTGCACATGGCCGGGCGCCATGCCGGCGGTATGGCCGGCATGGCGGCCGGAACGGATCTCGGCGCGGGCCGCGGCGGCGCGGTTCGCAGCGGCGGCGGGCGGGGTGTGCGGCATCAGGTGGGCGTTCATGCGAAGTACTGGAATTCGAGCAGCACGCAGCCCTGGGGGGATGCGAACGGGCCGTGCACCGCGTGGGGCGGCCGGCAGGCGAAGGCGGGTGCGGGGAAGGCTTCGCCGCCCTGCCCTTCGGCATCGCAGCCCACCACCAGGGCGCCCCGCAGCACCAGCACCTCCTCGTGGAAATCGTGCACCACCGGCCGGTCGATCACGGTGCCGGGCTGCCAGCGGGCGAGCCGGGTCCGGCTGCCGCTGCGGCGGCGCGTGTCGAGATCGTCGTTGAGGAGCTGCTCTTCGATCAGGCCGGTGGCGCTGGCCACGGGCGACCAGTCGGTGCCCGGGCAATCGGGCTGCAGGCGGAAGAATTCGCGGTGGCGTTTGCCGGGGATGGGTGTCGACATGGGCCGCAGTGTTGATGCGCGGCCCCGGCGGGTCAAACGGGAAATTTCTACCGTGCCCGATCAGAAAATATCATGCACCGTGTTTACCCGTAACACGCGCCAGGTTAGGGCGCGCAGCGCCCAAAATCAGGGCATACCCGCTACCCGGTCATGCGGTTTCTAGGGCACGAACGCGTCGGCGCGGCTGCGCTGCATGAAAGCCTGGCAGATGTCGCGCGACATCGCCACCAGCGCCTCGGCCAGCGGCGATGCGGGCTCCATCCGCACGCTGGCGACCAGCGGCAGCACGGCCGGCCGCGGCGTGACCGACAGCAGCACCAGCAGGCCCTGGTCCAGCTCCTCCTGGATCACCGCGGCCGGCAGCAGCGCGATGCCGAAACCCGTGCGCACCAGGCCCACCATCGCACCCAGGGACGAGAAGTAGTTCACCCGGAGATCCGGGCTGTCGGCGGTGTGCAGGGAGATGTTGCGGTAGACGCTCGATTCGCGGTGGAACGAGATGATCGGATGCTTGGCGATGTCGGCGAAGCCCAGCGGCCCCTGCGGCAGGCAATGCGCCAAGGCGGGACTGGCCGTCCAGCGCATAGCGCATTGGGCCAGGCGGTGGTTGTCGACGAAGCCGGGCGTGATTTCCTCGGAGGTCATCGCGCAGTCGAGCGTGCCGCGCAGCAGCTCGTCGCGCAATCGCGGCGTGATGTCCGATACCAGCTCCAGGGTGACGTTGGGGTAGCGTTCCGCGAAGCGGGTCAGCAGGTCGGGCAGCCAGGTGTGCACCACCGTCTCGATCACCCCGATGCGCAGCACGCCCGAGAGGTTGCCCGACTGCCCCACCGCGCCCAGCATGCGGCCCTGCAGCTCCACCATGCGCTCGGCATAGGGCAGCAGTTGCGAGCCCTGGTAGGTGAGCGTGACGACCCGGTGCTCGCGCTCGAACAGCCGCACCCCGAACTGCTCTTCCAGCGTGGAGATGCGGCTGGAGATGCCGGCCTGCGTGGTGTGCAGCTTTTCGGCCGCGCCCTTGAAACTGCCCAGCCGGGCGACCCATACGAAAGCCTCGAGAAAACGCACGTTCATGCGCAGAGTCTAGGCCCCGCTCCGCGGCGGCGCCTCAGGGTTGCTCCCGGTTCGCGCCGGTCCGGCCGGGCGGTGCCGGCCTACATGCCGAGCGACTTGAGCAGGTCGTCGGTGTCCGAATCGCCCGAGGGCGACGGTGCCGGTCCGGAGGCGGGTGCGGTGGAAGCCTGCGGGCCGTTGGCCTGCGCGATCAGCGCGTCCGGGTCAGGGGTTTCCTGCGGTTCGAAGTCGTAGAGCTTGATGAACTCGGTGTGGTCAATCGCCAGCTCGAGGTAGAAGATGTGGTTGCTGGCGGTGTAGAAGGTGACGCGCCGCGCCTCGGGCTTGTCGAGGTTGGCGTCCACGCTCAGCATCACCTGCTTGCTGAGCGCCAGCATCTTCGGCTGGTTCTGGGTGATGTGGGTCTGCAGCTCGCGCCGCACCTTGCCGGTGAAATCGCCCACCACCTGGTTCATCAGCTCGCCCATCACGTTGCTCACCTCGTCCGAGGTGTAGGAGCTGGCCAGGTCCTCCTGCCCCATGCCCATGCTGAGCAGGTAGCTCTGGTAGATCTCCATCGCCGCCTCTTTCGAGAAATTGATGATCACCAGCCCCGAGAAGCCGCCGTCGAACAGCACGAAGCAGCCGATGTCGGGCCGCAGGCAGGTCTTGCTGATGCGCTGCACCATGCCCGAGTAGTGGATCGGCTTGCCGGTAGCCACGCTGAGCACCCGCGTCACCGAATTGCAGAGGCTGATCAGCAGGTCTTCGGTGCCGTAGACGATGGAGGGTTCTTGTGCGCTCATGGTGTGCGGTGGGATGGAAACGGGAGGTTGAGGAAAGCGGATCAGCGCGCGGCGGCGCAGCCCTGCGGCTTGAAGACGCGGGTGGCCGAGGCCGGGTTGCGCGCCAGCTTGGCCGTGGGCCGCGGCGGCCGGGCGACCAGCACGCCGCCGCAGTTGGGGCAGGTGCCCGCCAGACGCCGTTCGGCGCAGTCTTCGCAGAAGGTGCATTCGAACGAGCAGATCCGCGCGCCGGGCGCATCCGGCGGCAGATCGCGGTCGCAGCATTCGCATCCGGGGCGCATTTCGAGCATGGCGGTCACCTTGTCCAGGGCGGAGGAAAAGCCGCAGTGTAGGGCCGCGCGGGACACGCCCCTACCGGTCGATGCCGCCGGTGTCCGGGATGCGGCGGGCGTACACCGCCAGCACGATGCGCTCGGAATTCACCAGGTAGTCCGCGAGCATCGCCGCGCTCTCCTGCAGCTTGCCGGCCTCGAACAGCTCGAAGACCCCGACGTTCAGGTCGACGTAGGGGGCGTGCAGGAACTCCGGATCGTTCAGCATGCCGAAGGCCAGCCGCAGCTCGGCCAGCACATGGGAGAACATGGTGTCGAGCCGCTCGCTGTCGGCCAGCTCGACGATGGCCATGTGGAACTCCATGTTGGCGGTCCCCACGCCCTGCCAGTCGCCGGCCGCGCGGCACTGCAGCCCGGCCTCGATCGCCTGGCGCATGTGCTGGCGGGCCGGGTGCCGCGGATACGCCTGGGCCAGCGCCTGGCATTCGATCAGCCGCCGCACCCGGTAGATGTCGATGATCGTCGCGATGCTCGGGATCGCCACCGACACGCCGCGGTTGGGTGCGTGCCGCACCAGCCCCTCCTGGGTGAGGATGCGGAACACCTCGCGCAGGGTGTTTCGCGAGATGGCCAGGCTTTCGCTCAGTGCGGCCTCCGACAGCCGCTGGCCGGGCGAGAACTCGCCCTTGACGATCTTCTGGCGGATCAGCTCGGCGGTGCGGTCGTTGAGGGTCTGTGCGCTGGAAGGTGAGAGTTCGGTTGCCATGCTGCCGGTCCGGAGGGGCGCCACGGTGGCGCCGGTGGCAGGCCCGGGGGGCACTGCGGCGATGCGGGCGTTTTAGCAGAAAGGCGCCGGCGCACCGCGGTGCACCACGGGTTTGTACCGGGGCCTGCGGTGCCCAGATGCTGGGCAAAATCCCACTCCTGTCGCACAATTTTGTGCACTTCGCCCCACCAAGTGGATTTTTTGTTCAACAATCTGAAGTTTTTTGTAGAACCTTATGGCATGCAATTTGCATCGTGACCGAGACCGGTCGTGGCCTGGCACCGGCCACGTCACCGTGTTTTCAACCAAGGATCATCATGGTCAGTGAAGTCAATCTGTGGCCCCTCGTCGGGGTGGCCGTCATCGTCGCGGGGTTCATCCTGCGCTTCAACCCGATGCTGGTGGTGATCGCCACCGCGATCGCCACCGCCTTCGCGGCAGGGTTCCCGATCGACCGGATCCTGTCGACCATCGGCACCGGCTTCATCAAGACCCGCAACCTGCCGCTGATCATCCTGCTGCCGCTGGCGGTGATCGGCCTGCTGGAGCGGCACGGCCTGCGCCAACATGCGCAGAACTGGATCGGCAGCATCCGCTCGGCCACCGCCGGCCGCCTGCTGATCGTCTACCTGGCGGCGCGCCAGCTCACCGCCGCCATCGGCCTCACCAGCCTGGGCGGCCATCCGCAGATGGTGCGGCCACTGCTGGCCCCGATGGCCGAGGGCGCGGCCGAGGCGCGCCACGGCAAGCTGTCCGACAAGGTGCGCCACAACTTCCTGATGTTCCGCTGAGCAAGGCAGAAAGAAAGGTTCGCCCGTGACCGATTCGTCCGATTCCCCCAACGTGCTGCTCGCCGGCTTCGAGCCCTTCGACACCGACCCGGTCAACCCCTCGTGGGAAGTGGCCCGCACGCTCGACGGCTGGCGGCAGGGCGGTGCCACGGTGCGCGGCGTGCAGTTGCCCTGCGTCTTCGGCACCGCGCTGGAGGCGCTGGACGCGGCCATCGCCCGCTGGCGGCCGGTGCTGGTCGTCTGCATCGGCCTGGCCGGCGGCCGCACCGAGATCTCGCCCGAGCGGGTGGCGATCAACATCGACGACGCCCGCATCCCCGACAACGCGGGCCGCCAGCCGGTCGATGCGCCGGTGGTCGCGGGCGCGCCGGCCGCGTATTTCTCGACCCTGCCGATCAAGGCCATCGTGCGCGACCTGCGCGCCGCCGGCCTGCCGGCCAGCGTGTCGAACACCGCCGGCACCTTCGTCTGCAACCATGTCTTCTACGGGCTGATGCACCGGCTGGCGCAGCGACCCGCGGGCGGCACGCCGGTGCGCGGCGGCTTCGTGCACCTGCCCTGGCTGCCCGAACAGGCGGCGCGCCACCCCGGCGCCCCCAGCATGGCGCTCGAGACGCAGGCCCAGGCCCTGCGCTGCCTGATCGCCACCGCCCTGGCCGTGCAGCACGACGTGCGCGAAACCGGCGGCGCCCTGCACTGACCGCACCCCTTCCCCACACCTTCTGGAGAACACAGATGCAAATGGACCTGAACAGCGACCTGGGCGAGAGCTTCGGCGCATGGCGCATGGGCGACGACGCCGCCATGCTCGGCATCGTCAGCAGCGCCAACGTGGCCTGCGGCTTCCATGCGGGCGACCCGGCCGGCATGCTGCGCACCCTGCGCCAGGCCGCGGCCCAGGGTGTCGCGGTCGGCGCCCATGTGGCGTACCCCGACCTGGCCGGCTTCGGCCGCCGCAACATGGACATCGAAAGCGCCGACCTGGTCGCCGGCGTGGTCTACCAGATCGGCGCGCTGCAGGGCCTGGCCGCCGCGGCCGGCACCACGGTGCGCTACGTCAAGCCGCACGGCGCGCTCTACAACACCATCGCCCACGACGCCCGCCAGGCGCAGGACGTGATCGCCGCGATCCGCGCGGTCGATGCCCGCCTGGTGCTGGTCGCCCTCGCCGGCTCGCCGCTGGTCGGCTGGGCGCAGGACGCCGGCCTGCGGGTGGTGGCCGAAGCCTTCGCCGACCGGGCCTACACGCCCGGCGGCGCCCTGGTCTCGCGGCGCGACGCCGGCGCGGTGCTGCATGACACCGCCCTGATCGCCGACCGCATGCTGCGCCTGGTGCAGGACGGCACGGTCGAGGCCATCGACGGCAGCACCGTGCGGCTGCAGGCCCACTCCATCTGCGTGCACGGCGACAGCCCCGGCGCGGTCGAGATCGCACGCCGGGTGCGCGCGCGGCTGACGCAGGCCGGCGTCACCATCGCGCCCTTCGCGCCCTTCGCGGCTTCTGCGGGTGTCGCGGCCTCTGCCGCCATCGCGCCATGATGCGGTTCCTGCCGGTCAACCACGGCGCGCTGATGGTCGAGCTCGACGACCTGGCGCAGACGCTGGCGCTGCTCGACGCGTTGAAGACCGACCCGATCACCGGCATCGAGGAACTGGTGCCCGCGGCCCGCACCCTGCTCGTCTCGTTCCGCCCCGCCGCCTGCACGATGGACGCGCTGGTGCGGGCCATCGCCGGCCGCGACGTGAGCGCCCGCGCGGTGCGCGACGGCACCCTGGTGCGGATCCCGGTGCACTACGACGGCGAAGACATCGCCGAGGTCGCCGCGCTGGCGGGCATCGCGCCCGACGAGCTGGTGCGCCGCCATACCGGCAGCGTCTACGCGGTCGCCTTCACCGGCTTCGCGCCCGGCTTCGCCTACCTCACCGGCGGCGACCCGGTCTTCGACGACACGCCCCGCCGCAAGACCCCGCGCACCCGCATTCCCGCCGGCGCGGTGGGCCTGGCCGGCAGCTTCAGCGGCGTATACCCGCAGGCCAGCCCCGGTGGCTGGCAGATCATCGGCACCACGCCGGTGGCGATGTGGGACATCGCCCGCGCAGTGCCGGCCCTGCTGCAGCCGGGCTTCCGGGTGCAGTTCGTGGACATCGCCACGCTGCCCGCGGCCGAGCGCGCGCAGTGGGCGGCACCCGCCGCCGCACCGCCAGCAGCCTCGGCGCCGGCCACGGCAGCAGGCGACACCGGCACGTGCGCGCTGGAGGTGGTCGCGCCCGGCCTGCAGACCCTGTTCCAGGACCGGGGCCGCCACGGCCAGGCCGGCCAGGGCGTCTCGGCCTCGGGCGCGATGGACCAGGCGGCGCTCAAGTCGGCCAACCGGCTGGTGGGCAACCCGTCGGACAGCGCCTGTCTGGAGACAGTCAACGGCGGCCTGCAACTGCGCAGCCGCGGCGAAACCGTCGTGGCCGTCACCGGTGCCGATGCGCCGCTGACGGTGGCCGACGCCGCCGGCCGCCACTGGCCGGCCGCCCGCTACCGCCCGGTCGCGCTGGCCGACGGCGACACCCTCACCGTCGGCGAGCCGCAGGCCGGCATGCGCTGCTATCTGGCGGCGCGCGGCGGCTTCGCCGTCGCACCGGTGCTCGGCAGCTGCTCCACCGACACCCTGGCCCGCGTCGGCCCGCCGGCGCTGGCCGCGGGCGACGTGCTGCCGCTGCGGGCTGTCGCACACGGCGCGGTCGTCGGCGCGGAAGAGGTACCGCCCGCCGAGCTGCCGCGGCCCGGCGCGGTGGTCGAGCTCGACATCGTGCTGGGCCCGCGCACCGACTGGTTCACGCCCGCCGCGGTCGACCTGCTCTGCCGCCAGGAGTGGACGGTGACGCCCCAGTCCAACCGCGTCGGCATCCGCCTGGCGGGCGACACGCCGCTGGAGCGCGCCGTCACCCGCGAACTGCCGAGCGAAGGCACCGCCCTCGGCGCGATCCAGGTCCCCGCCAGCGGCCAGCCGGTGCTGTTCCTGGCCGACCACCCGCTGACCGGCGGCTACCCGGTGATCGGCGCCGTGGCGCCCTACCACCTGGACCGCGCCGGGCAGATTCCGGTCCATGCGCGGGTGCGCTTCCGGGCGCTGGGCGCGTTCGCACCCACGACCGTTCCCACCGCTTGACCGCACGACCCTTTCCCTCTAACGAGATCACCATGAAAAAAGTCCTGATCGCCAACCGTGGCGAGATCGCCGTGCGCATCGCGCGCGCCTGCGCCGACTACGGCGTGCAGTCGGTCGCCGTCTACGCCGATGCCGACCTGGGTGCGCTGCACACCCGCATGGCCGACGCGGCCTACGGGCTCGACGGCGACCGGCCGGCCGATACCTATCTGCACATCGAGAAGCTGCTCGACGTCGCCCGCCGCAGCGGTGCCGATGCGGTGCACCCAGGCTACGGCTTCCTGTCGGAAAGCGCGGCCTTCGCGCAGGCGGTGGTCGATGCGGGCCTGGCCTGGATCGGCCCGTCGCCCACGGCCATTGCCCGGCTGGGCGACAAGGTCGAGGCGCGCAAGATCGCGCTGAAGGTGGGCGCGCCGCTGGTGGCCGGCATGTCGGAGCCGGCGCAGGATGCGGGCGAGGTGCTGGCCTTCGCCGAGCGGCACGGCCTGCCGATCATCATCAAAGCGGCCTTCGGCGGCGGCGGCCGCGGGATGAAGGTGGCCTGGCGGATGGACGAGGTGGCCGAGCTGTACGCCTCGGCGGTACGCGAGGCGGTCACCGCCTTCGGCCGCGGCGAATGCTTCGTGGAGCAGTTCCTCGACAAGCCCCGCCACATCGAGGCCCAGGTGCTGGCCGACACCCACGGCACGGTGCGGGTGCTGGGCACCCGCGACTGCTCGCTGCAGCGGCGCAACCAGAAGCTGGTCGAGGAAGCCCCCGCCCCCTTCCTCACCGACGCGCAGCGCGCCCGCATCCACCAGGCCGCGCACGACATCTGCGCCGAGGCCGGCTACACCAGCGCCGGCACCGTCGAATTCCTGCTGAGCGGCACCGGCGCCATCTCGTTTCTGGAGGTGAACACCCGGCTGCAGGTGGAGCACACGGTGACCGAGCAGACCACCGGCATCGACCTGGTGGTGGAGCAGCTGCGCATCGCCGACGGCCACGCGCTGCCCGCGGAAGACGCCACCGCGCCGCGCGGCCACAGCATCGAGTTCCGGATCAACGCCGAGGACGTGGGCCGCGGCTTCCTGCCCACGCCCGGGCCGGTCGTCACCTTCTCGCCGCCCTCGGGCCCGGGCGTGCGGCTCGACAGCGGCGTGGCATCGGGCTCGACCGTGCCGGGCCATTTCGATTCGCTGATGGCCAAGCTGATCGTCACCGGCGCCACCCGCGAACAGGCGCTGGCCCGCGCACGCCGGGCGCTCAAGGAGTTCACGATCGACGGCGTGGCCTCGGTCCTGCCCTTCCACCGCGCGGTGCTGGACCACCCCGATTTCATCGGCGACGACGGCTTCAAGGTCCACACCCGGTGGATCGAGACCGACTTCGCCGCCCCCCTCGCCGCCGCCGCGCGCGCAGAGCCCGAGGCCGATACCGGCCTGCACCGCGTGCCGATGGAGATCGACGGCCGCCGGGTGATGGTCGGCCTGCCGGTCGCGCTGCTGCGCGGCCTGCAGGGCGCGGCCGGCGGCGGTGCAGGCGCCGCCGCCATCGGCGCTGCCCCCGACCAGGACCCGCGCACCGTGTACGCCCCCAGCGCCGGCAACCTGCACGCCTGGAAGGTGGCCGACGGCGACACCGTGGCCGAGGGCGACCTGATCGCGGTGATGGAGGCGATGAAGATGGAGATGCAGGTGCTGGCCCACCGCAGCGGGCGGATCGCCCTGGTCGCCGCCACCGGCAGCTACCAGGCGGCAGGCGCGGCGCTGGCGACCATCGGCTGAGCGTGGAACGGGGCAAGGGTGCAGTCGCGGGACGGTCGGCCGTTGCGGGTGATCGCACCGACGGCGTACTCCGCTCCGCGACTGTCCCCCGGCCTGCGGCCTCCTCCTTGATGTCGCTGCGCAGAGCACGCCATCGGCGCGATCCATAGGGGGGTGGGTCGGATCAGAGCAGGCCCAGCCACCGGCCCCAGAGGAGTCCGCCGAGGTAGCGTTGGGGCAGCAGGGTGAACAGGCCCGCGACGATGCAGGCGGCGATGTAGAGCAGCTGCATGTACCGCCGGTGCTTGCCGATGTCGCCCTGCGCCAGGGCCCGGAACGCACCGAACAGCGAGAGCGCGGTGAGCCCGATCAGCAGATGGATGGGCGTGAAGCCTGCGACGTTGGGCAAGTCGAAATCGCGGATGAATAGTGCGGTCGTGGCCGTGACGATCATCAGCGTGACCCAGGCATAGCCGAAAGCCCGGTGCAGCCGCGGACGCTGGATGCGCCCCTTGCGCGCCCACAGAGCGACAGGCCCGGTCGCGACGGCGAGCAGGGCGGCCGTCATGTGGACGGCGATCAGCGGAGTGAGCTGCATGGAAGAGGCCCGAAAAGGTTGCGACCCCTTCACTGTGCAGCGCCCCCCTACCCTGCGCCACCCCCTTGCGACGCATCGCCGATCCCGCAGCACCACCCGCCGCCACAAGGCGCGAAACGCATCCGTCCGATCAAAGTTCGGAGCACCCACCCCGATCTCGGCATCGCACCGCCAGGTACCACGACGCACATACGACCCGCCCCACACCCGCTGCCCCGGGCCGGGAGTGTCGGGTGGTCCCCGCAGCGAAATAAAGGAGGAGCCGAAGGCGGGGGACATTCGCGGAGGGGACCACCCGGCGATCACGGCCCCCGCACGACACCGATGCGCCCGAACACCCATGCGCGCGAACAAAGCGAACGCAAAAACCTACCGCCGCCCCGGCAACTCCCGCGCCTCCACATCCGTGACTTCCGCATCCACCACGTCCTTGCGCGCAGCCGCCCCGCGGGGCGACCACTGCCCCGCCGCGCCGTAGGCCTGCTTGAACCGCGCCCCCGGGTCGAACCCCATGTGCCACGCCGGCACCGGCCGGCCGGTGATGCGCGCCCACACCCGGCGCACGCTCCAGACCGACAGCAGCACCGCCACCATGCACAGCAGGCACACGGCCAGCACGGCCGTGATGGCGACCAGCGCCAGCCGCAGCAGAAAACGGACGACGCCCGCGATGAAGTTTTCCAAACCTGTCGTTCCCTTGCAAAGTGAGAGGCGTGGTCTACGCCCCGTGTGCCGCACGGTGCGGCAGCCGGAACCTGCCCGACCGCGGCAGGCCCGGCGCCGACACACACGGTGCGCGCCGGGCGGTCTTCAACCGAAGACGAAGACCCCGGGGTTCAGCACCGGATCGACATCCACCGGGATCGTGTCCTTCGGCGCGAACCGGCCTTCCAGCAGCAGTTTCGACAAAGGATTTTCGATCCTTTGCTGGATCGCACGCTTCAATGGCCGTGCGCCGAACACGGGATCGAAGCCCACCTTCGCGATCTCGGCCAGCGCCGCGGGCGATACCTGCAGCACCAGGTCGAGCTTGGCCAGCCGCTGCTCCAGCGTCTTCAGCTGGATCGCCGCGATCGATTCGATGTTCTTCGCATCCAGCGCGTGGAACACCACCGTCTCGTCGATCCGGTTCAGGAACTCGGGCCGGAAGTGGTTCTTCAGCTCGTCCCACACCGCTTCCTTGATGTCCTCGCTGGGCCGGCCCACCATCGCCTGGATGATCGGCGAGCCGATGTTGCTGGTCATCACGATCACCGTGTTCTTGAAGTTGACCGTGCGCCCCTGCCCGTCGGTCAGCCGGCCGTCGTCGAGCACCTGCAGCAGGATGTTGAAGACGTCCGGATGCGCCTTCTCCACCTCGTCGAGCAGCAGCACGCTGTAGGGCTTGCGCCGCACCGCCTCGGTCAGGTAGCCGCCCTCTTCGTAACCCACGTAGCCGGGCGGCGCGCCGATCAGCCGGGCGACCGAATGCTTCTCCATGAACTCGCTCATGTCGATGCGGACCAGGTGGTCCTCGCTGTCGAACAGAAAGCCGGCCAGCGCCTTGCACAGCTCGGTCTTGCCGACGCCGGTGGGGCCCAGGAACAGGAAGCTGCCGGTGGGCCGGTTCGGGTCCGACAGGCCCGAGCGCGAGCGGCGGATCGCGTTGGCCACCGCGCCGATCGCCTCGTCCTGGCCCACCACCCGCTCGTGCAGCTTGTCTTCCATCTGCAGCAATTTCTCGCGCTCGCCCTGCAGCATCTTGCTGACCGGAATGCCGGTGGCGCGCGACACCACCTCGGCAATCTCCTCGGCGCCGACCTGGGTGCGCAGCAGCCGGTGCGGCTGGGGCGCGCCGCCGCTCACCGCCTCGGTGCCTTCGGCGGCCTTCAGGCGCTTTTCCAGCTCGGGCAGCTTGCCGTACTGCAGCTCGGCCGCCTTGTTGAAGTCGCCCTCGCGGGTGTATTCGGCTATCTGGAAGCGGGTGCGGTCGATCTCCTCCATCACGTCCTTGGAGCCCAGCGCCTCGGCCTTCTCGGCCTGCCAGATCTCGTCGAAATCGGCGATCTCCTTCTGCAGCTTGCCGATCTCTTCCTCGATCAGGCCGAAGCGCTTCTGCGACGACTCGTCCTTCTCGCGGCGCACCGCCTCGCGCTCGATCTGCAGCTGGATCAGCCGGCGGTCGAGGCGGTCCATCACCTCGGGCTTCGAGTCCATCTCGATCTTGATCTTGGCCGCGGCCTCGTCGATCAGGTCGATCGCCTTGTCGGGCAGGAAGCGGTCGGTGATGTAGCGGTCCGAGAGTTCCGCCGCGGCGACGATCGCCGGGTCGGTGATCTGCACGCCGTGGTGGGCCTCGTACTTTTCCTGCAGGCCGCGCAGGATGGCGATGGTCGCCTCGACGCTCGGCTCGCCCACCAGGATCTTCTGGAAACGGCGCTCCAGCGCGGCGTCCTTCTCGATGAACTTGCGGTACTCGTCGAGCGTGGTGGCGCCCACGCAGTGCAGTTCGCCGCGGGCGAGCGCGGGCTTGAGCATGTTGCCCGCGTCCATCGCGCCCTCGCCCTTGCCGGCGCCGACCATGGTGTGCAGCTCGTCGATGAAGACGATGGTCTGGCCCTCGTCCTTGGCCAGCTCCTTGAGCACGCCCTTGAGGCGCTCCTCGAACTCGCCGCGGTACTTGGCGCCGGCCAGCAGCGCGGCCATGTCGAGCGACAGCACCCGCTTGCCTTTCAGCGAATCGGGCACCTCGCCGGCCACGATGCGCTGGGCCAGGCCCTCGACGATCGCGGTCTTGCCGACGCCCGGCTCGCCGATCAGGACCGGGTTGTTCTTGCTGCGCCGCTGCAGCACCTGGATCGCGCGGCGGATCTCGTCGTCGCGGCCGATCACAGGGTCGAGCTTGCCGATGCGGGCGCGCTCGGTCAGGTCGAGGGTGTACTTCTTCAGGGCCTCGCGCTGGCCCTCGGCGTCGGCGTTGTCGACGCTCTGGCCGCCGCGCACCGCGTCGATCGCCGACTCCAGGCTCTTGCGGGTCAGGCCGTTGGCGCGCGCCAGGTCGCCGATGTCGCCCTTGGCATCGGCCAGCGCCAGCAGGAACAGCTCGCCGGCGATGAACTGGTCGCCGCGCTTCAAGGCCTCGCGCTCGGTCGCCTGCATCAGGCTGCCCAGGTCGCGGCCCAGGCTCACGTCCTGGCCCTGGACCTGCGGCAGCTTCTTGATCGCCGCGTCGGCCCCGGCGGCGAGCCCGGCCAGGTTGACGCCGGCACGCTGCAGCAGCGCGCGCGGGCCGTCGTCCTGGCGCAGCATCGCGGCCAGCAGGTGCACCGGCTCGATGTAGGCGTTGTCGTGGGCCAGGGCCAGGCTCTGGGCGTCGGCCAGGGCTTCCTGGAACTTGGTGGTGAGTTTGTCTTGTCGCATGAAAGTAAAAACCTCCGGTTAGCGCGGCAGATGGGGCTGGGCGCGGTCGATTCAAGCGGTGGCGGCCGCGGGCACCGACCGGCGCCCGCCGCGACCGGGGCGGGCCGCCGCCGCGCGGGGCGGTGTTTTCCACCTGCCGCGCCCGGGCGCGGCGGCATCAAAATTGCACACCCCGGCCACCCTCGGCACTTTTCATCTTCTGGAGCTTCCGCATGTTTTCTTTGCAACGACGCGCCCTGGTGCGCCCCCTGGTCGGCGCACTGGCGCTGGGCGCCTGCTGCCTGACCGGCGGCCTGGCGCAGGCCCAGACGGCCGTCCGCCTGCTGGTGGGCTTTCCGCCCGGCGGCGGCACCGACGCCATCGCCCGCACCCTGGCCGAGAAGCTGTCGCCGCTGCTCGGCAGCCCGGTGATCGTCGAGAACCGCGCCGGCGCCGGCGGCCAGATCGCCGCGCAGGCCCTGAAGGCGGCCCCGGCCGATGGCCATGCCTTCTTCGTGACGCACGACCACACCATCTCGGTGCTGCCGCAGGTGGTGAAGAACCCGGGCTTCGACCCGGCGAAGGATTTCGTGCCGGTGGCGGGCTTCGCCACCTTCGCCAACGCGCTGGCCGTCTCGGGCAGCACGCCCGCCAAAACGTTCCCCGAGTACGTCGCCTGGGTGAAGGCCCAGGGCGGCAAGAGCAGCGTCGGCATTCCGGCGCCGGCCAGCACGCCCGAGTTCATGGTGAAGCTGGCGGCCGACAGCTACAAGCTGGACCTGCAGTCGGTGCCCTACCGCGGCAGCGCGCCGATGCTGGCCGACATGCTGGGCGGCCAGATCGCCGCCGGTATCGGCTCGGTGCCGGATTTCATCGAGAACCAGAAGGCCGGCAAGCTGCGGATCGTGGCGGTGGTGGGCGACAAGCGCCAGGCCCTGCTGCCGGACGTGCCGACGTTCGCCGAGCTGGGGCTGCCGGGGCTGGAGGACATGCCCTACTACGGCGTGTTCGCGCCGGCGGGGACGCCGCAGCCGGTGGTCGACAGGTTCTCGGCCGCGCTGGCGCAGGTGCTGGCGCAGGCGGAGGTGCGGGATCGGTTCACCGGGTTGGGGCTGGCGGTGCAGTACATGCCGCAGGCGACGTTCGCTGCGCGGGAGAAGGCTTATACGCAGGCTTGGGGGCGGATCATCAAGTCTTCGGGGTTTCAACCGCAGTGAGGGGGGGGCTGCGGGATGCGGGATGCGGGATGCGGGATGCGGACGTTTTGAGGGGGCGGCTGCTTGTCGCGGCGCTGCCTGTGTTGGGTGCGGAGGCGGGGAATTCGCCCCCGCAGGCGAGTCCCTTTCTTTGCTTCGCCAAAGAAAGGAACCAAAGAAAGGCGACCCCGCTGCGGCGGTCCGGCTGCGCCG